>CAWGKX010000015.1:0-966496 GCA_963823285.1 uncultured Bacteroidales bacterium | reverse complement strand
GGGACAAGTTGCGGCGGATTTACGCGGATATATATCAAAGCTTGGCGTACTTCTCATCTTCTTGTTTCTGACTTGTAATCTTACCGCCCAGGAAAATGAACGGAACTGGAGGCTGAACGGCCACCTGCAGGCCATGCAGAATGTATGGATACCGCCGGAAACGAGCCGCTGGCAGACCATATCATCGGTATACAACCGCCTGGATTTCCGGTGGAATCCCGGGAATGTTTTTTCTTTCCATCTCGGCATGCGGAACAATCTGAACCTTGGCCAGATGGTGCAGCTTTATTATCCATACTATGCCGAGATGTCGACCGTGGAAGAAGGCTTTTTCGACCTGACCAAATTATGGGTAAGCGATTCATCCTATTATTTCTACACAAATATCGACAGGCTGAATTTTAAGATAAAGACCGGCAAATTCGAGGCTACCGCGGGCCGGCAGCGTATAAACTGGGGAATCAACCTTGTCTGGACGCCGAATGATATCTTCAATTCCTTCAATTATTTCGATTTCGATTATATCGAGCGGCCCGGCTGCGATGCCATCCTGCTGGAATATTACACCGGATCGGCCGCGTCCACGCAGTTAGGATTTAAATTGGACCATGATAATAAGGTCACATCGGCGCTCATGTATAAATTTAACCGCTGGAACTATGATTTCCAGGCATTCGGAGGGGTTATGACGGATGATGCCGTCGTCGGTGCGGGATGGTCGGGAGATATCAAAGGAGCAGGGTTTACCGGTGAAATGAGCTATTTTCACCCGTATGAGAACTTTTCCGATACGACCGGCATTTATGAGTGTTCGGTAAGCCTGAATTACACTTTCAGGAATTCACTGTTCATCAGCGGATCTTACTTGTACAACAGCGCAGGGACAAAAGGGCCGGCCGGCTCCGGCAGTCTTTTGACACTTTACAGGGATATCTCCGCGAAAAATTTTACCCTGGCAAAGCATTCGGTTTATGGGGATATTGGTTACCCGGTGACCCCGCTTATCCGCGCCGACCTGGCCTGTATTTTCAATCCGAATGACAAGTCCGGATTCGTCGGGCCATCGCTGGACATCTCCCTGACCGAACAATATTTCACTATTCATTATCGGCCAGATTTTCTGGGGAAATAGATCTGACGGAATTTGGCGATTACGGATCGCTGGTTTTTATGAGGCTGAAGTGGAGTTTTTGAGAGTCGGCGGTCAGCGGTCGGCGGTCAGCAGAATAACAATTGAACACTCAAACAATCGAACAATCGAACAATCGATCACTTCTTACTAAAAAAATATCCTCAGCCCGTTGCCGAACCGAAATATTTCCCTATCTTTGCCGGCTCAATTATAAATTAATATTTAGATCGATATGTATCTCTCGTCAGAAAAGAAAAAAGAGTTTTTTACGACACATGGAAAGTCCGAAAAGGACACCGGATCACCTGAAGGCCAGGTTGCCATGTTCACACACCGGATCAATTACCTGACAGAACATTTAAAGATTAATAAAAAGGACTTTGCCACGCGCCGGTCACTGGTGGCCCTCGTCGGGAAACGCCGCAGCCTCCTCGAATATCTGAAAGAGGTCGATATAGAGCGCTACCGGGCAATTGTCAAGAATTTAGGAATAAGAAAGTAGACAATTATTATCAATATATACCCGAGGAAAGGCAATCTCAGCATTGCCTTTTTTCATATTTATCCACCCATAGAAAAAGAAGAAGAAGAAAATGTCATCACAAGCAATTATTAAAAAATTCAAGTTAGAAGACGGCCGCGAAATTTCCATTGAAACCGGAAGGCTCGCCAAGCAGGCCGCCGGAGCCGTCGTTGTCAAAATGGACGACACCATGCTGTTAGCTACCGTCATTGTAACCCCGGAAGCGTCCCCGGATGCAGGTTACTTTCCGTTAACCGTCGAGTATAAAGAAAGATACGCCGCCACCGGTAAATTCCCCGGCGGTTTCTTTAAAAGAGAAGCCCGCCCGTCAGAATATGAAATATTGATCTCCCGCCTGGTCGACCGGGCGCTCAGGCCGCTATTCCCCGACAACTTTTATAACGAGATCCAGGTTCAGATCATGCTGATCTCCGGAGATAAAAAAAATCTTCCCGATACGCTGGTGGCTCTTGCAGCCTCATCCGCCCTCATGGTCTCCAATATTCCTTTCCTCGGGCCAATCTCTGAAGTAAGGGTGAGTAGGATCGGAGGCCAGTTTGTCATTAATCCTTCTATCGCACAAACAGTAGAAGCCGACCTCGATCTGATGGTTGCAGGTACATTGGATCATATCGTGATGGTTGAAGGTGAGATGAAAGAAGTTTCAGAATCTGTTATGCTGGAAGCCATCAAAAAAGGGCATGAAGCGATCAAACAGCAATGCCGTGCCCAGCTTGAGCTGGTTGAAATGCTCCCTGAAAAGCAGGAAAAAATGACAGTTCCCGAATTGATCGAGGATGTTGATTTGCAGAAGTCAGTTAATGATTATGCCTATCAAAAGTTTTATGAAATATCAGGCAGCGCTATCGCCAATAAACACATTCGTCACGAGGCTTTTAACCAGGTAAAAACGGCTTATATCGAAACTATCCCGGAAGAGAAGCGCGAAGAATTGGAATCTCTTGTCAACCGCTATTTTGAGGATGCCGAGAAAAAAGCCGTCAGGGCTTGCGTTCTTGAAAAAAAGAAAAGGCTTGACGGTCGCGGCCCGGAAGATATCCGCCCGATCTGGAGCGAAGTCGACTTTCTGCCCGCCGCCCATGGATCAGCTATTTTCACACGCGGTGAGACCCAGGCTCTCGTAAGCGTCACCCTTGGCACCAAGCTCGATAAGCAGGTCCTCGACGGGGCCGTGCTGGAAGGCTCGAGCGATTTTATGCTGCATTATAATTTCCCCGGGTTTTCTACCGGCGAAGTAAAACGCCTCGGTGGAACCAGCCGTCGCGAGATCGGTCACGGCAACCTGGCCTTGCGCGCCCTGAAACCAGTGATCCCGGGAGATGACATCAATCCTTATACCGTCCGTGTTGTTTCCGATATCCTGGAATCCAACGGTTCTTCGTCAATGGCTTCGGTTTGCGGAGGTTGTTTGGCGCTGATGGATGCAGGCGTGAAGATCAAAAAACCGGTCTCCGGCATCGCTATGGGGCTGATTACGGATAAAGAAACCGGCAAATACGCTGTTCTATCAGATATCCTTGGAGATGAAGACCACCTCGGCGATATGGATTTTAAAGTTACCGGCACGGCCGACGGGATCACTGCCTGCCAGATGGATATCAAGATGGAAGGCTTGTCATTTGAAATTATGGAACAGGCTCTTGAACAGGCCCGCAGAGGAAGACAGCATATCCTTGGAGAAATGCTGAAGACGATCTCTGCCCCGAGGGAAGATTATAAACCGTTTGTCCCGAGAATCGAGAAAATGACTGTTCCGAAGGAATTTATCGGCGCCATCATCGGACCGGGAGGAAAGATCATACAGGAGATGCAGAAAGAGACAGGATCGACGATTATTATCGAAGAAGTAGGGGAATTTGGAGTTATCGATATTTTCTCAAGCAATAAAGAATCGATCGAAGCTGCAAAGGACCGCATCAGGAAAATCGTGGCTGTTCCCGAAGTCGGTACAGTTTATAACGGCAAAGTGAAGAGTATCGTTGCATTCGGCGCTTTCGTCGAAATTCTGCCCGGAAAAGAAGGCTTGCTTCACATCTCCGAAATTGACTGGCAACGGGTGACCGATATCGAAAAATACATGAAGGTCGGACAGATGATTGACGTGAAACTCATTGGTATTGATACCAGTACGGGAAAACTGAAATTGTCGAGGAAAGCACTGCTTCCTCAACCTCCACAAAAGCAATAATATTTTGCAACATAACTGCGCCTCGTTCGTACAAATTACTTTAGCTTTGTACTCCCATAATCCGACCTATGCGCCAGTTAAAGATTACTAAACAAGTCACCAACCGTGAAACTGCATCGCTGGATAAATATTTGCAGGAAATCGGCAAGGTTGAGCTTATTACTGCTGAAGAGGAGGTGGAACTTGCACGGCGGATTAAGGCCGGTGACAAGGACGCCCTGGAGAAACTGACCAAAGCTAATCTTCGTTTCGTAGTATCGGTATCCAAACAATACCAGAACCAGGGATTGAGTCTGCCCGATCTTATCAATGAGGGTAATCTCGGATTGATCAAAGCTGCCCAGCGGTTTGATGAAACCCGGGGCTTCAAATTCATCTCTTATGCTGTATGGTGGATCAGGCAGTCGATTTTGCAGGCGCTGGCGGAACAGTCGAGGATCGTTAGGCTGCCGCTGAACAAGATCGGTTCCATCAACAAGATAAACAAGGCATACGCAAAGCTGGAACAGCAGCATGAAAGAGAGCCCGACGCGCAGGAAATCGCCGAGATGCTTGATATTCCTGAAAGCGAAGTAAAGGAATCGATCCGTAACTCAGGACGTCATATTTCAATGGATGCCCCGCTGATCCAGGATGAAGAAAATACCCTTTACGACGTTCTTCGCAGCGATGAGAGCAATACACCCGAAAAAGAGCTGATGGTGGAATCGTTGCGGAAAGAGATCGACCGGGCTATTTCGACACTTACGCCAAGGGAAGCCGATGTTGTGAGGCTCTATTTCGGCCTTAATTCAAAACATCCTATGACTCTTGAAGAAATAGGCGAAAAATTTGATCTGACCCGGGAACGTGTCCGCCAGATCAAAGAAAAAGCTATTCGCCGGCTGAAGCATACCTCGAGGAGCAAGATCCTCAAGTCATACCTGGGATAGCTGCTCACCAGTCGCCGGTCGCCGGTCGCCGGTCAGCGGTCAGTGGTAGAAATGATCAAGAATATAAACACATAGAAACATAGGACACATAGAAACACATAGATCTATGTGCCTTCTATCCCGAGTACTCGGGATCTGCGTTAATCCGCGTGCCATCGAAAAATAGCATGCGGATGCCGCGGATTTTGGCGGATTTTCACGGATAATAGAGAACGCCACTCTGCCAACTGCATTTCTGACTTCCGATTTATTTATCGAAATACCATTATTCCGTACTTTCATTATATATCTCATAACCATATATGTTATTAATATAATATGCAAATTACTGAATGTTAATAACTTATTGTATTACCCTCCACCGTAATCGATGATTAATTGGTTGAAATAAAACCAAAAACTTTCCCACCTTAAAAAGTTATTGCCATGAAAACTTTAAAGTGTTTAGCTATTGCATTATGCATCGGCCTTATCCCATCCGTCAAATTGTTCTGCCAGGAAATTCAAATTAACAGTATCTTTACACGGGACACGGTGCTGTTTCCTTTTGAACAGGTAGACCGAATCAGCTCTATGACAATCGAAGGAAGTGCACATATGCATCAGGACACCAGCCTGGTAAGAGTAATTCTTGAAGATAACCAGGGTGTTCAGTACATGATCATGGAGGCTTATCCCTTGATTTGCAATGACTCTGTCTCAGCTTACGTTAATTATTGCGATGAAACCTGTGCATTGGATCAGGTTGATCCGTATTCAGTTATCATTCAAGTAATTAACGGTACATTAAATTTTAAAAGCCTCTATTATACCGCCGATCCTAAAGAAAAGGCTAATGAACAACGCTATATTGCCAAAAGGGCTGTTGACGCTAATAAAATTGAAATAATGAACGAGCGCATCACCTCATTTGGTATGAATTGGGTACCAGGTGACAATGGCTTAGTTGCGAAGTATTATGAAGATAAAAGACAAATGTTCGGTGATAGCTATAATTTGATTGGATATGAGTATTATAAAGTAGGTGTTTATGAATTTCTTGGGCATTCAGAATACCAGAAAGCTGATCCAAATTTAGTTAAGGAGTTCGATTGGAGAGACCGGCATGGTGCGAATAATCCATTATCACCTTATTGGGATGGCGATCCATTAGGCACAGGATGGCATTCACCTGTTAAAAATCAGTACAATACAGACGGATGCTATGTTTTTGGTGCAGTTGGTGTCATCGAAGCCCTTGCTAATCTAAGTGCTGTTTGTCATAAAGATATTGATTTATCAGAACAATATTTACTTGCTTGTTTTGATTTGAAATCTAATCTGGGCAATGCTTTAGATACAATTAAAGATGTGGGCTGTATAACTGAATTTTGTTTTCCCCTTGATACCAATGGTACAGATTGTATTAATAAGTGTCAATCTCCTGATTCGATATTTAAAATTAAAGACACGATTAATATTTTTAAATCCGATTCAGACAGCATTAGAATTGCGCTAATATACCATGGGCCGTTAGGCTTTTCCTTTCGACCCAATAATCAACCGGCCGGTCATGCGGTTACATTATCCGGATTCCAATTTGATGAATTGGATTCAACTATTAATTGGATAATTAAAGATAGTTATGGAACTGATGTTGGTATTAACGGTTTCAGATTCCTGAAAGTTGATAATATAAAGGAAGTAATTGCGGCTGTAAGGCCTGTATTCTTAAATGATACTTCATTAGTCGACACTTGTTATGATAAAGATTTAGATGGTTATTATTTTTGGGGTGTGGGTACCAAGCCATTAAAATGCAATTGTGAAGAAGAATCTGAGGATTGTGACGATAATGATCCATATGTGGGCGGGTACGATGAAAATTATTATTGCTCCTGTCTGATGGAATATAATTCAACTCCTGAACATATTACCAGGGATACCACATGGAACGATTCCATAAATTTAAATCACCCGCTGATAATTGATTCGAGGGCCTGCCTGACAATAACCTCAGATGTTATGTGTCACCCTAATGTAAAAATTACCGTAAACCGTGGTGGCAAGCTTGTACTTGACGGCGGCAGGCTTAGCAATTCATGTCCCGGTTTATGGGAAGGTATTGAAGTACTTGGGAGTGATACTTCCCAGTATTATTCGCAGTATTTCGGCATTCTTTCCATCTTAAATGGCGGTACTATTGAAAATGCAAAAAAAGCTGTTTCTAATTTTTGTAAACTTTGTGAAGATCCATATTCATATAGTGGTGGCATTATCACAGCCGAAGATGCTGTTTTCAGAAACAACCTGGTAACATTTGAGTTTGCACCGTATCGAAATATTTACCAGGGATCGGAACGTCCATACCTGGCTTCATTTCAAAGATGCCAATTCATATATGATGATGTTATTCAGGAATATGGATATTTCAAATACTTTATCAAATTTAATCAGGTCAACGGCATAACTATCAAAGGCTGCGATTTTGTTTGCGATTCACTTTATGTACTTTCAAATAATGAAAAATCATCAAAATACAGGTCAGGCATTTATTCTTTCGGATCGCATTTTTATGTGGATGAAGCCTGCGCCGAAGATATTTTACCCTGCCCGAGATATCTGCCTTGTGTCTTCAATGGACTTAATTATGGAATATATGCCCTGGGGATAACTGGAACCGAAGTAATTTCAATCAAAAAATCCAATTTTATCAGTAACAGGACTGGCATATATTTAAGTGGCGAGAATTATGCGACCGTTGTTCAGGATACCTTTAAAGTTTATTATGAAAATAGAAGCCTTGATACAATCTGTGGACTTTACCTAGATTATTGCACTGGTTATCAAGTTGAAGAAAATTATTTTCATGGAAATTATAAGTATCAGGAGATGCAATTACCAAGTAAATGTGTGGGCATTGCGATAAATAATTCTGGTGAGGAATACAATGAGATTTATAATAACAGGTTTGATTCACTGTACATAGGTACACTTGCCCAAAATGTAAATCGTGGTTCCAAAGAAGGAGCTGGGCTACAAATTCTTTGCAACAATTATACACGTGGTTACTTCGATATATCTGTAACTAGTTATGATACTGTTGGAATTAGTGGAATTTCTGATAATCAAGGATCGGATGGTAGTGATTGGACTTCTCCTGCAAATAATACTTTTAGTTATTCAAACCCTAATAACAATAATGATTTCAGCGATTATTTCAATGAATGTGAAAATCTCATTTATTGGTATTTAAAAGATACTGTACCGGCACATGTAAAACCAAGGTATTATTCTAGACCCGAAGTAAATCCACAATTTAATTATTTAAATAACCATGAATATGTCAAAGACTCTTGCTGCCCTTCTTCATTAAATCAAGGTGGAGGAGAGTTGTTACTTAAGAATAGAGCACAAATGAACGATTTCTTGTTCAAGGCAGACTCATTAGAATCCTTGATTCATGATTTTGAAGATGGAGGCAATACCTACGAATTAAGAAATGACATTCTAACTAGTTCTCAGGAAGATGCGAATATCCTTTATGAACTGCTATCAGCCTATTCACCTTATTTATCTGATTCTGTCATGATTGCATCTGTAGAAAAAGAAGCAGTATTTAATTCTGAAATGGTTACAGGTGTGCTTTCCGAGAATCCACAGGCTGCCAAATCGGATACGGTTCAATTTGTATTGGACAACAGGATAGATAAGTTATCGGAAGAACAACGAATTGAAATAGACCAGGGCTGGTTTATTACCGGCGATCTGGAAATAATGAAGTCAACATATGCTTTTTATAAGAGAAGGCAATCGAATGCTTTTTATACCCTCGCAAGAACATTTAAGTGTGATACTTCAATTGTAAATGCCTTTGATAGCCTGATTACATTATACCAGGAATATCCAACCTTAAGGTCAAAATATGATCTGGCCTTTGAATATGCTGAAAAAGAAGATTCTATCCGCGCTTTCACCGCTTTAAACGCAATCCCGGAAAATTACTTTCTGACTACTGATGAATCTGGATTTCATCAACAGGCGAATCAATTTTTATCCATATTAAGTACCTATTTTATCAACAAAAATTATAATGATTTGGATTCGACACAGGTAGATAATTTACTATCACTAGCAAGCTCAGGTAGAGGACAAATCAGGGCTTTGGCCGGGAATATATTACTTGCCAATAATTATTCGAATTATAAAGGACCATTTTTATTTCCTCAGCAGACTTCAAAATCCGAGAGGATTAAGAGGATTCCAGTAAAAATGGATATATCTTTACCATCATTTCTTGTTTTTCCGAATCCGGCAAACAACCAAATACAAATTGAATTAATTAATGTTGATTCAAATTCAAATGGAATCGTCAGTGTATTTGATATTACAGGTAAATTAGTGCTTTCCAGAAAAATAAGTAAATGGCAAAAATCATTGGCTATCAGTACTGAATATTTAATGCAAGGAGCATATTTGCTGCTCTATACGGATAATAATGGTCATACACAATCTAAAAAACTAATTATTTCGGAATAAAAAAATGAAGCCGAGAAATATTCTATTATATCTAGCTTTTAGTATAGTTTTCTGCAAAATCATCTTTTCTCAGCAAATCTATTTCAACAATAGATATAATATGTGTCAGGATTATAATGAGGAAGCTTGGAGCGCTGCTTTAGATATCGTTGAAACCAGTGAAGGTTATGCTTTTGAGGGCGCAACAGTAGATACTTCTACCTATTGGATGAGAAGAATTGCAATATTTGTAATTGATAGTTATGGATATAAACTTTATGAAAAAAGTTATGGAAATGATTCGGTTGATTTCTACAAAGGCTGGCCAGGATCTTTTAGAAAGTCTCCTACTGGGGAACAATACTATCTTGCTGGTTCAAAAAATTATTGGCAACCTACTAACTTTGATGTAGGCATGGTGATGAAATTAGATTCTTCATTTGATACGCTTTGGACAAAAGAATATAACCTTAACCTAGACGACAACCGGGAAACTTCTTTAATCCTTAACAATATTGAATTTTGTGATAATTCTGATTTGATTTTAAGCGGGAGCAAGAATGGAGCCTATATGTTTTTAATGCGAACGGATAGTAATGGAATTACTAAATGGTACAAAAACTTTCATTATGGAGGAAATACACTATGCTTGGGGTATACTGCCATTCAAACATCGGACGCAGGTTTTGCATTGGGAGGATTTCAATATACAATTGGACAGGAGGAAACTGGCAATCCGGTAATCGTCAAAACCGACAGCCTTGGAAATCAGCAATGGGTAAAATACATGGGTGGTCCAATGTTGGATGGTGCTTCTGCTCTTGTCAAATCCATTGATAATTATATTATTATGGGATCTGTTTATGGAGACGAAATGGTTGGGCATGAAGCAAGAAGCAGGATCAATATTGCAAAGCTGGATAATGACGGAAATGTTCTCTGGGATAAAAAATTTGGAAGAACTATATATAATAATAATTTGTTAAATATAAAAGTGCTTTCTGATGGATCAATATTAGCTTGCGGAAGTAACGCAGGCTATTATTCGAGTGATATGGGCTGGATAATAAAAGTCGATGAAAATGGAGATAGTCTTTGGTACCGGGAATATGCCCTTCTGGCCGGAACAAGCAGCATTAATCGTTTGTGGGCTCTGATTGAAACATCGGATAATGGAATAGCTGCTTGTGGTGATATAATCCCGATGCCTTCAGATACAGGCATTACAGAAGCCTGGGTTATAAAACTGGATAGTATAGGTTGCGAGTATGCGGGATGTGATTCTACTGTGGGAATTACAGAGCAGGGAAGCTGGGAAGCGGGGAAGCAGGGAGGTCTGGAACTTTGGCCGAATCCCTGCGGTGAAATCCTTCATGGACGATTGAACATGGACGATGGGCGATTTTACAGGGATTTGGCATTGAAAATTTATGATATATACGGCAGAACAGTTACAGCACTTATAATCACCTCCCCTATGGAGGGGGGAGTTCGGGAGGGGGGCTGGAAGGGCTCACAAAGCTGGCAAATCAACGTTTCATCCTGTCCGTCTGGCATTTATTTCTTTTCCGTCCTGGAAAATGGAAGGAGGATCGCGGGAGATAAATTCGTAGTGGCGAGATGAAGCATAGAGCATAGGGCAAAGGGCGTAGGGCTTAGGGCGTAGAGCAAAGTTCAAAGTTCAAAGCTCAAAGTGCAAAGTTCAAAATTTAGTTAAAATCAAAATTCAAAAGGAAATCCGCATAGATCCGCTGCATCCGTGAAAATCCGCGTGCTATTTTTTATGGCAATTACCGCGGATATATATTAATTATCTATTATTAAAAGTCTTAAATCTCCTTTACATTTGCATCTTAAACAATATAGATGCAAGACGATTTAAAATATAAATTCCCCCTTGTCGCCCCCTCCCTGCTTAGCGCCGATTTCGGCAACCTGCAGCGTGATATAGAAATGGTCAACAACAGCGAAGCCGACTGGTTCCATATCGACGTGATGGACGGCGTTTTTGTGCCGAATATCTCCTTCGGTTTCCCGGTGCTGAAGCATATTCAGAAATACGCGAAGAAACCCCTTGACGTGCACCTGATGATCATTGATCCCGACCGTTACCTGGAACGGTTTCGCGAGAACGGGGCGGACGTGATCAGCGTGCATTATGAGGCCTGCACCCATCTTCACCGTACTATCCAGGCTATAAAAAAGCTCGGTGCTAAAGCCGGCGTGGTATTGAATCCGCATTCGCCGGTTTCTTTGCTCGAGGATATCGTCACCGACGCCGACCTGGTCATGCTGATGTCGGTAAACCCGGGCTTTGGCGGGCAGAGCTTCATTGAAAGCACCCTGGGAAAGATCGCAGCACTTAAAGAACTGATGGATCATAAACAAACTGATGCACTTATTGAAGTAGATGGCGGGGTGACTCTGGAAAATGCGCCCCATCTTGTAAAAGCAGGCGCCCAGGTACTGGTTGCGGGTTTTACCGTATTTGGCTCGCCTGATCCGGTGAAGACCATCTCCAGCCTGAAAAATCTTTAGCTCAAATTCTTAATTAAAATAAACCTTATCATGAATCAATCTTTGCAATCCCTCAAACCCGAAAGACTCTGGTTTTATTTTGGCGAAGTGCTTAAAATACCGCGTCCTTCCAAAAAAGAAGAAAAGATCATCGAATACCTGGTGGCATTCGGAAAAAGAAACAATCTTGAAACAATACGCGACAAGGTAGGTAATGTCATCATCCGGAAAGCGGCCGCTCCTGGATTGGAGAAGGCTCCTTCGGTTTGCCTGCAGGGGCATGTCGATATGGTTTGTGAAAAAGATACGGAGGTTGATTTTGATTTTAACAGGGATCCCATCCAGGCTTATGTTGAAGATGGCTGGCTGAAAGCCCGCGGTACGACCCTCGGTGCGGATAACGGGATTGCCGTGGCCACGATGCTCGCCATCCTCGAAGCGAAAGATATTGCTCATGGCCCGCTGGAATGCCTTTTCACTATTGATGAAGAAACAGGGCTTACAGGTGCCTTTGCTCTGGAGCCGGGCTTATTGAAAAGCCGGACCCTGCTGAACCTGGACTCGGAAGATGACGGAGAATTCTTTATCGGTTGTGCGGGTGGAAAAGATACGGTCATCGAGCTGCCCATGGAAAAAGATAAGATCCCCAAAAGTTGTAAAGCGCTGAGGATGAGGGTGCATGGTTTGCAGGGAGGCCATTCAGGTGATGATATCCATCGGAACAGGGCCAATGCCAATAAGGTCCTTAACCGGTTTTTATGGGAAACTGCCGGAAAATTCGGAACCCGCGTTTCTTCCTTTGACGGCGGAAACCTTCGTAATGCCATTCCCCGTGAGGCCGTCGGCATTTTCGTCGTTCCGGCTGAACAGTTGCAGGCCGTGAAATCCTTTGCTGTATCCTACCTGAAAAATCTGAGGTACGAATTCAGGGTCGCAGAACCGGATATGAAGATCGACCTCGAAGATTGCGAAATGCCTGGTTACGTCCTGGCCAAATCACAACAGGAAAAGTTACTCGGCTCCCTTTATGCCTGTCCGCACGGCGTGATGGCCTGGTCACAGGATATCCCCGGCTTCGTGGAAACTTCAACCAATCTGGCTTCTGTCAAAATGAAAGACGTGAAGATACTTATTGCGACCAGCCAGCGCAGTTCCATTGAATCTGCCAAAGATGATATCTGCCAGATGGTGGCTGCTGTCTTTAAACTGACCGGTGCAAAGATCGAACATACGGACGGTTACCCGGGCTGGTCGCCTAATCCGGATTCCAAAGTCCTCGGACTGTGCGTTCAGTCTTATGAAGCCCTTTTCGGTAAAAAGCCCGTCGTAAGGGCCATCCATGCCGGCCTGGAATGCGGCATCATCGGCGACAAATACCCTGGAATGGATATGATCAGCTTTGGCCCGACCATGCGCGGCGTGCACTCCCCTTCTGAGCGGCTTGAGATCAGCACTGTCGAGAAATTTCTGGACTCTAACGCTTGAATCTGCTGAAGAAAATCAGTAAACCTTAGTTATTAAACATATAGAAACATAGTTGAACATTGAAATCACATAGAAATCAACTCTATGTGTATTCAATGTGCTCTATGTGCCTATGTGTCAATACTAATCTCACAATCCAACGCCGAAGCCAATCCTGATAATTGGATTGCTGTAAGGAGAGTTGATGGTTTCATTTACATTCCATAACAGCATCAGGCTCATGTAGGCTTTGTCCCCCATCATCTGCCTGTAGCCGCCCCCGATATAAAAATCATGCACCCAGAAAGGGCCTTTCAGCCAATTATAAAAGTCATCATAATAATGACTTAAACAAAGTGGCGCGTACTCGGCATGGACGAATAAATCGCGCCAGATAAAATAACGTGCTATAACGTTGAAGCCATATGCACTGTTGCTGTATTCGGGAACATACCTCGTATCTTTATAATACTGGTATGTAAGCCCGAGGCCGGCATGAAAATTTTTAGTCACGTGATAGATGGCAACGGGAGAAACATTAACCGCCATAATATCCCCGAACGAGGCGCCCAGGTAACCGCCAAAATCCATTCGCTCAAGGATTTCATGGCCTTTTTTCTTTTTGATCGGCTTGTAAACAGTGTCCTGTGCAGATAAGGTCAGAGATAACAAAAACAGCAAACTGAAGAAGGTCAGAAACAGCCGTTTAATGGACCAATGCATCATATCAATTTTATTATTGGCCGCAAAGTTATACAATATATTATCAGCGTCCGAAAAAATGGCATGATGCAATAAATTACCGATGAAACCGTATGTATAGGCAGATTCGTTAATTTTGCGCTAAAATCAGCATGATGCCAGGGGAAAAGAGCAGATTTAATTTGGTGGTGATAACTGCATGCAGCGCCCTTATCATGATTTCCATATTATTTTCCTGTCAGAAGGAGGTCATAAACGAGGATCCAAATGCAAGGCTTGAGTTTTCGCAGGATACTGTTTTTTTCGATACTGTTTTCACCAGCCTTGGCTCGGCCACACAATCTTTCACCATTCATAACCCCACAAAACAAAAGATCAGGATCGCATCTATCCGCCTTGCCGGAGGCTCTTCCTCCTTTTACCGGATGAACGTCGACGGGCAGGCAGCATTTGAAGTGAATGATATTGATATTGAAAGTAAGGACAGTCTTTATGTTTTTTGCCGGGTGACCGTCGATCCCAACGACACCAGAAATCCTTTCGTGGTGAGTGATTCCATTGTTTTCGAGACCAACGGCAACATCCAGGACGTAAACCTTGTAGCGTGGGGACAGAACGCCAATTACATCCTGGCAGATACCTACATCCAGGGTTATCCTAAATTCAAGGTCATTGCCCATGAAAATGAGACCACGCGCTGGACAGCCGATAAACCTTACGTGATTTACGGTTTTGCGGTCGTCGATTCGACCGGATCGCTCGAAATTGATCGTGGCGCCAGGATATATTTTCATAATAGCTCGGGTCTGTGGGTTTATAAAGGAGGTTCCATTAAAGCAAAAGGGACGGTAGATTCGCCGATCATATTCCAGGGCGACCGGCTGGAAGAGTTTTACAAGGACCTTGCAGGCCAGTGGGATCGCATCTGGATCAACGAAGGCACTGTAAATAATGAAATTGATTACGCCATTATCAGGAACGGCTTTATCGGCCTGCAGCTTGAGACTTTGCAGCATCAGATGGGCAACCAGATTATCCTGTCGAACACACGTATCGAGAATATGACCGGCTACGGTATCCTGACAAGGTTTTACAACATGACAGCATACAACAATGTGGTAGTCAATTGCGGACAGTATCTTGCCGCCTTTACCTGGGGAGGAAATTACGATGTGCGCCAGTGCACTTTTGCCAATTACTGGTCGGCTTCGGTCAGGGTGACGCCTTCTATTGTCCTGAATAATTTTGCCGTCGATGCCGACAATGTCGTATATCCGTTTGAATTCCACGGGTTTTTCGGGAATGATATTTTGTACGGAAGGAATGAGGATGAATTATTATTATCCAGTGATCCCGGCGCTGCTTTCGAATTTAAGTTCGATCATTGCCTTCTCCAGACCATTTCAGATGTATCGGACCAGAGTCTTTACCCGGACTGCCTGGTGAACCAGGATCCTAAGTTTGTCAACTACCTTGAGAACAATTACCAGCTTGACACCCTCTCTCCTCTTATCGATAAAGGGAATCCCGAAATCATTAGCCAATCTCTTTTTGATCTCCACCGGGATATCATTGAAAACACCCGCCAGGCAGATCAACCCGACATCGGGGCGTACGAGTTCGTGAAACCTGAGTGAAAATTCCAAATCCAGATTCCAATTTCAATCACTTCTTCTCAGGCTTCTTTACAAACAGCAGCATGATAACCCCAAACACCAGCATGCCGGCCCCAACCCACAGGTTGATGTTCACATGCAGCGAACGGACATACATCGCGTCATTTGAAGCAGTCGCCAGACCGTAAATTGTCAGCAATAAGCCGATGATGGAAAACATCAGGCCGATCGGTAGTTTTATGTCAAGTCCCACGATATAAATTATTTAATGTTTAATGTTAGTGTTTAATGCTTATGACTGTTCACCGTTCACCGTTCACCGTTCACCGCTCACCGCTCACCGTTCACCGTTCACTGTTCACCGCTCACCAAAATAAGACTGTCAGAACCGCCGCAATGGCCAGAACGAAAACAGCCAGGGTCGTGGAGCGCCGGTACCATGGCACTACCTCTTCCCTGACCTTCGGAGTCAGTGAATAGACCAGACCCTTCAAATCGGCGTCTGATTTTTTCTGCTTCGTCATCAGCGATAAAACCACCGCCAGAATAGCACTGGTCGCACAGGCAAATATGGCCGTCCAGAAATTCTGGGCCATCTCGACCGGGTAAGCATGGATATGTGCGATCCATCCGCCTTTGACAAGCGTATCAGCACCCGACGGATAAGTCAGCCCGTGGTGCAGGAGCGCGACCAGGAAACCGGCCAGCAAGCCTGTGAAAGCCGCATGGCCCGTAGTTCGCTTCCAGAACATCCCCAGGAAGATGACTGCAAATAACGGCGCATTTATCATCGAGAAGATAGTCTGCAGGAAATCCATGATGTTGCCGAAAAGGCTTGCCAGGTATGCCGCTGCAATACTGACTGCAACCCCGAAAATAGTCGCCAGGCGGCCGACTCCCAGGTAATGCCTTTCATCCGATGCTTTGTTTCCCGTTACAGGGCGGATATAGCTCTGGTAAATGTCATAGGTCCACACGGTATTGAAAGCCGAGACATTCCCGGCCATCCCCGACATGAAAGAAGCCAGCAATGCCGTGATCCCCAGGCCAAGCGCACCGGCCGGCAGGTATTGCTTAAGCAGCATAATGATAGTGTAATCGTAAATTGGTTGTCCCGCATCATTCAGGGGTAATTCGAATCCTTTCCCGGGTGTGTTCAGTAAAACGAGGGCGATTATTCCCGGAACGATGATCAGGAAAGGGATGAACATCTTGGGAAGAGCTCCGATGAGCGGCGTATTCCGGGCAGCAACGCTCGAATTAGCGGACATGGCTCTTTGTACGATCAGGAAATTGGTGCACCAATAGCCGAAGGATAGAACAAAGCCCAGCCCGGCAAAGATGCTGTACCACTCCACTCCCATCGGGTTTGAGGCCGCCGAGCCGGTATATTTCCAGGTCGTGGTCCATGTATCCGCAGCAAATCCTTTGGCGGTGGCAATTGGGGCAAGCTGCTCCTGCAGGCCGGTCCATCCGCCCACATCCTTAAGGCTGAGGAAAACCACCGGCAGCAGGCCGATCACGATGATGAAAAATTGCAGGACTTCGTTATAGATTGCGGAAGACAGCCCGCCAAGATAAGTGTACCCGAGAACAATTGCAGCCGAAAGGATCAGGCTCAGGTGAAAATTCCAGCCGAGCACCTTTTCCATCAGGATGGCCAGCGCGTACATTGAAATGCCGGAAGCCAGGATTGTCATCACGGCAAACAGGATTGCATTAAGCCCGCGGGTCTTCTCATCATACCTTAATTTAAGATATTCCGGCACCGACCTGGCTTTTGAGCCATAATAAAACGGCATCATGAAAAGGGCCAGGAAAACCATTGCCGGTATTGCACCCACCCAGTAAAAATGAGTGGTCAGCATCCCGTATTTTAGCCCGGATCCCGTCATTCCCATCACTTCGAGTGCTCCCAGGTTCGTGGAAATAAATGCAAGGCCCGCTACCCAGGCCGGCATGGAACGTCCCGCTTCAAGAAATGCTTTCGCATCCTTCATGTACTTCTTCAACGCCCAGCCAATGCCAAGCACAAAAAGAAAATAAATGATCATGACCGCGTAATCGATCCATTCGAGATTAAAGCTGTTTGTCATACTATTAAAGTTGGATCAGACTTCATATCAATCCTTTATTAACCCGGGTAAAGTTAAAAATATATCCGGCAGTTGGCTGCTATTTTGAACACCGGCAGCATTTTTTCGGTAAATTTTATGCTATTTTTACGAACAAATCGCAGCCCATGAGGACAACCCGTTTTTTTAACTATCTGCTTTGCGCGCTCTGTGCAGGTTTGATGATAAGTTGCGGGAGATCTGCGGATAAAGGGCACAACGCCACCCAAACCACGAAACCTATGATTACAATCAGCAAAACTGCTTTTGGCAGGATTGACGGAAATGAGATCCAGCTTTACACCATTTCTTCGAAAAACATGACCGTCAGGATTACCAATTTCGGCGGTATCGTCACTTCGATCTTCGTGCCTGACCGGACCGGCAGGTTGGATGATGTAGTGCTGGGCTTTGACAGCCTGCAAAGCTATATTGGCGTTCATCCTTATTTCGGTTGTATTGTCGGAAGATATGCAAACCGCATTGCAGAGGGAAAATTCATCCTGGACGGAAAAATTTACCAGCTTGCCAAAAATATTGGCGAAAACCATTTGCACGGAGGAATCAGCGGTTTTGACAAGAAAATCTGGCAGGCCACCGAGGTCAGGGAAGGCGATGATGCCGGTATCGAGCTGACTTATACCAGTCCTGACGGTGAAGAAGGATACCCGGGAGAGCTGAAAGTAAGGGTTATCTATATGATCACGCCTGACATGGAGCTAAAGATCAAATATTTTGCCGAGACCAGCAAGCCGACTCCCGTCAACCTGACACAGCATAGCTATTTCAACCTGAAAGGCGAGGGCAATGGCGACATACTGGATCATGAGCTGATGATCAATGCCGACCGCTATAATGTTGTGAATGATCAGCTTCTGCCGACAGGGGAGCTCCGGGAAGTGACGGGCACACCGATGGATTTCCGGCAGCCAAAGAAGATAGGCCGGGATATGGCAAAGGTTGAGGGAGGATATGACCATAATTTCGTGCTTAATTCAAAAGGCGATCTTACCAGGGCAGCCGTCCTGAAAGAATCTTCAACAGGCAGGTGGATGGAGGTTTACACGACACAGCCGGGCATGCAGTTCTATGCCGGCAATTTCCTGGATGGCACCAACACCGGGAAAAACGGCAAAGTTTATAAGAAGCATTACGGACTTTGCCTGGAAACGCAGCATTTCCCTGATTCACCAAATCAGCCGTCCTTTCCGAATACTATTTTAAGACCGGGTGAAACGTTCACTTCCGAGACCATTTACAAATTCGGTACTATACCATTATAATATAATTGACCGGGGAATTTTTTACCACACAGGAACATATGACACGACTTGTCCCGAGTACTGGGGATAGAAGGCGCAATAGGACTATGTGTTATTCTATGTGCCCTATGTGCCTATGTGGTGAACTTAATATGATTTATAAATGAGATTAGCCCGTATCATCCTATCCTTCCCCTGCATGTCCTTCTTTAAAACGATCTCTGCAAATCCTTCATTTTTCAGTAAATTAACGACCTCACCCCCAAAATTTTCATTGATCTCCAGGTAGAGCTTTCCCTTCGGAACCAGCTTTAATTTTGCAAGCCCGGCAATAGCCCGGTAAAATATCAATGGATCGTTATCCGGCACGAAAAGCGCTTCATGAGGCTCATAATCCAGCACATTGGGCCGCATTTGCAGTTTTTCAATCTCCCTGACATATGGCGGATTGCTGATGATCAGGTCATAATCTCCGAGTTTATCCCATTCTTTTTCATTCAGAATATCGATCACCATGAATTTTACACCGGTATTATATTTTGCAGCATTGCGGGATGCGGTTTCGATAGCTGACCGGGAAATATCAACGGCCGTCAGATCAGGATTATTTAAAAGATTACCCAGGGCAAGGATAATGCAACCGCTCCCTGTGCCTATATCCAGAACTTTCAACCTGGGAATTGCCATATGATCATCCGCTGCCCATCTGACCAGTTCTTCCGTCTCGGGCCTCGGGATCAGCACAGACGCATTGACTTCCAGTTCGAGTCCATAAAAATCAGCTTTACCGGTTACATACTGAACCGGTTTATGGGACATTAATTCACCCAATTTCTGCAGGAGCCATGCTTTGGTTCTTTCATCGATCAGCCTTCCCGGGTCAAGGGTAATGTCCTTCTTTTCTATTCCGGCTATCGAATAGAACAATATATTCACTATGTTAGAAGATTCTTTTTCAGGATAGATCTTTTGAAGTTCACGTATCATTCTATCCCTTAGTTCTTTAAGCCGATCCACTTTTTGATCTTTATTTAATATTATCTGCGCTGTTTTGGAATTTAAGGTAAGAAAATTCTAACTTTGAAAGACCATTCACAAATATTTTATTTCACTGATTTTCATGAGGGGCGATATTCTGATTATTGGAGATCATCACCGGCAAGCGGCCGAGAGTATTCTCAACCTTACAATTTCTGCTATCCGTTCAAAACCGGGTAAATTTATATTTGCCATCGCGGGTGAATCCGGCTCCGGTAAATCAGAACTTGCCTATGCCATGGAAGGTTTACTGGAGAAAATGGAGATCCGGGCTTATATAATCCAGCAGGATGATTACTTCGTCCTTCCTCCGAAAACAAACGAAAGAATGCGGGATATCGATATTAACCGCGTCGGGCCGGGAGAAGTAAGGCTTGACCTGCTGAATGAAAATATCAAAGCGGTTTCGAATGGACAAACCGAGATCGAGAAACCCCTTATCATTTTTGCCGAAGACCGTATCACTTCCGAAATCATTGACCTGGCGCCTTTCCGGGTGATCATCGTTGAGGGGACCTATACCACCCTTCTCGATCATATCGACTGTCATGTTTTTATCGACCGCGACTGGAACGATACGCGCCACGACCGGCTAAAACGAAACCGTGAAAAGCAGAATGATTATCTCGAAAATATCCTGCTGATCGAGCATAAGATCATTTCGCGGCATAAAACCATGGCTGACATCATCGTGAACAAAAAATTCAAAGCAGCCAGATCGTCATGAAAACTGGTTTTAAGCGTATTGCCATGCTGAGCACGCACGGCTATTTTGATCCCATACCGATTCTTGGGGAAACCGATACCGGCGGACAGGTGGTTTATGTTCTGGAGCTTTCAAAAGCATTGGCCAGGAAAGGAATTAAGGTCGATATTTATACCCGCTGGTTTGACCATAATCGCCGCCAGGTGGATCCCCTGCCGGGATTCCCTGATGTCAGGGTAATACGCATCCCTGCCGGTCCCTGGGAATTCATCGTCAAGGAAGAGATTTACAATTTACTGCCTGAATTGACAGATAACCTTTCTGCCTACATCAGGAAAAACAAATTGGACTATGATCTTTTTCATGGTCATTATGTGGATGCAGGCATTGTGACAACTGGTCTTGCAAAGATTTTCGGCAAGCCGGCTTTTTTCACGGCCCATTCGCTCGGTGCATGGAAAAGGGAACAAATGGATGGTAATGCGGATGAAATGGAACGCCAGTTCAACTTTAATCACCGCATTTCAGAGGAAAAACGAATCTTTGACACCCTGAACGGACATACGGTTACGTCAAGGCTACAACTGGATAAGCTCAGGGCCTTATATAATTACCTGGGAGAAAATGTCGAAATCATTCCGCCCGGCGTGAACGTTCATAAATTCAAACCGCTTGCCCCCGGCGAGCTTCCGCAAAAAACCAGTCTTCCGGAAAAATATATATTCTGCCTCAGCCGCGTCGACAGCAATAAAGGGTATGACCTTCTTTTAAATGCCTTCGCACGTGTTTGCAAGAAATTTAATGACGTATACCTTGTTACAGGCGGAGGCTCCGCCAATCCCCAGCCGCGCGAGCTGGAAGTCCTTGACATGATGCACAGGATCATGAAGGAAAAAGGAATCGGGGACAAGATTGTTTTTGTCGGTCATGTTGAGGAACAACTCATGGTCCCTTATTACCAGAATGCCCAGTTCTTTGTTATGCCTTCCATTTTCGAGCCTTTCGGTATGACCGCGCAGGAAGCTATGGCCAGCGGCATCCCGGTCATTGCCTCCCGGTTCGGGGGGATCAATACTGTTCTTACCCATGAAAAAGACGGCCTGCTCATCGACCCGAAAAATGAAGATGAATTTGCCGGTTCAATGATCAGGCTTCTGGAAGACAGGGCATATCGTGATGAGCTCGGTAAAGCAGCGTCAATCCTTGTTCACCGGGATTTTAGCTGGGAAGCCATGGCAGACCGCCATCTCCCATTCTATAACAAATACTGCTGACCGATGGATGAGTACCGGACCCTCCAGGAGGAATCAAGAGGGCTTTATAAAGAAAAAGGAAGCAGGTTTATTTCCATTGCCGTTCCCGTTGAATCTGCCGGTGACGTAAAATCGCAACTGGAAAGCCTTCGTAAGCAATACCACGACGCAAGGCACCATTGCTATGCTTACCGGCTGGGAGAACCACCGTATGAATTCAGGTACAATGACGATGGGGAACCTTCCGGGACGGCAGGTAAACCAATTTTCGGACAAATTCAGTCGTTTGACCTGACAAATATCCTGATCGTTGTCGTACGATACTTTGGGGGCGTGAAACTGGGCACGGGCGGCCTCATCCAGGCATATCGCTCGGCAGCCAAGGAAGCAATCGAAAATGGGCGGATCGTCACTAAAGACATGGAAAGTAATTATGGAAATCCGGTTCGATTATTCTCAGATGAACGATATTATGAGGATAATCAAAGATGATGGTCATCGGATCATCCGCCAGGATTCAAAAGAAAAATATTGTATCATACTGGAGATCAGGAAAGATAATTATGAGGCTGCCGCAAAAAAATTCTCTTTCTTTGAAAAATTGGAAATGACCCTTATTTAGACATGACTTTAGACAGATTTTTCTTGAAATTTATAAATTTATTTCGTACTTTTTCAATCTCAAAATCCAAAATTTCAAAACCTAGTAAATCAACCATTTAACTTTAGGCATCAGAGGTGCTGTTTAAATGCCTATATAAGTAAAAAATACTTAATTGTCAAGTGTTAAATAAGTTTTTTTGTAAACTATATAATGTCACATTTGTTGCTTAACTTTGTACGGACCTTGCCAGGTAATAGGTCCCTGACTTTCAAAAAGATCAATTAAAGCGAATCATCGAAAATTTATTAATAAGCGGAACGGGGGTTTTAGCATGAAAAGGACTTGTACGGAGGTTTGGGATAATTGCCTGAAGATTATTAAGGATAATATCCATTACCAGAGTTACAAAACCTGGTTCCTTCCGATTAATCCGATCAAACTGGAAAATAATGTCCTTACCATTCAGGTTCCCAGCCAGTTCTTTTATGAATGGCTGGAAGAACATTATGTCGGATTATTAAAAAAGACAATAAAAAAAGAGCTGGGATCAGAAGGCAGGTTGGAGTACAGTATCCTGATGGAAAACGTTTACGATAACAAAGATCCGCTTTCCATTAAAATTCCGGCATCCAATAAGAAAGCTTTATCAAATCCTTCAATTTCGATGCCCATCGATTTAAACCGCGGCCATCCAAAGAAATCCCAAATCCGTTTGTAATCCCCGGATTAAAAAAGATCAAGGTAAATTCACAGTTGGTTGAAAATTATTCTTTTGAAAATTTTATTGAAGGCGATTGCAACAGGCTGGCCAGGTCTGCCGGTTTTGCCGTTGCCGAAAATCCGGGCAAAACCGCTTTCAATCCGCTCTATATTTATTCAAACGTAGGACTTGGGAAAAACACACCTGGGGCATGCCATCGGCATCCAGGTAAAAAATAATTTCCCCGACCGCACGGTCCTTTATGTTTCGACCGAGCAGTTCGTGGGGCAATATATTGAATCGGTAAGGAACAATAACCAGAATGATTTCACGAACTTCTACCAGATGATCGACGTGCTGATCATCGATGATATCCAGTTTTTGTCGGGAAAAGAAAAAACGCAGGATGTTTTCTTCCACATTTTCAACCAGCTCCATCAGAACGGCAAGCAGATCGTGCTGACTTCCGACAAGGCCCCGGTTGAGATGAAAGGCATCGAGCCAAGGCTGCTTTCCCGTTTCAAGTGGGGACTTGCCGCCGACCTTCAGCCGCCTGACCTGGAAACCCGCATTGCCATTCTCCAGAAAAAATTGTACCGGGATGGAATTGAAATGCCGGATGAGGTCATCGAATACCTTGCCTACAGCATCAATACCAATATCCGGGAACTGGAAGGAGCCCTGATCTCCATCATGGCGCAGTCGTCACTTAATAAAAAGCCCATCACGCTTGACCTGGCCAAGCAAATGATAGATAAATTCGTCAAGAGCACATCCAGGGAGATCTCTATCGATTTCATCCAGAAAATTGTATGCGATTACTTCAACCTCCCGGTTGATGCGATCAGTTCCAAGACCCGCAAAAGGGAGATCGTCCAGGCCAGGCAACTGGCCATGTACTTCGCCAAGAAGCATACAAAGTCTTCACTTGCTACCATCGGGATACATTGCGGCAATAAGGACCATGCAACCGTACTCCACGCTTGCAGGACCGTCAACAACCTCATCGATACCGATAAGCAGTTCCGCATTTACGTGGAAGAGCTCGATAAGAAGATCAAAATGGTTTAACTGCCTTTACACTTTTTCCTGACCCACCTGAATTCTTCTTCATACTGACTTGATATCTTTTCTGTATTTCGGATTAAGCTATTTGGAAGTTATGTTGTTTCAACACATAGAAACATAGGACACATAGGATCACATAGGATTAAAGGTTGAAAGACTTTCTATGTGTCTCTATGTGTTCTATGTGCCTATGTGGTTAATTAAATCATCCGATTTTTCCCTAACTTTGATGCATGAATATACTTTTTGTTTGCCTGGGCAATATTTGCCGCTCGCCCCTTGCAAAAGCCATATTGGCTGATAAGGCCAAGAGACTCCATCTCAATATTAATGTCGATTCTGCAGGATTTGAGTCGTTCCACCGCGGTGATCCGGCTGATCGCAGGGCTATTGCGGTTGCCGCCGATCATGGCATCGACCTGTCGGACCATATTGCGCGAATGTTTTCCGTCAGGGACTTTGACAATTTCGACCTGATATATGTCATGGACAGGATGAATTATAATGATGTCATGGGCCTGGCAAGGGATGAGCAGGACGAAAAGAAAGTCGATTATATCATGAACCTGCTAAACCCGGGTGAAGATAAAGCAGTTCCTGATCCGTGGTACGGCGGAAAAGATGGTTTTGAAAAAGTTTTCCGTATGCTTGACGAGGCCTGCAATCAGCTGGTAAAAGAATTTTCCATGAATCATCAGTATCACAAATCCGTAAAAGAATGATCCCTGATCTTTCAACCATAGAAGCTGCTGCAGCAAGGATCAAGTCGTATATCCACCGCACACCTGTGATGACTTCCCAGAATATTAATCAATTACTGGGAGCGGAAATTTTTTTCAAGTGTGAGAATTTTCAGAAAGTGGGCGCTTTTAAATCAAGGGGGGCTTGCAATGCCGTTTTTTCACTCGATGATGATGCCGTCGCAAAAGGTGTGGCGACCCACTCTTCGGGGAACCATGCGCAGGCGCTGGCAAGAGCGGCTAAAATAAGAGGATGCAAGGCTTATATCGTCATGCCCGAAACTTCATCAAGGGTCAAGGTAGATGCAGTTAAGGGATATGGCGGCGAGATCTTCTTCTGCCGGCCAACACTGCAGGCACGGGAAGAAACCCTTCGTGAGGTCGCCGGTAAAACAGGGGCAACGGAAATACATCCATATAACGATTACCGCATTATTGCCGGGCAGGCGACGGCAGCAGTTGAGCTTTTTGAAGAAACAGGACACCTGGATGTGATCATGGCGCCGGTTGGCGGAGGAGGCCTGCTCAGCGGAACGGCCCTGGCTACGGCATATCTCAGGCCTTTCACGAAAGTGATCGCAGCAGAGCCAGCCGGAGCCGATGATGCTTACCGGTCATTCATGACCCGGCAGCTTATACCTTCCGTCAATCCCCAGACAATCGCTGATGGCCTGCTTACATCCCTTGGCTCGCTGACATTTCCAATCATCCTTAAATATGTTCACAGTATAATCACTGTATCTGAACAAGCGATCATTACGGCTATGCAACTGACCTGGGAGAGGATGAAGATCATTATCGAACCTTCATCGGCTGTGCCACTGGCTGCCTTGATGGAAAACCAGGGCGACTTTAAAGGAAAAAAGATCGGCATAATTATTTCCGGCGGGAATGTCAGCCTGGATAAATTGCCGTGGTAATATAATTCCCGGACCATGAATGGAACGCTGTTTCTAATCCCGTCGACCCTGGGTGAAGCTTCTTCCTTCGGCAGCCTCCCGCAGGATATCCCGATAATTGCCGGGAAGCTTGATCATTTTGTGGTGGAAGATGTGCGGACAGCACGGAGGTTCCTGAAAAAGATCCTGCCGGGGATAAGCATTGACAGCCTGACTTTTTACGTTCTGAACGAACATACGCTCCCCGGAGAAATTTATTCCCTTCTAGCGCCTTTGCTTGAAGGCCATGACGTGGGGCTTTTGTCTGAAGCCGGGCTGCCTTGCGTGGCTGATCCCGGCGCTTTGCTGGTAAGTCATGCCCACGAAAACGGAATTAAGGTCGTGCCTGTCAGCGGCCCTTCGTCAATTTTCCTTGCCCTTATGGCTTCAGGCTTTAATGGCCAGAACTTCGCCTTTCACGGTTACCTGCCAATCGATAAAAGGGAAAGAATAAAGAAAATCAGGGAATTGGAATCGGCTGCCTATAAGCAGGATCAGACGCAAATTTTTATCGAAACGCCTTATCGGAACCAACAACTTCTGGAAGCCCTGCTGGAGACTTGCCAGCCCCAAACCCGGATTTGCATTGCTTATGATCTTACCCTGCCGGGAGAAACAATTACCACTTCAACCACGAAGTGGTTGAATTCGAATAAGCCGGATATCAGGAAAAAGCCGGCCGTTTTCCTGTTATATCGTTGATCAGTGATGATGGTCGTGCGGACCATGGGCATGCCCGTGAGACAGTTCATCCGGGGTAGCATCCCTGACGTCAAGTATCTTACCTTCAAAGTACAGGTCATGCCCGGCAAGAGGATGGTTAAAATCGACCAGGACGCTGTCGTCAGCCACTTCCAGGATCTTGCCTGAAAGCGGGTAACCCTGTTCATCTTCCATAGGGATGATCTCGCCAAGCTTTATCGCTTCTTCATCAAAAACACCATCAATCTCAAATACCTTTTTGCTCAGCCGGATAATATTTTCATTTGAAGGTTGTCCGTAAGCTTCATCTTTCTGAAGGACAAACGAGAAATTATCACCTGCGTTAAGCCCTTCAAGATTTGCCTTAAAAGAAGGCAGCAGCCCGCCTATGCCGAACAGGTATACAAAAGGCCGGTCCTCAGTCACCTTCTGGATCATTTCCCCGGATGAGCTCTCTTCACGGAGAGTATAAGTCATTGATACTACCTTGTTTTCACCGACTGTCATATTTTATAAATTTTTCAGGTTATGTGCGACAAAGATATAAAAGTACAGTCAGCATAAAATTATTTATTCCACCCTGTAATGATTTCTTTCGCCGATCGTTTTATCTTTGTTAACTACAATATATTTTTATTTGAAAGATATTGTCCTTTCCATCCAGGGTCTGACCAAGCGCTACGGTTCCATCACGGCTGTCGATAATCTTGATCTGGAAATCGAACGGGGTTCCGTATTTGGTATTCTCGGCCCGAACGGCAGCGGAAAAACCACTACTTTGGGGGTTTTGCTGGATGTAACCCGACCCAATGCCGGGACATTTTCCTGGTTTGGCAAGGCACCTGATAAAGCGCAACGGAAAAGGATCGGCGCCATCCTCGAAGTCCCTTTATTTTATCCTTACCTCACCGGTAAGCAGAACCTGCAAATAGTTGCTAAGATCAAGGATCTTCCCGGCAATGATATTGACCAGGCGCTGCAGACGGTTGATCTTTATGACAGGCGGGACAGCCGTTTCAGGACCTATTCCCTTGGAATGAAGCAAAGGCTTGCCGTAGCGTCGACGCTGATCGGCCAGCCGGAAGTCCTGATCCTGGACGAGCCCACCAACGGCCTTGATCCCAGGGGTATCGCCGAAATCCGCAATATCATCCTGGACGTGGCTTCCAAAGGCGTTACCATTATCCTGGCCAGCCATATCCTCGATGAAGTCCAGAAGACCTGCACACATATGGCCGTGCTGGAAAAAGGCAAAAAACTTTTCTCCGGTCCTGTGGATGAGGTTTTAAATGTCGCTCAGTGGGTGGAACTGGCCGCAGATAATATGGCCGGGCTGCAAAAGGCATTAGCACATGCAGATTTTGTTGAAAATCTCCAGGAAGAAGGCGACAAATACATAATCAAGCTGAAGTCCCCGATCGGCCAGGCTGAACTTAACAGTTTCTTTTTCAGCAAGGGTATTGTTCTGACTCACCTGGCCCTGCGAAAGAAATCACTGGAGAAATATTTCCTCGAATTACTCGACAAATCATGATGAAATTACTCCATATAGAGCTTCGGAAAATCCTTCCCTATAAGATGTTCTGGGTGATGACCGGTATTTACGTGCTCAATCTGATCTTCTTTTCGTATGGATTGCCCAGCCTGATCGACTATTTCTCGATGAAATCCAATGTGCCGGAAATCAAGATGCTGATGAAATTCCTTTATAATTTCCCGGACGTCTGGCAGAATATAGCCTGGGCGGCTTCCCTCCGTTATTTCATCAAGATTTTCCTCGGCATAATCATTATAGTTTTAGTAACGAATGAATATTCTTACCTGACTGTCCGGCATAACATTTTCAATGGCCTGAGCCGTACAGATTTCCTGCTTTCAAAAGTTTACCTTGTAATCCTGTTCAGCATCGTCGCGACCTTCCTGATCTTCCTCGGTGGAACGGTACTCGGGCTGATTTATTCATCTGTTCTGAATGTTCATGTTTTTTTCTCCAAAATGATCTTCCTGTTCGGTTATTTTGTCGAAATCCTGGCTTTTCTTTTATTTTCGATGATGATCGGCATACTGGTGAAGCGGACCGGGTTTGCCATAGGGCTCCTGTTCGTTTACCCGATCATCGAGCTGATCGTCCAGCAGAAAATAGCTGATAATATCCAGCCTTTCCTGCCGGTAAATGCCATAAACCATGTTCTTCGGACGCCGAATACTTCACTTATCCAGTTCAGATCGCCCGAATTCAACGTGGAGCTTCAAACCGGGCTTCACAGCCTTGATATAATCGTAGCGCTGGCCTACGCGGCGCTATTCGTGGGCGTTTCGCTGTGGGTGATAAGGAAGCGCGATCTCTGAGCCATCTTTCTTGCTACATTGTTCATATTATTCCGTTGACCTGCCGGGTATTTTTTCCATTTTTCCGGATTAACCTATGTGGAAGGGTATTATTAACCACATAGAAACATAGGACACATAGAAACACATAGGAGAATTCTTTCTATGTGTCTCTTATATGCATTACTTTGATTATATGGTGAAAAAATAAATATGAAAAAGATAACGATTAACACAGGCCTCATTGAAGGCAAGGAGCGGTTGAAGCTGCATTTTCCCTATGATCGGGAGATTATCGAATTAGTCAGGAAAATCCCCGGAGCCCGGTGGGAGCCGAAAGAAAAGTGCTGGCACATTGCAACGCAGGCAGGTGGCATCGAAAAACTGAATCACCGATTTGAAGGCAAGCTGCTTTTTGAGGAGGACGGTAAGCCTGCAGGACTGTATGACGGTAAGACGTTAGGAAAATTGGATTTAGTGCCGGAGGAATTTATGAAGACGCTGGTGCTGAAGAATTACAGTCCGAATACCATCAGAACGTATAAGTCGATGATGCAGGAATTCCTGGTTTATTACAGGAATTTTGATCCTCAGAAGCTGACCGATGAGCAGATCAGGGAATACCTGTTATACCTGATTGAGCATCGCGACATATCGCTGTCTTACCAGAATCAGTCGATCAATGCGATCAAGTTCTATTATGAGCAGGTTTTGGGGAGGCCTGTGCGGACATACTACATTCAAAGGCCGAGGAAAGAAAAGAATCTGCCAAATGTATTAAGTGAAAAGGACGTTCAGCTGATCCTTAACAGCACTGATAATGTAAAGCATAAGGCGATCCTGTCGTTGATCTATTCGGCCGGATTACGGCGGGGTGAGTTGATAAACATGAAGATCCATGACATTGATTCGAAGCGGATGTACGTGATCATCAGGCAGGGCAAAGGCAGGAAGGACAGATATAGTATTTTATCGGAAAAGGTACTGGAACTTTTGAGACGATATTTTAACGAGTATAAACCAAAGGAATGGCTCTTTGAGGGCCAGTTTGGCGGACAATATGGAGCGTCGAGCATCCAGCATATATTTAAGGATGCGGTCACCAGGTCGAAGATAAGGAAGAAAGTAACAGTTCATACGCTACGGCATTCATTTGCGACCCATTTACTGGAGCATGGTGTTGATATCCGGTATATTCAGGAGTTGCTGGGGCACCAGAGTTCAAAGACCACGGAGATTTATACCCATATCACCCAGAGAGGGCTTGGGAAAATAAAAAGTCCGCTGGATAGTTTTGATATTTAATTTTATTGCATTATTTCTTATTTTTGTAAATATGGATTTGATAACCAGGAATATTGAAAATATAAACAGAATCTGCAAGGAACACCAGGTAGAGCAATTATTCATTTTTGGTTCTGTTAAAACTGATAAATTCAATGACAATAGTGACATAGACATTCTCATTCAATTTAGTCACCTTATTGATCAGGCTGAATATTTTGAAAATTATATGGATTTCAAAGAACAAATGGAATCTGTTTTTAATCGGGAGATTGATATTGTTGAAAATCAAGCTGTAAGAAATCCAATTTTCAGAAAGGTCCTTGACAGGGAAAAAATCCTGGTTTATGAACGAAAGAGTGCTTAAATCATTATTTGACATTAAGTTAGCTATTGAAGAGATTGATTCTTTTCTTCCCTTAACAAAACTGACTTACCCGGAATACAAATCAAACCTTATACTAAAGAGAGCAATTGAAAGAAATCAACCAAAACGAATATTCAAATGATGGCCTTTAACTTTTCATTTTCCATGCAGGTACACAATACCATCCAAAATGGTGGAGTAAATGCCACTTGTCAATCGATAAAATGAAAATAAATGCAATGCATTTACACAATCGTTATGGGATGAATACGCTTCGCTTGACGGACAATCATAAAAATTTTTTATAGGGCGGGCACGATTCAGAGCCTGCTGATTCATAGTGATCCCTTCCTTTTATTCGTGTGGGCGAGAGCGATTAAAAATTTTTATTTCTCTTGTCCTATTCATCCCTAACGGTCGGGAGCAAACCGGATTTCAGTTGACTTTTTCTTTCTAATATTCATTATCTTTATGCCAGCGTACTCACTCTAATAGGAAATAACCGCAATGAAATCCGGTCACACTCGTGAAATCCATGCATGTCCTGATTCGCAGTCCAATGATTTCATTAGGTAAGCTCGGACCATATGACTTTTAATCTGAATCGTGCATGACTAAAAAGAATTCACATAAGTATTTTTGACTGAAGAAAAAAGATCAGATCTTTCATTCGTGTCGAGGAGCTACTGAAATTGAACAGGAGTATATGACATTCTATATGCTGATGTTGAGGTGTTTATGACACATTTGATCATAAGAATCTACAACTTATTTAATGATAAAGCAATATATTGAAACAATGAGTTGGAGAAAAATTAAACGATGTGGCTTTATGACGATGTGAAAATATTAGTAAAAAGGATTGACCATAGATATTTGTGGAAATAAATTCGACAAGATGTACTTTCTCATCGTTAAAATACTGACAGACAAAAATCTTGATATTAGCGACAGTCTTTTTGGGCAGAAAAACAACCTTATAATTCAATTGGGTGCTATCGCTATGATACTGCTGATTCTGAAAATTAATAATAAATAAATAAATATTAAACAGCATAACGAACGCGCAGCGCCCAGCCCGGACATTAAAATTTTGGCCGTCCAGGCGGGCGGTATTGTGCACGTTGAATACTTTGATTTAGTAACTTTGAGCTATCGGGCGCCCGCCTGCCGGCGGGCAAATAAACCCGGGCCAGGGCGCTGCGCTCGAGCGTCAGTCTGTCTATTAACCCCCCGCTAATACGGATTTTTGTAGCTAAAAACCGGTAATAACCGGTTCAAAAATGATGTTTTTCGATCCCGGAAAATTACCCCGGTATTCCTGCTCTGATCTTAATAATTTCAATACCGGGCGCCATATGGACTCATAGGAGGAAAAAACGGGAAAAAGAACCCTTTTTAGGTATTCTTTGAAGTTTTTCTGTCCGATGATGTTGATGATCCTTCGAAGATTGTATGCAGTAAACATCAGCCCGACATCGGCACTGGCCCTTTCCATCCCTTTTTTCGTCAGTATGTAATCAAAGCCCCATTGTCGCTTGATCGTGCCAAAGGGATGCTCGACGATGGCCTTGCGGTTCTTATATAAATGCTGCTTCCAGGTGATGTTGACCTTGTTCTGTTCAATATAGGCCGCATATTCGCTCCGCTGGATCATCCTGCCCATGTTCTCTGGCAGTTGTGCATTGCTCTCTTTACCGGGCAATTACGGCATGCCTTTGTTTTATATTGCTTGAACCGCAAGCCCTTCTTTGTCATACCAGCTCCCATTCGTCTTAAGTTCTGCTCCCTGGGGACAGGTGTAAGAATCTCTTTTCCTCGGAATAGGTGAAATTTTCCACATCGTACAATGGGTCTGGAGCATGGTTGTTGCCGGGAGCATCCGGAATGGCAACCAGGGTTTCAATGCCCAGCTTCCTGAGCCTATTTCAAATTCACTGCCCGTATGGTATCCTTTATCATACAAAGCGGTAAATTCATTGGTCCCCAGTATGCTCTTGGCCCTGCGAAGCATATTGCCCATGGCACTTGTTGTCGTTGCTGTTGGTCACCTTGTAATCGATCGGCAGGCAATGTTGCGGCATCGGTGGTGACCTGCACATTATACAGCCACTTCAGGTCCTTTATTCCCCGTCACCAACAGCCGGCTTTCCGGGTCTGAGGTCGACACCTGGGTGGCACCGCTTTCTTTCAGTCTGCTGCTTCTATCTTCCTGTAGTGATCCTTACGTTGCTGATTTGCTTGTCGATCTCCTCTGCGGATTTGATCCCGCTCATCTCCATCCGCTTCGGCCAGCGATTTGCAGTATTCCTCCAGCTTTTGATCGATATAAGCAATATGCCGCTCAATCTTCTTCTGCGTTGAAATTGTTCTTCCTGCTGTTTTGCGCCTGTAGCTTGGTGCTGTCCCCCGCAATAAGCTTGCCCCCGATCAAGCTTGAAATGCCTGGCTACCTGCACCGTCGCCCTGAATACCTTCTTGATAGCCTTCGGATTATCCCTGCGGAAATTGGCTATCGTATTATGATCCGGCTGAAGGCATCTCATCAGCCACATCACTTCGATGTTGCGCTTGCATTCCTTTTCCAGGTCCCTGCGTGGTGCGGACCTTGTTCATATACCCGTAAATGAACAGCTTGAGTAAATCCCCCGGATGATAGGCCGGCCGGCCATTTTCAACAAACTCCATCTTAAATCCGTATTCAGCCAACGGCAAACTTTCTACAAAAAGTTCAATAAGCCTGACTTCATTGTCGGGATCAATGGATTGATCCAGTGCAAACGGGAAATAGATGCATCTGGGTTCTGTCGTATCCTTGTATGAATTTCATACTTTAAATTTACGTAAACCCCTTTAAAATAAAGTGACCCTAAAGCACTTGACTTATTAACGAATTTTAGTTAATATTGATGGTTTTTAGACAGACTGACGTTACAGGGCATTTTATATGAATATTAAATGATTATTCAAAAAAAACCTAGATATCATATGAAGAAACTAGTTACATTTTCTATGGGGCTGTTTCTTTCAATTAATGTTTTTTCACAGCCCTGCCTGCCTGAGGGAATCACATTTACAACACAATCCCAGATCGACAGTTTCCAGATTAATTTTCCAAACTGTACGGTTATTGAAGGAAATGTTCAAATCTATGGAGATTCCATTTTAAGTCTTGCCGGATTATCTCAAATTACCCAGATCGAGGGCAGGCTCTATATCGGAGAAAATCCAAACCTTATATCTCTCTATGGCTTGAACCATCTAGTGTCCGTTGGCGGATACCTCGATATAACAGGAAGTCCTAATCTTGAAAGCATTTCCGACCTTAACGCATTGACTTCAATCGGTGGCTTTTTGGGAATTGACAATAATGATCACCTGAAGAATTTGAACGGATTGGAAAATGTAAATTCATTTGGAAGTTCGGTAGACATCACGGAAAATGATTCCCTGTCAAGCATCGAAGCATTGCAGGGCATTCAATTTGTGGAAGGCTATGTCGTTATAAGGTCAAACCCATTATTAACATCTCTTACCGGATTAGATTCCGTTGCCGTTATTGAAAAAGGATTAGATATTGTTGGAAATGCTTCTCTCAAAAGCTTAACAGGTCTGGAATCCCTTACATCTTTATCAAATCTTGGAATAGGTGGCAATGATTCATTGACAGATATCACGTCTCTTTCATCGCTTTCAGGTAATATTACCAGCATAGGTATTACAGACAATATCAGCCTCAGCAGTCTCTCCGGTTTGGAAGGAGTGACTGGGACGTTTGAAAACCTGACGATAAGGAACAATGATTCGCTCCTGAACCTGGATGGATTAAATGGGATCAAATCCGTCTGGCAAACTGTAAAGATAGAAAACAATGACCGGCTAAGGGATCTGTCCGGCCTTGATTCCCTTTCATCAATCGGTTGGGACCTGATAATCGAAGAAAATGACTCGCTGCATGACCTGTCTGCTTTGTTGGGTATCCGCCAGATCAATATGCAGATATTATTGATCGATAACAAATCATTGACCAATCTCTCAGGATTCGACTCAATCCATTCAATTGCATGGAATTTATGGCTCCTGAATAACGACGCCCTCCTCAGTCTGTCAGGATTGGATCAACTGTCGTCGATCGGGCGGGATCTTTTTATCGGGGAAAATGATGTGTTGACCGACCTTAGTACTTTAGATTCGCTGCATTTTGTGGATGGGAAGGTGAGTATAATCTCTAATGAGTCGCTTGCCAGTCTGACGGGTTTAGAGGGTATTGATCCCCTTTTCATCGACAGCCTGACAATTGCCAACAATAGCTCATTATCCATGTGTGAAGTGACCAGCATTTGCGATTATTTACAATTACCCTATGCGATTTCTTACATACACTGTAACAATACAGGGTGCAATAGCCAGGAAGAGGTTGAAGCAGCCTGTGGTGTCGGATTTGAAGATGTGGTAACACTTAAAAGCCTGATCAACATTTATCCTAATCCAACCTCTGAACAATTCACAATTGAATCTAAAGTGCCAATAGATCAGGGTGTTATTGGTATATTCAGCGTAAATGGTCTAGAGATTAATCGATACCAATTCACTGAATCAAAAATGGATATTGATATAAGTTATATGCCCGCAGGAGTTTATTTTGTGAGGGTTACAAGTGAAAATGAAGTCGGAATGTTCAAAGTTGTTAAGTATTAATTATTTAAAACGCCCTGTAACAATATGCAACTGCCAGCCAAAACACCGCCCGGCAGTTGCGCTAAGCGTTATAATTAATTTTCCAGGAAGTAAAATTTTATTTCATTTACAGACTATTGAATTGGGGTGATTTCTAATGATTTTCCGCTGCAAAAACTACCTGATTTCTACTGGAGAGTGACAACTCCTTATTTCAATGGATTCAATTTTTGCACTCTTACATGTCGCTGAGCACCCCTCGTAAACTAAATTCTATTTTGCTACCACAAACTTGCCTTTTAAATTATGACGTCTTTTATCGCTGCCTTTCAAAAAATACAGACCGGAGGATAAAGATGAGATATCCAAAGAAATGATTCTTGTGGTATTGTTTTCCGTCAAATTAATTAACTCCTGACCGAAACTATTGTAAATTGTCAGTTCCATAATTCCCGGTGAAACATTCTCCGGCAAAGTCAGCGAAATTCAATTCCTCGCTGGATTCGGCGAGATTTTTATTGTGGATTCATATTCTTCTTTAGTGGGCAACTCATCGATATTCACGAATACACCGCAGTCAAGGTCAACGGTATCTGACTGGATTTCATACGGGCATAAGCTATCGTAGGTCAAAGGTTGGGTGTAAAGTGTGTCATCCTCCAAATCGGCATTCATTTTCCACATATAGATATCGAAATCGCCATCGACAACAAAGTTTCCTGCCGCAAGGATTTTATGGTAGGAGGATACAATGATACTTTGAAGACTATTGTATTCATGATCAAAAAATTGCCTTCTGTTTATCAGGTTGCCCATGGTATCGGTAACAAATACCTCGGCATAGCCATCATCAAGGGGATAGTAATCTTTCTTCCATCCAACACCTATGATTAAAGTCGAATCGTCAAGAGACGCTACAGGTGTGCTACTGCCCATCGCTATTGTATCCCCCATGAGGTCGTACTCACCTAAAAGGTCGCCAAATTTGTTAAATTTGAAAAGAACCGGTGATTGAATTCCATTATCGCCGATGGCGTATGAAGTAGAATAAAAAATGCCGGAATCCTTTTCAATAACCTGGTGGGCTTCACCTAAAAAATTGTCACCGAATAAATCCCATATCTGTTCTCCAATTGTATCAGTCATAATCCAGAATGGGTATGAACCAGGATGATAAGCCCAACCGGTAACCAAATAGTTACTATCAGTTGTCAAATATAAATTATAACAATCTTCATTGTTTATAAGTGGGTCTTCCTGTGCCAATCGCTTAATCCAGAGCGGTTCTCCTGATTGGTCCATCTTGACCAGGCTAATCCTTGCATAGGTCTCTCCTTCACCATAGTATTCAAGCATTCCGATATAAGATCCATCTGCAAGTTGAAGTATTCCGACCCCATAATTTTGATCAGATGATTGGAAAACCTTACACCATTCAATCTCTCCACAAACATTCAATTTTATAAATGTCGGATCATAATTGCCAGAATATTTACTAGTGCCAGCTGCCAGGATCATCCCATTATCATTGGTAAGATAAAAGTCTGATAATCCATTTGAGTAGTTTCCATCACCAAACTTTTTATCCCAGAGTACATTACCGTTAATATCGATTTTTGTTATCAAATCAAATTGAGGCCATCCTTGATTATAGGTGTAACCAGCAATAAGATATCCCTTATCATATGTTTCTGCTAAATCCCTAATTGTAGCATCAATATTATCATAATAGATTTTAGGCCAATTTTGAGAATAGCCTATAATTGGTGCAAGAATTATTAGTAGGAGAATGATTCTGATATAGTATTTGAATTTCATGAGAATTAATGCTGTTGTACAAATTTAAGTATAAGTTGGATAACCTGAAAGTGAACCGATGGGTAAACCCATAACTTCATCTTGAAAGAATAATTTTCAATTTGCTTTTTCAAATTAATCGATCAAGCCAAGACCATTATATCATTAATACCTGCCTTACTTAATTTCTAAATAGTAAATAACTGTAAAACAAATCATAACATAGCGCAACTACCAGCCAGTGTTTAAAAAATCTTGGCTGCACAGGTGGGCATTTTGATTATATTTTACTAATTTTAAGGAGTTAACCAATGCCTGCCTGTGCGGCCAAAAAACTGCCCGGCAGTTGCACAAAGCGTTAGGGATGAATACGCTTCGCTTGACGGACAATCATAAAAATTTTTTATAGGGCGGGCACGATTCAGAGCCTGCTGATTCATAGTGATCCCTTCCTTTTATTCGTGTGGGCGAGAGCGATTAAAAATTTTTATTTCTCTTGTCCTATTCATCCCTAACGGTCGGGAGCAAACCGGATTTCAGTTGACTTTTTCTTTCTAATATTCATTATCTTTATGCCAGCGTACTCACTCTAACAGGAACTAACCGCAATGAAATCCGGTCACACTCGTGAAATCCTTTCCTGTCCTGCTTCGCAGTCCACCGGATTTCACTTCGGTAAGCTCCCGACCGTTAGCGGGCATTGTGAAAGGTTTATAATTAGTAGATTGCTACAGATAAACTATGAAATATTTCCTAATGTTAAGCTCAATATTAGTGGTGGTTTTGATTAGTTGTAATCAAAATACAAATTTGACCGTTCCAACAGATTATCAGGGCAGTATAATAAAATCAGCTCATAACTCAGATGACAAAGAAGACATACAAAAATTGATTATACAAGTGCTAAATTGGAGCGATACAAATGAAACCATAGCTTTAAAACCTGTTCTAACTGACAGTAAGGATAGCTTAATAATAGGTTTTGATATGGAAGAACTCAAATCAAACCTAAAACTGCTAAAAAAGACAAATTATTTTTCATCTGAGTTCATTGATAATTACAAGCACATTATCTTGACTCTTGATAAAAAATTGAGAAATGGTGAATATGGGGAATGGTTGGTTGGCGATTTACCTCCTTTTATTTTTGAAAATGACTATATCCCTTGGAGGAACGGGCAAGAATGGTTTTCACTTGATCTTGCTAAAATTGAAACCATAAATCTAACCAAAAACAAAGGTGAATTTTACTTAATATGTGAAGACCAAGGTCATAGATGTGAAGGATTAGAAAATTATGCAATGCGATTCGAAGTTGTCAAAGAAGATAATAGATGGAAAATTTCCTATTTAGAAGGTTTTAATTACAAAGAAAGTACAAGAAAAGACGGAGTACTTTAATAACACAACGCCCGCTAACGGAAGCGCAGCGCCCAGCCCAGAGTTATTTCAATCGTTGCACCATGTGGGCGGGGGCGTTTTGAAATATTTATTCGTAACTTTAAAGCTTGAAGCACCGCCCCCGCCCGTATGGTGCAATAAAAACCCGGGCCAGGGCGCTGCGCACGAGCGTTAGGGATGAATACGCTTCGCTTGACGGACAATCATAAAAATTTTTTAACGTGTGGGCACGATTCACAGCCTGCTGATTCATGGTGATCCCTAATTTTTATTCGTGTGGGCGAGAGCGATTAAAAATTTTTATTTCTCTTGTCCTATTCATCCCTAACGGTCGGGAGCAAACCGGATTTCAGTTGACTTTTTCTTTCTAATATTCATTATCTTTATGCCAGCGTACTCACTCTAACAGGAAGCTAACCGCAATGAAATCCGGTTACACTCGTGAAATCCTCCCTTGTCCTGCTTCGCAGTCCACCGGATTTCACTTCGGTAAGCTCCCGACCGTTGTGTGTAATGCTGAAGAGCAGCAGATATTTGCTTACTGACATAGGATTGTCACTATTGATTAATATCATTACCATTTTAAGTGTGTAACCCTTTTAATTTATGACTATGGAAAAAGATTCTAAATTCGGATTAGTTTTTATTTATGGTGCTGGATTAGGTACTTGGATATGGAATGATATTTCTCATTCTTTTGATATTCCTTGTTTATTTTTGGATTATCCTGGACGAGACCATAATTCAAAAAGCACTAAAAGTCTGACGATTCATGATTACTCTGACTTTTTGTGTACAAGGATTAATAATTGGCAGTGTGACAAAATTATTATTATTGCTCATTCAATTGGCGGAGTCATAGCTCTAGATACTTTAAAAAAGATTTCACCTAAACTGATAGGCTTTGTTGCAATTAGTGCTTCTATTCCAAAAAGTGGAGAGAGTTTTCTTTCTTCTTTCCCTTGGATTGGTATGATACTTATGAAGTGTTTGTATAGAATATTAGGAACTAGACCTCCTGAGACAGTAATAAGAAAAGGCTTGTGTAATGATTTATCTAAAGAGCAAGCAGATGAAGTGTTCAGACAATTTACACCAGAATCCCGATCAATTTATGAACAGAAAATAACTTACAATCTTCCAGATACACAAAAACTATATATAAAACTGACAAATGATGCTGCATATGGGATAAAGTTGCAGGAGAAAGCTATTGAAAATTTAAAACCAGAGACAATAATAGAATTGAATACTGGGCATTTACCTATGATTAGTAAACCGAACGATTTAATTAAGATTATTAAGGAATTTACAAAAAAGATTGGATAATAATAAACCACTACACACAACAGCGTATATATTTAATTGCCGGACAGTAAGTTACGAAATTTGGAGCATTTAATCAAACCTGGTTGTAACTTGATAACCTGGAGCTTTGAATGCCGGCAACATAAACATACACGCAAACGTTAGGGATGAATACGCTTCGCTTGACGGACAATCATAAAAATTTTTTAACGTGTGGGCACGATTCAGAGCCTGCTGATTCCTTGTGATCCCTGAATTTTTATTCGTGTGGGCGAGAGCGATTAAAAATTTTTATTCTCCTTGTCCTATTCATCCCTAACGGTCGGGAGCAAACCGGATTTCAGTTGACTTTTTCTTTCTAATATTCATTATCTTTATGCCAGCGTACTCACTCTAACAGGAACTAACCGCAATGAAATCCGGTCACACTCGTGAAATCCTGCAATGTCCTGCTTCGCAGTCCACCGGATTTCACTTCGGTAAGCTCCCGACCGTTAGGTGCAAGCTTTGAAATATAATTATATAAAGAAATTAGTGATGAAAAAATATTTTGTCATTTTATGGACATTAGCAGGATTATTTGAGCAATTATATTGTCAAGATACAACATTGTTTTTTTACGATAAAAATTGGGAAGCATCAAAAGAAACGGAAGCAGCATACATTGCAAATGAGATCAAGTTTACAGAAAATAGATTTATACTCGAAATTACTCACAATGACGGCTCTTTAATCTATAAAGGAGAATACAGTTCATTACATCCCGAAATAGAGAATGGGGCGACATACTATTACGGAGAAAATGGCGAATTATTAGAAAAAGGGTATTTCACAAATGGGTATCCAGACAGCTTATGGTATGTATTAAATCCAAAAACTGGAAACTTTGATACTCTTAATTATATTGGATTGAAAGATGTAATTAAAACTTTTGATGATTCCACTTCATTCCCTATAACTTTCGTAATTGTAGAAGTAATGCCTACTTTTCCAAACAAAAACGATAAAATAGCTACAGCAAATTATAAGGACTTTAGGGAATATATTAAATCTGAAGCCTATTATCCTATGTTAGCAAGAATACGAAAGAATCAAGGTTCAACAAGTGTAACATTCACTATTGGACCTGATGGAAATATCTATGACATTATACTAACAAAACCAAAAAACAAATATTTTGATTTTGAAGCTGTACGAGTCATTCGAAATTCCCCCAAATGGAATCCAGGCATGCAAAAAAAACAACCTGTTCCAGTTAGATGTAGAGATTATGTGGGATTTTATTTGGAATAAAGCCAGCACCTAATAAAGGCGCATCGCCCAGCCCGGACATTAAAATTTTGCCCGGTCAGGCGGACGGTAGGTGATCCCTCGCTGCGTTTCGGGATGACGTTCTGAGGAGAGGAGACCAGAGCGGCGCGGCGCAAAGGAAAGTCAGAACTCAATAATTACGTGGCGCCGCGCCGCTCATATTGTCTACTGCCAACCGCGTCATCCTGAGCGCAGCGAGGGATCTGCTTGCAATTTGTAATACTAATTCATAACTTTACACTCTCGCACCGCCCGCCTGCCCGGCCAAATAACCCGGCCCAGCCCGGGAGAAAAAAGTCGTCAGTCGTCAGTCGTCAGTCGTCAGTCGTCAGTCGTCAGTCGTTAGTCTATGATTTTGAGTTAATTTTATACTGCCGACTAATGACTCGCGACTAACGACTAAAAGGAACGGGCGGGGGCGCTGTGCTCGCGCGTTATGCGGCATGTTTAATATTTAAAAATATTTTATGTGTTACTAATAAAGTACGTATATTTGTACTCTATTAATTACTTTAATTTATTTCACCATGAGAGCAGCAAATTTCACTGAATTTAGAACCCGGTTAAAAAAGTTTCTTGACGAAGTCGAAAATAATAATGAAACATTGATTATTAAAAGAGGCACTGGCAAAGGAGCTGTATTAATTTCACTTGATGAATATAATTCTATAATGGAAACTGTTCATCTTCTCAGCTCCAAAATCAATGCTGACAGATTATATGAATCCATTAAGCAAATGAAAACCGGCAAAGTAGTTCATAAGGATTTAAAGGAAGAATGATGAGAATTACATTTTCCAAAAATGCTTGGGAAGATTATACCTCATGGCAATCGGAGGACAAGAAGATGATAAAAAAGATAAATGATCTGATAAAAGATATTCAAAGAACACCTTATGCCGGTATGGGAAAACCTGAAGCGCTTAAATATGATTTGGCTGGTTTATGGTCAAGACGAATTGACCGGGAGCATAGATTGGTTTACCAGGCAAATGATAATGAAATTCTTATTTATACTTGCAGGTACCATTATGACTGATAAAAGATACGCAGCCTGACAAGACACACAAAGGCCAGCCCGGGAGAAAAAAGTCGTCAGTCTTTAGTCGTTAGTCTTTAGTCGTTAGTATTTGATTTTAAGTTAATTTTAGACTGCCGACTAATGACCAGCGACTAACGACTAAAAGGAACGGGCGGGGGCGTTTCACGCGGGCGTTATACCGCATTTAAAAAATGACGATAGCAAAGAAATTAACCGGAATTGTATCAAAAAATATTACAATTCTATTAACTTAAATTACTAAGTACATGACAAAAATTTACAAATATCTTTAAATTTATCTATATCATTGGAAAACAGTACGCTTGCAAGATATGTTAACCCATATTTGAATAAACTTTTTGCTCTTCTGCCATGGTTTTTGATTTTTATCGGGCAAATCGAGTCCAGAAAAACCCCGGCGATATATGCCCAAGTAAAGGCAAAAAGCACCAGCGCAAGGAGTTTATTTACTCGGTCTAAATCGGTCAAATGCGTGTCTTCAATATTAAAACCGCTTGTTTTCAGTGCTTTAAATGCAGATTCAACCTGCCATCGTTCTTTGTATAATGAATGTGATCCATCAGGTTTGTTGAAGGAAACAATGATCTGAAGCTCGGGAATGCCCTGTCTGTTCTTGATTATTGATGCAGACAAATAGCAAAGCTGACCATTGACGAATACGACCCCCCGGTGATAGCCATACTGATTTATTCTTAAGTGATGAAACAACCAGGATGCTTTAACTCGATGGCCGTTTCTCGGTATAACAACCCAGAAGTTCTCCCGTATGCGTATGTAGTAACGTATGCGGCGGTAATTGAGATACCCCAGCCAATGATCTCCAACGAACTCGCGGTCTGCAAGCAGGCATTCGATGCTATCAACACCAAACAACTCGATGAAGTCTTCCATCAAATCGATTCGCTCCCTGGTAGAAGAATTGCCAAACTTTGGCATCATCTTGTACAGGATCGGGAAGGCCACACCTTGATAGACAACGGCCAAAACCAATATGTTGATATTAGATGTCCCAAATTTCCAATTGGTTCTGTCCATGGCCAGTCGGTAAGGTGGCTTATGCGGCAATAATGTGAATACAAAGCGAGCGATGAGATGAGTATCCAGCATGTATTCCGCGATGAAGCGCTGGATTCTTCGTAGTGAAGAATCCACTTTAACATCCGTATCGAATGCCGTCGCCAGTTTTTCAAAGCAGACAGTTTGAACCTTGCAAAGTGCACAGATAAATAAGCCAAAGAACTTAATTCGGGCCAAATTCATTTTGTCCCCGAAAATTTATGATAATGTTGCGAATAAAATGGTATTTTTACTTTCAACCCTGGTGTTCATGTATCTTGAAGTCATACTTGGTGGTATTTCTATCTAAGATACTGAATATCAGGGTTTTATATCATTTTATTCACACAAGTTATCACCAAGTTATTAACATATAATATTGAATATCAAGTTGTTATTAAATTTTGTCATGTACTAAGTAGAAAATCAACAACATACAATATAACTATCAAAACATATTGTTAATTAACAATGCAAATCTAAAGAACGCGCAGCGCCCAGCTCGGGGTTCTTTAAAGTTTGCTCCGCTAGCCGGCGGACGGGCGGTATGAGATCCCTCGCTGCGCTTCGGGATGATGTAAATCGTAAGATCAATGAGGCGGCGCGGCACACATTAAAAAAGTTACAATGGAGTGCCGCGCCGCTCCTGTTTTCATCAGCTAACCACGTCATCCCGATCCACCGGCTGGCGGAGAGGGATCTGCTTGGAATATGTTCTAATATTTTATATCTTTACGAGCACACGCCGCCCTCCGCCTTTGGCGGACAAATAACCCGGCCCAGCCCGGGAGAAAAAAGTCGTCAGTCTTTAGTCGTTAGTCGTTAGTCTTTGATTTTGAGTTAATTTTAGACTGCCGACTAATGACCAGTGACTAACGACTAAAAGGAACGGGCGGAGGCGCTATGCCGAACGTTATGCCACATGGTTGAAAGATAATATTTTTAATTAGGCTCATACTTACTTATCTTTGTACAAAATTGATTCATCATGAAACCTAGAGTTTATATTGATACTTCAGTCGTTGGTGGATATTTTGATGAAGAATTTGCGGATATCACCAAAAAGTTTTTCGAAAGGATCTTTGCAGGGGATTTTTTAATTTTCTTCTCAGAAATAAGCGAAACTGAATTGTCCTTAGCACCTGATTATGTAAGAGAATTAAAAAGCAAAATCCCTAAAGATTCTTATAAGTATCTCGAATTGGATTACGAATCAAAATATCTGGCACAAGTTTATATTGATGAGAAAATTCTTGGAATTTCAAGTTATAACGATGCTTACCACATTGCCCTTGCGACGGTTAACAGGCTTGATGTCCTTGTAAGTTGGAATTTCAAGCATATCGTGAATTTTGATAAGATTAAATTATTTAATTCTGTGAACCTACGTTTAGGTTATCCGATCATTGATATTCGATCACCATTAGAATTTACAGGCGATGAAAACAACAACTGAAAAAACATTCGATACTGTTAATTTCTTCCGAAATATAAAAGCAAAGCTGGCTGAGAAATTAGCAACTATGTCTCTTGAGGAACAAAAAGAATACTTAAAAAACATAAGAGAAGGCAAGATCAAGCTTACCTGAACAACCCAGTGGCCTAACATTCGCGCAAAGTCCAGGCCGGGAGAAAAAAGTCGTCAGTCATCAGTCTTTAGTCGTTAGTCGTTAGTCTTTGATTTTGAATTAATTTTAGACTGCCGACTAATGACCAGCGACTAACGACTAAAAAGAACGGGCGAGGGTACTGCACGCGAGCGTTATACCGCATTTAAAAAATGACGATAGCAAAGAAATTAACCGGAATTGCATCAAAAAATATTACAATTCTATTAACTTAAATTATTAAATAAAACCTTAAATCATGAAAAAAACCTTTCTAATCATCGCTATTACTGTTTTCTTATTAATCTGTATAAACGGAATACATGCACAGACTACTCAAACAAAACTCAATCAGGTCGAATTAATGAAACAGTTTGTTGGCTCTTGGAAGTGCGAGGAGTCTAAAGATACAACTTTTTTTTGGGATGCGAAATCTTATGGAACGGGATTGGAAGGATATTATAAAACAGTTACCAATGGGAAAACAGTTACGGAAGGAAAATTCCTCCAGGGATATGACAAAAGTATTGATAAAAGTATTTACGTTGAACTGCCTTCAGGAAAGGATAAGGATATTGAGATAAATGCAACCTGGTTTATATCAAATACTAAATATAAATACCTTCTGTTTAGTGATATTTCAAATTTTGAAAAAGCATCTTATAAAATTGAGGGAGAATTTAAATCACCTGATATGTTTGTAGAAACTACTATAAAAAATAATAAAATCACTCTAATTGAAACTTATACACGGATAAGATAATTTTATTAAATCAATACCCTGAGATTTACTCTTTTAGGAAATTTATATCTGAGCGAAAGGAAAATATATAAAAACGCGGTATAACGAACCGTCAGCCGACAATGCAGGCAGTTTCCGAAAGCGAGCATTCATCAACACTGCAAATGATATAGGTAAAGAAAAGAAACAACAAGTAAAACCCGCACTTTGGCTGCCGGCGGGGCGTTATGCGGTATGTTTAATATTTAAATATTTTTTATGTGTTACTAATAAAGTACGTATATTTGTACTCTATTAATTACTTAAATTTATTTCACCATGAGAGCAGCAAATTTCACTGAATTTAGAACCCGGTTAAAAAAGTTTCTTGACGAAGTCGAAAATAATAATGAAACATTGATTATTAAAAGAGGCACTGGCAAAGGAGCTGTATTAATTTCACTTGATGAATATAATTCTATAATGGAAACTGTTCATCTTCTCAGCTCCAAAATCAATGCTGACAGATTATATGAATCCATTAAGCAAATGAAAACCGGCAAAGTAGTTCATAAGGATTTAAAGGAAGAATGATGAGAATTACTTTTTCAGAAAATGCTTGGGAAGATTATACTTCATGGCAATCGGAGGACAAGAAGATGATAAAAAAGATAAATGATCTGATAAAAGATATTCAAAGAACACCTTATGCCGGTATGGGAAAACCTGAAGCGCTTAAATATTATTTGGCTGGTTTATGGTCAAGACGAATTGACCGGGAGCATAGATTGGTGTATCAGTCAAATGAAAATGAAATTCTTATTTATAGTTGCAGGTACCATTATGACTGATAAAAGATACGCAACCTAACAAGACGCGCAAAGTCCAGCCCGGGAGAAAAAAGTCGTCAGTCCCGAAAAACAACGAATCTTTGATTCGGTAGATTTTCGAGGATCCTCGAAATGTCATCAAAATTTCAAAGAAATTTTGGACATTTCGGGATCGTCAGTCTTCAGTCGTTAGTCTTTGATTTTGAGTTAATTCTAGACTGCCGACTAATGACCAGCGACTAACGACTAAAAGCAACGGGCCAGCCGGGGCGATTGAATTACACGATTGTCAACTTTCGATTCCATATTTTCGATTTAAATTATAAATTTACATCCTCAGGCGACCGTTCGGAATTGACAATCATGTAATTTCCGGGGCCAGGGCACTGGCCCGGGCGTTATGAGCAATTGTAAGATCGTGCGTAACAACGGGGTAGCCGAAAACCAAACAGAATAAGCAAATGAAAAAACAAAATAATAAAAACAGATGAAAATAGTTACTTCAATCTTACTTGTGTGTTCATTGATAATAATTGGTGCAACACAAAAGTCACAGGCCCAGTGTTCAACAGGCTACTCAGAGATCATTGTCAGTATTGTTCCTGATAATTACCCGAATGAAACAAGCTGGGATATAAAAGATACGGCGAATACTATTATTGCAAGCGGCACTATCAACAATGATACACTTTGCTATCTCACCGGCAAACTCCTTCATTTTACCATTTACGATTCATATGGTGATGGAATATGCTGCGGGTATGGAAATGGTTCTTACAATGTTTATATCGATGGTAATTTAATCGCATCGGGCGGGCAATTTGCTTTTAGTGAAACCACATTTTTTAATTATCCTCCCGGCTATATCAGATCAAAGCTTATCAACGCTTATCAGCAATTGATGGATCATTGTGATAGCATATCCCTGCTTACTCCTGCTCAAATAAATTCCTTAGCCGATACGTATCCGCAAATACCATTTTTATCTGGCCGATGATCTTCCGGTCATTTCACCGGCCTTTAACCTTATCGATTGTTATGAGACCACCGCAGGTCCTCTTTTTCTGAATGCGGCTACAACGGGCGGTTTCCCAAACGCCCCGGGCGCCCTTGACGGCTTTGAATATGACCGGGCGATTTTTACGGTACAACAGGAATTATTTGATGTCCTGTACACCAAAGAGAGAACAGCGCAATACAGCGCCTTTTTAAAAGGCAGGAAATATCTGACTTCCGATTATTTTCCCGGAGCCTGTCCATTACCGGCCGACTCTTCACATGTAGATACTGTCACCATTAATGCCTCTATGCCTGATTTTTGGGGAAAGCCTACGGCGTGGTCCACTATCCCCGCCAGAAGACCAACGGGTTATTACCTGTCTCCCGGTTCGATTGGAAAAGTTAAAGTGCCGGATATAATGGTGAATGCCGGGTACAAAATACTTGTGGGTGCAAACCCCGAATCGGATCACAGCATAGGTTATCTTAAAAGATTTTTCAAAGTTTTCAATACCTACGAAATCACGGATTCTGTGACCCTCATAGCAAATCCTTTCGGAGGAGGGATTTATATCATTACTCCTTACCAGGCTTCTGCGGATCTGCAACAGGTAGAATTGACCAACGTAGTACCGGCGCCATTCTTTTCGGCAACAAGTTTTAACGCTACCACCTTAAGCGAATGGCAGGATGTCCAGAGAAATAATCCAGGGCCCTGGGCAGATTTTGAATCTGAAAAATTCATGATGCAGGTACCAACGAGTTTCATATATAACTATAGCGACCCCGTGACTCTCATGGCTGACTGGGATGCACGCATGGATGTGGTTTCAAATCTATTGGGGTATCCTCTTGTTCGCAACAACCTGATCCTATATGTCATGCTGGACGTTCGTATTTATTGGAATGGTTTTTATGGTATAGGATTCCCGCAAATCAATAATATTTATGACCCTTATGCCGATCAAAACGGAAATAGCGATCAGTGGTTTTTAGTACCGGGATCCCAGAGTATGTCGGATATGGAATTCCACGAACTCGGACACTCCCAGTTAATGGAAAAATTTCCGGGGGAGTCAGAAGCCATTGTGAATCTGCTATACGCAGCCACAGAGAATCAATTATATGGAATGGATCTCGACACTGCCTTTGGAATGTCAGTTAATAATGGATGTTACTGGATCGCATCGCGACCTGTCGGCCATAAACTGGATGGTCACGCATAATTTCCGCGCCGGTAACCCCATGGATATTTCCAATACAACCAAAGATGAAGTCAGGTACCAGCATCGGGGTTATGGTAAATATATCGAAATCGCAGCACTTTTTGGCTGGGAAGCGCTTGAGAATTATTACTACCAGGTAAATCTCGATTACATCAACGGAGTGCCTCCCGGGCCACTGGGGGAAATTGATGACCGCATACTAAAGCTTTCAAGGCCGCAGGTGCAGATTTGCGCCCATTGATCCATTTCTGGGGCGTGCATCCGCAGGATTCAGCTGCACTTGCCCAGGCCATAATTGACAATAATTTACAGCCTTCTTCTCTTATTTGTGACCGCCTGGAGCACTATAAATCCATTATTCCAATGGACAGCGCTCAGTTCAGCCAGCATGCCGTTGTTTTCTTTAATGGTCCTGTACCTCCCGGCGGTGATCCGGATTATGGAAGCGGGTGGTATAACCTCTGGATGCCAATTTATAATAATTCACATGGCGACTCGGCGGTAGCCGCCATGCAAAATATTATCGACTATTACTTCCCTTATGGCTGTGCTAATGACGTTCCCAGGGAAATCACCGGTGAAAATTACGTTTCCGTCTTTCCCAATCCCAACAGCGGACAATTTACAATTTCACTTCCGGAAGACGATGCTGAAATCACCATCACGGACATGCTTGGGCGACAAATACTTAAGACACAAGCAACACAGAAGACAACAAACCTGCGACTTGACAACAACGGAGTTTACATTATTTACGTTACGACAAAACAAGGAACGGCAGCACGAAAACTAATCGTGAACCGCTAACTTTTAAAATATACACATGAAAAACTTAATATGGACACAAGGTTTCTTTGGATTTCTTGGATTTCTTGGAGTACCTGCACTTAGAACAGGTGATTGGAAAGGTGCTTTATGGTTTTTGTTTTTTATTTGGTTTATCTATTTCATTCCAAGAAAAAGAAAAACAAAGTGAAATAGACCTTGGCCGGGCATTGGCAACAAGCGGATAGAAACACATTGCAAAAATGCACGAATGATAAAGAAAATACTTATTTTATTACTTATATCATTATTACTTGCTGATGTTGGATATACTTTTTTACAGAATTATTATACACCTTTTGATGGCGACATGGCAGGAGGTATTGTTCCTGCCGACAACGTAAAACCAGTTCTTGACAGTCCTTTGGGATTTAAAATTTTTCAGGAGCATATCACATATCCCAATCCTAATAAATTCTTTTGCCATTGGAGTTTTTATAAATATTTCAATAATGTTCCACTATTTCTTCAAAATTTTACAAACCCCGTAGATAGTGCGTATTTATCATGTGCATTAGCCAAAACAATAATCCAGGTTATAATAATATTTCTGCTGTCTGTCTCTATTTCAGGTAACATTTTTAAATGCGATTTTTTATTGGCTGCCATTTTAATTACGCCACTATTCCAGACAAACGGATATCGCAGCTATATGGGAATTATTGACTCATCGACTACATATACCTTTTTTTATGCACTCCCGACAATTCTGATTCTAATTTATTTTGCACCACTATTTTTGAAACATTTTTATGGCATTGAATTAAAAGGATTTAAATACATAAAATATTTATGGATCCCACTGGCTTTGATATCCAGCTTAAGCGGCCCGTTAAATCCCGGGATATCGTTAGTGATCAGTCTATTAATTGTTGCCTGCAATTTCTATCAAAATTTTACCAATTCAGAAATCAAAAATAGATTTTCCAGAGTAAAATTTTCGATTCGGAAAATTCCAAACGATTATTATTTCTATTTGCTGCCCATATGTCTTTTCTCAATGTATTCCTTATTCCTGGCAAGATTTAATTCTGTGGACATAAGCAATAAAATGCCACTATCTGATTTATATTCCAGATTGCCGGAAGGCATATATTACTCGTTTACGCAAAAATTAGGATTTCCTGTTTTGTTTTCAATTCTGGCAATCAATACATTATTCATTCACTATAAATTTAAGACAACAGAAGGTAAGAAAATACTGAATGCAATCAAATGGATTGGTTTTTTTGCGTTGATATACATATTACTATTGCCTCTTGGAGGGTACCGAAATTATCGTCCCCACATTCTAAGATATGATACAATCATACCAATTACATTAAGTTTAATGTTCATCTTTGGTAAAACGACCTTATTTATCCTGAATAATATTTCCCGTAATCAAAAATACTGGTACCTGCCTTTAATACTTTTGGTAATATTTGTCTATATTAATTCGGATGAACCTGAATTTGACAAAAATAATTGTGAGAGAATGGCTATTTTGCACATTGCACGTTCATCAGAACCAATTGTAAAAATTGACGATAATTGTACTGTTTTATCATGGACTATAATTGAGACCCCACAGGAATCTGAGCTTAAGACTAAATTGCTTAAAATATGGAGAATAATTGATGATGATAAATTGTATTATCAAACAACCGTCGGGCAACATCATATCGACAAAAGCCAACCTTGAGCCTCACCCCCTGTTCCATCAAGCTGGAGAGGGGGAAAAGGGGGCAGGGGGTGAGGCTATAGCTTCAAGCCTTTTCAGCAGTGGCGGATGCGAGTAGTAAAAAAACACGTACGCGGGGTGCGGCCTTAAATTGCTCAGGTTATTCACCGATAGTTTTATGAGTGCATCTGCCAGGCTTTTCCCCTGATATTTTGTTGCCGCAAAATGATCGGCTGCAAATTCATGTTTCCTGGAAACGATATTCATGGCAAGACCGAGAATGAAGGATAATGGCGTATATAATATGCCAAAAGCCACCACGCTCATATGAAAGCTCGGCTGGCTTGCTCCCAGGGCCGCGGAGAGATAAGAGTTTCCAAGGAACCTGGAAAGGATGAAAAGCATCAAACCGGTCTGCAGGATGGAAACCACCGTGCCGACAAGCGTGTGCTTCTTTTTATAATGGCCGATTTCATGGGCGAGTACTGCAACCAGCTCTTCAACAGAATGGTCCTTTATTAACGTATCATAAAGCACGATCCTCTTTTTCTTCCCGAGTCCGGTAAAATAAGCATTGGCTTTCGTCGACCTTTTCGATCCATCGATAACGTATATATTCCTCAGGTTAAAACCGGTCTTTAGGGAGAATGCTTCAATTGCATCGCGCAGCTCACCGGGGCCCAGAGGGATTTGCTTATTAAAAAGCGGGACAATGATGTTCGAATAAAACAGTGTCATGAAAACGGTGAAAAAGCTGATGACGCCCCATGCGATGAGCCAGAACCACTGGCCTGTAGCGCCGTAAATCCAGATCACAAGCGAAAGCAGCCCGCCACCTATAATGGCAGCCAGCAACAAGCCTTTCAATTTATCGAGAATAAATGTTCTAACCGAAGTTTTATTGAAGCCGAATCGCTCTTCGATCACGAATGTGGCGTACACTGAGAAAGGCGTTCCCAGGATATCGGCAACCAGCCCGAGAATCCCGAAAAACAACAGCGCCATAAGGATCGGGCTGGAGGTGTATTGCCTGATGTAATTATCCAGGAAAGCAAAGCCGCCAAGCAATAGCATTCCCAGTACCAGGATGAAATTAAAGGATTCTGTCAACTGGGAAAACCTGTGGTTCGTCCGCAGGTATTTTTGAGATTTCCTGTATCTTTCACTGTCGTAAATCCCTTCGAGCTCTGCCGGCAGATCGTCGCTCCAGTATGTGCTGTTGAGATAATCAAGTATCCTTTCCAGGATAAAATCAATAATGACGATCAGAAGGATTGTGATAAAAATGATCTTTTCCATTGCTTAAGCCCTTCTTACTAATAACTGCCAGCGCGTTTCCTCATGAACCACTCCAGGGCAAGCAGAGCAATGATAAGCGCCGGTATCCATCCATTATTCAATAAGTCTTCATATTTTTTATGGGTATACGTTACCGGCCTTATATCATCCCTGCTGACGATATCATCCGCCAGTTGGTTCAGATCAGCGGGAAGATATAATTTACCGCCGGTTTCTTTAGCGAGTTGGTATAATAAATGATGATCGGCGACCGTATTCAGGGCTTCAAGGTCGATGGCAGAAACGGAAAACTGGCCGGTTGCTGTGTAAAAATTACTGCCGAGCTTAGCCTGGGCCTCGTAAGAATAATTTCCGGGTGGAAAGGTGCCAGCATCGAGGTGGTAAGCATTTCCCGCCCTGTTGAAAATATAGGGAAACTGTTTGTCATCTTCATTCCTTATGGTGATCCCTACTTCCGGCTCAGTCGTAAGTTCATAGCTTTCATTATAAACTTCGGCATCGAAAGCCACAGGCTCATTTTCACGGAAATTACTTTGATTATAAATCCTGAAATTCTTTTTCTGGTCCTTCAGGCTCAGGAACTGGACCATTTTATTTATCAGCTCATTGAATGCCTGGTGGTCTTTTGTTTTTGCATAATTATACAATCGCCATTTCCATATTCCCTCTCCCGCAATGACACCGGTCCGGCCATCGAGGGTTTCATTGAAAAGGATCATTGGCCTTGATGTTTCGACACTTCCCAAACGCTGGTTCAACAAAACCCTGGAGGCATTCGAGACCTGGTAATCTCCCAGCGGGGAGATCAACGGCGGCAGGCCTGACAACCAGGACCGTGTCGCTTCACTAAGCGAAAATGCAGCAAAAGCAGGGTTTAAAACGGGAACGGCCTCGTCAAAAGCCGGTTTTTCGGAAATAATGCTAAGCCCGGACTTCCATTGGTTGAACCTGGGCAGGTCCGACTTCGTTCCCAGGATGAAAAGCGCGGGGACTTTTTTATCAGTGACCGAACGGAGCAATGCATCTGCCGGTTCATCGGCGGAAGGCAGCTGATGCAGTATCACCAGGCTGTAATTTTCAACTTTTCCGGTAAAATCAGCCAGCAGAGTTTCATCGACCTCATAATTCATATTCGATGTAATGGCCTGCCTGAGAGCGGAGATATCAGGGTGGGGCGATGCGGAGACCAGCAGGATCTTACTTTTCGAGTTAAGCACTTCCACAAAAATCTCTTTCCGGTTATTGGCAAGCGAAAGTTCCCCTTCCACAGGATCAAGCGTGATCAAATATTTTTGCAGACCGCTTTCCTTCGCGTCAAGGATGATTTGAAAGCTTTGGGTAAAATCATCTTTATCTATCTTAAAATCCTGGGAATATAGTTTATTATTGTTATGATATATGCTTACCCGGCTCTGCTTCCCGTCAGCCGCATTTGCCCTGACGATGACTTCCACAGAAAATTTGTTGTTCAGGTAAACCATACGGTTGAAATTGACTTTGGCTATGATGAGGTCCATCCGCACGCTGGTGTCGCCCATGGCAATCGTATAAATTGGGTGTGGCCATTCTTTAGCCTCGTAGATAGGATTTATCCCGGTATTGTATATGCCATCTGTAGCCAGGATCAATGCGCCGACATTCAGGTTGGTATACAAATTGCCCAATTCAGAGATAAGCCCTGATATATCAGTGACCTTTTCATTATACCTTACATTACCTGAAAAATCCTCTCCCTGCCCTACCTGGCTCAATTTTCCGCCAAAGATATATTTCCGGACCTCTCCGATCCCGGAAAGCCTGGAGGATAAGCGGTCGACTTCCCTGAGGAAGGTATTTTTGTAAGCAGTTGAATCGGCATTGAGCAGAACCGACTGGGAATTATCGACAGCCACGATGATCAGCGGCTTTTCCTTTTCCCTGGAAATGGACTTTACGAAAGGAGAAAGAAGCATAAAGGAAATGAGGAAGACGGAAATAAACCGGGCTGTGCCCAGCAATATTTTCAGGTAACGCGGGAATTCATTCTTTTCATCCCTGAAATAAAGGCCAATGGCATAACCGCCTGCCAGAAGCAGGCACAGGATGATCAACCATGAAGGCTGTCCGGTGAATAGATTTGGCATCGACTCAGGTATTCATTCCCCCGCAAACACTGATCACCTGGCCGGTGACATAATCTGACAGGTCAGATGCGAGGAATAAAGCGATATGCGCGACATCCTCAGGCTTGCCACCTCTTTTAAGCGGTATATCGTTAATCCAGGCTTCCCTGACATCCTGCGGCAACCTGGCAGTCATCTCGGTCTCGATAAATCCAGGGGCTATTGCATTGCATCTGATATTGCGGGAACCAAGTTCCTGCGCGATCGATTTGGTAAAGCCTATCAGACCTGCCTTGGATGCCGAGTAGTTCGACTGGCCGGCATTTCCGTTCATGCCAACCACCGAGCTCATGTTGATGATGGAGCCAAAGCGCTGCTTGAGCATGTGTTTCTGGATGGCCCTGGTCATGCTGAAAACAGATTTCAGGTTGACTTTGATGACCAGGTCCCAGTCGGATTCGGTCATGCGCAATAGAAGATTATCGCGGGTGATGCCGGCATTGTTTACCAGGATATCGACCTTGCCAAAGTCCTCCACAATCCGGTTGACAATGTTTTCAGCATCCTGGAAGTCGCTGGCGTCGGAGGCATAACCTTTTCCTTTTCGGCCGAGCGCAGCGATCTCCTTTTCGAGGCTCTCCATATTCTCGTCAACTTTCAGGTCGGTGAATGCTATATCGGCGCCTTCCGCAGCGAACTGCAGGGCGATTGCCCGTCCTATTCCCCGGGCAGCCCCGGTGATAAGGGCAGTTTTATCTTTTAACAGCATATTTCATTTTTTTCAAATTTACTAATAATGTAATCACCCATAAAAGATCATATCCATTTAACGAGGTCGAAATCCTGCCGGTGAGGCAGCCATTTATTCCTGGGATATAACCTGAACGCATAATGATAGACTCCTATTTTCTCCATAGAAATTTTACAGGTGAATTTGGCAATTCCGGGCGTCGATTCGACCAGCTTCATTTCTTCCTTATGCTGAATCTTTTTAACAGTATCCAGTTCTTTCTGGCCAAAGAGTACTTCTATGCCAAGGTCTTCAGCGTCAATGCCATTCAATTTCAGTTCGATCTCAGCAACAAAATTATCTCCCTGTGCGAGCGTCCTTCTCGCAGAATCGGGAACAGCGATTCTTTTCACTTCCACATTCTTCCATCCCGCCCTGATCTTTGATTTCCAGGCATCTATCTCATGGGCCAGCTGAAAATTATTCTCATTCATCAGCCGTGAACGTTCGATCAGCTTGTTGTAAAATTTATTCTGGTAATCCTCAAGCATTCTCCTCATTGTATAGTGAGGAGCTATTTCCGCAATACAGTTTTTGATATAAGATACCCATTTAACGGGAATGCCATTGTCCCTGTTGTAAAACAACGGAATAATCTCTTCTTCCAGCATATCATAGATGGTCTCTGAATCGAGTTCATCCTGGAACTGATGGTTCGCATATGTATTCGCTTCGCGAAGCGCCCAGCCCGCCTGTGGCCTGTAACCTTCAGCCCACCAGCCGTCGAGCACGCTCAGATTAAGCACGCCGTTCATAATTGCCTTCTCTCCGCTCGTGCCTGAAGCTTCCAGGGGACGGGTCGGTGTGTTAAGCCAGATATCGGCGCCACGAACCAGCCGTTTGGCCAGTTCAATATCGTAATTCTCAATGAAAAAAATCTTTCCCAGGAAACCCGGGCTTTTGGAAATCTCAATGATCCTTTTAATAAGATCCTGCCCTGCCCTATCTGCCGGGTGAGCTTTACCGGCATAGATGATCTGAACCGGAAAGTTCTTATTATTCAGTATATAAGAAAGTCTTTCCAGGTTACTGAGTAGCAGATGAGCCCTTTTGTAGGTAGCAAACCTGCGGGCAAAACAAATGGTGAGTGAATTTTCATTGAGCAGGTCTGTCATCTTCAGCGTGATTTTCGGGTTCTCCTGCCGCCGGGTAAGTTCTTCCGACAATCTTTCGCGGAGGTAGACAACCAGGTCCCTCCGGTAATAATTCCTGAGTTTCCAGATCTCGCTGTCGGAGACATCTCTTATCTTTTCCCAGTAAGAAGGTTCAGACTGATGCTCCAGGTATTCTTTGCCAAAATGTTTCTGATAAAGGTCGATCCAATGGCTGCCCGTCCAGGTAGGGTGATGAACGCCATTGGTCACAAAGCTGATATGCAGTTCGTCGGCAAAATATCCATCATAAAGTGCGAGGAACATTTCCCTTGAGACCCGTCCATGGATCCTGCTTACTCCATTGACTTCCTGCGACATTTTTACCGCAAGGACGCTCATGGAGAATTTTTCCGCCGGGTTATTTTCCCTGTATTTTCCAAGGTTCATGAATTCCTGCCAGGTGATGTTAAGCCTTTCGGGATAATGAGATATGTATTTTCTTAAAAGATCTTCGTCGAAAAAGTCATGGCCGGCAGGCACAGGGGTGTGCGTTGTGAATAACGAGGATGATCTGACCACTTCAACGGCCTGGTTGAACGTAAGGCCGTTATCCTGGACTAAGATCCTCAGCCTTTCCAGGCTCAGAAAGGCCGCATGGCCTTCGTTGCAGTGATAAATATCCGCTTCAATGCCCAGTTCCGCTAACGCCCTTATACCCCCGACGCCAAGGAGCAGTTCCTGCTTGAACCTGTTTTCCAGGTCACCTCCGTAAAGCTGGTGAGTCACACTCCTGTCGCTGACCGAATTATCCGAGATATCCGTATCCAGAAGGTACAAAGGGATCCTTCCCACATTTACCAGCCATACCTGTGCATAAATATTCCTGCCGGGAAGGGCGATGCTGATCTTCATCAGTTCACCTTTGCCATTAAGAACACGGGTAAGCGGCAGGTGCGAAAATTTCTGGCGGTGGTACTCGGCGATCTGGTCGCCAAAAAGGGATATGCTTTGCTGGAAATAGCCATACCGGTATAGTATCCCGACGCCTACCAGGTTTTTGTTCGAATCGCTGGCTTCTTTCAGATAGTCGCCCGCCAGGATTCCGAGGCCACCGGAATAGGTCTTTATATTGTCGTACAACCCAAACTCCATGCTGAAGTATGCGATCTTTTCCTTTGGCTTGTTTTTCGCCTCGTCCATGTACTTCTCGTACATTTCATAAACCGCATCGATCTTCCGGATGAAAGCCTCGTCTTTTTCCAGTGTCTTCATCCTGTTGATATTCATCAACTCAGCCAGTATCCTGGGGTTCCTGCACGATTGCTTCCAGAGTTCGGGGTCTACTTGCTCGTACAGCTCTTCTGCATCTTTATTCCATGTCCACCAAAGGTTTGACGAGAGGGTGACCAGCTTATCAAGTTTTTTCGGGATGGATGGTTCCACGACAATCCTGTTCCAGATAGGTTTCTGTTCTACCGGGATATCTTTGAGAAGATATGCCTCGCTTTGCCTCTTATCCCTGAATAAATCAAACCGGCCTGTTGTTTTGTAAAGAGCAAAAGAGTAAGCCAGCTTGTAATTCCTGAATAACTCCTTCCATAAAGCAGACTTAGCCATCTCCATTGCCTGCTTGTTCAAATATTTGATCTCATCTGAGGCCTTCTCAGTAAATGCCTGGATATAACGGGTCATATCGGCTAAGACTTCCGGGACATTGCCGTCATTTCTTTGCAGAACCTTAATGGCTTCGGCTTTCTTTTTGTACAATGCCTGGATCCATAATCCAAAACCGGCCAGGCTGGTAGTAATTGTCGGAATGCCAAAGGCGGCGCTTTCCAGCGGTGTATAACCCCACGGCTCATAATATGAAGGGAACACTGTCAGGTCGAACCCCGTCAGTAAATCATAATATGGCATGTTGAAAATCCCATCGTTGCCATTCAGGTAGGCCGGAGCGAAAATAATCCTGACCCTGTCACCGGCTTGATTATTCAGACCTGCATCCCGGATCCTGTTTAGTGCCGGATCATACTCTTCATGATAGATATGGTGTGTCAGATATTTTTGAGCCGGTTTTTCATTCCCGGGAATGCCCTGCAAACGGTCAAGCAGCTCCCGGTTAGGGCCGGAAATATTACCGGGGACCATGATAAATGCGAGAATAGGTTTTCCCGGCATTTTGTTAAGTTGCCCGAGGCTGTCAATATACAGGTCGATCCCTTTGTTCCTGAATTCATACCTGCCGCTGATCAGGAGAAATACTGATTTTTCAGCCACAGGATATCCGGTGAGTGAACCGGCAATCTGTGACATCAGCTTACGCGCCTTGATTCTTTTACTATTCATCTCGGCCGGCTCCGGCACAATGGATGGATCAAACCCGTTAGGAGTAATGAAGTTGGGTACCTGAGCCAGCAATAGCCTGCATTCTTTAGCCGTGATATCCGAAACGGTGGTAAAACAATCTGCTGCTGCTGAAGAGACTTTTTCCAGGGAATGCTTTGACGTGACATTATAGGAATGGGCCAAGGCACTTGCATCAAGCTTTTCCATATGATCGTAAAGCAACTTGCCGTTTCCTGCAATAGACCTGCCGAGAATGGTTGCATGAGTCGTGAATACGGTTCCGATCTGCGGCACATACTTTTCAATGTAAAGTATCCCCGCGCCCGTCAGCCATTCATGAAAATGCGCAACGATCCTGTCACGGGATGTAAAATGATATTCATAGAAATTTTCGATCACTTTAGCAGCGCCATAGCCGAACATGACCGGCTCAACGTAATCCCATCCGCCTGAGATGGAGTCCAGCTTGTAAGTTTCCCAGAATTCGGCCAGGATTTCATTCTTACGGGGAAAGAAAGTCGTAAAATCAAAAAGAATGACTATGGGTCTGCTGGGTATATTCCAGTGGCCGATCCTGATATTCAGGCCATCGCTGAGGGCTTTTTCCCTCCAGGTCCTGTACAGGTTGGCATCCTCTGTGAATTCAGGGTTTTCCCGGGTTTCTTTCCAGACATCCGGCCCCAGGAGAATATAGTGTTCGCCATATTCTTTCGACATGAATGGCGCCTTGGTACTTACGACGGTGTGAATTCCACCTACTTTATTGCATATTTCCCAGCTTATCTCGAAAACATGGTCGGGTTTGAGAATTTCAGGTATTTCCATTAATAATCCAATAAAATGAAGTGCAAAAATATTCTTTTATATCAAAAATGAAACCCATTCAGGAATGCAGAGAATATAAGAAAGTTGCGTTTATTTAAGTTTTCCCTTCTTACCAGGAACCTTCTTTGCGGCCGTCTTATTTATCGTAATATTCTCATGTTTTAAGCCTTGCTCCAGGCGAAGCCGGAAATCCGAAATCACATTCATATAATTTATATACGCATCATATGGCGACCCGTAAGGATTGAAGTATTTATGCACATCCCCGTCAGAAAACCATTTGGTACACATGTAATAGAAATGGTCGGAGGTTTGCAGCAAGCACCAGTCTTTCTGAATTTCAGGATCCTCTGATCTATTCACCATTTCCTCCAGAGCATAAAGGTTATCGAATGCATCATCCTGCAGGTCATTTCCAAGCCAGGCAGTGAGATCCCTTTCCTCGTCGGCCCAGGAAATCGCGTCTTCCACATGGATGGCCGACATGGGCTGGATCTTTTCGGAAAGCTCCGATGGAGTGTTGAACGTGTAATCGGAATGGGAGAACACCCTGGCAGGCAGGGCGCGTATGAACTCGAATATGCCGGTTTCGCGCCACTGGTGCTCCCCGAATGTTTCGTAGTCCATAAATAAGTTTATCACTTCCTGTTTGGGGTCGACGGCATTGAGCCAATTGACGAACTTCTCTGTAGTCAAAGGCCATTCCGACCATCCTCTTTCGGAAAACCGAAAAGCGATATCGTCAGAAAGCTGGTAGTTTTTTAAGAGTATCTTCAATTTTGGGTTAATTGCATTGCAATAAACGTAGTTGGGGCTTTTCCAGCCGAGGATGTGTTTAGCGCCCTCCGTCAGCATGGTGCCAAACCCCATCCGGGCAACCGTTTCGCCGATCGTGTCGGAATAGATCAGCTCGGTATTTCTGAATGTGACAGGTTCCTGCCCGAAATATTGTTTTACAGCTTCTTTATGCTTATTGACCTGGGTTATAAATTCCTTCTGGCTCCTGAGCGAACTTAGCGAATGGGAATAGGTCTCGGCCAGGAATTCGACATTGCCCGTTGCCGCTAATTTCTGGAAGCCATGCAGCACATCGGGTGCGTACATCCTGATCTGATCCAGGGCAACACCTGATATTGAAAAACTTACCTTAAAGGCCGAACCATATTCTTTGATCAGTTCCATCAGCAGCTTGTTCATCGGGATATAGGACTTATCGGCAATCCTGCGCATAATGAACCTGTTCTGGTACTCATCATAATAATTATGATCAGCCCCGATATCAAAGAACCGGTAAGTCCTCAGCCGCATGGGCTGGTGTATCTGGAAATAAAAACATATTGAACGCATTTGATGTTATTTTGATTGAATTAGCTTTTAATCAATTGTTCATATACTTCTTTGACTTTCAAACCGGCATGCTCCCATTTCAGGCTTTCCACTTCGGTTTTACCGTATTTCGCAAACATCTTTGAAACGCCTGCGTAATGGGTGATTCCATAAATTGCATCGGCCATGCCGTGCACATCCCAGAAATCAACCTTCAATGCATGCTTCAGCACTTCGGAGACACCGGATTGCTTGGAAATGACAACGGGCACATTGGAACGCATGGCTTCCAGCGGCACAATCCCAAAAGGTTCGGAAACCGAAGGCATCACAAAAACATCCGACATGGCAAGCATCCGGTCGACCGAAGTACCTTTTAAGAAACCCGTAAAATGGAATTTGTGTCCGATCCGGAGCTGGGCGACACGGCGGATCATTTTTTCCAGCAAATCGCCTGATCCGGCCATAACAAAGCGAACATGATCATCCCGTTCAATTACCAGCCTGGCTGCTTCGATAAAATAATCGGGGCCTTTCTGAAAAGTAATTCGCCCGAGGAAGGTCACGACTTTTTCCGGCACGTATTTGCTCCCATTCACCTCTTTAATTTCAGCAGGTTCCACGGCATTGTGAACAGTCACAACTTTCCCTTCCGGGATCCCGTATTTTTCGATAATAATATTTCGGGTGAAGTTGCTCACTGCAATGACCTTATCGGCTTCTTCCATTCCCTTTTTTTCGATTTCGAAAACCTGGGAATTTATATTTATACCCGACCGGTCAAATTCCGTTGCATGAACATGAACCACAAGCGGTTTACCACTGACGTATTTCGCAGCAATGCCGGCAGGATAAGTCAGCCAGTCATGGGCATGGATAATATCAAAATCTTTCGATGTGGCGAGGGCGGAAGCAACAAGCGCGTACCTGGAGACTTCCTCCAGCAGGTTCTTCCCGTATGCTCCGGCAAATTGAAACTTTTCAGCAAATACGGGGCTTTCTTCAGATATTTTATTCAGCTCCTTCTGCGAATGGATGCGTTCAAATTCTTCCGGGCTGACATAAGGAATGATATTGGAGCCTATCTCCATATATTCTATCCTTTTCCAGTATTTTTTATACTGGGATTTCCTCATGTTCACATTAATATCACTGGCATTGACCAACCTTACTGCCTCCTGGCTTTCGTCGCCGTATGCCCTGGGAACGACAAAAATTATGTCAACGCCATACTTTGCCAGCCCTTTTGTCAGGCCGAAACAAGCCGTTCCAAGTCCTCCCGAAATATGTGGCGGGAATTCCCACCCGAACATCAGTATTTTCATTTTAATCTCTCAATCATATCATGGATCCTCAGCAGTTCCGCCACGCTCCAGGCCTGTGAGGTTGCTCCGCGGGCCGTGTGCGGCGGGTCGCCGTCATATATCTCGGATATTGTCCCCAGGCCGTGTTCAGTCATCACCTCCTCAAATCTCTGGTAAAGGGATTTAATGAATGGAACGCCCTGCTTGCCATATATTTTTAAATACCCTTCGGCGAAATGGCCCAAAAGCCAGGGCCATGCAGTTCCCTGGTGGTAGGCTTCATCACGCGTCCTCCGGTCTCCGTAACAATCGCCTTTGTACGACAAGTTTTTGGGGTCCAGCGAACGTATTCCCCGCGGGGTAAGCAACTCTTTTTGAACAATGTCAATCACTTTCCTTCGCTTTTCTTCATCAAGAGGGGAATATTGTAAAGATGTGGCAATGACCTGGTTCGGCCTTAATGAAAAGTCCCTGGCATCCCCGTCCACACAATCGGCAAGGTAGTTTTTCTGATCATCCCAGAATGTTTGTACGAAAGCTGGGGGTATTTTATTTGCCAGCTCCTTCCATTCATTTACAAACTTTTCATCTTCATTTAATATCGCAAGTTCTATGGCAAAGCGGATGGCGTTGTACCAGAGCGCATTGATCTCAACAGGCAAGCCATACCTGGGTGTGACCGGTATCTCGTTAATAATGGCATCCATCCAAGTCAATGCCAATCCCTTCTGTCCTGCATAGATCAGGCCATTTTCCTGCATGTGGATAAATCCCGGTGTTCCGTTGCGGTAACCTTCAAGAACATCCCTGATTTTCCCGCCATATTCTTTCCAGACTTCATTGTGCTTTTTCAGACGGTAGGCATATTGCTGCAGTGCCCAGATAAACCATAAGGGGGCGTCAGCCGAATTATATGCTACTTTGTTCTTTATGCCGAAATTTGGGAATAACGGGCCTTTCATGTCTTTAATCATCGTATCGATCACTTCCCTGAAAAGCTTTTCCTCGCCCAGCACCAGCGTCAGGCCGGGCAGTGCGATGAATGTATCCCTTCCCCACCGGCCAAACCATGGGAAACCGGCAATGACGTCAGTCCTTCTGCCTTTTTTTACTATGAATTGCCGGGCGGAGTTGATCAGGCAATTTTCAAAGCTGTCTAGCGGTATCCGTCTGCTAATTTCTTTGTCGAATTCACTTTTTATGATTGAAGGATCAATTTCCGTTGTTCCCGCGCAGAAGGCAATGCTCTCTCCTTTTTTGATGTCAACTTCGAAAAAGCCCGGCACGAAAAGATCTTCCTGGTATTCATAGCCTCTTTCCATTTCCATCTGGTATTCGATATTATAATTCCAATCGGGAACGTGCGTATATTCAGGAGGTTTGGAAAACTGCATATACAAAGAGGAATAGCCTTCATAAAGCTTCATTCTTATGCCGTTAGGGACTTTTTCGTATTTTGTATTGACGTTGATATTGGCTTTACTGAGAAAATGGACATTCCGGAAAGCCAGGAAAGGTTTGAAGCGAAGCTTTGTCGGGGAATGGGCATTAACTAAAGTATAGCGGATAAGGAACTGGTCGGCCAGCTGGGAGAACAGCATCTCGCGTTTAAGCACTACACCGCCCACATGATAGATATTATAAGGGATCGGGTCGGCAGAAAATTCATGCACATATTTATGTCCGCGCGGATAATAAACGCCGCCGGGGTACTTATGGATCCCCAGGTTGAACTCAAAGCCGTGTTGTATGACTGTTTCATCGAAATTGGAAAGGAGCACATGGTTGTCGTCATCCAATGCCGGTTGAGGAACCACGAGCAGTCCGTGATATTTCCGGGTATGGCATCCGACTATAGATCGGCTGGCATAGGCGCCTGTCCGGTTCGACCGGATAAGTTCCCTGCTCAGGGAGAATTCAAGGTTGACCAGTTGTTTTTTGTCGAATTCAATATAACTCATATGGCTTTACATATCAATATTTTCAGTGATTGGATCAAGGCAAGATCGGGAAGACAAAAGTAAGGAAAATTTTAATCACTTGCACACTCACACTCACACCCGCTTCGCGGAGAGAGGGGGATTCGAACCCCCGGTCCCGAGATATCGGGACAACGGTTTTCGAGACCGCCGCATTCGACCGCTCTGCCATCTCTCCGAAGAGGGTGTGGGTTTGGGTGTGCAAGTGAAGTGTGGGTGTGGTGCGGGTCAGGGTTTATTCGCGGAGAAAGAGGGATTCGAACCCCCGGTCCCGTTACCGGGACAACGGTTTTCAAGACCGCCGCATTCGACCGCTCTGCCATTTCTCCTTTGGCGCGGCAAATTTACAAACTTTCCCGCACCTTACCTGCTATCATCCAAAAATTTGCCAGATTCTGACTTATCCTTACCTTAAACTTAATAATTTACCTAATTCGAATCGTTTGATCTATATTTGTCAACAACGGGATCCATTTAATCCTAAACACTCTGCCAATGAAAAAAATAGCCCTGCTCATCCTGTCATCAATATTATTTTTCCCTTTAATCAACTTACAGGCGAAAAACGTCCAGGCCTATCTCAATTATACCATTTTTGACGTGCCTGGCAAGGGTCCGTTTATCGAAACATATATGTCGGTTTCAGGCAAAACAGTGACCTATAAAAAAAATGATAAAGGGCTGTTCCAGGGAAACATAGAAGTTACTTTTATCTTCCGCCAGCAGGGCGAAATAAAAAATTACGACAAATATGAGCTTTTCAGCCCCGAAGTACCGGACACTTCTGCAATCAATTTCAGTTTTATCGACCAGCAAAGGTATTTTATCCCCGCCGGGGAATATGATATGGAGATTATCATCCTTGATCTGAACACGGATAAAAAACCATTTTCTGCCATCCAGCCGGTCAACATGCAGTTTGATGATTCCAAAATTTGCTTTTCAGGCATTGAACTGGTCAAATCCTTTAAACCGTCGACGGAACAGAATATTCTTACCAAGGGCGGATTCGACCTGGTTCCGATGGTTTATAACTTTTATCCGCAATCCGATAATAAAATGACTTATTACACGGAAATATATAATGCCGAAAAAACCATCGGCCCGGGCGAAAAATTACTTTCGGTCTGCATGATCAAATCCTTTGAAACAGGTAATGTTTTAAGGGATTTCACATCATATAAAAAATTCGATGCCCGGCCCGTAGTTCCTGTCCTTAATGAATACGATATTACAAGGCTGCCCAGCGGAAATTATAACCTGGTCATTGAAGTCCGGAATAAGAATAATGAAATGGTTGCCAGCAACGAGATTTTCTTCCAGCGCAGCAATCCAAACATCCAGTTCAATCTCAATGAACTCGCTTCAGTCGAAGTAAATTCCACCTTTGCCAGCCGCATCACTTCCAGCGATACGCTGCAGGAATTTATCAACTGCCTGGACCCTATTGCAACCGAATTGGAAAAGACATTCATATATAAACAGTCAAAATCGTCCGACTTAAAAACAAAACAGCAGTTTTTCTATAATTTCTGGGCTTCTAGAGACCAGGCAAATCCTGAAAATGCCTGGAGAAAATATTATGACCAGGTTATTATAGTCAATGCTGTTTATAAGACCCCGGTAAGTAAAGGATATGAGACTGACCGCGGAAGGGTTTATTTAAAATACGGCCCGCCCAACATCATCAGCGAAAGTTATAACGAGCCCAGCAGCTACCCTTACGAAATATGGCAGTATTATGTATTGGCGAACAACCAGCGGAATAAGAAATTCGTTTTTTATACCCATGACCTGATCACGAATAATTTTACGCTGCTTCATTCCGATGCGATCGGGGAAATATCCAATTATAAATGGCAGATTTTCCTGAACAGCCGGTGGTACGACCCGTATAACGTCGATGCTACGCAAGTCCCGAATATCTATGGCAGCCAGGCCGAAGATTATTACCGCAATCCCCGTTGACCGGTTCTTTATTTTCTTTCAGGCAGAGTTATTATCTTTGTGACCTGTCAGGAATAATCTTTTCAAATGATCCTTGTCTATGCCATTTTCAGGGTTTTTGCAGGTCTGGCATGCCGTATGCCATTTCCTCTTCTTTATTTGTCCTCTGGCCTGTTACGATTCTTTCTCCAATATATTATAAGATACAGAAGGTCCGTCATTCTTAGAAACTTGAGTCTTTCATTCCCGGAAAAAACCAAAAATGATATCAGAAAGATAATGAACCAATTTTACCGGAACCTGGCTGACATCATCCTTGAAGTCATTAAATTAGAGCGCATTGACCCGGAAAAACTTAAAAATCGTTTCAGTTTCAGCGGTCTGGAAATCCTGGAAAAAGAATTTTCAAGAAAAAGGAGCGTTATCGTTACTATCGGTCATTGCGGCAATTGGGAATGGATGGGTACCTTGCTTGGCATGGTCTTACCGGTCAAAGGTTTTGCTATTATAAAACCTCTTTCCGATAAAAACTTCCATAAATATATGGAATCCCTAAGGCATCGGATTAATCCCGGCAGCACCATACCTTTTCAGCATACTTACCGGGCCATGGTCCGAAATAAAAAGGAAATGGTCAATTTCTATGTCATGGCCGCCGACCAGACTCCTACCCGTTCAGAAATTAATCACTGGAATCAGTTCATGAACCAGGACACCCCTTTTTATATAGGGTTCGAAAAATTAGCCAGGAAGCTCGACTTCTCAGTGGTTTTTATGGACATCCGGCGGGTCGGCAGAGGAAGATATAATGGTGAAATCCAACTGATAACTGATAATCCGGCAAGTACCAAAGACTTTGAAATTACTGATAAATATACCCGTTTACTGGAAGATTCTATACGGAAGCAACCTGATAACTGGCTCTGGTCGCACAGAAGGTGGAAGTTTAAAAGAAATGCGCCGGCAGCATAAGTAATGATAACCGCTTCATTTTTTGACTTATTTTTGGTGCACTAATCGCCTGATTTGAAAACAGCCGTCGTCATACTTAACTGGAACGGAAAAAAATTCCTGGAAAAATTTCTTCCCGGGGTCATTGCCAATAGTTCCGATTCAGCCGAGATATTTATTGCCGATAATGCATCATCAGACGATTCGCTGGAATTCCTGGGGAAAAATCATCCGGACATCAGGATCATAAAGCTTGAAAAAAATCATGGCTTTGCAGGCGGCTATAATCTTGCCCTTCAACAGATAGAAGCTGATTATTATATCCTTTTAAATTCGGATATCCAGGTGACCAAAAACTGGATACGGCCGGTGATTGACCTGATGCAGGGCGATCCGGCTGTAGCAGCGTGCCAGCCAAAGATCAGGGCATATAATGATCCGGAAAGATTTGAATATGCAGGAGCTGCGGGAGGTTTCATCGACAAGTTCGGGTACCCTTTTTGCCAGGGCAGGTTATTCCAGTCGCTTGAAAAAGATGATGGGCAATATGATCTTGCCAGGGAAGTTTTCTGGGCGACGGGTGCATGCATGTTCGTCAGGGCTGATATTTTCCACAGGCTGGGGGGATTTGATGAAGATTTCTTCGCCCATATGGAAGAGATCGATTTTTGCTGGCGGGCCAAGAACCAGCGCTATAAAATCATGTACTGCCCGGATTCTGTTATTTTCCATATCGGCGGTGGAACGCTCCCGAAAAACAATTCCCGCAAGACCTATCTCAACATCAGGAATAATATCATCATGCTGTTTAAAAACCTGGAGCAGGAGAGATTGATCAGAGTGCTTGCGGCTCGCCTCATACTCGACTATTTAGCTGCATTCAAGTTTTTGATCGATGGAGGTTTCAGTGATATGGCTGCTGTGATCCGGGCACATTTCTATTTCTGGAAACACATTTCCAGGCTGAAAAAAAAGAGGGAAAAAATTCCACATCTGAAAGTATCGCAGATTTATTGGGGAAACGTGGTTCTGCAGCATTACCTGCACAGGAAAAAATCTTTTCGCCAGCTTGATCCGGCCAGGTTCACTTCCAATCCTTCATCAGGCTCAAAATAGCAAACCTGTATACATCAAGCCCCAGGCCGCAGATGAAGCCATCTGCAGACGGAGCCGTAACCAGTGTCCTCCGAAAATCCTCGCGTGAAAAAACATTGCTGATGTGCACTTCAATCACTCTTGCCGGCACAGCCTTCATTGCATCCGCAATGGCAACCGAAGTGTGGCTGTAACCGCCCGGATTTATGATAATTCCATCCTTATTAAATCCTGCCTCCTGTATCGAGTTTATGATCTCTCCTTCCACATTCGACTGAAAATAATTAATGAAGATACCGGGAAATTCAGCTTTTAATTTTGGAAGATAATCCTCAAAGGATTGATTTCCATAGACTTCCGGTTCACGTTTTCCGAGAAGGTTGAGATTGGGACCGTTGATGATGATAAATTCCAAATTCCAAGCACCAAATACCAAACAAAATTAAAATTCAAAATTCAAAATTCAAAATTAATCATTCTGAAACCTGACCTTAACTCCGAATGAGATATAGTACCTGTTCAGGTAATATTTATCGACCTGATAAGCCGGCAAAAAATCGTCCGATCTGCTATAACCTGTCAGATCAGCCAGGTATTCAAATTGGACAAAGGTCGTCAGGCTTTTAAAATCATATGACACCCCTCCGTTTATCCCACCTGTAAGAAAAAAATAGCGTTTAATAACTATTTGGGTAGGATAGGATGGTGCTAATGAAATTCCAACATACGGTTTTGGGTTTACTTTGGGAGAAAGTTCACATCTCAGGGGCAGGGAAAACACCATCAAATCTATTTCCTCATGAAAGCTATAGGATTCGCTTTTAAACATTGCGGAGAAAGCAATGATTCCAGAAGGTGTTTCAAAACCTACACCCATTTCTGAAGAATAAGCAAATCTTTGGTCGTCAAATTCACCTGAAGCCTGCCCACATCCCAGGTCAGCAATTATGCTAAAATGCTGTGAAAACAGAGTAAGGCTGAAAAAAAACATAAAACATGCCGTTGTTGCTTTCTTGACCGCGATTTTAACCGATATTTTCATTTGGCCTGGCTTTAAGGTTCGGAAATAAACTGGTATTTATTAAACGCTTACAGGATTTAGATATTGCCTTCTTCTTAAACCGAGACTCCATCTCCTTTTAAATGAGACTCCATCTCAAAATATTGACATAAGCTATTGATTATGAATACTTAATGAAAATGATTTCTGAGATGGAGTCTCAGTAGAATTGAGATGGAGTCTCTTTGAATTAATAGATTCTATGATTCTCGCAGATTAACGCAAATGAACTGTGGATTTACGCAGATTATATAAATAATCATATAATCAGCACAATCTGCGTGAAAATCACCGAAAATCTGCTGGAAATACTTAAATTTAATACCTTAAAATACTTATCACATGCAAATCACGGAAAACTTCCGCCAGGCCATGATGGATTATATCTTCCTCCTTGAAAAAAAATATCCGGAAAAAGCCTTGCACGAGCTGGTCTCAACACGGTATGCCCTGAACCATTTCGAACGTTCCATACTCTTCCGCGGTATCACTACACGAAAAATTGCAGAAAAGAGGAAATCCAGGCTTATATCGACGCCAAAATGGAACAATGGAACAATGGAACTATGGAACAATCAGCCCCTTCACATCGACCTTTTCAACGTCCTCTTCACTATTGCCGCCTACCTGCGCGGATACCCGGTCTATATCTCGATGGACGGACTGTTGCGCGACGCTTCCGAAAGCCATGGAAGTGGAGATTGGGAGGTCCATCTTGATAAAAGCCTCGATCTGCTTGTAGATTTCCTGCCTGGCCTGCAAGCCGGAAAAATCTTCTATTATGTCGATAATCCTATTGAATACGGCGGGGAAATTTGTGAAAAGCTTTTCCGTATCACCAATAATTTAAAGCCCGACAGCGAGATCATTGTCGCTGATTCTCCTGATTCCCTGATTATAGATACGAATGCCGGAATTATCGCTACATCGGATTCCCTGATCATCGACAGGTCGCCGCTTCCGGTACTAGACCTGCCGAAAATCTTACTTGAAAGTCAGTTTAAACCGGACTTGCTGAAATTGTCTGGCATTATTAAAAATTCCCGAACTTAAAATTCAAAATTTAAAATTTAAAATTCACTTTGCTCTTTTAACTCTTACCTTTGCACTAAATATCAGGGGTGCCTATAAGAACGGGCTGAGATCATACCCATTGAACCTGATCCGGGTAATGCCGGCGTAGGAAAATGAAAAACTCCATTCTTCCGGTCTCCCCTGCAATACTTAAGAAATAAGAAATCATGCATCGTGCATTCGCAATGATTATCACAATCGGTATGCTGCCGGTATTTACTTTCGGCCAACATTCCATCATTGGCAAAGTCACTGATGGCGAAACAGGCGAAACCCTTGCGGGTGCGCATATTCTCCTTGAAAACTCCTATGAAAGCGCCGTCTCTTCTTCTTCGGGCCAGTTCAGGATCAGCGGGCTCAAGAGTGGCAATTACCGGATCAGTGCCTCCTTTGTAAGCTATGAAACCTATTCATCCACCATAAAGCTGGCAGGGGACACAACCCTTGATATCCGCCTCAGGCCTTCCGCCATAATGGGCTCGGAGGTGATCGTCACCGCTTTGAGAGCTGCGGCAAATTCCCCCACAACTTATTCGACTGTTTCCAGCAAAGAGATTGAAAAGATCAACCTTGGCCAGGATATGCCTTTCCTGCTTGAGTCCAGCCCTTCCGTGGTGAGTACTTCCGATGCGGGAAATGGCGTCGGTTACAGCAACCTCCGGATCAGGGGCACTGACCTTACCAGGATCAATGTCACCATCAACGGTATCCCGCTGAACGACCCGGAATCGCATGGCGTCTGGTGGGTGGACCTTCCGGATTTTGCCTCTTCTGCCGAAAGCATCCAGATCCAGCGGGGCGTGGGCACATCGACCAATGGCGCCGCCGCTTTCGGTGCCAGTATCAATATCCGCACCGACGACCCGGAAACTTCGCCATACGGGGAAGTCAGCACCTCCGCCGGTTCCTACAATACCTATAAGCTGACATTTAAAGGTGGAACGGGCTTGATAAAAAATAAATGGTCATTTGATGGCAGATTTTCCAGGATCACTTCCGATGGATATATTGACAGGGCTTCGTCCGATCTTTATTCTTATTCTGTTTCAGGAGGATATTTTGGGAAGAATACCATCGTCAGGTTAATGGTACTTTCCGGCACGGAAAAAACCTACCAGGCCTGGGATGGAGTCCCAAGTTACCTGCTTGAATCCGACCGTACCTATAACGGCCTGGGAGCTTATTATGATGTGAACGGCCATTTGCAATATTATAAAGATCAGACCGATAATTACCTTCAGACGCATTATCACCTGAACTGGCTTCAAAAGCTGGATAAAAACTGGAACCTGAGCACAGCGCTTCATTATACCCGGGGGATCGGCTATTATGAAGAATACGAAATGAACCAGGAATTCAGCGATTATGGCCTCCCGGATGTTGTCATCGGAACAGATACGATCACTTCCACCGATCTTGTCAGGCGACGGTGGCTTGATAACCGCTTCTACGGTTTTACATTCGGCTTGAATTTCGATAACAAAAACAGGCTCCAGGCCACGATCGGGGGAGCGCTTAATTATTATGAAGGCAACCATTACGGAGAGATCATCTGGTCGCAGGTCGCCTTCCAGTTTGATAAGGATTATCGCTGGTACGAAAACCAGGGGGGTAAGTCGGATGGAAACATTTACGGCAGGATGAATTACCAGGTCACGGATAAACTCAATCTTTACGGTGATCTCCAGTACAGGTACATCACGTACAAGATTGACGGAATTGAAAGCAATCTCAGGAATGTCAGCCAGGATCATAGATACAGCTTCTTTAACCCGAAATTTGGCGCATTCATTAATTTTGACGAGCATAGCCAGGCATATCTGTCAATGGCGGTCGGAAACCGGGAGCCCAACCGCAGCGCCCTGGTCGATGCAAACCCGGCCCGCCCCTATCCAACCTCCGAAAGGCTTTATGATGCAGAGGCGGGTTATAAATTCCAGAGCAGGGTCGTTTCTGTCGGCGCTGATCTGTATTATATGTATTATCACAACCAGCTGGTCCTCACCGGCCGGATCAACGATGTAGGCGATCCGGTTATGGAAAACGTTGACAGGAGCTATCGCACCGGGCTCGAGTTCCTGCTTGGATTACGCATCCTAAAAAATCTCCGCTGGGATTTTAACGCGACATTAAGCTCCAACAAAATCCTCAATTTTATCGAATACATCGATAACTGGGACGCATGGCCGGAACAGATCGTAAATAACCTGGGCACCACAGACATTGCTTTCTCTCCGACAGCGGTGGCCGGCAGTACACTTTCCTGGGAACCGGTCAACGGGCTGGATATTTCCGTTTTCAGTAAATATGTCGGCAAACAGTATATCGATAATACCTCCAGCGAAGACAGGAAGCTGGATCCATACCTGGTCAACGATCTGCTGATCAGATACAGCCTGAAGGTCAAAGCATTGAAGCAACTTGTGTTTAGCCTGAAAATCAATAATTTTACCAACTCAGAATACGAATCCAATGCCTGGGTATACCGGTATTATTCTGAAGGCGTTTATGGGGTTTATGACGGCTATTTTCCGCAGGCCGGGATCAATTTCCTTGCGGGGATCGATTTGAAATTTTAGAATTAAGAAATGATGGCACGCGGATTAACGCAGATGCGGCGGATATTCGCAGATAAATAATCCGCGTAGATTCGCTGTATTCGAGTCATCCGCGTTCTATAAAAATATCCGCCTTTTTTTCCGATCTTTGCAGCCCTTTACCGATTAATATGACGTTTGCCAAAACCATTAGCATCAAAAACAAGAAGGCCTACTTCGAGTATTTCCTCCTGGAAGAATATATTGCGGGCATTCAGCTGACTGGTACCGAAATCAAATCGATCCGTGAAGGTAAGGCAAGCTTTGTCGATTCATTCTGCACATTCATCAATGGAGAGCTATTTGTCAGGAACCTCCATATCTCAGAATACAGGCTTGGCACACATTATAACCACGACCCGAAAAGGGACAGGAAACTGTTGCTGAACGCCAGGGAATTGAGGAAGCTTGAAACCAAAACCCGGGAAAAAGGTTTTACTATTATTCCTTTTTTGCTTTTTATCAACGAACAAGGTTATGCCAAGCTAAAAATCGCCCTGGCTAAAGGAAAACACAGTTATGACAAGCGGGAAACCATCAAGAAAAAAGATGTGCAGCGTGAGATAGAGCGCTCTAAAGATTACTAATTAACACAAATTAACAGCCGGATAAATATTAGATAAGATATTCGTTATACTTTCGCAAAAAAAATCCAATGAAACAGACACTTTTCATCAGCCTTACAATAATTGCCGCAGCGCTTTTCTTACTTCCGGGCCATTCCAGGGCACAGCAATCAGGTTCAACGGCGACCGATAAAATCAAATGGATGGATTTTGAACAGGCTGTCGCTCAGAATAAGAAAAAGCCGAAAAAGATATTTATCGATTTGTATACCGACTGGTGTGGCTGGTGCAAGAAAATGGATGCCTCGACTTTTCTCAATCCTGTCATTGTCAAATACATGAATGATAATTTTTATGCTGTGAAGTTTAATGCCGAAAGAAAAGATACCGTTATGTACAACGGCAAGAAATTCGTTAACCCGAACCCTTCCACCCCTCGTTCATCGCACCAGATGGCCACAGAATTGCTCAGCGGCCGTATGTCTTATCCTTCCTACGTGTTTCTCGACGAAAGCTTGAACAAAATTACGGTCGTGCCCGGTTACCGGAAAGCGCCCGAATTTGAAGGCATCCTGAATTATATCGGAAGCAATTCGTATAAAAACCAAAAATGGGAAGATTACAACGCTTCGTTTAAAGGAACTGCCGTCGAACAGTAGTATTTTATCTCCCGATCGCACTGATAAAGTGTCTGTTAAATTTTGTTAAAACCCCTGCCGCTACTTATTCAGCTATTTTAAAATTTCTTTCATTTGCAGCAAATTTTTGGTGCATATGGATATAATAGTTGAAAATCTCACCAAGATCTACGGTACGCAGCGTGCGGTAGATGACATTTCTTTCAGGGTGAAAACCGGCGAGGTCCTGGGTTTCCTTGGCCCCAACGGTGCCGGTAAGACCACTACCATGAAAGCTATTACTACCTACCTCCTGCCCAATGAAGGAAATATTTCAGTCGGGCAGTTTACCTTAAGGGATCAGCCCGATGAAATCAGGAGGCATATTGGCTACCTGCCGGAAAATAATCCTTTGTACGAAGAAATGCCGGTAATTGACTACCTGAGATATGTGGCCGATCTCCAGGAAATCGAAAAAACAAAAATCCGGAAAAGAATACTGGAAATGGTCAGGCTTTGTGGACTGGAAGGCGAAAAGCACAAAAAAATAGGCGAGTTGTCGAAAGGTTACAAACAGCGTGTAGGCCTCGCCCAGGCGCTTATCCACGATCCAGAGGTGCTGATCCTTGATGAGCCGACTTCCGGGCTCGATCCTAACCAGATCGTCGAAATCCGGGAACTGATCAAAAAAATCGGTAAAGAGAAAACGGTTATTCTCTGCTCTCATATCCTTGCGGAAGTCGAAGCCACCTGCGACCGTATCCTGATCATCAGCAAAGGAAAGATCGTCGCCGACGGAACAGCGGAAGAACTGAGGAAAAGGACCCATGGCAAGGAACTGCTGAAAGTGAAAATCGAAGACGGCGATCCAAATACGATATTTAAATCCCTGCAGGCACTGGAACCTGTCGAAACAGTCGATTTTATAAAAACTGAAGATCAATCCTTTGAAATCCAGAGCAAACCGGGGCTTTCCTCCCGCAGGGCCATTTTCAACCTTTGTGTCAGTAAGGGCTGGGTGCTTACGGGAATTTCTTCCATCGAGACCAAGCTTGAGGATATTTTCAGGGAATTAACCATGAATTAAATTATGACTCGACCGATGGGTTAAACCGTCGGTTGTAAAAACAAGAAAAATAACTAATTATAACGATATTAAATCATGAATCAAATCTGGACAATATCACGAAGGGAACTAGGCTCGTTTTTCGATTCCCTCATGGCTTATATCATGATGGTAGCCTTCCTGGGGTTCACCGGGTTTTTCACCTGGATTTTCGGAAGTGACATCTTTTTTATCAAAGAAGCTACCATGCAGGTTTTTTTCAATATTGCCTACTGGACACTGTTCTTTTTCATCCCGGCTATTACCATGAGGCTTTTTGCTGAAGAAAACAAATCCGGCACCATTGAGCTGCTTTTGACCAGGCCTGTGTCCGACTGGCAGGTGATTGCAGGTAAATTCGTCGCTACCCTTGTCCTCATTCTTATCGCACTGGGACTGACATTGCCGTATTATATCACGGTTGCATCGCTGGGTCCGATAGATCATGGCAGCGTCATAACCGGGTATTTTGGCCTGGTCCTGATCAGCTGCGCCTACATAAGCATTGGCCTCTTTGCCAGCAGCTTCTCCAATAACCAGATCGTCGCCTACCTGGTTGCACTGGTCATCGGAATATTCTTCCATATTATTTTCGATATGCTGGCCGGCAGTTTATCCGGAATACTCGGATCAGTTATCGGCTTCCTGAGCATCTCCCAACACTTTGATTCTATCTCACGTGGTGTGATCGATTCGCGCGATTTAATATTCTTCTTTTCCGTCATTTTTATCGGTTTGATCCTTACGGAATTGAATATTGTGAGAAGAAGAACAGCTTAATTCACCATTATTCTGAACACTGAGAATTCAAATGATATGAAAAAGAAAGGTGCAAAATCGATGACAACCCAGGTCCTGCTCATGATCGGAATTGTCATCGTCGTCAATATTATTTCAGGGCAGTTATATTTCAGGCTCGACCTGACTGCAGACAGGATCTATACACTGAGCAAGGCGACCAGGAATATTCTCCGCTCATTGAATGAACCTGTTACGGTAACGGCATATTTTACAGAAGATGTGCCCCCGCAGCTGCTCCAGGCCAGAAGCGACTTTAAGGACTTGCTGGTTGAGTATTCCAATGCCGCCAGGGGAAACCTCGTTTATGAGTTCATAGATCCGAACAAGGATGCAGCATCTGAACAGAAGGCCATGAAAGAAGGGATTATGCCCAATATAGTCAACGTAAGGGATAAAGACCAGATGACCCAGAAAAAAGTATTTCTTGGGGCTGCTCTGAAAATGGGCAACGACAAGGAGATCATCCCTGTTATTCAGACGGGAACGGCGATGGAATACGCGCTTTCCTCCGCCATTAAAAAGCTTTCGGTCACTGAGAAACCCCTGGTAGGTTATATTACAGGTAATGGCGAACCTTCGGCAAATGCATTGCAACAGGTGATGAAGGCCCTCGAAGTTCTTTACACAGTACAGGAAATCAAGCTTGACAATCCCGGCGCCGACCTCAGCAAGTACAAGACCATCATTATAATTGCCCCGGCTGATACCATACCTCCGGAGCAACTGGATTTGCTCGATCAATATCTTGGACGCGGAGGAAACCTTTTCATTGCGTACAACAGGGTGAAGGGCGATTTTACCACTGTCCAGGGCACCTCTGTATACACGGGCCTTGAAGACTGGCTGGCCAAGAAGGGCTTATTTATCGACAATGATTTCCTTGTCGATGCCACCTGCGGATCTGTCGGCGTGCAGCAACAGTCAGGGTTTATGAACTATACGACGAATATAAGCTTCCCCTACCTGCCGGTTATCCAGAAATTCGCCGATCATCCCATCACAAAAGGGCTTGAGCAGGTTCTCCTGCCATTTGCAAGCACCATCCAGTATACCGGTGACAGCAGCAAAACTTTTACCCCAATCGCCTTCTCGTCAAAGAAATCGGGCACAATCACCCCGCCAATTTATTTTGATGTGAACAAGAAGTGGACTGACAGGGACTTCCCCCTTTCCGGCCTTACCGTCGCCGGTGTGCTCTCAGGAAGAATCGCCGGAAATATGATATCTAAAATAGTCATTGTCGGCGACGGCGATTTCCCGGTCAATGGCGAAGGCCAGCGCCCGCAACAATTGCAGCCCGATAATGTCAACCTCATGGTAAATTCCGTCGACTGGCTTTCCGATGAAACAGGGTTGATAGACTTGCGTACCAAGGCTATTACGGCAAGACCGCTTCAGGATATTGACGAAGGAAGGAAAATGTTCCTTAAGTGGCTCAATTTCCTTCTGCCAATTGCATTGATAATCCTGTACGGTATTTTTAGAAATCAAAGAAACAGGCGTCTGAGAGTTAAAAGAATGGAGGAAGGTTATGTTTAAAAAAATGAAATCCGGCTATCTGATCATTATACTGGCCGTTTTAATGGTCATTTATTTGATTGTCCGCTATTCCGGAGCGAATGACAGAACGTTCCGGGATAAAATATTGACAATCGATATGGCAAAAATTACGATGATCCTTATCAAAGATCCGAAAAGCAGGCAGGAACCGGTAGAGCTCAAACTCACCGGCGGCAAATGGGTCGTAAAATCCGGCGGCCAGGAATATCCGGCAGATACTAATGTCATCAAGAATATTCTCAGGCAATTAAGCGATATGCCTACCAAACGGTATGCAGGTAAAGGATCGGATGTGTGCGCTAAGTTCGAAGTGACGGATACCTCGGCTATACTGGCTTCACTCAAAGCTTCGGACAAAACTGTGGCAGAGCTTTATATTGGCAAGTTTGTCTATGGCATGCCAAAAGGACAGCAGCAGCAGCAAATGCAGGGCCGGCAGCAAAAAGGAGATATGACCACTTATGTTCGCATGAAAGGCGAAAAAGATGTTTATGCCGTCGAAGGATATTTAAAGGCAACTTTCAATGGCAACCCCGATTCGTACCGTTATCGAAGCCTCATCAGCGTCAACTCAGGCGATATTACCCGTATAACTGTCGACGAGCCGGGCAATAAAAAGGTCATTGATAACCAGGGTGGAAAGTGGCTGTTGAACGGGATGACCGGCGATTCGACTAAAATTGCTAAATACCGGTCCATTTTATCACGCATGAACGGAAGTAAATTCGTCAACCAGCCTGCCGGAATTTCCAGCCCCAGTCATTCAATAAAAATTGAAGGCAACAATTTTGCCCCTGTCGAGATCCAGGCATACCCGGTCGCAGATACTAATATGACTTATGTCATCACATCATCCGCCAACCCCGGAACTTATTTCAATGGTAAGGAAGGCGGGTTGTTCAAGAAGATCTGGCCGTTGAACCAGGATTTACTGAGCAAATGATTGATATACCCGGAATAATTCCAAATTCTGACTGACGACTGACGACTGACGACTGACGTCTGGGATTACATTTTCTCCGGTACCTGGATGCCAAGCAGGCCGAGGCCTCTTTTTATAACCCTACCTGTGAATTCCGACAAATCAAGCCTGAAACGGAGTTTATCGTTGTCGGGTTCGCGCAGGACAGGTATTTCCTGGTAAAACTGGTTGTATTCCTTAGCCAGATCATAGCAGTAGTTAGCAATTATTGCAGGGCTGAGATTTTTCCCCGCTTCTGATATGGCAGAAGGGAAATCATATAAAAGTTTGAGAATCTGCTTTTCTTTCGGAAGAACCTGGAAAGTCGCTTCAGAATCGGTTGCCTTGCTCGGGCGGCGATATCCCCGGCTTTCCGCTTTAACCAGTAATGATCTGATCCTGGCATGGGTGTATTGAATGAATGGCCCTGTATGTCCATTAAAGTCGATAGATTCTTCCGGGTTGAACAACATGTTTTTCCTGGGATCGACCCGCAGGATAAAATATTTCAGGGCGCCCATCCCGAGCATTTCGAACAGCTCCCTCCATTCATGATCATCCGGGTTATCAAGCTTGCCCAGTTCAGAAGTGGTTCTCTTTGCCGTTTCATACATCTCATCCATCAGGTCATCGGCATCTACCACAGTTCCTTCGCGGGATTTCATTTTACCCTGGGGGAGTTCAACCATGCCATATGAAACATGCAAAATATGGTCCGACCATTTCCTGCCCAATAGCTTTAGCAAAAGCTTGAGGACTTCAAAATGATATATCTGTTCATTGCCCACTACATATAAAAGTTGCCCCGGTTTATATTTATCGACCCTTAACTGCGCCGTTCCAAGATCCTGGGTAATATATACCGAAGTGCCGTCCGGTCGCAGCAGGAGCTTTTCATCCAGTTTGAATTCTTTCAGATCAACCCAAACGGAACCATCATCCTTCCTGTAAAAAACCCCCTTTTCAAGTCCTTCTTTTACAAGATCTTTTCCTGAAAGATAAGTCTCAGACTCATAATAAATCTCATCAAAATCAACTCCCAGCCGCCTGTAGGTCTGGTCAAAACCTTTGTAAACCCATCCATTCATGGTTTTCCATAGCTCCCTGGTATCATGGTCACCACTCTCCCATAACTGCAAAAGGTCAAGCGCCTGCTTGGTCAGGCTGGATTCCCTGTATGCCTCATCTTCAGAAAGGCCTTTTTTTACAAGGCTTTCAATTTCCTTTTTATTGGCCTGCTCAAACTGGACATAGAGATTGCCGACAAAATTGTCGCCCTTGAGTCCTTTTTTTTCCGGTGAAACTCCGCCGGCCCACTTTTTATAAGCCAGCATGGTCTTACAGATATGGATGCCACGGTCGTTGACAAGATTTACTTTAATGACTTTTTTCCCGTTTGCTTTTAAAATCTCCGATAAAGACCATCCGATCAGATTATTCCTGACATGCCCGAGGTGCAACGGTTTGTTCGTATTCGGAGAGGAATATTCAATTACTACAGGAGGGGTGTTATCCCCAGGGTTAAAACCGTAATTGGCATCATGCAGGTTTGTGGCAAAAAAATCCATCCAGAATTCATCCCCGATCAATAAATTCAGAAAACCTTTGACAACATTGAAAGAAGCGACCTGTCCGACATTTTGCTGCAGCCATTTCCCGACCTGGTTTCCGGTCTCTTCGGGCGATCTGCCAGAAAAACGGGTCAGGGGGAATATGACAATGGTCAGGTCACCTTCGAATTCAGGGCGCGTTTTCTGAACGGTGACCGATAATAGGTCAGGTTCTTTTCCGAATAACAGTCTGATGGCTTGTGCCGCTTTCTCTGCGAGTATCTTTTCTATCATTATCGGTAAAATCAAAACTTCAAAAGTAGCAAATTAAAAATTCAACCCGCATGGCTTCCGATTTCAAGTTAAAACTCTATCTTTGCTTAAAAATTAATTATTAACCATTTAAAGCTTACGGATGAAGAAAAATGTGATCATTATCGGAGCTGCAGGAAGAGACTTTCACAACTTCAACACTTATTTTCGCGGCAATGAATCTTATAATGTAGTGGCTTTTACTGCCGCTCAGATTCCAGACATAGATGGCAGGAAATATCCGGCCCAGTTAGCAGGAAACCTCTACCCCGAAGGAATACCTATTTTCTCTGAAGATAACCTTCCGCGGCTGATAAAGGAAATGAATGTCGACATTTGCGTTTTTTCATACAGTGATATGCCTTATCAGAAAGTGATGGCTGTCAGTGCTATCGTCAACGCAGCCGGTGCAAATTTCATGCTGCTTGGGCCAAAAGATACCATGGTAAAGTCCACCAAGCCGGTTATTGCTGTTGGCGCGGTGAGGACCGGCTGCGGCAAAAGCCAGACCTCGCGCCGCATTATAGAGATTCTGATGGCCAGGGGATTGAAGGTGGTTGCGATCAGGCATCCTATGCCTTATGGGAATCTTGTTGAACAGAAAGTCCAGCGCTTTGCCACTATAGCTGATCTAGCAAAACATAAATGCACCGTTGAGGAAATGGAAGAATATGAGCCCCATGTTGTCAGGGGCAATGTGATTTATGCCGGTGTAGATTATGAAGCAATCCTGAGGGCTGCTGAAAAAGATCCCAGCGGCTGTGATGTGATCTTATGGGATGGGGGGAATAATGACTTCCCGTTCTATAAACCTGACCTTAATTTTACTGTCGTGGATCCCCATCGCCCGGGACATGAATTGAGCTATTATCCGGGAGAAGTACCCTCCGGCTGGCTGACGTGGTGATCATTAACAAAATTGATACAGCTGACGCGAAAGGCATTCAGATTGTGAGAGAAAATATTGCAAAGTAAATCCCAATGCGATAGTTGTCGATGCCGCCTCGCCTATTAAAGTTGATAATCCCGCAATTATCAGGGGAAAAAGAGTACTGGTGATCGAAGATGGCCCTACGCTTACACACGGTGAAATGAAAATCGGCGCAGGCATGGTTGCGGCTCAAAAATATGGCGCTGCCGAAATGGTGGACCCAAGGCCTTTTACAGTCGGCAAACTCACTACTACTTTCCAGATCTATCCTAATATCGGCACCTTGCTGCCGGCAATGGGATATGGTGATCAACAACTAAAAGACCTTGAAGAAACTATCAATAAAACTGATTGTGATTCAGTGATCATCGGCACTCCTATCGACCTGAGCCGGATCATCAAAATAAATAAACCCAGTACCCGCGTTTATTATGATCTGCAGGAAATCGGCGATCCGAACCTTACCGAAATACTTGACGAATTCATTAAAAAGCATGGATTAAAAAAATAAGCGACAATTTACGAGTAATCCGACCCAAGCCTATGAAAAACAAAAGCCTGGTTTCCATTGACGATTATACTAAAGAGGAACAACTCCGTATTCTTGACCTGGCTGAAAGCTTCGAAGCTAAGCCGGTTCAGAAAATACTGGAGGGATATGTCGTTGCAACCTTATTTTTTGAGCCTTCTACACGCACCCGCCTGAGCTTTGAAAGCGCTGCCAACCGGCTTGGAGCAAAAGTGATAGGTTTCTCCGACGCAGGTTCCACCAGCGTATCAAAAGGCGAGTCACTGAACGATACGATACTTACCGTAAGCAATTATGCAGATATCATCGTGATGCGCCATCCCAGGGAAGGCAGCGCCCGTTATGCCAGTGAAGTCAGCCCCGTGCCTATCATCAATGCCGGCGATGGCGCTAACCAGCATCCTTCGCAGACCCTTCTCGATATGTATTCCATCAGAAAAACCCAGGGTAGGCTGGATAATCTTCAAATTGCTTTCGTAGGCGACCTGAAATACGGCAGGACCGTTCACTCTCTGACTTTTGCACTGTGCAATTTCAATGCTACTTTCCATCTCGTATCACCTGAGGAACTCAAATTGCCCAGCTATGTCAAAAGAAAGATCAAGGAAAATAAGCTCGATTATTTTCAGTATACGGATATAAATGAAGTGATCCCCCAGGTAGATATATTATATATGACCCGTATTCAGAAGGAAAGGTTTTCTGATCCTATTGAATATGAGAAAGTTAAAAATGCCTATATCCTGAGGAATGAGATGCTGCAGGGCGCAAAGAAGAACATGAGGGTGCTTCATCCCCTTCCACGGGTTAATGAAATTGAAAAGGATGTCGATATAAATCCGATGGCCTACTATTTCAGGCAAACTCAGAATGGTGTTTTTGTCAGGCAGGCGTTGCTGGCGTCAATACTTGGCGTAGTTTGATTTTGTATTTTGAATTCGTTGTCTATGGATGAACATAAAACAAGGAAAGAGTTACAGGTGTCTGCCATCGAAAATGGCACTGTAATCGACCATATCCCTGCAAAGAGCGTTTTCCAGGTGGTGAAAATCCTGGGGCTTGAAAATTGCAGGGAACAGATCCTTTTCGGGACAAACCTTGAGAGCCAGAAATATGGCCGTAAAGGCATCATTAAAGTGGCAAACCTCTTCTTCAAGAGCGAGGAAATCAATAAAATTGCACTCGTTGCACCTTCTGCAACGCTTATCGTTATCCGTAATTACCAGGTTGTCGAAAAGAAAAAGGTTGAAATTCCTGACCAGATCAACAGGTTTGTCAGATGCTTTAATCCAAATTGCATAACAAACCATGAAAAAATCCCGACTAAATTTATTGTGACTGACAAGGAAGACCTTCGGCTTGAATGTATTTATTGTGAAAAGATTACCGATAAAAATAACCTTGAATTTATTTAAAATATCTAGCATTCCCGCCAGATAATCCCGCAAAACCTGTCAAAAAGGGCTTATTCAAACCTTCTCCCAATACCCTCGGCCTGCTGCCCGGGATGGTTCAGGAGTTTTTGCTTGTGGAGAAAGAAGTAATAATTTCCTAGATCGTAATTCCATTATAAGCGCTCGGGCCGGTTAGGAAATTCAATTTCCGCCGGCCCGAAACGCATTTAAACCACCATCCGGTATTTATCCCTGAAAATATGAAAGGTAATACCGTCGAAATTTCAAAATGTCTGCACCTAATAAAGTTACCTTCAATTTTTATAATCTGAATTCTTTTTCTATTTTTACGTGCCTATTTTACATGCCTAAATCCTATTAGTTTTGAAAAAGAAAAAAGAAAGCAAACCTGGCCAGGGCCAGAAAAAAGTTCAGCAAAAATCTGCCCCTTCAGTTGTACCGGAAATTGAACCTAAGGGTGCAATGCCTAAAAAACCCCTGTTCAGCAAAGAATTGCTCATAAAGCTGCTGCCGTTGATCAAAGCTTTTGCCTTATGGTTCGTACTGGTGATGATAGTCCATATACCAGGGATCAGGGATGGATTCCGCAACGTGATCGTCAGCTTTACTACAACCTCTACAAGTTTGATTGGCAAAATGCTTTTTATCCCCATAAAGCAATTAAGCCCTTCTACCATTAGTCTCAGTGGATTTATCATGGATATAATTGTTGAATGCACTGCGTACAATTTCTATCTTTTTGCAATTGCGCTGGCAGTTTTTGCAAACTGGTCAATCCGGCATAAACTGATAAACCTGCTCATTTTTATCGGCGTGATTTTCTTCACCAATATTATACGCTTTTTTGCGATGGGCTATATCGGCAGGTATTATCCTGATTTTTTTAGTACGACTCATGACTATGTATGGAACATCCTGTTTGGTTTTATGATATTTGGCATCTGGGCATGGCGCGATAAAGTGAACAATCCTGATTTCCAACCCAAAGATCCTCAGCCATGAGACAAAAGAGAATCATCAACATTGTGATCGTGATCGCAGCATCAGCGCTTTTACTGATCCTCTGGTTTAACGGGTTTGCCTGGTTTTATGCACAGCTACTGCGATTTGGCGCAAATATATTGCTGCTATTTTCCCAAAATACACATGTGGATTTAAAAATGGTTGAAAATTCTCCGACATTCGTTGTTGATACCATCGTCAACGGGAAAAAGGGATCTTATCCTCAAAAAGCCGAACTTATCCTTTTACCTTTTATTATGGTATTAACCTGGCAAATCCTGCTATTTTTCAACCTTCCAAGAAGATATGCATTCCGGTCAGCTATTGAAAATATGCTGATTTTTTATGTTATACAGCTTATTTATGTCGTTTTACTGACCGCTTATTATAATTCGACTGCAATTAAATTCATCTATGATCTGCTGCTCGACAGCTTTTATATCATTGCTTTATTCCTTATTGTCAAAGATGCCTTCAAATATGAACTGATAGGAATTACAAAGCGCAAAAGCTGACTCCTTACATTCATATGCCCGATTATATCAAACGGCTTATTTCTGAAGGAGAGCACCAGACGCTTGACTTCAAGTTCGAAGTATCTGATTTCCGCAAGATAGCCCGCACACTGGTCGCTTTTTCCAACACGGATGGCGGCAGACTTCTTATAGGCGTTAAAGATAATGGGGCCATTGCCGGCGTAAGGTCGGAAGAAGAATATTTTATGGTGGATGGCGCGGCAAAGATTTATTGCAGGCCCGAAGTCGGATTTAAAGTAAGGGAATGGCAGGTGGAGGGCAGGAAAGTCATGGAAGTGATTATCGGTCGGGGCGAGCACAAACCTTATATGGCACAGGATTATGATGGCCGTTGGATAGCGTATATTCGCCAGGGGGATCAGAATTTTAAGGCTAATAAAATTTTGCTTGAAGTATGGGAAAGACAGAAGACAGGCCATAACACGACCATTCATATCCGGTATGCAGAAAGGTTCCTGCTCTCGTACCTTGAAAGCCATCCTTCTATAACCATATCAAAATTCCGCCGTTTAGCCGGATTAACATTCAAGCAGGCTGAGAAGATCCTGGTGGATTTCATCATGCTTGGGCTTTTAAAGATGGAGCATTCGGCCACCAGTGTCATTTTCAGCCTTGCATCAGGATACCGCGATATTATCGAAGGTTTGGATCTTAAAAACCGATAATTTTTCTGAAGGCTTTATCTCATCTTCAGGCATTCATTTCCACTGATTTATGGGGGTTATTAACCCAATGTTGATATCTTGGCTTCATTTTTATTTGCGAGCTTTGTTAAAGAAAGGGAAATGTTTTTACCTTTGCACCCTCATTTGAATTTCGTTCTTTTAAAAAAACCTGAAAACACTTGCAAACAGGGGGGTTATCAGCATACATCGGATGATGATTTCCTGAAATATTTAATTATTTTTTTAAAAAGTTTGCCGGATAAAAAAAAGGTTATATCTTTGCAGCCCTTTTGACCGTAAAAATGGTCGGGGGGAATTAAAAAAGTTCTTTGATAAGATTGAAGCAAGCCTAGCGGAAGCAAATAGCTCCAAGATTAATACTCCAATTATGGTGAAATTGCAAGTCCAAGAGATTAAATAATTCATTATTACAATGGAGAGTTTGATCCTGGCTCAGGATGAACGCTAGCGGCAGGCTTAATACATGCAAGTCGAACGGTACAGGTCTCAGCAATAGATGCTGACGAGTGGCGCACGGGTGCGTAACGCGTATGCAACCTACCTTTAACTGGGGAATAGCCCCGAGAAATCGGGATTAATACCCCATAATATTCTGAAGTGGCATCATTCTTAGAATTAAAGCTCCGGCGGTTATTAGATGGGCATGCGTGACATTAGCTAGTTGGTGAGGTAACGGCTCACCAAGGCTACGATGTCTAGGGGTTCTGAGAGGATTATCCCCCACACTGGTACTGAGACACGGACCAGACTCCTACGGGAGGCAGCAGTAAGGAATATTGGGCAATGGACGCAAGTCTGACCCAGCCATGCCGCGTGAAGGATGACATGCCCTATGGGTTGTAAACTTCTTTTATACGGGAAAAAACATCCCGGTCGTGAACCGGGACTGATGGTACTGTATGAATAAGCATCGGCTAACTCCGTGCCAGCAGCCGCGGTAATACGGAGGATGCAAGCGTTATCCGGATTCATTGGGTTTAAAGGGTGCGCAGGCGGAATGATAAGTCAGTGGTGAAATCCCACGGCTCAACCGTAGAACTGCCATTGATACTGTCATTCTTGAGTACAGTTGAAGTGGGCGGAATGTGTCATGTAGCGGTGAAATGCTTAGATATGACACAGAACACCGATAGCGAAGGCAGCTCACTAAACTGTAACTGACGCTCATGCACGAAAGCGTGGGGATCAAACAGGATTAGATACCCTGGTAGTCCACGCTGTAAACGATGATCACTCGATGTTGGCGATATACTGTCAGCGTCTGAGGGAAACCATTAAGTGATCCACCTGGGGAGTACGGCGGCAAGGTTGAAACTCAAAGGAATTGACGGGGGCCCGCACAAGCGGAGGAGCATGTGGTTTAATTCGATGATACGCGAGGAACCTTACCTGGGCTTAAACGCAGGACGACAGTTCGCGAAAGCGGAATTTCCTTCGGGACGTCTTGCGAGGTGCTGCATGGTTGTCGTCAGCTCGTGCCGTGAGGTGTCGGGTTAAGTCCCATAACGAGCGCAACCCCTATCATTAGTTGCCATCAGGTAATGCTGGGAACTCTAATGAAACTGCCTACGCAAGTAGTGAGGAAGGTGGGGATGACGTCAAATCAGCACGGCCCTTATGTCCAGGGCTACACACGTGCTACAATGGCCGGTACAGAGGGTTGCTACCTGGTGACAGGATGCTAATCTCGAAAGCCGGTCTCAGTTCGGATTGAAGTCTGCAACTCGACTTCATGAAGTTGGATTCGCTAGTAATCGCGCATCAGCCATGGCGCGGTGAATACGTTCCCGGGCCTTGTACACACCGCCCGTCAAGCCATGGGAGTTGGGGGTACCTGAAGTCCGTAACCGTAAGGAGCGGCCTAGGGTAAAACCAATGACTGGGGCTAAGTCGTAACAAGGTAGCCGTACCGGAAGGTGCGGCTGGAATACCTCCTTTCTAGAGTGATTTGCTGATAAATCCGGAAATTGATCCGGAGAGTATTTGCTCCGCTGCTGCTTCATCTTTATTTATTTAATTAGGCTTGTTCCAAAACGAGCAGTGTAACGTATCTTCCTATAGAGCACAGGAAGCAAGCCTTGCCCAGCGGTAAAGGTATAGTCCCGTAGCTCAGTTGGTTAGAGCACTACACTGATAATGTAGGGGTCCGCAGTTCAAATCTGCGCGGGACTACATATGATTATCGTTTTGGGGAATTAGCTCAGCTGGCTAGAGCACTAGCTTTGCAAGCTAGGGGTCATCGGTTCGAATCCGATATTCTCCACGAGGGTGTGCAGTGTAAGTGTGGTGGAAAACCGCCTGCGCATATCTGCAGCAAATCAACGTTCTTTGACATATTGAAAGAAAATACAGAATAGTCTAGGATATATCCTGACATTCTAACTAGATTAGCAAGAAAGTAATTAAGAGCGTATGGTGGATGCCTTGGCTCTCAGAGGCGATGAAGGACGTGATAAGCTGCGATAAGCTTCGGGGAGGTGCAAATAACCTTTGATCCGGAGATTTCCGAATGGGGCAACCCTTCACTGCTGAAGGCATGAAATCCCGAGTAATCGGGAAGCTAACCCGGGGAACTGAAACATCTTAGTACCCGGAGGAATAGAAAACAATAGTGATTTCCCAAGTAGTGGCGAGCGAACGGGAAATAGCCCAAATCCAGGTTGTTACGGCCAGTCTGGGGTTGTAGGACTGCAATACTGGACTTTAAATGCGTAGTAGAACACTTCTGGAAAGTTGGACCATAGAAGGTGATAGTCCTGTAAACGAAACAAATTCATTACCTAGCAGTATCCTGAGTACCGCGGGACCGGAGAAATCCTGTGGGAATCTGCCAGCACCATCTGGCAAGGCTAAATACTCCTGAGAGACCGATAGCGAACTAGTACCGTGAGGGAAAGGTGAAAAGAACTTCGAACAGAAGAGTGAAATAGAACCTGAAACCGTGCGCTTACAACCTGTCGGAGGTGAACTCCGGCTTGTCGGATTAGTAACTGACGGCGTGCCTTTTGCATAATGAGCCTACGAGTTACTCCTCTCTAGCAAGGTTAATCCCGTTGACGGGAGCAGCCGAAGCGAAAGCAAGTCTGAATAGGGCGTTCAGTTAGAGGGGGTAGACGCGAAACTTTGTGATCTACCCATGGCCAGGTTGAAGTTCCGGTAACACGGGATGGAGGACCGAACCAGTGTACGTTGAAAAGTGCTTGGATGAGTTGTGGGTAGGGGTGAAAGGCTAATCAAACTGAGAGATAGCTCGTACTCCCCGAAATGCCTTTAGGAGCAGCCTCGAAGTTGAGTGTCATAGAGGTAGAGCTACTGATTGGACTAGGGGGCTTCACCGCCTACCAAATCCTGACAAACTCCGAATACTATGACATATATCTTCGGGAGTGAGGCATACGGGTGCTAAGGTCCTGTGGCCGAGAGGGAAATAACCCAGACCATCAGCTAAGGTCCCCAAATATATGCTAAGTTGATCTAACGAGGTCTGATTGCATTGACAGCTAGGATGTTGGCTTGGAAGCAGCCATTCATTTAAAGAGTGCGTAACAGCTCACTAGTCGAGCGATCGGGCGTGGATGATAATCGGGCATTAAGCATATTACCGAAGCTATGGATCTCATGCGAAAGATGGATCGGTAGGGGAGCATTCCAGTTGCATCGAAGGTGTATCGTAAGGCATGCTGGAGCGACTGGAAAAGAAAATGTAGGCATAAGTAACGATAATGCGGGTGAGAAACCCGCACACCGAAAGACTAAGGATTCCTGATCAACGCTAATCGGATCCGGGTTAGTCGGACCCTAAGGTCAACCCGAAAGGGGTAGCCGATGGAAAACAGGTTAATATTCCTGTACCAGCAATCATTGCGATGGGGTGACGAAGGAGTGAAAGGTCTGCGTACTGACGGAATAGTACGTTGAAGGGCGTAGGTATACGTTTGGCAGGTAAATCCGCCAGATGTGCTGAAACCCGATAGTACCGTGAGTCTTCGGACAAGCGGATAATGACCGTAATCAGACTTCCAAGAAAAACCTCTAAGCTTCAGATGAATGCTATCCGTACCGTAAACCGACACAGGTAGTCGAGGAGAATATCCAAAGGTGCTCGAGTGAATCATGGCTAAGGAACTAGGCAAATTAGTCCTGTAACTTCGGAAGAAAGGACTCCCCGAGCAATCGGGGGCGCAGAGAAATGGCCCAGGCGACTGTTTATCAAAAACACATGGCTCTGCTAAATCGTTAAGATGAAGTATAGGGCCTGACACCTGCCCGGTGCTGGAAGGTTAAGAGGAGAGGTTAGTCCCGAGCAATCGGGACGAAGCTTTGAATTGAAGCCCCAGTAAACGGCGGCCGTAACTATAACGGTCCTAAGGTAGCGAAATTCCTTGTCGGGTAAGTTCCGACCTGCACGAATGGTGTAACGATCTGAGCGCTGTCTCAGCCATGAGCTCGGTGAAATTGTAGTCCCGGTGAAGATGCCGGGTACCCGCAACGGGACGGAAAGACCCTGTGAACCTTCACTATAACTTTACATTGACATCTGGGTAAACGATGTGTAGGATAGGTGGGAGACTGCGAAGCCGCGGCGCTAGCCGTGGTGGAGTCATCCTTGAAATACCACCCTTTGTTTGCCTGATGCCTAATCCCGGGTAACCGGGAGACATTGTTTGGTGGGTAGTTTGACTGGGGTGGTCGCCTCCAAAAACGTATCGGAGGCTTTCAAAGGTACCCTCAGCACGCTTGGTAACCGTGCGTAGAGTGCAATAGCATAAGGGTGCTTGACTGAGAGACATACAAGTCGAGCAGGTAGGAAACTAGGATATAGTGATCCGGTGGTTCCGAATGGAAGGGCCATCGCTCAAAGGATAAAAGGTACTCCGGGGATAACAGGCTGATCACTCCCAAGAGCTCATATCGACGGAGTGGTTTGGCACCTCGATGTCGGCTCGTCACATCCTGGGGCTGGAGAAGGTCCCAAGGGTTCGGCTGTTCGCCGATTAAAGTGGCACGTGAGCTGGGTTCAGAACGTCGCGAGACAGTTCGGTCCCTATCTGTTGTGGGCGTTGGAAGCTTGAGGGCACCTGACTCTAGTACGAGAGGACCGAGTTGGACGAACCTCTAGTGTACCTGTTGTGGCGCCAGCTGCATCGCAGAGTAGCTATGTTCGGATGAGATAAGCGCTGAAAGCATCTAAGCGCGAAACTCAGCCCAAGATGAGACTTCCTTTAAGGGTCGTCATAGACCATGACGTTGATAGGCTGCAGGTGTAAAGCCAGTAATGGCAAAGCCGAGCAGTACTAATTACCCGTAGCTTTCTGCTAAATGTCAAGATATTCCTTTCCAAACTGTATTTTCTTTCACTACATGTCATTTTTAAAAAATTATAGTCCGCCTGCGCTAAAGCTCCGGCGGATGAAAGATTTTTTGGTGACTTTAGCGGCGGTGTCCACCTCTTCCCATTCCGAACAGAGTCGTTAAGCCCACCAGCGCAGATGGTACTGCATTTTTTGTGGGAGAGTATGTCGTTGCCAGAATTTATTAAAACCCCGGCCTTGGTCGGGGTTTTTTTGTTTTATAAAATTCATTACACGATTGTCAATTATCAATTGTCGACTTTCGTTTTATTGACTCTTTTGATCTCATCTTTTATTTACTTCGACACTTTTCCTAGTGGTTTTCTGCTATGGATTCCGGAAAAACATTCATTATACTTGCTCAGTGAAAATTCTTTTTCAATATGGCGGCAATCCTTATCTTTCTATGGAGAGAGAGATGCTGATCTCCTTCTGATTAAACATCTTTTCCCTCCTTAAAGTGATGCTGATTGCTTTTTAGCGGTCTGTTGATTGTTATAGGAGACCGATTTAATCCATTTATTACAAAACCAAAAAAAACAATAAAATGAAAAAATATTTTCTTTTTGCAACAATGATGGGCATTTCTATTATTGCTATCTTTAGTTGCAGGAAATCGTTTGATCCTGAAGCTAATCCAAGCCAGATCATGAATCCTTCGACTGAAACAGAACGGATTATCCAAGCTTTCCTTAATCATTCTACTAATAAATATTAACCTGTAAGCTATCCGTTATCCCGGATAGCTTACTTTTTAATCTAATACTATGAAAAAAAATACTTATATTTTAGGAATAATAACTTTTTTAATTATCCATAACACGACTGTCTTATCACAAAGTTCATTTACATTAATATTAGGCTCAAATAAATATATTGAAATCCCAAAAGCTATGGAGGAAGATGAAGATGGGAATTTATATTTAGCCGGCATGAAGCAAATCAAAGACAGTATAAATAAATGCGGATTTCTTATTAAAATTAACCCTTTTGGAGAAGTTATCCGGGAGTATGATATTTGTGAGGCGTCTTCTTCCTTTGACTTTGGACACATTATATGTTTTGGCGATTCCATTTATATTTTCGGAGATAAGTATTCTCTTGAAGGAGATAGCTATCCGCTACTTTTTAGCTCACTATTCGATGCGGAATTAAACCTGATAAAAAGTACTGAATATTCAGCTTCAATCGAAATGTTGAATTTATATGCTCAATCAGTATTATTTAATAATGGATGTTTTATTGCAGTGCTTAATGGTAAGCCTATGGAAGATCCGGTTTATTATGATATTGGCTTTTTTAAATTAGATAAAAATCTTGATAGCATAAATTGTGTGATAGATAGGCAAGAGGGTAGTCAACTGGCTTATGACTTCATTTCTAATCCAGATGGAACCGGTTTCAAAGTTTTTGCTCAGGGGTACTATCCTGATTCATATCCGGGTTACAGTGAAATAGTCCGGTATGACTCATCATTCAACTATATTGATGTTGATTCAGTGCCTTATCATATTTATAACCAGTTCAGTTGCAGACATTTTAATGATTCAAGCTATTTTTTATCAGGTAAAAAAGGGTTAATAAACCCAACAAAATTCGATGTCGGAATAATAAAGCTATCATATCAGGATCAAACTTTATCCAGCAATCATTTTGGATCTGAAGGAGATACCGATACATATGCAGGTGTTTTTCATAATATCGATTTTATTTCAGGTAATTCCATTTATTTAGGTGGAACTTCAAATTTTATTCCACTGGAGTATCCCTGGCAAATTTCAGATTCATGGATAATGCTAAATAATCTTGATTCAAATCTAAATCTAAACTGGCAAATGTTTTATGGTGGCGATGCATTTTATCACCTCAGAGGATTAAAAGCTACACAGGATGGTGGATGCTTGATGTATGCAACCAGGTATGATGAAAATACCCAGTTCGAAGAATTTGATGTTTATATTCTCAAAGTCGATTCCACCGGTTTAATCACATCAACTGGAAAGTTTCCAAACATACCCGTTCAGCAACTGGCAATCGTTCCAAACCCTGCATGGGATATTGTTTCCATCCGGTATCCTGATATATTTGGATATGATAATAAGGAAATCGATATTTTCAATTCTCTGGGAATGCCGGTATTCCAATTATCTGCAACACAAGATTTAACAGAATCTAGGGTTGCTATCAGCAGTCTTCCGGCTGGGCTTTATTTCGTGGTGCTGAAGGTGGAAGGCAAAAAGGTGGCAACGGGGAGGCTGATAAAGATTTGAAAGGATTGGGAGATTGGATGGCTTGGCGATTTGGCGAAAGGATTTTAGAATTTGCCCGCCCGACTGAACGACTTCAGTCCTGCCCGAATGATTCCGGTTAGGCGGGCGTTCGGGCGGGGAATTTGGAATTTGTTTGGCGTTTGGTGCTTGTAATTTGGAATTTCATTTATCTATCTTTGCTGCAAATCTGAAAAATAGTGCGGACATTCCTACAGGTAGAGAACCTCAGCAGGGTTTACGGCGAAAAAGTGCTTTTTAAAAACATTTCCTTTACTATTTCTGAAGGGCAAAAAGTGGCGTTGATCGCACGGAACGGGACGGGTAAGACCAGCATCCTCAGTACCATTGCTGGCCTGGAAAGTGCCGATGAAGGAAACACCACAATTTTTCCGGATGTTTCCTATGGCTATCTCATGCAGGACCCGCAACTGAATGCTTCGAAAACCGTTTTTGAGGAAGTGTATGATTCTGTTAATGCCATCCAGCGAACTATCCTGGCTTATGAGCAAGCACTGGTGACTCACAATGAGAATGCCCTTCATCTTACCATGGCAGAAATGGACGCCTGCAACGGCTGGGAATATGAAACAAGGATCAAGCAAATTCTATCAACCTTCAAAATCAATAATTTCGATCAGAAAATCGGGGAACTTTCAGGCGGACAACGAAAACGCGTAGCCCTGGCCAAAACGCTGATCACTGGTCCGGAATTTTTGATCCTCGACGAGCCGACCAACCACCTCGACATGGATATGATCGAATGGCTCGAGGAATTTCTTTCCCGCTCCTCCTCCACCCTGCTAATGGTCACACATGACCGCTATTTTCTCGACCGGGTATGCACCGAAATCATTGAGCTGGAAACAGGCTCATTGTATCGATACAAAGGCAATTATTCCTATTTTCTGGAACACCAGGCAGAACGGGTCGATATCCAAAACAAGGAAGTGGAAAAAGCCCGGAATATCCTGCGCACCGAGCAGGAATGGATGAACCGCATGCCAAAAGCCAGGACGACAAAGGCCAAAGCGCGGATCGACAGTTTTTACGAGATTAAGGATAAAGCGACTCAAAAGTACACGGATGAACGCATCAGGCTGAATATACAGGGAGAAAGACTTGGAAATAAGATTATCGAAGTCAAGGATATTTCGTTCTCCTGGCCTGGTGTGCCAGTAGTTGATCATTTCGGCTATACCTTTAAAAAAAACGAAAAAGTCGGCATAATTGGCAGGAATGGAACGGGCAAAACAACTTTCCTGGACCTTCTTTCCGGCAGGATAAAACCCCAGAAAGGAAGGGTTGAGCCCGGAGAGACGGTCAAATTCGGCTATTACCGGCAGGAAGGGCTGACATTCAAGGAGCAGGCAAGGGTGATCGACGTGGTGAGCGAAATTGCCGACGAGGTCAGGACCGGAAACGGGGAATGGATGTCGGCTGCAGCCTTCCTGAATTATTTCCTCTTCCCGTACAATACACATAATCAGTTTGTCTATAAACTCAGCGGGGGCGAGAAGAGAAGGCTTTACCTGGTTACTGTTCTTATGCAGCATCCTAACTTTTTAATCCTCGATGAACCTACTAACGACCTCGATATCCTGACCCTGAATATACTGGAGGAATACCTGGCCTCTTTCAATGGCTGTGTGATGGTGGTCACCCACGACCGGTTTTTCCTGGATAAGATTGTTGATCATCTTTTCGTTTTCGAAGGAAATGCCAAAATCAAGGATTATCCCGGAAATTATTCCCAATGGAAAGATTATTCCGAGGCCAGGGAAAAGAAAAGAAAAGCCGGCCAGAAAGCAAAAGAACAGGTTATTGAAAAGAAATCAAGAGAAAAGAAGCCCGGGCTGAGTTACAAGGAAAAGCAGGAGTTGGAGCAGATTGAAATAATTCTTGATGCGCTCGAGAAGGAGAAAGCCGGCATTGAAACGTCCTTTAATGACGCAAGCCTTTCTCCCGAAAAGTTGATTAAAAATTCAGAAAGGCTGGGGGTGATAATTAAGGAGATCGAGGTGAAATCTGAACGCTGGATTGAGCTGTCGGAATCGGATATTTGAGATGCAATTCATTTCCCCGGACCATGTCCGGTTCTATGATCATTCGTCCCTTTGGGACTTAAATTGAATCTATTGAGGATTTGACTATTTTTGAAAAATAAAACCCTTCGCGAAACGTTTCATTTGTCAGCGATTAGCATGATGCTTAAATTTACCAGTAATCCATTTTCCCTGCTTCCCCGCTTCCGCGCTTCCATGCTTTTGCTCCTCGCAGCCATCCTTCTGCCCTCAATGCTCCTCGCCGATAAGCTCGATTCCCTGCTTCATATCCATGATACAGCTACTATTGTCTATTATTTTCATAGGACCGACAGCCTGGCCATGGGCAATGTCCACATTGTACCAGCTACAAGGGTTACCGGTTTCCAGAGATATAACCCGCTAACACAGAATGGCCGTTTCTGCGCCAGTTCCTCCAATATCGGCCTTCCTTATAAAAACCTGGTCTTCCAACCTGAAATGTCGGATGGTTTCTATACCGGGATGGAGTCATTTGACGCTTATACATTCACCAATGAAAACACCCGCTATTTCAGGCACCTGGTGCCTATAACCTATCTCGGGTACGATAATGGCAGCCAGAAAGAACAGCTCTTCAGAATCATCCACAGCCAAACCATCAAAAGAATGGTAACCATCGGCCTCGATTTTTTTCTAATCAATTCACCGGGAACGTACAATAACCAAAAATCGGATGATAAAAGCTTTGTCGCCACCGGGCAATACTTTACCAAAAACCTGAGGTTCGGGGTTATTGCGAATTACCGGTACAATAAATTTATAGTTCGTGAAAATGGCGGGATTGTGAATGATACGATTTTTGAAGACAAGCTGGAAACAGACACCCGCCTGTTAGACGTTAACCTTACTACTGCCCGGAACCTGGTCAAAGAATCAGGCGTCCTTGTCAACAGCTTTTTCTACCTTTCCGGAAAACCTGAAATCAAAGATTCTACCAGGCTAAAACCGCCGACATTCCATGCCGGGCGTATTGAATATACATTTGATTTCACCAGGCAAGCGCAGGTATACAGCGACCAGGATCCCCTGGCAGCGTTCTATGAACCTTACCGCCCGATTATTGATTCGACAAAAACGTTCGATTCGTTATTCATCCGTTCATTTAATAACCGGTTTTCCTGGTCAAATATGCGGATGGATGAAAAGCCCGAAAATAAATACCTGCTGATCATATTTTCCATCAGCAACAAGCAATCGACCATAATGGATTCAATATCGGAAAGGAGTTTTCACAGCTGGGTACCTGAAGCATCGGTCAGGATAAGGCCCTATCATTCCATGATAATAGACCTTTCAGGAAAAGTGGTCATGGGCAACTTCAATAACGGCGGTTTTGAGCTCAAAGGAATTGCCAATCAAAGTTATACAACAAAAAAAGGGAAAACAGGCGACATAAATTTCAGTTTCATCACTACCAGCCAGGAAGCAGGTTATTACTTTACAAATTTCCGGTCCAATTACTTCCGCTGGGATACTAATTTTTCATCGCAGATCATGCAGCAAGCGGGATTATCCCTGAGGTACGAAGGAATTAAAGCGAAAGTGGAATACAACCTGGTCAGTAAATATGTATACCTGGACCAGACTGTTCATCCTGCCCAATATAATGGAAGTATCCATCTTATCAAGGCTTCGCTTTCAAACGATTTCCGGTGGAAGGTCTGGGGAATCGATGCAGAATTGATTTATCAATATAATTCCAATAAAGAGATCATCAGGGTTCCCGAACTGCTCGCGCGGGTGGCGATTTTCCCGACCCTGTCATTGTTTAAAAATGCCGCCGTGCTGCAGCCCGGCGTCGATCTTTTCTACAATACGGCTTATTATGCAAGCGCTTACATGCCTGCTACAAGGATGTTTTATCTCCAGGATGAAAAAAAGATCGGGAATTACGTCTATATGGATATTTTTATAAACCTGATGGTCAAACGGTTCCGGTTTTTCGTCAAGTACCAGCACATGAATTCATTATGGAGCGAGAACCGGTATTATATGATACCGCATTACCCCATACAGGAAGCGAAGATCAAGTTTGGGCTGAGCTGGAGCTTTTACGATTAAAGCACCAAATTCCAATTTCCAAGCACCAAATTCCAAGCACCAAATTCCAAACAAAACTTAAAATCCAAAAACAAAATCCCAAACAGTTTTGAATTTTGGATTTGAGTTTTTGAATTTGTTTGGTGCTTGGGATTTGGAATTTGGAATTTACTTAATCCCTCTGCGCTTTTTGATCTCATCGTATGCTCGCCTGAAGCTGCTGGAATTTTTCCTTTGCTGATTTCTGGATTTCAGGGCCGAGATGTTCGACTTTATCGGGATGGTACTTTACAGCCATTTTCCGGTATGCGGCCTTTACTTCGTCATCAGTCGCATGAGCTTCTATTTCAAGGACCTTGTAGGCGCTGTCGATATCTTTTACGAACATGGCGCGGATGGAATCATAATCCTGACGGTTGATTCCGAGGTAACCGGAAATAATGCCGATCATTTCAACCTCCCGGGAATGGTATTGACCGTCGGCAGAAGCTATTCCGAAGAGATAATGAAGCAATTGCAGGCGGGACGGGTATTCCATGTACTGCCCTATTTGCCGGCAAACCTGGGGAAGATCAAAGTCCTGCTTCAGGATTTCCTGGAGCATTTGAATCCGCTGATTAGCAGTTTCAACACCAAAATTATGTATGAAAAAAGTCCGGACGTAATCCAGCTCGGATTTCATGACTTTCCCATCGGCGCGCATCACAGCGGCTGAGAGTATCAGTAAGCTTACGCTGAAATCGCCGGTTTGGGTGGGTTTGTACTCAAACTTGCCGGATTGCATGCCATCGACCATGGAGCCGAAGAGAAAACCGAGGATCCCTCCTATCGGACCGCCGAGAGCCCAGCCCAGTCCGCCGCCGATCCATTTGGCGAATTGCATTTTAGCCATATCTGCTTCTTATTAAAATTCCAAATTCCAAATTCCAAATTCCAAACAAAAAATTAAATCTGAAATAAAAAATTCAAAACAGTTTGAGTTTTGGGATTTGTGTTTTGAATTTGTTTTGAATTTGTTTTGAATTTGATGCTTCGAATTTTGAATTTGTTTGTTGAATTTGGATGCTTCGTATTTTGAATTTGTTTGGAATTTGGTGCTTGGTGCTTGTAATTTCAGCTAATCCTTTCCGAGAGAGGCAACCCGTATTCTTCCACCATTTTGATATTCATCGTCTCGAGCTGGTCCAGGATCGGGTTGTAGATATCGGGAAGCACCGGGATATGAACGCCTTTCTCCGTTATTTTACCTTCCAGGATCATCTGGACCCCGCAGGCTGCCGGCAGTGCAACGGTCCGGGCGATGGATGTATCGGTTTTCAAAGTTCCGAAATCGAGCATGCGCGATTTCAGTACTTCTTTTTTGCCATCGGGGTAGGAAGCCGTGAAGGTGTGCTGCATAACCACCATGTCGCGCTCTTCGGGCTGGATCATCATTTTAGCAAGCATCAGGTCGGAAACGACTTCAAAAGTACTGTCTTCTTTGCGGTTCATCTTTTCGGAGGAGAACAATCCCAGCCATTCCATAGCTGAGATAGCGCGTGCATTGATGCCTACGCCCAGTTTTGCAGCCGTTTCAGCCTTGATATTACCTGCCGAAGCTTTCCCGATCTGCTTAGCCATCAGGTCAGCATAGGTCATCCCCTCCATATTGAATTTATCGTAAGAGATCAGCCCGAGGACTTTCATCGCATCGATGATCTCGCACCAGCCTTCGTAGCGGAATGTTCCGCGCATGACCGTCTTTGCTTCAGGAATGCCGTAAAGCTCCTTGTAAGGAAGAGAATCCCGATTCGGGTAAACATCCAGCAGCCCGATTTTAGGAAAATTGACTTTCAGGGGATCCCTGAAAAGCTTTTCGGTAGGGATATATCTGACCTGGCCATCTTTCAGGTAATTGCCGTCGTTGTTCCCTGCCATGACTACCCCCTTCGGCGCCCATGTGAATTTGTAATGGAACGGATTTTCCTCAACTTCCGGCGCTACCAGTGCTCCGCAGAAAGAGTAGAACTCCTCCACTTTACCACCTTTATCATGAATGTGATCGATGAGGCGCATAGCTGACATATGGTCGATGCCAGGGTCAAGACCCAATTCATTCAGGATGATAATGCCGGCCTTTTTAGCTTCGGCATCCAATGCCTTCATCTCCGGTTTCACATAAGACGTGGTCACCATGTTTTTCTTCAGGCGGATGCACTTTTTTGCCACCATCACATGATACAGATAAGGCAGCAGACTGACGGTCAGGTCATGTTCCGCTATCATTTTATCCAGTTCAGCTTCCTGTTCTACAGTCCAGGCAACCGAACGGCCGTTGGGATGACCTGCAATCATTTCATCGGCTTTAGATTTAGTACGGGTAGCGACAGTGACGATAAAATTTTTATCCAGTAAATAACGCACGATGGGATGAACCACCATGCCGGCTCCGAGGATCAGGACTTTTTTCATGATATATATTTTTTTAAATATTCAAAATCAGGGGTAAATTCGCCTTTATACAAAATCGTGGCTTTCCGGATCGGGCCGGGAAGGCGCACTTTGTCAAACGGAAGTTCGAAATCGGCCTTTGCTATTGGAGCCACATAACGCCAAAGCACCTCGCTGAAGAACATCGAAGCATCCCTGGGCAGTTCGCTGGGAAGGATATCCACGGCCATTACCAGCAGGCCTTTGCCTTTAAAGCCGTCAATCGGCTTGCGCGTGTCGGGTTATAAACAAAAACCGGGTTCTCGATTTCTGTTCCTTTATGGGTGATTTCCACCGAACCATCCGGGTCACAGGTTATATCACCAACCACCGTCAATTTTGGTTTTCCTTCTTTAAAAAGCTGCTCGGTGAAATCTTTTGTCAAAAGCCTTGGATAGCTCTGATCCCAGTATATGCAATTCACCATTCGGTCAGGTAAGGCATATACTTTTCAAACTGGCTGCTGTATTTTTCCGGGTGCTGAGTAATAATCATTCAATTCAAATTTATCTTCCGGATTTACAGGTTCCACAAGGTCTTCTTCCTTAAAAACGACTTTATAAATGATATTATCCGGAAGATGGGCATGTTTATGCAGAGAAAGCAACTCATCCGGCAGGACTTCTTTCATCGGGAGCAGGGACGCAATCTCCTGTGCCCCGTGGGAAACATTCCCGCTATCCCGTAATTCCTATTACTATCGGCTTAAGTTCCGGCGGCAGCCCTTTTCAATGATCTTCTGCCCGACTTTCGAAACCACTTTTCGGGCCTCGCCAAGGGAATGATAGTGATGTGTCTGGGCAATATCAAGGAAAGGCGTTATTATGCCAAATTCTTCCAGTCGCTGTCCCAGCGACCACAGGGAATTGATCATCCCGGCAAGTCCGGCATATCTTCCGAAAAAGATAAGCCTTTTGCCCATCTCATCCACTACCTTTTCGTAATCGATCAAAGTGCAGTCAAGCTCCATCAGTCTTTTCAGCATGGGCATGTTGTGTGGCTGACCCTTTGATGACATGGGAGAAAAATATATAGGTTTTATTGGCCTGAAGGCGTTCGATCAGGGATTTCCTTCACTCCAAAGATCACGGGGCAATCGCTCAGATCATCAGTAACAGTAGCGCCGGCAGCTTCGTATTCTTCATCAGTAAAAACCCTTTTTGCCGATGTCTCCACATAAAACTCAATTCCATGCTCTTCAATGAGTTTTTTGAGATGTGCCGGTACCAGAGGCACGCGGCGTTCCATGACATACTTATCTTCGTATCGGATACCGATCTTTTTCATCATAACTTTATCCTGTCAATTTACGGGCAAACTTAGCAAATTTCAGGGAGATGGGAACGGGTTGCTGTTATTTTTTTAACAGGAGCCCTTACGGATCAATATTCACTCAACCACATCTTTTCTACAGGCTGTATACTCCTCCGGAGATTTTTTGAATCTTACAATTTAGCTCCCGATTTGGTTTTAGCTTACCAACAATTTCCTACCTTTGCACCTCAATTTATGAAATCATTATAAATTATTCATAAATATCTCATTTACAAATAATAAAGAAAATTATCATGGCTAAACGCAAGTATGTTTACACGTTTGGAAATAAGCAGGCAGAAGGCAATGCCGGCATGAAGGACCTGCTCGGCGGCAAAGGCGCTAATTTAGCTGAAATGAACCTGATTGGCGTACCGGTACCTCCGGGTATGACTATTTCTACCGAGGTTTGTACGCAATATTACAAAATGGGCAAGGAAAAGGCCCTGGATATGATCCGCCCGGAAGTGGAAGAAGGCGTGAAATTCCTGGAGAAGATCATGGGAAGCAAATTCGGTGATACGCTGGATCCTTTGCTGCTTTCCGTGCGTTCTGGTTCCAGGGCTTCGATGCCTGGCATGATGGACACCATACTGAACCTTGGTCTCAATGAAAAAGCCGTGGCGGGACTGGCTAAAAAGACAGGCAATGAGCGTTTCGCCTGGGATTCCTACAGGCGGTTTGTCCAGATGTACGGTGATGTTGTTCTCGGCCTTAAACCAGCATCCAAAGAAGATGTCGATCCTTTTGAAGAAATTATCGAAGAAGTCAAGGAGGAAAAAGGCGTTGAAAACGACAATGAATTGAGCGCCGACGATCTTAAAGAACTTGTAAAGAGGTTTAAGGCTATAGTTAAGAAGAAGACCGGCCAAAATTTTCCCACAAATCCGTGGGATCAGCTCTGGGGAGCCATCACGGCAGTTTTCAGCAGCTGGATGAACGAACGTGCCATCTATTACCGCAAATTGAATAATATTCCCGAGGAGTGGGGAACTGCCGTTAATGTCCAGGCTATGGTTTTCGGCAATATGGGGGATAATTCCGCCACCGGCGTAGCTTTTACCCGCGATGCCGGTACCGGTGAAAATATTTTTAATGGTGAATACCTGATCAATGCCCAGGGTGAAGATGTGGTTGCCGGTATCCGGACACCCCAGCAGATCACGAAAGAGGGTTCGCTGCGCTGGGCCAGGCTGGCCAATATACCCGAAGGGATCCGCGCCGAGAAGTATCCTTCACTGGAAGAATCGATGCCTGCTATCTATAAAGAACTGGATAAAATTCAGCAGAAACTTGAAGATCATTACAAAGACATGCAGGATCTGGAATTTACCATCCAGGAAGGAAAGCTCTGGTTGCTGCAGACGCGAAACGGCAAGCGTACCGGTTCAGCTATGGTAAAAATTGCCATGGATATGCTGAAGGAAAAAATGCTTGATATCAGGACAGCCATGATGCGCGTCGAGCCCAACAAGCTTGACGAATTGTTGCACCCGGTTTTTGATGCCGATGCCATGAAAAAGGCCGCTGTCCTGGCTAAAGGTCTGCCTGCCTCTCCAGGAGCCGCAACCGGCCAGATGGTATTTTTTGCCGATGAGGCAGAAGCATGGGCCGCGCAAGGCAAATCAACCATTCTTGTACGCATTGAAACATCGCCTGAAGACTTGAAAGGTATGAATGTTGCCAATGGCATCCTGACGGCCCGTGGGGGAATGACCTCGCACGCTGCCGTAGTTGCGCGCGGAATGGGAAAATGCTGTGTCTCGGGAGCTGGTAGCTTAAAGATCGATTACAAAAACCGATTAATGACCGTTGACGGGAAAGAGCTTAAGGAAGGCGACTGGATCTCGCTCAATGGTTCTACGGGTGAACTTTATGAAGGCAAATTGCCGACGATGGACGCAGAATTGAGCGGCGATTTCGCCGGGCTGATGGTTCTCGCTGACCGTTTTGCCAGGATGCATGTCCGCACGAATGCAGATACGCCGCACGACGCAAGCGTTGCACGGAACTTCGGCGCAAAAGGAATCGGCCTTTGCAGAACTGAGCATATGTTCTTTGAAGGCGACAGGATCATCCCCATGCGCGAGATGATACTGGCAGATGACGAAAAAGGCCGCCGTAAAGCACTTGACAAATTATTACCAATCCAGAGAAGCGACTTTGAAGGTATCCTGGAAGCTATGCACGGGCTCCCGGTCACTATCCGCCTTCTCGATCCTCCCCTTCACGAATTTGTACCGCATGAAGACGAAAATCAAAAGGTGATGGCTAAGCAGATGGGCGTTTCTGTTAAAAAGATCAGGCAAAAAGTTGAAGAACTGCATGAAATGAATCCAATGCTTGGACACCGTGGATGCCGGCTTGGAAATACTTACCCGGAAATCTCGGAGATGCAGGCAAGGGCAATTATTGAAGCAGCACTGAATCTCAGGAAAAGAGGTGTCATCACTAAACCTGAGATAATGATCCCTCTTACAGGGACCCTTAAGGAAATGAAAATGCAGGAAGATATTGTCAGGGCTACTGCCGAGAAAGTGTTTGCCGAACGTAATGACCGTATCGATTACCTTGTCGGAACCATGATCGAGGTTCCCCGCGCTGCCATCACTGCCGATGAAATCGCCAAATCTGCCGAGTTTTTCTCATTCGGCACAAACGACCTGACCCAGATGACTTTTGGTTATTCAAGGGATGATGCAGGTAAATTTCTCCCGGTCTATCTTAAAAAAGGCATTCTGAAATTTGACCCTTTCCAGGTTTTGGACCAGGAAGGGGTTGGTAAACTGATGAAAATGGCTGTAAAAAAAGGACGGAAGACCAGGCCGCACATCAAGATCGGAATCTGCGGAGAACATGGCGGTGAGCCATCTTCTGTCGAATTCTGCGATTCTTTAGGCTTCGATTATGTCTCCTGTTCACCTTACCGCGTGCCAATCGCGCGCCTTGCTGCAGCCCAGGCCGTTATCAGGGAGAAGCTGGCTAAAAAAGCCGAGAAGAAGGATAAAAAGTCAAAGAAAAAATCCGGCAAAAAGAAAAAGTAATTTCAATATTAATTCCCGGTGATTATTACCGGCCATAATGTCCGCCATTGAATGAGGAGTGGTTTATCAGCCTTTTTTCAATGGCGGATATTTCTTAATAAAACATCCTGCTTATCCAAAATTCCACTTTTCATACCGGAGCCGAATAAGAAGTTTTATTCATTTTATTTTTTCTAATTTTACGCAATAAACAATTTTACGCAAAAAACAATGGAAGATTTAGCGACCACAAATTCTTACATCATGGCTGACCTTGTCAAAATCAGGGAAGAACTGGATAACTACGGTATAGTTAATGTTAAAGAAATAGTATATAACCCTTCTTTTGATTATTTGTACTCGGAAGAACTGGATCCTGAGCTGGACGGATATGAGAAAGGTGTTCTCACGGAGCTCGGTGCTGTCAATGTGATGACAGGCATTTTCACGGGACGTTCACCCAAGGATAAATACATCGTCCTGGATGATACAACCAGGGATACGGTCTGGTGGACCGCACCGACGAACCGATCCGATAACAAACCGGTTGATAATTCGGTATGGAATTATTGTTATAATCTTGGGGCCGAACAATTATCCGGCAAAAAACTTTACGTGGTGGACGGTTTTGCAGGAACCAACAAGGACACCAGGATCAAGATAAGGTTTATCATGGAAGTAGCCTGGCAGGCGCACTTTGTAAAGAATATGTTCATCCGTCCTTCCGAAGAGGAACTGAAGTCATTCAAGCCCGATTTTATCGTTCTGAACGCTGCCAAAACAGTCAACCATGAATGGCGGGTCATGAAGCGCGCAGATGGCATTCCGCTGAACTCGGATGTCTTCATCATTTTTAACCTGACAGAGGGAAAAGCCGTCATCGGCGGAAGCTGGTACGGAGGTGAAATGAAGAAAGGCATCTTTTCGATCATGAATTATTACCTTCCATTGAAAGGCATCGCTTCCATGCATTGTTCGGCCAATGTCGGCAAAAACGGAGATACCGCGATTTTCTTCGGCTTGTCGGGAACCGGGAAAACCACCTTATCGACTGATCCGAAACGCGCCCTGATCGGTGATGATGAACATGGCTGGGATGATGAAGGCGTCTTCAACTTCGAAGGGGGTTGCTATGCCAAATGCATCAACCTGGATAAGGATAGCGAGCCCGATATATACAATGCCATCAAGAGGGATGCATTGCTCGAAAACGTGACCGTCGACGGGAACGGGAAGATAGATTTCGAAGATGGTTCCGTCACACAGAACACCCGTGTCTCCTACCCTATCTATCATATTGAAAATATTGTCAAACCGGTTTCAAAAGGCGGACCGGCAAAAAAAGTCATTTTTCTTACGGCAGATGCTTATGGCGTCATGCCCCCGGTATCCATCCTCACCCCCGAACAGACGCAATATCATTTCCTGTCCGGATTCACGGCAAAGCTGGCCGGGACCGAGCGTGGGGTGACCACGCCGCAGCCGACATTTTCAGCCTGTTTCGGTGCAGCTTTCCTCCTCCTTCACCCAACCAAATACGGTGAAGAGCTGGTAAAACGGATGAATCAAAACGGTGCCGAAGCTTTCCTGGTGAACACCGGCTGGAACGGGACGGGAAAACGCATTTCCATCAAGGATACAAGAAAGATCATCGACGCTATTCTCGATGGCTCAATTGATAAGGCAGAAACCAGGATGATCCCGATTTTTAATTTCAGGGTTCCGGTTGCACTGCCCGGAGTGGATCCGCATATTCTCGATCCGAGGGACACCTATGCTGATCCGGAAGAATGGACCAAAAAAGCCCGTGAGCTGGGCGCTTTGTTTATCAAAAATTTCCAGCAGTACACTGACAACGAACTGGGGAAGAAGCTGGTGGCGGCGGGACCGGTTGTTTAGTTGAGAGTCGTTAGTTGTTAGTGGTTAGTGGTTAGTGTTATCGTTAGTTCGTTAGCGGTCGCCGGTCGACGGTCGCTGGTCGACGGTTCAGAAATCCGGCAAAAAAAATCCGCGTTAATCCGCTGCATCCGCGTTAATCCGCGTTCTATTAATGGCACGCGAACACCGATAACTATCAGTGCGGATTTTGACGGATGACTGCGGATTATTTATTTTATAATCTTTTTCATATTTTGTATATTTGGGGAAAGTTCAAAGCCATGAAACGGCTCATCTTAAGTTTACCCGCTCTTTTTCTTTTTTGCATTTCTTTAAACAGCCAGGATCGTATTCATCAACCTCCGACCAACCTGCGGAATACGCCCCAGTTCAACTGGTGGCAGGAAGAAGATATGATTAATCTCGTCTGGACGCCACCTGCAGGCTGGAAACCTTCCGCAATTGATAAATGGATATCATGGGATCTCGGTATCTGGGATGGAAACTCAATCGGCAGTTGCATGGATTGTCCCTGGGAAGCCGCTGCCAGGTGGGATGCCGCCCAGCTGAACATGTATAATTCCGTCAGCCTGACCAGGATCAGGTTTATGCTTATAGAACCCGAGGTTCAGTATGCCCTGAAAGTATACCAGGGAACACCTGATTCATTCGATACACTCTTGTATTATCCTTTAGATTCGAACCTGGTCTATAACGCGTTCGATACCCTGGATCTTTCTCCAATTACTATTGATCCATCAAAAGACCTATGGCTATGTTACTGGGTTAGTACAATGGGAATTGGTTATCCATTGCCTGTCGGACCGGTACCGGTGGTAGACGGATATGGGAATATGGTAAGCTTTATTCCCGGTAGCTGGGGTACGGTGACAGAGATCAACCCGGCTCTTTCCTATAACTGGAGCATTGGCGGATATCTCGAAACCCCGGATGACACGGTTATCTATCCCTTATTCAATGTTTACCGGTCAATTGACAACCAGGCTTATGAGAAAATTCATTACGGAAATCATTATGATACCATTTATTATGATTTCATCAAGGATTTAGAGCCTTCTTATGTATCGTATTACGTCACCTGCGTTTATGAAGATGGCGAATCAGAACCATCGGATACGCTGACAATATCATTAGTCAATGTTCCTGAGATTGTTCAGAAAAACAATATCAGGATATACCCCAATCCGGCAGTAAATCTTGTGACCATAGAATCCGGTGAAGGAATGATGAGTGATATCTCACTATTTAATACTGAAGGTAAAGAAGTTCTGAATAAAATAGTTGATAAAGAACGGATTGAACTTGATGTTTCGAGGGATTCCGGGTTCATTCTATATATTAAAAACAACAACGAAAAGAGGGATTTTCAGTTCCAAATTATTGATTCACAGATAAAACTTTGCACCAGATATTTGTAGCATCGGACGGAACGGGGCGGACGGCGGAACAGGCCGTGAGGGCCGCTATGACTCAGTTTGCCGACCAGGAGATCGAAATCCTCCGTTTCAGCGATATCCGCACGAACAAACAGATCCAGCATCTCGTGCAGCAGGCAGTTGCGATGAAGGCTTTCATCGTCCATACCCTGGTCAGTGATAAGCTCCGGGAGGTACTTTTCAGGGAAGCACGTTTGCACGACATTGAAACGATCGATCTGATGGGACCTTTGCTGGATAGGATGTCGGAACAGTTTTCCGTTAATCCGAGCGAACAGCCGGGATTGTTCAGGGTGATCAACGAGTCCTATTTCAGAAGGATCGAAACGATGCAGTTTGCATTCAACCATGACGATGGCAAACGGGTCGAAGAGCTGAAGAAGGCTGAAATTGTGCTGCTGGGAGTCAGCCGTACATTTAAGACTCCTTTGAGCATATACCTTGCCTTTAAACAGTGGTTTGTCGCTAATGTACCTATTGTACTTGGCATCCCGATGCCTGAGATCATTTATAAACTTCCGCCGGAAAGAGTTTTCTGCCTTCACACCTACCCGAACCGTCTTGCCCAGTTGCGCAGGGCACGCCAGGACAGACTGGGCGGAATGACCAGCGATTATGCCAACCCTGAATACGTCAAAAAGGAATGCCTGTATGCCACGCAGATCTTTTCAGCTCAACCGAAATGGCAGAAGATCAATGTAACAAGCAAAGCCATTGAAGAGATTGCATCGGAAATTATTGCGCTGATGCCGAAGAAGGGAGAAGAGAGTTCTGAGTTCTAGTTCAGCATTACCGGCATGACCAGCATGAGGATCTCTTCGTCCTTGTTTTCATTGTCGATAGGCAAAATCAAGCCTGCGCGGTTTGGCGCCGACATTTCAAACCTGACCTGCTCGGTCGTGATATTCAGGATCATATCCTGCAGAAAGCGTGAATTAAAGCCGATTTCCATGTCTTCGCCTTCATAGCTGCAGGTAAGCCTTTCCTTTGCTTCATTTGCAAAGTCGATATCTTCGGCCGAAAGGACCAGTTCCTTGCCGGATAAGCGGAAGCGGATCTGGTGGGTGGATTGGTTGGCAAACAGTGCCACGCGCCTGATGGCATTCAGCAACAGGCCCCGGTCGACTGACAGGACATTCGGATTATTGGTCGGGATCACCGCTTCGTAATTAGGATACTTGCCGTCGATCAGCCGGCAGATCAGTTTGCAATTTTCGAAAGTAAACAAAGAATTTGTCTGGGAATACTCGATGTTGACGTCAAATTCCTTATTTGCCAGGATCAATTTTAGCTGGTTCAAAGGCTTTTTAGGAAGGATGAACGACGTTACCTGTTCAGACTGCGCATCTTTTCTCCTGTATCTTACCAGCTTGTGGGCATCAGTTGCAACAAACGTCAGGTGCTCGGGAGAAAGCTCGCAGTAAACTCCTGACATGACTGGCCGCAATTCATCGCTGCCCGTGGCAAAGATGGTTTTATTGATTGCATCTACCAGCACTCCTGCCTTTACGGTCAGTTTGGTAGTACCATCCAATGCCGGGGATTGCGGGAATTCATCGCTGCTGTGGCCGCTCAGTTTATATTTTCCTTCGCCTGCAGAAATATCCACAAGCAACGATTCAGGGTTAATGGAAAAAATGACCGGGATATCCGAAAATGTTTTCATCGTATCGAGCAATATTTTAGCCGGTATGGTAACTGCACCGGATTCCTCGGCTTTCGACAGCGGAACGGTGACGGTCATAGTCGTTTCCAGGTCCGATGCCGTTACAAACAGTTGTTCATCCTTAAGTTCAAAAAGAAAATCGTCAAGGATGGGCAGCGTATTGGATGAACTGATCACCCCGCTCAGGGCGGACAGGTTTCTCAGTAAAACCGAACTTGATACAATGAATTTCATAAGATGTTTATTAGGATTTATTTTTCAGGTTAATATCGTAAAAATAAGTAAAATTAAGCTAAGGGTCAATTTTGAAAATTATCTTTCTTAACATTTTTTTCACACCTTTTTGCCCGGTTTATTACCATGCAGGGTGGGCCTGAATTTAGATTCTTCCCCGTTCAGAAGTCGCTTTATATTATTGCGGTGGGTAATCGGGATAAAGATAGCAACAAGGATAGACAGGCCGATAAGCCAGATGTTTTTCTGACCTATAATAAAGATCTCTATGAATGGAAAAACGACGGTACCGGCGATAGAACCAAGTGACACATAACCTGTGATCAACAAAACAATGACAAAAATTGCCAGTACTATCCATACGGCAACCGGATAAAGAGCGATACCAATGCCAAGCAGGGTCGCGACTCCTTTCCCTCCCCGGAAACCGGCAAAAACCGGGAAAACATGTCCCAGCACCACCGCTCCGGCCAGGGCAATTTTAAGATATACCAACTGGTCGGCACCAAGCTGTCCTGAAAGAAAAAAGCTGGGAAGCATGATGGCAAACCATCCTTTAAAGACGTCAAAAAGGAATACAGGAAGCCCTGCCTTCCAGCCAAGCAGCCTGATAGTGTTGGTGGCGCCGGCATTTCCGCTGCCATGATCCCTGATATCAATCTTAAAAAACATCTTGCCCACCCATACGGAAGTCATGATCGACCCTATAAGGTAGGCTAACACAATGAAGATTATAAACTGGATTACTATCATCCCGGTTAATTCTTGAAAGGTTCCATCCTGCGAAGGAAATCAATCATTTTCCTGCGGCTCGAAACCATAAATTCATAAGTTTCCTCCAGACCCGGCCTGGTCAGCTGCCTCTTTTCCTGCTTCACTTCATTGATACGGTTGTTAAATTCATTATCCGATGAAATGGCCTGCAAAGCCCCGGCCCGGTAATCAAAGAAATAATACTGCATGGGGTTGATCTCAAGGTAAAGTGTGAATATATCCCCGCTCCTCCTGCGAATCAGTTCAAGATGCCCGTTCATGTAGCGATTCACTGGATTTCTTCCCAAATTCATGACCCCTATCGGGCCTTTCGAAATGTACGAATTAGTAGAAGAATTCCAGTAAAGGCTGACATCGGTGAGGACAATCGTATGGTTCAATTCATCAGGAAGCCGGCGAATATTTCCATACAGGCCGATATCCTCTTTTAAACTCTTTGATTTTGCCTTGCCGATAGCGTAATCCAGGAAATCCTGGTAATCTTTACGGGTAACGTCCAGGCCTTTAAGGTCAGATTTTGTTATGCTGTCGGCCATAATACTCAGCGAACCGTCGTAAAAAAGAAAATCGAAAGTCAGGGTCAGGTTGAGCGTCGTAGAATCCGGGATGATCATGTACCTGATATTGCCAAAATTAGTCATGGTCACATAATTAAAGGAAAGCCCGAGTCCCATCGGCCCTGAAGCTTCCATAGTGCAGGTCCTGGTATTGAAGAGGAAGCCGGACGGGCCTGATTCAGAAGTTTCAGTCACGGGTTCTGAAACCCGGTAGCCGTCTGACTTTTCATCATAATATATCTCTCCTGCGGGTGCAAACATGGCCGTATCTGTTACGAGCGCCTTCGGGGCAAACCAGGAAGAATAAATTTCTTCCTCATAATCTGATATCAGTATTCCAAGGTCGACCTTAGTTCCGCCAAGGGCAATCAGAGGAGGCTGAACCGGTATCCGGACATTGCCCGGATCGATCCATGATTTGAAATACACCCAGTATTTCGGTTTATTGGCATAACATTCATCACGAGTCTGAAATCCCCCGTCAAAAAACAATTCCTTCCTGGAAGAATTGAGATTCATTTTGCCTTTAAAGCCGAAGTGCGGATTCAGGGAGAAATTCGATTTCTCGGCAATATCGGCTTCGGCATTGGTGCGCCCTGTCGTATCCACATATATACGTTTCAAAGGTATCTCCTGAACAACGTTGCCGGTATCATGATATTGATAAGTACCGGTGGCCAGGAAGTTCTTTCTCGAAGAAATATCTACCTGGGCATTTTCTATATTGTGATACCGCTTTGCCGTATCAGCAATTATAGCGGCATTTTTGAGCGTCTGAATTTTCCCTCCCTGGCTGATCTTCACATAGCCGCTGTCCGGAAAGACCGCTGCATCGGCCACCCTGATCAGCTTGACATCTTCGGCTTCTATAATATATTTTAACAGGTCATACTTGGCTGTCACAGAGAAAAAGGATAAAGAATCCGCTTTCGGGTTAGTCGCCTGGAAATCTGAACCGGAGAGATCGAGTTTCAGCAATTCCTCCCTGCTCATCTGGTCTATATTGGCATATTTCTCACCCAGGTCATTATACAGCTTCATGAGGTGCTGATCCATATACCAGTCAATGTTGTCCATCGAGCAGGCAAAGTCATTATACGGAAATGAAACAGTAGAGCCTTTCCGGTTTGTTCTGAACTCAACAAGCCTGGTTTCGAAATCGACATGGGTCCGGTACTTTTCAGCCGAAACTGCCAGGTCTTTAGTCCCCTGGGCCAGCAGCCTGAAATCAAGCGTGTCGGCATCGACAGTATGATTCATGAAAGCATATTTTTCCGAAGAAAGCTCGACATTCTCAAAACCGACCTTTCCTTTTCCGTATAAGCCGTTAGATGAATAATAAAGATCGCCTGCCAGTGAAGCATTCTCATTATACATCTTAAATGGCAGCCTGATCGTCTTCAGATGCATTGTATCACGATAAGGGTACCAGGTCTGAAAGATGCTGTCGCCCCTGACGGCAGGGTATTCAACCTTAGCAATTTGCGGATCGATCGTGAAACGTTTTGCCGTGTCGGTTATCAATGAATCCGGGTAAAAATGGAAGTTATCAGCAAAGGTATTGGATGTCAGGTATTTCAGCTGACCTCTTCCCCTGAGGCCGCGGTTGCTCAGGTTCACTTCGTTAAAGTAGTTCCCGTTGCCGGCATATGCAGGATACCCTTCCCCGGGAACCCGGTTGACGAAGCCCAGAGAATAGTCCGGCTGAACTTTCAGAGCCTGATTTATAACAGGAAAAATACCGGCGGAAACGAGATAACCGTCGAATTGAAGATTATCTGTTACGAAATTATCAAGGCTTTTGAGTATAAAGGGATAGACATGATAGGAGAAACGGTCGCGGTTATAGCGCCTGTCATGATCATAATAGACAAAAGATTCCTGCGTGCTTTCAAAAATAGGGTAATCGGGCAAATGTTTCAGACCTGATTTGTTTGCCGGATCATCAATCAGGATCCTGCCGCTCAGTTTTTCAATCACGCTCCCGACCCTTACCAGGGGAGCATTGCCCTTTTCATCCTTTACGAAAGATTTGACCTGGAAGCTCAGAGAGTCTATTAATGGAATGTTCAGCTTGAAAGAGTCGTATTCAAATGAGCAATCATGGGCATAAAAATCGAAAAGCCCGGCTTTTACATTCCCGGAAAATACAAAATCCAGATCTTTTTTAATAATGATCTCTGATCTCTCAGGGTATATGTATACCTGCTGGGAATCACTGAGGAACACTTCCTTCACACCTCTCACAAGCAAATCGTAATTATCCAGGTTCAATGTTGCATTGCTGATATTATCAGTTTCCGAATCAATGCTTATTACATCATAATCCCTTTTGCCGGCATTGGCATCAATATATTGCTCCAGCCTGTCCTGGATGATAGCTTTATCATTGACCAGGTCATAATAAAGGAATCCCTGGAAACTGAGCTTAAGCAACATGGCTTTTATCTGCTCCGGAGATTTTTTCATAAACTGGGCCAGCTGTTCCGGGGTCACTTCCTTTGTCCCGATTTTCCTGGAATAATCCCTTATGATAAATAATGGATTTCTTTCATCCATTCCCTGCAGCTTATAAAATTCATATTTTGAAAAGAAATTTTTAGAAATGAACTGATTTATACTGACCCGGTTTATCCCGGGCACGGATTCAAAATCGATGGAATCACTGTCGAGGTTCCAGTATAAAGCGCCGCATTTCATGTCAATATTATGGAATCCGTCAAAAAAAGGACTTTCCGAAATCCCTGATTCAGGCAGGAACATGACAAGCTTGCGGGTATCATCAAAGTAATTCATGTGCAGGCCAGGGTGGTAAATTGAATCCCCCTCGACGACGATGCTCAGTGAAGCCGGGTTTGCCGAGATCTTGTCGCCCAGTATCCGGAATGCGTTTGATCTGATCTGCGCCTTGAGCTTGCCATCCTTCGAAATAAAAATGGAAGCATTTTCATTGACTTCTCCCGATCCGATTATACGCGCACCTTCAACACTGAAACCACCTATGTAATTAATGTTTTTGAAAAGGTTCTTAATCTCATAATTCTTCAGGTATGAATTGAATTGCGGGTATGTGGACAATGGCCCCGGCGGACTTGCAAGCACCTTCTCAATAAGTTTACCGTACAACGGTTCCCTGAAATATCTTTTATTTACCAGCTTTACGGTATCGGCGTGATATCCGGCCTCTTTCAAATTGATACGGTAATCTGACAGGTCAGCATAAACTGAATCGGGGCTGAACTTAACCCTTTCCCAGGTTACCCTTCCTTTATCACCGATCCACTCCTGCCGGTCCGGATAAAAAATTCCGCCGGTGTTAAGAATTCTTGATGTGTCATTTCTTGTCGCACAGGTAAGGTCCGTCTTCTTATACAAGATACGGATTATGGTATCGTACTGGAGATGAAAGCTGGTATCGGATATGTACCACGAAAATGTGGACGACTCATACAGGTAATTGCCCCTCACCAACGCTTCGTACTGTTCAAGGTAAGATTGTATCTGCCTTTGTGTCGCGCCTTCCAGCCGCCTGTTTAAATCATCGGACCAGATCATTACGGCATCCTTGTTTCCTCTTACCTTAAAGTTATACAGGACAGAAATATAATTATAAAAATTCGGGTAGTTCGGCAATTTTTTACCCAGTAAGGCACTGGCATTACTAATGATAATCGATTTTTCCTCCTTATTGTAATAATTGGAATCCCAGGATGCGGTAAAGTGATCAAGCAACTTCCTGATTTTAATCTCGGCTGTAGGACTTGCATTTTTGGAAAAGAGCGAATCAATTTCTGCTGGGAACTTTGCCGGGTCTTCGGAAAGTGACTTCTTTGACTGGGCAGAAACAGTCAGCGAAAGGCAAAAAGCCACGATAAACAAAATGATTTTTTCCGAAGATATGGTCATGTGGTTTATTTATAAAATAGTGCTACGGCCCAGTCGTTCAGGCTCCGTGATCCGGCCAGACGCAAGCCACATCCTGATGCGGAATCAGATAAGACAGCTATGTCTTTATGATAAAATCCGCTTATTAGGAGCCTGCCTGCTTCTCGGAGGCCTTCTGAATATATTTTCATATCCTGCAAGAGGACATTCCGGTTAATATTGGCAAGTATAATATCATAGCTGCGTGGCCTGATCAGGAAAGCATCACCGGCATAAACCTTTCCTTTATCCACCCTGTTGATCCTGAAATTGTCCAGGCAATTTTGCCATGCCCAATCGTCATTATCAATCCCTGTAACGTTCCCGGCTCCCATTTTATTGGCCAGGATAGCGAGTATCCCTGTCCCGCAACCCATATCCAGGATATCCTTTCCGGTGACATCCATTTCCATCAGCCAGCCGGCCATTAACTGTGTAGTTTCATGATGGGCAGTGCCAAAAGCCATCCTGGGCTCAATGATTATTTCGAATTCTGCATCCGGGTTTGACGGATGAAATGGAGCCCTGACGTAGCATTTGCCTGCAATGGTTACAGGCTGGTAATTCTGTTCCCACTCCCTGTTCCAATTTTTATCTTCCAGTTTTTTAACCTCGATTTTAACTTCCGGATGGCTGTGAAGAAAGGATAAGCTTCTTATAACATCTTCGTTATAAATTTCAACCGGAATATAAGCCATCAGCGAATTTTCTTCTTCCACAAAGCTCTCAGCCCCTTTTTCCAAAAGCTCCGCCACCAGCAGGGACATGTCTGCTTCTGAATGGATGGGGAAGAACTTTATTTCCAGGTAAGGTCCGGGGGGTGGGTTCATTCCGCTGCTGCTAATATGATTTCCACGAACTCTTCCGCTTTCAGTGAAGCGCCGCCTATCAGGCCGCCGTCGACATCCGGCATGGAGAAGAGTTCTTTTGCGTTTTTCGAATTACAGCTGCCACCATACAGGATGGTTGTGTCTGCTGCGGTTTCAGCGCCAAATTTCTTCCAGATCAGGTCACGGATAAAGAAATGCATTTCCTGTGCCTGCTCTGAAGTGGCATTGACTCCTGTGCCGATTGCCCAGACCGGTTCGTACGCTATGATTACCCGTGCAAAATCCTCCATATCCAGCTTAAAGACAGTTTTCTCCAGCTGTTGTTTCACGACAATGAAATGCTTGCCGGCCTCGCGTTCTTTTAATTGTTCACCACAGCAGAATATTGGCACTATGTCATGTTTAAGTGCTGTCTGCGCTTTTGCCAGCAGTTCCCCGTCAGTTTCTTTGAAGTATTTTCTTCTTTCCGAATGACCGATAATGGAAAAACCAATATGCATGGAACGAAGCATGGGGGCTGAAATCTCTCCTGTATAGGCACCCGATTCAAACTGGCTTAGATTCTGAGCACCCACAAATACCGGGGAATCTTCCGTAATATCCCCTGCCAGTTCAAGAAAAATATAGGGTGGACAGATAATGACTTCGACATCTTCGGGTTTTCCCTTTTCTTCCAGTAGATCCAGTATCTCATAAATCAGTGCATCGGCTTCCCCGAAGGTTTTATTCATCTTCCAGTTACCAGTGACGATCTTTGTTCTCATATCGGATGAATTTAGGTTCAATGGCAAATATAGGAAAAAGATGAACAGTCCGGAAAAACAACAAATCTTCGGTCCGGGAGTTAGGTATCGGCGCCTGGTGCTCATAAAGTGGTCTTTAATTAATAGGTCTGAAGTTTAAGTGCGGGAATTTATTTGTACATTTGAATAACTTTAGGCTTGAACCTTAAAGCTGTGAGATATGAACTACAGATCCGTTACCTGGATCACCTGCCTGATAATTATACTTGAGGCCTCAACAGCCATTTCCCAGGTTAAAAGCCTGGATTTCTTCATTCAACAGGGCCTGTCGAACAGTCCTTCCCTGAAAGATCTCAATAACCAGATGCGGACAAATTCAGTCGACAGTCTCCTGGTAGATTCCCCAAGGCATCCGCAGATCAGCTTCAACGGTTTACTTAACTACCCTCCTGTCATCAATGGTTACGGATACTCCGAAGCGATCACCAACGGAGGCACATTTATATCGACTGTTAACCTTAACCAGCCACTCTTCAACAGGAAAACGACCCAGGCAAAATACATGAAATATGGCCTTGCAAACCAGGCTATGACCTATAACATCAAAATCGGGGAAAATGAACTGAAAAAAAACATTACATCTCAATATCTTACTGCTTATTCTGTGAGTGCGGATATAGCTTTCAACAGAGAACTTCTTAAATCCCTTGAAGAAGAGGACAATATCCTGAAGAAGCTGACGCAGAGCGGCACATATAAACAATCGGACTATCTTGCCTTCAAAGTTGAGTTGCAGGCCCGCCGGATACTGCTGAATGAGCTGCAGATCCAGTACCGCAAGGAAATTTCGAACCTGAATTTTCTTTGCGGGCTGAGCGATACGGTTGCCTGCGAGCTCTCGCTGCCGGATATTGCTGTCAATATTCCTGTCAATCCCGAGACTTCGAGGTTTTTTCTTCGGTTTCATGCAGACAGCCTGACCATCCAGAATGAAAAAACACTTATCGGCCAGACCTATAAGCCAAATTTCAAATGGTCTGCAGATGCAGGTCTTGTGAATAACGAGCCAAAATACATCTATAAGAATTTCGGCGTCAGCGTGGGGGTTGCCCTGTCAATTCCTATATTTGACGGGAACCAGCGGGAATTAAATTATCAGAAATTAAATATCAGTGAGGAAACAAGAAGAAATTATGAACAGTACTTCCGTGTTCAGTACAACGAACAGCTAAGGCAGCTGAACCAGGAGCTTGAAATGACCAGGGACCTGATCCCGCAGATCAGACAAGAGCTGGATCTTGCCGAAGCGATAATCAGCCTGGATAAAGATCTGATAAACAACGGCAGTATTTCGGTCACGGATTACCTGCTTGCCCTTAGAAATTACATCTCCATACAGCAATACAAGAATCAGTATGAAGTGAAGATACGCCAGATTATAAATGAAATCAATTACTGGAGACAATAGAGAAGCATATGAGTTTAAACAATATCAGACAATACCTGGTCTTAACGCTGGTTGTGGTCATCATTTGCGGCTGCAACCGTAAGCAAATCGCTCCGGAGGAAAACGTCAGGGTCAAAGTGCCTGTCAAGGTAACCGGCGTGCGGATTAAAACCATGACAGATTATATGGAGCTGAATACCATTTCAAGGTTCCTGAATAAGTCGGCTGTCAATGCACCTGCTACCGGTTATATTGAAGAAGTTTATTTTAATGCGGGTGAAAATGTCAAAAAAGGACAGGAACTTTTCGCTCTCAGGACAAAAGAAGCTGAGGCTCTCCGGAATGATTCACTCAGCATGCATTACTTTCCCGGCCTTATCCATGTAAAGTCAGCCATCAGCGGTATGATCATCTCTATCAATCACCCCAAAGGAGATTTTGTGCTGGAAGGGGAACCGTGGGGGACTATTTCCGTGCCATCGAGCCTGGTATTTCTTCTTGACGCTCCCTATGAAACTACACCTTATATCAAAATAAACAGCTCATGCGATATTATTCTTCCTGATGGGAGTTCAATACCGGCAAAGATCAGCTCACGACTGCCATCCATGTCTGAAGGCCCCCAGACACAGCAGTATATAGTCCAGCCTCAAACCAATAAAGATATTCCTGAGAACCTGATCGCGAAAATCCGGATTGAAAGGAAAACTGTTCCTGCCGCCACAACACTGCCTAAAAGCTGCATTCTTTCTGATGAGGTAATGCAGCATTTCTGGGTGATGAAGCTGATCAACGATACGACGGCAGTGAGGGTGAATGTCGTGCCAGGTCTCACTGAAGGAAATATCATTCAAATTACCGATCCTGTGTTCACAATGAGTGATCGTTTCCTTTCCTCGGGAAACTATGGATTGCCTGATACAGTCACGGTGAAAGTCGAAGGAAAATGAGTGATGAATAAGGATTATTTCCATATCTTTCAAAAACCAATTCTTTTCATCCTGCTGGTAATCCTGCTGCTGGGTTATTATTCATGGAGAAGGATGCAGACATCCCTGTTTCCCGATGTCGTCTTTCCCAAGATCACTATCATAGCCGACAATGGGGAACAGCCGGTCGATAAGATGATGGTCACTGTGACAAAGCCGCTTGAAATAGCGGTTAAGCGTGTAAATGGCATCCAGACTGTCCGGAGCAGCACCAACCGGGGAAGCTGCACGATGGAAGCTTATTTTGACTGGAAAATCGATATTAATATTGCTAAAACCCAGTTGGAGTCACGCATCAACGAAATAAAAAATACACTCCCGCCAAATACAAATATAGTAGTAGAAGCGATGGGCCAGAGTATCTATCCTGTTGCAGGCTACACGCTTGAAAGTGACCAGTACGGGCAGGTTGAACTGAGGAATACTGCCTTATATCTCATCCGGCCGCAGTTTTCACAAGTTCCCGGAATTTCAAACGTGGTCGTCAGGGGGGGAAAGACAAAGGAATTTGTCATCACCCCGGTACCTCAAAAAATGATTTCCCTGGGACTGACCCCACAGACGATCATCGACGTGCTCGGAAGCACCAATTTCATAGAATCAAACGGGCTTCTTTCCGATTTTAGGAGGCTCTACCTCAATGTTACAGATGCCCGCGTTAAAACCCTTGACGAGCTGAAGGAATTGGTTATAAAGAATGACGGGCACAGGGTGATACGCCTTGCCGATATTTCCACTGTCGACCTGCAGGAACAGCAGGAATTCATCAGGATCAATGCCAACGGCCATGAGGCTGTGACAATCGACATCATAAAGCAAAAGGGGATCAACCTCATAGATTTCGCCCGGGCCATAGAACTTAAAGCCCACGACATCCAGGACCAGCTTCCGAAGGGGATGGTCCTGAAAACCTATTATGACCAGTCCGCCTTTGTGAGCAATTCCATCGATAGCGTCCTGAGAAGCATCTATGAAGGCCTTCTCCTGGCGATACTCGTTGTTATCCTGTTCCTGCGGTCTTTCAGGGCCAGCCTGAATATTATCCTGATCATCCCCGTCACGCTGACCCTCACTCTGGTTGTTCTCTACGTATCGGGAATTACGCTGAACATTATGTCCCTTGGCGCAATTGCAGCATCGATAGGGCTCATTATCGACGATGCGATAGTCATCATCGAGCAGATTCACCGTACACATGAAGAGAACCCGGGGAAAGGCAGGTTCGAAGTGGTCAGGGATACTATCAGCATGCTGTTTCCGGCCATGCTGGGGTCCTCATTAAGCACCATAGTCATCTTCCTTCCTTTTGTCATGATGAGCGGCGTCGCCGGAAGCTTTTTCCAGGAACTGACCCTGACTATGGAGATCACGCTGGTCTGCTCCTTTTTAGCTACCTGGATCGGGCTGCCGGCTTTGCACCTTCTTATCGGATACCGCCACAGAACGAATAAGTTCCTCCATTCAAATAAAGAGAAAATTTCAGAAAAACCCAGGCTTTCCTGGCTTATCTGGTTTTTCAACAAACCCGTCTTTGCGATCGTCTTTGTCCTTCTGTTGTGCATATCTTCGGCATATCTGACAGGCCGCCTGAAAACTGGCTTTTTACCGGTGCTTGATGAAGGATCTATCGTCCTGGACTACCTTTCGCCACCCGGGACTGCCCTGGATGCATCGGACGCTATCCTTCGGAAGGTAGACACGATCATCCTGAACCACCCTGATGTCGCCACTTATATGCGCCGGACGGGGACAAACATGGCTTCCAGCATTAGTATGGCATCAGGCGTAATACCGCCGAATGAAGGCGATTACCTGATCCAGCTTAAACCCGGTACGCAAAGGAAAACGGAAGAGGTGATCGATGAAATCCGCCGCCAGGTTGCTTCTGCACAGCCGGCTCTTGAAATAGAATTCGGCCAGCGGATTGCAGACCTGCTCGGTGACCTGATCGGAAGGCCTCAGCCAATTGAGATCAAGATTTTCGGCGATGATCTCAATAAACTTCAGGAACTTGCCCTGCAAATGCAGGATTTGCTGACGCGGATCAACGGGATTGCCGACGTGAAAAGCGGAATCATTGTCGATGGCCCGTCTATCAGCATTATCCCTGACCAGGAAAAACTGGCGCAATACGGCATAACACCGGCCAATTTCCAGACCCAGCTCAGGGCCTACAATGAGGGCGTTCCGGTCGGCGAGATCCAGCAAGGGGAGCAAATGCTGCGGATCCTTATGAGGTTTATCAATTTTAAAGATAACAGCCTGCAGGCCATCAAAAATCAGCCAATTTTTATGCCTGACGGTTCTTTCAGGCCGCTTGAATATTTTGCCAGTATTGAACTCTCAAAAGGTTATCCGGAGATTACGCGGGAGGACCTCAAATCGAACATCGTTGTAACTGCCCGGTTGGATCAGCGCGACATAGGCAGCGCCATTCGGGAGATCAAACAGAAGACTGCCGGTGAGATACATCTGCCTCCCGGCTATTATATCGTTTACGGTGGTACCTATTCCCAGCAGCAGGCTTCATTCGCCGAACTGATGATCATCCTGATTGCCGCAACTTTGCTGGTGTTCACTATTCTTTTGTTTTTATTCAAGAATCTCCGGATTTCATTGCTGATCATCTTTATCTCCATACTGGGAATCGGGGGTTGCATCTGGCTTTTATTCCTGACGGGGATACAGCTCAATGTCGGAAGTTATACCGGCATTATCATGATTGTGGGGATCATCGCGGAAAATGCCATCTTTACGGTCAACCAGTTTCTTACAACCTACGCTGCGACTTCCGACGTCGATAAATCCATCAATTATGCTATTTCACTCCGTATCAGGCCCAAACTCATGACTGCCATAGGTGCGATCCTGGCACTTACCCCCCTGGCCATGGGGATTGGCATCGGCGCCCAGATGCAGCAACCCCTGGCAATTGCTGTGATAGGTGGCTTCATCATGGCGATGCCTCTACTCCTCTTTGTTTTTCCCACTTTACTCCGATTGGTATTTAAGAGATAAGTGAATTGGTTGTTAAGCAGTCATTTCTATTCTCGGATCCAGCAAGGCGTATGTTATATCAGTAAGTATGTTAATGATGATGAGAATTACGGATATAAACAACACTGTGCCCATAATGACAGGGAAATCATACTTTTCCAGTGCATCGACAATCACGACTCCTATCCCTTTCCAGTCAAAAACATATTCTACAAAGACTGCCCCGGCCATCAACGAGGCGAACCATCCGGAAACGGCAGTGACAACGGGATTGAGGGCATTTTTCAAAGCATGGCGGGTGACCACACGGAATTCGCTCAAACCTTTTGCCCTGGCTGTGCGGATATAATCCTGCGTCATCACATCCAGCATGGAACTGCGCGTCAGCTCGACGATCACACCCAGCGGACGGATGCCCAGCGTCAAAGCTGGCAGGATAAGATTCTTCAGGCTAAGGTATTCGCCTCTGCCGAAATCATCGACCGTATACAGGCTACCGGTCATATTCAGCCCGGTCAAATTTGAGAGTAAAAAAGCAAATACCCAGGCAATGATGATGGCAGCAAAAAAAGATGGCAGTGACATGCCTGACACGGATAAAACCATCGCCACCCGGTCAAAGATTCCATCTTTATATAAAGCACTGAAAATACCTGTGATCACACCGGCAATAAAAGCAAACAGCATCGAAACGGCCGCCAGCATTAAGGTTTTGGGAAAAGCTTCTGCAATGATCTCTGAGACTTCTCTTTTCGTCTGGTAAGACTTCCTCAGGTATGGCATTTTCAGAACGAGGCTGATTTTCTTTATACTGAATATTTTTGAATATGGAGAATACTTCTCAGGGTTAATATACCAGTAATTTCCCGGGTCGTGGTTCTGGTGCAGGGAAACGGGGGATAAATCGTTGAGGAAATTGAAGTATTGGATAAGAAGAGGCTTATCCAGGCCAAGGTCTTTGTGGATAGCCTCGACGGAGGAAATATCCGCCCGCTGTCCCAGCATCATCCTGGCCGGATCACCTGGCAGAATATTAAAGAGAATGAATATAAGCGTGATGACCCCGAAGAGAACTAAAATCCCATATAATAATCGCCTTAAGATAAAAGCGGACATAACTTTACAAATCGGGATATTTCTTCTTCAATTTTCCATAATCTGGAAGGTCCCTGTAATGCCATTTCCCGAGTATTACCCCGTCCTTCAACAGGATAATCCCGGGATTGGCCCGGATCATCATTTTCAAATCGACATCATCAGCCTGGTAAAACTCGATATCAGGATGCAGTCCTTTCCTGAATGACTGGATCTTATCCTCCTGGCTCCCGGTCACCACAATTAAAGAATGACCGTCGTGACTAATATCCGAATCAAACCTGTTAATCTTCTCAAAACCTTTCCGGGATGCGTTATCAAGACTGTATGAGATGACCATGAACTGATAACCCGGATTATTGATGATTGTTTCGGTAAAATCATTACCCCCGGTATCGAAAATTTTCAGGGTGGTTTTGCTGGAAATTCCCGAATCATCTGCCCGCTGACCGACAAACTCCCATTGTGAAACCCAGGTGCTGTCGTTCCATGGATAATTCGGCGAAAGATATTCCTTTTTCTCCCCAGTGGCCTTATTGCGATAAGTCAGATAAACTTTGGCCATCCCCGGATTTTCAGGTTTCAGGTTTGTGCCGGTTTTCCATGGCAGAAAATCAATCCAGGGCAAGTGACGGTATTGGTACCAGGAAAAAAAAGCAAAGCACAGGGCAAAGAACAAAACAACGATATTTCCGGCATTAGGTGTAAGCCATGGCCAGAATTTATTCCGGTAAGAAAATATAATGATGACAAGGATGATCAAAACAATGTTCTTATAAAAAGTCTCCCAGTTGGTCAGTTTGACGGCATCGCCGAAACAGCCGCAATCAGGGACAGGATTATAAATGGCATCGAAAAACGTCAGGACCGTAAAAAAGATCATCATCAGCAACAGCAGCCAGGAAATGCTTTTCAGCCTCAAATTAAGCAGCAGGGCAACGCCAAGGGCAAATTCAATCGTACATAAAAAAATCGAAAGGTAAAGGGATAACGGACTTGCCCATCCCAGGCCATAAGCAATGAAATAATCTTCCATGCGAAAAGCAAAACCGGAAGGGTCGACGCCCTTTACAAAGCCGGAAAAGACAAATACAAGCCCAACGAGAATCCTGGAGATATTGGCAGTTATTTTCATAGCATCAGGGGTTCTCTTCTATCTTAATTAATGCAAATAGAGCATAGTTGATGATATCCCTGTAATTTGCATCCGCTCCTTCAGAGACGGACGTTTCCCCTGCCCTGTCTTCGATCTGCTTAATACGCTTCAATTTCATCAGAATAATATCTGTAAAGGAACTTGTGCGCATATTTCGCCATGCCTCGTCATAATCATGGTTTTTATCCTCCATCAGGTCACGGGCGCTTTGCAGATGCTTATCATAAAGTTCTAAAGCCTTTTTTTCGGGCAGTTCCGCTGCATCTTCCGGGCCAAGCTCCAGTTGTATCAGGGCGATTACCGAATAATTCACTATCCCTATATATTCAGGCCGTATGCCTTCCTCGACCTTGTGGAGGCCTTTCTGTTCAATCGACCTGATCCTGGTTGCCTTGATAAAAATCTGGTCCGTGAGAGAAGGTGTACGCAAGATGCGCCAGGAGCTTCCATAATCTTTCATCTTATTGACAAATACCTCTTTGCACAAATCAATAGCATGTCCGAATTGCCGGGATGTCTTAGTCATCTTTTCTAGTATCTTCGCAATTGATATTACCGTTGTTGATTATGGATAAAAAGAGGGATAAAGGTACATTTTTTTCGTCAAAAAGGATTTTTGAATTTAACGGCAAAAAGATGGATTTTACAAGCCCCCGGGTGATGGGAATCCTGAACATTACCCCGGATTCATTTTATGATGGCGGGCGTTACTGGGAAGCGGGGGAGCAGGGAGACATGGTGGCACATGGGCATGGACCCGGGAACTGCGAACTGCGAACTGCGAACTGGATAGAAAGGGCGGAACAGATGGTACGCGAAGGCGCCTATATCATTGACATCGGGGCTATGTCCACCCGACCGGGAGCGGCCGCAGTAAGCCCGGACACGGAAAAGTCAAGATTGTTGCCGGTTTTAAAAGAGTTACGAACGAAATTCCCCGGCACTATCCTGTCAGTAGATACTTACCGTTCTGAAACTGCAGCAATCGCGGCAGCAGAAGGAGCCGACATCATTAATGACATTTCCGGAGGGACTTTTGATCCGCTCATGCTTTCTGAAATCGTCAGGCTTGGGATCCCATATATCGTCATGCATATCCGGGGTACACCCGAAAACATGCAGGTAAACCCGGTCTATAAGGATGTAGTGCAGGAAGTCGGCAACTTTTTATCGGGCCAGGCAAAAAAGCTGGAAGATTCGGGCCATCACAAGATCATCCTGGATCCCGGGTTCGGTTTTGGCAAAACGATCAAACACAACTTTCAAATTCTTGAAAATCTGGATAAATTGGTTAAAACCGGGTATCCAATTATGGCCGGCCTGTCCCGAAAATCTCTGATCAACCGGGTTTTAGGCTTAACGCCTGATGAAGCCCTGAATGGAACGACAGTTTTAAACACAATAGCCCTTTCAAAAGGGGCCATGGTCCTGCGGGTGCACGATGTGAAGGAAGCTGTGGAAGCGGTCAAATTAACTAATTTCCTTACTTTTGCACCTGAATGATCCCTTTACTTCTGACCGGTTTATTTCATATCCGATTTCTTGATGTGATCGACATCCTGCTGGTTGCTTTCATTTTGTACGAATTATACAACCTGCTTAAAGGATCGGTTTCTATCAACATGTTCTTCGCCATTGTGGCCATGTTCTTTATCTGGCGAATAACCGATGCGTTGCAGATGGAACTTTTGAGAGAGATCCTGGGTGCTTTTTTCAGCGTAGGGATCATTGCACTGTTTATCATCTTTCAGCCTGAAATACGTCAATTCCTGCTCACTCTCGGTAAACCTGATTTTATCCAGAAGCGGCGGCGCCGGTTCCTTTTCTGGCATTTCATCGATGTCAGCCCCTATATTGTTGATATCGATAAAATTGTCCATGCCTGCCAGAAAATGTCAAATGTCAAACAGGGTGCGATCATCATTCTGACAAGGCAGCATGAATTAAAGGTCATTATGGAAACCGGTCAGTACATGAATGCTTTCATTTCAGTCGATCTACTGGAGAATATATTCTTCCCGAACAGCCCTTTGCATGATGGTGCTGTAATCATTAGCAGAAACAGGATAGAAGCCGCAGGATGTATCCTTCCTTTATCCAAAAGTCAAAAGCTGACAGCCGGCCTTGGCTTGCGGCATAGGGCAGCCGTCGGGATAACTGAACAAAGTGATGCAATAGCCATCATCGTTTCAGAGCAGACCGGTAAGATATCCTATGCTGAAAACGGCGAATTGACCAGAAACGTTCAGCCCGCGGAATTAAAGGATTTCCTTGAGGTAAGGATGCAAACGGCAACAGAGGATGGCAAAAAAGACGATAAAGGTTAAATCTTTTCTTACCGGATTAATAAATGATTATTTCATTGCGGCCTGCAGTTGATCAACCGTTTCCGGCATGGCAACAATAATGTTTGTCGTTGTATCGACGAGGACCATAACAGGGGTGGCAAGGATGAAATAGCTATTGGCTTCAGCGCTGTTCACACCTCCTTTTGCCAAAATATGTCTCCATCCGGGCAAACGCGTTTTATAATCCTGCCAGGCCTTAATTTCCGTATCCGTCTCGTCAAGACTAATAGCAAAAACATATAATTTCTTTTGAATGCCAGGCTGATTGTACCATTCGAAAAGTTTTTTCACCAGGTCATCGCAATGCGGACAATCGGCCGACCAAAAAAGAATCAATTTATAGGCAGTTCCAGGGTTATAATTTTGAAATTTCAGTTCCTTGCCCGCATCGTCCGTAAATGAGAAATCCGGGGCAACAGAGCCCGGCACAATTGTTTTTATACCCTCGAGTCTTTTCTGAATGGCCTGTCTCTTAGAGGTCAGGCAGTTTGGATCATTGAGATAGGGAGCAAGCATGGCAATACCAGACTGAATATTGAAACTTTCATAACCTTTAAAGAAATAATCCACCATCCACCCATAAATTTTCGGATCACCTTTCCTGGCTTTTTCAATAGCACGCCTGCCGGCCAGGGTGAACAGGGAATCACGGAGTTCAACCGTCGTGGCCTGCTCGCCGTATAGGTTGACATACTGGTCCATCCAGGATTTAAATTCCATGGTGTTTGCCAACAGGGAATCTTTGAAATCAATCTGATCAAAATAATTTTCGATCAAACTTTGCTTCCTGGTTGATTCGTCTCCATTCCAGCTTATTTCAGGAATAAGTTCAAACTGGAAAATTGCAGAGCAAAAGAGTTCACGGTATTCCTTTATCTGCCCGTTGATCCAGTCATTATGGGCTTTGCGCCTTTTTTCATATTCATTGGTGCCTTCCCGGTAGAACGCTGACTTATTATCGTCATAATTAATCAGGAAATTTTGTAAGAGCCCAAGCATTTCTTTTTGCCGTGCATTTTCCGCCATAACTTTCGCAAAAACCGTATTTTCGGTTTCATCTTTCTGGTACCAGGTGCTATCCGGATTGTTACTGAAAATGGGATGCACCCACAGCTCAATGTCCTGCTGATTTATGATAAGGCTTTTTTCAGAAGGATATGGGGTGGATGTCATATTTTCCTTGTAATCAAATCTTATAACAAATTCACCGGGCAGGTATTCTTTAGGAACCGATATTACTGCAGTATCGCCATTTTTGACGGATTCCTTCGTAATAATGGCCTGAATGAGCTTGCTTTCGCCCGTTTGAGTCATCAGGCTGATTTTGCTTTCATAAACACCATGCAGGCGGATGGTCAGGTTGACATTATGGACAGGCGCTCGGTTAATTTCGCTTAGTACCTTATTTCCATGCAAAAGAAGGAATAGTAAAAAAAGACAAATCGATGCTTTATAAGAAAAACTCATATCCAAAGTTTTATGCATATTCTTAGACTTAAGAATTCTTTATTAATCAATTCAGAATCTTGTTCGCAAAATTTGAGTCTTTTAATAAATAATGCTGTGAGTATGTGAAGGCAGGTGTTCCCAAATTATCAGTCTTTAATACAGCGGATGGAAAGGCCGGATGTCTTGTTAGTAGTTGTAATAGTGCTGTTACTGGAAGATAGATTCAAAATCCAACTAAATTCATTTGCACTCTGCGTACTGCTCCAAAAATTATCTGTCACGCCTCTTGAATTTAAAGTACCATTTGAAGCACTTAACCTGCCGGCTGCATGCAACCTCAATGGAGAATTCCATGGGTCGACCCAGGTACCCCAGTTTCCGGCAATTTCCACATTATTCCATTCCGCTTTCGTTGGCAGACGCCAGCTATTGCCAATCTCAAGCAGGCAAGGATCATTGGCAGATGTCCAGTTCGATACTTCATCGATGTATGATATCCATGATGTTCCAGGGATTCTGTTGGTACCGTCATGTTTATATCCTTGCGGCAGGTTAAACTGCCAGTACCAGCCGGCTGATACTTCAGTGGCATCGTCTTTAGAGCTTGCCTGCTGGTCAGCGCCAAGGTTGCTGGAAATCCAGCATTTTGCTGTCTCACCAGGAATATTGGTAACGGTGCTGTAAATAACGGTTTTGGCTATTGGTGCAACGTTATCTATGACATGATTTATTGTCAAGGAACTACCGCATATAAAACAACTCAGCGTGGATTGCGTCAGTATGGCCGGATTAGAATATCCGCAGTCATTATAAGCCCAGACATATCTTGTATAAGAAGAGTCACATACCAGGTTATCCTCTGTCACTATAGTGTCGTTTTGCACATTGAAGGCTGTATTGTAATCATTGACGGTATTCCATTTATATCCGAGGGCAATATGCGCCCTATTCCAATTCCATATGATTTGAGATAAAAAAGAAACATGATTTCCTGGGGCAGGTTCAATGGGTGAATAACAAAAGAGATTAATCATCTTCCAATTTCCATTCTCGTACATTGATAGTGCCCCTGAACCATCAATATTACAATTGATGCAGTATATCAACAAACCGTCAACCGGTTTCTGAATGGCATTGCGCTGTTCAAATGTCAATCGCGGAATCAAAATCCCTTTATTTATTGATTTAATATCTAACATTGCTGAGCTATCAGCAGGACTTCCATCCGTGCTGACGGATATTTGCGGAAAGATCAAGCTACTTTTTAAGAAAAGTATAATGATAAAGAATCCAAATTTTTTCATTACGCCAGGATTTAAGCAAGCCTTAATCCTCTCTTTAATAGATACTAATCTAAACAATAAGAAAGAGTCTTAATGAGTCTATCATTTCAACTCACTAAATTAGGGAAAAATTCAATTAGGATCAGCAAAACAAATAATTCAGATAACTATTCTTTAAGGCAACGGATTGAGTGACCAAATGTCTTGAGGGCAGTAGTGATAGTGCAATTACTGGAAGATAAATTAAAAATCCAACTATATTCATTTGCGCTCTGTGTAGTACTCCAATAATTTCCATTTATTCCCCTTGAGTCCAAAGCGCCGGTAGTTGAATACGATCGTCCTGCGCCATGCAACTTCAATGGTGAATTATACGGGGCCAGCCAGGTTCCCCATCCACCTGCATTTTTCACATTATTCCATTCTGTTTTTGTAGGGATACGCCAGCCATTGTCCAGTTCAATCGTGCATGGATCGCTGGCAGCAGTCCAATTCGAATTTTCAAAAATATAAGTTATCCATGTTGTATTAGGTGTTCTGGTAGTGCCATCAAGTTTATATCCTTGCTTCAGATTAAACTGCCAGTACCAGCCGGCTGAGGCTTCTGATGCATCATTTACTGCGGTTGCCTGATGATCTGAGCCAAGGTTACTGGTTATCCAACATTTTGAGGTTTCGCCGGGGATATTAGTGACAGTGGCATATGTAGTTGTTTTATTAACAGGGGCAACGTCGCCTTGAACATGATTAATTGTTATAGGGTCGACGCAAGCCCAGCAGTTCGATGTGCATTGAGTCAATGTAACTGCTGCTGAATGACCACAATCATTGTAAGCCCAGACATATCTTACATAAGTGGTATCAAGAGATATTCCTGTTTCTACTTTTAAAGTATCTGTACCGGTATCAATGGCAGTATTAAAGTTGTTGGAAGTGTTCCATTTATAGCCAGCTTCACCGGGAGCCTCATTCCATTTCCATATTATTGTCGATGGGGGCATTAAATTTATACCGGGAGTGGGCTCAGAATTTTTACAAGTATTCAAAGTATACCATTCACCACCCAATCGTAAACAAAGAGCACCTGTACCATCCTGCCCGCAATTTGTGCAAAAGACGATAAGTCCCTCTGCCGGATTAATGATTGAGTTCCGTTGACCAGATGTCATTCGGGGAAGAAGAACGCCTTTCGATGTTGATTTTATATCAAATATGGCCGAAGCATCAGGTTGTGATCCATCTGTGTTTATGCCTACCTGCGAAAACGCATGGTTATAACCAAAGACGATTAAGAGAATTAGTCCATATAGTAATCTCATTAGATATCCTTTTTATAAATTTCATATCTACATAACTTATTATTTTAAATCATATTGTCGAGCAAAAGTAATATTTTAATAACTGGTCTTAAAAAAAAGGTGCCAACGGTTTAAGCCCATTGACACCTCATTCATAATAACTTAAGCAAGTCAATTAATATACCGAGGTATATACTAAAATATTAAATAATCATAAAATCAATTATCATTCAGAATACAGCGGATTGAAAATCCAAATGTTTTATTGTTAGTTGTGACAGTACTATTAGAGGAAGAAAGACTCAAATACCAGCCGAATTCATTCGCGCTTTGCGTGCTGCTCCAGAAGTTGTCACTCGTTCCCCTTTGATTTATCAGACCGGTAGAGGAATACAAACGTCCGGCGGCATGCAACTTCAAAGGAGAAAGCCATGAGTCGGTCCATGTACCCCAGCCTCCGGCAACTTCCACATTATTCCATTCCGCTTTCGTTGGCAGACGCCAGCCATTGCCAATCTCAAGCATGCAAGGATCATTGGTAGCGAGCCAGTCCGCATATTCACTGATATATGTTATCCAGGCTGTATTAGGCGTCCTGGTTGTGCCATCGTGTTTGTACCCTTGTTTTAGGTTAAACTGCCAATACCAACCGGCCGAAGCCTCAGTGGCATCATTTTTGCCAGTTGCCTGATGGTCTGAACCAAGGTTGCTGGAAATCCAGCATTTTGCAGTTTCCCCTGGTATATTCGTAACTGTTCCATATGTTGTCGTTTTACTAACCGGTGCCACATTTCCAGCGGTGTGAGTAATTGTAATAGAACTACCGCATACAAAGCATTCTGTCGTAGATTGGGTCAGGATAACAGGCGTGGATTGCCCACAACCGTTATAGGCCCAAGCATAGCGCGTATAGTCAGTGCCGCAGGCCAAGCCAGTTTCTGTGCGTGTGGTAGCACTGCCCATGTCTGTCGCAGTAAAATAATCATTGGTCATGCTCCACTTGTAACCCGTTGCACCTGTTACAGTATTCCAGTTCCAGTCAATCTGCGTTAACGAGGCAACATGTGTACCGGCAACCGGAGGTTCCGGTAAATCATCTGAAGTGCTCTGTGAAAGAGGCGTAGATGTTGAATTCCCACAGTTGCTGTAAGCCCATACATAACGAGTATAAGGAGTGTTGCAACTTAAGCCCGTTTCTGTCCTGGTAGTAGAAGTACCCATATCCACTGCGGTGGCGTAATTATTGTTAGTATTCCACTTATAACCAGATGCACCGTTGACAGTATTCCAGTTCCAGGTTATCTGAACCGTAGTTGCGACATGAGTTGCGGCAGTCGGGTTACCCGGGGATTCATTCGTCGTTGATTTTGTCAGTGAAACGGATGTCGATACACCGCATGGATCATATGCCCATACATAGCGGGTAAAAGAAGTGTTGCAGACAAGGCCTGTCTCCGTGTAGGAAATATTGGTGCCCATATCTGTGGCTGTCCCGTAATTATCGGTTGTATTCCATTTGTAGCCCGTTGCACCTGATACGGTTTCCCAGTTCCAAACAATCACAGAAGATGTGGACGTATGAGTGCCGGCAACCGGTGCAGAAGGTGGATTGGTGGAGGTAGACGCTGTCAGTGCAGTCGCCACTGAGGCGCCACAACTGCCATAAGCCCATACATATCTGGTATAAGAGGTATTGCACGTCAGGCCTGTTTCGGTATGAGTGATGGCTGTACCCATATCTGTGGCCGTCTCGTAATCATTTGCCGTATTCCACTTGTAGCCTGTCGCATCTGCAACAGTATTCCAGTTCCAAACCATCTGTGTCAACGAAGGAACGTGTGTCCCTGCAGTGGGACCGTCCGGCGGTTCAAGCGAAGTCAGTTGAGTAAGTGGAGTTGAGGCTGAAGTATCACAGTTGTTAATTGACCAAACATATCTGGTATAAGAAGTATTGCAGTCAAGACCTGTTTCCGTCTTAGTGGTCGATGTGCCCATATTAGTCGCAGTGAGCAGATCATTGCTCGTATTCCATAAATAACCCGTAGCGCCGGCAGCTGTATTCCAGTTCCAGATTATTTGCGTCGGGGAAGGAACATGCGCAGCAGCGACAGGAACTGCAGGAGGATCATTTGTAGTGGACATTGTCAGCGTGCACGGGGTCGAAACTCCACAGCTGCCATAGGACCATGCATATCGTGTATATGATGTCCCGCAGGTAAGGCCGGTTTCGGTTTGGGTAATGGCTGTACCCATGTCGGTTGCTGTACCGTAATCATTGGTAGTATTCCATTTGTAACCTGTTGCACCAGTGACAGTATTCCAGTTCCAGACAATCTGATAAGAGGATGCCTCATGTGTGCCTGCAACAGGAGCTGCAGGAGGATCAAGCGAAGTAGCCTGGGTGAGCGTTGTGGAAGTTGAAACGCCACAATTACTATAGGCCCATATATAACGTGTATAGGAATTATTGCAGGTAAGTCCTGTTTCAGTATGGGAAGTTGATGTCCCGACGTCAGTTGCCGATGCGTAAACATTTGTGGTACCCCACTTATAACCGGTCGCCCCGCTGACCGTATTCCAGTTCCAGACAATCTGTGTAGGCAATGGATTATGAGTCGCTGCAATAGGGGCAGCCGGCGGATCAGTCAAAGTAGATTGAGTAAGAGTCGTTGAAATGGATACGCCGCAATTATTATAGGCCCATACGAAGCGGATAAAAGAAGTATTACAAGCAAGGCCTGTTTCAGTCGTGGTAGTGGCAGTGCCCATATCGGTTGCCGTACTGTAAGTATTGGTGGTGCTCCATTTATATCCGGCAGCTCCGGTGACCGTATTCCAGTTCCATACAATCTGCGTCACGGAAGGAACCTGAGTGCCTGCTGTAGGATTGCCCGGTGGGTTTGTCAATGTGGATTGAGTAAGCGTCGTCACTATTGAAACTCCGCAGCTATTATAAGCCCAGACGAACCGGTCATAAGAAGTATTGCAGGTAAGCCCCGTTTCAGTCTTTGTCCTGACCGTCAGCATATCCGTTGCCGTTGCGTAATTGTTGGTCGTATTCCACTTATATCCTGTAGCACCTGCCACCGCATTCCAGTTCCAGATGATCTGAGTCACCGAGGGAACAATGGTACCGGAGGTTGGCGAAGCCGGTGGATCCAGGGAAGTCGACTGGGTCAGGTTTGTGACTGGTGAAACGCCGCAATTGCTGTAAGCCCACACATAACGTGTATATGCTGTATTGCAGGTAAGGCCGGTTTCGGTCTTGGAGGTGGAGGATCCCATATCCGTGGCTGTACTGTAATTGTTGGATGTATTCCATTTATACCCGGTTGCACCGCTGACCGTGTTCCAGTTCCAGATAATCTGGGTGGGGGTCGGCACATGGGTTCCAGTCACAGGAGAGGCGGGCGGATCCAGCGATGTAGCCTGCGTAAGCGTAGTTGCAGTGGAAACGCCGCAGTTGCTGTAGGCCCAGATATAACGGGTGTAAGCGGTATTGCACAGGAGGCCCGTTTCGGTAAATGTATTTACATTACCAAGGTTAGTTGCAGTTCCATAATCATTTGTCGTATTGAACTTATATCCGGTCGCGCCGCTGACTGTGTTCCAGTTCCAGATGATCTGTGTAGGCGAGGGGACATGGGTTGCTGCCACAGGAGCCGCAGGCGGATCAAGTGAGGTAGTCTGGTTAAGGGTGGTGACAGATGATACTCCGCAATTGCTGTAAGCCCAGACGTAACTTGTATAAGGTGTATTACAGGTCAGGCCTGTTTCGCTTTTTGTTGTAGCTGAGCCAACATCAATAGCAGTAGCATAATCATTGGTCGTGCTCCATTTATATCCTGTTGCCCCTGAAACGGCATTCCAGTTCCAGATTATTGATGTTGGTGAGGGAACATGGGTGGCAGCGATCGGGGATGATGGCGGACTCATCGAAGTCGTCTGGGCCAGGGAAACGGACGTTGATACTCCGCAATTGCTGTAAGCCCAGACATAGCGGGTATATGCAGTATTGCAGGTCAGGCCGGTTTCAGTCTTGGAGGTTGTGTTACCCATATCCTGGGCAGTTGCATAATCATTGCCCGTATTCCATTTATAGCCGGTTGCACCGGTAACGGTGTTCCAGTTCCAGATGATCTGCGTCGGGGAAGGGGTATGTGTGCCGGCTGTAGGGGATGCCGGGGGATCCAGGGAGGTACTTTGAGAAAGGGTAGTGACCGTGGAAACTCCGCAACTGCTGTAAGCCCATAAATATCGGCTATATGCAGTATTACAGGTCAGGCCTGTTTCGGCATGCGAAGTGGCAGTGCCCATATCAATGGCGTTGGCGTAATTATTGGTGGTGCCCCACTTATAACCGGTGGCTCCTGCTACGGTATTCCAGTTCCAGATGATCTGCGTCGGGGAAGGGATATGGGTTGCAGCTGCAGGTGCAGCAGGCGGATCAATCGTAGTGGATTGCGACAGCATTGTACCCTGTGAAACTCCGCAGGGATCGACTGTCCATACATATGAATGATACAGGGTGTTGCATGTAAGGCCCGATTGGGTTGCAGAAGTGGCGGTACCCATGTTGGTCGCGGTGAGAGAATCGTTTACAGAATTCCATAAGTAAGCAGTCGCTCCCGTTACCGGGTTCCAATGCCAGACAATCTGTGTCACGGAAGGCACATGGGTACCGGCGAGAGGAGGATCAGGCGGATGGCTTAAAGTAGTCCCTGTAATTATCGTGGGAGTTGAATAGCCGCAATCATGATATGCCCATACATAGCGCGTATATTCGGTCTGGCAGGAGAGTCCTGATTCCCAGTACATGCTATAGGGTACATCCTGCGCAGTATTGTAATCATCGACGCTGTTGATCCTGTAGCCTGTCGCACCTGTCACGGGAGCCCATGTCCATACCATGGACGTATCAGTCGGATTTATACCGCCTCCACCCGCTGTCGGGGAGATCGGAATCATGGATGTCGAATCTGTCAGGACCTTAACCGGAGATTGTCCACATAAATTATATGCCCAGACATACCTGGAATATGGAGTCATACAGGTCAGCCCTGATTCTGTATAAGAAGTTTCCTGTTCCAGATCGATCGCTGTACCATAATCATTGGTGGTATTCCACTTGTAACCTATGGCTATCGGCACGGAATTCCAGTTCCAGACGATCTGCGTAAGCGACGGAACATTTTCACCCGCTGAAACCATATACGGGGCCTGACAATCGAGATTGAACACTCTCCATAATCCATTCTGGAAAATGCAAAGCGCCCCGGTGGCATCAGCACTGCAGTCTGTACAATATATCATCAAGCCTTCTGCAGGATTTTCGATAGCATTACGCTGCTCGAAATCCATGCGGGGCAACAAAAAGCCCTTGTCTGTAAAATTAATTTCAAGCCCTGCCGATGGATCGGGAGCTCTGCCATCAGCGTTTATTGCAACTTGTGAAAATAGCAAATTACTATATATCAACAATATGACGGTAAAGTAAAATAATCTTTTCATAGTTTTTAGTGTTTATTTAGCTTGCAAGTATAATATCAAACCAAAAATAAATTACGATAAAAAAAATCAAATATAAACAGCTCTATGTTAGTTTAATTGATCTCAATAAACGCGACCAGCTTGATAATGGGCTATTTCTTTGCAAATATTATTATTTCGAATGAACTATTATTCGAAATATTTATACAAATCAATACCGTTTTTAATGAAAGGTAATACGTTTTAAAGAAAATAAATCAATTGATCCAAATCGAAAATCACCCAATCATCAACTCTTTTTAATCTTATTCTCTACAATTGCCAGCACCTCTGTTTCCATTATTATTGCCGCCTCCACGATCTTCTCACCTTTGCGAATCATCTCCTCTGCAAACGCTTTATCATCCAGCCCCCCTGCGTTGATCTTCACATTCAGGTATGCACCCATGACGGCTGTGCGGGCGCATAAGGCTCCGACGCCTACATCCGAAGCTGAAGCTTCCATGCCGGTTTCAGCCATCGCTTTCATGACCTGCATGGATTCCAGTGAACTTTCCATCACGCGGAAAGGTACTTTGATCGCATATTTCGAAGCATCCTCGATTGCGGCTTTCCTGGCTTTCTTTTCGGCATCCGTTCCTTTTGGGAGCCCGAAAGCGTCTATGATCCTGTTGAAAGCGCGCGTATCTTCATCAACGAGAAAAAGAAGTTCTTCTTTAAAGCGCTGGCCTTTTTCAGCCCAGGTCGAGAATTCTTCCCAGCGCTCATCCCATCCGGCTTTGTGGGAGGAAAGATTGGCGACCATCGTTCCGAGCGAAATGCCCAGGGCGCCTACCAAAGCGGAAATCGATCCCCCGCCCGGGGCAGGGGATTCTGAAGCTGTTTCGTCAGCAAAACCTTCAACGGTCATGCTGATGAGCTTCTTATCATTCGGGTCTTCCAGCAGGTACTCGATGATCTTTTCCTTTGGATTGAAGGGTTTAAGATCATCAAGCCCCAGGGATTTTACTGCAATTTTTACCAGTTCCTTTTCCGATACTCCAACCGATCTCTTTTGTTTGCGCAGAAAATACTTCCCGGCTTCGGTCACGGCTTTCAGTGGTATAAGACCGACAAGTTCCGAACCCGTAACCCGGATTCCTCTCTCCTGAGCTTTCTTCGATGTTTCTTCAAATGCAATATGCACCGGCGTAATGCTGATATTAGTCAGGTTGATGGATATCTGAGCTATTCCATATTCTTCAATATACCAACCGATAGCCTTACAGGCTTTGAGTGATCCGGGTACGTATACTTCATTTCCGTTTTCGTCTTTTTTAATTTTCCCGGTGATCTGGTTGCCTTCGCGTAACGGCCGGCCTTTCTCGCGTATATCAAAAGCTATGGCGTTTGCCCGCCGGGTCGAGGTTGTATTGAGGTTGACATTATATGCGACCAGGAAATCCCTTGCTCCGACTGCAGTCGCGCCAGTCAGAGCGACCTTCCCATTAAATTCCGCAGGCCCGAAATCGGGTTTCCAGTGAGGATCTTTCAGTTTTTCAGGCAGACCTTCATATTCCCCGGACCTGTTGTTGGCAAGGTTTCTTCTTTCTTCATTAAAGGCCGCATTCTCATAACAATATACGGGAATACCCAGTTCGTTCCCGATCCTTGCTCCTAATTTCCGGGCATAAACAGCGACTTCATCCATGCTTATATTTCTGATCGGTACCAACGGGCAAACATCCGTTGCGCCAAAACGGGGATGCTCCCCTTTGTGATTGCGCATATCAATGACTTCCGAGGCCTTCTTCACCGCCAGGAATGCTGCCTCCAGAACAGCATCCGGCTCACCGACAAACGTCACGACAGTCCGGTTGGTCGCTTTCCCCGGGTCCACATCCAGTAATCTCACTCCTTCAACGCTTTCAATCTGGGCCGTTATCTGTTTAATGATGGCCATATCCCGCCCTTCACTGAAATTGGGCACACATTCTATTAATTGCTTCATAATTTATTCTGGTTCCTGATTAATTCCAAATTCCAAATTCCAAATTCCCCGCCTCCTATTAGGTGAGGCTATATTACTTTGCCATTAAGTATCACTTTCTCCACCTTATTGCTACCGAAAGCATAAGGCATATATTGCAGGGTAGGTATTTTCTTGGTAATGAAAATATTGGCTTTTTTGCCAACCGCTATGCTGCCGAGTTCATTTTCAATGCCCATCGCATAAGCGCCATTTATGGTCATGGCAGCGATGGCCTCCTCAGGAAGCATTTTATACTTGATGCACCCCAGCGATAATATAAACTGCATATTTCCTGACGGAGACGAACCAGGATTGAAATCGCTAGCCAGCGCCACCGGCAAACCCGAATCGATTATTTTCCTGACAGGGGCGTAAGGCAGACCGAGGAAAAAACTGGCCCCGGGCAGAACTGTTGGCATTGTTTCGGATTTTTTTAAATCGGATATTTCCTCTTCGCCCAGATATTCCAGGTGATCAACTGAAAGAGCGTTATATTTTACGCCAACCCGGACACCTCCTGTATGTCCCAGTTCATTTGCATGAATCTTCGGCCGAAGACCATATTTCATTCCTGCATTCAGGATCCGGTCTGTATCTTCCACGCTGAAAAATCCCCTGTCACAAAATACATCAATATAATCGGCAAGCTCTTCTGCGGCGACAACGGGTATCATCTCATTAATAATCAGATCGACATAAGCCTCCGGGTTCGATTTGTATTCCAGCGGTATGGCATGAGCGCCAAGAAATGTAGAAATAATTGTCATGGGGGAAGTCTCCTTCAGACGGCGGATCACCCGCAACATCTTTAATTCATCCTCAGCAGACAGTCCATAGCCACTCTTGATCTCGACCGCGCCGGTACCATAAGAAATTATCTCTTCAATCCTTTCCTGGGCCGATTGGTACAGCTGTTTATCCGAGGCCTCGTGGGTTTTACGGGCGGAATTAAGTATGCCCCCGCCTCTTCGGGCGATCTCTTCATAGGAAATCCCCCTGATCTTATCTATGTACTCAATTTCACGGCTGGCCGGAAAAACAAGGTGCGTGTGTGAATCGCACCAGCAAGGGAAAACCATCTTCCCCGATGCATCTATCACCTTGAGCCAGCGATTCCCGTTAGATTCCAATTCCCGGCCAAGATCTTCCATCCGTCCGAAAGAAGAAATAATCTCACCCTCAATAATAAGGTATGCATCGGCGATTGTTCCTATTTCTGCCATTTCCCGGCCTGCTTTCCATCGCTTCGGATGATATTCCACCTGCACAAGTTCCCTTATGTTTTTGATAAGAATGGCCATATTTATATCAATTTTTCACGACACGAAAATAGTAAAAAACGCTGAGCCTCCCCTGAATGCATTAATGATGAAATATTTTAGATTTTTTTTAACCGGATGCAACCTTTTTCTACTTTATCATGTCATAATAAAAGCAAATCGGTTGTTCTCTGATTTGGTTTTGGTGAACTAATTTGGTTTATTTAATGGTTGTCGGGCACCTGTAATAAAAATGCAGGTGCTTTTTTATTTAAATAGTTGTTAATACATCCCTGATTTTCCCCGTTTGATTTCAAGTTTTTTTTACTTTTGTGCACTTCGCTTAACCAACTCATATTACAATGAATTTTAGGAATATTTCCATTACACTGCTGACATTCTGCCTGATCCTGAACCTTGAGGCAAAACAAATCGATCTTTCCGAAGCTGAAAAAGTCGCCAGAAATTTCATCTTTATAACTGCGAATAAATATAGTAGCGGATGTACCTATGATAAAATCAGGCTGACCGGCCCATTTATTTATAAGGTCGGCGAAATGCCTGTCTTTTATGCCTTCGGGGAAGATCCGGGCTTTATCATTATTTCCGCTGACGATGCATTTACTCCTGTACTTGGCTATTCTTTCGAAGGAAGCTTCGATTTCGATAATTCTCCGGAAAATTATAAGAGTTTCATCCTTCATTTTGTCGAACAGATCCAATATCTGCAGGAAAACCAGCTTCCGCCTTCCCCCGAAATTGAGGCAGCCTGGACGGAGTTAAGAAATGATGATGTGGCAAACCTGTCCATTTCCAGAGAAAGGGACGTGGCGCCCTTGCTAAGCTGCATCTGGAACCAGGGTGCCCCGTTCAACATATACTGCCCTGCAGATCCGGCAGGCCCGGGCGGCCATGTATGGGTCGGATGCGTCGCAACAGCTATGGCACAGATCATGTATTACTGGCGTTACCCGGAAACGGGTACTGGGCAGCATTGTTATAATGCCGGCATTTATGGGCAACAGTGCGCTAATTTCGGCCAGACCACATACAATTGGTCAGCTATGAAAAATGGCATTGATAACCGTTATCCGGATGCAAATGCTGAATTGCAGTACCATTGCGCAGTTTCAGTCAATATGAACTTCAGTCCTGACGGGTCGGGAGCTTACAGCTTTAATGTCCCCGGCGCCATCAACCAGTATTTCAGATATAATAATGCGGTTTACGAAGAAAAGCAGAATTATTCATTTACCGGTTGGGTCAGCTTATTGAAGGCTGACATCGACGCTGGCAAGCCTTTATACTATTCCGGTTATAGCACAAGTGCAGGTCATGCCTTCGTTTGTGACGGCTACCAGGGTGAAAATTTTCATTTTAACTTTGGCTGGAGCGGCCAGAGCAATGGTTATTATACCCTTTATGATGTCGGTGGCTTTAACCAGGGACAGGCATGCGTCAGGAATTTTGCTCCAAGCGATCCCAATTACCCTTACTATAACACCGGCACCAGGACTATGACCGGCAGGTCGGGCTCCATAACGGACGGAAGTGGTCCTGTTGAGAATTACCGAAATAATTCGACAGCCTACTGGCTCATTGATCCTCAAACTATTTATGATTCGATTACCAATATTACTCTGGCTTTTTCCCAATTTGACATATTGCCGGGAGACACCCTTAAAGTCTTTGATGGTGCCACCACTTCAGATGCATTATTGGGAGCTTATTCGGGCACTGCCATTCCACCATCTCTTACTTCATCGACCAACCTGATGCTTGTGGAATTTAAGACAAATGGCAACGGCAATTCAAAAGGCTGGTATGCAGAGTATTCCACCACTTCACCCTGCTGGTGCCAGGGCCTGAAACAAATGACGGATCCGTCAGGGACATTTACGGACGGCAGCAGCGATTTTTATTACCAGAGCCAGGCTACCTGCATGTGGCGGATCATTCCCCCATTCGCTGATAAAATCACGCTGACTTTTAATAGCTTTGAGACTGAAGAAGGAGCAGACAAAGTGACGGTATATGACGGTACCACTAAAATCGCACAGTTTTCCGGCATTGATATACCCGGACCGGTTACAGCCACATCCGGCAGTATGTTCATAACCTGGACCACTAACCAGTCGAATAATTTCCAGGGATGGGAAGCTTATTATGAAGTCGACAATGTTGGAATTAATGAACAAGCTGCTGTTTCAAACCTGGTTGTATACCCCAACCCGGCATCTGAAAAAATCCATCTTAGTTTCCGGGTCGAAGAGAAAAGCCAGTTACAGATCAGCTTATTAAATATTACGGGCCAGACTGTTTATTCAGTGGAACAACCCGCATTTACCGGTCTTTATCAGCAGGATATTTCTGTAGATTTTCTGCCTGCGGGTGTATATCTTCTTGAAATCAAAACCCCGGCAGGAATTACGAACAGGAAGATCATGGTCAGATAGGCCTGCTCCGGGTATATCCCCATTTATTGATGATCAATCATCCCTGAACGAATTATTATTAATTTTGATTGATTTTAAACTATTTCATTTTTACAATAAATTTCCAAATTATGAAAAAAGGAATTTTTACAAGATTATCATTTCCGGTTACATTAATTGTCTTTACCGTAATCAGCATGACCGCCATTTCGCAAACCTTATACAGGGATTACATCGATGGTCGCGTGTATTTAAAATTTAAAGATCAGGTACAGGTTAATATTCCCGTTAATTCTGATGGCAGCATCAATATGGACAATGCCCCTTTCCTGGATGCTTTGCGTCAGCAGTTTGATATTACCGGAATAACAAGACCTTATGACCTCAATAATGATCCTAAGCTTTTAAGAACCTTTGAATTGAGTTTTTCGCAGTTTGATAAAATAGAAAAGATCAAAGAAAAGCTGGCTGAAAATACAGACCTGGAATATGTGGAAAATGTTCCAATGTACTATATTGATTACGTCCCGAACGATTCAATATATAATAAGGAATATATGGCAAACAACTGGAACTGGCATCTGGATGTGATCAATGCCGAAATGGGCTGGGATGTCAGTAAAGGCTCCGAGGATATAAAAGTTGCAATTGTTGACTGCGCTGTATGGATCGATCATCCTGATCTGGCCAATAAGATCGTTTTGTCGCATGATGTGACCACAGCGGGAAACCAGAATTCGAATCCTCCTGCCAACGGTGACCCGGCAGCCTGGTCACATGGCACACATTGTGCAGGCCTTGCAGGGGCTGAATCGGACAACCTGATCGGCGTGGCTTCCATAGGCTATAATGTCAGCCTGATCGGCGTTAAATGTTCATCAAGTAACCCGGAGCAAATTACCGCCGGATTTGCCGGTATCCAGTGGGCCGCTAATAACGGTGCAAATGTCATCAGCTGTTCATGGGGAGGATCCGGGTACAGCAGCACGGAACAAACCGTGCTTAACAATGTATACAACCTGGGTATTGTAGTAGTTGCCGCTGCCGGGAATAATGGCCTAAATACCCCTCACTATCCTTCCGCCTATAACCACGTGATCAGCGTAGCTTCTACGAATGAAAATGACGTGAAGTCAGATTTTTCAAATTTCGGGGCGACTATTGACGTCTGTTCGCCGGGAGGTTACAGCAGCGCAAATACCTACGGTGTGATCAGCACTACCTGGGCACATACCAGTTATGGATATTATGATATTTATGCCGGCACCTCTATGGCCTGCCCAATTGCAGCCGGCCTTTGCGGACTGATTTTTTCCATTAACCCTGATCTTTCAGTAGATCAGTTAGAGAGCGTGCTGGAAGGAGGTTGCGATTTTATCGACGATGTTCCGGGGAATGAAGCTTACGCAGGCCAGCTCGGTGCGGGCCGGATCGAGGCATATAAGTCTCTTATCACCACACCTTATCAACCGGCTGCCGATTTCAGCACACCGGTGACTACCATTATGACGGGATCAAGTATTCAATTCGCTGATAAATCGGCTGGGGTGCCTGACAACTGGTCATGGGAATTCACAGGCGGATCACCTCACCTTTCCAGTCAGAAAGATCCTTCCGTAACTTATCTTACCGAAGGAGTGTATACTGTCTATCTGGGAGTCGACAATGACTTTGGATCAGACGTGGAAACCAAAACAGCCTACATCACTGTGACCAGCACACCGCTCCCATGGGTGGAGTTTTCGGCTAATGCAAATACGGTCTGCAATTTGGGCACTCTTATTTTTACCGATGAGACTTTATACGAACCTTCCGCCTGGGAATGGGATTTCTCACCATCCACGGTTACTTATACCGATGGAACTACGTTGAATTCACAGAACCCTCATGTTCAGTTCGATGCACCGGGAATTTATACGGTTACCCTTACTGCAGTCAATGCAAATGGGAGTAATTTTAAGACTATCCAGGACATGATAACTGTTGAAGGGGTCGCACTTAATTATACTGAAGACTTCGAAACAGGCAAAAGCAATGATTTCGTACTGAGCGCAGCTGCAAGGGCAAGGATTAAGGTAGATACCAGGGCGGCAGCTCCGGGATCGACTAACGGCCTGCACTTCGAGGGATATTTCAATACCGGCGGATGGTCGGGTGGACCTGCCAACACTACCCCTGACCAGGCATGGAACGTGAATACTAATTTTCATGCTTTTGCAGATATTTGCAGCGTTGATGCCACCGGGGCAGATGGAGTCGGACTTACGCTCGACCTAAGGCAAACCTATTCAATCGGCAGCAAGTATTCCTGGTTCAGGGTGCTTGCCGATGGCGAGCAGGTCTCCGATGTTTATGGCGTGGAAGACTTCAATCCCACCTCTAATACCGATCAATTTGTAACGAAAATATTCGATCTTTCCGAATACGGGAATTCAATATTTTCACTTACCCTGCAATCTGCCTGCTATCTTTCAGACAAATTCTTTTCTGAAGGAGATAATGTATTTGTAGACAATATCGAGATTTCCAATACGACATCTGTCGGGGAAGTAAATTCTGCTGCAGGAGTTATAACCTACCCCAACCCGGTCACCAGCGTGCTGAACTATTCTGCCCGCGGGACAGGTAACCAGATTACCGTGAAGGTCCTTAACCTGCAGGGACAAACAATCATGCAGCAATCTATTAAAGGTTACAAAGAGGGTGATGTCCGCCAGATCAATACCGGCAATCTCGGCAGTGGCCTCTATATCCTCCGGATCTCCGGGGATAAAGGAACTACCGTTAAAAAATTCCTGGTGGAGTAAAAACCTGATTATTCTTTTAAAAAGGTGCTATTTATTTAAAATGATAGCACCTTTTTTTATCCTTTCTTAATTCTTCATATTTTTATGGAGATAAATCGATGGATTATTATGAAAAACGTATGCATCATTCTCTTCCTTGCTTTGTTTTCATCTGCTATTTCCTTCAGCCAGGGCGCTTTCGTCAATGAAGAATCCGCCAGAACTGTCGCAGAAAAGTTTTATTTTGAGAGGATGCAACCTCACAATCCGGCCAGGGCCAGCGAAATCAAAGCCCTTGATGCTTTTACCGTTGAGGAAGGCCAGATGATCCTCTACTACATTTTTAATATGTCTGCAGGAGGTTTTGTTGTCATTTCAGCCTTTGATGCAACACCGCCTGTCTTATGCTATACTTTCTCCGGAAAATATGAACCTGGAAATCAGAATGAGAATTTTAAGGCCTGGATGGAGCAATACCAGCGACAGATCATTTTTGCAATAAATTCCAAAGCTGCTCCGGGTGCGGAATCTTCTGCCAGGTGGAAATACTTGCTTGAAACGCCAATGGCTTCAATTGTTCCTTTTTCAGGAAGGGAAGTGCTGCCCATGCTTGCCACCACCTGGGACCAGGGCACTTATTATAATGAGCAGTGCCCGGCCGATCCTGCGGGAGTTTCCGGCCATTGTGTCACCGGGTGCGTAGCCACAGCTATGGGCCAGCTGCTGAATTATTTCCGCTGGCCTGAAAGCGGCACAGGATCCTATTCGTATGAATGTCCGCCCTATGGCACACTGAGCGTAGATTTCGACACGGCCAATTACCAGTATGACCTGATGGTTCCAACGGCCGAACACAGCAATACTGAAGTGGCCGAACTTATCTATCACCTCGGCGTGTCGGTGGATATGGTTTATGGTCCGATTTCCTCGGGAATGTACAACCATAAAGCGGCTTATTCATTAAAGACCTACTTTAAGTATTCTCCTGAAACCCAGTATATCTTCAGGGATACGACTTCTCTCGACTGGGACAGCCTGCTCGTCTCGCACCTTGACCGTAAGATCCCTCTGTACTATGCCGGGTGGTCAGTCCCCGATACAATGGGACATGCTTTTATCTGCGACGGTTACCAGGGAGAAGATTTCTACCATTTCAACTGGGGCTGGAGCGGCTCGTATGACGGTTATTTCTATACAGACAATCTTACCCCGGGAGGGAACAATTTCAATCTTGCGCAGGAGCTCATCATCAATGCGGTACCTGATACGAGCCAGTATACCTACCCTTCTTATTGCCAAGGTCAGAAGAATTATACTGCATTGTACGGTACCGTTGATGACGGCAGCGGACCGCTCCATCATTATGAAAATGGCGCAGGATGCAGCTGGCTGATCACCCCTGCTGATTCAATTAATGGCATCACCCTTAATTTTCTAAAATTCGGCACAGATACCAATGATTTTGTCACAGTGTATGACGGTGACAGCATCTCTTCACCGGTTTTAGGGGCATTTTCAGGCATTAACCTGCCGCCTTCAGTCACAACTACCGGTAACAGCATGTACATTGTTTTCGACAGCGGGGAAGACACACCCGGTGAAGGCTTCCTGGCATCTTTTGAATCCACTGTCCCTGTATTTTGCGGCGGCCTTGTCATGATGACATCCCAAACGGATACCCTCACTGATGGAAGCGGAAACTGGAATTATCATGATAATTCTGCTTGTTTGTGGAGGATAATGCCTGAAGGGGCTTCTTCGGTAACGCTTTATTTTACCAAATTTGAGACTGAACCTTCGTTAGACGTACTGAAAGTGTATGACCTTCAAACCGGGTTGGTGCTTGCTGAATATTCCGGTTCTTATTCCCCCGGCGTGCCCGATCCGGTCACCTCTCCAAGCGGCAAAATGTTTTTATCTTTCACTTCAAATCCGACAGTGACGGCCCCGGGCTGGGAAGCTTACTATGAATCAAACCTGGTAAATCTGGCTGACCTGAGGTTAAATAATGAAATGCTTGTATTTCCTAATCCTACCGATGGCTTTCTCACTATTCAATACGGCAGTTTCACAGGTTGCGATTTAGAGATAACCATGACCGATCTTTCAGGAAGAAAAGTATTTTCGAGGAAATCCCAATATTCCGGCAATAATCAAGTTATTCTTGATCTGGGTCAGCTTTCCCCCGGCATATATATCATGAGTTCCCGGGCAGGGAATGGGCTGGAAGGATATCACAAGGTTATTAAAAAATGAGAAAAGCCAGGATCATCACCATTGTCGGGGCCCGGCCGCAGTTTATCAAAGCCGCTGCCGTCAGCCGTGCCTTGAGGAATCTGTTTCCCGGCAGGATCAGGGAACTGATCGTTCACACCGGACAGCATTATGATGATAATATGTCGCGGGTCTTCTTTGAAGAACTGGAATTACCGGAACCCGGCTACAACCTCGAAGTCGGATCAGGAAGGCATGGCTTTCAGACAGCAGAGATCATCCGCCGCACAGAAGAGATCCTCCAGGATGAAAAACCGGATATGGTGATTGTATATGGCGATACGAATACTACCCTCGCCGGTGCGCTTGCGGCATCGAAGATGCATGTCCCCGTGGCGCATATTGAAGCGGGCCTTCGTTCGTTTAACAAATCCATGCCGGAGGAGATCAACAGGATTATCAGTGATCATCTGTCCACTCTCCTGTTTTCCCCGACACGGACCGGCTATAATAACCTTGTAAATGAAGGATTTAATCCTGATAACCGTCCGCCTTTTTCAATTGACCGGCCTGCCATTTTTCACTGCGGGGATGTCATGCTTGATAATACCTTGTATTTCAAGCAATCAGCGGAAATAAAATCACATATCCTGGATGATCTGGATTTAAAAAAAAATGATTTCATACTTTGCACAATTCATCGTGATTACAATACTGATTCGGCCGAAAGGCTGAATGCGATCATGGGTTCTTTAGATGAACTCAGCCGCGACAGGAAAATCATCTTCATCCTTCCTTTACATCCACGGACAAATAAAATGTTGCCTTTGCTTTTAAATGACAAGCTAAGTGATAGCATCGCATCCAATCCGTTTTTCCGTATTATTTCCCCTTTGACTTATTTTGACATGCTTGTCCTGGAAAGCCGCTGCCGGATGATTTTTACCGATTCAGGCGGCGTGCAGAAAGAGTCATATTTTCTCCGGAAGCCATGCCTGGTTTTGCGTCCTGAAACAGAATGGAGAGAGCTGACCGACATGGGCACAGCAGTTCTTGTCGATGCTGACCCTCACCTGATAGTGCAAACCTTTGATCGATTTTACAAATCGCCCCCGGCCGAGTTTCCTGAAATCTTCGGTGACGGCAGTGCTTCAGAATTCATTCTGGGTGAATTAGTCAAATTTCTTGACTGAGATTTGGTAAACTAAATAATTTTCCTACCTTTGCACTCCCTTTTTGAAATTTAAATTTATTAATAACCACGATTAAAAAATGGCAAATCAGTACGAAACCGTTTTCATTATGACTCCCGTTTTATCTGATGATCAGATGAAGGAAACGGTCGCTAAGTATCAGAAATTACTGAATGACAAAGGAGCCGAAATCGTTTTAGAAAACAACTGGGGATTAAGAAAGCTGGCTTATCCGATCCAGAAAAAATCCACAGGGTTTTACTACCTCATCGAGTTCAAAGCCGATGGTGATATCATCAGCGACATTGAACTGGCATTCAAACGCGACGAACGCATAATCCGCTTTCTGACCGTTAAGCTCGATAAACATGCGGTTGCTTATAATGAAAAGAAGCGCAGAAAAGCGCAGGAAGAACAGCAACCACAGGAAGCTTAATGTATAAACTTATAAATGTTTAGAACCATGGCACAGCAAACCGGAGATATTAAATATCTTACCCCGATCAACGTCGATACTAAAAAGAAAAAGTATTGCCGTTTTAAAAAAGCGGGCATTAAATACATCGATTATAAAGATGCGAATTTCCTGCTGAAATTTGTGAATGAGCAGGGAAAAATCCTCCCCAGGAGATTGACCGGCACATCGACGAAGTACCAGAAAAAAGTAGCCCAGGCTATCAAAAGGGCCCGGCACCTGGCATTAATGCCTTATGTGGCCGATTTACTTAAATAAGAGGAGGAAAATCTATGGAAGTCATTTTAAAACAAGACGTACCTGACGTCGGATATAAAGACGATATCGTAACCGTTAAAAATGGTTATGGCAGGAATTACCTCATCCCTCAGGGACTGGCTATCCTGGCTACAGGAACCAATAAAAAGGTCATTGCTGAAAACAAAAAGCAACAATCCTACAAGGCGGATAAAGTTCGCAACGAAGCCCTGACTGTTGCGAAAGCTCTCGAAACGATCGAACTGAAAATTGGCGCTAAAGCCGGAACTTCAGGCAAAATTTTCGGCTCCGTCAATGCAATCCAGATTTCTCATGCTTTAAAGGACCAGTTTAATTTCGATATCGACAGGAAAAATATTGAGGTCGACGGTGAATCGATAAAAGAATTAGGCAACTATAAAGCCAAGATCAAGCTGCATAAAGAAGTTAACGTGGAGATTAATTTCGAGGTAATAGCAGAGTGACCGCTCATTGATTTAACCTGTCAGGGCCCGGCTGAACCGGAATGCTGACAGGTTTTTTTATGCCTTTTTTCAGGTCTGTCAGCGTCAATCGCTATAGAGTTTTACCTGACAGCGTTTATTACTTAGCAAACGTGATATAATAATTTGCAAAAAAGTTCCAGATCGTCACGACCCCTATTGCAAATAGCTTGGAAAGGTAAAAATTCTGCCTTAGCCTGGAATGGATCAGGTAAACTATCAGGTTTGCCAGGCCGAGACCGATCAGGCTGATTACGAAAAATTGCGTGTATTCCCTGGCAATTTGGGGATCCTGGCTTTTAAAAGTCCAGATGCGGTTAAATAAATAATTGGATGAGGCTGCTACCGTGAATCCTATCGAATTAGCGACGTACTTCTGTATCCTAAGCCATTCCTTGCAGGTATATGTGACCCCGAAATCTATAAAAACACCGGAAAAGCCTACTAGGCCGAATTTTATGAACTTTACCAGGAAAGCCCGCGATAGATATTCGGTCATGTTATAGTTGTATGATCAGTACCAATTTTTTATTATCCCGAAGTATGTCCACTGAAATCACCTGGCCGGGTTGAAGCTTTTTAAGCCGGCCCATATAATCATAAATGTCATTCACCTGCAATCCGTCGATGGCAGTGATGATATCTCCCTTCAGCATCCCGCCTTTGTATGCCGGACCGTCTTTTTTAACGCCTCCGACCCCTAAACCGCCCTGCACGGATGAAGTAAAATCAGGCATTATGCCGAGCGTGACCTTGAATTTGTATCCTGCCTTTGCTTCCTGTTTCTTCGGCCCTGCCTCCCTGAAAGTCAGCAACTGGTCCCTGTCGGCAATTGCTTTAATAAGCTGGCCACCGATTTCCAGGACCTTCTTCTCTCCCTCATAATTTATCCGGTCCCAGTCATCGTCTGGTGTGTGGTAATCCTCGTGTGCCCCGGTAGTAAAAAAGAAGACCGGGATATTTTCGGCATAAAACGCCGCATGATCCGATGGGCCGTATCCTTCCGGCGAAAAATTCAACTTGATCCCTTCGGTATCAAGACTGTCAAGTATTCCTTCAGATTCGGCGGAAGTTCCCGTGCCCCCTATCATAATTGCCTGATCATCCTTCTTCAGCCGGCCGATCATATCAAAATTGACCATAGCATCCACATTTTTCATATTAATCAACGGGTTGCTGACAAAACGCCTGGATCCGAGCAAACCGAGCTCTTCGCCATCAAAGGCGACAAATACAATGCTTCTTTTTATTGACGGCCTTTCTGAAGCAAAAAGGGCTGCAAGCTCCATGACACCAGCCACACCGGAAGCATTATCGTCAGCTCCATTGTGAATGGCCAGGCTGTCCAGCAACCGTGAGCCGCTTCCCGGGCCGCCCATGCCCAGGTGATCGTAATGTGCACCGACTATAATATAGCTGTCTTTTAGAATGGGGTCGCTGCCTTCCAGCAGACCAACTACATTACGAGCCATAACCTTGTCCTGCAAGACTTCCGTGGTTGCGTCCACCTTTGTGCTGATAGCCATCGAATGTGGCTTCAATCCGGATATAAGCTGAGATTCAAGAGTGTCGACACTGACATGGTCTGCAGCCAGGATTTGATCTGCAAGAGATCGTTTGACATCGATAACAGGAATTCCGGCAGTCGACTGTGTCTTATCAAAATACATCGACACCAGTTCGTCTTTTGGATCGAAGTGTTTCCCTGATACAAAAATGACCCCTGCCGCGCCTTTATCCCTGGCCAAAAGCACTTTATCGCGGTCATCGCTGTACATGGCAAACCGGCTTTCCTGTTTTTCCGCCTCGGGATCTCCACGCAGGATCATGACCCATTTTCCCGTGACGTCTACCCCTTCGTAATCGTTCCATACCAGGCTGTCCTGCTTGATTTCAAATCCATATCCTGCAAAAACCACCGGGCAGTTTTCAGAAGCATTCCTGGAAAATGGGAAAGGCGTAAAATCGATACCTGATTTTGCACTTTTATCATCGATTTTAAAGGAGTTGTTTTCTCCTGCCCTCACGCTGACCACTACCTCAAAAAATTGAAATCCATCTTCTCCCAGCAACTTCAGGCCTGCCTGCTTGAATTGCGCCCTTATAAATTCCGCTGCCCTGATGCTTCCCGGTGTTCCGGTGTACCGGCCCCTGAGCGAATCGGAGGCAAGAAAAAAAATGTCAGATGTCAGGTCTTTAACCGTTATATCAGGACTTGTAATAGTCTGGGAAAAAAGTCCCGGTGATAGGGAGAAACTTAAAATTGCCCCGAGAATGAAATGTTTGAATTTAACCATGGTAAAGAAAGGGGGAATAATTATTTAATAAGCGCGCAAAGTTAATTATTTTCCTGTGCAAAGTTCATCATGACATTGATCTTTAGCCCCAGCCGCTTGCATTCTTGGAGAAGAGCCAGTGAAGAGCCAGCTTTAGAGAGGTCCACGGGCATGATAATGATATCGGAAACCTCGTTCAATTCCCGCGCGACCTGACACAGACGTTCCTCGTTGCGGCAGACCAGTATCAGGTTGTGCCCCTTTGAGGCAAGCAGCCTGGCCATTTCATAACCTTTACCCATTGTCGCCCCGGTGATCATTGCCCAGTTTCCGTCTGCTTCAAACATGCCCATACTTTAATTTCATCAACAAAGCAAAGAATTCATTGTTCATCTTTATTTGGGTTTACCGATTTTCCCGGGTAAGCTTTTCCGGATAAAAAAAGCGGCAGGATCATGTAACCCTGCCGCTCAGTATTATCAAAGATATCGTTTATTCAACGATCATCTTACGTGTAACGGATTCTTTTCCGGCATAGACTGTATAGAAATAAATTCCATTGCCCAGTTTGCTGCCATCGATCACAAACTCATGCATTCCGGCTGCGACATTGCCGCGATCGATCTGCATTAATTGCTGGCCGATCAGGTTGGTCACCACCAATTTCAGGTTAGCTTTTTGCGTCAGGTTAACCTGAACTGTCGAGTTCTGGCTGAAGGGGTTCGGGTAGTTCTGGGATACGGACGCGATGTTACTGGCTTTATTTTCGCGAACTCCGACAATCATAAAATCGGCATCGGTATACTGGAAGTCCTGGATATATTTCAACTGTACCGGTAATGTCGGATCAAACGGGGTCGTCATCTGCTGGTAGCTGATCGGAATGGTATAGGTGCCATTATTGCTCAGGCTGCGGCTAGCAGTTGATGCAAAATAAGCCTGCCACATAGCTTCTGAAAAGGTAGTAACATTGTTGGGGAGGTCATTGCCCGCTTCATCGGCTGTAAAATGCCATGGATTCGTATTGATATCAATACCACGGCAGAAGACATCGGGTGCATTGTTTTCGGTAGCGCCGTCCAGCCATGTATCCAGCCAGGTAACAAATACTTTTTTACCATCCTGTGTCGCTGAACACTGGATGCGGTTATCTTCAGTATAATCCGTTCCGAAAGTGCCGCGGAATTGCTTTAGTTTTCCGCAAGGATAGGCATCCCAGGTCACTCCGCCATCGGTGGAGAAGATGTCGAACGCCGCAGGATATCCGGCTGCAGTAACTATGCTGTATGCACTTGCGCCACCAGGGCCAACCACAACGGCTACATGAGGATTACCCATCATATCAACGACGATATCGCAGTCAAAAGCAGTAGTATAAGCAATCTCATCTCTTGCAGGAATCGGAGGGACAAACAGTGAATCGATTTGTCCCTGTGTCAGATAGTTAAGTACGCCAGGTAAACCATCAGGTCCGTCCAGACGAACGGTGATCGGATCACCCCAGCTCTGGCCGGCATCAGTCGTCTTAATGAGAACAGGATAGAAATAAGCTGAATCATACAACGGTACGATGGAATTATTGTCAGTAATTAAGACAATCCAGCCGGTCTGGCCATCAGGAGCGAATCCAAACTGACAGAAGATCGGGCGGTCATTTGTTGCATTTGTCGGGAAATCAAGCAGGGATTTTTCGAAAACGAAATCCTGTGAACCATCATCCCAAACACCGCGGTTAACGATGAGAGTACCCTGGTATGCAACTGTACCGGTGGTCCAATCCTGGTTTATATCGATGCAGACGATAACACCTTCTTCGGAAACATCGTAAGCTTCGGGTATGTAAAGGTAATAAGGAGGCACGGAGGTATCCAGGTGCTTAGTAGTATCAGTGGTCAGGTCGTTGATGGCGGCACGTCCAAAGGCATAACCGCCCCAGTTATCCACTGCGTTGGAACCATCCAGTGTCGGGGCAAAAAAAGTAACAAAAGCATTATCAGGGTTCGTATTTCCAGCCGGATTATAGATGCCATGGTTGGGATAACGCGCTGCATCGGTATTATATGTTCCACCAGAGATAGTTGAAATATAAATTTCATTCTGGTTTAACCAGGTCATACCGCCATCAGTTGAAATATCTATGGCGAGATCGCCTGAATAGCCGCCCGGGTCAAGTGTACCGCCCTGGCGGTGAATGTGGGTGATAGTGTTAATGTTATTATTGGCGCTGATTATGGCCTTCTGACCACCGGCATAGCCATATCCATAAGCATTGGCAGAAGTGCCAAGATTAACAACAGTGACGAAATTAACATCCCTGGTATCTTTGTAATTAGCGGGAGTTGTAAATGTAGATGTGGTGATAGGTTTAGTTTTTTCCGGTTCCCAGCCAGTGCGGTCTCCCTGGATGGCGGCAGCGTTTTTGACATCACCTCTGAATACAGGCTTTTGCTGAGAATAGCCGCCAACGGCTATCAACAAAGCCAACAAAAAAAGTAGAACATTTTTCATGGGTTAAGAAATTAAATTAAACATTTCGGTTAAAGTGTCTCAAATTAAACCATAAAGATATATAATTTTTAAAAAAATATTTCCACTTTTATAATTATTGACAAAAATAGCCGGGCTTTCTAAGAAAACCCGGCTAAATAATAAATTTAAAGAAAAATTACCTGACGATCATCTTCTTTGTAACCTCGCTGGTTCCAGCTTTCACGGTATAGAAATAAACGCCATCCTGCAGCTGGGCTCCATCAACCGTAAAAGTATAAGAACCCTGGCTTACAAAACCCTTCTGAATATCCAGAACTTGCTGTCCAAGCATATTGGAAACCTTCAGGCTAAGGTCGGCAGATTTTGCCAGGTTAACCTGGATGCTCGTGGTCAGGGTGAAGGGGTTCGGGTAGTTTTGGGATACGGAAGTAATGTTCGTGTTTCCATTATCGCTTAATCCCATACCTATGAAATCCGCATCACTGTATGAAAAGTCCTGGATATACTTGTACTGTACCGGTAATGTAGGATCAAACGGGGTTGTCATCACCTGGTAGGTCATCGGTATTGTATAAGTGCCGTTGTCACTCAGGGTAAATCTTGAAGTCACTGCGAAATATGCCTGCCACATAGCTTCCGAAAAAGTTGTCACGTTGTTCGGCAGATCTTCACCAGCCTCATTGACCGTGTAAAAGAAAGGTGTCGGAGGCATATTGACATCAATGCCACGGGCGAAAATATCAGGTGCCGTATTTTCTGTTGCGCCATCCAGCCAAGTATCCAGCCAGGTTACGAACATCTTTTTACCATCCTGGGTAGAGGAGATCTGTATACGGTTATCTTCCGTATAATCGGTTCCGAAAGTGCCACGGAATTGCTTTAGTTTTCCGCAACTATAAGCCCCCCAGGTTGTTCCTCCGTCGGTGGAGTAAATGTCGAATGCAGAAGAATATCCTGCTGCTGTTACGATGCTGTAGGCACTGGCTCCACCAGGACCGACAACAACGGCCATATGAGGATTGCCCCACATGTCAACTGCCATATCGCAATCAAAAGCGGTAGTGTACGCAATCTCATCCCTTGCAGGTATAGGGGGAACAAACAATGAATCGATTTGTCCCTGTGTCAGGTAATTAAGAACTCCTTCCAATCCGTCAGGTCCGTCAAGACGAACAGCGATCGGGTCGCTCCAGGTCTGCCCTGCATCAGTTGTTTTAATAAATACAGGATAATAATAAGCTGAATCGTATAATGCGGTAACAGCTCCGTTATCGGTCACGATTCCAATCCAGCCTGTCTGGCCATCAGGTCCGAATCCGAATTTGACATGTACCGGGCGGTTATTACTGGTGGTCGGGAAGTCATATAAGGTCCTGTCGAAAATAAAATCCTGGGAACCGTCATCCCATACACCGCGGTAAATGATCAGGGATCCCTGGTAGACGATAGATCCTGAAGTCCAGTCCTGGTTGGCATCAACAGCAATAATAACACCGTCTTTTGATACATCATATGCATCGGCGATATACTGGTAATAAGGTGGAGTAGAATAGCTCAGATTTTTAGTCGTATCGGAGGTAAGCGCCCCGATTTTGGCACGTCCATAGGCATACCCTCCCCAGCTGTCAGCGCCGTTTGTGCCGTCAATTGTCGGCGCATAGTACGTCACATAAGCATTGGCAGGGTCAGTATTACCTTCGGGATTCCAGATGCCATGATTTGGATAACGGGCTGCATCAGTATTATAAGTGCCACCGGAAATGGTCGATTTATAAATCTCATTCTGATTTGACCAGGTCATACCGCCGTCAGTTGAAATATCGATAGCAAGATCGCCCGAATAGCCGCCCGGATCAAGTGTGCCGCCCTGGCGATGAATATGCGTGATCGTCTTAATGTCGTTATTGGCATAAACCATGGACTTCTGGCCACCGGCATAACCGTAGCTGTATGCATTTGCAGAAGTGCCAATAGAAACGACAGTGACAAAATTCACGTCCCCCGTGCTTTTGAAATTAGCCGGAGTATTAATGGTTGCCGTTGTGATCGGCTTTGTTTTCTCGGGTTCAACACCAATCCGGTCTGTCTTGATTGCAGAAAATGTAGGTTGATCACCCTTGAAAACGGGCTTGTTTTGTGAGTAGCCCGCAAAGCATATGGTCAGGGCCACTAGGAATAGTAAAAGATTTTTCATGGTTAAATGATTTAATTAATTGTTAGAATTCAATAGTGGCAAAAATAACATAAAAATCCAATATTCATAATTAATGGGATTATTTCAACAGCAATTTATTAATATACCTTTGCGTTGAAGAAAGCATGAGCTTTATGAAAAAGATTTATGCCTTAGTTTTAAAAACATACATAGGGCCTCTCCTCATCACTTTCGTGGTTTCGCTTTTCATACTGCTTATGCAGTTCATGTTTTTGTATATTGATGATCTGGTCGGCAAAGGACTTCATTTTTATATCATCGGGCAATTGCTTTTTTTTGCCTCCGCCACATTCGTTCCGCTTGCCCTCCCTCTGGCTATCCTGCTCTCTTCATTGATGACATTCGGGAACCTTGGGGAACACTATGAACTGGTCGCTATGAAATCGGCAGGCATTTCTCTCCGTACGATCATGAAGCCCCTGGTTGTCCTGTCATTATTTATATCCGTCTTTGCCTTTTATTTTTCCAATAATGTGCTGCCTGTCGCAAACCTGAAATTCAAATCACTACTGTACGATATCAGGAAAAAAAAGTTGTCGGTAAATATAAAGGAAGGCATTTTTTATAATGATATGGAAAATTATGTCATCCGGGTCGGAAAAAAGGGTAAAGATGGCAATACTATTTACAGGGTCATGATTTATAATCATACCTATGGCAGGGGTAATATAGATGTGACCGTCGCCGATTCCGGTCTGATGGAATCGACAGCCGATGGAAGGTACCTGATTTTTACCCTTTATGATGGATATAATTACAGGGAGATCGTCGATCAGAAAGATTCCAAGAGGACCAACCCGTTTCAACGGACATTCTTCAAGATGGAACGGCGAAAATTCGACCTTTCGGCATTTGCACTGAACCGCACCAACGAGGAACTTTTCAAGAATAATTACCAGATGTTGAATATCAGGCAGCTGAATTATTTTATCGACTCAATCAGTGCTTCTATCAATAACCGGCGGCTTGACCTGGCAAAGAATTATCCCAGGAATTACCAGGTCTACACCAACATTGACACAAATTATCGCCCGGGGCAGGATACGGGGAAAATTATACAGCCCGATTTCCTGAGCCGGTTTTCAGGGGCTGATAAAGCCAGGATAGCTTCACTCGCGCTTGTATCGGCGCGGAATTTAAAAAAGACCCTTGAGTACCATGTACAATCTTTCGGCGCCAGCCAGGAGTCATTGACAAAGCACAAGATTGTCTGGCACCGCAAGTTCACGTTGTCGATCGCCTGCATGGTACTGTTCTTTATTGGGGCGCCTTTGGGGGCAATTATAAGAAAAGGAGGCCTTGGCCTGCCTACCGTTATTTCTATATTGTTTTTCATTTTGTACCATATTATATCCATGATTGGCGAGAAATCCGCCCTGAAAGGAGCAATTGAAGTACCCACCGGAATGTGGCTTTCTTCTGTTATCCTTTTCCCTCTTGGATTTTTACTGACATTGAAAGCGACAACCGATTCACCGATTATGGATATGGATGTCTGGAATAAAATATTCAGTAAACTTAACCCCGTTCGGTTCTTTCCCAGGCGCCTGACCGCACTTTTCCGTACGAACGGAAAAACCCAATAAAAAGAGCGGCATTCATCGAGAAAAAGTGAGTGATAAGCCTGAATGGCCCGATATGTACATCCAGCCTCTTTAAAGCCCAATCTGCAAGCGGAACAAAGTATACAGCGAGATGCACTGCCAGGATCATAAGGTAAACTCTGCTTCCGGACGCAAGGTAAATATTTGTTCCCAAAGCAATGAGCAGGAAAAAGGGGCCAAACCACCTGATCACTTTATGTGAAAGAAAAGCAAACCCATACCTGACAGTGAAGATCAAGCGCCAGAATTTCCGAAGGTTCTGGAAATTCCCGGTACCTATCCTGACCTTCCGCCAAAACTCAACTTTCAGTTCATCGGGTACATTTTCAAAAACCACTGCGTCAATATCATTGATGGCCAGTTTCCCCTTTTCGAAAATTTTCATGTTGATATAAAAATCGTCCACCAGAAAATTTGCCGGCACCTGTGCATAATCTTCCACGCGAATGGCATAGCAACCGCCAAAAGGCCCCATCATGGCTCCCCACAGGCGGCTCTCATTATTTTTGATCCTTACTTCCCTTGAAATATAGGCCTTCTCCTGGTAGGAGATCCCTTCTTCTTTCATCCCCCGGTTGACCATATTTGTGTCGACAAGGCCTATCTCAGGGTTTTTAAAATGCCGTACCATATTATAAAGCGTGTCAGCATCAAAGAATACATTCGCATCAGTCAGGACAATGATACTGCCACGAGCATTCTTCACCAGGTCATTGACAACGTTCCCCTTCCCCCTTCTGACCTTAAAATCTGTAAAATTCAAGGTCAGGTATTTTCCGGTCAGCCTCTCCAAAATTTCCACGGTTCGGTCAGTTGAATGATCGGAGCCTATCAGGACTTCAAATTTTTCCGGGGGATATGAACCGCTGTAAATACTTTGAATTTTCTCCTCTATGCAGGATTCTTCATTATGTGCAGAAATAATGACAGAGACAAAAGGTAATTCTTCATTTCTTTCAAAAACGATCATATTCCCTTTCCGGTTTGCCGAGAATAAGCGCAATATCAAAGGATAAAGCACATAGGTGTGCAAAACCAGGAAAAAAGCTATCCAGAATATGATCTCAGGAATCATCAGAGCAACTTTTGGTAAAACACTGCCAGCGCATTGGTGATGGCAATATTGTCATAATGGTTCGCAACAAATTTACGGGCATTTTCTCCTATTTTCATGCAAAAGTCCCTGTCTTCCAAAAGGGTGCAGACATCCCGCGCAAATCCTTCAGGATCATCGGAAATAAGGATATTTTCGCCATGGGTGGTAGCGATACCTTCTGTCCCGACGGAAGTCGTAACTATTGCCTTTTCAAGGGCCATTCCTTCAACTATCTTTATTCTCATCCCGCTCCCTGACAGGACCGGAACGATCATCACGGCTTTAGACCGTATAAAATCATATGCATCATCCACTTCGCCAATATAAACGACATTCGGATAAGGCAGCGTCCTGAAATGCTGCGGCGCATTTCTTCCCGCCAGGTAAAACTTAATGTCAGGGTGCTTTTCAATGATCTTTCCCCATACATTTTCAAAAAACCAGATAATGCCCTCCTGGTTTGGAATCCAGTCAAGTGCGCCGATATGAAATACCGAAGGAAAATCAATGCCGCTGTTATCAGGAAGAAATTCACCGGCATTTATTCCCATAGGTACCACATGGCTGGGCAAAGTACATCCCATCTGCCGGAGCAGTCCTTCATCACGGGAAGTTATCGGCAGAACCGCATCATAACGGTTCAGAAACTGTAGTTCCATGCTTCTGATCCTTCCTGCAAGGTGCCTGATATAGTTTTTTTTTATCCCTTTAGCCTGTTTCACCGTCCTGTGCCAGATTTCGTGCTCAATATTATGGGCACGCATCACGACTTTCGCTCCCGAATAAGCCCGGATGGTATCCAGATACGGCGCCAGGTAAAGGCCTTCCAGTTGGATAATATCGAATTGTTCCGACTGCAGTAGCTTTTTAATCGTATTAAAGAATTCCTTGCTGATGAATCTTTCAGCATTGTAGGGCATGGTCGAAAACAGGTAATTCCGGACCAGGCTGAAAATGCTGATATCGGTGTTCACGGGCACACTGATAAAGCGGATCGCACGTGAAAGTTCAGCCGGTACGGAATCCGGATCAGTATAATGTTTAGAAGTATTGATAGCAAGCACGGTGACCTGGTGTCCCAGGGATGCAAATGACCTGCTCAGGCTCAGTGTTGCAATTGAGCCGCCATCTTTTGCCGGGTAAGGAAATTTATTGGCTATCTGAAGGATCCGCATCAGCTATTTTTAAAACCAGAGTAAGCAAAAATAAACGAAAAATGCGACCTTTGCTTAAAATTGACCGAAGTTTAATCTTGAAATCAGGCTATCATGGGTGAAAAATTTACTATCCCGAAAGGGACAAGAGATTTCACACCGCAGGAAATGGTGCGGCGAAACTATATTTTTGATAATATCCGGAATATTTTCAGCCATTACGGTTACGTCCCCATCGAAACCCCTGCTATGGAAAAGCTGTCGACACTCATGGGTAAGTACGGCGAAGAAGGCGACAAGCTTCTTTTCAAGATCCTCAACTCGGGGAATTACATGGCCGGCCTGTCAAAAAATGATATTGACCCTGAAAATCCCGGCCTGTTTACACTTAAAATTGCTGAAAAGGGCCTTCGCTATGACCTGACCGTTCCGTTTGCCCGATTCGTGGTCCAGCATCAGAATGAGATCACATTCCCCTTCAAGCGTTACCAGATCCAGCCTGTCTGGCGTGCCGACAAACCCCAGAAAGGGCGCTACCGGGAGTTTTACCAGTGCGATGTCGATGTGATCGGAAGTAATTCACTGATGAATGAAGTGGAACTGGTTCAGATCATTCACGATATTTTTAAGGTACTTGATATTACAGTCGTCATCAAGCTAAATAACAGGAAAATCCTTGCCGGGATAGCTGAAATTACCGGTGCTTCCGATCATTTTACAGATCTTACCGTCGCTCTCGATAAACTGGATAAAACCGGGATTGACGAAGTAACCAGGGAGCTTGAATCAAAAGGATTTTCGCAGGATGAAATCGCAAAGCTCAATTTATTTTTAAATTTAAAAGGAGATTACCGGGAAAGAATTGACAACCTTCAATCGCAGCTCGCAGGCTCTGCTTCAGGTATGCAGGGAATAAAAGAAATGCAGTCTGTTTACGAAAGACTTGAAGTTTTAGGCCTTGAAGGTGAATGCGAACTTGACATCACCCTGGCGCGTGGGCTGAATTATTATACCGGGACCATTTTTGAAGTCAAAGCGAAAGAAACCGGCATCGGAAGTCTTTGCGGAGGCGGACGTTATGATGACCTGACCGGCGTTTTCGGCCTGACCGGGGTTTCGGGAGTAGGCATCTCTTTCGGCGCTGACCGCATATACGACGTTCTTCTTGCATTAAATCGCTTCCCCGAACATGATATTTCCAGGACGCAGGTACTAATGGTAAATTTCGGGGATAAGGAAGAAAAGTTCTGTCTCCTGGTAGCACGGCAATTGAGACAGTCAGGGATCAGCACGGAAATTTATCCCGGCCAGGGAAAGATCGACAAACAGATAAAATACGCAAATCAAAAAAATATCCCGTTTGTCGTCCTGGCCGGAGAAAATGAAATCCGGAGCGGCCTTCTCAAGGTGAAAAATATGGCTACCGGCGAACAAATTGATTTGACGACAGAACAGCTTATTAAATTTATAACTTTGTAAAAATTCACACGGATTTATGTATAGCTGGATTTTAAAGTTCAAGATCAAAATCAACCGAAAAGCACTTTTTAATTAGTTCAAAGGGCAAAAGGCAAAGGGCAAATTCTGTCTTATGTCTCCTGTCTCCTGTCTCCTGTCTTCTATTCATAATTTAAACTTTAAAAATTAAACCTTATGACTTTAATAATTTCAGGCTCAGGCCTTACTATACACGACGTTGTCAATGTGGCGCGTCACAATGAAAAAGTTGAACTTCACCAGGGCGCGGTCAGCCGGATCGAAGCCTGCCGGGCTATGCTGGAAAAGAAAATCACGGCCCGTGAAATTATGTACGGCGTGAATACCGGGATAGGCGAATTTTCGGAAATAGTGCTTACCGATGAACAGGTCCAGCAATTCCAGCGATACCTTATTTATAATCATGCAGCCGGTATCGGTGACCCGATGCCTATCGAATGGGTCAGGGGCGCGATGGTCGGAAGGATCAACGTGCATGCGCACGGCAATTCAGGTGTGCGCCTGGCCATTACCCAGACTCTCGTGGAAATGCTCAATAAGGGCGTTACTCCATATGTTTGCCAGAAGGGTTCCGTCGGAGCCTGCGGCGACCTTGCGCCGATGTCGCAAATCGCATTATTGATGATGGGCGAAGGAAAAGCCTATTACAAAGGCGAACTGCTTGAAGGCAAAGAAGCGCTTGACAGGGCCGGCATCCCGGTACCGGGTTTGCAGGCCAGGGACGGCCTTGCCACTATCAACGGCTCCAATGTTCTGACAGCCATGAGCGCCATTTTCCTGCATGATGCCCAAAACTGGCTGAAACAGGCCGAGATCGCCGCGGCGATGTCGCTTGAAGCGCTTAAGGCAAACATGAAGCCTTATAATATCAAGATCCATGAAGTGAGAGGATTTCCCGGCGCCATCAGAAGTGCCGCTGCCATAAACAAGCTTATCTCAGGCGGCGATCTTATAGAAGGCCGGATCAAATCAAAGGTCCAGGATGCTTATTCAATGAGGTCCACCCCGCAGGTGATCGGAACGGCGCATGATGCCATCGCCTGGGCAGTCAGGCAGGTAGAAACAGAACTTAACGGCGTCGGCGACAACCCGATCTTCTTCCCGGAGGATAACCTCACCCTCACCGGGGCTAACTTCCAGGGAAGCCCGGTAGCACTGCCGATGGATATGGCCGGAGCTGCCATCACCATGATCTGCGTGCTTTCCGAAAGAAGAATGAACCGGCTTGTCAACCCTGCCCTGAGCGTCGGGTTGCCGGCTTTCCTCACCAAGGGCGCCGGTATGTTCTCCGGCATGATGCTCAGCCAGTATACAGCTGATATGCAGATAGTGGAACAAAGAATACTCTCTGCCCCTGCTTCTATACAGTCTATACCGGCTGCAGCCGACCAGGAAGATTTTGTCTCAATGGGTATGAATGTGGCACTTAAGAATTTCCAGATCCTCGACAATGCTTACGGCATACTCGGCATTGAACTGATGGCCGCCGCACAGGCTCTTGATTTCCGTGAATTTAACTTCGGAAAAGGCGTAAAAAAAGCTAAAGAAGTGATCAGGAAACATGTTGCTTTCCTCGATGTCGATCGCCCTCTCTACAATGACCATAATACTATGAAATCCCTTGTCAAATCCTGTGAAATTCTTAGGGAAGTTGAAAAAGAAGTCGGCAGTCTGGAATAATTATTATCTTAGCTGAGCCAATAACAGCTGATATTTTATTACATGAATAGCCCTGAAAATCAGGCAGAACTACCTCCGGCCAGGATAAATAAAAAGTCATTTCTCTGCAGGATAATCCTGTCCATGGCATTGACATATTTCCTTATCCTGGCCTTATTATTCCTGGCAGGTTTGATCTTTTCAGGTAAGATCATTGAAACCATTAAGCCCTATTACGAACCGGGCTCCGGCGACCCGGTCCATTTCCGCTGGTTTGCCCTCGCTTGCATGGTATCATATTTTACTGCAGTTGCAGGCATCGTTCTTTTCATACTTAAGCATAAAATCGGATTTTTTATCTTTTTTACGGCATCTATTGTCATTTTTGCCCTGGATCTTTCATTTCTGAATTTCGACTGGCTACGGTATCTCATTCATACCGGCTTTATTTTTGTTTTAGGCATTGCACACTTTTCAAAAAAGTGTTATAATTGAAATCGATTGAAGTTGTAGGCTACTATTGCACAAGTAAATTGTATTTATGGAATGTCATAAATTTAAAATCAGTCATTGTAATATTTCTATGTTTATCTGTCAAGAATTCCACCAGTAAGTTATGCGTTATGTTAATTTCTGGTTAAATATTTGTTAATTTATTTATAGTGATTAAAATATTATTATTGTAATATTGCATTAACAGAAGCGAATTCATATATTCAATTAACCAAAAATTACTTCTATGAGAAAATTTACTCTTTTTTTCGTATTTCTGCTATTTGTAGGAATACAGGGCGCTTTGGCTCAAATGGTAGTCAAAGGGACGGTAACAGACGCCAAAGACGGGACACCCATCCCAGGGGTATCCATAGTCGTCAAAGGCACGCTGACAGGGACAGTTACTGATATCGACGGAAAGTATTCGTTGACTGTTCCTGCCGGGTACAATGACCTTATTTATTCATTCGTGGGAATGCTTACCAAGGAAATTAAGATTGACGGAAGGGCGATCATTAATATCGGCCTGGAAAATGACGTCGTCGGTCTGAATGAAGTGGTCGTCACGGCCCTGGGTATCTCACGTGAAAAGAAATCAATCGGTTATGCCGTACAGGACTTGAAAGGCGAAGAGTTGGCCAAAGCCAAGGAGCCAAATATCGTTAATTCGCTCACTGGAAAAATCGCCGGGGTGCAGGTTACCAATACTTCCGGCGCGGTCGGTGCCTCTTCACGTGTTATCATTCGTGGTGTAGGTTCACTGGGAGGCAACAACCAGCCGCTGTTTGTTGTCGACGGTATTCCGATCAGTAATACCGATTTCGGCGCCGGCGACGGACTGGGCGGATCCGGCAGGATCGCAAACGCGACCACTAATTTGAATAATAAGACTAATGGGACTAACAGGGGCAACGGGGCATCCGATATCAACCCGGATGATGTGGAAAGCATCTCTGTCTTAAAAGGACCGAATGCCGCAGCTCTTTACGGATCGCGCGCTGCTAACGGAGTAATTCTCATCACTACAAAATCCGGATCCCTGAGCGCTAATATGAGAAAATCCAAGGGCCTTAACATTGAATTAGCGAATTCGACTATGTGGGACAAACCCTTGAGGCTGCCTGATTTCCAGAATAAATACGGCCAGGGGGCACAGGGAGTATTCGAATACGTGGATGGCGCCGGTGGCGGTATCAAAGACGGGACGGATGAAAGCTGGGGACCGAGGATGGACATCGGCTTGCTGATCCCGCAGTACAATTCACCTGTCATCGATGGTGTCCGCCAGGCTACCCCCTGGGTTTCAGCTCCAAATAATGTTAAGGATTTCCTCGAAACAGGATATACAACGACGACTAACATGGCTATCACGGGCGGTTACACGGATGCAAATTTCCGTTTATCTTATACCAATATGACCCAGAAGGGTATGCTGCCAAATACCGATTATAAGAGAAATACCGTTGCTTTCGGCGGTTCTGCCAATGCAACCGATAAATTAAATATTTCAGGGAATATTAATTATGTTTCCGCAGCAAGTAAAAATATGCCGGGTTACGGATACGATGCAGAGAATGTGTTCCAACAGTTTACCTGGGCAGCCAGGCAGGTCTATTATCCGGATCTGAAAAATTACAGGAACCCGGACGGGTCCATTTATAACTGGAACCATAATTACCATAACAATCCTTATTTCACCCTTCATGAAAACCTGAATTCACAAGACAGGGAAAGGGTTTTCGGCTATGGAAAGGTATTGTATAAATTCAATCAGAGCTGGAGCGCTTTCATCCGCACAGGTATTGATAATTACAGCAACCTGCTCACTGAAAGATCCGCATGGCTGGATATTGAAAATCCTTTTGGCTTCTATGACGAATCCCTTTCGACATTCAGAGAAATGAATTCCGATTTCCTCATAACTTTCCAGAAGGACCTGCCGATAAAGTTTTGACGTGACTATCAGCGGCGGTGGAAATTTAATGTATCAGAATCAGCATGCGACTTTCGGGGCAGCAGATGAATTAGCTGTCCAGGACGTTTTTACACTGGCTAACTCAAAGGTTGCTTTAAGATCTACCAGCACCGTCAGGAAAAAAGAGATTCAAAGCCTGTATTTTTCAGGCCAGGTGGGCTGGAGAAAGGCATTGTTCCTTGAGTTTACAGGAAGAAATGACTGGTCGAGCACTTTGCCCAAGAATAGCTGGTCATATTTCTACCCTTCCGTTACCTTAAGCGCTATTCTGACAGACCTCATCAAGATGAACGATACCAAGACCCTTTCATATGCAAAGATCAGGGCCGGATATGCCAAGGTGGGTAGCGATACCGATCCTTACTCATTGCTCCCGGTTTTAAGCTTTGGAAGCGGATGGAATGCATCCACAAAACTTTTGAACCTGTATGTACCGGACAATCTTCCAAATCCAAATCTGAAATCGCAGTCTGTTAAATCATTCGAAGTCGGAACTGAATTAAAGTTCTTCCTGAACAGGCTGAGCCTTGATGTTACTTACTATAACCAGAAAACTATTCGCCAGATCATCAGCGTCCCGATTTCGGCAAGCTCAGGATATACTTCAATGAATATCAATGCCGGTGAAATCGATAACAAAGGTTGGGAAATCACCCTGGGCGCTGTTCCATTCAGAAGCGATAAAGGATTTAACTGGGATATTTATGTGAACTGGGCCAAGAACAAGAATGAGGTAGTTAAGCTGGCGCCGGGAGTTGAACAATATCAGTTAGGAACCTACTGGGATATGCAGGTAATGGCAATCCCGGGACAGCCTTACGGTTCATTGTGGGGAGCTGATTTTCTGCGTGATCCTAACGGGAATATCATTAATATAAATGGCATACCTCAGAAAGGAGACCTTAAAATTCTTGGTAACTACCAGCCTGACTGGGTCGGTGGTGTAACAAACCAGTTCTCATGCTGGGGATTCGATTTAAGCGTCCTGGTTGACTATCATAAAGGCGGCGATGTATATTGCATGACCAACGCCTGGGGAAGATATGCAGGAGCCCTCGAAGAAACTGTGCTGGGAAGAGAAGGTGGTATCGTAGGTACCGGTGTTAAACAGGATGGTGTAGACGGTTCAGGAAATCCGATTTATGTTCCCAATGATGTAGTAGTGACTGCGGAAGAATACAACCATGCTGCTTTCACGAACAGTATCCCTGCCGGTAGTGTATTCGATGCATCTTATATAAAATTGCGCGAAGTCCGTTTCGGATATACATTTAAAAAGCTTGCCGATTTTCCGATTAAAGGCATAAATATCTCTATCGTCGGACGTAACCTGGCAATTTTATACAGCACCATCCCTCATATTGATCCGGAAACTTCATTCACTAACGGCAATGTCCAGGGTTTGGAATATGGTCAGCTCCCGTCAGCAAGGAGTATTGGTTTTAACATTAATCTGAAATTCTAGTAACCTTAAATTGAAAATACAATGAAAATAATACGAATTGTCGGAATTGCAGCGCTACTCTCTGCGTTCCTGTTTATATTCGATTCTTGCACAAAGAATTTTGAAGAAATCAATACCGATCCGAATAATGCCGGATTGGACAAGGCAGCTCCTGACATGCTCCTGACAAATGCTCTTGAGAGTTTGACCGACAGGGTACAGGAGATCTTCCTGGGCGAAGAAATGGGCAACTGCTGGGTCCAGCATCAGGCTAAAGTCCAGTATACAGATGAAGACCGGTATATTTACCGTGAGTCAGTTGTAAATGCAAGCTGGACAAGCTTCTATGCCGGGAATGGCATGGATGTAGCGACTCTTTATAACACAGCTATACTAAAAAATAACAATAATTATAAAGGCGTAGCTCTGGTACTCAAGGTTTACATTGCATCACTTCTTACCGATCTCTGGGGGCCGGTTCCCTACTTCCAGGCCTGGAAAGGCGCTTCATTCACCCTTGCAGCTTATGATTCCCAGGAATCCATTTACCGGGATATAATTGCAAAACTTGATACTGCCAACACCCTGCTCGATCCTGCCGGCCTTACTATCGGCGGTGACATTTTGTATAATAATGACATCTCAAAATGGAAGAAGTTTGCTAATTCATTAAAGTTGAGATTATTACTCAGGATGTCCGGAAGGGATAAAGCCTTTGCTACTACTGAAATGGGCAAAATCATTGCCGATCCTGGTACTTACCCGATTTTTGAAAGTAATGCAGACAATGCAGCACTTCTATATTTGGGAGCCGCACCAAATAATAATCCATGGAACGAAAATAGGAAAACCCGCGATGACCACAGGGTAAGCAAGACCCTCACTGATCAGATGTGGACCAATTCTCCTTATGTTGACTGGAGGGTAGCTATTTATGCAGATGTTGACGGCAATACTACTTATGAAGGTATGCCAAACGGGCTGACTTCAGCCGACGCTGCTTCCTATAATGGAAATGGCATCAAGTTTACCTCCAAGGTCGGTGCTTTCTTCACTGAAGCCACCTGTCCCGGTATGCTGATGAGCTATGCTGAACTTAAGTTCATCCTGGCTGAAGCTGCGATTGCTGAAAATGGATTTATCCCCGGAGGAGATGTACAGGCAGGTGTGTATTATATCGATGGTATTGTCGCCTCATATGCCCAGTTTGGCGACAGGTTGGTGCAGGCCGTCAATGAAAGCCCTGCTTTGCCCGCAATTTCCGCGGACTGGAATTCAGACTCCCTTGCTTATGATTTTATCGCGAAAGACGTGTTTGGCTGGGATGCATCAAAAGCAAAAGAACTTATCGGTACGCAAAGATGGGCGGCATGCTTTGACCAGGGACTGCAAGCTTCAATAGAATGGCGGAGAACCGGCTGGCCGACTCTTTCACCGGCTGTTGCTGCAAGCCCTCCGGGACAACAAATCCCTCTGCGCTATCCTTACCCGACAAATGAGCGTGCCACAAATCCAACTTCCCTCGATGCAGGTATTGCTTTGCTGGGAGGACCTGATAACCTGAACACTCCATTATGGTGGGATGTAATTCATAGCGGGAAGTGATTCATAGAGTTCTAAACTAAAATTATCAATTTAAAAATTCATTCATATGAAATCAAAAACAAAAATGTACCTGCTGGTTTTTACAATGCTCGGGTTAATATTCTCAGCTTGTAACAAATCAGAAGATCTTGTGACGGAAAATGCAAAGGCAGGAGGGTTGGTCACACCCTTGGCAAATTACGCATACAAGCTTGGCGCGACACCTCAGTTTACTGTTACACTGACTGTTCCGAAAGGCCCTGGCATCTCTAAAATTGAAGTATATAACCAGTTTTTCAGAAACAGCGATACCAAAGTTTCCAATAAGGCTTTGATGAAAACAATCGACGTATCTTCCGAAAATGTTACTGCGGATGCTATTAAAGACTTCACTTTAACGTTTGAAGATATGGTCAAAGATTTGCAGATCGATGGACAGCCCATCCCTCCAGATCCTTCTCTCATCACGCCGGGTGACAACTGGATATTTACGTATGTGTCTACCCTGGCTGATGGACGCGTAGTCACAAATGCCAGAAATACGAATGTTGCAGCGGCAAATCGCTGGGCAGGTGCTTACCTGTTGAGCTCTGCCGTTCTTAGGGAAGGTGACCCGGTCCTGTCAGGACATTTCTCCAATCTTCCATGGACTTTGCTGACGGCTGGCTCTAAATCAGTTATTTATGGCGCAATACACCCATGGGCTGACGGTTCATCGCTCATAGGCGGTATCGGACCATGGCTCCTGACAATTGACGATTCCGGCGGTCCGGACAACCCGATGCCTGTCGTTGTTTCAGACGCTGCAAACGCCGCAGTGGTCAATAATCCTGCGGATTTTAACCGCTATGAACCTTCTACCAAAACCTTCTTTATCTCAGTTTACTGGGGCACAGGACCAACTAACAGGGCCGCAAAAGATACCCTTGTTTATAATGGTAGTTAATTGACCTGATACGAATATTTATTCTTATAATAAGGCTGCCTCAAATCTGAGGCAGCCTTTTTTATTTACCGCATAGAACATATAGGTATTCACAGCAGCAAGCAGGAAGGTATCTGTAATAAGAGGCTGTCTCAAAAGTCCTTCGTGGAACTTCGTGCAGCCTTCGTGGATCTTCGTGTAATTAATAAGTATTTGTTACACAGAGGTCCACGAAGAAGACACGAAGAAACACGAAGTCAATTTGAACAAATTGATACCTTTTGAGACGGCCTCGTATTGCACTTTCGCCCCAAGAGGCAGGGAATTGACCCAATAAAAATTAAAGAATTTTGCGGGATGCTAATAGATTTCTTCCGTCTTCTTAATTTCGACTAACGACTAGCGACTGACGACTGACGACTTTTAAAGTATCCAGCCCGACCTTTAAAGAATCCCTCAAAAGATAAAACTGCGGCAGGTAGTCCTTCCCGACCGGTTCCGAGGGAGGTGATTCGACCTTTAAAGGATCGACGGCGTCACCGTTACGGAAAAAACGAAAATCAAGGTGAGGTCCCGTTGACAAACCGGTGCTGCCTACATATCCGATGACGTCTCCCTGGTGAACTCTTGAGCCCGTTTTAATGCCTTTGGCAAAGCCGGCAAGGTGCATATACAGAGTTGTATAAGTGCCGTTATGCTTTATCTTGATATAATTTCCCCCGCCACCTTTATTCCATCCCTTTTCAATAACGGTCCCATCACCGATTGTCTGAACAGGAGTGCCGTAATCCGCGGCGTAATCCACGCCCAGGTGGGGCCGCCTGATCTTTAGTATAGGATGCATCCGTGCACGGGAGAACCCGGAGCTTATCCTTTTAAAACGTAGTGGGGCTTTTAAAAATGCCCTCTGCAAATTCTGGGCATTCTCGTCATAATAACCCGTCTCACCACTGGCGCTGAACTGAAATGCATACAGATCAGTTCCCATATGGTGAAAGCATGCTCCTAAAACTTTCCCCACGCCAATGGATTTTCCGTCAACCTTTAAATCTTCATAGACTACTTTATAATAATCGCCTTTTTGTATCCCAAAAAAATCGATCGTCCAGGCATAGATTTCCGATAACTCATTTGCCAGGTCGGGGTCGTCCCCGTTATCTTGCAGCGAATTCCAGAGTGAAGTTTTGATTATGCCGCTTGTAGTCTTTAATTCCCTGGCAAGAGGTTTTGCTCCCTTCTCAACCTTTATCTGGTCTTTTAAATGATATGTGATATAAGATACTTCATCTTCTTCATAAATAAAATAGAGCATTTCCGGTACTGTATCTTTTGAAAACAGGATGGTATAAGGGTTTCCCACTTTCATTTTCCTGACGTCGAATACTGGTCTTGATAAGTTGGCAATCTGGTGTATGATTTCACTGCCTATATCGTAAAAGGACAATATTTCCGACAGGGATTGGTTTTGACGGACCACGCCCCTTTCAATCCTGAGCGAATCGCAGTTTATTCCATATTCAATGTGTTGTTCAACTGGAAGGCCAACTGATTCGGCAGGTACAACCGGTTTATTATCCTGGCTTCCGATCAGATAAGAAATAAGCGTTAAAATCCCTATTATCAAAAGAATGAGTGAACTTATCGTTAGCTTCTGCTTCATGAAATCATCAGTCTGTTATGAGGTGAGCAGCCAAAAATATAAAATATAATTGTAAAATGAGCGAAAAAATTTCAGGAACGATAATTTATGGCGTATTCCTTACCTGCTGAAAGCGCTTTAAGATTTTGACCCACAACATCCTGTCCTTTTGAAGCAAATATACCTTTAACAGCATCTTCAAGGTCTTCAAACTTAATGCCCAGCCAGGGTGAAGCAGCGCCAAGGATGACCATATTGGCCGACCGGGCCAGGCCGAGGTCTTTGGCCATCTCATCGGCATTGATCAGCACATGCTGGTCAATTGCGTTTATGGCACGGTACACTTCCTCCATGTCAGGATAATTAGGGATATTGACATGCGGAATATTATTGGAGATCAGCCAGCCATCGTGGGATAGCCAGGGCAGATACCTCAGCGACTCCATAGGTTCCACCGAAATGATCAGATCGGCTTTGCCATAAGGGATCAGGTCAGAATAAATTTCGTGGTCAGCAATGCGCAGGTTGGAATGGACATCTCCTCCCCTCTGGCTCATCCCATGAACCTCGGCTTGTTTAAGCTGCAATCCCGAGTTTAATGCGGCCATTCCAATGACAGCGGCAATCGACAGAATACCCTGACCTCCAACTCCTGCTAGAATAATATCTTTTTTCATGCCAATTTAGTCGCTGACTTCTTCCTTAAGTATTTCTTTTTTTCCTTCCCTCAACCTCCTTGAAGCAGTCTGGATGCACTCCCGTCTTGGAATGATCACCGACACGCCGTTATAATCAATTTCATCCTTGATAATTTGTAAATTTTCCTCGTGATATTTGGGAGAAGGATTGACCACATGAACATGGTCTTTTTCGACCCCAAGTCCTAAGCAGATATCTTCAAGTTTTCCTGTTGCAGCCGAATTCTGCCCGCCGGTCATGGCTGTCGTGCCATTATCAAGGATCAAAACCGTTATGGGTGATCGGTCATTAACCGCATCCAGAAGGCCTGTCATTCCGGAATGAGTAAAAGTCGAGTCACCGATTACTGCTATTGCCGGGATAAATCCTGCATCAGCCGCCCCTTTGGCCATAGTGATCGACGCTCCCATATCCACGCAGGTGTCGATGGCCCTGTATGGCTCAAGTGCACCCAGAGTGTAACAGCCAATATCTGAAAAGACCCTGCCTTTTGAAAGCAAACCTAATGCCTCTTTGAGTGCATTAAATGAATAAATATGGGGACATCCTTTGCATAGTGAAGGAGGTCTTAATCTTACGACGGTCGGAATCGGCAATCCATATTCTTCCTGTATTCCCAGCGCGCGGGCAACAAGGTTCGGATTTAACTCTCCATCACGGGGAATCGTGCCATCCATACGGCCCATAATCTTGCTGCCATTGTCCATTATTCCCCGGAGCAATTCTTCCAAAAAAGGATACCCTTCTTCAAGAACAAGAATACTCTTGCAATCCTGGTATATCTTTCTGATCAATTTGCGGGGAAGAGGGTACTGCCCGATTTTCAGCACAGGGAAAGAAAGTTCAATTTCCTGGAAATTTTCTAAAAGATAATTATTTGCAATGCCACAAGCTATAATACCCAGAGTTTTGTCCCTGCCTTTCCTGTAATAATTGAAGGAAGAATTCTCAGACTCTTCTTCAAAAAGAAACTGGTTATGCAGCAGGGTTCTATATTGCTTCCGGGCATTAGCAGGCAAAAGGATGAATTGTTTTGTATTTCCGGGAAGATGAACCTCATTTTGAGGATGGCTTTCCCGGCGGATAATCCCTGATCTCGAATGGGCCAGCCGTGTGGTTATCCTGAGTAAAACAGGAATACCGTATTTTTCCGAAATGTCAAACCCATAACGCACCATATCGTAGGCTTCCTGCTGATTGGTCGGTTCCAGAATCGGTATCATGGCAAATTTGCCATAAAAACGGCTATCCTGCTCATTTTGTGAAGAATGCATGGAAGGATCATCGGCTGCCACGACTATCAGGCCACCATTTGTACCCGTAATAGCAGCATTCATAAATGCATCGGCAGCAACATTAAGTCCGACATGTTTCATGCAAACCATCGTCCTCTTTCCTGCATAAGACATTCCCAATGCCGATTCCATCGCGGTCTTCTCATTTGCCGACCAGGCCGCATGAATTTTCATTTCTTTCGCCTGCTTCGACTTTTGAATATATTCCAATATTTCAGTTGATGGTGTACCCGGATAAGCATAAATCCCTGATAACCCGGCATCTATTGCCGATTGCGCTATAGCCTCATCCCCCAGCAGAAGCAATTTCTCCATTTGATCTTCTCCTCCTTTTATTATCAATCGATTAGTGACAAATTTAGAATAATTTTGAGACAAAATAGACCGAAATGAATTTTTTAGCCCATTTATATCTTTCCGGTGACGAAGAGGATGTCATTGTCGGGAACTTCGTGGCTGATGCAGTGAAAGGAAACAAATTGCAGGGTTTCCCTGAAGGAATGGAGCGTGGCATCAGGCTTCACCGTGAAATTGACCATTATACAGACCGGCACCCTGTTTTCAGGGTAAGTAAAAGCCGTCTTTCGCCTAAATACAGGATGTATGCCGGCGTTATCGTCGATCTTTATTACGACCATTTCCTGGCTAAATACTGGTCTGAATATTCGGAAGAAGACCTGCAGAAAATTGTTTCCAGGACATATTTTCTGCTGATTCGCCGGTTCAACCTTCTTCCGCCCAGGTCCAGGAGGATACTGCCATTCATGATAAGCCAGAACTGGCTTGTAGGTTACCGCGACCTGGCTGTCCTGCAAAAAGTGTTTAACGGAATGTCGAGGCGCACCAGCCACCCTTCCGGGATGGAAAATGCCATTGAGGATCTCCAGGCAGATTATTTATCTTTTGAAAATGATTTCAGAGCATTTTTTCCCGATTTAATCAAGCATATTGATAAATACAGAAATGACCTCAAAGCAGGATCCTCTCCGATCGGATAGAAATAATCCTGCTGATTTTTAATTAATTTTGAAAATTAATTTTAAACTGAAAATCTTGCTGCCTGACAAAGAAAAATTCGAAATCCTGCGTAAAATATCCATTTTCGCCGGGGCAGAAACTGATATCCTGACGGAATTGGCTTCTACACTTACTGAAAAAGAAGTGTTAAAAGGAAGCGCCATTATTCATAAAGGTGATGAAGGCGATGCGGTTTTCATTATCGCCAGTGGCAAAGTGAGGGTTCATGACGGTAATCATGTACTTGCAAGACTTGTTGAAGGGCAGGTCTTTGGCGAGTACGCCCTGATCGACCAGCGCACACGGTCGGCATCCGTCACTGCCGAAGAGAATTGTCTGCTGCTCCGGCTTGATTACCAGGATTTTTACCGCAATGTGGCTGTCAATCCGGGTATCCTGAGAGGCGTTTTGCGTGAATTGATCCACAGGATGCGTGCCATGAACGAACTTGAAGAGAAACTTTCGAAAAGCTACCTGAAGATTCAGCGCCAGAAAGACCTGATCGAAAAGCAAAACGAGAGTATTTCCCTGCAGAAAACCTTACTGGAGCAACAAAATTATGATCTGACCAAGCTCAATGAAGAGAAGAATCAATTAATCAGCACTGTCATACATCAAATTAAAAATCCTTTGACGAGTGCCATGTGCATGGCAGAAATGCTGGACGGGCGTAAAGGACTGAATGATGAAACCGATCTCGAAGGCCTGGCCATTATCAGGAACAGCATAAAACGCATCAATAACCTGGTTAATGAAATACTTGATGTAAGCACTATCGATTCTAAAGTCTACGAGCTGAAGATAGAATCCCTGGATATCCGTGTCATACTGGAAGAACTTATCAATAATTACCGTTACTTCATTGAACAAAAAGAGATCGCATTATTCACAGATTTGACGGATGTTTCAGCAAGATTGAACCGTGTTTATGTTACCCAGATCTTTGATAATTTAATCTCAAATGCCGTCAGATTCACACCTGCCTGGAAGTCAATCTATATCCAGCTTATCAAAAAACAGGAAAAAGTATTATTTACGATAAAAGATGAAGGGCCTGGGATACCGCAGGAAAAGATCCACAAGGTTTTTGACCAGTACAGCAGGCAAACGTCCATGCTGGACCAGGAGCTTTTCCAGGACGGGCTGGGATTGGCGATCGTCTATAATTATACAACCGCCATGAAAGGTAAAGTAAGCTGTGAGAGCAAGATAGGCAAAGGCACTAAATTCATCGTGGAACTACCCGTATAATAAGAAATCCCGAACTTAAAACTTAAACCTTAAACCTTAAATCTTCTTCTTAATTCCTACCATTTCCTCGAGCATATCGGTAGTAATGGATTTAGGCCTTTCCAGTGAGTACATCAGGGCGCGGTCCCAGATAATGTTGGCACAGATACCTATTGCCCTGCCGATGCCAAACAATACTGTATAAAAATCGTACTCGCGGACACCATAATGCCATTGAATGATCCCTGATTGTGCATCTACGTTCGGCCATGGATTCTTGGCTTTTCCCTGCTCCGTCAGGATTTGAGGAACTATTTTGTACAGCAGGTCAGTATATTTGAAAAGCGGGTCATCCGGCATATGCTTTAAACTGAATTCCCTCTGGATCATATACCTCGGATCCGTCTTACGCAGAACTGCATGCCCGTAGCCCGGGATAACCTGTCCGGCATTGAGCTTGTCCCATACGTACTTTCTGACTTCTTCTTCTGTAGGATCATCACCGCCAATTTCCTCCCGCAGGTCCTGCAACCAGCGCAGCACTTCCTGGTTGGCCAGCCCGTGCAACGGGCCGGCTAATCCGTTTATCATTGCAGCTATGGAAAGATAGACATCAGATAATGAACTGGCTACCAGATGACCGGTATGAGCGCTTACATTGCCGCTTTCATGGTCGGCGTGCAAAATGAAATGCATGCGCGAAACATCGTCATAAGGTGGATTCTTGCCCATCATCCAGGCGAAATTGGCTCCCATATCCAGGTTCGGATTGGATTGAATGCGCTTGCCGTCCCGGTAGAGCTTCGTATAGATGTACGAAGCAATCTCCGTCAGCTTGGCAAGGAGGTTCATGGAATCCTCATACATGGGGTCCCAGTAATCATCCTTATGAATTCCCGCATTATATTTCCTGACGAAAAAGGACTCCCGGTGCAAAGCCAGGATTGCCGAGGCAAAAGTAGTCATGGGGTGGTTACAGCAGGGTGCCGTGTCAATGACATCGAAAATTTCTTTCGGCAGGATCCTTCTTTTCTGGAATTCTTCCACCACTTCCTCCACATCCTCCTGCGTCGGCATATCCCCGGTCAGTAATAAATACCAAACCCCCTCCACATAAGGCATCTCGGCTCCCTTAGGTTTGGGAAGCTTTTCGAAAACCTCATGCAAATTATAGCCCCTGTAACGAATGCCTTCGTTCGGATCCAGGTAAGAAATATCAGTAACAAGGACTTTCAGGTCCCTCATACCGCCAATTAGTTTTTCAACAGTGACATGGTCAATCACGACGTCTCCAAAATCTTTGACCAGCCTTTTTGTTCTTGGCCTCCATTCTTCAATTTTCTGGCGTAGCTTTTCCTTAAGTCCTATCATAGCTTTTATTGTTATACAGTTATGTCTTCTTGTGGTCTTATAGTCTAATGATCTATTATTTAAACGCTAATCATTTTAAAAAGTTCAAGATCAGTCCATATTTGCAATGATCGCCGAACCAAATTCCGAACATTTCAATAAAGTTGCACCTTTCATCTGACGGTGAAAATCATAGGTGACTTCCTTACGGGCAATTGCATTTTCCAATCCCTTCCAGATCAGGTCGTGGGCCTCATTCCACCCCAGGTACTTAAACATCATGGCACCCGACAGGATAACCGACCCGGGGTTGACCCGGTCAAGGCCCGCATATTTCGGGGCGGTTCCATGGGTTGCTTCAAAGATGGCATGGCCGGTGTCATAATTGATATTGGCTCCGGGTGCGATGCCGATCCCGCCGACCTGTGCTGCAAGGGCATCGGAAAGATAATCACCGTTGAGGTTCAGCGTGGCTATCACGTCAAACTCGTCAGCACGGGTCAAAACCTGCTGGAGGGTAATATCTGCAATAGAATCCCTGATCAGCAGCTTCGTTTCCCACTGTCCCCGGCCATGGGTCGGAAGAAGTTTCAGGCATTCAGTGACTTCATCCCTGACAGACTTTTGCTGGTCAGGCGTCATCATATAATAACCTGGTTCGATGAGCTTTGCATTTTCTTCAACGCTGATACCTTGATTTTGATCGATATTGGATAAAATCCAGCTTTCCCGCTGGGTAACCACCTGCTCCCTGAATTCACCGCAAGCCAGCTCATAACCCCAGCTCTTGAAAGCCCCTTCGGTAAATTTCATGATATTGCCCTTGTGAACCAGGGTGACCGATTTCCTTTTTTCATCGAGCGCAAAACGGATGGCAGCACGGATCAGCCTCTTTGATCCTTCTTCAGAAACCGGCTTGATCCCGATAGCGGAAGTTTCCGGGAAGCGGATATTTTTGACTTTCATTTCCTCCTGCAGAAAACTGATCACTTTTTGAACCTCGGGTGACTTGCTCTTCCATTCTATGCCCGAATATATATCTTCTGTGTTCTCCCTGAAAATAACTATGTCGACCAGTTCCGGACGTTTCACCGGAGACGGCACACCATTCACATATTTAACAGGCCTGAGGCAGACATAAAGATCGAGGGTCTGCCTGAGAGCGACGTTCAGCGAGCGTATTCCCCCTCCCACCGGTGTGGTCAGCGGACCTTTTATTCCGACCATGTACTCCCTGAACAGATCAATAGTCGCTTGCGGAAGCCATTCGCCTGTGCGGTTAAAAGATTCCTCTCCCGCAAATACTTCCAACCATGATACTCTGCGCTTGCCTTTGTAGGCTTTCCCGACGGCAGCATCAAATACCCGCACGGAAGCTTCCCAAATGTCAGGGCCGGTCCCATCGCCGCGAATAAAAGGAATAACAGGTACATCAGGCACCTCCAGCTTTTCGCCGGTCTTTTTAATTTTTTCTCCAGTCATAATGCAGGTTTTTCCACTAATCCTTGAGTAAAAGGGTCAGGGCGGGCAAAAATACAAAGATTTTCATATTTAAATAAATGTTTTTTATAATCCTGGCTTTTTGAAATTCAAACTAACAATAGAGATGATTATATACAATAAGATAATCATTGGAATGGCGCTGAACCTGAAGATAATGAATAATAAGATGGCCGAACCGATCAGGATGAACCGCGATGTGTTTTCGTGCCATTTTAAGCTTTTAATTTTAAGGGAGATCATTGGAATATGGGAAATCATAAGCCATGACAGAAAAATAACAATAGCCAGGAGAGTATAAAAATTTCCGATGAATCCCGAAATACCCTGCGATTCACCATATTGGCGAAGGACTAGTGGCAATGCAGCGACAAACAGTCCGGTTGAAGGCGTGGGCAAACCTTTAAATTCAACCGCCTGCCCCGGGTCGGTATTGAACTTGGCTAGACGATATGCGCTGCCGGCCACAATCAGCAAAGCGACAAAAGGCACAACCTCTGTTCTTCCTGCGCTCAGATGCGGAAAACCTCCGCTTCTCAGGATAAGTAAATACATAATAACCGCAGGTGCCAGGCCAAAAGAAATGACATCGGCAAGTGAATCAAGCTGTGCGCCAATGTCAGACCTGGAGTGAAGAAGCCTTGCTGAAAAACCGTCAAAAAAATCGAAGGCCGCTGCCAGGATGATAAACCAGGAAGCGCAGATCAGCTCCCCGGATAAAGCCATAATAACGGCGACACTTCCGCTTATCAGGTTAAGCAGGGTTATAAAGTTGGGAATGTGGTCTTTTATCCTCACGGGCATTATGCTTTATGGCAAAATTACGAAAGAATGAGTGTTTTATATCTTTGCAGGAAAAATAATCGGTCCGGAAGATGGAAGATAGTTATCATCCGAAACAAATAAACATCGACAGTTATAATTATGATCTGCCTGAGGACCGGATCGCTCAATATCCGCTTTATATCAGGGACCGGTCGAAATTATTGATTTCCAATAAAGGCCTGATTTCTGAAGATGTATTTTCAAACCTCTCCCGCCATCTGCCTGCTGACAGCCTGGTTGTTTTCAATGAAACGAGAGTCATCCATGCCCGCCTGCTGTTTCATAAAGATACAGGCAGCCCCGTGGAGATCTTTTGCCTGGAGCCCATGTCGCCTTTCCGCAACCATCAGCTGGCTCTTCAACAGAAGGAGATGGCACAGTGGTTATGCCTGGTCGGCAATTCAAAGCGATGGAAAGCTGGAAAAATAGAGCTGAACATGGATCATGCCGGGCAATCGGTTCAGATTTTCGCCGAAAGGCTTAAGTTAATGAATGGCGGAACATCACAGGTGCGGTTTAGCTGGATTCCCGCTGATCTGACCTTTGCGGAAGTCCTTGAACTGGCCGGGAAAATTCCTCTTCCACCTTATATTAACCGTAAGCCATTAAGAAAGGATGAAGAAACTTACCAGACCATCTACGCCAGGCAGGATGGATCGGTCGCAGCCCCCACTGCCGGACTGCATTTTTCAATTGATGTCCTTGCTTCCCTGAAAGAAAAAAACATTGATATTCTGAAATTTATCCTTCATGTGGGGGCAGGAACGTTCAGGCCGGTGGCTTCAGATAACCTGGCAGGTCATGATATGCATGCAGAGCAGGTTTATTTGCCTGTGGAATCATTGGAAACATTAAGGGCATCACTTCACAAGCCAATCATAGCCGTAGGAACAACCACAACCAGGCTGCTGGAAAGCCTTTACTGGCATGGGGTCAAGGTCATCAGGGGACTTTCCGGAGGAAATGAAATGAATGTCGGCCAGTGGGATCCTTATGATATTCCTGCACAAACGAAGATCTCAAGGGAAGATGCCCTTGATGCCGTTATAAGTAATTGTAAAAGAACCGGTTCAAAAGTACTTGACGGCAAAACCAGCCTCTTAATTGCCCCTGGCTACCGGTTTCGTTATCCGGATATCCTCATCACCAACTTCCACCAGCCAAAAAGCACATTACTACTGCTTATTGCCGCCTTTATCGGAGATGACTGGCGAAAAGCCTATCAATATGCCCTTGATCATGATTTTCGGTTTCTGAGCTATGGGGATAGCTGTTTGTTTTTTCGGATGCAAAATCGCTAATTCGCCAACTTCCGAAACATCTCATCTCTAAATTACTTTAATGATTGCTAATCCAAAATAAGTTGATATATTTATATTTAATTTTGTTGTGAATTAATTAACAGAGCATGAAAAAATTATTAATCCTCGGCGCCGGCACCGGCGGCACTATAATGGCTAATAAAATGCGTAAGGATCTCCCAAGGGATGAATGGGATATTACGATCATTGACCAGGAAAAAACGCATTACTACCAGCCCGGTTTTCTTTTCATTCCTTTCGGCATGTACCAGGAAAGGGACGTCATCAAGCCTAAGAATAATTTCATACCTTACGGAGTCAATTTTATTATCGGCAGGATAGAGAAGATTGACGCCGGTCAGAACAAGGTTTTAATGTCAGATGGAGAAGCGCTGAATTATGATATCCTGATCATTGCTACCGGGACCCAGACCAGCCCTGAAGAAACCCCGGGACTGAAAGGAGAATTATGGCATAAAAATATCTTTGATTTTTACACGATAAAAGGCGCCCTTGCCCTGCAAAAGTTCTTCAAAACCTGGGAAGGAGGAAACCTGGTGGTGAATATAGCGGAAATGCCAATCAAATGCCCGGTTGCACCATTGGAATTTTCTTTCTTCGCCGATGCGTTCTTCATCGACAGAGGCATTCGCCAGAAAGTCACGATTACCTACGTTACACCACTCTCCGGCGCTTTCACAAAACCAAGGGCTTCCAAAATGCTCGGCAACCTGCTGGAGGAAAAAAATATAAAATTAGTGACCGATTATAGCCTGGCGGAGGTTGATAATGAAAACAAGAAGATCATAGACTATGCCGGCACTGAAGTCCCATTCGATGTTCTGGTCACAATACCGGTCCACACGGGTGATCCCATGATTGAAAAAAGCGGGCTGGGTGACGATTTCAATTTCGTGCAGGCTGATAAAAATACCCTTCAGTCACTTAAACATGAAAATATTTTTGTGATCGGCGATGCAGGAAATTTCCCCACTTCAAAAGCCGGATCGGTTGTCCATTTCCAGGCAGACATCCTTCATGAAAACCTCTTATGCTACATTGAAAAGCGCCCATTTACGGCAAGCTTCGATGGCCATTCCAATTGCTATATTGAGACAGGCCATGGCATGGGGGCATTGATCGACTTTAATTACGATACCGAGCCTTTACCGGGCTATTTCCCTTTTCCCGGCATCGGTCCTTTTGGCCTGCTTAAGGAAACCCGTATGAATCATTACGGAAAATTGCTATTCAGATGGATTTACTGGAATATCCTGTTGAAAGGCAAAGAAATGCCGATCGACACGCAGATGACTATGGCAGGTAAAAAACTTGAATAATATTAAACCCAATCATCATGTCAGAGGAAATTATTCAGTCCCAGATCGATGCGATCAACAGGAAACTTGATCTGATCCTGGAAGAGGTATACGCCCAGCGGGAATTGAGAGAATCAGTGACCGACCTGGCCGATGATGCATATATCATCGGTAAGGATGTTTTCAAAAATACAGTCATACAGCTGGATAAAGCAGGTGTGGAGCTTGATCCTGAAGCACTGGCCGGCGTAGGAATGAAGCTTATCCGAAACATCGGCAATATAAGCGAATTGCTTGAAATGCTTGAAAGCATTAATGACTTCATGAAAGATGTCAGCCCGGTCATCCACCAGGTAGGGCTTGATGCCATAAACAAGCTGAATGAACTGGAGAAAAAAGGTTATATTGATTTTATCCGCGAGCTCAGCAAGTCGCTTGATAATATTGTCACCCATTTTAAAGCTGAAGACGTCAGGGCGCTTTCCGAAAACATCGTTTTCATACTGGAAACCATTAAAAACCTCACCCAGCCTGATATGCTGAAAGCTTTTAACAATGCATTAATGATTTATAAAAACCTTGATATAGAAGACGTGGAAAAATATTCCATATTCAAAGCTTTGATGGAATTCCGCAAGCCTGAGATGAGAAAAGGCATTGGTTTCATGATCACTTTCCTGAAAAGGCTGAACGAAATTCCATCCCAAACCAAACAATAACCTGGAAGAATTACAATTTATTCATATAAAATTTAAATCACATGGCACAAAAAACTTATGCAGGCATCACGGTTGATGTCAATGATGAGGGATACTTTACAAACCCATCCCAATGGACAAAAGAAATTGCAATGGAAATAGCAAAAGAAGAAGGCATTGAACTGACCGAAAAGCATCTCCAGATTCTTAATTATTTAAGGGAAAGATTTGCAAAAGGGGAAGCACTGTCTATCCGTGGCATTAACAAATCGGGAATAGTTGAAGTAAAAGATTTCTACCAGATGTTTCCCGGGGCGCCATTGAAAAAATCGACAAAAATTGCAGGCATTCCGAAACCGGAAAGCTGTGTCTAACCAATTTAAAAACAATTGAAAAAAATGAGCACTGAAAAATCAAATCCGGTCAAGAAAGTTTCCATCATTTGTTCAAAAGGAACTATTGAGGATGTTTATGCTGCTTTTGTGATGGGAAACGGGGCCGTTATGGAAGGTATCGAGGCTAATCTGTTCTTTACGTTTTTCGGCCTGGAGGCCATTATGAAAAAAACAATGGACAAACTTCACACCGGTACTGTCGGCAATCCTGCCATGAGACTTCCGGGTGGATCGCGCCTGCCAACCTGGCTGGGTGGCATCCCGGGCATGGAGTCCATGGTTTCATCAATGATGAAAAAACAAATGGATAAGCTCGATGTCCCTCCGGTCAGCGAATTTATCGAATTGTTCGTTGCAGGCGGCGGTAACCTGTATGCCTGCAAGTTAGCAGCAGATATGTTTAAAGTCAAAAAAGAAGACCTGAGTGAGCATGTAAAAGGTATTATCACGGTTGGCGAATTTTACGAACTTGCCGGCGGTGAAGGGGCGCACATCATCTTTACCTGACATACGGCATTCTTTAAGCAGATTATTTAATTCTATTTTCAAATCTCCCTTTAGTTTCCTTAGGGAGATTTTTTTATTTATCTACATTGATTCAAGCACTTACATCCGGCTTTCTTTCAGGAAATATAATTTAGAATCAATCTAACTTTTATTCGTCTATTACCTTAAAGGCCTAATACGATTAACTTTTTAAGTCATCTTTCGTAAAAGAAATCAAAAATCTAAACTGTTATCCAATGAAAAAGTTATTCTCTTCCACCCTCATTTGCGGGGTAATTTGCTTAGTTTTTTTCTTTGAAAGTCATGCTCAAATGTTTACCAATGCGGAAGCATTAAGGAACATTTCAAAACTTGAAGCTTCTTCATACGCCAGCCGGAAAGCAGAAGCCCTTAAGTACGCCAGTGTCAATTCAATACCTTCAATTATTGAAACCCGCGATGGTCGTTACGCGGAGATTCAATATATCGACCCATCCGGCATGCCTCAATATTATGTGACAGAAAATGCTGTCGCGGCTGCAACCATTTCTACCAGCCAGGTATATGCCGGAGGCAACGCCGGTCTTAGCCTTACGGGTGCAGGCATTGCTATAAGGGAATGGGATGCCGCCGCTGTAAGATCAACACACCAGGAATTCGGAGGACGTGTTGTGCAGGGCGATGGAGTCACAACCCTGAATTATCATTCCACACATGTCGCCGGCACCATGATAGCATCCGGGGTGGTTCCTGCCGCAAAAGGTATGAGTCCTGAAGCGCAGCTCAGGGCTTTCGACTGGAACAACGATGCTGCTGAGATGGCTGCTGAAGCTGCCGATGGCGCCCTGATGTCAAACCATTCCTATGGCTATGCCAGGGGCTGGTACTATAACGGGGCAACCTGGACGTGGTATGGAAATCCTTCAATCAGCAACCAGGAGGATTACCTGTTTGGCTTCTACGAGGCACAGGCACAGTTATGGGACAACATTGCCCGTAACGCGCCTTATTACCTGATTTGCAAATCAGCGGGAAATGACCGGAATGAAGGTCCGACCGGCGGGCCTTACCCAAAAGACGGACCATATGATTGCATAGCTCATTCGGCAATCGCTAAAAATATTCTGACAGTGGGAGCGGTAAATGACATACCCAATGGATATACCCAACCTTCCGATGTTGTAATGACATCATTCAGCAGCTGGGGCCCTGCTGACGACGGCCGTATCAAACCGGATATCGTTGCAAACGGGGTCGGCCTTTATTCAGCATATTCCAATAGTGATTCCGAATATGTCACTATGAGCGGCACATCCATGTCGACGCCATCAGTGACAGGTTCCCTTGCCTTATTACAGCAGCACTGGAATAACCTTAATCCAGGCACCTTCATGCTTGCCTCCACATTGAAAGCCCTTGTCATCCATACTGCCGATGAAGCCGGTACTTCCACTGGACCCGACTACCAGTTCGGCTGGGGATTGATGAATACGCAGAATGCAGCTTTAAAAATCTCAGAAGATCAGACTTTAGATGTTATTGATGAACTTGTCCTGAATAATGGCGGTACTTATTCCAGAACAATCCAATCCGACGGAACGCAGCCGCTTAAAGTCACCATATGCTGGACTGATCCTGCCGGAACACCTGTTTCTGCCCAACTGGATCCGATCACTCCTATGCTTGTAAATGACCTGGATCTGAAGCTTACGCATTCTACCTCAACTTATTATCCCTGGAAGCTTGACAGGAATAACCCTGGTAATCCTGCTACCAATACCTCGGAAAACGATGTCGATAATGTCGAGATGGTTTATATAGCTGCGCCGTCCGCCGGGCTTTATACGATTACAGTAAATCATGAAGGAACATTAACAGGGGGCTCCCAGGCTTTTTCCATCGTCATCAGCGGGATTGTTCCGACAAACATTAACCCGCCAGAATGCTCCAGCCCGGTCAATCCCCAGGCAGGCGCAACGAATGTTCCTGTCAGTTCGAACCTTTCATGGCAGGCGGCGTCAGGTGCAACAGGATATATCCTTTATTTCGGCACTAATAATCCTCCGTTCAATATCGTAAATGGCGCCGACCTTGGAAATGTAACCAATTATACTCCATCACAGGCAATGAATTATAATACAATGTATTACTGGAAGGTGATTCCGTACAACGCTGACGGACAGGCAACGGGCTGCCCGACCTGGTCGTTTAAGACGCAAAACAATCCTTATATCACCGTCCCTTACCAGGAAAGCTTTGAAAACGGATTCGGCCAATGGATCCAGGCTTCAGATGACAATTTTAACTGGACCAGGATAAACGGTGATACGCCCACACAAAAGACAAGCCCGACAAAAGCTTACAACGGATCCTGGTACATATATACCGAGGCTTCGAGCCCGAGGGTCCCCGGGAATGAGGCATCTCTTGAAGCCACATTTAATTTCACAGGCATAACATTGCCCGAAATATCGCTATGGTATCACATGTATGGCAACCAGATGGGATCTATGCATGTCGATGTCTATAACGGTTCCTGGACTTATAATGTGTGGTCAATTGCCGGACAACAGCAATCATCAGAGAAGGCGGCTTATAAAAATGCGATCGTAAATCTGAGTTCTTTCGCAAATCAGCCTTGTGTTAAAATAAGGATGACGGGAACAATCGGTTCAGGTGAAAGAAGCGACCTTAGCATTGACATGGTGAAGGTCAGGCAACACGGCACGAATGCACCTGAAGGCCCATTGCCTGTCATATCTGATGAAAATATGAAAATCGAATTATCCCAGCCTGTTATAACCAATGAAACCGGAATCGAAATTTTCGCTTTTAACCGGTTAATTAATGTTCGTAATGTTGATGGAAATAATATTAAAGGTACCGTCAGCATCTACAACTTAATGGGACAGCTTCTTCAGGCGACTGAAATCGACGGGGCTGATTCTTTCAGGTTAAACGCAGGATTAAAGCCTGGCATCTATATCGTAAGGCTTACCACGGAAAATACTGTATTGAGCAGTAAGATCATAGTATATTGATCTGATAAATAATTCATCTTTTACAAAGCCTGCCGGCGTGTCTATTTTAACATTCAGCCGACAGGCTTTTTATTTATCTCAGTTCCAATCTCAGGGCCTTCATTTTTGTTATTTTTGCTATAAGTTAACCTGAATGGCGGAAGATAATTCAACTAATAAGAAAAGTAGCACGACTCCTGAAAAAGAGATGAGTTTCTGGGAGCACCTCGAGGAGTTGCGCACTCATTTGATCAGGGCTGCCGTTGTCCTGACCTTACTGGCTATTGCAGCTTTTATCATGCGCAAGTTTATTTTTGACATGATAATACTTGCACCTAAAGATCCTAACTTCATATCCTACCGTGCATTATGCACTTTGGGAAAGTGGCTTTCAACCGACTCTCTCTGCATGGACACTGTCAAGCTGGAGATTATTAATATTGAGATGTCCGGGCAATTCTCCACACATATCTATGTTTCAATGATGGCGGCGCTAATAGTGGCTTTCCCTTATCTTTTATGGGAGATCTGGAGTTTTATCAAGCCCGCATTATTACCTAACGAAAAAAAATATTCCAGAGGTGTGGTATTGTACAGTACCTTCCTGTTCATACTGGGTATGCTTTTCAGCTATTACCTTATCGTTCCCTGGACAATCAATTTCTTTGCATCTTACCAGGTCAGCGAATCGGTTCAAAATACGATAACCCTCAGTTCCTACATCAATACTGTTGTTTCTGTTACCCTGGGTTCCGGTCTCATATTTGAATTACCCATCGTTGTATTTTTTCTTTCTAAAATTGGCATCTTGAAACCGGCTTTCATGAAGAAGAGCCGAAAATATGTAATCATTATCCTGCTTACGTTAGCTGCAATTATTACTCCACCAGATGTCGTAAGCCAGATACTGGTCACCATCCCCCTGATGGGGCTTTATGAAATAAGCATCCTGATTTCGGCAAGGGTGCTGAGAAAGAAAACAGAAGTTCTGGCGGGTTAAAATCATTCAGGATTTCAAAAATTCCGTTAACAGGCGATAGAATTCTCCAGGTTCATCGGCATGGACCCAATGTGTTGCATTTTCAATTGTTTTGATTACCGCAAGCGGAAAATTCTGATAAATCGCATGGTAATCTTCTTCAAGAACATAGTCTGATTTTCCGCCCCTGATAAAAAGAGCAGGTTTTTCAAAGCGTGCAGAATAAAAAACTCCGTCATATAAATCCTGAATCTGATCGCTTATAGCCTGAAGGTTAGGCCGCCAGGCCAGCCGTCCCTTTGCCTTCCGGAAAAGATTTTTCATCAGGAACTGGACCATACGCTCATCGCCTATTTTCTCCGACAATAATATTTTTACTGCCCGGCGGTCGGATGCTTTGCTGAAGTCGACCGATAACATGGCATCGATCAGTTTCAGGTGGTAATCATATCTGACATATGATCTGAGGCTTGTATCGACGATGACAATTCTTTTTACCGAAGCGGAATTTTCAAGGGCATAACGCATTGCCACCTTCCCTCCCATGGAATGCCCAAGGATGATCGGATCTGCCAGCTTTTTTGAATCGATGAAACCTGACAGATCATCCACTAGCGCATAATAGTTTAACACGGGATTCCATGGTGACTGCCCGTGATTCCTTTGATCGGGGATCAGGACTTTGTAGCCTTCCGCAGCAAGCTTTCTTGAAATCCCGACCCAGTTATCTGAATTACCAAGTAATCCGTGCAGGATCACGATGGGCTGTCCTTCTCCATATTCCCTGTAAAAAAGATCCATGATAACTATTTATAAACCCGGAAACTGTTTCAGCTGGCGCAGATAAAGCTGGATTGTATTCTCCAAACCATAATAGAGCGCATCACAAATCAAGGCGTGTCCGATAGAAACTTCAAGCAGGCCCGGGATTTTTTCAGCAAAATATTTAAGATTGTCAAGGTTCAGGTCATGGCCGGCATTTAGCCCAAGGCCCATCTTTTGTGCTGCCCGAGCCGCATCTATAAATGGCCTGATAGCGGCTTCCCTGTCGCGGCTATAATCTTTAGCATAGCTTTCCGTATAAAGCTCAATACGGTCAGTCCCTGTATCACTTGCATGTTCTACCATCCTGATATCCGCATCTAAAAAAACAGAGGTCCTGATACCCGACCGATGAAAAACTGCGATGATCTCTTTTAATTTATCCTTATATCTTGCAGTATCCCAGCCATGGTCGGAGGTAAGCTGGCCAGGATTGTCAGGAACCAGGGTCACCTGTGCAGGTATTATCTCCAGCACCAGCCTGATAAATTCCGGTGTGGGATTTCCTTCGATGTTAAATTCGGTTTTGATCAACGGTTTAAGGTCGCGTGCGTCACGGAAGCGAATGTGACGCTCATCAGGCCGCGGATGAACGGTGATACCCTGCGCGCCGAATCTTTCACAATCAACAGCGGCTTTCAGCACATCAGGGATATTGCCACCCCTGGCATTGCGCAGGGTCGCAATCTTATTAATATTAACACTCAGACGGACCATGGACATTCTTATTTAACTAAAAGCAAAACTACTAAATTCTGCACAACCTCTATTTTGAACAGAAGTGATCATAGACTCGCAAATCTTCACGATCTTTGATAATATAATGAGAGCAGTTATTCAAAGAGTTTCACAAGCCAGCGTAAGCATCGGAAGCAGTTTGAAGGACCGGATGGGGTCAGGTCTTCTGGTCTTAATCGGCATCGAAGAATCTGACGGAAAGGAAGATATTGAGTGGCTTTCCGGAAAGATATGCAGGCTTCGGATCTTCGATGACCAGGATGGTGTCATGAATTTATCAGTCAGAGAGGTAAATGGCGATATCATGGTAATCAGCCAGTTTACCCTGCACGCCAGCACCAAAAAAGGCAACAGGCCTTCATATATTCGCGCTGCCAGGCCTGAAACTGCCATCCCGCTTTATGAAAAATTTGTCAGGCAATTAAGCTCCGATTTGGGAAAAGACATAAAAACCGGGGAATTCGGTGAAATGATGCAAATCGGGCTTATCAACGACGGACCCGTTACTATAATTATTGATAGCAGGAAGAAGGAATAATGACTGCTGACCGCTGACTTCTAAAATCTAATCCTTGAATTTAAAGCTGATATTCTGCTTCAAATCCGGATGAAGGCTTAGTGCGACCGGGCATGTGCGTCCGGCTTTCTCAATGATTTGCTTTTGTTTTTTCGTGTATGAAATGTCAGGAAAATCCAGCACGATCTTAACTTCTCCAATTCTTCTCGGATCGGACAGCATCACTTTTGTTACGGTTGCCTTTGTCCCGTCTATGCTGAAACCATGTTCGCGCGCAGCAATGCCCATTATGGTGAGCATACAGCTTGCAAGTGCAGTGGCTACAAGATCGGTGGGAGAAAAAAACTCGCCTTTCCCCTGGTTATCGACAGGGGCATCCGTTGTGATCACCACGCCGGATTTCACATGCTGCGCAATTGTTCTCAGATCGCCGGAATAAATGGTTCTTGCGGTTTCCATCTTTATATTTTTCAGCTAAATTAATCATCTTAATTAAAAAAAGCCTTCCACATCACTGCAGAAGGCTAAAAACCAAACTAATTATTGCGAATATTACTATTTTTTTTCAGGGCAGGATTTGGCACATCCTTCTTTTTGAGGGCTGCAGCATGATTTGCCGGAAGCCGGCTTATCACACGATTTGGTTTGTGCATCCTTAGCTTCGGTAGTAGTGGCTTTGGCGTCAGTCTTTGAGTCCTTTTTCTCATCGGCCTTCTTGTCCTTGTTCTTGTCCTTCTTAGGATCTTTATCAAATTTAACCATTGAGATCCGGGTTGAAGAAGCAACGACATTCTGTACATTCAAGGCTCCAAAAGCGACAAAGCCTGCAATTGCGATACTTAAAACAAGTCTTTTCATAAGTAAGATTTTATCAGATTAATAATGTTTCCATTTACAAATGTAGCATTTAAACAATATGCTCAATAATAAACATATGTTAAAAACTGTTAATGATGGGTCAAAGCTGGATTAGAAGAGACCGGATAAAAAATCTATTTGCTGATTCCTTCAAGATCAAGTAAAAATGCATATTCAAGAGCAGTTTCATGATAACGCTCGAATCTCCCGGAAGCGCCTCCGTGCCCGTAATCCATATTTGTCCATAAATATAACGGACGCTTATCCGTTTTCGTCACGCGTAGCTTGGCCACCCATTTTGCCGGCTCCCAGTACTGAACCTGTGAATCGTGCAGGCCTGTCGTGACCAGCAAAGCGGGGTAACTCATGGCCACGACATTATCATACGGTGAATAGGATAACATATACCGGTAGTAAACCGAATCATTGGGATTTCCCCATTCGTCATACTCCCCGGTTGTCAGAGGTATGCTTTCGTCGAGCATTGTGGTAACGACATCGACGAACGGCACTGCCGCAATAGCTCCATTGAAGAGGTCAGGGCGCATATTTATCACGGCGCTGATCAGAAGGCCGCCGGCACTACCTCCCATTGCATACAAATGGCCGGGATCAGTATACCCTTTATTTACCAGGAACTCACCACATGCTATGAAATCCGTGAAGGTATTTTTCTTATTCAGCAATTTCCCATCCTCGTACCATTTCCTGCCCATCTCCTGCCCTCCCCTGACATGGGCAATGGCGTAAATATAACCACGATTAAGCAAGCTCAGCCTGACAGAGCTGAAATACGGATCCATGCTGTATCCATATGAGCCGTATCCATAAAGTAGCAAAGGATCTTTCCCGTCTTTTTTAATATCCTTTTTATAAACTAATGATATCGGTATCTTTGTTCCGTCATCAGCAGTAGCCATAAGGCGTTCCGTAAAATAATCCCCGGGATTATACCCTCCAACTACCTCCTGCATTTTCCTTAACTCACTTTTCCTGGTTTTAATATTGTAATCATAAACCGACATCGGTGTGGTAAGCGAAGTGTAATTATACCTGACAATATCGGTGGCCAGTTCGGCATTATCACCCAATGTGACCGTATATGCCTGTTCAGCAAATTCAAGATAATAATCAATATCTGAACCATTGAAGATCCTGATAGTTTTCATACCATTCTTACGTTCCTGGATGGCCAGGTAACCGTTGAAAACATCAAAATCCTCAAGCAGGACATCATCCCGGTGCGGTATAACTTCCTTCCAGTTCTCCAAACCTGTTTTATCAACTGGTGTCTCCATCAGGCGGAAATTGACGGCATGATAATTTGTCCTGATATAAAAACGGTCATTATAATGTGCAATACTGTATTCAAGACCTCTCTGCCTGGGTTGAAATACGTTAAATTCCCCCTCCGGGTTTCCTGCATCCAGAAACCTGTATTCATCGGATAAAGTACTGCTTGAACCAATGATCAGGAATTTACGTGATTTGCTTTTATAAATAAATGTATTGTAGGTAGGATCTCCTTCATTATACACCATTTGATTTTTCCCGTCGTCTTCACCTAAGCGATGCTTCCAGATCTTGTCCACCCTGAGTGATTCATCCTTGGTGGAATAAAATAATGTTCTGTTGTCGTTGGCCCAGGTAAGGTTACCAGATGCATTGCCAATTTTATCGGGAAGAAGCTGACCGGTTGTAAGATCTTTGATATATATAGTATATATCCTTCTGCTCACGGTATCCACCGAATAGGCCAGCAGCCGGTTATCATCGCTCACCTGGTGACCGCCTACCTCAAAATAGGCATGGCCTTTTGCCATCTGGTTAACATCGAGCATGATCTCTTCCGGCGCATCAAGATTGCTTTTTTTTCTGCAATAAACAGGATATTCCCTGCCTTCCTCAAATCTCGTGTAATAATAATAACCGTTTTCGAGATAAGGAACCGAAGAATCATTTTGCTTGATCCTTCCTACTATCTCATTGAAAAGCTTATCCTGCAAAGCTTCAGTGTGGCTCATCATCGATTTGGTGTATGCATTCTCAGCCTCCAGGTACTTAACAACTTCAGGATTTTCCCTTTCATTCAGCCAGTAATAGTTATCCAGGCGGGTATCGCCGTTTTTAGTCAGTTCTTTTTTCTCGATCTTTGCCAGAGGTGCTTCCATAGATTGTGATTTTTTGTTCTCTTTACAGCCGGTCATCATAAGAATGATGACAGCGATAAATAGTATGCTGCAAATAATCCGAAAATTCATGGCTGAAGGATTTTTATTTATTAATTAATCAGAAAGTCCACGTCACCCCGAGGCTTGGCATAAAAGGTAACTGGTAAACGATTTCACCCGTGATACGGTCACGGTAAAAAACATTTTTCCGATCATACACATTTACAAGACTGAGATCAACTTCAATCTTTGAATTTTCACTCACGTAAAACTTCTTTTTAAAATTCAGATCGAGCCGGTGGTATGCCGGTAACCTGCCTTCGTTCAGATTTGCATATATGATCCCCAGTTCCCCGTTAGTGGAAGTATAATCGGAATAAATGCCATCAAACTTGATCTTCTCATAAAAACCCTGTGTCTGGGTAAAAGGAAAGCCGGACCCGAAATTCCACCTGGCGCTGATCTCCCAGGTCATTTTAGTGCCAAGCCGGTAGGTTCCGACGAGGTTAACATTATGCCGGCGATCGAAGTGCGGATAATAATGCTGCATGACACTGTCAATGTCTTCATAATAGCGATTCACAAATGCGTAAGAGTAAACTGCCCAGAAATAAAACCTCTGCTGGTCGTACTTAAGGGTCATATCCAAACCATAGGCATTTCCTTTTTCCAGAATAAAATCATCCTTAAGTAAATCGGGCTGCTCAGGATTTTTATCCTCGTCATAGATTTTGTTGCTGTTTAAATTAGTAAGCTGGTTGAATAATTTGTAATACACTTCGACGTTGACTGTAATTTTCCTGCTAACATCCACCTCAGCACCGAGAATAAGATGGGTCGCTTTCTGAAGTGCGCTGGTCCTCGGGTGTCCGTCAAAATAGTCAGGCAAATTGGTCGTTCCTGAAAGGATGGCATAAAATAAATTGACCACATCCCTGTTTGACCTGGCGCTGATCAGGTTCTGGGAATAAAGGCCACCGGCAAATTTCAGCCTGAAATGGTTCGTGACATTATATTTGACGGCGAGCCTGGGCTCCGGTGAAACCTCGGATAAGGAAGCGTACCATTGAAGCCTGAAACTAGGTTCTATCAGGAATTTCCCCGCCGTCAGCTTATATTTTCCAAAGAGGCCGAGCTCTGTTGTGTTATCGGCTTCCTCTATGACCAGCCCGGACCCATTGACAAAGTAATAATCCGTTGCGGAGCCGATTTGTTCGATCCCGAATTTAAGCTCATCTTTTCCGAGGAAGTAAGTAAAATTGAGCCCGACCTCAAAGCCGTTTATCTTACTCGTTCTTTCAGGGCTTGTTTTTTCGGTAAGAGAAATATTATAGTCGGAATATGCGACGTGGCCTTCCATGATAAAGTCTGATTTGCCGGGTATGACCAGGAAATTAGCACCTATCCCCGTGCTGCTCCAGTTGAAATCCGACAGGGCTTTGTACTGATTTACTTTATCAACATAGTGAAATCCGAAGAAATTGATCTTGCTTCCATTTGCTGCCTGGAGTGAAATTTTACCGTAAAGGTCAAGATAATTGAACGGGAGGCCTGCCGTATCGATATAGTTGTAAAAGATCTTCGAGCTTTGGTCGAGATACGATCCTTTGGCAGATAAAATAAATCCGGCGCTGCCGCCTTTCTTTTCAGTCGGTTTTTTGAACGGGCCTTCCAGGAGAACACCTGCCCCAAACGTGCTTACAGATACTTTCCCGGCAATCCTCTGCCGGTTTCCGTCGCGGGTCCTGATGTCCATTACCGATGAAATACGTCCCCCGTATTCTGCACCAAACCCACCTGTGTAAATATCCGCATTCCTGATGATATCTGTTTCAAACACGCTGAATAATCCGATCGAGTGAAAAGGCTTATAGATTGTTACTCCATCAAGCAATACTTTATTTTGGATGGGCTCGCCGCCCCGGATATATAATTCACCGCCCTGGTCACCCGTAAAAACCACCCCCGGCATGACCTGGAGATACTGGGCAAGATCGGGCTGCCCTCCGATAGAAGGGATTTGGCCGATATCCTTTGGAGTTATCTTAATCACGGATGTTTTTGTCTCTGTCCTTGCTTCCTGGTATTCGGCAGAAATATCAATGGCTCCAAGATTGATCGCAGATTTCTGTAATTGAAGCTTTTTGGTAATAACCCCTCCGGGCTGGAGGCTGACAGGGATCTCTAATGTATCATATCCCAGGTATGTGACCATAAGCGTATAATCACCAGGGGGAACTTTGGTAATGATGAAATACCCGTTTACGTCCGTCGCAGATCCGTAAGTTGTATGATAAAGATAAACATTGGTAAAGATGACCGGCTCACCACTGGCTTTATCATAGACAAATCCTTTTATGGTACCGGGCTGGCCAAATGATATTATGGCGTTTAACACTATTAGTGAAAGAAGTATAAGGCGTTTCATTAATGACCGAGTTGATATATGCGCGAAAAGGGCAAAATTATTAATAATACCCAAAGGCAGGATCAAAATAATAAAACAACCTTAATTATTAAAAGATTTAATAACGTTCTATGCTAAGGCTTGATACAGCAGCCTCAATATCAATAACGATATTTTTAGTTTTATCCGAAAACTCAGGTGTGACATAAGTGCCGTTTCCGACCTTGTTAAATCCCGGGAGATCCCTGGAAGACAGTACCATGCTGGTGTTTACCTGGCATGCAATATCTTTGGGCACCTTAATATCTATTGAAGAGGCCCCGGAGTTAATTTTTATTTTACTCTCGTTTTGAAGACTCCCGACAGAAATATTGATTGAAGATGCGCCGCCGGAAATATCGAGCTTGCCTATTTTAAAAGCAGTCAAATCCATATCAATATTGGCGGCACCGACATCCACATTAAGGTTCCAGAGCGGGTTTGGGTTCAATTTCACCGCCACCTTATTTCTGAAATCGCTTTTTATTACCTGTCCTTCATTCAGTTCAATCCTGATTTCTCTCTTATCCCCAAGGTTTTTTAAAGAGTAATTATATTTGCCAAGGTTGCCCTCCCGTGTAAATTCAAACAATTCATCTGTGGGCTGATCTATCCTGAAATTACCGGCGGCTGCATCAAAAATCAGGTCGGCTTCATTAATGGTCGTGTCATATGCTTCAAAGATCCGCTGGTCAACCGCTGCAGGCTCATTGTCATCTCTTTGTTCCCTGCCGTTATTAAATGACCATTTATCGAACCAGCTTTCGCCTGCCGGATATGAAACCAGGATAAATCCTGCTACAACCAGGATGATAATGGTCAGGACTATTTTAATGGCATCTTTAACAGGCAGGATGGCAACTCCTATGAGCACCAGGACCAATGGCCAGAGCTTCCAGAGACCGTACCAGCTGAAATAGATGACATCAAGGTTTTTCAGGATAAACAGCACTCCGATCAGTACTAATATCAGACCCCAGATTACATTTTTCGTTTTCATTGATGATGATTTTTTGTTCCTGAAAAACTACTGATAATAAGAGCAATTCCGGCTATCACGATGATAACGGGCCAGAACTCGTGAAAATGGAGCCTTATATGCGGTACGAATCGATCGATAAGAAAAATGATCCCGATAACAATAAAGATAAAGCCTACGACGAGGGCGCCGTTATTTCTGCGGTAAGGGTAGACAGGTGGTGTATAGGCAGGTTCAGGTGTACCTGTTTCATTGACAGGTTTGGCCTCTCCGGCGGCCCCGCTTTCCTGGTAAAACTGTAATGGTTCTTCAGGTATCGCTATCCAGAGGATCAGGTATAACAAAATACCCCCCCCTCCGAATATTACCAGAATGGCAAAAATGAGCCTTACAATAGCAGGGTCGGTATTGAGTGATTGTGCTATTCCCGCGGCAACACCGCCAAAAACCTTGTTTGTGCGGCTTCGGTAAAGTCCATGTCTTTCCATTATTCAGAATATTTAAACAAATCTACAAAATATAGACGTGGAATTTCGGCAGTTGTTACATTAATTATCAAACAAAAAGAGGGCTTTAATCGCCCTCTCTGTTATCTGAAATGATCACTGGTTCAATTCTTTTTCATCATACCCGTTATATCGGAATCAACAAGAATCCTGCCGCAATATTCACAGACGATGATCTTTTTATGCATCCGGATATCAAGCTGGTGCTGTGGTGGGATCTTATTGAAACAACCTCCGCAGGCATCCCTTTCTATCTGCACAATAGCAAGTCCGTTACGGGCATTTTTTCGTATCCGCTGGTATGCTATCAATAAACGCTCCTCAATGCGGCTCTGAATTTCTTCCGAACGCTTCTCCAGCTCCTTTTCCTCTATTTCCGTTTCTTCAACGATATCATTCAACTCGCTCTTTTTGATCTCAAGGTCACTTCTTCTTTCGTTTAGTATCGCCTCTGATTCTTCAATCTGCAATTTTTTATTGCTAAGAGCTTCGGTATACTCCCTTATTCTCTTCTCAGCCAATTGCATTTCCAGAGTCTGGAATTCAATTTCTTTCGTCAAAGAATCGTACTCCCTGTTGTTTCTGACATTCAACTTTTGTTCTTCATATTTTTTGATGAGCGATTCGCTATCCTTTATAGCCTGCTTCTTTTCCGCAACCAGTTTTTCCACGGATTTGATTTCAGTATGATAATTCTCAATTCTCGTTTCAAGGCCGACGATCTCATCTTCAAGGTCCTGAACTTCCAGAGGAAGCTCTCCCCTTATCATCCTTATTTTATCAGCTTGAGAATCATGCTGTTGGAGTTGATAGAGTGCAAGCAATGTATCTTCAATTTTCCTTTGAATCCCTTCATCCGAAAGTTGCTCCGCCAGGGCAGCATTTTTTTTAACTGTTTCTTCCTTAGCCATAAGTAATTGAATTAAAAATAGTTAACCGGGTTAACCGGGGTTTCCGAAATTTGGACTGCAAAGGTAGCAAATTTATTCTTCAAATAGTCGGCCAATAAATTGCAAGTAAATTGTTCACTTTCATAATGCCCGGTATCTGCAATCACAATTTTTCCATCAGCCTCAAAAAATTGGTGATATTTAAAATCAGCGGAGACAAAAAAATCAGCCTGCTGACTGATCGCATCCGGAAGAAGGAAACTGCCTGAACCACCGCAGACCGCAATCTTCCCGACCATTTTTCCAAGAAAAGGTGAATGTCTAATGCATGGAACTTTCAGAACTTCTTTTATCATGCCGAGGAAGTCAGCTTCGGTCATTTTCTGCCGCAGTTCTCCGATCATTCCCGAACCGGCCCGATCGAATTCATTCTCAAGAGGATAGATATCATAAGCCACTTCTTCATATGGATGAGATTCCACCAAAGCCCGTATAATGCTTTTTTGCATGTAAGCCGGAAAAATAGTTTCAATCCTGACTTCTTTTTCAAAATGGAGCTTGCCAATTTCTCCAACGAACGGGTCAGCTTTTTCACCGGCCCTGAAGGTACCTAATCCTTCGGCGTTAAAACTGCACAGGTCATACTCGCCGATATGACCGGCCCCTGCGCTGAACATAGCTTCCCTGACTTCTCCAGCATGATCTGACGGGCAGAAAGTTACCAGCTTTTTCAGTTGCCCTTTCGATTTCCGGAGGATTGAAAGATTGCGTATGCCCAGTCGGTCACAGAGTATCCTGTTGACCCCTTCATAGACATTGTCGAGATTGGTATGCACAGAACAAATGGCGACATCTTCCTTAATGGCTTTAGTGACAATTCTCTCCGTCATTGTCTCACCGGTAACCCGCCGCAGACCTTTGAAAATAACCGGATGATGACTTATGATCAGCCCGCATTTCTTGCGAACAGCTTCATCAATGACTGCTTCATTGACATCAATGCATATTAAACATCCCTGGATTTCGGTCTCCGGCTGCCCGATCGTCAATCCTGAATTATCATATTCTTCCTGCAACTTACCAGGTGCTAAATTCTCCAGTTCTGAAAGGATTTCCTTAATTTTCATCGTTAAAAAGCTGTTATCGAATTATTTTTGAAATTTTTTGCCTGTTTTGTATTACTTTTTTAACCTCATCCGTATAAACTATAATTGGTTAAATGTTTTAACTAAAAAGAATCTAACCGGGCCTGCTAAAATTATGCACGTTTAGCTAATGATTATCGTAAAAATAATATTATTTCCCTTTGCCTGCCTGTACGGGATCGTCATAGGATTTCGCAATAAATTATTTGACTGGAAGATTATTCCTTCCAAAAGCTTTGATATTCCAATTATATCAATCGGTAATCTCAGCGCCGGGGGAACCGGAAAAACCCCTCATACGGAATACCTTGTCAGGCTTTTGAAAAGAAATTTTAAAGTTGCGATTCTCAGCAGGGGTTACCGCAGAAAGACCAGAGGATTCATAATGGTGACCCCCGAGTTATCACAAATTGAAATTGGCGATGAACCGACACAATACCTTAAAAAATTCCCTGATGTGGTTCTTGCAGTGGATGAAGACCGGAAAAGAGGTATTTCGAAAATATTGGCAGAAAAGCCGGAAACAGAGGTAATCCTTCTTGATGATGCTTTTCAGCATCGATATGTAAAACCGGGGAAATCAATTATTCTTACCGACTATCATCATCTTTATGTGAATGATTATCTGTTACCGACGGGGATGCTTAGAGAACGAATCAAAGGCGCCCACCGCGCTGATATCATCATAGTCACCAAAACCCCGAAAGTACTTTCACCGATCACTTGCCGGAACCTTTACAAAGAGCTCAGGCCGGTCCGCGACCAGAAAATTTTCTTTTCCTATGTCACTTATGACACCCCGGTGCCGCTGAAACTTTGCAGCAATCAAATTCCAGCCGCCCCAAAATACAGATATATCATTATGGTAGCCGGTGTCGCCAACTCTTATCCTTTTCAGGAGTACCTCAGCGGGTTATGTAATGAATTGATTGTTATGGATTTTGGGGATCATCATCAATATACGGCAGGTGATCTGGAAAAAATATCCAGGGAATATAATAGCATTATTTCAAAAGACAAGGTCATTTTCACTACTGAGAAGGACTCCACGAGGCTGGACAACGATGAATTCTCATCCTACATCGATAATCTGTCGTTTTATTATGTCCCGATCATGATTAAAATGCATGATTTTGGCGAAACAAGCTTTGATAAGATGATCCTGGACTATGTTCAAAAAAGTATCTGAATGAATATCATTTTAAAATGAATTCAGATCGATAGTTCTCATTTGCCAGTTTCCCCTGGTATTAATCTTCCTGTAATTGAAAGGAATTAATGCGAAGCTGAAAGCGACCATTCCACCGGAAATCATCAAAGTCTCACTTTCAATCACCGGGTATTCATGGTTTATCAGGCGGTTGAAGCTGTCAATTCCCAGGTATGCCGTTCCACCGATAAGACTCAACCCTCTCAGGGTCTTGATAAGCCAATTCTCCCTGTAGATGCATTTTACCTTGTCGAACGTGAATTCCCCCATAATATAAAATATGATTGTCGAATCCGTCATATCAGCTATCTGATCACTGATCCTTCCTTGGAAACCATCAATCTTCACAAAAATTTGATCCCCCTGGTAATACTTGAAATTTTTCAGGGAATTTATGTTTTCGATTACCAGTATTTTCTGAGCAAAAATACAGTTCGAAAAAAAAATAAAAATCCCCGTGAAAATCATCCGGTTCAAAATCATGAGCAATCCTGCTTTTTTAACTTAATAAGGTCGTATTTTTGTCCAAATTAATTAAAATCCGTCAAAATATGATATCCCCCGGGAAAAATATTGTCCTTAAGTGCTTCATTTTCTTTTTTATCATTTTAATGGTAAGTTGCACTCAAAAGAACAGTGACGGAATAAAAACCAAAATCAGGGGTTCATTTCCGGCTTTTAAAGGCAAATCAGTATCTCTTGGCGAATTAGACACAAATAACATTGTTCCGGTAGATACCGTGAAAATTTCAGCCGATGGATCATTCAAATTCACCTTCAGGCATAAAAATCCCGGGTTTTATCTCGTTAAGATTGATAATAAAAATTACCTGACGCTGGTACTGGATAAGGAAACAAGCATAGAAATCTCTTCTGACGGCAACAGCCTGAGAAAGAATTATAACGTGAAAGGATCGCCTGATTCCGAATTATACCATGATTTTGAAATGTTTCTTGAGGCCAACCGCAGTAAAGTCGATTCTCTCAGCAGAACCTATAATGATTATCAGCGGAATTCTGCCTTCAGGTCAATCAAAATGGACCTTGATAAAAGCTACCAGGATATCTTTAATTATCAGCGCCAATATTCTATACGTTTCCTCGAAAACCATTGCGGTTCGCTTGCAAGTCTTCTTGTGATTAACAGGCGTTTCGGCGAAAGAAAAATATTGACTGAAAAGGACGATTTCAAATATTTTATACTTATCGACTCCTGCCTGTCGTTGAACTACCCTGATAACAAATATCTGGCCGACCTTAAAAAAAGGATAGCGGTTCGCAGTGAACGCCTTAAAATAGATGAAATGACTGAAAGGCGGCTTGCTGCCGGCAATAAAGTACCGGATATCGGTCTTCAAAATCCTTCCGGAAAAACCATCCAGATATATTCTCTTAAAGGCCGGCCTGTTATCCTGTATTTCTGGGCATCGTGGGATCAGCAAAGCAGAAAATCCAATAAGATTTTAAGAGACCTGCTTGAAAAATCCGGTAAAGGAAGGATTGCTGTATATGCCATTGCCCTGGAAAGTTACAAAGAATTGTGGGAGGAAGCCATCAGGGCGGATGGGCTGCAGGACTGGACAAATGTCACCGATTTCCTGAATATCTATTCCTCGGCAAAAACGCTGTTCAATATTCCGGACCAGTTTCCTTATTTTATTATGCTGGATAAGGACCTTATTATCCGGTACAGGGGAAATAATTTCAATGATCTTGCCGCTGAAATCAATCAGCTTAAGCAATAACTTCTTATCTTTAGACATTAAAAGTTAGCTAATCTTGTATTAAATCGGAAATTGATTGGAAACAAGCCAGGGCAAGCCGGGACAAAAGATTTACTTCGCATCTGACTTTCACTTAGGGATACCTGATTATGAAAGCAGCCTCGACCGTGAGAAAATGCTTGTCTCCTGGCTCGATCAGGTCATGAAGGACGCCGGTGAGATATTCCTGATGGGCGATATATTTGATTTCTGGTTTGAATATAAGACCGTTGTACCGAAGGGATACATAAGGCTTCTGGGAAAACTTGCACAAATAACCGATACCGGAATCCCGGTACACCTATTCACCGGCAACCATGACATCTGGGCTTTTGAATATCTGCAGAAAGAAATTAATATTCAGCTGCACAGGCAACCTGAAACCCGGCTGATGATGGGCAAAAAGTTTTACCTTGCCCATGGAGATGGATTGGGCCCGGGAGACAATGGCTATAAATTTCTTAAAAAGATTTTCAGCAGCAGTTTCAATCAACATCTCTTTCGCTGGCTCCACCCCGACTTTGGGGCAAGAATGGGCCTGTATTTCAGCGGTAAAAGCCGGCTGGCCAACATGCTCAAAGAGGATAAAAAAGAAAATTTAAACAGGATCGAAGATGAAATGCTGTATAAATACGCAATGGGACTTATAAATAAAGGTCAGGATGCCGACTATTTCGTATTTGGCCATAGGCACCGGCCCACAAACATCGAGTTAAAACATGGCTCCCGCCTGATTATCCTGGGTGATTGGCTTACTAATTATTCATTCGCAGAATTTGATGGTAAAATGCTGAATTTGAAATATTTTAATAATTAAATTTATGAAAGACTTCTTTAAATTTATGTTCGCCTCCATGCTGGGGTTTGTCATTGTTTTGATTGTGCTGTTTTTTATTTTCTTCGGAATTGTGGTTTCACTGGTTTCCTTTGCAGATAAAAAAGCCGTCGCCGTGGAACCAAATACATTGCTGCTTATAAAGCTGGATAAGCCGGTATATGACAGGGCGCCCAAAGATCCTTTTTCATTCTTTTCACCGACAGGATTTGATATGGAGCAATATCCCGGTCTCGATGAGATCCTGAAAGAAATAAGGAAAGCCAAAACCGATCCGAACATCAAAGGGATCTACCTTGATATGGGCATGATCCCTTCTGGTTTGGAAACGATCAGAGAAATAAGGCAGGCATTGCTTGATTTTAAAACGAGCGGAAAATTTGTTATCGCTTACGGTGAAATTTACTCGCAGGGTGCTTATTACCTCGGCAGCGTGGCAGATAAGATATATTTGCACCCTGACGGCGCAATCGATTTCAGAGGTTTGGGTGCAGAGCTATTTTTCCTGAAAGGGACGCTTGAAAAACTTGACATTCAAATGCAGGTGATCAGGCATGGAAAATATAAAAGTGCGGTCGAAATTTTTACGCAGGACAAGATGAGCGAAGCAAACCGCGAACAAATGAACGCTATGGTCTCCGATCTGTGGTCTGTCATTCTCAGCGATATTTCAGCCAGCAGGAATCTTAGCGTGAATCAGCTTAATTTAATTGCCGATAACCTGGATGCCCTGGTTGCGGATAAAGCATTTTCAGAGAAAATGGTGGACGGGCTTTATTATAAGGATCAAATTGATGCTGAACTGAGAAGTAAACTTGGTATTGGCGAGAAGGATAAGATCAAAACGGTTTCATTATCAAAATATATGCTGGCGCCATCAACGGTCAAAGAGAAAGTCTCTGCAAATAAAATCGCCGTTGTCTACGCTATCGGAAATATAATTGACGGAAAAGGCGATGACAGGACAATCGGATCGGTCAGTATGTCGGAAGCTATCCGACAGGCCCGGGAAAATGATAAAGTCAAGGCAATCGTTCTGCGCGTCAACTCACCTGGTGGGAGCGCCAACGCCTCTGAAGTCATTCGTCGTGAAATTGTCCTGGCAGCAATGGAAAAACCTGTTGTTGTTTCAATGGGCGACGTGGCGGCTTCAGGAGGATACTGGATCTCTGCTTCAGCTACAAAAATTCTGGCCGATCCGTCGACGGTTACCGGTTCAATCGGTGTGTTCGGTCTTATCCCCAATATGAAGGAATTCTTCGGCAAAAAGCTGGGTATAACCTTTGATAATGTTATGACAAATAAATATTCCGATTTTCCCAATATCAACAGACCTTTATCCTCGTATGAAAATATGGTAATCGAGCGCCAGATCGATAAAACTTATAAAGAGTTTCTCGGACTGGTTTCTTCCGGCAGGAAATTGGAAATAGCCCGCGTAGATTCAATCGGTCAGGGCCGTGTCTGGAGCGGCGCAGATGCCAGGGACCTGGGGCTGATCGACCAGTTCGGAGGATTGGAGGATGCTATCAGAACAGCTGCCGAATTAGCCAGCATTTCAGATTACAACATCTGGTCCCTTCCGGCTCAGAAAGATCCTTTTCAGCAGATCATTGATGAATTCACAGGAAATGTCAGTACCGGAAGAATTGAAGAAGAACTTGGTGAATATTATACTTATTACCAGTATCTGAAGCAGATAAAAGAAATGCAGGGCATCCAGGCCAGGCTTCCCTATGAGCTCAAAATTCAATGAACTGAGAAATAATTACATATAAAGCAAAAAGAGGCAGGCCCCGGATGGGTCTGCCTCTTTATTTTTATAATTGAAATTTGTTTATCCTTTGACTGAATATTCCATATTAGCGAGGCGCTTATATGTTTCGAACCTCCACCTTGCATTTTGTTCTGCCAGTGCATCAAGTCTTTCTGCTTCGTTTGGGAATGCTTTCTTCAACGAAGCATAACGGACCTCTCCATCAAGATATCCCTGGAATTGGGTCCAGTCCGGGTCTTTTGAGTCGAGCTGGAATGGATTCTTTCCCTCAGCCTCCAGTAAAGGATTGTACCGGTAAAGTTGCCAGTAACCTGAATTAACGGCAAGCTCCTGCTCGTACTGGGTTCTACCCATACCATTACGTATACCGTGATTGATGCAGGGTGAATAAGCAATGATCAGCGAGGGGCCGGGATAGGCTTCTGCTTCCTTCAACGCCTTGAAATACTGGTTCTGGCTCGCACCCATCGCCACCTGTGCAACATAAACATATCCATAGCTGATTGCCATCAGCCCCAGGTCCTTTTTCCTAATTTTTTTCCCGGAGGCGGCAAATTTAGCCACGGCACCGGCAGGCGTCGATTTGGAAGCCTGTCCGCCCGTGTTAGAGTATACTTCAGTATCAAGGACAAGGACATTCAGGTCTTCGCCTGAGGCCAGCACATGGTCAAGCCCTCCATAACCGATATCGTAAGCCCATCCGTCACCGCCTATGATCCAGATTGATTTTTTAACAAGATATTGTTTTAAGCTGAGAATTTCGGCAGCATTCGGCTCTTTTGATTTTTCGAGTAAAGGAATAAGCTTTTTAGCGGCCTCTTCTGAGCCTGCTGCGGAATACATATTATCAATCCATTGCTGGTAAGCTGAATTCATATCTTCGGGTATGCCGGCCTTCATGGAATCTTTCATCCGCTGGGCTATCCTTTCCCTGAGCTTATTCACACCGGCACTTATGCCATAACCATATTCTGCATTGTCTTCAAACAACGAATTGGCCCAGGCAGGTCCATGGCCGCTGACATTGTTCGGCCGGTATGGCGTGGAAGGAGCTGATCCCCCATAAATCGAGGAACATCCTGTCGCGTTGGATATGATCATCCTCTCTCCGAATAATTGCGTGATGACCTTGATGTAAGGGGTTTCACCACAACCTGCACAAGCCCCTGAAAACTCGAAGAGCGGCTGGGCAAACTGGCTGTTTTTAACTGATTGATCTTTCGGGACGATCTGATCCTTGTAAGTTACATTTTTCGAAATGTATTCCCATCTTTTTACTTCGGCCAGTTGTGATTCAAGCGGCTCCATGACAAGCGCCTTTTCTTTTGAAGGACAATTATCAGCACAGTTGCCACAGCCGGTGCAATCAAGCACGCTGACCTGAATGCGGTAATGATAACCGGCAAACTTTCCTTTGGTATCCTGCGTCAATGTCCCTTCCGGGGCATTTTTCAGCTCTTCATCTGAAATTAAAAATGGCCTGATGCAGGCGTGAGGGCAAACATAAGAACACTGGTTGCACTGAATGCAATTTTCGACCTGCCATTCTGGTACATTAACCGCAATTCCGCGTTTCTCAAACTGAGTGGTTCCTGCTATAAACGTGCCGTCTTCCCTGTCCAGGAAAATGCTGACCGGTAAATCATCTCCTTTTAATTGATTGACGGGAATAACAATATTTTTAATGAAATCGGGAACATCTGATTCCGATTTGCTGTCAATACCCTTAAGTTTTTTCCATTCTGAAGGCACTTCGACCTTGATAACAGCTGAACCTGCATCAACTGCCGCATTATTCATCTTGACGATCTCCTCTCCCTTATTCCCGAATGATTTCCTGATCATTCGCTTCATCTCTTCGACAGCAAGTTCATATGGAATGACATCGGAGATCTTGAAAAATGCCGACTGCATAATGGTATTGGTCCGATTGCCCAATCCTATTTCCTCAGCAATTTTTGTAGCATTGATAATGTAGAAATTAATGTCATTTTCTGCCATGTATTTTTTCATGGATTCCGGCAGCTTGGTCCTGGTTTCTTCCGGTTCCCAGATGCTGTTAAGCAGGAAAGTCCCTCCCTTCTTTAATCCCTTGAGAATATTATATTTGTCAATATAGGAAGGAACATGGCAGGCGACAAAATCAGGTGTGGTCACAAGGTATGTCGACCGGATCGGTTTGTTGCCGAACCGGAGATGGGATGTGGTAATACCGCCTGATTTCTTTGAATCATAGGCAAAATAAGCCTGGCAATATTTATCGGTATTATCGCCGATAATCTTGATAGAATTTTTATTGGCGCCTACCGTCCCATCAGAACCTAACCCATAGAATTTTCCTTCGAAAGTACCTTTGGGAACGACACTGAACTCAGGTAATAATGGCAGTGAGGTAAAAGTCACATCGTCGACAATGCCAATGGTAAACCCGTTTTTCGGCTCTTTAAGCTTAAGGTTGTCAAATACCGAAATGATCATCGGCGGAGTGGTATCCTTTGAACTCAGTCCATAACGGCCTCCAACCACAACAGGGGCATCTTTTTTGCCATAGAAAACATCCTTGATATCGAGGTAAAGAGGTTCGCCATTAGCGCCTGGTTCTTTAGTACGATCAAGGACAGCCATTCTTTTCACTGATTTGGGCATGACATTCAGGAAATACTTTTCAGAGAACGGGCGATAAAGATGAACCGTCATCAGGCCGACTTTTTCTCCTTTACCAACAAGGTAGTCTATGGTTTCTTTAATTGTTTCTGTGACAGATCCCATCGCCACTATAATATTTACTGCATCCGGCGCTCCGTAGTATACAAACGGGTGATATTCCCTTCCGGTCATTTTGGTTATTTCCTGCATATAATGTTCGACGAGATCCGGTATGGGATAATAGAACCGGTTCCCGGCCTCCCTGGCCTGGAAATAAATATCCGGATTTTGTGCCGTACCGCGTGTGACGGGATGCTCAGGGTTCAGTGCCCTGTCGCGGAAAGCCTGGACAGCTTCAAAATCAAGTAGCTTGGCCATATCCTCATTTTCGAGATATTCGACTTTCTGAATCTCGTGAGACGTTCTGAATCCATCGAAGAAATGCAGGAACGGTATTCTGGATTTGATTGCAACCAGGTGAGCGACGGCAGCAATATCCATAATTTCCTGCACGCTTCCGGTTGCCAGCATCGCAAATCCGGTCTGGCGGGTGCTCATCACATCACTGTGGTCGCCAAAAATCGATAATGCATGAGCTGCAAGGCTGCGGGCACTCACGTGAAAGACCCCCGGAAGCAATTCTCCTGATATCTTGTACATATTGGGGATCATCAGCAATAATCCCTGTGAAGCAGTAAATGTCGTGGTTAATACACCTGACTGCAAGGAGCCGTGCACTGCTCCTGCCGCACCGGCTTCCGACTGCATCTCAGTAACTCTTAGTGTATCTCCGAATATATTTTTACGGCCGTGAGCGGCCCATTCATCAACATACTCTGCCATGGTGGAAGAAGGAGTAATAGGGTAAATCGCAGCCAATTCGCTAAACATATAGGCTACATGCGCCGCAGCATAGTTCCCATCGCAGGTTATAAACTTTTTATTTTTCATAACAAATTGTATTTTAATACTTTAAGATAATGTAGAAGTTTTTAAAAAACAAGTGCAAAATTACTAAATATTAAATACAGGGATGTATAAGCCTTCTAAAATAGCGCTTCAATGGCCTAATTTATAAACATTTTAGATTATCTGCCAACAACCTTTATAACCCAAAAACATAAGTGCGGGATTTTTGTTTATTGATTTGAACACTCGTTTAATTCCTGTAAAAAATCCTTGCTTATGAAGTCGGGTTTCTATATTTTTACGATTCTCAATTTTGTCAAATATTAATCAGATTAATTATGGATCTTTCTACAACATACCTGGGACTGAAGCTCAAAAATCCTATCGTCGTTGGAGCCAGTAATCTTGTGACTGATATTGGATTTTTAAAGAAACTCGAAGAAGCCGGAGCTTCAGCTATTGTTTATAAATCCTTATTTGAAGAGCAGATACAACTGGAAAACCTGGAAAACTATCAGGCTGAGGAGGATTATGGAACGCGTCATGCTGAAATGTCCTCTATGTTTCCTCCTTCTGTCGATGCAGGACCGGGAGATTTTCTTCTCCACCTGTCCAAGGCCAGGGAAGCTATCCAAATTCCGCTTATTGCCAGTTTGAATGCTGTTTATGATGACACCTGGTATGAGTATGCAAAAAAAATAGAGGAAACAGGGGTCGATGCCCTGGAGCTTAATTTTTATGCAGTGCCGAGGGAGTTTGATATTGATGATAAATCAATTTTACAGGAACAACTGGATACGCTTGAAGGTGTGAAGAAAGCTGTTAAAATCCCTGTAAGCGTGAAGCTTAGCCCGTTTTATACCAATCCTTTGTATTGCATAGCGGAAATGGACAAAAAAGGGGCAAAGGGATTTGTATTGTTTAACCGGCTCTTTCAGCCAGACATCGACCTGGATAAAGAAGGATTGCATTATCCATATATGTTAAGCAACGAAGAAGATAACCGCCTTCCTCTAAGGTTTGCCGCTTTATTATACGGAAATATCAAAGGAAGTATTTGTAGCAATACCGGCATTTTTAATGGAAAAGACGTATTAAAAATGATAATTGCGGGAGCAGATTGTGTCCAGGTCGTCAGCACGATCTACAAACACGGACCTAAACAGATCGGCAGGATACTGGAAGAGATGGAAGAATGGATGATATCAAAAAAATATAATTCACTTTCCGACTTTAAGGGGAAATTGGCCAGAGTGAACATCAAAGACCCTTATGCTTACCAGCGGGCACAGTATGTCGATATACTCATGCGCTCCAATGAAATTTTCAAGAAATATCCAATCAGGTAAGTGATATTTATTCAACTGTTATTTCATCTGCAAATATCCAGGCTTTTTCTCCTGCGCCAACATGCCAGGAAGGGCATGTCTCCCTGTTGATTGCATGGATCCTTATATATCTGCCATCCTCTTTAAACTTTTCCGCAGTAAATTCCTTGATTACGGCTTCGGGAAGGCTATCTCGGATATCATTTGGAATTATCCCGATCGTTTGATAATTGATGCCATCCCTGGAAATTAAAAATTCGACTTTTGCTGGCATGAATATCCAGGATTTCTGATCCTGGAGAAACGATGCGGAAATCTTACTGATGTTTTCAATCCTGCCAATATCAATGGTGGCATCTAAATCTACGCCATAATAGCCTTGCCAGGATCCGGTCCTGAAATTAGGTCCGCCACGCTGCCCGTCAATAAGGCCTAAATCTCCGCCTCCGGTATATTGGCTGCTGTAAGGATACTTTAAAGATATAGTCCAGTTATGATGTATCTTAAAAAATGAAGCTTTTGAAATTTTGCTCCGGCTCAAAGAATCGAAAACAGCATATGCATTCAGTGAAACAGCCCTGTCAGTTTGAATGGAACTGTGATAGACTTCGAAATCCGGCCCTGGTCCGTTACCGCTGTAATTAAAGCAGATTAGGGCGCCGGGATAGATATTCCGGATCTTTACCTGAATATTTTCCCGGAAAGAGCTCGAAGGAGCATCAAAAAAAGGGACAGGCGTTATTAATTGATCAGTAATCCTGGATACAGGCATGTTCTCATTTTGCGTCGCCCATTTGCTGCCCGGTCGATAACCCATTTTTAAAATTAATGTCCCACCATCAATAATGTCCCGGTGATTGAGATAAGATTTGTCATACCTTTTTCCGTTCAACTCAGCTGATTGAATGTAGATATTTGAATCAGAATTATTTTCAGCTTTAATGATGAAATCCTTTCCATTTTCAAGATGAATACTGGCCTCTTCAAAGAGAGGGCTTCCCAAAGCATAATAACCCGATCCCGGCGTTACAGGATAAAATCCCATCGCGCTCAGTACAAACCATGCCGACATCTGCCCGCAATCTTCATTTCCACACAAGCCGGCCGGATCAGCGCTATATAAATCGTTCATGATCTTCCGAACCAGTTTTTGCGTTTTAGAAGGCTTTCCAACGAAGTTATAAAGATAAGCCATATGATGACTGGGCTCGTTTCCATGTGCATACTGACCGATCAACCCTGTAATATCTGCCTGCTGGCGTCCACTTAAACCGGCAGAAGTCGAAAACATCTCGTCCAGTTTCTTTTCAAATAAACTGTCTCCACCCATCAATTCCTTCAGGCCACTGATATCCTGGGGCACATAGAATGTATATTGCCAGGTGTTGGCCTCTGTAAGCATAAAATTAACTTCGGTCGGATTGAATGGTTCTGTAAACATCCCGTTTTTTTTCCCCCTGAGGAAGCGGTTATCAGGATCAAATAAATTCTTGTAATATTGGGCCCGCTGGATAAAATACCGGTATTCATCATCCTTCCCAAGCTTTTTTGCCATCATTGCAATACACCAGTCATCATATGCGTACTCCAGGGTTTTCGAAATAGACTCGCCTTCCATTTCTGCCGGGATATAACCATATTCTTTGTAATACTTTAGTCCGTAATGGTCCTTTTCAGCACTGGTCCGAATAGCAGTATATGCTTTTTCCAGATCAAAGCCATCAATACCTTTTATATATGCATCAACAATAACCGGTACCGAATGGTATCCGATCATGCAGTTTGTTTCATTGCCGGCCAGTTCCCATACAGGCAGAAGCCCGCTTTTATCATAGATATCAAGAAAAGTCTTGATGAAATCCACCGTTCGCTTTGGCTGAAGAATAGTCATCAGGGGGTGATACGCCCTGTAGGTATCCCAGAGGGAGAATACCGTATAGACCTCGAAATCATTCGTCTGGTGAACTTTTCCATCAGCACCCCTGTAAGATCCATTGACATCCGAAAACAAATTCGGGACTAAATAGCAGTGATAGAGGGCAGTATAAAACTTTATCCGGTCCTCCGTTTTTCCACCCTTAACTTCAATCCTGCTTAATTCCTGCTCCCAGGAGCTTTCGGCCTGTTTTCTGATCCCGTCAAAATCCCAGCCGGGTATTTCGGAGAACAGGTTTTGCCTGGCTCCTTCCTCACTTACGGCGGAAATTCCAACCTTTACCAGGATCCTTTCATTTTGCCTGGTATGATATCTGACAAAGGCCTGAATGTCTTTTCCTTTTGCTTTGCCGGTGTTTTCATGAATTTCACCGTCAGAAGCAATGCCATATCCATCAAATGGACGGGAGAAAATTGCATAGAAATAGACAACCTGGTCGGCTGCCCATCCGGAAGCTCTCCTGTAACCACTAATTTCATGATTGTTAATAATTTGAACCGATAAATCCAAATTTTGCTCAGTAACCACTGACTCCTTAAGGTCGATGACGATATATGCCTCTTTAGAATCAGGAAAGGAGTACTGATGGAATCCGCATCGCCGGGTAGCCGTGAATTCCGCGTTGATTTTAAAATCGTCAAGGAAGACCTGATAAAAACCAGGAGTAGCTTTTTCACGCTTGTGGGAGAAGCGGGAACGATAGCCCGAGCCCGGTTCATTTTTTGTACCTGGCCGGATCTGAAGGTTACCTGTCATCGGCATAAACCTGATGTCCCCGTAATCGCCACATCCTGTGCCGCTTAAGTGTGTATGGGAAAATCCGATAATTGAACTGTCGCTGTAGTGATATCCCGAACATCCGTCCCAGTTATCCTTACGCGTATCCGGGCTAAGCTGCACCATTCCGAAAGGGACGGAAGCCCCGGGGTAAGTGTGGCCATGGCCATCGGTGCCAATTAAAGGATTGACCAGGTTTAATAGATTTTCCTGGTTATTGATCGAACAGCCTGCCAATAACGAAAGGATAAAAAACCAGAATGATTTTTTCATTAAAAACATCTCCTATATATAACTTGAAACGTCTACCATTTCATTCAAATTCTGGTCATGAACCGCATACCTGAATCCCTTCTGCAGGGAAAAGGCTCCGATCTCACCAGATTTGCTCAAGGCGAGAAGGCCAACCTGATAATCTTTATAATCAGGGTTCTTGCTTACTATCCGCAATATTGCTTCCTTGCAGGCTTCCTGTGGTGTCAGGCCATTTCTCATTAGTTCTACAACTAAAAAAGTGCTCAGGTTTCTCATAACCAGCTCACCAAGTCCTGTGGCAACAGCAGCCCCGACCTGATTATCGACAAAAAGCCCTGCCCCTGTGATAGGCGAGTCACCCACGCGGCCATGCATCTTGAATGCCAGGCCACTTGTCGAACAACCACCGGAGAGATCGCCATTTTGGTCTAAAGCCAATAAACCTATCGTATCATGGTTTTCGATGTTGATGACAGGCTTGTACTGGCTTTTTATTTTCCATTCTTCCCAGGCTTTCCTGGCTTTATCAGTCAATATTTTCTGACGCTTAAATCCATTTTCCAGTGCAAATTGCAGGGCGCCATCACCTGAAAGCATCACATGGGGAGTCTTTTCCATAACCAGCCGTGCGACGGATATAGGATGATCAATGTCCTCCAGAAAAGTCACTGAACCTGCACGTCCGTTTTCATCCATAATACATGCGTCCAGTGTGACAAAACCGTCACGGTCAGGAAGACCCCCGATGCCAACCGATAAATTATCAGGATCGGCTTCAATGACCATGATACCCTGTTCTACGGCATCTAACGCCCTTTTTCCGTCATTGAGGCATTTCCAGGCAGCTTTATTTGCCGTAATACCAAAGTCCCATGTAGAAATCACGATTGGTGTAACTGCTTTACCTGTTCCTGAAGGCATTTCTCCTTTTATGCTGATTTTAGGGTTCATTAATATTCCGGCAGATACAAGTGATCCCCGAACAATAAATTTTCTCCTGTCCATTGTTCTATATTGAGTTTGGTTCTTTATGTTTAATAAAAGATAATGACAGAATATAAAGGATGCATGCCAATGGAACTACAAAAGCAATTTTAGTCGAAGTCAAATCCGCTATGAAGCCCATAAGAAGAGGGATCAGGGCACCTCCGACAATGGCGGCAACCATCAAACCTGAAAGTTCATTGCTTCTGTCAGGCTTTGTTTCAACCGTAATGCTGAAGATCAAAGGAAAAACATTGGCAAATCCCAGGCCAATAAGGAAAGTGCTGATCATAGCAATAACCTGGACTCCGACAAAGAGACCGGTAAAGCCAAGAATGGAAATCAACACTGAAATTTTAAGGAATGTTTTTGCCTGTATCCAATTAAGGATTATAGCGCCTAAAAACCTGCCCGTCATGAGGGCAATGAAAAAAAATAAGGTACCTAACAGTCCAAGCTTTGCAATATCGAGTCCAAATGAATCCTGCAAAAATATTGGCAACCCGGAACTCATGGATACTTCAGCGCCCACGTATAAAAATATCCCGATTACCATCAACATAATATACCTGTTCCTGAGCAATAATAAGCTCGATGAAAAGGTCGCCCTCACAACTTTTTCAATATTGTCTGTTTTGAATTTGCTGATCCATAGCCAGAAAATGGTGAATAATATAATAATTGAATAAACAGGGAACATGATTTTCCAGTCAGAATTCCAGTAATTGGCTGCAGCCAGGGGAATGAGAGCCCCTGTTAATGATCCTAAAGCCTTTATAAATTGTGCCAGGGATAAATTCCTGGAATATTTACCTGTTGGAGAGACATCTCTCATCAGGGGATTTCCGGATACCTGAAGAAATGTTGCACCTGCACCAAGCATAAGAATTCCGGCAAGCAAAACCACAAATGATGAAAATTTTCCAATAAATGGAATCAATAACCCCAGCAAAGCCAGATAAAGGCCCGTCAGCAAAATAGATTTTTTCCCGTATTTATCCTGTGCTACCCCTATGGGTACTGACAGGAGCCCAAACATGAGAAAACCCATGAATGGTATCATTTGCGCCATCGCATTGGATAAATGAAACTCTTGCTTTACCAGTCCTGTCAGAGGCCCGACTGCATCGCCAAATCCCATGCACAGAAAAGCGAGAAAAACCGGTAATGAATTAAAAGAATTTTTATCCTGATTCATTCGATATAAGTTTAGGCTAAATCCTGAAATTAGACTATCTTAAAGCAGGCGAATATAACCAGATTTTTAATATGAATTCAGAACCTGTAAAGGAAGGCTTATTTAATAGGGGTTTAATAAAAAGAATAAAGGGCGCCCCCCGGCACCCTTTACTTAAACCCAAAATCATGAAAAAACAAATGGATTATTTCTTCAATTTGAAGTTAATCCGTATTTATTAAAAAGGTAATATCAAAAAAAGCAAATTATTCAGAAATTTCTTATTTTTTTCGCTTTTCCCTATCTTATCAAGAATGCTCTTTGCTTCTTTTGAATAGTAATTGCCTGGGGTTGAAGCAATAGTTTTAAAAATAGCATCAGCCTTATCGACTTCTCCAGCAGCAAGGTGTGATAGTCCAAGGTACCATTCGGCATTTTCAATGTAAAGATTATCCCCGGCATTGATTATCGACTCAAACATTTGAATTGCTTTCTGAAAGTTTTTAATTTCAATATTTGAAATACCTGAATAATACATGACGGCAATATTTTTGGGATCATTGGATAGAATTTTTTCGAATAATCCTTCCGCTGCAACATAATCACCTTTAGTGAAGTACCTGAGCGCTTCAACCGTATTAACATTCCCTGATCTTGACACTCCTATCGTCTCGCCTGACTTATAATACATTTTAAATAATTTTTCAGCAGAATAACTTCCCGGGTTAAATAGTATAAGTCCGCCGGTAATCAGGGCTATTAAAAACAGTGAAGCTGCAGCATACCAGTATTTCCTGGTAAATTGCACGACCTTAACAAATTTATGGCTGGAAAGACTTAATTCTTCCTGTGCCTGGATGCATTTAGCCCTGAAATCCAGCATATCCTCCTGACTAAGGGCCTTATCCAGGTCTTCCTCAAGATGGTATTCCAGTGCAAGGTCTTTATTGGCAGATAATTCCGTTTCGAAATTTTTCATGCCAGCATCATCTAATTCACCTTCGACATAACTGTCGATCCATTCAGTATATTTTACTCTATTCATAATCAGATAAGTATTTCCTAAAATAGGGGTCGTTTATTATTGAATTTTTTAATTTTTCCTTACACATAAATTTTCGCGTCTTGGCATATTTCTCGGTCTTAAATCCCATAACATCCGCGATCTCTTTCAAAGATATTTTTCCCATAAACAATCGCAGTACTTTTTGACAATCCTGGCTGAGTCTAAGAAAATGCTGTTGAAAAAGCCGGTACTTCTCTTGTTCTTCTTCTGGTTGTTCAAGGTGAAGCTCGTCCTGCATTTCACTTAAATCCTCCATTTCCAGAAACTCATTGCTAAAAACACGCCTGTCGAGCCTTTGAAGCCATAAATTCCTGCATATAGAATACAAAAACGTTTTAAAAGAACTTGTTAACACCAGATTTTCCCTGGCAATTTTTCGGTATAAAACAACCAAAGCATCCTGGAACACATCTTCAGCGTCAGTTTCAGTCCCGGAGTTAGTTGTAATAAGAAACTTGATTGTGGGGTAATATTCCTTGTATATATGACGGATTATCCCATTATCCCGGTTCTTCAGTCCATCTATTATAGCATCATCAGTATAAAAAGTCATTCATCGGTATTTTATCCTAGTTTTGATAAAAGGTAATACGAATAATAGAAATAAAGTTTCATTTTTTTTTAACATAAATATTCTAACAAAATTAGTGACATATTTTTGTCATCTATTAAAATAATATACGTGTGGCGTATGACTTATATCAGGAATTGCAAAACACTTTTTAGTTTTAAAATTTTCATCTTTACTTATTTGAGCCTTTTTGCGTGTTATTTTATAATATTAATATTTTTTTCGAAAAATGTATTACTTTTTAACTTATTCATGATTAAAACGTATAAAAGAGGTATAGCCGCAACAAATAATCTCTTTACTCAACCGGATTAACTAATAAAAACGCCAAACTTCAAAATCATGGAAAAAGCAATTTTCAGAACTATGTGCCTTGGTCTCCTTCTGACAAGCAGTTCTGTATTTTCACAAAATGGATCTACCGTTACAGGTCATGTTCAGTATCAGGACGGAACACCAATGAGCGGTGTTAACGCATATTTGCACGATTCATCAGGAAATATTTTAGACACTGATACATCTGGAAATAACGGATCCTATAAATTTCATAATTTAATTCCCGGTGATTACACCGTGACATTTTCTACCCAGCAAGACGCCGGAGGGATTGAACTAAATGACGCTTTTCTCGTCTCGCAGTATCTACTGGGAGAGGAGGATTTTACTCCTATCCAGTTACTGGCAGCGGACGTTGATGGTGACGGTACTGTAACTTCGAATGACTATGATCTGATCTGGCTGGGTTATCTTAATCAAAGCAATCCTTTCCCTGTAGGACCTTGGGTTTTTGAAACTACATCGTTTACCTGGCCGAATGAATCAAGGGAAAATGGTGGATTGATTACTAAAGCCGGATCTTCATCGGGCGATGTAAATGGATCTTTACAGCCAGATCCAAAAAGTAACCCGATATTTTTGAACACGCCGGTAATGGATTTAACAACAGGATCTTCAGACCCAATAGAATTTGATCTGTCAGGCGGGGAAAAACTGAAAATTTCCGGCATGCATCTGGTTATCAAGGTCCCGGACGATCTTGAAATAATCGGAGTGGAATCATCAGTTGCACAGGCGCGTATTTTTATATCAGGAAAGCAAATAAGGGTTACCTGGATGGATAACACCCGGGCTGGCTTTGAAATAGACGAAGGCTCCCCGTTATTGGTTATCCGCACCAAAGCAAAAGGATTATCATGTGACGAAAAAAGTTACAGGCTAAAACTGGGCGATGAAAGCCACTTCCTTAATATTGACGGGAAAATGCTTTCCGGCGTACAGCTCATTATGCCAACGATAAATGTGAATATCCGGGGCGAATTTTCTCATATTGCGTACCCCAATCCTTTCTCCAATTATTCAAACATCGATTACATGCTCCCCCAGGACGGGCAGGTCACCATTAACCTTTACGATCAGTCGGGAAGACAGGTATCTCAGCTGGAAAATGGCGTCCGATTGTCAGGCAGCCACCAGGTTAAAATTGACGGAACTTCACTATTACCAGGAATATACTATTATAATATAAGATATTCCGGCAGTGACCAAATTACCAATACAGGAACTATCATAAAATCCAAATAAGCGGCGTTTTTATCCTAAATCCAAAAAGGAGTACCTAAAGGTGCTCCTTTTTTTCATGTACCGTGGTTAATATTATAATATTGATGTAATTTAGCTTGCGTTCGGCATTAATTAAATTGCAGGATGAAAAGCAATATTTCCATATCCATTTCTTCAATTTCTCGCCTTTCAATCTGGCCGGCACATTATTATTTTATCCTGTACATTGTTTTTTTTCTATTTACTCATAAGGTTTATAGCCAGTCCTCATCAGAACTGGGTATTTTAAATCAAAAAGCTTTCGACTTCAAATACAGAGTCGAATATGACAGCGCAACTTATTATTTTGAAAAAATAAGTGAAGTCCTTGCCAGGACAGGTGATAACAAAGCTAAAATTCTGAACGAAATAAACAAATACGATATAAACATACTTCAGCGGGATTTCAGCCGCGCCAAATCGGGTCTGGAGCAGGCAGCCATTGAAATAGCAACAGGTTACAAAGGGGATGTTGATCTGCAAGCCGATTTTTATCAGGTTAAAGGCAGTTATTTTCTTGGAACAGGTAAGCTGGATTCAGCAAAATACTGCCTTGAACAGTCTATAAAATTGAGAATAGCTAAATACGGCCCCTCAGACACATCTCTCCATTATGCCTATAACAAGCTTGGAAACCTTTACCTGGCAGAATCTGATTTTGACTCTGCTTACTTATGTCATAAAACGGCTTTAGAACTTTCCCTCCGTAAAAAAAATCCGGTAAATTACCTTTCAGCTTCATCGTACCAGAATCTTGGCATCGCAGCTCATTTCAAAGGAGATTATAATATGGCTGAAAATTGTTATACTAAAATCATTACATTTTAAAGAAGAATTTTTGATCCTAATGATCCAGCGCTTATTAGGATTTATGGAAATTTAGGTAAATTCTATAATGGATTTTTCAAAATACGATATCGCATTAGATTATTATGATAAATCTGAAAAATTACTTAGCTCAAAATATAACAGGGATAATATTCTTGTTTGCTCATTTGTATTGGAATAAAGGTAATGTATATACCCATAAAGGAGATTATGTTAAAGCCACAAGTTATTTATCTAAAGCACATTCAATACTTGAATTTAATCTTGGCTCTGACAATCCAGATGTTACAAAAGTTTTAACGGATTTAGGTTTTGCCTATGAAAAAAAGGGGGATACCCTGTTAGCAATAGAATGCTATAATAAAGCCGCACAAAACAAAAAAGACGCAGGCATTATTAAAATATGCAGGAATTTAGCCAGTATTTACGAGGCCCATGAAGAACAGGATAGTGCCGACAAATATTATAATCTATCAATTGATTTTGCCAAACATTTTTTTTCCGGAAATAGTTTTGATCTTGCTTTGTGTTACCAGTATTACGGTGAGTTCCTGGCAAACACTAAAAAAGATGATGAGTGCTTCTGGTTTTATTCACAGGCTTCCGATATATTTATAAAGTTGTTCGGGAGAAAATTCAACAAGGACCTCTCTAAAGTACTCCTTATACAAAGCAAATATTTTATAGAAAAATCACAGTATGATTCTGCATTAAATAAAATTCAGGCGGCATTAATCGCTTTATTGCCAGAATTTTCAGATAGTGATCCTTATAAGAATCCTGCCTTCAAGGAAATTATCTTCGATCTATATCTACACGATATTTTATGGCTAAAGGCAAGGACGCTTTATTTGAAATATCTGCAGGGCAATAACCTTAAAGATTTATATTTCAGCCTTGAAACAATTGATCTGACAATTGCCTTTTCTGAAGAAATAAGAAAAACATACAATGAAGAAGAAAGCCAGTTAATATTAAATAATTTATCCAGGAGGTTCTTTGATTTAGGGGTGACCGTTGCTTATAAATTGCATTCGATAACCGGAGATGACAAATATCTGGCAAAAGGCTTTCAATATAATGAAAAAGCAAAAGCGGTCATTTTGCTTAGCGCCATGAGGGGTTTGGAAGCTCAATCAAATACCGATATTCCTAAAAGCACCCAAGATCTTGAGAACAATCTTTCACAGGAACTTGCGACCTATAACAACCTGCTTTACCAGGAAAGACAGAAGAAAATTCCTGATCAGGACAAGTTGAAATTATGGAGTGACAAAATATTCGGTATCAGGCTGGCCCATGATAGCATAATTGCTTCTTACAAACAGCTTTACCCTGAATATTACAGGCTTAAATATGATTATTCCACTATATCAGCGGATTCAGCATTAAAGGTTTTACCTGGTGATCAGGCTATCCTCGAATATTATTTGGCGGATACTCTGGTTGTCGGCTTTATTTTATCCAATAATCAATTATCCGCAGATACGTTGGGGAAGACCACGGTACTTTCCAGGAAGCTTGACAGCTTGAACCAGAATTTTATCAGGACTGATTATTTTAACGCAGGGCAAAAGGAATTTGTTGAGCTGACTTCACTTTCCTCAGATTTGTACAATATTTTGATTCGCCCCTTTGAAGATAAGATTGACGGGAAGAGGCTGATTATCATTCCGGATGGAGAACTGGGCTATTTATCATTCGATTTGCTCCTTAAAAGCAAACCGAAAGACGATTATCAGGGATTTAATAATCTCCCCTGGCTCATTATAAGCAATCCAATTAATTACAGCAGTTCTGCAACCATATTTTTCGAACAGACCAATCAAAAATCCCGGAAAATATCGCGGGATTTGCTTGCTATCGCACCTTCCTATGATCTTGCCAGGCAAAGAAGTTCGGGCACCTTTGACTCTGTCAGGGAGAACCTCAGCCCGATGAAAGGGACAAAAGAGGAGATCAACGCAATCTCAGGACTTGTCAATACAAAAAAAATATTCGATGAAAAAGCCACTGAAGCTTATTTTAAAAAGCATGCCGGGAATTATGGCATATTGCACCTTGCCATGCATACCATCATTGACGACCGGAACCCTTTGTATTCCAAGCTTGTTTTTACCAGACCGGAATCAGGTTCGGGAGATGACGGTTACCTTAATACTTATGAACTTTTCGGCCTTCACCTGCCCGGCCAGTTAGCCGTTCTTAGCGCCTGCAATACTGGCAGCGGAAAGCTTGAGCAAGGGGAAGGGATCATCAGCCTTGCAAGAGGTTTTTTCTATGCGGGCATCCCTACTGTCGTCATGACCTTATGGGAGATAGAAGACCAGAGCAGCGCCGATTTGATGCCTATTTTCTATAAATATCTCAGGAAAGGCATTCCCGATGACATTGCCCTTCAACAAGCCAAGATCGCTTACCTGGCCTCAGCGGGCAAGCTGGAATCACATCCCTATTTCTGGGCGGGTTATGTGACTTTAGGCAAAATAAATACCATAAATTTTGATACGGGCTGGAAGCTGTCTTACTTTGTTCTAACGGGCATTCCTGTAATAATCCTAATCTTACTTATATATTTTTTTATTAACAGGCGGGTATTTTTTCACAAAAAACGCTATTAACAAATAAATAGCATTTAGTTTGAACAACCAAAACAATATAAGCACAAGAAGGCAATATTGTTTCAATCTCAGGGCAAATATTTTTTGCCTGGCAATTTCTATATCATTGTGCATTTGCGATCCATCGAATGGCCAGTCATATTTGCCGCCTCGACTGGTTCAACGACTTTCGGAACTGAAAAGGGAGAACCGGTTCGATGAAGCAATTACATTGCTTGATTTACAGCTTGACACAATCAAATTAAAACCGGATCAAAGAGCCATCTTTGAAATAAAATTGCAGAAAGCCGATATATACCGGATGAAGGGACAAGGCGGTAAAGCATTGACCGAACTTGATTCACTGCTTGAACGATATTCTCATCTTTTTCCAGTAAATGACCCTTTATTTGCTGAACTTCTTACCGTAAAAGGTACATTTTTTTTGACCAGGGGAGAATTGATGAAAGGAAGAGCCTCTATTGAGGAAGCTATAAAAATTTATACAATAAACTTTGGAAAGGAAGATACGCTTTTAGGACCATGCTATAATAAACTGGGCAATTATTATTATTTCAGTAAAATATACGATTCAGCCCTGGCATTTTATTCTAAAGCCCTGGAATTGGCAGGCAGGAAGAGATGCAACCTGGAAGACCGGGCTTCCTATATTCAGAATATCGGGATCATACAACTCGAACTTAGCAATTACTCTGAAGCAGAAGCGTGTTTTCTCGAATCGCTCCGATTAAAAGAATCAATTTATTCTCCAAATAGCTTTTCGTTAGGAAGGCTATACCTGAATTTAGGCAGATTTTATCAGGGTATTTCCGCATTAGATAAAGCCTTTTTCTATATTGAAAAAGCAGAAAAAATATATTCTAGTGAAGAATGTACCAGCCGCTCTCGAATTGGGAAGTATCTACTGGAATAAGGGCTTGATTTATCTTCTTTGGGGAGATATTGAACCGGCCATTGTTTACCTGTTTAATGCCAAACAAATTATAGAATCTTCTTTCTCCTACAAGGCGCAATTAATAGCGTCACTTAATTCCGATATCGGGAATGCTTATAAATGCGCCGGCCAATATGAAAAAGCCATATTATACTATAATTTATCTTTAGCCGGCGCAGATTCGCTTTCTGCCACGAAGACATACAGGAATATAGCCGGATTATATCTTTTAGAAGGCCAACCTGATAAAGCAAGTGAATATTATGATAAATTAATTTCCGCGTCAAAGAAGGACCTTGACAGTGAGAGTCCGGAAAGTGCGCTGACGTTTCTCCAATATGGAAATTTCCTGGAAAAAACAGGAGATGACAGCGCTATAATGTATTTGAGCAAAGCTTTAAATATATTTAATAAAAATAAAGGCTTTCAAGATCGTGATGTTGCTGCTTCGCTTTATAGCATTGGAGATTATTTCAACGAAAAAGATCAATACTACCTTGCTTTGAAGTATTACCAAAAAAGCCTTGTTTCGATATCAAATTCCTTTATTGATACCAACTTCCTTAACAATCCACCAATGCGGTCTATAAATGCAGACTACGTGACCATTAACGCATTGGATAAAAAAGCTCATTGCCTTAATAAAGCCTTTTATATTAACGGAAATATAAATTATTTAATTTCATCAGGTCAGACATCTCTTCTTTGCCTTGATATGATTGATCAACTTCGCATGACATACAAGGCAGAAGACAGCCAGATGATGCTCTCCAGTGACGCTTATGAAATTTATAAACGTGCCCTTGATAATTGCCTGATCACATTTATCTATACAAATGACTCAAAATGGTTAAACCTGGCATTTGAAATATCAGAAAGGGAAAAATCTATCGTATTACTAAATGAATTAAAAGATGCCAATGCAAAAAAAATCGGTTTAATACCTGAAGATCTGCGAAAGACAGAAAAAGAAATTAAAAGCAACCTGAATCTTTACCGCAATAAGATCTGGGAAGAAGAGAACCAGTCTGAACCGGATGAAAAAAAGCTCAGTTACCTTCGTTCGAACCAGCTAATTTTCGAGAAAAGATATGATAGCCTCATTTTTAAGCTGGAGCATAATTATCCTGAATATTACAAGCTGAAATATGATCCTGCCGTGATCACAGTCTCTAAACTGCAGCGGATCATTAATAAAAATGAAACCATTGTCGAATACACACTTTCAGAAAATTATGTTTATATCTTTTCGATATCAGTAGATCACTTTGAGGTCAAAAGAGTATCCATTGACTCAACTTTTGTCAAAGACATCTTCGCTTTGCGGAATAACCTTGATTTCAGTCGTGTTCCTGAATACAGCTATCAGGATTATATGGATTATCAGAATATTGCCAGTAAGTTGTACTCAATATTAATTAAGCCGGTCGCCTCAAATTTAGAAGGCAAAAAGCTTATAATAATTCCGGATGAAGAGCTTAATTATCTTTCATTTGAGTCTTTAATTGAGAATGTTGTACCTTCTGACACAATTGAATTCAGGCATTTGCCATACCTTATCAATAAATATCCAATTAGTTACGCAGCGTCCTCCACGATTTTTTCTCTTATAAAAAAAGGTCATGCACCTGATTTGAATAAAGGGGTTCTTGCAATTGCACCCACATTTGATATTTTTAAAAGAAGCATTTTCGCCAATAACAAGGCCTTAGCTCAAAATTTCAACACAGGAAAGGATCTGCCTGGCGCAACATGGGAGACCGAAAAAATTCTTCAAATGATTAAAGGCAAGAAACTTATCGGAGAAGAAGCAACCGAAGCTGAATTCAAAAAGTTAGCATCTTCTTACGACATTTTACATTTTGCCACGCATACAAGAATTGATGATGAAAATCCCTTTTCTTCAATGCTGTCTTTTTATCCATATGGAAATTCAGGAGAAGATGGCGTACTCTACACTTATGAAATTTACAATCTGGACCTGAAAGGGGATCTGGCTGTGTTAAGCGCTTGCAGCACAGGCAATGGAAAACTTCAAAAAGGGGAAGGAGTGATCAGTCTTGCCCGCGCATTCACATACGCCGGAATACCAAGTGTTGTAATGACTTTGTGGGATGTGGAAGATATCAGCACAGGAAATATCATTCCATCCTTCTATCATCTGCTGAGCAGCGGTTATGATAAAGATATTGCTCTGAGACTTGCAAAATTGAATTACCTGGAAAAAACAAAGCCGGAGATCGAGATGCATCCTGCATTCTGGTCCGGTTTTGTTATTTACGGAAATACACGGGGTTTCCGACAAAGAATTGATGTATTCTATATAATTTTGCTCAGTGTTTTAGGCAGCTTGATTATTTTCATTTCTTTTGTCCTGATTAGAAAATATATTTATTTCAGAAAAAATCTGAGGGACATTGACATTGATCTACCCATTGAATTTCGGCCAGAAGACAGGCTTTGACCAGATCAGGGAAATGGTTGCGGAGCGGTGCATTTCGGATATGGGCCGGAAGCATGCCAGAGAGCTTACATTCAGTGCTGATTTCGACAGGATCAGCCGGTTACTGAAAGAAACCCGGGAATTTCTCACCATACTTGAGACCGGACTACCTTTCCCTTCACAGGATTACCTTGACCTCTCCCCTGCTCTTTCACGCATTCAGATTCCGGGCACCTATCTCCTGGCTGAAGAACTTATCGACCTGCGTCTTTCCCTTCGTACGATTGCCGGCTGTCTTGATTTTTTTCGCATCCCTGCAGCCCAATCTTTTACCTGTCTAAAAGCATTAGCCGGAGACCTGGAGGTTCCCGGACATATCCTTCGCGAGGCAGATCGGATCTTAGATGAAAAAGGACATATACGCGACAGTGCATCCCAGGATCTGGCCAGGATCAGGAAAGAAATGCACAGCAAGATAATTTCCAGCGAAAAGATGATCGGTCATTTACTTAATCTGGCCAGGAGTTCCGGCTGGACTGCCCCTGATGCCGAAATCACCCTGAGTGACGGCAGGCTGGTAATACCACTGCAATCTGCGCATAAAAGAAAGATCAAAGGGATTATCCATGATGAATCAGCCAGCGGTCAGACTGTTTACCTGGAGCCTGAATCCTGCCTGGAAATCAATAACGAAGTCAGGGAGCTGGAAAATGCCGAACGACGGGAAATTATTCATATTCTCATTCTCTTCAGCGATTATATCAGGCCGGAAACGGCAACACTTCTGAAAGCTTACGATTTCCTTGGCCAGATGGATTTTATTAGGGCTAAAGCCCGCCTGGCCATTGAAACAGAAGCGGATGAGCCTTTCCTGATGAATAATCCTGTAATAGAGTGGATAAATACGCGCCACCCATTATTATATCTTTCACTCAAATCTAAATCAAAAACTGTCGTACCGCTTAATATCCGGCTTGATTCAGAAGAACGGATCCTTGTCATAACTGGTCCGAATGCGGGTGGAAAATCGGTATGCCTTAAAACTGTCGGTTTAATCCAGTACATGCTTCAAAACGGCTTATTAGTTCCCATGGATCCAGACTCTAAAGCCGGAATCTTTGAAGATATCTTTATCGATATCGGAGACGAACAATCCCTGGAAAATGATCTCAGCACATACAGTTCTCATTTACTTAATCTAAGCTTTTTCATAGGAAACTGCAACCGGCAGAGCTTATTCCTGGTTGATGAACTCGGAACTGGCACCGATCCTTCCCTAGGTGGCGCCATCGCTGAGGCTGCACTGGAAAAGCTGAGCGTAACGGGTTCCTTCGGGGTAGTCACGACCCATTACTCCAATTTGAAATTGCTGGCAGGAAAGGTTCCGGGAATTTTCAATGGAGCCATGCTATTTGATACTAAAAAGTTGCAACCCCTTTACATCCTGGCATCCGGCAAGCCCGGAAGTTCTTTTACTTTTGAAATTGCGCGCCGGATTGGTTTTCCCGAGGAAGTAATCCAGGCGGCGATCAGAAAAGCCGGAAAGACGCACCTTGATTTTGAGCAGCAGCTGCAGGAAATGGAAACGGAAAAACTACGGCTTGAAAAGCAGCTCAGGGAATTCCAGGTCGCAGATGTTTTCCTGAGTGAGCTGATTGAGAAATATGAGACGATGAAGACCGACCTGGAGAAATCCAGAAAGGATATCCTGGAAAAGGCAAGGCAGGAAGCGAAGGAAATCCTCGAGCAATCGAACCGGATGATAGAAAATACTATCAGACAAATTCGCGAATCGCAGGCAGAAAAGGAGAAAACTAAATCCGCGAGGAATGAGGTCGAAAAATTCAGGCAAAAGTTAATTTTATCTTCTTCAATTGAAGAAAAACAGGATAGATCGGGTAAAATGGAGGAGTCCCTGCATTGGAAACCTGGAGACTGGGCATCGATAGCAGGAAGGCAAAAACCGGGTATTATTTTACGGATCAAATCAAATGAAGCCATTATCGACTTTGACGGGATAAAGATCAATCTGCCGGTTCAAAATCTGACCAAGGCTAATTCACCTTCAAAAGAAGTAACAGGTAAAGTTTCCCCATATATCAGGGACCTGAATGAGAAGGTTGTAAACTTCAAGCTCACGCTTGACCTCAGGGGAAAAATGGCCGATGAAGCCTTACAAATGGTCCAGAAATATCTGGATGATGCATATCTGCTAAGAATAAAGGAAGTAAGCATCCTTCACGGGAAAGGGGAAGGCATTCTAAGGAGGGTTATAAGGGATTACTTATCTCACTCTGAAGAAGTTATCTCTTTTGAAGATGAGCAGCCTGACCGGGGAGGAAGCGGGATTACAAGGGTGGTTATGAAGTAAGGGAGCATTTTATTAAGATTAATCTAAAAAAGTACCTATATTTGTAATAAGCACTACCTTTGGGTGCCCAAAACATATGGACACTATTGTAAATGATTGACAACCAGGTACAATTTGACGCCGACTTAGAACCAAATTTACTATTTTGATCACTAAAATCAGAACAAATGGGGCTTGCACGAAAATCTTCCGATTTAAAAAAGAGGATGCACGATGCGCTGCGTGGAGGCGGCGACGAAGCAATCCAGAAACAAAAAGCTACCGGTAAGCTGACTGCCAGGGAAAGGATTCTGGCCTTACTTGATCCCAAATCTTTTCATGAGTACGACTTGTTTGTGGAACATGCGGCGAAGGACTTTGACATGGACAAAAAGTACCTGCCCGGAGACGGTGTAATTACGGGGACAGGTGTGTTATCAGGGCACCCTGTTTGCATTTTCGCCCAGGATTTCACGGTTGCAGGCGGTTCACTGGGTTATATGCATGCAAAAAAGATCACCAAGATCATGGATCATGCCATGAAGCTCAAGGTTCCGCTGATTGGCATTAATGATTCAGGGGGGGCGCGTATTCAGGAAGGAGTAAATTCCCTGGCCGGGTACGGTGAAATTTTTTACCGAAACACGCAGGCTTCAGGCGTTATACCTCAAATCTCAGTAATATTGGGCCCTTGTGCAGGGGGCGCTGTGTACTCTCCTGCGCTGACCGACTTCGTATTTGTCGTGGACAAGATATCTAAAATGTTCATAACCGGGCCTGAAGTTATTAAAGCCACGATCGGGGAAGAAATCTCCATGGAGGATCTTGGTGGAGCAAGGGTCCAAGCGGAAATCACAGGCAATGCTCATTTTTTTGCCGAAAGCGAGCAGGAATGTTTTGACCAGATCAAGCAGCTTATCACTTTCATTCCCTGGAATAATGAAAAAAAAGCAGATTCTTATCCAAAACGTCCTCCAAAAAGCCGGAGTTATAAAATAGATCAGATCATTCCATCCGATCCCAAGCAACCTTATGACGTGAGGAATGTGATAAAAGCCCTGGCTGACGATTCAGAATTTCTGGAAGTTCAGGAACTGTGGGCCAGGAATATTGTGATCGGCTTTACGCGGATTGACGGTGAAACGGTTGGCTGCGTGGCTAATCAACCACTATATTTAGCCGGTGTTCTTGATGTTGATTCATCAGATAAAGCCGCAAGGTTCATCCGCTACTGCGATGCCTTTAATATCCCGTTGCTTACTTTAGTGGACCTGCCGGGTTACCTGCCAGGTGTTGACCAGGAATATGCCGGTGTTATCAGGCATGGAGCAAAGTTATTATATGCATATTCCGAAGCCTCTGTCCCAAAAATAACCGTCATATTAAGAAAAGCATACGGTGGCGGATATATTGCCATGTGTTCTCACCACCTGAAAGCCGATTTCGTATTTGCATGGCCAACAGCTGAAATAGCAGTGATGGGACCAGAAGGAGCGGCCAATATCATTTTCCGGAATGAGATCAAGAATTCGGAAAACCCCGAAGCCACGAGAAAGATAAAAATCAAGGAGTATAAGGAAAAGTTCGCCAATCCTTATGTCGCTGCAGCTTACGGATATATCGACGCAGTCATCGAGCCCACTGAAACGCGAAATATGCTTGTCCATGCACTGCATATATCCATGCAGAAACAGGAAACTCCGCCAAAGAAAAAACATGGCCTTCCTCCATTCTAATCCGCATATTTATGACTGAAAATAAAGATAATATAAAGGATGTTACCGGGAAAGAGAATGATTTTGATTCCCTGCTGCTGGATGATTTTAATTACAGTACTATTTTAACGGCAAAGTTTAAAAATAGAAAAATATACAAGGCAGAAGATCCAAAAAAAATTACCGCATTTATCCCGGGAAAAATCAAGAAAGTATATATAAAAAAGAAGAGCAAAGTCAAAGAGGGGGAAATCTTGCTGGTCCTGGAGGCAATGAAAATGAACAACAGCATTTTTTCGCCGATGAAAGGCACCATCAAGGAAGTTTATGTTACTGCAGGCCTTTCCGTACCTAAAGGAGCTTTGCTCGTGGAATTCAAATGATATTTTTAAGAAGGGGCAGGTTGAAATAGAAGATTAGTTTTTTCAATGAAAGAAAGGATTTCCTCCTTTCCTACTCCTTTTATAGCGGAAGACAGAATCACAGGAGGAAGCTCCTCCCATTCGTCAAGCAATTCTTTTTTTAGGGCTTCGAGATTAAAAGCTAGCTGATTGCTTGTCAGTTTGTCAATTTTTGTAAGGACTATTGTAAAATGGAGCTGCTTGTCTCCAAACCAGTTAATGACTTTCCGGTCGCTTTCCTGAAAAGTCAGTCTTGAATCCACCAGGATGAAAGTTGACATCAGATTTGATCTCCTTAACAGGTATTTTTCGATCACCATTTCCCATTGTTTCCTGTTGGATTTAGCTGACCGTGCATATCCGTATCCCGGCAAATCAACGAGGTACCATTCTTCATTAATCAAAAAATGATTGATAAGCTGTGTTTTTCCCGGCGTGGAAGATGTTTTTGCCAGCATTTTCTGTCCGGTGATCATATTAATCATGGAGGATTTCCCGACATTTGACCTGCCTACAAAAGCATATTCAGGGATTACAGGCTCCGGGCACTGGCTGATTTCCGGGCTGCTTTTTATAAACCGTGCAATGACTGGATTCCCCAATTTTTTATTATCTCTTATAAGTGGCAATATGCCTGTCTATTTTAAAATCATGAATATCACTGATAGTAACGATGATCCCCGTTTCCTCCACATCCCCGAATCCCCTGTTTAATGCGGTACCAAAAGTTTTCATCGTTGATGACAGGCTCATGTATGCATTTACCAGCGGCGGAATATTTTCATTCTGTGCCCTGACAAGGCGAACCAGAATTTTATAGTTCTCTTCATAGGTACCTCCAGTAAAAAGGCTTTCCAGGTATACCTTGTCATGCCTCAATGGCAATGATTCCCTGGGCACCAGTAAGTGATCAGGATCGGGGAAAAATTTCTGAAGGAAAAACAAAACAAGATCCCTGGCAAGATGATCATATTGCGGATACATGGTTACTTTGCCGAAGAGGTATTTATATCCCGGATTATCAATTACAATAGCACCCAGCCCATCCCAAAGGTTATCCAGGGAATACATCCCTTTTCTGAGGTCGAATTGAGGCTGGTAATTCGGTTGGACGAATGATCTTCCCAGTTCAATGCTCCAGGGCAGATAATCTTTGATAAATTTTTTTGAAAAAGTAAAAAGCTCGGCTGTTGGAGAAAGCACCTCCCCATCTTCGTTGAATAAAAAATTGTTGCCCTGAGCGTAACGATAACCGCCAACGATCTCCCTGTCTTCAGGATTCCAGACAATAAGCTGCCGGAAAGGTTTGTCCCCCAGGTCGAATTCATCTATATCAATTTCATTTCCGGTACCCCCGCCGGAATCTTTGAACGTAATTTCCCTGAGCCTTCCTATTTCACGAATCAGGTTAGGGGAATCACGATAATCGAAAATGTAAATCTGATTATTTCCATTATTAGTCTTCCTGACAAACTTATCTGGCGTCAGCTCGGCTTCAAGCAGGACCGGATCAACCGGAGAAATGACAGATGGCATATAAGTTTATTTTATGTGAACTAAAAAGTGAATTCAATATCAGGATCTTTTTCAAGCCTGTAAACATGCTCCCTGATCAGGTAAGACCATTGCTGGTCAGTTTTGCTTTTGTCAAAAACACCGATAGGTATGGGTTTCCCAAAGGTTATCGGGATAGTCTTGTTTTTAAATTTATACATTTGATCAACAAGGAAGAGCATTTCAATGTTGGCTTTTATTCCCAGTTTTTTCCTAAGATTGGCCAGATTATAAAAGAAATCAGTGTTCCTCCCTGAAATAAATACCGGTATAATATCGCGACCTGAGGATTTGGCTTTCGTCAGGAATGTTTTTTTCCATTCTATATCTTTGACGGTTCCCGACTGCTTTCTTGATACGAGCCCTGCCGGAAAGTAAAGTACAAGCATATCAGAATCAAATGTATCATTGAATATTCTTATATTTTCCGCATTACTGCCATGCTTGTTAACCGGAATGAATAATTCATAGAGATTGGGGAGATTCATCAGCAGGTCATTGACCGGAAAAATAACCTCTTTATTCAATTTTCCTGTTTCATGCAGTAATGCGATCCCATCCATCCCACCAAGCGGATGGTTGGAAGCGACCAGATATCTTCTATTGGGATCAAGAAGGGGAGGATTTATCACTTTTGTACGTGATCTGAAACCCTTCCAGGATAGCCTGTACATAATCCAACCCCCATTTATCTTTATTCGAATACATAAATTCATTTAACTCATCCTGATGGATGATCTTTTTCAGGAGCCGGAATACAAATCCCGGCATGCTTTTGGCCAGGCGAGGGTTTTTTGACCGAAAAATCCTCTCAATATCAAGAAACCTATCCGTTATTTCCGGCATGTTCTTCCCGTGATTTCCGCTGCATTAAGTTGTCCATAAATAATGATTCCAGAACAAATTTAATATATATTTCAATTTTCATGTCAGGCCAGGATAATATTGGCAAAAAAGCGCAGATCATATACCTTTTCTTTACTGAACAAATAATTATCCAGCAACATCTTACGAATTCCAGCTAAGAATTGTTAATAAAAATTGAAACCTTGTTAGTTAAAAAGTGGTATAAAGTGGTAGAATGTGGTGAAATTTACCTATATTTACATCAAAATTCCTCAGATCCATGCTGAACATTATCGGGACATATGAATGCAGGGTTGATGCCAAAGGAAGGCTCATGTTTCCAGTGGCTTTCAAAAACCAGCTTTCAGAAGTGGCGGCCCAGGGTTTTGTGTTAAAACGGAGTATTTTCCGTAACTGCCTTGAGCTTTATCCTGTCCCGGAATGGAATGCTGAAAGTGCCACGGATCAATAAGCTCAACCGGTTCAGGAAAAAAAATGTCGACTTTCATCCGGAAATTCATGGCGGGGGTGAAAATTGTCGAACTGGACAATGCCGGCCGGTTGCTTATTCCCAAAGACCTGTTCAATTTCGCTGCCATCAGCAAGGATATTGTCATGGCCTCGGTTGTAAATAAAATCGAGATCTGGGACAAGGATGAATACGAAAAAGCGGTCTCGTATGATCCTGAGGAATTCGCAAACCTGGCCGAAGAGGTCATGGGCGATAATGATGCAGAATCAAATGAATGATGTACCACATTCCTGTCCTGTTAAATGAATGTATTGAAGGTCTGAACATCCGTCCCGACGGGATCTATGTGGATGTGACCTTTGGCAGTGGCGGACATTCCCGCAAAATCCTGGAGAAGCTTTCTTCAGGCAAACTGATCGCATTTGACCGTGACAAAGACGCTGACCGCAACCTGATTGATGACGAAAGGTTCCTTTTTATCTCCCAAAACTACCGTTACCTGAAAAATTTTCTGAAATTCCAGGGAATCCAACTTATCGACGGCTTGCTGGCCGACCTGGGCATATCATCATGGCAAATCGATCAGCCTGAAAGGGGATTTTCGATACGCCTGGACGGGCCTCTGGACATGCGAATGGACCGGGATAATGACCTGAATGCCGAAATAATCATCAATACATACTCCCGGGAACAATTAATTCAACTATTCTATCAATACGGCGAAATTGGAAATGCCAGGAAACTTACTGACGAGATCCTGAATGCCAGGACATTACATCGTATAGGAACGACAGAAGAATTAAGAAAAATTGCATTAAGCGTCGCACCGAGAGGAAAAGAAAATCAATACCTGGCCAAGGCTTTCCAGGCAATCAGGATCGAAGTCAATGATGAGCTTGAGTCACTGAAGGATTTGCTCAGGCATGCAAATGATATCCTGAACCGTGGAGGAAGAATCGTGGTCATATCATACCACAGCCTGGAAGACAGGTTGGTGAAAAACTATTTCAGAACGGGGAATTTTGAAGGTATTCCTGTTAAGGATTTCTTCGGCCACCAGATTGCGCCACTGCGCCCTGTCAACAGGAAAGCGATCGTACCTTCAGAAGCCGAGCAGAAGGAAAATCCCCGATCAAGAAGCGCTAAACTGAGAATTGCAGAAAAAATATAGATATGCCTGGAGAAGAAGAAATAAAGACCAAACCGTACATGAGGCTTCCGGGTAAGAACCCTTTTACATGGAAAAACCTGGGCAGGCTCATACATTCTTTGCTGGACGGCACCTTTCTTACCAGGGGCAGGTTTAAAAATGCAATGCCTTTCATCATTCTGCTGATGATCCTCGGTGTACTATATATCTCCAACATATTTAAGGTTGAAAGGGCCAAAAGGCAGATCGATGACCTGGAAGAAAATCTCAGGGAATTAAGGTATGAATACATCTCTTCAAGAAGTAAGCTGATGTACGAAAGCAAGCCTTCCGAGCTGGTTATAAAATTAAAAGACACAGGAATCGGCGAATCCCTGGCTCCCCCAAAAAAAATCAGTGTCAGCCGGGATGATAAAACGAAATAAATTATGAAAGATCAGAAGAGAGATATATTATGGCGCGTGTACCTCGTGTACTTCGGGGTGCTTATTTTCGCCCTGCTGATCATTTACCGGGCCGCTTATCTCCAATTCGCCATGAAAGACGAGTTGCTCGAAAAGGCCAAGAAACAGGAAATCAAATACTTCCCAATAGAAGCCCTGAGGGGTAATATCTTGGCCCGGGACGGAAGCCTGCTGGCATCTTCAATTCCTGATTTCGAGATCAGGATGGACCTTTCACCCGATGTTGTTTTACCGGAATTATTCAACGCCAAGCTGGATTCCTTATCAATATCACTTGCTGAACTCTTCAAAGACAAAAATGCCAATGCATATAAATCGGAACTGCTTGGTGCCAGATCAACCGGGAACAGGTATTTCCTGATCCAGAATCACGTTAAGTACGAAGAATTAAAGAAGCTCAAAAAGTTCCCGATTTTTCGCGAAGGCAAATATTCCGGTGGTTTAATCATTATCCGGAGGACGACAAGGGAGCTTCCATATAAGGATTTAGCCCGCCGGACGATTGGTTTCGAAAACCAGGCGGAAAGTCTCTATGTGGGTCTGGAAGGAGCGTATACCAAAGATCTGCAAGGGTACGGAGGGCTCCAGCTAAAGCGCCGGATCAGCCAGGGTGAATGGATACCGGTTAACGATAACCCGGAAGTGGCACCGCGGGACGGTAAGGATATCATTACCACTATTGATATAAATATCCAGGATCTTGCAGAATCCGCCCTAGCCAGGAACCTGGAAGAAAACAAAGCTTACCAGGGATGTGCAATCCTGATGGAGGTCAAGACCGGTGAGATCAGGGCAATCGCCAACCTCAGGTATGATGAAACTGAAGGCCAGTATAAAGAGACTTATAATTATTCGATCGGTGAGGCAGTTGAGCCAGGATCGACTTTCAAGCTGGCATCATTGATTACGGCATTAGAGACAGGTAAAATCAGGCTGACAGATCAGTACTATGTAGGCAATGGCAGGACCCAGTACCATAATCGCTGGATGGAAGATTCCCACAGGCCTCCCTCCGATTTTCTGAGTGTCCGGGAGATTTTCGAGCAATCATCAAATGTCGGGGTGTCGAAGATCATCACATCCCTTTTTGACAGTCATCCGGAAATGTACGTCGACCATCTGCGGCAGATGTCTCTTGGAAAGCCCCTTGGCATTGAAATTCCAGGTGAAGGAGAGCCTTATCTTAAGGATCCCTCAGATAAAAAATACTGGTATGGAACCAGCCTGCCCTGGATGTCGATTGGTTATGAATTGACGATCACGCCCTTGCAAACCCTGACGTTCTATAATGCAGTTGCCAACAACGGGGTGATGGTAAAGCCACACTTTGTCAGCGAGATCCGGGAAGGAGGGCAAACGGTGAAGAAATTCGATCCGGAGGTTATTAATCCCTCAATCTGTTCACCCGGCACCCTCACCCTCGTAAGGTCATTACTGGAAGGAGTTGTGACAAACGGCACGGGGAGAATCGTAAAAGATTCCGCATATAAAATTGCCGGTAAAACCGGTACGGCGCTTATTGCGGACGGTGCGAAAGGTTATGAAGTCAAGAAGTACAACGCTTCATTTGTCGGTTATTTCCCGGCCGATGACCCCAAATATTCCTGCATTATCGTGGTAAACCGCCCGGAAGCTGGAAAGATTTACGGAGCCGCCGTAGCAGCTCCTGTCTTTAAAGAGATTGCCGATAAAGTATATGCCACCCAGCTTGATATTCCCGATCAGGAGAACCACAAATTCAATTCGAAGAAGTACATACCTGCCACAGCAATAGGTAATTATCAGGATTTGCGCACCAGCCTTGCAGCCATGTCTTTTCCCGTCATGCTGCCTTCGCAGAACCCCGACTGGGCATCCATGGACAGTTCCAGGATCGGAATAGTGCTGGAACCGACATATTTCGGCCCGGATACTATCCCGGACCTTGCCGGCCTGACAGCAAAAGATGCTTCATACATGATGGAAAAAGCAGGCCTGACGCCTGTCATTCACGGAAAAGGGCTGGTCAGCGAGCAATCGTTGCCGGCAGGCACGCCGTTGATGAGGGGAAGTGAAATCACCTTAACACTAACAGATACAATCCGTTGAAAATACTGAGCGACATATTGTACAAGGCAGGAACGGTGAAGCTCGCCGGTAATACGAATATGGCCGTTTCGGGAATACAATTCGATTCCCGGAAAATCAAACAGGGCGATATTTTTATTGCTGTCAGGGGGACACAGGCCGATGGTCATCAATTCATCGGGTCTGCAATAGATTCCGGGGCGAGGGCAATTGTCTGCGAGGTAATGCCTGCAAATCTTAAGGAAGGCGTCACATATGTCATGGTCAAAGATGCCAGCCTGGCTCTGGGCATCATGGCAGGAAACTATTATGATAATCCGTCTTCGGATCTGATATTGATCGGCGTCACTGGGACCAACGGGAAAACTACCATTGCCACCCTCCTTTACGAGCTATTTTCGAACTTCGGCTATGGCTGCGGCCTGCTTTCAACTATCAGGAATATCATTCTTAACGAAGAAATGCCATCCACACATACCACGCCTGATCCATTGCAACTGAATCAATTGCTCAGGAACCTGGTCAATGCGGGAGGAGAATATTGCTTCATGGAAGTCAGCTCACATGCAGTCGCACAAAACAGGATAGCCGGTCTGAAGTTCGCCGGCGGAATTTTCACAAATCTCACTCATGATCACCTTGATTATCACGGGACATTCCAGGAATATGTACTGGCCAAGAAAAAATTCTTTGATCAGCTTCCGGCCGATGCTTTTGCTTTGGTAAACAAGGACGATAAGAACGGCCAGGTGATGGTCCAGAATACAAAGGCCAAAGTCAAAACCTATGCTTTACGGTCACCTGCCGACTTTAAGTGCAGGATCATTGAAAACCTGCTGGAAGGCATACAGATCTCTATCAATAGCATGGAGATTTTTTGCAGGCTTACAGGGGAGTTCAATGCGTACAACATCACTGCAATTTACGGGGCATCGGTTTTGCTGGGTCAGCCACCCGAAAAAATACTTACTTATATAAGCTCAGCCCCCCCTGTTGAAGGGCGGTTTGAGACCATCCATTCCGGCAATAATATTACTGCCATTGTCGACTATGCGCACACACCAGACGCCCTGAAGAATGTGCTTAATACGATCGGAGAGATCCGGACGCACAATGAGAGGCTCATCACGGTAGTCGGCGCCGGAGGTGACCGTGACAGGTCGAAGAGGCCGCTCATGGCCGGCATCTGTGCCGAGAAGAGCGACCTGGTCATCCTGACTTCGGATAATCCCCGGTCGGAAGAACCGGAGATGATCATTGAGGAGATGAAGAAAGGGATTCAGGCAGATCGCCAGAGGAGAGTGATGACGATTGTCAATCGCAGGGAAGCGATCCGGACTGCCTGCCATCTTGCGCAGCCTGGCGATATTATCCTTGTAGCGGGAAAAGGACATGAAAAATACCAGGAAATAAAAGGGATAAGATATCCATTCGATGATAAGAAGATTCTGGAAGAAATGCTAGTAACCGAAAACCAAAAACCAGTATAGGCTATGTTTTATTACATTGCTGATTACCTGCAAAGATGCTGTGATGTCCCCGGGGCCGGGGTTTTCCAGTATATTTCCTTCCGGACGGCTGCGGCAATAATTACATCATTGCTCATCTCACTTGTTTTTGGTAAAAGATGGATCAAATACCTGAATAAAAGGCAGGTCGGGGAAACTATCCGTGACCTGGGCCTTGAAGGGCAGCTGGCAAAACAAGGCACTCCAACTATGGGAGGACTGATCATCATGGCCTCTATCCTCATCCCGACTTTATTATTTGCCAGGCTGAACAACATTTACATATTGATGATGATCTTCACCACGATGTGGCTTGGTTTTGTGGGATTCCTGGATGATTATATCAAAGTTTTCCGAAAGAACAAAAAAGGCCTGAAAGGCATATACAAGATTTTTGCCCAGGTTGTCCTCGGCATTGTAATAGGTTCAACGATGTATTTCAGTGATTCGGTGGTAATCAGGGAAAAACTGCCACACACAAGCTCATCGGCAGAACAGCAAATATCAGGAAATGCTCTTTCTTCAAGGTTTAATGAAATGGAGGTCAAATCGACTAAAACCACCATCCCGTTTGAAAAAAATAACCAGTTTGATTATGCAGTCCTGATAAGGTGGCTAGGTCCTAACTATGAAAAATACTCATTCCTGGTCTTTATTCCACTTGTCATCTTCATTATTGCAGCTGTTTCCAACGGTGCAAACCTCACAGATGGCATGGACGGGCTGGCAACCGGCACTTCGGCCATAATCGGGGCGACTCTGGGGCTGCTGGCCTGGGTATCAGGTAATATCGTATTTGCAGATTACCTTAATATAATGTACCTGCCCAACACCGGGGAACTGACCATATTCATCGGGTCATTTGTCGGAGGCTGTATCGGGTTTCTCTGGTACAACTCCTACCCTGCCCAGGTATTTATGGGCGATACCGGGAGCCTTGCTTTAGGCGGAATTATTGCCGTATTTGCCATTATAATCAGGAAAGAATTGCTGATCCCGATCCTGTGCGGGATATTCCTGATGGAAAGCCTTTCGGTGATACTACAGGTAGGTTATTTTAAGATCACTAAACGGAGATTCGGCGCCGGAAGGAGGATTTTTAAAATGTCGCCATTGCACCATCATTACCAGGTCCTTGGATACCCTGAAGCTAAGATTGTACAACGGTTTATGATCGTGGGCATCATCCTGGCAGTTGTTACTATCATAACATTAAAGCTGAGATAAAATGAAAAGCTTTGACATCGTCATATTAGGGGGAGGCGAAAGCGGGACCGGTGCAGCAGTCCTTGCCAGGCAGAAAGGATTCCGCCCTTTTGTGTCGGATAAAGGCTTTATCAAGGATAAATACAGGCTGATCTTAAAGGAAGATGAGATTTTATTTGAAGAAAAAAATCATGACGAGGATCTGATCCTACAGGCAGATGAGATTATTAAAAGCCCCGGAATCCCGGAAAATGCACCTATTATTAAAATGGCCGGCCAGAAAGGGATTCCAATCATTTCCGAAATCGAATTTGCCAGCAGGTTCACTAAAGCCAGGTTGATTTTTATTACGGGCAGCAATGGCAAAACCACCACTAGCTTTGCTTACCTATCATATTCTTAAAACTGCGGGGCTGAATGTTGGCCTGGCAGGAAATGTAGGCAACAGCTTCGCACTAAAAGTCGCAAGAGAAAATAACGACATCTATGTCCTGGAGATCAGCAGCTTTCAGCTTGATGGCATGTTCAGGGCAAAGGCTGATATAGCAGTTTTACTAAATATCACTCCGGATCACCTTGATCGTTATGACCACGACTTTCAAAAATATATTCAATCCAAATTCAGGGTCATTAACAATCAAACCGCCAATGACCATTTTGTCTATTGCTTCGATGATCCGGTCATTAGAGAACAGATCAAAAAAATAGATATACCCTCCAGGCTTTACCCGTTCACATCCGGGCCAAAAGCATTTTCAGAAGGGGCATATACCCAGAATAATCATTTGTTTTTCAACATAAAAGAAAAAGAGACTACCATGACATTAGAAGAATTAGCCCTACAGGGCAGGCATAACCTGTACGATTCGATGGCAGCAGGCATTACAGCCAGGCTGCTTGATATCCGCAAAGAAACCATCAAACAGTGTCTTTCGGATTTTGAGCATGTCGAGCACCGGCTTGAGTTTGTCGCAAGCATTCATGGTGTTGAATATATCAATGATTCCAAAGCGACCAATGTTAATTCCACCTGGTTCGCCCTTGAAAGCATGCACAGGGATGTCATCTGGATTGCAGGCGGACTGGATAAGGGCAATGATTATGCTTCACTTGAGCCCCTGGTCAAAGCGAAAGTCAGGTCCATCATCTGCCTGGGAGCCGATAATCAAAAGATAATAGAATCATTCAGCGCGATGGTGGAGAACATCGTAGAGGTTAAAACTGCTGATGATGCGGTAAGAGCGGCTTACAGCCTCGCCCGCCGCGGTGACGCCGTTTTATTGTCCCCGGCCTGCGCCAGTTTCGACCTGTTCGAAAACTTTGAAGACCGCGGAAACCAGTTTAAAAAAGCTATTAAAAATCTATAGGAGAAATTACCGATGCCTGCTGAAAACAAATATGTAAAAGGTGACAAGGTAATATGGATGGTAGTGATCGTGCTTTCCCTGCTTTCGCTGCTGGCCGTGTACAGTTCCACTGGTACACTGGCTTACAGGTACCAGGAAGGAAATACTATCTATTACATGATGAAGCACTTGATCATCCTCATGCTCGGATTTGCACTTATGTACCTGGCGCACAAGTTAAAATACACATATTATTCACGGATATTCCAGATTACGCTTTATATTGCCATCCTGCTGCTTGTTGTCACCCTGATTTTCGGCAAGGATATAAACGGGGCAAAGAGGGCATTGCAATTGCCTTTCGGCCTGACCTTCCAGGCAGCGGACCTCGCAAAGCTGACCCTTATCATTTACCTGGCACGGATATTAACCAAGAAACAGAATGACCTTCATGATTTCAAATCATTGTTCATTCCTGTCATGGTGCCTATCATAGTTGTTTGCGGACTCATACTGCCATCAAATCTTTCCACTGCCGTCATGCTTTTTACGACCAGTATGGTCCTTCTATTCATCGGAAGGATCAGGTGGCTAAATCTCCTGCGGCTTGTAGGTATAGCGGCTGCGGCCTTTATCATTTTCATCAGCATACTCATGGTCCTTCCGAAAGATATGCAGGGCAGGCTGGGGACCTGGGAACACAGGCTGGAAAGCTTTTTCTCGGGCGGGGGCCCCGGAGGGGCTGAAGAAGACCAGGTGTTACAGTCCAAGATCGCCGTCGTTTCAGGAGGAATATTCGGAAAGATGCCGGGGAACAGCACACAGCGGAATTTCCTGTCGCATCCATATTCCGATTTTATTTTTGCCATAATCCTGGAGGAATATGGTTTACTGGGAGGATCCTTTGTCGTACTTCTGTATATGATCCTTCTGTTCAGGGCGGTCAGGATTGTCACTAAAAGCCCGCGGACATTCGGGGCATTCCTTACAATCGGGGTTGCGTTCAGCCTGGTTTTCCAGGCACTTATCAATATGGGAGTCGCCGTCGATCTCCTGCCCGTGACCGGCCAGCCTTTACCGTTGGTGAGCATGGGCGGCACCTCTATCTGGTTCACCAGTCTATCAATAGGTATCATCCTGAGTGTCAGCAAGGAGGTAAGTAAAGGGGTTCCGGATGAAAACCCGGAAGAAATCCAGGAAACTTATGCCACGACCTGATCTGCATATCATCATCAGCGGAGGTGGCACGGGAGGGCATGTTTTCCCGGCACTGGCCATCGCACGTGCGCTCAAAAACAAGCTTCCTGAGGCTCATATCCTGTTTATCGGCGCAAAAGACAGAATGGAAATGGAAAAAGTCCCTGCCGCAGGATTTCCTATTAAAGGGCTTTGGATAAGCGGTTTAAAAAGGGAATTATCTTTTCAGACCCTGCTGTTCCCGTTGAAAGTGACATTTAGCTTCATAAAAGCTACCTGCATTATCTATCGTTTCAAGGCAGATGTGGCCGTAGGAGTAGGTGGCTACGCAAGCGGGCCAGCCCTGCGCGCAGCCGGGATGCTTGGCATTCCAACTCTTCTCCAGGAGCAAAATTCCTTTCCCGGCATCACCAACAAGCTCCTCGGGAAAAAAGCCGCCAGGATATGCGTGGCTTTTGAAGGAATGGAAAAATATTTTTCTTCCAGGAAAATCATCGTTACGGGAAATCCGGTCAGAAAAGATGTCATCATCACCGAAGGAAAAAAAGATGATGCTGCTTCCTTTTTCGGCCTGAAGGCCGCTAAAAAGACCGTTCTTATAATCGGGGGCAGCCAGGGAGCTTATTCGATCAATTCCTGCATTGAAAAAGTATTGCCGCTGCTGAAAGAAAACCAGGTGCAGTTGCTCTGGCAGACAGGCCCCAACTTTGAGCAACGGGCAAAGGAAGCCTGCGCCAGGACAGGATATGGTGATGTTAAAGTGGTCGGTTTCATCCAGCGGATGGACCTTGCCTATGCCATGGCAGATATCGTCATCTCAAGAGCAGGCGCTATTGCCATAGCAGAACTGGCCGCAGTCCGCAAACCAGTGATCTTTATCCCGCTGCCCACTGCCGCTGAAGACCACCAGATGAAAAATGCCAGGCGGCTTGAAGAGAAAAAGGCCGCTTTAGTCATTAAGGACCGGGAAGCGGTTGATAAGCTGCCTTCCCTCCTGCTGAATCTTTTGGAAGACGAATCACTCCGGTTCAGCCTGGAAAAAAATATCGGAGCATTCGCCATGCCGGATGCGGATGAAAAAATTGCTGATGAAATTATAGCCCTGGTAAAAGATGATGTTTGAGCCGGATAAAATAAGGAAGATCTATTTTTTAGGCATCGGCGGAATCGGCATGAGCGCACTGGCCAGGTATTTCCGGTTTAAAGGAGTCGAAATTCATGGCTATGATAAAACTCCATCAGTGCTTACCGGAGAATTGAGCGATGAAGGAATGACGGTTCATTATGAAGATGATCCTGCCAAGATCCCGGTGGACACTGACCTGGTCATATATACTCCGGCTGTGCCCCAATCGCTTGAAGAGTTCAAATGGCTGAAAAAAAGCGGTATTCCTTTGCTCAAGAGAGCCGAAGTTATAGGTAGAATAACGGAAGGCAAAATCACGGTGGCGGTTGCCGGGACCCATGGAAAAACCTCCATCAGCTCATTGGTCGCCCATATCCTGAAGCAAGCCGGTTTCCCTATGACCGCCCTCATTGGAGGTATCAGCAAAAATTACATGTCGAATTATATAACTGCCGGCAAGGAAGAAATTATGGTCGTGGAAGCCGATGAATACGACCGTTCTTTCCTTCATATACACCCTGACCTGGCAGTCATCTCCGCCATGGATCCCGACCACCTGGATATTTACGGCACTGCCGGAGAAATGCGCCGTTCATTTGCACAGTTTGCCATGAACATTAAACCCGGCGGAAAACTGATCATAAAGAACGGGATACAATTAAACTATGATCCCGTTGCTAAAAGGATCGATTATGGCGTGGATGTGCGGTCTGATATATTCGCTATGAATCTCAGGTCTGCCGAAGGCATGCAAGTTTTCGACCTGTACTGTGATAAAGAGCATTTTGCAGGAATCAGGTTGCAGACACCGGGAAGGCATAATGTTGAAAATACGCTTCCGGCGGCGGCAGTATGCAAGAACCTGGGGGTAAGCTGGGAAAAAATCCTTGAAGGAATTAAAACTTTTTCCGGCGTTGTGCGCCGGTTTGACGTCAGGATCCAGCAACCCGGATGTGTCTATATAGACGATTATGCCCATCATCCGCAGGAACTGGAAGCATTTATATCCGCCGTAAGGCAGCTTTATCCCGGCAAAAAGCTGACAGGCCTTTTCCAGCCCCATCTATTCTCCAGGACAAAAGATCTTGCAGCCGGTTTTGCCCAAAGCCTTGATTTGCTTGATGAAGCCTGGTTGCTGGATATATATCCCGCAAGGGAATTGCCAGTTCCCGGGGTAAATTCGGAGCTCATCCTGGACATGATGCACCTTAAAAACAAAAAGCTGGTCACCAGGTCTGAAGTATTAAGCATGCTTAAGGCCGAAAGGCCCGGCATATTCCTGACAATGGGCGCCGGGGATATAGACCTGCTGGTTGATCCTATCAAAAAAATCCTCCTGACATGAAAAAGATCCTGCATATATCATCCATAGTAATCCTGGTTGCAGGGACGATTGTTCTGCTGGCATTTACGGACCTGGAGCACCAGCACAGCGCTTATAAAAATTTCCGCCTGGAAATACTGAACCCTTCGGATCAGTCACTGATCAATTCCAAAGAGATCAACGACCTGATAATTAAAAATTTCGGTAAAATAGAAGGCGCACCGATCTCAGGGATCGATCTTTACCAGCTTGAGCAGACAGTGCTGGCCAATCCATATGTTTCGGCCTGCGAGGTATTTCAAACTATAGAAGGAAGCCTCGTGATGAAAGCCAGGGTCAGGGAACCGCTGGTCAGGATAATCAACACGGATGACAAACAGTTTTTTCTCGATTACAACGGCTATGCCATGCCTGTAAACCCCGGACACCCTTCGCGTGTGATCGTTGCTAACGGGCTGATCAAAGACCAGTTTGTATCGCTGGACAAATCTGAAATACCGCTGGGCATTTATCCTGAAAATTCGGTCCTGCACCAGATCTACCCGATTGCCTTCTTTATATCGAAAGACAAGTTTCTCAAATCATTTATAGACCAGATCTATATTAATGAAAACATGGAGATTGAACTGGTACCGAAAATCGGCTCTCAGAAAATCATAATCGGAAATGCCGACGATGCAAGAGAAAAACTGGAAAATCTCAAAACCTTCTACGAGAAAGTAATGAGCAAAATGGACTGGAACGTCTATAAATCCATCAATATAAAATATAAAAACCAGGTTGTTTGTTCAAAATACAAATCATATGAATAAGACTGATATAATAGTTGGTTTAGACATTGGCACCACTAAAATTGCTGCCATTGTAGGCCGTAGAGACGAACACGGCAAAATCGAAATCCTCGGCTACGGTAATACAGAGTCAATCGGGGTTAAAAGAGGCGTTGTTTCCAATATTGAAAACACGGTCAATTCTATCCGGACTGCTATTCAGCTCGCCGAGAAAAGTTCCGGTGTCGACATCAAGTTTGTAAATGTCGGGATTGCAGGCCAGCACATCAAGAGCTTGCAGCATAAGGGGAGCATTATCAGGAAAGATATCGAGGTTGAGATCAGCCAGCAGGACATCGATACGCTTCACCAGAACATGTTCAACCTCAACATGAATCCCGGGGAGGAGATCATAGATGTCATACCACAGGAGTATATTGTGGACGGTGAAGAAGGTATCAAGCAGCCGATCGGGATGCTGGGAAATACCTTGGAGGCCAATTTTCATATTATTATAGGCCAGACAGCGGCTGCAAAGAATATTTATAAATGCGTCAGGAAGGCAGACCTGGAAGTTGTGGACCTGATACTGGAGCCAATAGCCTCGGCGGATGCAGTTTTAAGCGAGGAAGAAAAAGAAGCCGGCGTGGTGCTGGTGGATATCGGCGGCGGAACAACCGACATCGCCATCTTCCAGGACGGCATTATCAGGCACACGTCCGTTATTCCATTTGGCGGAGAGATCCTGACAGAAGACATCAAGGAAGGATGCTCGATCATCAGGAAGCACGCAGAAGAGCTGAAGATCAAGTTCGGGTCCGCCCTGGCGAGTGAGAACAGGGAGGATGAAGTAGTGGCTATTCCAGGGCTGCGCGGCAGACAACCCAAAGAAATTTCACTTAAGAATCTCGCCAATATTATCCAGGCCAGGATGGAAGAAATTATCGAGCATGTTTATTACGAGATTAAAAATTCCGGTTATGAGAAGAAGCTTATTGCCGGCATCGTGCTCACCGGCGGTGGCGCTTCGCTCAAACATCTTTCACAGCTTACCGAGTTCATGACAGGAATGGATACGCGGATCGGTTACCCGAATGAGCACCTCGCTCCCGGAACACCCGATGAAATGGCCAGCCCTAAATATGCCACTGGTATCGGGCTTGGTCATACAGGGAATAGAACGCTACCTGAGGGAGAAAGTCAAAGAAGGCGTCAAGAGCCCTGAAATTACCAGCCAGGATATCAAAACGCCGGAAAAGAAAATGACGGATAAAAAGATACCCGAAAAATTGAACTCGTCTGAAGATGAAGAGATGACGGAAAAGAAACCAAGATCCAACGGTTTTCTTAAAAGGATTCAGGATTGGTTCGAGGGTGATGAGATGTAAATGACAGTTATCAACAATCAATCTGTTTATAATTAATCTGGGAAATAGCAAATTAAATATATAAAACGAATACTTTTAAAATCCTTTAAGCCATGAAAGAAATGATCAAATTCGACATGCCGAAGAACCAGTCCTCCATTATTAAAGTCATTGGTGTCGGCGGCGGCGGATCAAATGCTGTAAACCATATGTTCCGCCAGGGTATTAAAGGGGTGGATTTCATTATTTGCAACACCGATGCGCAGGCAATGGAGTCTTCACCGGTTCCCGTTAAAATCCAGCTGGGAGAAAAAGGTCTTGGAGCAGGATCTGTCCCCTCGGTAGGAAAAGAAGCTGCACTTCAGAAAATCGACGAGATCAGGGAAATCCTTAATAAGAACACCCAGATGTTGTTTATCACAGCCGGAATGGGAGGCGGGACCGGTACCGGCGCAGCACCCGTTATCGCATCGGTCGCCAGGGAACTGGGCATCCTCACCGTCGGTATTGTTACAGTTCCTTTTGCTTTTGAAGGAAAGAAACGGAAATTACAGGCTGATGAGGGCATTACGGAGCTGAAGAAATATGTTGATACCCTGCTGATCATTTGCAATGATAAATTGCGCGAGCTTTGCGGCGACCTGAAGCTTTCCGAAGCCTTTAACAAGGCTGACGACGTATTGACTACCGCCGCAAAAGGCATTGCCGAGATTATCACGGTAACCGGCTATATTAATGTCGATTTTGAAGATGTCAGAACCGTGATGAGAGACAGTGGAAAGGCTATTATGGGATGTGCCCTGGCAGAAGGTGAAAATCGCGCCATAGACGCTGTCAAATTTGCCCTTTCCTCGCCACTGCTGAACGATAATGAAATCGAGGGGGCCAGCGATGTTTTGCTCTATATCACCTCGGGGCTGGAAGAGATTTCGATGGATGAAGTGACGGAAATCACGGATTATATCCAGCAGGAGGCCAAGTCGCAGGCCGAAATAATCTGGGGGAACGGTTATGATGAAGCGCTTGGAAAGAAAATAAGTATTACCCTTATTGCAACGGGGTTTGATGCACATAAAAGAAAGGCAGGACAGGAAAACATAATAAGGCATGAACTGAATGGCGAAGTTACGGCCCACATACCCCAATCATTTCCACCTGCAGGAGGGGAAACCCCTGAAAATTCCAGACCAATAGAAATTATCCGGAAATCAGCCCAGGAAAATGCCATTCCGGAAAATGAAACCGAGACAGCTATAAAAGAAGCCGACCCCCTGGAAGAGCCTGAAAATATTATCCTTGCCGATGAGCCTGTAACGGCGGAAGAAGCTGTTACCGATGAACAACCCGCAAAAGAAGCATGGGTGGAGGATGAACGGACATTTGTCTTTGAGTTTTCGCAAAAGGAAGAAGAACTTATCCCTGCCAAAGAAGAAGTGTCATCCGGTTACCAGGCAACCGTTTCTAAAAATAACGGAGAGCAGTATTTGGAGGAGGACAAGAAGAAATCCGGGGAAATTAAGCCTTTTGAGGTATATATAAAGAAACCGGGCGGTGAATCATTCCGTGAAGCTGAAAGAGCTTTCACCCGCCCGTCTGTTGACCTGAAATCACAGGAAAGGATTGAAAGGCTCAGAAATTTAAGCATGAAGCTGAGGGATGAGAGCGTTATAGAAGAAATGGAGAATGTTCCGGCCTATATGCGCCGGAAAGTAGAGCTTACAAATCCGGCTCCGTCCAGCGAATCAAAGGTTTCAACGTATTCCCTCTATGAAGATCCTGACAGTAAAGGACCGGAACTCAGGCAAGGGAACTCTTTCCTGCATGATAATGTAGACTGAATCTGTTTTGACAAAATAATTTAGGCTATGGATTTAGAAAACAGGATCAATACGGACATCAAACAGGCGATGATCGCAAAGGAAAGCCAGAAGCTTGAAGCATTGCGCGGGATAAAAGCAGCTATTTTGCTGGCAAAAACCAGTAAAGAAACTGCCGGGGCTGAATTATCTGAAGAAGCAGGGCTCAGGATCCTGCAAAAACTGATCAAGCAAAGGCAGGAATCCGCAGAGATCTATAAATCAAATTCCCGGGCAGACCTGGCAGAACAGGAACTTTTCCAGGCCCGGATTATTGAGGCCTATCTGCCGCAACAGATGAATGCTGACGAAATCCGCTCAGGACTTGAAAAAATTATAAAAGAAACAGGTGCCACCAGCATCAGGGATATTGGAAAGGTAATGGGGCAGGCATCCAGGGTATTTGCGGGTAAAGCTGATAACAAGGTTGTAGCCGACCTGGTCAGAGAACTTCTTGGAAACTGATACTTAAAATGCACATATCGTAGGATGTGTTCTTTCATGATGGGTTTTAATTAAGAAGGCTGCCTCGGGGGGGGCAGCCTTTCTTTTGATCATTTATTTTTATGACCTACGGGTAAACCGTTGGTCACCAGCAAAAATCAAACTCCTAATTTCTGCCTGCAGAACGCCGTGACGGTCAGATCCTTATCAATTCCCTGAAGGTACTGCCTGATATTTTTAGAATTGTCCTTAATATATTCCTGATTCAGCAGGGTGTTTTCCTGGTAGAATTTATTAAGCTTCCCGACAGCGATCTTTTCAATCATATTTTCCGGTTTTCCTTCCCTGCGCGCCTGTTCCATCCCTATTTCGATCTCTTTTTGGATGGTCGCCGGGTCCACATCATCTTTATCAATAGCAACAGGGCTCATAGCTGCAATCTGCATGGCAACATTATGCGCAGCTTCTTCCAGTCCGGGAATGCTTTTCTTGTTCAATCCCACCAAAGTGGCAAGCTTGTTGCCCAGATGGTTATATTCTGAGACATGCTCGCCGCGCACCGTATAATATCCCGAAAGTTCAAGCTTCTCCCCTATTTTGCCGACCAGGTCAGTGAGGTTTTCTATAACGGTCCTGCCATTCAGGTTCAAAGCATTCAGTTCTTCCATGGACGCCGGCTTCTTTGCCACTGCGACATCGATCACTGCATTGGCATAATTGATGAAATCATTGCTTTTAGCAACAAAATCGGTTTCAGAGTTCACTACGATCAGCGCGCCAAAATCCTTGGCACCATTGGTTTTAGCCAGGATGATACCTTCGGTGGCTTCGCGGTCGGCGCGCTTGGCTGCGACTTTTTGCCCTTTTTTACGCAGGATTTCGATGGCTTTTTCATTATCGCCTTCCGCCTCAATGAGTGCTGCCTTGCAATCCATCATACCGGCACCGGTTATTTTTCTGAGTTCATTAACTTCAGTAGCAGTTATATTTGCCATAATAATTAATATCTGTATTTTTTTATGAATAAATTACTTCTTGGTTTTTGAAAGTCCCCTTCTCGGTCTCTTATTGGTCTCAGCCATCCTGTCATCTTCTTTCTTCACTTTAGAGATCTTTTCGAGCGCTTTCTTACGGAGGCTCTCGGCATCTTCCTCATCGTCCAGCACGTCTACCATTAAGACCGGCCTGTCGAATTCGTCCCTTTCCTCCTCTTCGCCACGGGCTTCCTTATCGATTTTCCTTTCCGCAAGGCCTTCGTCAATTGCCTCGACCATAATGCGAAGGATCAGCTCGATGGATTTCGAAGCATCATCGTTGCCTGGTATCGGGAAATCGATAATATTAGGATCCGAATTCGTATCCACGATAGCAAAAGTGGGGATATTCAGTTTCCTTGCTTCGGCGATCGCAATCTTTTCTTTCAGGATATCTACTACAAAAATTGCTGAAGGCAGGCGGTTAAGTTCGGCGATACTGCCCAGCTGTTTCTCAAGCTTCTGGCGTTCACGGTTAATTTGCAACCGTTCGCGTTTGGAAAGGCTCTTAAAATTGCTGGTTGACATAAGTTTATCTATGGATCCCATTTTGCGGACCGCTTTTCGTATCGTAGCGAAATTGGTCAGCATACCGCCCGGCCAGCGTTCCACCACATAAGGCATGCCCACTTTCTGGACCTGAGTAGCTACGATTTCCTTTGCCTGCTTCTTAGTTGCCACAAAAAGCACTTTGCGGCCTGATTTTGAGATCTGCTTCAATGCCGAGGCTGCTTCCTCGATCTTGGCCATTGTCTTGTAAAGATCAATAATGTGGATCCCGTTGCGCTCCATGAAAATATAAGGAGCCATATTAGGATTCCATTTCCTGCGAAGATGGCCAAAATGCACCCCTGCATCAAGTAATTCTTCGAAATTTGTTCTTGCCATGAATTTGTAGATTTATGTTTACCTTCTGATTAAGCAACCGCCTGGTAGCATCTGAATATCGATGGTCCTGGCGGTTTAGATACTAAACACTCTTTTTAGGAAGGGATCCGTTAACGTTTGCTGAACTGGAATCTTCTCCGTGCGCCTGGCTGGCCCGGTTTCTTCCTTTCAACCATTCTGGGATCTCTGCGTAAGAGGCCTTTATCTTTCAATGCCTTCCGGAATTCCGGGTTTAATTTGACCAGCGCACGGGCAATTGCCATTCGCAGCGCTTCGGCCTGGCCTTTATAACCGCCGCCGTCGATATTGACGTTAATGTCAAATTTATCCTCGGTTTGAGTAACTTCAAAGGCCTGTTTTACCGTGTATTGAAGAACTGACGTCGGGAAATAATCTTTCACATCACGTTTGTTTACAGTGACCTGGCCGGTACCTTCTTTAAGGAATACGCGGGCGATAGCTGTTTTTCTTCTTCCGGTTGCGTTAATAACTTCCATATATATTATTTAATGGTATTGATATCAATTTCTTTTGGGTTCTGACCCTGGTGCGGATGTTCAGGTCCGGCATAAACGTGAAGGTTGCCGAATATGGCCCTGCCCAGCCTGGTCCTTGGCAGCATGCCGCGGATCGCTTCTTCAACGACATAAGTGGGCTTTTTCTTCATCATTTCCTGCGGGGTATGATGTTTGTCACCGCCCGGGTAGCCGCTGTAAGTAACATATTCCTTACCGGTCATTTTTTTACCCGTAAGCAGAATTTTTTCGGCGTTAATGATCACTACATTGTCACCACAATCAACATGAGGGGTGTAATAAGGCTTATTTTTGCCACGCAGCATTTTGGCCGCCTGCGATGCCAGCCGTCCCAGCACCTGGCCTTCAGCATTGATCAGAATCCACTCTTTCTCAACGGTTTCCTTGTTGGCGCTGATTGTTCTGTAACTTAAAGTATCCATCGATGGCTGTATTTCAATAATTAAAGATTACCTTCTGAAAATGGGGTGCAAAGATATGAGGATTTTTTTGTTTTAACAAATGAAGGTTGAGAAAAAAATTAAAAGGTAGCATTACGTTTTTTCCCGAAGTATTAATTCTAAGGCGTTGTTATCCCGTAAACGACAAGTTTTTTGCCTGTGCTGACTGTCACTTTAGCCGAACCTATAATAAGAAGGTTGTTACACTGCGCCGGGCTGACAGGGTCGTTGTTTACGACAGGCAGGTACATCTTTGGAGTTACCACTACATTGGTTGAAGCAGTTGGCACTAGCCCGTCTCCCCAGTTGGCCGGGGTATTCCAGTCAATCGGGTTGCTGGTTGAACCCCCTACCCAATAACCAGGAGCCTTGATCGTGACATTATCGATATACCAGTAATCATAATTATTCAGGTTGCCCGACAAAATGAAAGCGACCATAGTAGTGGGGCTGTTCAGGTTATGTGACAGAGTTGTGATTACTAGTTCGGGTCCGACATTTCCGCCTCCTGACGAAATGGACCAGTTCTCATCCGTCCAGTTGATCCCATCCGAGCTGGTCTGTATCCCGGCGGTGCACCCGGCTGAAATGTCATCGAAAAAATGGTTGAATGAGAGTTCAAGGGTTGATATACCGGTTGTATTGAAGAAGAATGTTTTCAGCCGTGTTGTCCCTGGATTGGTGAACTGCAAGGCGGAATGGGCCATGATCTCGTTCCCTGAGCCTCCCGAACTTGTAGTAGCTGAAATGGACCAGTCGCTCGGGCTTCCTGAAGGTTGCTGACTCCAGCAGCCCGGAAGTGAGTTACTGAAATCAAAGTCTTCAGATATCGGGAAGGAATTATAAATAGAGCATTTCAACCCGATCACTGACATTTTCTGGCTATCCATATTTACAGCGAAAATATAACGGCCGTTGGGGTGACGCGCCATGCCAAAGGAGTATTCTGCCTGCAAGGGAACGGTAGTAAGCGTGGAGCGTATATAAGGAATCTCAAGCGGTATCGAATCAGGCGCAACCCAGGCCTCGAAGTCAGGCATGGCAATCACTGTCATCGTGCCCTTGTTCACTTCGGTGCTGCAGCAAAAATCACAAGTAGTGTAAAAGCAGCATGGCATTCCCCAGTTTGAGACATAGAGGTACTGACCATCCTCACCAAGTGTGATCATATCTTCCGGTCCGGCTCCTGTTTGGAGTCGTGCTATCACTATATGATCCGAGGTACGGATCACCGAGATGTGATCGAAACTGAAGTCGAAGCCGAAGTTTGCCACCAGTATGTAACGTCCGTCGGGAGTGGGCCAGATGGCCTGCGGCCAATAGTCCACCGGAATATTGTGGATCACCTGATAAGTTGTAAGATCGACGACGCTCACGGACGAACTGCCCCAATTCGCCGTATAGAGGAGGCTGTCGTTCATCGATGTGCATATGTTTCGTGGGTTCACTCCCACTTGCACAGTCGTGATCACCTGCCAGGTATTAGCGTCTATAACTGTTACCGAGTTACCATCATGGTTCGAAACAAAGAGGCGCTGCCCATTATGTGCGGTCCACATCTTCAGCGGTGACGAACCTACCGGGATCTGGTGAACTATTGAATGGCTGGCTACATCGATCACCTGGACTTTATTCAGTCCCCAGTTTGCCACAAATACGTAATGTCCGTCAAGCGATGGGGAACAGGAATATGCCAAACCACCCACGTTGATTGATTGTGTGCTCCACGAATCGGCTTCAAGGTTCCGGAGATTCACGACAGTCACCCAACCACTCGTTCCGATATATGCTTCTGAACCATCCGGCAGGACGCACATCCCTTTCGGTGAGGGACCTACGGGGATGTTGAATAACAGGCTATCCGGGTAGGCGCCTTGATTCAGATGGGGCATTGGATCCAGGATAAGTCCCCCCGGGCAGTCATTCACACCGATCCAATTAGCCGGGATGCAATGGCCCATGCAATCTTCTGTGCCTGGCGGACAGGTGCCGTACTGGCATGACCCATCATCCAGGTTCGCATGTTCATAATAGTTCAGCGCCAGGGGATCGGTGCATCCGGGCACCAGGCAATCACCATCATCCCAGTTGAATTTCGCACAATCCAGGTCCATATCGCCGATTGGCCAGCCACCACCGAGCCAGAGCCCGTTATGGCAATGCCAATCGCCGAGATAAGTCTGAATAAGGATGGAATCACGACAAATGCCCGAGCAGTCAGTGATCATACCGGGCGGGCAGGGGAAGTAATAACAACTGCCATCATCTGCGACCGCCTTTGGATTGAAATTTGTTGCGAGGGGGTCAGTGCATCCTGCGCCGATGCAACAGTCACCGTTGTCCCAGTTGAATTCTGCACAATTAAAGTCCGAAGGATAATCCACCCCATTATCACAAATGCCATCTCCAACCCAGGAGGCAGGATAGCAGTTGCCATTGCAATCAGGTATCTGCCCTTGGGGACACTGACCGAAGGATATTGCTTTGATCAGCATAAAAAACAGTGTTATAATGTTGCTAAGGGGCCAGTGAATATTTGGTGTCAAGGTTGGTATGAAACGCGTTCGTGTAGTCATCTCTTGAGTTTCCGATTAAGGTTGCAGAGTATATATTTGAATGGTTGTCTTTTAGAAATGCTTAAATGTAAATTTAAAAATTACGTATTGGTTTTGTAAATGTATGTGGAAATTTAGCAAGTGCAATGTGAGACCATACTTTAGATTTAAAGCCACTTTTGGTCTGATTTTGTGCCTTCGTTCTTTGGTGGCTGGAACAATTGGACTAGGAATCGTCTTAAGAAACAGATTATCAAAGATTATAAAAATTTGACCTTGATTTCATCCTTAACCTTCTTGAAATTTTTATCCATCGTTAAAATCTCAAGGTTCTTCTCTTTAGCAAGAATCACTTGATATGAATCATCAAAATCCAATGAATACTTTTCGGCAATCAGGTTGAGATCGGAATACTTATCTTTCGGGAGGCTGAGAATAGCAGAATGTGGAATAATATCAGCCAAGAAGTTATTAAAAATCTGGAACTTTTTCTGTTTTATCAGTATCACGCCGATGGAATGAAGTGAGAAATCGGAAATATAAAGTTCTTCGATATTGTCAGATATAATTTTCTTGGCCTTATCTTTTTTGGCCTGATCTAAAAGTATTTCCAGGAATATGTTTGTATCAAAGAGATAAGGCATTACCTGATATCATTTATTTTATGCTGCAATTCGACTGACGAGTATTCGTTTTTTAAATCTCGCAATCCATTTTCCCAATTGAAAGATAATGAATGGGATTTCTTATTTTTTCTTTTATCGTTTCTGTGTTTGGAAATAAGAAACTCTGCATATTCAATTAATTGCTTCTGAATGTGCTTAGGTAAATTCTCAAAATCTTCAATGAAAGCGGCTAATTCCATCGTAAGCTAATTGTTATGGCAAAGATACTAAAACAATAAGAAAATTGCATGTTTGTAGATGCAAGAAGAAAGAAAATAATAAAAAAAAGCAGAGTTCGTTAACAATTTATGACTAGAAATTCCATATATATCTTCATTTGGGTAACCCTCTTTGCCATTGCAATGGGCTACCTTGAAAGTGCCGTGGTGGTTTATCTCCGGGAGATCTATTATCCTGAAGGATTTGCATTCCCTCTGAAATCAATGAATATAAACATTGCGGTCACCGAAATTTTCCGGGAATTCGCGACGCTGGTCATGCTGGGTGCTATTGGTTATATAGCCGGCAGATCAAGGCTTGAAAGGTTTAGCCTTTTTATTTATGCTTTCGGGATCTGGGATATCTTCTATTATGTTTTTCTGAATCTGCTTCTCGGATGGCCTGAGAGCTTTTTCACCTGGGATATCCTTTTCCTCCTCCCCACAACCTGGGTAGGGCCGGTGCTGGCCCCGGTGATCAATGCTTCGTCCATGATCATTTTCGGCGGACTGATCTGGTTTTTCAAATCGAAAGATAAGCTGGTCCCGGTAAAAGCAAGGGAATGGATATTGCTGGCATCAGGATCACTGATAGTCATATGGGCCTATATAAAGGATTATTTGAGCTATTTGCACCAGCATTTAACGGCTTCCGAGATGTTTTCGCCATCAAACTCGAGCCGCTTGATGGAGTATGCTACCAAGTACATTCCGGAGGAATTTAACTGGTGGATATTCAGTGCCGGGCAGTTGCTTATTTTAGTAGCAATAGGACTTTGGGTTGTTTCACACAGAGATTCACAGATTAAAAATTGAAACTGATCCCTAAAGTCGTCCTTCTAGGTAATCCGTAATTTGAAGGATCGTTGATATAGCTTGCATACAGGTACCGGAAAGATTCCTCATCAAGGGCTTCGGCGATCAGATGCTGGCTTTCCGGGGCTGACAGGAACCCGTTATCATCCGGCTTACCGGTGAATCGGTAGACCTGGTAAACCACCTTTGTATTGAACAGGTTCTGGATCGCACAATAAACGTTCAGATTATACCTGCCATTTTTGAATAGAAATCCCTTTTCAATTTTCAGGTCGAGAAATGCCTGGCCGGGCATGGTCTCTTCGGATTTATATATCGTAACAGAAGAACCATCCGGGTTACTTGTCGACAAATAGTAAATCCCGCCCTGGAACTGGGCAAACAATCCAATGCCCAGTCCACTGAAAATATTATAATTAACTGATCCCGATGGCCCAAGATAATTTTTTCCAAATCCGGTATTAAAGTGGACATAGCCTTTCACAAGGTTCTTTGGGACCCTGAAATCATAAACATGATAGGCAGGATTATCTTTATTTATAATAAAATGATAAGAAAGCCCATAATCGAATCCGGATAATTTCAGGGACCTGCCATTGATTGAGACGTCAAAGCCATACTGGGCAAACAGATCATCTTCATTGTAATAAGACCAATAATCCTTTGGATAGGCTCCTACTCTCCTGATAAGATAGATCATATTGCTGTAATAATCGAGGAACCCCTCTGCGGTTATAACCAGTTTCCTGACCGGCATTACGGACAATCCGGCCCGGAACTTATCCGTTCTTTCCGGCTTCAGGGATCCGTTGGGGACCCAACTTGCGTTATTTTCAATAAAATAATAGGCAGCCGGATTGGAAAAAGTTAAATCGTGATCTGGATTAATAACCGCGGAATTATAACTGAATGAAATCGCCAGCATGTCATTGAAGGTCCTTTGAATATTGATCTGCGGCAGGAAATTGAAATAAGTTTTGTTACGTGTAAATACAGAAGTCGAGATCTTTTCCTGTTCCGGATATTTAAGATAAGGACTAATACCTGAACCCACGTCCAGCACTTCCGGATCTGAAATCCTATTACCTTCATTATCATACCATAGATCACCCTCGCGGAATCCGGTCACCTGCGTCGGGTTAAATCCATTATCGACATAAACAATATAATCCTTGCCAATTCCATCCGGTGGCTCAAATGAAAAGCCAGGTATCTTTTCCAGTTCTCCGACCGTGTAAGCTTCGTAAAACATGTAAGGATCTTTCAGCACCTGCTGGTGCGAATCGAAAGCATCCATCCTGATACCGGCATCAACTGACCAACCCCAGGTATCAAAGTGATAGCCTGCAAATGCTGAATAATTCATCGGCGTGTAGGCTCCGACCGGCCTGATATACCCGCCTTCCTTGTTTTTTGCATCGAAAAAATCCTCAAATGCCACTTTATCCCGGATACGGTTCCCCAGATAGTCATAACCATTGCATGAAACGTAAGAAGCTATACCATCATTCAAAAGTTCATCTGCAGAAAATTTATCCATCGAAAACAATTCCTCTCCGCAATCAATCGTATGTCTTACTCCGTCCTTATCATAAACATTAATGGTATTGGTCTTATAATCATAAGAGTCAATATCAATAAAATCAACGCCTTCCGGATCAAGGCCCAGTGCTTCCCTCAGGTTTTTGTCAAAATTATATTGAGATCCGGCATCAAATTTCCGGTAATAGAAAATGGAATCCAGCGGTTCACCTTCGTGAATATACGGATGCGACTGATCCAATTCACGAATATGGAAATTGGCCAGGGACCTCATCAATGTCCACAGACCCATAGGGTTAGCCTGGTAAGATGAATAGTTATCCTTTTTGAATTGAAACCCGATGCTGATCTTATGTTTACCCAGTTCCAGCAGGCCGTTGGCCATAATGTTTATCCGCCGCTGGTCATCAACTGAAAAAGCATTGTAATTGGTACCGGTATTATTCCAGAGACCATAAACCTTTGTGGGATTCCGGCCATTCAACAGTCCTCCGCCCATTTGCACCTGGTCCATGTTCTCAAAATTTCCTTCAGGTTCCCCGTCGTAAATTGAAAAATAGGAAGAGGTATACGCAGCAAGTCCCGGGTTCATATTTCCGGGGGTGAACTTCACCAGTGTGTCATAGTCCCATGAATTCAGGATCCAGGCCTGGTCATAAAAATTTCCATTCACAGTTACCGAGCCTAATTCAAAGGTTGGACTTTTATAGGTATCGAATTTCCCCACATAACCATATTCGAATAGTCGGGAACCATGGTCAGGATCTTCTGTTCTGGTTTTCATCAATGAATATTGTCCCTGGACCTGGTAGGTAAATATTGCCGATCCTTTGGATTCAATTTTTTGTCCAAAAAGGATATAATTAGTTGAGTATATGGTTGATCGCTCAGGATTATTCTCCTGGTTGAAAAAATAATTTTCATAGATCGGAATGACCTCTTTTTTATCCACAGTATAAGTCCCGAACTTCATAAACATCCCGTTCTGAAGGTCAGCCCTGAGGTTTCCGTAAAGTGAATACCCTTTTTTTTCACCATTTGTATTGAACCAGGACGATACGGCATCAGTTGCCGTTGTAAAGCATGCATTTTCGTTTGTTCCTCCCGAAGGATTCTTACGAAGGGGCTCGTCCTGGATGTATTCCAGGTAATCCTCTGCGGCATGGTCCTTTAAAACATAGGATGGATCAGCATCGGCTGATGAAAACAACCGGCCTGCGACTGTAAAATTCAATACAGATCTGTTGCCGTACCTTGATTTCTTTTTGATCAACGGGCCCGATAAAAGCATTTGCAGGTCCCCATCATTGAAAGTATTGTGGATCAGCCGGGAAGATGTTTCTACGAGGAAGGTCAGGCTATCAGAAGGTTTCACGGGTTCCAGCGCGGCAAAACCTGTGAGACTGTTGTTAAATTTAAGATAATCGCTAAAATCGTCGAACCTTGCCTGGCCGATCAATCTGAGGGGCATATCTTCTGTAAAATCCATAGGGACGCCATCAAACCAGGTATAATCCCCCGAAGTATAAAATCCATTGATCAAATGACCACCATCATTTTCATTCCGGTAAATTACAGGATTCAGCTGAAAAATATCATTTGTGCCGGTAAAAGGCAGGTGTTTGAACAGGCTGTAATTGAATGAGTTAATTATATCCGGCTGATAAATGCTATCGGATTGTGCAATGAGGGTATCATTTTGTCCGTTAACTAATTGGCAGAAGAAAAGCACAAATAATGTCAAATGGATTTTAAAATATCTAAAATTGTCCATTAAACCGAAGGTTTTGAACTCGAATAGGTTAATAATCGAAAGGGTATAAATATAATTATTTTAGTAATTTCGGCCCTCCGATAAGAAAAATAAATATGTCGATTGAAGTCAGAAATGTTGTAAAGGTCTATGGTGAACAGCGGGCCCTGGATGATGTCAGTTTTGATGTAAAACCCGGTGAGATCGTCGGGCTTCTTGGCCCCAACGGCGCCGGCAAATCGACTTTAATGAAGATCATCACATGCTTCATTCCACCGACATCAGGGGAAGTCAGCGTTTGCGGGCATGACATTTTCGAGGAATCGCTCAGGGTAAGGGAAAAAGTGGGCTATCTGCCCGAGCATAACCCGTTATATGTTGAAATGTATGTCAGGGAATACCTGGAGTTCATCGCAGGGATCCATAAAATCAAAGGAAATGTAAAGGAAAAAATTGCCGGAATGATTGAACTGACAGGGCTTACACTGGAGCAGAAAAAAAAGATCGGCGCCCTTTCCAAAGGTTACCGGCAGCGTGTCGGGCTGGCCCAGGCACTTATCCACGACCCTGAAGTACTGATCCTGGATGAACCTACTTCGGGACTTGATCCTAACCAGATCCATGAGATCAGGAACCTGATACGTTCCATCGGGGCAACCAAAACGGTCATGCTTTCCACCCACATTATGCAGGAGGTGGAAGCCATCTGCGACCGAGCCATCATTATCCACAAAGGCCGGATCGTTGCGGACGATTCAACCCGCAACCTGTCAAACACGGTACGCGACAGGAACAGGATCACAGTTGAATTCAGCGGAAAGATTGACAGAGATGATATAAAGCACATTGAAGGGATTTCAAATATAGAACAGATAAATCAAAACACATGGGTCATTGAAACTGAAGCCGACCGTGATATCCGGGAAGACCTGTTCAAACTGGCCGTGGCCAAAGAATCAGGAATCCTTTCATTGAATAAAGAAGAACTCAGGCTGGAGGAGATTTTTCAAATCCTTACACAGGACTGATTCATATTTAAATAATTTATAGTTTTGTGCCCTCAACCTACGTGTTAACCCGTCGGTTATTAATAATTAACAAATACACTGATAATGAGCTATTTATTCACGTCGGAATCTGTATCGGAAGGTCATCCCGATAAGGTGGCCGATCAGATTTCAGATGCACTACTCGATGAATTTCTCCGCTGGGACCCCGAATCCAAGGTGGCGTGCGAGACCCTGGTGACTACCGGCCTGGTCATAGCGGCCGGCGAAGTCCGGACAAAAGGATATGTCAGCATTGATGATGTTGCAAGAGCTACTATCCGGAAAATCGGTTATACTAAAGCTGAATACCGGTTCGATGCGGATTCCTGCTCGGTCATTTCATCCATTCACGGGCAATCGGACGATATTATCCGTGGCGTCGATAAGGATCATGATAAATACAAGCAGGGCGCCGGAGACCAGGGAATGATGTTCGGCTTTGCCAGCACCGAAATGGATAATTATATGCCGATGCCGATCGAAGTGGCTCATATACTTCTCCAGGAACTTGCCGAAATCCGCAGGGAAGGAAAGGAGATGACATATCTCCGGCCGGATTCAAAATCCCAGGTCACCATAGAGTATGATGAAAAAAATCAGCCTGTGAGAGTGGATACCGTTGTTGTTTCCACCCAGCATGATGAATTTGATACCGATGCAAGGATGCAGCAAAAGATTTTGGCTGACATCAGAAATATTTTGATGCCACGGGTGATCAAGCTTCTTCCGGAAAGGATAGCTAAACTTTTCAATGTACATTACCGCCTGCTGGTCAATCCGACCGGCAAGTTTGTGATCGGCGGCCCCCATGGTGATACCGGCCTGACCGGCAGGAAGATCATCGTTGACACATATGGCGGACGATGCGCGCACGGCGGCGGCGCCTTCTCAGGCAAGGATGCCTCTAAAGTCGACCGTTCGGCAGCATATGCCGCCCGCTACATCGCCAAAAATCTTGTCGCAGCGGGAGTTTCCGAGGAAGCACTGGTTCAGGTCGCTTATGCCATCGGCGTGGCGGAACCTGTCGGTTTTCTTGTAGATACAAATGGAACGGCTAAAGTGAAAGATGAGAAAGGTAAAATATTATCTGATAAGGATATATCCACGATTGCATTTAAATTATTCGACCTGCGTCCTTATGCCATCATCAAGAGATTCGGACTGCAAAACCCGATATTCGGACCTACCTGTACTTACGGGCATTTTGGCAGAGATTATTATGACAAAGAAGTAGAGGTTTATTTTGAAGATAAAGATACAGTTCATCACAAGGTTGAAGGAAAAACCAAATATTTCAAAACGGTGACTTTCTTTGCATGGGAAAAGATCGATGCAGTGGATGATATACGCAAAGCATTTAACATCGAGCATTGAGCATCGAACATTGAGCATTTGATTGAGCATTGAGCATTTGATTTGACATTGGGCATTTGATTTCGGATTTCTGATTTCAGATTTTGGATTTCGGAAGTGGAAAAATATGAGGCGGCTATTTAGTTTTATTGCAGTTTTATTGATGGTGGCTTCTCTGGGATATTCTCAGAAAGGATTGCAGATTGCGCTTTTAAAATATAATGGCGGGGGTGACTGGTACGCCAACCCGACATCACTCAAAAACCTGATCAAATTCTGTAATGAAAACCTTCATACGGCCATCGTTGCGGATTATGCCACTGTTGAAGCAGGGAGTCCTGAAATTTTCAATTACCCGTTCATCCATATGACAGGGCACGGGAATGTGTTTTTCAATGACCAGGAAGCTCAAAACCTTCGAAATTACCTGATTGGCGGAGGTTTTCTCCACATAGACGATAACTATGGCATCAATCCCTATGTGAGGCCCCAGATGAAAAAAGTATTCCCTGAGCTGGATTTTGTCGAACTTCCTTTTGATCACCCCATATATCATCAGAAATATGATTTTCCCAATGGATTGCCCAAGATCCATGAGCATGACAACAAACCGCCGCAGGGATTCGGCCTGATCTATGAAGGCCGGCTGGTGTGCTTTTACACTTATGAATGCGATCTGGGTGACGGGTGGGAAGACCAGGATGTCCATCATGATTCAAACGCGACCCGGACAAAGGCGCTGGAAATGGGGGCTAACATTATCAGCTACGTGTTTATCAAGTGAGCATAGGGCGTAGGGCGTAGAGCATAGGGCTTAGGGCTTAGGGCTTAGCCTTAACGCTGAAAGTTGCGCTTCGATCACACGGATCTTCGATTCCGCATCGGCCTGCTTTTTCTTTTCAATTTCAACTACTTTCGGTGGTGCGCTGTTCACAAATTTTTCATTCCCCAGTTTCATCATTACTGTTGCCAGGAACCCGCGGGCATATTCAAGGTCTTTCTCCAGCCTTGAAATTTCTGCTTCGATATCAATCGTTTCTGATTCCAGCGGGATGAAGAACTCTGTAGAACCCACGATAAATGAAGCTGCTCCTTCTATTTTTTCTTCCGTATATTTCAATTCCGACAGGTTCCCCATTTTCACCACGACATCATCAAAATAAGTGTCAGGCTTCTGGCCATGGTTTTTGCGCACGTAAAGGGTAATTTTTTCTTTCGGGGAGATGTTTTTGTTCGCACGTTCATTCCTGATTGCAATGATCACTTCCCGCTCAAGGTCGAAATGTTTCAGCAGGGAAGCTTTATACCTGTAAGATACAGGATAGCCTGCGATAATAATGTCGTTCCCTGATTCCCTGTCTTTTAGCCGGTGCCATATTTCTTCGGTTATAAATGGCATAAATGGATGAAGGACTTTCATCAGCGTCTCAAAAAAGCCGATCGTCCTGTCATAAGTTTCACTATCGATAGGTTGCTGGTACTCAGGTTTGATCATTTCAAGGTACCAGGAGCTGAATTCATCCCAGGTAAGCTTGTAAGCAGCCATCAGCGCATCGGAGATCCTGAATTTTAAAAAATGATCTTCCAGTTGTTCCAGCGCTTCGTTGAGCCGGTTTTCAAACCAATGGACTGCCGTCTTATTATTTCCCGGTGTTTTCAGTTGGGGATCAACCTGCCAGCTTCTTACCAACCGGAGGGCATTCCAGATTTTATTGCTGAAATTCCTCCCCTGCTCGCATAATGCTTCGTCGAAAAGCAGGTCATTCCCGGCAGGCGACATGAACAGCATGCCAATGCGCACGCCGTCGGCGCCGTAATGGTCCATCAGATCCAGCGGATCCGGTGAATTTCCGAGGGATTTCGACATTTTACGGCCGAGCTTGTCGCGCACTATGCCAGTGAAGTAAACATTCCTGAATGGCACTTCTTTACGGTATTCCAGGCCGGCCATGATCATCCTGGCGACCCAGAAAAAGAGAATCTCAGGGGCTGTCACCAGGTCGTTGGTCGGGTAATAATAATTGATATCCTTGTTCCCGGGGTTCCGGATCCCGTCGAAGGTCGAAATCGGCCAGAGCCAGGATGAAAACCAGGTGTCGAGCACATCCCCGTCCTGGATAAGATCTTCTTTCTTCAACTGCGGAAGGTTGAACTCACTTTTTGCCCTCTGCCAGGCTTCCTCTTCAGATTTTGCCACTACAAACTCTCCGTTGGGAAGAAAATAAGCGGGAATCCTCTGTCCCCACCACAACTGCCTTGATATGCACCAGTCACGGACATTTTCCATCCAATGCCTGTAGGAGTTCTTGATTTTTGCCGGGTAAAACCTTACCTCTTCCTTCATAACCGCATCCAGCGCGGGTTTGGCCAGTACGTCCATCTTCATGAACCATTGAAGGGAAAGTTTCGGTTCAATAACTTCATCCGTCCGCTCTGAATACCCGACCTTGTTGACATAGTCTTCCGTCTTCACCAAAAATCCCTTTTCCCGGAGTTCCACGGTTATCTTCTCCCTGACCGCAAAGCGGTCTTCCCCGATATACAACAATGCCTTCTCGCTAAGGGTGCCGTTATCGTTGAAAATATCGATGGATTCCAGCTTAAACCGGCGGCCGATCTCGTAATCATTGATATCATGAGCCGGGGTGATTTTCAGGCATCCCGTACCGAATTCCATATCGACATATTCATCTTCAATCACAGGGACCGGACGGTTGATAAGAGGGACAAGAACTTTCTTCCCGGTAAGATGTTTATAGCGGGAATCTTTAGGATTGACGCAAACGGCCGTATCGCCCAAAATCGTTTCAGGGCGTGTCGTTGCAATAGTTATAAACTGAGAAGGGTTTCCTTCGACAAAGTACCTGATATAATAGAGCTTTGAATTGACTTCTTTGTAGACCACTTCTTCATCTGAAAGTGCCGTAAGGGCCTTCGGGTCCCAGTTGACCATCCTGACGCCCCTGTATATCAGCCCTTTATTGTACAAATCGACAAAAACATCGATGACTGATTCGTACATATCGGCGTCCATTGTGAATCGGGTGCGTTCCCAATCACAGGATGCGCCCAGTTTTTTCAACTGTTCCAGGATGATACCGCCATGCTTTTCTTTCCATTCCCAGGCATATTCGAGAAATTTTTCCCGGGTCAGCTCAAATTTATCTATGCCCTTTGCTTTCAGGCTTGCAACGACCCTTGCCTCAGTGGCAATAGAAGCATGATCGGTGCCGGGCAGCCATTCGGCGTTTTTGCCCTGCATGCGGGCGCGCCTGACAAGGATATCCTGGATCGCATTGTTGAGAATGTGACCCATATGCAAAACTCCCGTCACGTTGGGGGGAGGGATGACAATAGTATAAGGCTCACGGTTGTCGGGCTCCGAATGAAAGTAACGCTTTTCCATCCAGTACAAGTACCATTTATTTTCGACCTCCCTGGGGCTGTATTTGCTGGGAATATCCATTTTCCTTTATGTTTCGGTGTTTCCTGTATTTAACCGGCAAAATTAGAAAAAAAAACCGACGGGCAAAGCCGCCGGTTTGTGCACTTTTGTAAAATAACCGACGGATTCACCTGCCGGTCATTCAATTCAATTACTTCTTCTCTTCATTCAACTTATCGAGCTTTTCCATGCCCTCAAAGTTCATGGTTTTCGACAACTTGCCAATCGTGGCCAGATCGATCGTCCCGGTAATTGAGATAAATCCGGCTTCCTTCTTGCTGTTGATCAGGAGTAGCAATTCGCCGATCTTATCGCCTTTCTTCTGGACGAGAAATTTCACTTCTTCGCCAGGTTGTTTAACGACCATCAGTTCGGTGTAGCCATTGACCTGAAGTTTGCTTATTTCACTCTTGAACTTTGTCAATTCACCGTCATCAGTACCGGTAGTATCTTTAGATTCGTACATAAGGATCTTGATACCATCCAACTGTTCCATCATTGCCTTGACATCCTTTGAATCGGGATCATCAGCCTTCATATCGGCAAACATCCCAAAGAGTTCTTTGGAAATACTGACGGTAGTGAAGCCATCCTTGCTTCCGTATTTATCGAACAGTGCGATGGCAGGACTGCTCTGGGCGTTCAAAAGTTGTGTGCTGGTTAAAAGCAGCATGGTTATCGCTGCCAGGATTAAACGTTTCATAGTTTTAATATTTAATTGTTTATGATCATTTTCTCGACTTTTTCAACCTGGTCAAGCCTTTCAACTTCACCAAGCGCTTTATCGTAAGCTGCGACGGGTTTAAGCTCATTAAGCCCGGTTTCCATTTTGCCGACAGGCTGCAGGCTGCTTGTACCTTTATTAAATGTGGAAGAAACGAACAGCAGGATCTTTCTGGCTTCCACGTATGCAGTTTGCGGATCTTTGTAGGTATCCTTAATCCTGCTGCTGAACGGGTCAAATTTGACGAAAATCGCGACCAGGATCAGCAATCCTGCGGCGATAACCGATATCCAGTAAATCCAGGGACGGTGCAAATCGACAAGCGGTGCCAGTCTGTTTTCCTTCATGGATGATATGACCCTTTTATCGAAATCGACATTTTCGATCTGCTGATCCTGCTCTCCTTTTAAAAAGTTAAAATATCCTTCAAGATTTTTCCATCGCTCAGGTACGTTTCCTGAGGCGAAAAATTCCCGGAGCTGATTTTCTTCTGAAAGAGAAGATTCTCCCTCAAAATATTTCTCCAATAGTTTTTCAATTTCGCGCAAGTTCATACCCTTGAATTTTTATAATTGTATCCCTGACTTTTTTCCGTGCCCGCGATAAATTCACCCTTACCACGTTAATGTTCAATTCCATAACTTCTGCGATCTGCTCATATTCCATCCCTTCGATATCCCTCATCTGCATTATCACCTTCTGCTGATCCGGGAGGTTTTCGATGATCTTCCGGATAAAACTTGTAAAGTCATTCTTTTCCAGAGTTTCTTCGGGATCCTGCCTTACCGACATTGCCTGCCGGTCTGTCAGGCGTTCCGTCTGGAAGGCTTTTGACCTGATCGTGTCGACGCAAAGATTTTTTGTCACAGTCATAGCGAAAGCTTCAATACTTGAAAAGTTCTTCAGATCATCCCGCTTTGTCCAGAGTTTAATTAAAGCGTCCTGCACCGAATCCTCCGCCTCTTCCCTCCTTCCAAGCATCCGCAAGGACAAACGGAACAGTTTGTGCTTCAGCGGGAGAACCTGTATTTTAAACTCTTCAGGACTCATTTGGTATTAAGACGTTATTATTAACTATTCATTACAAGCGATCTTAAAAAAATCTGTTAAATTTTACCGTAGTCTGATCGAAACATTGAAAAGATCGATTTTTGTTTATTTTTGCCTATCTGCTCCGGTAAATTATCACTAAAACCTAAAATTATGCTTAAAAATCATCCCAAAGGACTTTTTGTAGCCTTTTTCTCCAATATGGGAGAACGTTTCGGCTTTTATACCATGATGGCCATACTCGTATTGTTTTTGCAGGCCAAGTATGGTTTGAGCGAAAGCCAGGCAGGCAATTATTACAGTTGGTTTTATTTCAGTATTTATGCCCTGGCCCTTATCGGCGGTTTATTGGCTGACTGGTCGAAGAAATACAAGATGGTGATCCTGGCCGGGATCATTATTATGTTTGCAGGGTACCTGATTATGGGCATTCCCGGCAATACGCTTACAGTGACCCTGATCGGTCTTTTCACCATTGCATTCGGCAACGGGCTTTTTAAAGGCAACCTCCAGGCAGTAGTTGGTCAGATGTATGACAATCCTAAGTATTCGAAGGTCCGGGATAACGCATTCATGATTTTTTACATGGGTATTAATATCGGCGCATTTTTTGCACCTTTTGTAGCAACAGGCATTCGCAACTGGTTCCTGAGAACACAGGGATTTCTTCATGACGGAAGCCTGCCGGCATTATGCCATGCTTTCACAAAAGGTGAGCTTTCCGCCGATAAAATAGAAGTTTTCAGGAATCTTGCCAATAAGGTCACAATCTCCGGTGCGCCTGTGATGGACTTGACCGCATTTGCCCACAGTTACATCGACGCTTTCTCGAGAGGCTATAATTACGCTTTTACGATTGCCGCAGGAGCTATGGTCATTTCCATGCTCGTCTACCTGATATTCAATAAACATCTGCCATCAAAAGACAAGATCGCAAAGGCTGAAGCTGCCACCAGGGAAGTTATTAAAATGCCATGGGCAGAAGAAAAGAAAAGACTCATTGCCCTCGGCCTGGTCTTCTTTGTGGTTATCTTTTTCTGGATGTCATTTCATCAGAATGGCCTGACACTGACGTTTTTTGCCAGGGATTATACGGTAAAAGATGTTGAACCGTTCACCAATATATTTTTCAATCTCAATTCAATACTTGCTTTCATTGGTGCAGTCGCCGGTCTTGTGCTGATATTCAATAAAAAGGTTGTTTCAAAGTTGATCGGTGCTGCCATGCTGTTAATCGGCGGCGGCCTGGTTTACTATTTCGTTTCAGGATATAAGCCGGCTAATCCAATTGCTCCTGAAGTCTTCCAATCCTTTAATCCATTGTTCATCGTTGCTTTGACTTTTCCGGTTATGGGATTTTTCGCATGGCTGAATAAAAGAAATATGGAACCCTCCACTCCAAAAAAGATCGGGATCGGGATGATCATTGCGGCAGTGGGATTTTTGTTGATCCTTGTCGCTTCGATCGGGCTTATATCTCCGCATACGCTGCAATTCATGGATGCTACCACCGGTAAGATGGATTACAACCCGGTTCCCGATTCTTCGAGGGTAGTGCCTTACTGGCTGATCAGCAGTTATCTGACTCTTACGATCGCTGAACTATTCCTGAGCCCGATGGGACTGTCGTTTGTTTCGAAAGTGGCTCCTCCACGCTTCCAGGGCCTTATGCAGGGAGGCTGGCTGCTTGCGACCGCACTTGGGAACAAGCTTCTTTTTGTTGGCAGCTACTTCTGGGGAAAACTCGACCTCTGGCAGCTCTGGGCCATCTTTATTGTCTGTTGCCTGCTTTCTGCAGCTTTCATCTTTTCCATTATGAAAAGACTTGAAAATGCGACTAATTAATTAATGTATCCCTGGGGAAATAATCGCCGGTTTAATTCATACGCCGAATATTTTAAGAAAACATTCGGCGGAAGGGTGCAGAAACTGGCCATCGATGCGGGGTTTACATGCCCAAACAGAGATGGATCAAAAGGTTTTGAAGGCTGCACCTATTGTGATAATGCGGCCTTCAATCCCTCCTACTGTCATCCGGGAAAGTCTGTTGCCACGCAAATCACCGAAGGAATAGAATTCCATGCAAAGCGTTACAGGAGGGCTTCCCGTTACCTTGCTTATTTCCAGCCCTACTCCAACACTTATGCCCCGCTGGAAAAACTGAAGGAGATATATTCACAGGCGCTTGCCTTCCCGGAAATAGCCGGCCTGGTCATTGGCACTCGTCCCGATTGCATCAACGCAGAGAAACTGGATTATTTCCGTGAGCTTGGCGAATCTCAATATATTATGCTGGAATATGGCATCGAATCGTGTTATGACAATACGCTCAAAAGGATCAACAGGGGTCATACGTTTGAGGATGCCATCACCGCGCTTGAGATGACATCTAAATTTAAATTACATGCAGGAATCCACCTTATATTCGGACTTCCCGGCGAGAGCCGGGAGGAAATGATGAATGAAGCTGAAATATTATCGGCCTTACCGGTCAATAATATCAAATTTCACCAGCTACAGATCATTAAAGGTACGAGGATGGCGATGGAACATAAAGAACGGCAGCAGGATTTTGTTCAATTTACGCTGGATGACTATATCGAATTCATCATTGATTTTGTTGAAAAGCTGAACCCTGATTTTGTCATTGAAAGGTTTGCAGGTGAGGTGCCGCCGCGTTTTCTTGCCGGTCCGGGCTGGGGGTTGGTCCGTAATGACCAGGTGCTGGCCAGGATCGAGAAGAGGATGGAAGAAAGGGGCACATGGCAGGGGAGATTGCGTAGGGCGTAGGGCGCAGGGCGTAGGGCGTAGGGCGCAGGGCGTAGGGCCTGGTGGATGGAAGAGGGGATGCGGGGAACTCTGATACTCTGGAACAATAAAACCTGAATTTGGAATTTGGAATCTGGAATAAAAAAATAATATTACATTTGAATCATAAAATTCTAACTAAAAAAACATACATGATGAAAAAGTTACTTTTACTATTTGTCGGGCTGTTGGTAATGGGATGCCTTCAAGCTCAAACCGGTTGGATAGAGAAGAATTCCAACCTAAATCTCTTACGAGGTGTCGGCCAGCTCTCCGTCGGTTTAGTTGATCAAACCGCCATATGGGGATTGCCGGTGGACACAGCGGGGCTCATAATAGACGGTTTCACCAAATCCATGGACGGAGGTCAGAACTGGTTCCCGGGAACATTTAATGCCGGGACTGGTCTTTCCCAGTTATTTGCCTTTGATGCTACTACATGCTGGGCTGTTTTTAATACAAATGCCAACCAGGGTTTGTACAAAACCGTGAACGGCGGCACTTCCTGGGTCAAAAAAGGAACAGCCTTCGGCTCCGGTTCTTTCGCGGATCTGATGCATTTCTTCAACGAAAATGATGGAGTAGCAGTTGGTGACCCTCTTAACAACTATTTTGAAATTTATACCACTACTGACGGAGGGGAAACGTGGACAAGGGTTCCTTCTGCTAATATTCCGGCGCCGACCAGTGGTGAGTTTGGAATTACCGCGAATTATGATGCAGTTGGCGATGACATCTGGTTCGGAACCAACAAAGGAAGAGTTTTCCATTCTGTTGACAAAGGATTGCACTGGACAGCGGCCCTGACGAATTTTGGTGCTGCCGAAACGGTTCAGCCGGAATTTGCTGATGCTTTGAATGGGATTTGTTTCAGATCATACCTGAATATCGGTTTGGAAACTGCCATTGGTGAAACTCATGACGGAGGTGCAACATGGACAACCGTAAATGTCAGCGGACCCATGTATGCACGCTTTTTCAGCTATGTGCCCGGCACTGAAGCCACCTATGTCGGTTCTTCTGGTGAAGTGAACGCAAACGGTATCTCATACACTACAGATGGCGGTCATACCTGGCAGGCAATTACCGAAGGTTATGATTTCCTGGCAACAGTATGGCTTGATAATGCAACCGGATGGGCCGGTTCATTCACACGGTCAGCAAGAACCGTAGGTGGCATGTATATTTATGACGGACCTCCGCTGGAACCGTTTGCCGTGCCTGCTATTTCGCTGAATCCCGATCAAATTAACGCACAGGCTGAACAGGGAGGGACTGATTCACAGGATCTGACAGTTTCAAATATTGGTCAGGCTGATCTTGACTACAGCGTAAGCGTGATATATGATGCTCCCGGAAAAAATTCAAAGGCTGTTTCTCTTGAAGGCAAGGCAAACACGGTCAGGTCGCTGGGCTATTATGATGCAAAGGCCGATCCTAATCCACATCCTTCATCCTATAACCCGCCTCCAACAGATGATATTATCCTTAATTATGACGGCCCCAACTGGAATGGGATCAAGTTTAGTCCATATCCTGCCACACCAACCGTTGCAGCCATGTTCCCGACTGACTTAACCCTTCCACATGCCGGAATGGTAATCAGTTCTGTGGACATTTATCTTTATCAATTGGGCGGAACAGACTTCAGCATCAAGATATATGATATGGGAAATTCATCTCAGCCGGGCGCGCTGCTGGCATCGCAACCATTTAGCGGCACTATCCTGGGCTGGAATAATGTAACCCTCTCAAGTCCGGTTTATATTACCGGGGCAGATATCTGGGTGGGTTATCAGTACACACAACCCGACAGTAGTTATATTCCCGGCATTGATGATGGTACCAATTTCAATCCGAATGGTAACTTTTACACGTCCGGCATAGCCTGGTCACATATATCCCTGCCAAACAACTGGAATATCCGGGCAAATCTCACGGGTACAACGATAGTTCAGTGGCTTTCAGTAAATCCATCTTCAGGTACGATCACGCCCGGAGGAAGCGATGTTCTTTCAGTTACCTGCGATGCTACCGGCCTTGAACCAGGAACTTACGGTGCAAAACTGCGCTTTGTCAGCAATGACCTGACTAATTCACCTGTAGACGTTCCTGTTACTTTCGAAGTAACCCCTACCGGCACTCAGCAATCTGTTATTCTCGACTTTGAGTCACAGGAAGACTGGTCGTTGACATTCGATCCGTGGACAGCAGTCGATGTCGATGGTGGAGCAACATACCCTATACAGGATGTCACGTTCCCGCACAGTGGGGAACCTATGGCATTCATTGCCTTCAATCCGGCCACCACTGATCCTCCCCTGACAGATGACCCGGAACTCCAGCCACATGGTGGTGTAAGATTCGGAGCCTCCATGGCAACGATTCCGCCTCCATTCAATGACGATTGGATTATTTCCCCACAAATAACGCTTGGAATCAATTCGTCCATTACATTATGGGTGAAGTCTTATACAGATCTTTATGGCCTGGAGACCTATAATGTGCTTATTTCGACCACTGATAATAATCCGGCTAGTTTTACTGTTATTTCCGGACCTGCTCCGTTGGAGGCTCCAATAGTCTGGACCGAAGTATCAATTGATCTTTCCGCATATGATGGCATGACTGTTTATGTTGCCATTCAGTGTGTTTCAGAAGATAAATTCATATTTATGCTGGATGACGTTTCAGTGGACTTCTTCCTGGGTACACCGGAACAACAGCAAAATGTTGAAGTTACTATTTATCCGAACCCGGCAGTTGACCATATGATCATATCTTCGGGTGTAGAAATGACACAGGTTGATATTTTCAACCAGCTTGGCCAGAAGGTTTTCAGCCAGGTTGTGAAAGATACCAACTTTGAGCTGAACACTACCGGATTCAATGCAGGTGTTTATTTCGTCAGGATTACGACGGAAAAAGGCACGGCAACCCAAAAAGTTATGGTAAGATAATCAGTTTTAGCCTTACTAAAAGAGGGTGTCCCGTTAAGGAGCACCCTCTTTTTTTATGCCTGTTACTTTGACTTTTTCTTTCTTCCGGAAGCTGAGAGCGCCTGGTCGATGATCCATTCAAGCTGGCCGTTGACGCTCCGGAATTCATCTGCGGCCCATTTCTCAATGGCATCGAAGGTTTCCTGGTTCAGCCTGAGCACAAATGTCTTTTTTACAGCCATGACTTATATCTGTCAATCTATTGATGCAAGGTTCCTGTATTCACCACGGGGGCGGCGTCCTTATCAGAACAAAGAACTACCATAAGGTTACTGACCATGGCAGCTTTCTTATCCTCGTCAAGATCGATAATGTGCTTTTGCGAGAGCTGTTCCAATGCCATTTCAACCATACTCACCGCACCTTCAACAATCTTAAAACGAGCTGCCACTATTGCTGTTGCCTGTTGCCTGCGTAACATAGCTCCCGCAATTTCAGCAGAGTAGGCCAGGTAAGCGATCCTTGCCTCAATAATGTGGATTCCCGCAAGTGACAGCCTGTCCCTGAGTTCCGTTTCAAGAACATGGTGGACTTCTTCTCCCCCCGAGCGAAGGCTTACCTCGGCCTGTGCGTCATCGAAATTATCATAGGGATAATGCCCGGCTAATTTCCTGATTGCAGATTCACTCTGGATTTCAACAAAATGAGCATAATCATCCACTTCAAAAGCTGCCTTGAAAGTATTATCAACCTTCCATACCAGTACAATCCCGATCATGATAGGGTTTCCAACCTTATCATTCACTTTGATCGGCTCGCTGTCAAGGTTCCTTGCCCTGAGCGAGATTCTCCTCTTTATCAGAAAAGGGTTAGCCCAGAAAAAGCCGTTCACTTTGATCGTTCCGACGTAATCACCAAATAATACCAGTACCACCGACTCATTCGGGTTGACGATCATAAATCCCGGGAGCATAAAAAAAGGAATGATAATAAATGCAAAGATCCACCCTAAATCCAGGGCAAATGCCAGTCCGACTATGGCGCCGAGCAGGATCAGAATGATGGCCAGGAATAGGTAGCCACTCTTTGGGATAAAATTGTTCTCTTGTTCCATTGTAGTATTCATTTTAATATTATTTTGATATTGCAATAATACTACAATTCTTAATACAAAAGCAAGTTTTTTTAAAAAAAATTTAATAAGGGAGGGATTATCCTTTTGAGACGATGGTTCCGATTTCCGCTCCTTCAAGGATCTTTTTAAGATTTCCCGGCTGGTTCATATTGAATACCACGATCGGGATATTATTTTCCTCACAGAGGGTAAAAGCCGTCAGGTCCATGATCTTCAGGTCTTTTTCATAAGCTTCCCTGAAAGTCAGGCGATCATATTTTTTTGCGGATGGATTCTTTTCAGGATCATCGGTATAAACCCCATCGACGCGTGTACCCTTCAAAACGGCATCGGCGCCGATCTCGACGGCACGCAGGGCAGAAGCTGTATCGGTCGTAAAGTAGGGATTCCCCGTTCCGCCGCTTAAAATGACTAGAAATCCGGAATCGAGGTAACGCATGGCCGTTCTGCCTTCGATCTTTTCCGCCAGTCCCTCGACAGGAAGGCCCGACATCAGTTTAACCTTTACGCCGATCCTTTCCAGCTCAGACTGCAGCGCAAGGCTGTTTATCACAGTTGCCAGCATACCCATATAATCGCCTGTCTGCCGATCATATCCCTGCATACTTCCCTTCAATCCCCTGAATATATTACCTCCGCCTATTACGATCGCTATCTGGACGCCTTTATTATATACTTCTGAAATCTCCCTGGCATAAATCTGCAGCCTGACAGGATCGATACCATATGAAGACGTACCCATGAGTGATTCGCCGCTGAGCTTAAGAAGGACCCTTTTATACTTCATAACGATTATTTCCCGTAAAGTTATTATTAATCATTGATTGTCCCGCCGTTTTTTATATCAACCGTACTTCCCTGAAGAGCCGTGACAGTTCCTGTAACGTTGCATGTTCCCCCATCGACTACAAATAAACCGGAAACTCCCTGTCCTACGTTCAGATTTCCGTTGACATTCAGGACTGCGCCGGACTGGACAGTCACAGCAGCGCCATCCTGCACGGTCATATCCAGGCAGGAGAAATTTCCCGAAACTACCGGATAGTAGGCTAATCCAGCAGGAATAGTCACGTTCAGGGTGGAAGCCGGGACTATGCCGTCGTCCCAGTTATTTGCTGTATTCCAATTCGTCGGGGAACCGGCTGTTCCTCCGGCCCAGAGACCCGGAGTGCCCACATAAACCGAATAGTCCTCTGCTTCTCCATACTGTGTGTTACCGCAGGCCGGCAAAGAACCAGAATAAGCGATCCTCGCCCTCATCCGGGTAAGGCCTTTCGGGGCGTTCACAGGGGGGGTGATTGTCGCCGTAAAAGATGTCCCGCCGCCAATCGTGGTTACTGTCATCGTTTCGCCAGCATCACTGAAGCTCAGATTCTGGTTCCAGTCCACCCAGATACCGCATTGATCGCCGGGATAAGCCAGTCCGTTCGTGACCGTAACCGGATACCCGACAGACGGGGAAACCCTGGTCCAGTATTGGGTATATGCCTGGTATCCACCAGCTGTACAGTTCGAAGAATTATAAATATTCCCGACCACAACATTACTGATAAATTCATCGCAGGTGGTTGTACCGGCAGTGCAATATGAGGCATCCACTATTACATAATTATTTTTTATTTTCATGATGTTGCCATTGACTGTAAGTGAAACGTTTTTAAATCCCGGAGTTGAATAGAGGACCGTGACCGGGCCGGCAGTAGTCGCAGTCGATGGGGTAGCCCCGCTGCCGAAGGACCATAAATAAGAAGTATTGCCGCAAGTGGAAATCTCATTGAATATCGTTGAATTTCCTGTATTTATATGAGTAAGGCTCGCACTGAAATCAGCATTGCCATTATTTACACTTATAAAACCCGGCCTCAGGAGTGTGTCGGCACCATTCGTATTTGATGCAATCAACCGGACATCATAGTTTCCGAAAGAAGTAAATTGCACCTGGGGATTCTGAGAAGCGGAACTTGTGCCGTTGACAAAAGTAAAATTGGCCGGAATGATGGTCCAAAGCCATGAAGTTGGATTTTTCAGGGTCATATCCTGAAACAGCACGGTTTGATTGAGGCAGGGCAAATTCGTATTCGCCTTGAAATAAACTGCCGGTGCAAGCAGAAGATTGTAGGGTGAAACATATGTCATCGGCGTTCCGGTCCGGTTATCGGTCCAGGTCGGGTACACTTTGGCATCATTGGCCGATATGCCCAAATAATCACCCATATAACCCGTGGCAAGTCCGGGAATTGGAGTTGGCGTAAAAGCCACGTCACTGACCTTGAAATCTTCCCATAAGTCTCCCGCGCTGTGGGAATAAGCAACCCAGGTTTCACACTGCGTGGAAGACACATTGCGGTCATCATAAAATACGACGGACAGTTCGCCGGTTGCACGGTCGCACGTGATCCAGGGGAAATAATGCTCCTTTCCAAGCCCTATAGGATCCTGGTTCACCCGTATTGGGGCCGACCATGTGCTGCCCTGGTCGGTCGACCGGATCATATAAACATCTATATCAGTACCTATATTCGACACCGGAACGCCAATATTGGTCCAGACGACATAAATATTCCCGTTATTCGGTCCTCCACTTATATCGACGGCCATGGAGGGAAAGGAATTCACGCGCTGATTCTTCGATGTGCCCGAGTATCTTATGCCCCTGATATTGGAAATAATGCGCGCGGCTGACCCATATGAAGATCCCCCGTTTGTCGACTTGGTAAAACCTAACGCAGTTTCGTCGCTCGGCCAGCTGTCATAAATTGCCCATACCACGTAAACCTGGCCGCCGGGGCCTTTGCTGATATTCACCCCATGGTTCAGGCTGCCTGCATTCACCGCCGCACTTATTGCCGTTGGCGCCGACCAGCTCACTCCTCCGGTCGTGGATCTTGTTATCTGTATTTGTCCATCATTTGTCCCCCCGAAACATGTCCATGCATCGTAAACGTACCCGGCATAAGGACTGGAAGATGTATTATCTATCCACATATGGTTTTTATCAAGCAGATTGCCGGCTTCCCGGGGGGAGCATTGCCGGTTACCACCGCCGTCCAGGTACTTCCGTTATCGGCTGACCAGGCCACGGACTGGCCATTGTTATTGTTGATGAATCCCACATATTGCCTCCCGGTAAGGCTGATAGCAGTAGTGGGATCGCCGGAATTACTGCCTCCGGCGCCATTGATGGATCCGCCCCAGGTAGTGCCACCATCCGTGGAATGCAGGTAATCTGCTCCGTATAAGGTAGTGAAAGGGGTATTGGTTGAATTATTGGAATTTAAAAGGGCTTGGCTATTTGACGGGTTGACGAAAACCGAATTTTCACTCTGTGTGGAAGTTTGGGTAGTCGTTGGTACATCCGTTGAATTTGCCGGGATCACTAATGGGCTTTGAATGATGCTTCCTGTATATATTGCAGGAGGCACACTCCTCATAGGTTCGACATAAACGAAACCTGAATCGGCCATTCTTTTCCAGTAGCCCAAATTATCTACCCGCGTATCTATTTTCCCAATCCCTTTTTCAGTAGGTTTTGGAAGAAATCTGCCCGGTTTACCGGCTATTTGTGAAAACAAAAAAGATGGGAGGAAACAGGCAGCAAACAAAATTGTAATTCCAGGTTTCATAACTGATAACGATTACTGTATTAATCCGGATATACAGTGACTGGTAATAGATTTTAATTAACTATTTGGCAATTGCCGCGATTCAGGTCATGTTCGATGGCCTTGAATTTGGCGACCAGGATTCTTCCATCTGAATACTGGACTTTCACCTTGTCATTACGACCTATTTTTGGTATTTCGCGGCGAAGGGGCTCTTTAGGCCTTTCAGCCTGCGTATCGCTGTGAGCCTGGGCAAGGAGGTCCTTTCTTTCTTCACGCATCCGCGAGCGGTCGATCCCTCTCGGCGCCCTGGCTTCCCTCACTGATGAGGCATCCTGCAGCGGCAGTTTTCCCCTGATCAGGAAAGAGCTTATCTCTTCATTGATCATTTCAACCATCTTTTTAAACAGTTCAAATGCTTCAAACTTATAGATCAGCAAAGGATCTTTCTGTTCGTATGCCGCATTCTGGACCGATTGTTTCAAATCGTCCATTTCCCTGAGATGTTCTTTCCAGGCATCATCGATCATGGCCAGTGTAATCCCTTTTTCGACCGACAGGATGATTTCCTTTCCACTGCTTTCGTATGATTTTTTCAGGTTGGCGATGACATTCATAGTCTTCATCCCATCTGTAATGGGAATAGCAATATTTTCAAACTGCGGCTGGTTCTCATAAACGTCCTTAATAACGGGATAAGCCAGCTCAGCTATTCGTTTTGACTTTTCACGGTAGTGATCGTAAACAGCTTCATATAGCTTATCTGCCATATCATTCACCTGCATGGAAAAGAATTCATCAGAATTAAAAGGCGATTCAATGACCATATTTTTCAGCAGGGCCATCCTGAAACCGTCAAAATCCTTTTCGTCAAGATACTGGTTGATCATCTGTTCCCCAACATCATACATCATATTCGAGATATCCACTGCAAGCCGGTCGCCGAATAAAGCATGGCGGCGTTTTTTATAAATGACCTCGCGCTGGAAATTCATCACATCGTCGTACTCGAGCAATCTTTTCCGGATGCCGAAGTTATTCTCTTCGACCTTTTTCTGTGCCCGTTCGATGGATTTCGTGATCATGGAATGCTGGATCACTTCGCCTTCTTTGATTCCCAGGCTGTCCATGATCTTTGCTATCCGTGTCGGAACCGAACATACGCATCAGGTCATCTTCGAGGCGACAAAGAACTGGGAGGTTCCCGGGTCTCCCTGGCGGCCTGACACGTCCGCGCAACTGCCGGTCGACACGCCGTGATTCATGCCGTTCGGTACCGATGATTGCCAATCCGCCTGCCTCTTTCACTCCCGGCCCCAGCTTGATGTCAGTACCACGGCCGGCCATATTGGTGGCAATGGTGACTGTACCCGCTTTACCGGCTTCGGCACAATTTCCGCCTCTTTCTGGTGCAATTTGGCATTGAGAACATTGTGACGGATTTTGACCCTTGTGAGCATCCGGCTGAGCAATTCGGAAGTTTCCACGGAGGTAGTACCGACAAGGACCGGCCTGCCTTTGGCTACCAGGTCCTCGATCTCCCTGATCACAGCATTGAATTTCTCCCTTTTGGTCTTATAAACCAGGTCCTCCCGGTCGTCCCGGATAACCGGCCTGTTTGTCGGGATCACCACGACATCCAGCTTGTAAATATCCCAGAGTTCGCCGGCTTCGGTCTCGGCCGTTCCGGTCATACCTGCCAGCTTCTTGTACATCCTGAAATAATTCTGCAGGGTGATAGTGGCGTAAGTCTGCGTGGCAGCTTCCACCTTCACATTTTCCTTTGCTTCAATGGCCTGGTGCAGGCCGTCGGAATAACGCCTGCCTTCCATGATACGGCCGGTCTGCTCATCAACGATCTTGATCTTGTTATCCATGATCACATATTCCACATCCTTCTCAAAGAGTGCAGTATGCTTTCAGCAACTGGTTGACGGTATGTACCCTCTCCGATTTGATCGAATAATCCCTGCATCAGCTCCTCTTTCTTCTCCCGTCTTCTCCGATTCTTTAAGATTGGATTTCTCAATTTCGGCCAGTTCGGTCCCGATATCAGGGAGGATATAGAATGTGGGGTCATCTGTATATTCAGTCAGCAGGTCAATTCCTTTTTCAGTAATCTCGATGGTATTATTCTTCTCTTCAATGACAAAATACAATTCATCATCGATGATATGCATGTTTTTTTGTTGTTCCTGCATGTAAAAATTCTCCGTTTTCAGCATCAGCGCCTTCATTCCGGGTTCACTGAGGAATTTTATCAGGGCCTTGTTTTTAGGAAGCCCGCGGTGGGCCCGGAAAATCTAGCTCGCCGCCTTTTTTTTCATCTTCAGCGTTGAAGCATCTTCGGACAGGAGCTTTTTGGCTTCGGCCAGGATTTTGGTCACCAGGTTTCGCTGGGCATTGTAAAGCTTAACCACATTGGGCTTCAGTTCTTCAAATTCCTGGTTTTCGCCCTTGGGAGTCGGGCCGGAAATGATAAGCGGCGTACGGGCATCATCGATCAAAACGGAGTCAACTTCATCGACGATGGCATAATTATGACCCCCTGAACCATTTCGTCCGGGTTGCCGGTCATGTTGTCCCGCAGGTAATCAAAACCAAATTCATTGTTGGTACCGAATGTGATATCGGCCAGGTAAGCATTCCTGCGTGGCGTCCGAATTAGGTTCGATGCTTGTCGATGCAATCGACTTTCAGTCCGTGAAATTCATACAGCATGCCCATCCATTCCGAGTCACGTTTTGCCAGGTAATCATTGACAGTGACGATATGAACCCCTTTACCCGGAAGGCATTCAGGTAAACAGGCAAAGTGGCCACAAGGGTTTTTCCTTCACCCGTCGCCATTTCAGAGATCTTACCCTGGTGAAGCACCATCCCGCCGATCAGCTGGACATCATAATGGACCATGTCCCATTTAATCACATTGCCGCCGGCCAGCCATTGATTCTTATAACGGGCTTTGTCGCCTGAAATGACGATATTGTCCTTTTTAGCAGTAAGTTCAATGTCATAATCAGTTGCAGTGACGACCACCTCTTCATTCTCCATGAAACGCTTGGCTGTTTCTTTCATGACGCTAAAGGCCTCAGGCAGGATTTCATCCAGGATTTCCTGGGTTATCTTATAACTCTCTTTTTCAATCTTATCTATCGTCTCCCACAACTTCTCCCGCTCCATGATATCCTCTTCCTCTTCGATCTTTGCTTTAATCTCTTCGATCTCATTCATTTTTTCCGCTATGCCATTTGCAATTTTCTTCCTGAATTCGATCGTCTTGGCCCTTAAACCATCGTTGCTGAGCTTAGAAATGTCATCATATGCTTCTTTTGTTTTAGCCAGGATTGGATTGATCTCTTTAATATCCCGCGAAGACTTATCTCCAAATAGTTTCTGCAGTAATTTCATATTCAAATTTGTTTGCCGTAAAGGCTCAATAATTATTCCTTTATACCTGACTGAAGATTAATGACACATTGGCAGGACAGGAAACCGATTTAACAGTGCAAAATTAATCCAAATTGATATCCAAAAGCAAACAGGTCACTTAATAGAATTGAACAGCTTTTGAATATTCTCGCTGGGACTGGGAGCAGGGCAGCGGACAATCTGGCCTTTATTATTGATAAGGATGAAATGAGGATAGGTGCTGGCATCATAATTCTCAAGCAGGTTGATATTTCCGCCATAATGAAGCACCAGCCATGGAAGCTCTGCCCTTTGAAGATATTCTTCGAGCTTGCCAAGATCATTGTCAACAGAGATCGCTACAAAAGCCACCTTATTTTTGTACTGGTCATAAAAATCCGCGGCCATTCCGAGCTCCGACTGGCAGGCAGGGTTTTGTGAATCAAAGAATGCCAGGTAGAGATATTTTCCGCTGAAATCCGACAGCTTGAAATTCCCGTTGACAGTTATCCCGGGTAAATCAAAGTCAGGCGCAGGGCTGCCCGGTTGCAACCTTTTCAGCCGGACAAGCACACTGTCGGCCAGGCTGCGGCTTTCAGACACTTCTCCATATCTGGAAATTTCAATTACCAGCGACCTGATCCGGCTTCGGCTGAAACCTGACGCATTGTAAAGATCTTTGAGCGCATCTAAAAGAAGTAATTCCCTTAATGCGATATCCTTCAGGACCGGGTCAGCTTTAAGGGAATCCAGTATCGCCGCTGAAGGCACATCCCCGTTTATCAGATCATAAGTCTTGTTATAATTGAAATATTTTCCATTAGTCAAAAAGTATTTTTCAAAATAAAGATGAAAAAAATCCATGTATTCCAGGTTATCGTATAATACCGGTTGTCCCGTAAAATACTCCAGTCCTATATTATCCCTGCTTTTGAGGTTCATAAAAAGTTGCATCGACGCTGTTTTATACCTGACATAACTTCTGAAGTACGGGTTATTGGTATTCTGAAACCGTATATCTATGGCCGTAATGAATGTCTCGTAAGCCGTTCTGGAGTTATGGGCCCTTATATTGTCAGCATAATTCAATAAAAAGTCGTTGTATACCTGGTTAAAATCCTGTATTGACAGGTTCAGGCGCTCATCATCGTCCTTTATAATTTTGTAAGGCAGGCTGGTCCGGTTGTAATAAGTTGTTGACAAAGACTGGTCTTTCAATTCTATTTCAATTTCATAAGTCTGACCCGGTTGGACGAAAAGTTCGGCTTCCTGAAATTCAATATCAAGCCAGCAATATTTAACCGAATTATTTTCAAAGGTGAAAGCAAATTTGCCTTCTTCATCAAGACGGGTACTGCCAAGTGTTTCCCTCATATAGGTGACCTGGTCGCTGTAACACATCAGCCTGATGGTGAGGCCTTTTCCGTTTATGACATACCCGCTGACAGAAGAGGTTTCCGATCTCAGTGAGAGCCCGTAAAAAATAAAAAGGATTAAAATAAGGAATACTTTTTTCATGCAATATTTTATATAAGACTGGTCTGCCTCAAAAATTATTCCAGAGGTTTATTGGGAATAGATTGCATCAAAAGTGTGTTTTTAGTTCTCCGAGAAAATTATAAAAACTGGCTTTAGATACAACCGTCTCAGAATTTTACGACATCAGGAACAAACTGTGAAGGATTACCTCCGTTTCTCAGGATATCCCTGACAATCGATGAATTGAGGGCAGTATACTCGGGTGTTGTCAGCAGGAAAACAGTTTCAATGTCAGGATTAAGTTTTTTATTGATCTGCCCGATGCTGCGCTCGAACTCAAAATCAGCGGATGTCCTCAGTCCTCTAAGCAGGAACCCGGCATTCATTTTTTTGCAAAAGTCCACTGTCAGGCCATGATACGAAAAGACGCTGACTGAAGGCGCATCCCTGAATACTTCCTTAATCCAGCCTATTCTTTTCTCCAGGGTAAAAAAACTTTTCTTTTCCTGGTTTTCACCAATAGCTATAATGATTTTATCAAAAAGCGGGACAGCCCGCCGGATGATTGATTCATGCCCCCTTGTGATCGGGTCGAATGACCCCGGGAAAACCGCAATTCGTTCCATCCCAGTTGATTTTAAGCAAAGATAAATTATTTTGAGGTGAATGGAAATAAAAGCTGCCAGAATGAAGTTATGAACAAATGAAAATCAATTAATTTAATCTTTATATTTTTGTTTTATGATATTCAATGAAGATATAGCCAGAACGACTGCCAGGTCGCTGCTTCAGATCAAGGCTGTCAAATTGAGCCCTCATGATCCTTTCACCTGGACATCAGGGATCAAATCGCCGATATATTGTGATAACCGCGTGACCTTATCTTTCCACGCCATCCGCACCTATATCAGGCAACAATTCGTGCACATCATCCGGGAAGAATTCGGGGTGGTGGAATACATCGCCGGAGTAGCTACCGGCGGTATTGCCCAGGCAGCACTGATCGCCCAGGAATTCGGCATACCCATGGTCTATGTGCGGTCTGAGAAAAAATCGCACGGATTGGAAAACAAGATCGAAGGCAAGATTGAAACGGGCAAGTCGGTCGTGGTGGTGGAAGACCTGGTTTCGACCGGGAGCAGCAGCCTTGCCGCAGTTCACGCCCTGACAGAGGCGGGTTTCATCGTCAAAGGCATGGTAGCCATCTTCAATTATAATCTTGATTCGGCCAAAAAAAACTTCGCTGATTCAAAATGTCAACTGATCACATTATCTGATTATGATTCCCTCATCAATGAAGCTCTGGAAAGTAATTATATTAATGAAGACGAGCTTCATTCGCTGGTGAAATGGCGGGAAAATCCTGACAAATGGGGAAAGTAGACTTCCAGAGCCATAAACTCCTGCTACCGGTTGCAGCCGGAAAAGCTTTCGTATTCCTGCGTGATCTGAACAATCTTCAGAAACTTATGCCTGAGCAGATCATCAACTGGCAGTCGACCGAAGATTCCTGTTCTTTTGATATTAAAGGCATGGCCCATATTTCGCTTGAAAGGGCCGAAACCATCCAGGATAGTCAGATCAGGATAATATCTAAACCCGATAACCCCATCGATCTTGAAATCAGGGGCTATTTTGAAAAATTCACCAGCGACCAGACAACCGCATGGATCGAACTCACTGCCGATCTGAGCCCGATGCTGAAACTTATGGTATCCGGGCCTATGCAGAACCTGGTGAATATCATGGCGGAGAAGCTAAGAGGTCAATTCTGAGAGCGTTGGGCTTAGAGCGTGGGGCCATAGGGCAAAGTGCAAAGTTCAAAGTGCAAAGTTCAAAGTTCAAAGTTCAAATTTTATATCATCCAGATCACATTCTAAAATCCTTTCTTCTGGAATTTCAAGTAAAAGCCGGCCAATGTTGGTCACCCCAATAATCTTTGCCCGGATGGGATTTCCTTGATATATATACCCCGAAAGTTGTTGCAGCCGGTAAAGAAGCTTAAAATAATCCTCATCGATCTGCTTTATTTCTCCTTGTTTTAACATATCGTATCGATGATCGATCCTGGCAGTCAATTTCCCAAGGACTTTTTCCAGGTCAAATGCTTTTTTTGCAACCATCTTCAATGAAACAGGATTAACGGCATCGCCTTGGAATTTTACCTGGTTGACATTCAGGCCGATGCCGATAACTGTATATTCAAACCGGGAACCTTTAATGCCATTCTGGATCAAGGTTCCGGCGACTTTTTTATCGCTGATATAAATATCGTTGGGCCATTTGATCCTGATATCCCTGCGGCCAGGTAACAGGTCCGATACAAGGTCGGCCAATCCAAGGGATATTGTTTTATTCAGATAGAACTGCGCTTCGACAGGAAGGAATTCAGGGTAAAGTACAAAGCTGAATGTCAGGTTCCTGGAAGCTTCGCTTTCCCACCTGGTTCCATCGGTACCCCTGCCAGCAGTCTGATGATCCGCTATCACCAGGGTTCCTTCTTCCGGATTTTCACCCGCAATCCAATCCATCAGGTAGCGGTTGGTGGAATCAACTTCTTTCAGCCTGACAGTCTCATTTCCTATTATGCCCATCATTAAACATTTTATGCAAAAATATGTTATAAGGAAGTAAAGCTTAATTTTGCCGGATATAATATTTGAATGACCCCTGAAATTTACGAATCAGAAGACCTGACCAGGCTCATCATAGAGGGCATGGAAGACACGAAAGCGAAAGATATTGTCATCCTTGACCTGCAGGATATTGAGCATGCCATTACAAATTATTTTGTCATCTGTCATGGCAGCTCGAAGCCGCAACTGGAAGCTATTGCAAATGCCATCATCGAAAAGACGATAAAGAGCTTAAAAGTCAAACCCTGGCACAGGGAAGGCTTTGAAAATGCGGAATGGATTTTGCTTGATTACGTCGACGTTGTGGTTCACATCTTCCGGGAGGACCGGCGGGAATTCTACCAACTCGAAAAACTTTGGGCAGATGCAAACATCACCCGTCATCATTATAAAGAATAATTATCTGGAATATTCAGCGTAAATCAGACAGAATGGCAGAGGAGAATTTTAATCAACAGGATAAAAGCGGAAGTAATTTACCGAAAGGTAAGATTAATAAGCCGAAATTCAGTTTTTACTGGATCTACGCGGCATTGCTGGTAGTTTTCTTGGCTACATATTTCTTCAACTGGGAAGGCGGGACGACTAAAAAGATCACCGAGGGCGAGGTCAGGGAAATGCTGGCCAATGGCGATATCAGCCGTATTGTCCTGGTCAATAAGGAAGTGGCTGAGTTTTATCTCAAGCCCGATAAGTTAAATGATCCTAAATACAAGGATATCAGGGATAAAGCTCCCGCAAAAGGGCCTCATTTCACCTATACCATCACTTCGCCTGAAAGCTTTGAAAAAATGGTTACCGACTCGCAGGCGAATATCAAAGAACCGGTATATATTGAGAACGAGGTCAGGCGTAACTGGACCGGCGAGGCGCTGGGCTGGATCCTGCCAATTGCGGCGCTGGTCATTATCTGGCTGGTCATCATGAGGATGATGAGCCGCAGCACGGGCGGCGCAGGAGGGCAGATCTTCAATATCGGAAAATCAAAGGCACAACTTTTCGACAAGTCCACGAGTGTGACCATCAACTTCAGCGATGTGGCCGGCCTGGAAGAAGCCAAGCTGGAAGTCATCGAAGTGGTGGATTTCCTTAAGAATCCCGCAAAATATACCGGCCTCGGGGGCAAGATCCCAAAAGGGGTGCTGCTTGTCGGACCTCCGGGGACAGGTAAAACATTGCTTGCCAAAGCTGTTGCAGGCGAAGCGCAGGTGCCGTTCTTTTCGCTTTCAGGTTCCGATTTCGTAGAAATGTTCGTAGGCGTTGGCGCATCGAGAGTGCGTGATCTTTTCAAGCAGGCAAAGGAAAAAGCGCCGTGTATTGTTTTCATCGATGAAATAGACGCTATTGGCCGTGCAAGGGGAAAGAACCAGATCACCGGGGCAAACGATGAGAGGGAAAGCACGCTGAACCAGTTGCTCACCGAAATGGACGGTTTCAGCACCAATTCCGGCGTCATCATCATGGCCGCCACCAACCGTGCGGATATCCTCGACAGGGCATTGCTTCGCGCCGGCCGCTTCGACAGGCAGATCAACGTGGAACTGCCCGATTTAGAGGAGCGCAGGGCCATTTTCATAGTTCACACCAAGAACCTGAAATATGACAAGAAAGGCGTCGATATGGAATGGCTCGCCAGGCAGACTCCCGGTTTTTCAGGCGCCGACATAGCCAACGTCGCCAATGAATCGGCTTTGATCGCCGCCAGGAACAACAAGAAGATCATCGAAAAGCAGGATTTTATCGATGCTATCGACAGGATCATCGGCGGACTTGAACGCAGGAGCAAGATCATATCCCAGGAGGAAAAGCAGGTCATTGCTTTCCATGAATCAGGGCATGCCGCTGTAAGCTGGCTGTTGCCTCATGCGCATCCGCTGGTGAAGGTGACCATCGTCCCACGGGGAAAATCCCTGGGCGCTGCATGGTACCTGCCGGAAGAAAGGCAGATCACCACTTTCGAGCAGATGTTCGATGAGATGACGGCCACCTTGGGAGGCAGGGCGGCGGAAGAGATCATTTTCGGCCAGGTTTCGACCGGGGCGCTGAATGACCTGGAACGCGTGACCAAGCAGGCTTACAACATGGTCGTCTACTTCGGCCTCAACGAAAAGATAGGGAATATCAGCTATTACGACTCGACCGGCCAGCAGGAATACTCATTCAACAAGCCTTACAGCGAAAAGACCGCCGAGGTCATCGACAAGGAAATCTCCAAACTGGTAGACCAAGCTTATCACCGGGCGGTGGAAATCCTGAAGATTAATAGAGACAAGCTGGAGAAGCTTGCCCGCATGCTGCTCGAAAAAGAGGTCATATTCGGAGAAGACCTTGAGACATTATTTGGCAAAAAGATGAAGCAGGTCGGCCATAAGATCTTTCTTACCGATGTGAAGACCATGGAAGTAAGCACCGAAAAGCCGAAGAATAGAGGGAGGAAGCCGGCGGCGGCGAAGGAGTAGCCGGCAGTCGGCAGTCGGCAGTCGGCGGTCATTTTAATACAGGAGAAAACAAAATCTTCCGTATTGACACCCTATCAATATTAATAACTAAGCCAATCCGATAGATTTTTTGTTCCTTAGAAAATCCGGTTTCCAGCAATCATATAGAAATACTTCAAATTTTCTATCTTTGTATACATTATGGAAGAAAGCACGTCCAAGGAAAAGATTTTAAAGTACGTCAGGGAGGCTCTCATTTCCAAGACCGATCAGCCGTTTCCGAAGATTGACTACGAAAAACCGGTCTTCAATGAAATGGAAGAAACGCCCGATATAAATTTTGCCCAGGAGCTTACCAAAGCCGGAGGATTGTTCATTTACTGCGAGAGCGAGGAAGAGGTCATCAATGGCATTAAATTCCTGGTGAAAGACCGGAAATGGGAAAGCATTTTCGCTCTTGAGCCACATATCATCAGGCTTTTAAACAAAGGAGAAATCAACTGCATATCCGCGCACGACCAGCTGACGCAGGCCCATGTTGGTATGACCGGATGCGAGGCACTGGTGGCCCGGCTGGGAAGTGTCATGGTTTCCACAGGGCAAATGGCAGGCCGGCAAATATTTATTTATCCCGAGATCCATATCGTCCTGGCTTATTCGTCGCAACTGGCCTCAGATATTAAAGATGCGCTGGTCATCCTCAGAAAAAAATATGAACCAAGGATGCCATCAATGGTAACACTCATCACAGGGCCAAGCCGCACCGCCGACATTGAAAAAACACTTGTGATGGGAGCTCACGGACCTAAGGAATTATATGTCTTCCTCCTGGAAGACCGTCTTTAAACCATCAGCCCGTGCAAAACCTATACACGAGGACTATTACCGGAGCTGTTTTTGTGGCGCTGATCATCGGCTCACTTCTTTATCATCCGATTGCTTTTACTGCCGTCATATATTTTTTTATGATGGCAGGCCTGCTGGAGTTCTTCAGGCTGGCTGCCCAAAAAGAAATTTATGTGCAAAGGGTTTCAGGTTTCATTGCAGGCTCAATCGTTTATATTATCCTTGCCCTGACAGCCCTTGGTCTCATCCCGGTCAAATACGTCGCCTTCCTTCCTCTTTTCATCTTTATCTTTTTCGTGGCGGAATTATTCCGTGATAAGCCAAACGCCATGCAAAACCTGGCATTCAGCGTTTTCCCGGTCATATATATTTCCATTCCTTTCGGTATGCTGATCTTCCTTTTAAGCCCTCAACTTACCGGAGAAAATGCCCACTGGCATATCCTATTCAGTTTTTTCATCATTTCCTGGGGTTACGATACCTTTGCCTACCTGACCGGGATGCTGCTGGGAAGGCATAAGCTCTACGAGAAAATTTCGCCCAAAAAGACCTGGGAAGGCAGTATAGGAGGATTCATTTTCGGTTTGATCGCCGCTTACGTGATGTACCTGTTCTTCCCTGAACTGGATCTGTGGCAGTGGCTCGGAGGAGCGGCCATCATAGCTGTAACCGGCACTTTCGGAGATTTATCCGAATCTTTGCTTAAAAGATATTTCAATGTAAAAGACTCGGGGAATATCTTTCCCGGCCACGGCGGCGTGCTCGACCGTTTTGACTCTGTACTTTTTTCGGCTCCGGCTTTATTCAGTTATCTCATCATCATAAATTTATGAGGCTGCACCGCAAAGGATATTTACCATTGCTTGCTACGCTCGGCCTTTTGCTGGTCGCGGTCCTGCTCATCAACCTGGTTTTTCCGGTCCAGACGTTCATACATTATATTCTCTACGGCATAGGAATCATCTTTTATTTCCTTTGCATCCGTTTTTTCAGGCTGCCGTACAGGGAAATCCTGCCTGATCCCGGCAATATCCTGAGCGCTGCCGACGGGCACGTGGTCGTCATTGAAGAGATTTATGAATCACAATATTTCCATGACCAACGGATACAGGTCTCCGTATTCATGTCGCCCCTGAATGTACATGTAAACTGGTATCCTGTCAGCGGGGAGATCGTTTATACCAAATACCACCACGGATCCCATATTCCGGCATACAGGCCCAAAGCCAGCATGGAAAATGAGAGGATGTCGATCGTAGTAGAAAATGAGCAAGGGCAAAAGGTAATGATGACGCAGATCGCCGGCATTGTTGCCAGACGGGTATTTACCAACGCAAAGACTGGCAGTTATGTGTTCCAGGGCGAGGAGGCGGGTATCATCAGGTTCGGCTCCAGGGTCGACCTTATTCTGCCAAAAGATGCCGAAATAATGGTCAAACTGGATCAGAAGGTAAGTGCGTGCGAGAGTGTAATTGCCAGATTTCCGGACAAATCTTTAATTTTGCAAAAATCATAAAGAAATACCAGTTATGACTGAGGAATCCGAATTATTAATACAGGAAACAGAAGACCAGATGAACAAATCAGTTCAGTTCCTGGAAAAAGAATTGCATAAGCTTCGCACCGGAAAGGCCACACCGCAGATGCTCGAAGGGATCAGGATCAATTATTACGGTACGATGACCCCAATAGAGCAGACGGCTAACATCACCACCCCCGACGCCAGGCAAATTATTATCCAGCCATGGGATAAAAGCATTATCCATGATATAGACAAAGCCATTATGGCCGCGAACCTGGGACTGAATCCCAAGAATGAAGGCGAGGTTTTGCGGATCATCGTTCCGCCATTAACCGAAGAGCGGCGCCGTGATCTCGTCAAGAAAGCCAGAGTTGAAGCTGAAAACGCCAAGATCAGCGTGCGCAATATCCGCCGTTCATCGAATGAAATGGCCAAGGACCTGGAAAAGGAAGGTGTGGCGGAAGATGAAGTAAAGAAGCTGGAAGAGGATATCCAGAAACTGACCGGCAAGTATATCGAGATAATAGATAAAATTTTGGTACAGAAGGAAAAGGATATTATGACGGTTTAGTTTTTTTTCACGCTGACAGGTTATAAAACGGGCCTGACAGCATCGAAGGCCTGTCAGTGTCAAAATTCCGGTGTTTCATTTCTCCGTACAATTTCTGCAAATTTCAATCTCTTCCCTCGCCGAAAACACTTTTTTTCTGAAATTGCGATAGCTTGCACTTCGCCATATATCCCTATGACTTTGTTTTTTGAGATCCCCTAAACGATGGGCGGCATCTTTATCAAAACAACACGGTACTACCAACCCGTCCCATGTTATCACGCATCCTCCCCACATCCTGAAGCAATGGTTATTCAGCCGGTTATCTATGACAAATTTCCCGTCACTTTTCTGTTTATACCGTGAGAAAGATTCATCAGACGGGATGAGCGGATTGCCATCTTCAAAATCATTTACCTGGGCGGATTTAAGTTCAAGTTTGTCCACTTCCAGGTCTTTTGCCAGCTTGCGAAGTTCAGGCACCTGGTGTTCATTCGTCCTGAAAACAATGAATTGCAGGATGATATATGGGGTCCTGGAATGAAGTTCTTTTTTCCACCTGACCAGGTTCCGGATTCCTTTGAAAACTTTATCGACCGACCCTCCTGCCCTGTATTTCTCATAAGTTGCCTGGTCCAGGCCGTCGAGGGAAATTATGATGCGGTCAAGGCCGGATTTTACGATATTCTCAGCTATCCCGTCACTAAGGAAATGGGCATTGGTCGAAGTGGCAGTGTAGATTTTTCTCTGCCTGGCATATTCCACCATTTGAAAAAAGTGAGGGTGAAGGAATGGCTCTCCCTGGAAATAAAGGTTAAGGTAGAACAGGTCCGGGTGAAGCTGGTCGATAGTCTTCCGGTACAATTCCAGCGCGATATTCCCTGTATCACGGGTAAATTTTCTAAGGCCTGAAGGGCACTCAGGGCATCTCAGGTTACAGGATGTCGTGGGCTCTATGGAAACGGTGAATGGGTTTCCCCATTGTTCCATCAGACCTGCGTAGCGGCCCAGGTAATAACCGGAATAAAGCCCGGCTAGGTTAAGCCATCTGCGCGGGGTTATGCGGCTGAGCAGGTTAAGGATATCGGCAAATTGAGCAGACAATTGACATAATTTTACTTTCTGCGTTTGCGCTTCAGTTTTTCACTTAGCATCGAAATTGCCGTAAACCCCAGTTTCACGGCAAAACTGGAATTATCGATTAGATTAGCTACGACACGGTTTTTAATCGCATTGAAGGTCAGGTTATTAGCCAGATCCCTGAAATCTGATTTCAGCTTTATTTCCTGCTCCAGTATCCGGAGCCTTTGCCGTTCCTTTAATATCTCGATATCCTGGAAATCTCTGTTATTCTTTCTCATCTTCCAAATCGTTAAATTTTTCAAAATCCATATCTTTGAGGATATGCCTGGTGAATGGCCTGACAATGAGTGGTCTCCGGAATATATAGATGCAGATTGCCATAACTACATAGAATCCGGCAACGATCAGGTATCCCAGCGACCATCTTCCGGTTTTATCACCAAACCAATAGGCAAAGGCAAAAGAGCAGAAAAACACCACAAAAAATAACACCCAGAAAATGACCATATATAAGACAAGGCTGGAGAAAAACCTGATCAGGTAATCGGCGACGTGAAGCTTAATACTTTCAACCCTCAGACCCAGGTAAATTTTGATCTGGTCGAGAAACCTCATCAATTGTGCGGATATGCTGTTGTCTTCCATAATACGCAGTTAAATTGTTTTTTGTTAATCGTCATTGGTCATGCATTTTCAACTTTCGGTTTCCGGATGACTTTCTTTGTCTTTTTTGTTACTGTCGGAGTTTTCTTAGTTTTAGTCACCACTGTCTTTGCCGGGGATTTAACCCTGGTCTTTTCCGTTTCAGATTCACCTGGTACGCCCATCGTATCCATGAGATCATCCAGTTCCAGGCCATATTCATCGGCGTAATCCCTTACTTTTTTACCAAGGTTTTGCCTGGTCTTACTGCCTTTTTCCGGGGCGAATAAGACACCCGCCATAGCTCCTGCTGCAGCACCGAGCAGGAAGCCGAAGAAGAATTTCGTTGAACTTTTCATTTTTCTAAATTTTTTCAGTTAATTTATCGATAAGTTTAAAACCGCTTAGAAACTCTTTTGCGACGATCCGCAGCATAGTGTATGCCGGAACGGCAAGTATCATTCCAAAGATGCCGAACATGCTGCCCGCCATCAGTATCACGATAAATATTTCAATCGGGTGGGCATTTACACTTTTAGAGTAGATCAAAGGCTGAAGGACAAAATTATCAATCAAATTGGCGACAGAAAAAACAAGGATCACCGTAAGTGCCGTATTCAACGCCGTATCGTATAAACCCAGTCCCAGGTCACCCGAAATACCAAGTATCACGCCAATGGTAGCCCCTATAAGGGGCCCGAGGTAAGGGACCACATGCATCATCCCGCCTATAAACCCTATAAACACTGCATTCTCAATACCGAATATCGACAGCCCGATGGAAAACAGGACCATCATGGTCAGGACCTCCGTTATCAGCCCGATGAAATATCTTGAAAGCAGGATCTTGGTTTTATGAAGTATATTCCGAGACCTGTCCTGAAACCTGTCAGGCGTGAAAAGCAGGATTCCGTTTTTAAGCAAATCCCGGTCGCGTAAAAAGAAGAACGACAGGAACAATACGGAAAACAGGGCGATAAATGCGGTGGTTGTCGCCCCTATGAGTTTTTCAACCAGGCTGGAAAAATCCGTGACATCTATTACCGTTCTTACCTGTCGATCGAGAATGCTTTGAAGCGTCTCATCCGAATCGATAATATTGTAAGAAAGAAGGATCTTCTGCCACTTTTCGATGACATCGGCAAAATAGTCTACAACATTATCGACATTAATCCTGGAGATGACCTGGGCCTGGTGGGAGATCATCGGAACGAACAGGAATATAAAGCCAATCAGCAACCCGATCAGGAGGATCAGGGTGATCAGGGCGGAGAGTGATTTGGGCATCCTGATTTTCCCGATCCTGATTTTTGAAAGGATATCGACTAAAGGCTGGCCGATCAGAGAAATAACACCCGCTGTAAAAACATAAACCAGTATATGAAAGAAATACCATGCCATGAAAAGGCCGATAAGCACCCCGATAACCGCCACAATGACACGATTTTTCTGGCTCATGGAATAGTTTTTATTATTCCCCGTTAAACAAAGTTAAGAAATTTGAAATCAATTATTTCTGATCGGGAATAATTTTTCCCCGGGAGATATTGGGACGCGGGCCCATTACAAAAGTGATTATAGCGCCTTTCATCAGATCGGCGTGATCTATGTAGTTTTTTATGTACTTTTCACCGTTCAGAAACATTTCGTGGATATAAACATTTTCTTCAGATTGGTTTTTTACCTCTATTTCCAGCCTTTTACCATTCTCAAGTGAGATTACAGCTGATTTGACAAGCGGGCTTCCGACAGCGTACCAGTCACTTCCGGGGCAAACCGGGTAAAATCCGAGCGCACTGAAAACGTACCAGGCCGACATCTGGCCGCAATCGTCATTTCCGCAAAGGCCATCAGGCCTGGCAAGATACATGTCTTTGATGATGATCCGGACTTTTTCCTGGGTTTTCCAGGGATAGCCGGTCCAGTTATACAGGTACGCCACATGGTGGCTGGGTTCGTTGCCGTGAACATATGTTCCGATAATGCCATCTCTTGTTATATCTTCCGTTTCCCTGAAGAACTCATCTGACATTTGCATGGAAAACAGGGAATCGAGGTGCTTTGAAAATCTTTCCCCGCCTCCCATCATGCTGACCATTTTGGGAATATCCTGCGGGACATAAAGGCCGTAATTCCAGGCATTACCCTCTATGAAGCCCTGCCCCTGCGTATCCATGGCATCAAACGGCATTTTCCAGGAACCGTCGCTTAATTTCGGTCTCATATAGCCGGTTGCAGGATCAAAAACATTCAGATAGTTTTCAGATCGCTTGCTGAAGGTCTGTTCGACATCCGTATTGCCCATTTTCCGGGCTAACCTTGAGATGGCCCAATCGTCATAAGCATATTCAAGGGTCTTGGAAACCGAAGAAGAATTCTTATCTTCAGGGACATAACCCAGCTTTTTATACCAGGCAATTCCGTCATAGGGATCATAATTTGCAGTATTTACGCAGGCTTCCAAAGCATGGTTCACATCGAAATCATCATTGCCTTTGACAACCGCATCTGCAATCACTGAAACTGCATGATATCCGATCATGCACCAGTTTTCGTTGGCATAATGCGACCATACCGGCAGCATATGGTGAACGCTCTGGTCATAATGCGCAAGCATAGATTTGATCATGTCTTCGTTCCTCAGGGGCTGTATAAGGTTGAACAACGGATGCAAAGCCCTGTAGGTATCCCAGAGTGAAAACGTCGTATAATTTGTAAAACCGACAGTCTTATGGATATTCTGGTCAAGGCCGCGATAGGAGCCATCCACGTCCATGTAAACCGTCGGGCTGAGGTAAGCATGGTAAAGAGAGGTATAAAAAGAGGTTTTGTCATCCGGAGTCATTGTTTCCACTACCACTTTATTCAACTCTTTATTCCAGGATGCCTGGCCTTCCCTGACCACCCGGTCAAAGTCCCAGCCGGGGATTTCCGCCTGCATATTTTTCAAAGCGCCTTCCGTGCTGACCGATGACAGGGCAAATTTCACCATCAGCTTCTCCCCTTCTTTCATCTTAAAGTCGAAATAAGCCCTTATCTTTTTGCCGGCCATTTCCGGGAAGTTTTTCGTTTCATCAAATTTCCGGTAAAACCCGCGATACACCTGCTTGTCATATTTTTTGTGACCATACTGGCTGAAAGGCTTGCTGAAAACCATTGCAAAATATTCCACGCGCGTCCTTGCCCAGCCGTTTGTCTGGCGGTAACCCGTTACCAGGGTATCGTTCTCAACCCTGATGAAAGTCCAGACGTCTTTATCATCATAATTATAAATGCCGTGAATAAGATCAAGGATGATATGGGCGCTGTCGGTTTCAGGAAAGGTGTACCGGTGAAAGCCTACCCTCGTTGTAGCTGCCAGCTCTGCCAGGATGCCCTGGTCATCCAGCAGCACTTTGTAATAATCCGGCTGCGCCACCTCATTCTTATGCGAATAGGCAGACCTGTACCCGCTTTCAGGCCGCGATGCCGTGCCGGGATTCAGTTGCAAATGGCCGGCAGTGGGCATGATCAAAAAGTCACCCAGGTCGGAATGCCCGGTGCCGCTGAAATGAGTGTGGCTAAAACCGACAATGGTGGGGTCATCATACTGATAACCTGCACAATAGGCATAGACCGCGCCGTTGTATTTTCCATCTTTTTCATAGCTGATCGTATCTGTATCAGGGCTGAGCTGCACCATCCCGAAAGGGACCGTAGCCCCGGGGTAAGTATGTCCCATGCGCTGCGTACCGATCAAAGGGTTCACATATTGTATTAAGTTTTGCTGCGCCAAAAGAGGATTGATAGAAATGGCTAAGATTATAATTATAAGTCGATGATGTTTCATAACTGAAAGTTATTAGTATTTGTTGAATGTCAAAGTTTAATGTAACCCTCAACACTTAAACCTATAAAAGTCCTTTGCTCTTCATCACTATTAGTTTCTCCCTCGTCATTTCCCTGATCGCATAAAGTATCCCTCCTGTTCCGATCCCGGATTCGTCGCGCCCGCCGAAGGGCATCCAGTCGACCCGGAAGGCGGTATGGTCGTTTATCATCACGGCAGAAGCATTTAGTTTTTGCGCAGTTTCCAGCGCCATATCGATATCCTGAGTAAAAACGGCTGCCTGGAAAGCATACCGGAGACTATTGGCTTTTGAGATGGCGTCTTGCACGTCCAAATATGGATAGACGCATATAACAGGACCGAAGACTTCCTGCATGGAGACGCGGACGTGCCCGGGTGGTGCGTATAAGACCGTTGGGAGGTAGAATGATTGGGTGATCGGAGGATTGGGTGATTGGGTGATTGGAGGATTGGACGATTGGGCGATTTTGATTTTTTTTGTGCTTTTGGAATTTAATGTACCTCCTGGTAACAGTTCTGCTCCGGCAGCTTTTGCTTCTTCCACCCATTCCCGGACGCGGAGGACTTCACTTTCGGCAATCATCGGGCCGACGTCGGTTGCGGGATCGAGGGGATCGCCGACTTTCAGGCGGGAAGCTTCTTCAGCAAGCTTTGCAGCAAATATTCTTGCTTTTCTTTCATGGACAAAAACTTTTTGCACGGAAACGCAGACCTGGCCGGCATGGTAAAAACCGCCTTTGGCAATGGCAGGTACAATGGAATCAATGTCAGCTGTTTCATCGATGATCACTGGTGCAACACCGCCATGCTCCAGCCCAACGCGTGTGCCGGGCGCCAGGACGGAGCGAAGGTGCCAGCCGACTTCATGCGATCCTATAAAACTCAGGTAACCAATCCGCGGGTCGGCTGCTAACTTTTCAGCCAGGTCGCGGCTGCAAACGACGGCAGTGCAGCAAACTTCCGGCAGACCGGCTTCATAAAGCAGCCTTACCAGGTTGAAGCAAGACACCGGCGTTGAAGAGGCAGGCTTGACAATGACAGGACAACCGGCCGCGATGGCAGGTAATACCTGATGAATGATCAGGTTTAAAGGATGGTTGAAAGCGCTGATGGCCAGCACCACGCCAATGGGTTCAGGGGTCGTGAAAGCAAGCCTGTTCACCGATGCGGCTGTCATCCCCATTGGTACCTCTTCGCCGTGCATGTTATAAAGTTCAGCTATAGCAAGCCTGACTCCGTTGATAGCCCGCAGTACCTCCACCTTCGAATCGCGGAAAGGCTTTCCTCCCTCTTCGGCCGCAATCCGGGTAAGCTCTTCCACCTGCTTTTCCATCAGGCTGGCCAGCCTTTCCAGGATTTCGATCCGCACATATTTAGGAAGCCATCGTGCAGGGTCTTTGAATTGGCCATAAGCTTTGGCGAGCGCCTTTTCGATCTCCTTTTCACCGGCCAGGGAGAACTCGCTGATAAAATGCCGGTCGTACGGCGATTTGACTGTAAGAATATCAGACATACTGAGGAATTTTATAATTCCTCTACCAGGTCGGAAAAGATCTTTACCAGCCCATTTTCGGCCCGGGAGGCATAATGAAGAATTTTTGAAATGTCGACAGGTTCCAGGTGATCCGGGTCGCATTCATCGGTAACCACGGAAATAGCTGCAACAGGTAATTGCATATGGTTGGCCACGATCACTTCAGGCGTAGTGGACATTCCGACCACATCGGCGCCGATAATACGGAGAAACCGGTATTCAGCCCGTGTTTCCAGGTTCGGCCCGGTTACGGCAACATAAACGCCCCGGTGAAGCGTAATTCCATTCTCTTCAGCGATCCTTATGATCTTCTCATTTATTCCTGCTGAATAAGCCTCGCTCATATCCGGAAATCGCGGGCCCAGTTCATCGATATTAGGCCCGATCAGCGGGCTTGGAAGCAGGTTGATGTGGTCCTCGATGAGCATCAGCGAGCCCTTTTTGAAATTGGTGTTCATCGCACCGCCTGCGTTGGAAACCAGCAGGCAGCTGATCCCCAGAACCTTCATCACCCTGACCGGGAAAGTAATCTCCTGCGTGGTATAACCTTCATAAGTATGCGACCGGCCTTTCATGACCAGGACGCGCTTTCCGCGAAGTTTTCCATAGATCAGTATGCCATGATGAAACTCAACCGTAGAAATTGGAAAATAAGGAATCTCTTCGTAATCGATCTCTATTTCAATCTCTATCTGGTCAGCAAGTTTTCCCAGCCCGGTTCCAAGGATTATCCCGATTTCAGGGGCCACCATCCCTTTCGATCTTAAAAATTCTGCCGATTGGAGTATTTTGTTCATCATGAATTCGCCAATTAGACGTCGAAATTAAGAAAATTATCTAATTCAGGAAAGAATAGAACGCGAATGACGCGAATGCGGCGAATTTACGCAAATTTCTTATGCTTCATTTTTCCCATTATTCCGAAAATTTGTTTTAAAATTCGATAGCTTTCTATCATTTGAAAATACTTTCCTGATGAATTTGGGTTCTTTCCCAAAATTCAATAATAATCCTACTTCAATTTCAGTCGCCTTTAAATAATTAATCAATTGGTATTCGTGTTCTACCGTTAATGATTCTGCCGCTTTTAATTCGAGTATAAGCAAATCATTAACAATAATGTCGGCAAAATACTCTCCAACAATAATTTCGTTGTAGAAAACCTTAATCGGACATTGTCTTTTGCATAAAATACCATTATTGATTAGCTCTAAGTATAGAGCATTTTCATATACTTTTTCTAAAAATCCATATCCTAAAGTATTATAGACTTTATAAAAGCAATGGATAATCTGGTTTGATAAATTTCTTTCTAACATTTTATTTGTTTATCGGTAAATCTGATGAAAAATACCCGGTCGGTTGCAATATATTTATCAATTGAACGCCAATGACGGGAATTTTCGCACATTATTTATCCGCGCTAATTCGCTGCATTCGCGTCATTCGCGTTCTATTGAATCGACTTAATCTTTTTAAAAATATTTTCTCTATTTTTAAACCCTCCAATTTACCTCTATGAAAATCTTTCTACGGCTATTTTATATTGCAGCATCAATCTTGCTTGTGCGCTCAGCCTATGCCCAGGAAGGGTGCCGCGAAGGCTCGTGGGTGCTCAGCCCGCTGACTACACAGGAAATAATTCAGCTTCAAAGCCTTCCGGAGCTCAGGATGCCTGCAGGTTACGCCAACCGGGAACTACCTTATATGGTGGATAATTCGACGCAGATCTATATGCGGCCGGTATACAACCAGGACGGACTGTGCTGCGGGCAAGCCTCCTCCATAGGATATAACTTTACTTACGAAATGTCGAGGGAGAGAGACCTTGATGCGAGCCTGGTTCAAAACCAGTATCCCACCCATTTTTCCTGGAACTTCATGAACGGGGGCGAAGGATATTATGGCGTCAGCTACCTGCATAGCATGCAAATACTCAAAGAATTCGGCATGCCTGATGTCGTCGATTATGGCGGCACCCTTTCCTATGGCGGTCCTTCACGCTGGATGTCGGGCTATACGGCTTATTACAATGGCATGCACAACCGTATTACCAATGCTTACCAGATCCAGGCCGGTACGCCGGAAGGGTTGCTCACGCTGAAACACTGGCTGCACAGCCATCTTGACAGCTCAGATGTCGGCGGAATTGCAAGCTTTTATGCCCAGTATATGAGCGCCACCCAAATGCTGCCGTATGGTACTCCTGATGCAGGTAAGTATGTGCTCACCTCATTCGGTGGCAGCCCTAATCATGCCATGACTATTGTCGGATATAATGACTCTATCCGATGGGATTACAATAGCGACGGCCAGTTTACCAATGACATCGACATAAATGGTGATAATGTCGTCGATATGAAGGATTGGGAAATAGGCGGGTTTAAGATGGTGCAGAGTTACGGCGGGGCACCTAACTGGGGAGACCAGGGCTATGCTTATATGATGTACAAAACCATCGCCGATGACCTCGGAAACGGGGGTATCTGGAACCATTGCGTTCATGTCCTCGATGTAAAAGAAACGTACGACCCAAAGCTGACCGCAAGAATTATACTTACCTATCCCCGCAGGGAATTGATCAAGGTGCTCGTGGGAATATCCAACAATGTCAACTCGCCAATCCCCAGGGTGGTCCTCGGTTACCCGATCTATGATTACCAGGGCGGAAATCATTATATGCAGGGAGGGACAGCTGAAGCGGATAAAACGATTGAATTCGGTCTTGATTTATCAAAACTGCTCAGCGATATTTACATGGATCAGAATGTCAGGATCTACCTGCAGGTTGTGGAAGATGATCCTGATAACGCTTACACCGGCGAAATCGTTCATTTTTCGATTTATGACTATACCAACGGGGAGACAGAAATTAATTGTTCCCAGGAGAATGTGCCGCTGGCGAATAATGATACGACCACTTTATCCGTTACCCATACCTTCAGTTTCAGCCGCGTTTCCATCCTGGATGAATCCCTTCCGCCGGCCCCCGAAGGAGATTATTACAGCTACCAGCTGACAGCCACGGGTGGCGCACAACCCTACATCTGGGAATTTGACAAAACTTACGGTGAAACCAGCCAGTCCGCCTCTTTTCCGCAGGTCACTGCCCACCAGCTGTCACCTTCCAACTACTCCAGCGGATTCGTTACACAGCCTATCGATTTTGCTTTTCCGTTTTACGACAGCTCATACAGCAGCATCACTGTACACGTCGACGGTTACCTGATGTTCGACGAACAGCTTTATCCTTTCCCCTATTACCAGGATGATAAAGTATTGTTTAACATCACACGCATTATCTGTCCTTTCCTGGACCAGCACCAGGAGCTCAACGGCAGCCAGGGATGCGGGATATGGTATGAAGGCGATGATCAGTCGGCCACTTTCCGCTGGAAGACCGCCCTTACGGAAGATCCGGCCATGATCATGAATTATGCGGTCAGGCTCTACCCCGACGGGACTATAAAATTTTATTACGGCTCCATGAACGGTTGCGATGAATTCCTCTGGATGGCGGGGATCTCCGACGGAGATAATTTCAATAACCAGGTGACAAAAATCTCAAACAAACCAACAATTACCCCCAACACTTCGACTACCCTGTCCAGGTATAATTATCCGCCTGAAATGCAATTAACCGGCACCGGGCTTTTCTTCGGAACACCGGAACAGTCATATGGAAGCCGGCAAATCAATTTCAAAGTAACCGACAACAATTTTATCCATACGACAAAATCGTTAATTTTTTCGTCGACCGGGATCATTCTTGAAGATTCCGTTGTTTCAGGGGGTGATAATGTCATTGCTTACAGCGAAACGGCGTGGATGAATATCTCGATCGTCAACGTCCGCGGGGAAATGATCCCCGACGCCACTATGACTATTAATATTGACGATCCCTATATCACTGTCAACGACAATACGGAAAGCCTTGGAGATATTGAACCAGGCGTGGAGCATAAATATTCCAATGCCTTCAATTTTACCGTGGCGTCAGATGTGCCGGATGAGCACCTGATCACTATCGGTTATAACATCACTTCCGATACGAATTCATGGGAAAGCAGCCTGTTCCATTATGCTTACGCCCCGATAATGACTGCTGAAACTGTTGTCGTTAATGATGAAAACAGCCGACTTGACCCCGGGGATTCAACTGATATAACCGTTTCTTTGCTGAACTCGGGAGGAGTGCCCATTACCAATCTTCACGCCGTGCTGTCGACAGAAGATCCTTATTTGACCATTAACAATAATTTCAACAATATTCCTCTTATTGAAAACGGCCAGACAGCGTATGCAACTTATAACCTCTCTGTTTCCGGCCAGTGTCCGCCGGGACATATTATCAATTTCAATGTGGATATGACGGGAGATGGTAATTATACTGCTATTGACAGTTTTGACCTTGGTGTGGGGCTTTACCTCGAAAATTATGAATCGGGCGATATGGTATTGTTCAAATGGGGACATGACGGCAACCGGGAATGGAATATAGATACCTATTCGCCTTATGAAGGATCATTTTGTGCAAGATCCGGCGCCATTACACATAACGAAGAATCGGTCATGAAAATAGATGCGGACGTCCTGAGCGACGGGGAGATCAGTTTTTACGAACGCACTTCCTGCGAGAATGATCCCGCCCCCGTTCCTGATTATGATTACCTCTGTTTCAGGATCGACGGAGTGGAAATGGAACGATGGGACAGCACAACGGCATGGTCGCTGCAGCAATTCCAGGTCACGGCAGGTTTTCACCGTTTTGAATGGGTTTACCGGAAAGACCAGAGTTCGAACTACGGGTCTGACGCAGCATGGGTCGATCTGATCTCTTTTCCGCCAGCGGTAATCTGTTCTCCGGCTGTACAGGCTGCGCCTTCATCATTTGATTTCACAATGAAGCCATGGGAGTCTGATACAGGTTTAATTGAAATCACAAATCCAGCGCAGGGAGACCTGGATTTCTCAGCAGATATTTCCGGGCTCAGTCCTTCAAAAAGGCAGATTCTTTCAGGTGGACGTAACATTGAAGGCTCGTACCTGGTCAGTGATGCGGAAAAATTTCATACAGGCCAGGATTATACCTGGAACCTTCGTACTTATAACGGTGGCAGTGATAATGAATGGATTAAGCAGATTTATCTGACATTTCCGCAGGGAATGATGCTGGTAGGCGTTACGGATTTTGTAGGCGGCTCCGGCGGACCGATGGTATTCGACGGGACTTTTGGGAACGGTGTGACGGCCCACTGGTTCGGGCAGGATGCCAACGGCTGGGGAGTGGTCCATATGGGCGAAACAGCCCTCGCCACTGTGTCTGTCGCTGCCCTGACAGATATCCAGGATGATATATCGCTTAACTATGAAGTACAGGGAGAAGTCTATGGCGGTCCTCCCCATGTCGTTTCCGGCAATATGCCTCTGCGCAACCTGGGACCGCTGCCTTCCTGGCTCAGCCTTGATACGGCTTCCGGGAATATCCCGGGAGGTTCGTCAAATTTCCTCCGGCTTTCGGTGAATACAGCGGGAATGTCAGATGGAAATTACCAGGCCTGGATCCTCCTGCAGGATAATTTCGGCAGCGAGGTCATGATCCCTGTAAATCTGACAGTTGATAAGTATCTTGGAAACATCGGGCCTGCAGGTTATAACGATAAATTGACAATCGAAGTCTATCCCAATCCTTTCCTTGACAGGACCAGTATCAGGTGCACCCTGACCGGGCCTTCCCATCCAAGGTTTGATATATTCAATTTCCAGGGTGTTATTGTAAGATCATTTAATATTGATCCCGGTAATAACAGTTCATTCACTTGCAATTGGGATGGCACCGACAACAGCGGCAACCTGCTGTCTGCCGGTGTTTACCTGATGAGGCTCAGTGCAGGTGAAAATTACGGATTTGCAAGAGTGGTTATTTTAAGATAAAAATGGTTTTTAGCAGCATCTTATTCCTTCTTTACTTCCTTCCGGTTTTCCTGATCATTTACTATTTACTGCCTTATAAGATCAAAAACCTATGGGTCCTGGCTGCCAGCATTTTTTTTTATTCCTGGGGCGCCCCTGATTTCATTTTCATCGTCCTGGGATCGATCATAGCTGATTTTTACCTGGTCAAATATATCCATAAAGCTGAAAAACCCGCTAAAATATGGCTGGCCGGGATTTCGGTATTTTTGAATGTCGGCCTGCTGGCTTATTTTAAATACGCCAATTTTTTTATCGATAATGTTAACGACCTGCTGGGGCAATTCGGGCATACTCCTGTGCACTGGATAGCCATTGCCCTTCCGATAGGCATCTCGTTCTTCACTTTTCAGAAGATAACCTACGCCATTGACGTTTACCGGAATGTCCATGCGCCGCTGAAGCGCATCGTCGATTATGCCATGTACATCCTGATGTTTCCGCACCTGATCGCAGGACCGATTGTGCGGTTCAACCTGGTGGCCGACCAGATCGAAGACCGGAGGTACAATGAAACTGTGGAAAACCGTATTAATGGTTTTTACCGGTTTGTGATCGGGTTATCGAAAAAAGTCCTCATTGCCAATGTCCTCGGCGCCGAGGTGGACAAGATATTCGCCATGGATGCCCTGTCTTTGGGCACAGGGCAGGCATGGACCGGCATCATCGCCTATGCATTCCAGATCTATTTCGACTTTTCCGGCTATTCCGACATGGCGATCGGGCTGGCGCTCATGATCGGGTTCAACTTCCCGGAGAACTTCAATAATCCTTACATCTCCCAAAGCATCACTGAATTCTGGAGGCGCTGGCACATGACCCTGGGCCGCTTTATGCGTGAATACCTTTATATTCCGCTCGGAGGCAACCGGGTCAGCACCGCCAGGCTTTACCTGAACCTCTGGATCGTCTTCTTCCTGTCGGGCCTGTGGCATGGGGCAGCATGGAACTTCGTGGCCTGGGGCGCATTCCATGGGTTTTTCCTCGTCGCTGACAGGTTATTCCTGCTTAAAATCCTGGAAAAGATCGGGAAAGCCCCGGCAATGATATTTACTTTCTTTGTCTCTCTCATAGGCTGGGTATTGTTCAGGTCGGAAAACCTGGGCTATGCACTGGATTACCTGAAAACCATGTTCAGCTTTTCAGGTAACGGCCAGCCTGTCGAATTGGAAAGGAAATTTATTGTAATCCTCATCCTCGCGATCATTTTCTCCTTTATGGCAGCTATCAGAGGAGTTGAAGCCTGGCAGAACAGAGTGCTGGGAATCAGGGAGGCATGGAAGCCGGGAACTGCGAACTGGGAACTGCGAACTGCGAACTGGGAACTGGGAACTGCGAACTGGGAACTGGGAACTGGTTGGAAGTTCGGCTTTATTCTCATCTTCATGCTTTTCAGCCTGGCCGCTGTCATTTCCACCGGTTTTAACCCATTTATTTATTTCAGGTTCTGATGAAAAAAACCGGGTCACATATTGCTTTCGCGTTAATCATCATCCTGATACTACTTCCCGCAATCCAGATGCTTTTTCATCTATTTAAGGAAAAACCGCTGAATGGCGCTTTTAATCTTGCGGAAAAGCCCGTCTTTTCCAAAGGAAACTGGTATTCAGGGAAGTTCCAGGGACAAGTTGAAAGATATCTGAAAGACTATTCCGGTTTCAAAAATTTCCTGGTAAGGCTCGAAAACCAGCTTGATTTCTCCCTTTTCAGGCAGGCTAATGCCGAAGGTGCCGTCATCGGGAAAAATAAACAGCTTTTCGAATACGATTATATACGGTCATGGCTGGCCAAAGATTATCCCGGTGATTCTTTTGTTGAAGAAAAACTCCGGCGGACCAAATACGTCCAGGAATATCTGAAACGTGAAAAAAATATAGACCTGGTGGTAGTTTTTGAACCCGGAAAAGCTTCTTTCTACCCTGAATACATCCCTTCGGGTTATTCAAAGCAGAAAGAAGGCCTTTCGACATACGAGCGCTTTTTGAAAAAAGCACGCGAACTGAACATCGATTTCATCGATCTTGAGCAATATTTTATTCAGCTTAAACCGGTCAGCGATTATCCGTTGTTTCCCCGCTTCGGGACGCATTGGAGCGTATACGGCATGCAATTTGCCGCAGATTCCCTTCTGCGCCTGATCGAAAACAGGAGAGGGATTTCCCTGACTAAAGTCAAGGTAAATTCAACTGAAATCTCATCTAAGCCCTGGGATACCGATGATGACGTGCTTAAGACGATGAACCTGCTATTCAGCCCAAAAGGTGAAAACCTGGCCTATCCTGTCTTTGATTTCGATACGGCGCACCCCGGGGAAAAGCCGATGGTGTTGGTGATAGCTGACAGCTATTACTGGAATATCTATAATTCACGGATTCCTAAATACCTGTTTGCCAATGAAGCTTTCTGGTATTTCAATTCTCTTGTTTATCCTGAGAACTATATCCAGCCCACTTTCACGAAGGATCTTAATTTCCGGCAGGAGGTCGAAAAACAGCAGGTCATTTTCCTGATGGTCACAGAACGCTTTCTGCATAAGTTCGACTGGCAATTCATCGACCAGCTTTATGCCCTCTATACGCCTGAATGGCTGAAAGATCCTGTTTATGATAAGATTAACGATATTATGCAGGTCGATAACTGGTATAATGATGTGATCAAAAAAGCGGGAAAAAATCATATTTCGCTCGAAGATGCGTTGGTCGCAGAAGGAAAGTATTTGTACTTCTTCAGTGACACGGCCGGTTACATGATCAATTATGGCCCGGTGCATTACAGCCGGATCATTGCTGATGATCCCCGCTGGATGGAATCTGTCCGTGAAAAGGCAAAACAACAAAATATTCCTGTCGATGAAATGCTGAATACGGACGGGCTTTATATTTTCCAGAAGGATTATCCGGGGCTGTACGATATCAACCGGGGGTTAACGGGTGCCGAAGAGCGTTTGTATTCCGATCCTGCAGCAATTAACAGCTTAAAACGTGAAGCTGACTCTTACAATTTCGACCAGAATGCTTTTATCAGATTAAAAGCATGGCAGATTTATAAGGAAGAGGAGATACAGAAAACCTGTAACGCCATCAGGACCGATTCCGCCTGGCTCGCATCCGTAAGTCAAAAAGCACTTCTAAAAGGCGTTTCACTGGATGAGATGATCCGAATTGATGCATTATATTTGTGGGAAGAAAGGCTTAAGAAATTTTAAGGTTTAAGTGTTCAGTTATACCCGCCCGGACGACCCTGCCCGAATGGCTTCGGTCAGGCGGGCACAGTCGGGCGAGAGTGTGGGAATTTTTTTGAACTGAAATTAAGAATATATGAGAGCCAGAATTTCAAATCTTTTAAGAACATTGGGAATATTGTTTTATACCGATAAAATAAGGTTCTATCTTATCAATTTTAAAAAGCTGAAAGAACGAAGGCAGTTTAAAAAGGAAAACCCGGGGGTGGCCATTCCTCCCGCTTATCTTATCTATGAATCATTTGATCTTAATTATGACAGTTACTATTCTGCCAGCAGGGGCTCTGCCATCTGGCTGCTGGATTATTTTAAGAAATACCATGAATTAAAGAACATAAACATCCTTGACTGGGGTTGTGGCCCGGCAAGAATTGTCAGACATCTGCCCGAATTACTCGATAAGTCATGCTCAATCTATGGAACAGATTATAATCCCAAATCAATTGCCTGGGATAAAAAGAACCTGGCAGGCATTAATTTCAACCTGAATAGCGCCGATCCTCCCCTGCCTTATGTCGGCAGTTCGTTTGATATAGTTTATGGAATCTCGATCTTTACGCATCTTTGCGAAGATTTACATTATAAATGGTTTGATGAACTGGTCAGGATAACCAAAAGCGGCGGCATTATTTTTCTTACTTTACACGGAAATGCATTTAAATTAAAATTAACCCCGGCTGAACAGGAAATCTTTGACAAGGGCCGGTTAATAGTTAAAGGAAATACAAAAGTCGGCCACAGGACGTTCACTGCTTTTCATCCTCCGGATTTTGTCAGAAAGCTCGCCGTCAGGAATCAGATCCTTGAACATACTGAAGGCGATATAAGAAACGGCAAGCCCCAGCAGGACATATGGATCATCAAAGTGATAAAGTAAGCGACTTTTAACTGACTCGTTAAAGGTTGTTTATCACGAAAAATGGTTTAATTTTGCAAAAATTTTCAGAAAACCTTATTAAAAAACAAAGTATATGCCTACTACCGCTGATTTCAGAAATGGATTGTGCATCGAGTTTAATAATGACCTCTGGTCGATTGTGGAGTTTCAGCATGTAAAACCCGGGAAGGGCGGCGCCTTTGTTCGTACCAAAATAAAAAATCTCCGTGACGGAAGGGTGCTGGAAAATACCTTCATCGCCGGCGTCAAGATAAATATCGTACGCATCGAAAGGAGACCCCACCAGTATCTTTACAATGACGGCGATTCCTATTATTTCATGAGTTCCGATAATTTCGAACAGGTCTGCTGTCGAGAAAAAGATGATCGAGGCTGCCGACCTGCTTAAGGAAGGCCAAAGCGTCGACCTGATTTTCCATTCCGAAACGGAAACCGTTTTACAGTGCGAAATGCCTCCAACGGTGACCCTGGAGGTGACTTATACCGAGCCGGGCGAAAAAGGCAACACCGCCACAAACACCCTGAAGGAGGCCAAAGTTGAAACCGGCGCCCTCGTACGCGTGCCTCTCTTTATCAATGAAGGAGACAGGATCAAGGTTGATACACGCACCTACCGCTATGCTGAAAGAGCAAAAGACTAAAGTCAGTTCCCGAATTCAAAATTCGAAAATTTAAAATTCAAAATTTCTCATGCTCTTCCCCCGCCCCTATTCTCTCCAGGAAATCGCCACACTGCTGAACGCAAGGTTCGACGGTGATCCTTCTTTCATAATTACCGGCATCAATGAAATACATATGGTAGGGCCCGGGGACCTGACATTTGTCGACCATCCGAAGTACTACGACAAAGCGCTGAATTCCAGGGCGACCACGATATTGATAAACAAAGAAGTGCCGCGGCCGGAAGGAAAGGCCCTCATCATCTCCGATGACCCTTTCCGCGACTATGTCTGGCTGGCAAAGCATTTCCGCCCGTTCGAATCACTGCAGCGCCTCCGTCAGCCCGAGTGCCGAGATCGGCGAAGGAACCGTAATCCAGCCGGGTGCATTTATTGGCAACCATGTGAAGATCGGTAAAAATTGCATCATCCATTCCAATGTAAGCATATATGATCACTCGTTAATTGGCAACGACGTCATTATCCATGCCAACACCGTCATCGGCGCCGATGCTTATTATTTCCAGAAGAAACCTGCGGGTTACCGCAAACTTGAATCCTGCGGCCGGGTTGTTTTGAAGGACCGTGTGGAGATCGGTGCATTGTGTTCTATTGATAAAGGCGTTTCAGGCGATACGATCATTGATGAAGGCACAAAATTCGACAACCATGTCCAGGTCGGGCATGACACTTATATCGGCAAAGATTGCCTGATCGGCGCCCATTGCGCGATTGCGGGCGTTACCAGGATCGAGGACGAGGTGATCCTCTGGGGACGTGTATCGGTCAATAAAGATATCGTGATTGGAAAAGGTGCTGTTCTCCTGGGTACATCCGCCATTGATAAATCCATACCGGGAGGAATTACTTATTTTGGCTCACCTGCAGAAGAAGCCAGGAAGAAATGGCGTGAAATGGTTTACATTAAAAGATTGCCGGAAATTTTCGAGAAGCTTGGATTGTGATTGGATTAGGGCGCAGGATCAACGCTCTCTTCTTTTTTATTCCCCGAATGATAAAGATCCATTGCAACTATAATGGCGGTGAAGCCCCAGAAAGGCACAGAAGCTTTATCCGTATCCAGGAAGTTATTCATGAAGCCATGAACGTAATACGTGATAAGCCCCAGAGTGATCAAAAGGCTTATCAGCCTGACTTCCTTGTCTTTCGCCCTGCGGTGGACGCGAAGGCCGGTATAAATGACGGTCGAAACGATCCCCAGGAAAGTAAGTAACCCCAGGATACCCGATTCAGCCATCGGCCCGATATATTCACTGTGGGCATTCCCCATATCCCCGTAATTGGTACTGATGATGGTTTTTTCCTTCGACCGCTGGTAAGGTGCGTAGACAAACTGGTAAGTGCCTGGCCCCCAGCCAAAAATCGGCTTTTCCGTGAACAATCTTAATGCTGCAGCCCACCGGTTTATCCTTTCCAGGTTAGAAGCGTCGGAGGAAATATTGGAAATCGATTCGACATGCTTTATAAAATCAGTCGACGAGTCCTGTTTGTTCTTTTCGAGTTTGTCAAGAAACTGGTAACGGAACATGAAGAAAAGGCCGACTGCTGTGACTATCGTAAGCAATACCCAATAGAACCTTATCCTGAAAATAACAAGCAGGTACACGGCCAGGGCAGCCGCAACGCTAATCCAGGCAGCACGGCTGTAGGAAAATATGATGCCTGCAAGCAGGATGACAAGTACAGCAAAAGAAATCAGCCGGTACGATCTTTTATATTTCCGGATGAAAGTAAACCCCGTAAAAAGGGGAAGAAATAAAGCAATAATAGCGCCATAAGCCGTATGGTCATTATAAAACGGCTTCATCACCATATTACTGTGGGGTTTGTCAAACCCATAAGTGGAATGATTGTACAGCGTATAAAAAATCACGACCAGGAGGGGAATGATATAAAGCCACTGGAATTTTTTAATATTTTTTGGATCGGAGAATAATAATATCCCTGCAAAATAGAAAGGTACAACGAACCAGAGCCTTGCTACCATGAATTTTATCGAGACTATCGGGATCTGGCTCGTGAAGCAGGTAATAAAAATCCATACGAGATTAATAAGGATGGCTATGGTTACCGGGTGCCTCATGATCCTGGGATCATAAAACCTTTCATGCAAAAGTTTCAGGATAAAAAGGAGTAAAACCCCGAACAACAACGGCTCGGTGGGCAATGAAATCCCTATCCCAAATTCTTCCTCTTTAATATTGACAGCGAAGGGAGTCAGAAAAGTGATCAGAAGAAGGATATTATCCAGCGAAAAAATATAGAGGATCAGCAGGAGTAAAACAAATGGAACCGCCAGCCCCCATAGTTTATCATGGAGAAAAAGGTAGGCATTAGCGGCAATAAATACCGCACTGGCACCATAAACCCATAATAGTTTTGCCCGTTCGGTCAATGTTTAACCTGGTTTTGCGATTTTCTGAGCCTGGAAAACCTGAGGTTTTCAACAAGCAGGATGATAACAATGGAGAAGAATAAGGTCAGGATAAAAGTCATCGCCACGATAAGCCAGCGGACCGGGAATGATTTTTTATCGGCCGGATATGGCTGTGTTATAACATTGCAATAAGTCAGCTTGGCATTGTAAAACCTGAGAGCGTCCTCGTATTGCACCTTAAAAGCTGAGTATGAATTGGCTTCATGTTTTATACTTTCCGTTAAAAGGATCAAATCACCGCCTTCTTTTTCCATATTCTCTTTCAGCCGTTTGACCTCAGGCGTGTTAATATAAGCAGCGGCGCCACTTTCAACTGTACGCAGGTAACCTTTCATGATCTCTTCAGAACTCTGATCATAGCCCAGCAGGCCGGATTCAACGCTCACTTTGTACAAAGCCATCTTAAGCGAATCAATGTCACCCTGCTTCTTTGCCAGCAATTTCTCGTACATGTCCATGACTTCACTGTACTTTTCGTTGTGTAAAAATCGAACCTTCTTGTTATAAAAATCAATAATGGCATTAACGATATTGCAGGCGATCACGGGGTCTTTGTCAAGTGCTTCAATTCGGACCGCATCATAAGGCGTTTTTTCAATTTTTACGTTCTGGCCGTATTCGTAATATATAGCTGTTTTATAATATTGATAGCTGGGAGAAATCTTATAATGGGCAGGCAGGTCAAATTTGGCCATGACGCTGTCGGTAATATCGCGTGATTGCAGGATCTGGAACATCTGTTCAGTTTCGCTTTCCTCTGAATACGGCGAAACATTGGCCGGGTAAATCACGGCCACGGATTTGAATTTTGGCGTTATAAAGAACGGGCTCGAGAATATAACCGCCAGCACCACCGCTACGGCAAGGATCACCAGAAGATGTATCCTCCATTTTAGCAGCAGGTTGATCAGGTTTGTATTATTAAAGTAGTTTTCCATTTTGAGTTCAGATATTTTGATTTTCCGAAATCTGACATTCAGTTTAGGTATTATTGGGAACCGGAGTTTTTTTTTAACTGTAATTTCGTATAATTCTCGACGATAATGATGATCAGCACTGCCGTAAAGAAAACAATAAAAGCAGTGACAACCAGTATGATCCACCTGATCGGGTACGATTTGACCTCGGCTTTATAAGCGCTGTTCACGATAAACTTCTGGGGCAGGAATTGCTCGGCATCGACTTTAGCTTCCTGGTACTTGGTTTTAAGCAATGTGAGCTGTTCTGTCTTAAACTCCAGTCCATCCTTTAGGGAAAGAAATTCACCGCCATATTTGCCAAGGGTGTCCAATTTCTGCTGGATGGCTTTAACAGCGTACTTGTTATTTTGTGCAAGGGAAATGACCAGTTGCTGGTTTAAAACTTCGGCCTGTCTTTCATAATCATTGATACCTTTGCTTCCCAGGTACCTTAAAGACTGTACTATCCCGTTCACCTCGTTTTCCAGGCTCCGGTATTCCTGGTCCACGATCTGGAAAGCTTTGACGGCCCTCTCTTTCTGCATAAAATTACGGGTGGAATCCAGTAATGAGGCAATGTCATTTGCCATATCGGCAGCCATTTGCGGGTCAGTATCAAATACAGTGATCTTGACGGCCATATATTCTGTCCGGCGGAACTTGACGTTGTTCTCGTACTGCCGCTGCAGACGCGTAAATTTATATTTTGAATCCGGTGGAATATCGTAATGTTCCATCAGATTATATTTTTCTATTATCCTGTCCCTGATATAGTTGGAATTGAGCATTTGCAGCATCTGCTCCGCCTGCTCATCTTCGCCTATACCGAGGATATCCTCTTTAATCCCTGAGTTGGGGCTGATCAGGACCTTAGAGATGGAGTTGGTCGCAACCGGGAACATGATCACGGAAGACTTGTACTGGGGCTTAATAAACAATGGCGATGAAAAAAAAGCCGCTGCAGCAATCGAAACGGCCGTGATAATAATCAGCGGAAATCTCCACTTATATAATAAATGCAGCAGGTTGAGGGAATTGAGCTCCTTTTTGAAGGATTCCTGGTTCAACTGATCGGTCATGCTTTGGTTTTTACTATAAAGTGGTCAAAAGTAGAAATATTTATTGATAAAGGCATTATCACATTGAATTAATTGATAAATAATGAACCCTAAGGCCGCCCGAAAGCAGCCAGTGACGCCAGTCCCCGGACAAATAAACGGGCAAAACAATTAAAGTCCCTTGGGGACGAATGAAAGTAGCCAGGGACGCCCGTCCCTGGACAAATAAACAGGCAAAACAATTAAAGTCCCTTGGGGACGAGTGAAAGTAGCCAGGGACGCCAGTCCCTGGAAGACAAGGAGCAATTCCAATCAAGAGTTCCGTAGGCCCTATGTTTGTAAAATGAAGCATAAGTCCGGAAATTTATTAGTTTTAAGTTACCACAATTTAAACCTTTTAAAAACCAGACTTATGCAAACACAAAGTAACAAAATTGATTTTACAGGCCAACATATTTACGTTGGTATTGACGTTCACCTAAAAAGTTGGAAGGTTACAATTTTGACTGAAAGACTACCCTTTAAAACTTTTTCGCAAGATCCCAGGCCTGAATTATTGTATCAGTACCTTAAAAGGAATTTTCCTAACGGGACTTATCATTCGGCTTATGAAGCTGGATTTTGCGGATACTGGATACACAATAAACTTACAGCTCTCGGAATGCATTCCATTGTTGTTAATCCGGCTGATATTCCAACCACGGATAAGGAGAAGGTACAAAAAGCAGATAAAAGAGACAGTCAAAAAATAGCAAAAGCTTTGCGTAACGGCGATCTGATGGGTATCCATGTGCCCTCTTCCAAAACCCTTGAGGACAGATGCCTGATCCGTACACGGGCAACCATTGTCCAGGATATGACCAGAAATAAAAATCGAATCAAATCATTCCTGCAGTTCCATGGCATTGAGATGCCGGATAACTTTAAAGAACTGACCCATCACTGGACCAAACGATTTATGGCATGGCTGAAAAGCCTTGAAATGGTTGAGCCCAGCGCTAAAAAATCGATTGACCTTTTTATTAACGAAGCCGAACATTTAAGAGCCACGATTCTTGAAGCAACCAAAGCGATCAGGGAATTATCCGAAAAAGAACCGTATGCAAATCAGGTCAAATTGTTACGTGGGATTCCCGGTATCGGTCCCCTGACGGCCATGATCATATTGACGGAACTTGAAACCATAAATCGATTCGGAAACTTTGATAAATTATGCAGTTTTATTGGGCTGATACCCTCAACCCATTCCAGTGGAGAAAAAGAAAACATTGGTGAAATTACCCACAGGGGAAACAGCTTTCTCAGGAGTGCCCTGGTGGAGAGTGCCTGGATTGCCGCAAGAATGGATCTTGCCCTGAATAAATCTTATCATGACTATTGCAAGCGAATGGAACCCAATAAAGCCATTATAAGGATCGCCAGGAAATTATTAAACCGGATCAGGTTCGTCTTAATTAACAATCAACCCTATGTATGCGCTGTGGTTAAGTAAAGCTAAACGATGTAAAACAACTTCTGTGAGACCGCTACCTCTGCCTGCAGTTCTGAGTTATAGAATCTGCTTCCCCAAGGCTGTGGCTCACTTTAGTAAAAAATAAAAGCTGTTCAAATGATGAGTGTTCTGTTATCAAATACGACTAAAGGCTATAAAAATACCCTTAGATGTGAGACTGCTCGTCGTTCCTTGCAGTTCTGAATCCCGGAATCTGCTTTCCGTAGGCTACAGCTCACATTCTATAAAAAATAAAGCGAGGCAATACAGCCCGGTTACCGATCCGGTTCTGTTAATAGAAGGTTGTTTTTATAGATTTAGTTCCTTGAAATATCAGACAAGGTAATCGAAGATGAGTTTTTTGAGCCATACGTGACAATGAATACATGAAAAAAGAGCCTCTTTGAATCAGAAGCTCTCTTTGGTGTTTTCACCGTCATAAATCCTATTGCTGGTGAGTTGCTCTCCAGCAGAGCTCACTTCCTCTTCGGATTTACTTTGTAAAGATAAAAAATGTGGAAAAATAAATGGCCGGGCTCTTGTTTTACAACATAGAAGGAACGACTGAAGAAGATATGACAGGGAGGAATTCCTTTCATTCCACCGCCCTTTCTTTCACCAGCCTTATCATTTCGGGAATATTTATAAGCCTTAGGGCAAAAGCCGTCAGCAGGCTCGCTCCCAGCATAATTGAAAAGCTTGTCAGCCAGTGAAAAGATAAATGTTTTGAAATGATGTTGAATCCTACGACCAGCAAAACAAACACGATCAGCGCCGAAATGAATTTCACATCTACCTTGAACCGGAAATAATATTGCGCCATCAGCATGTAGGAACCTGCCGTGAACAACTGGGTGGAAAGGCTGGCAATAGCTGCGCCTTCTGCTTTTAACCGGGGCACCAGCAGGATATTGATCAAAAAATTCAGCGCTATGCCGGCTAAAGCAATCAGGTTAAGCTGTTTCAGGTTGCCATTTGCTGTCAGCAGCGTGCTGAACACGTACATTGTGGTGGTCCCCAGGAATCCGAACATGAGAATTCCATATACGCGTGAGGACTGGCTTAGTTTATCTGCAAAATCGGCCGCCGACTCCATCTCTCCCCTTGGATAAAGCAATTGCATGATCTCGGTCCTGTAAAAAAATGAACTTGTTACTATGATGATGGCAGATGTGATCAGTAATGCATAGGGCAGTTTGACCATTTTAGCCACGTCCTGTTTCATTTTGATCATCCTGGCGTATATTGGAAGAAGCAACACGGCAGTGAGCCAGGCGAACTGGTTTACGGCATCGAGCATGCGGAACGCCTGGGCATATATACCCACCTGCCGGTCTCCCTCCTGTCCTTTTAATATCCTCTCGATAAAGACCGAATCGACCCTGTTGTAGACAGCCATTAGCATCACGAGGATGGCAAAGGGCAGGCTTTTTTTCAGGATGACCAGGAAAAAAGGCCGGTTCCAGCTAAGTTTCCGGAACTTAGCCTTACGGACGACAATGATCATCGCAACTGCCGCAGTTAAAAGGTAAGCTGCCGTCTGCGAATAAACAAACCATTCGATCTTAAATTTCCCTCCTGTCAATCCGCCCCAGAGCAATACGGCACAAATCACGATCATCAGGGCACGGTCGAGCACGGACAGAATACTGTCGGTGACAAACATCAGCATACCCGAAATATTCGACCTCAGGTAAAGGATGAATGAAAGCAGGAACTGGTTAAATCCCACCCAGGCGAGCAAAACCAGCTGATGTCCCCTGTAACCGATGATCAGCGCCACGATAAATATAACAGCTACATAAACCGCACAGAGTATAAATTTAAGGATGAGCAGGCTGGAGAAGTGTTTGTTCAGCAAATGGGTATACTGGGCAATATTCCGGTTATTGAAATTTGTAATACCGAAATCCAGCAGGATATAAAAGAGAAAAGTGAAATTGAATATGGTGAAATAAAAGCCGTAATCCGCCAGTCCCACCGTATTTTGCACTGTCCTGTCTATCCCGAATATCCAGAACGGTTTGACCAGCAGGTTAAGCAAAAGCAATAATGCAAAATTGACCAGGAATTTTTTCTGCATCGGCGGGTTGTTAGGAAAAGATGATAAGAACAGGCGGATTTAAATTGACTTCATTTCCGGTCATTTTTAAAAAAAATTAAATTTGTACAAAGTTAGGAGATTTAAAAAACGATGGACGGGGTAAATCCCGTATAGCAGCGCTATAATAATTTCTTTGAAATTTACTGATTTGAAAATTGCTGTCAACACAAGGCTGCTGCTGAAGAACAAGCTCGAGGGTATCGGGTGGTTCTCATATGAAACTTTAAAAAGGATCACGGTGCAGCACCCGGAACATCAGTTCTATTTTATTTTCGACCGCAAATTCGATGAGTCTTTCATTTTCTCCGGCAACATTACGCCGGTCGTTATCCCGCCCCAGGCAAGACATCCGTTATTATACTATTTATGGTTTGAAAAATCGATCCCTCGGCTACTCAAAAAGTTGCAGCCCGATCTGTTTTTCTCCCCCGACGGCTATTTGTCGCTTTCCACTCCGGTCAAATCGATGAATGTCTTCCATGATCTTAATTTTGAGCATTATCCTGACGATCTGCCCTACCCTGAGCGGACATTCTACCGTCATTATTTCCCCCAGTATGCCCGGAAAGCCTGTCGCATTGCGACAGTTTCCGAGTTTTCCAAACGGGATATTACGGAACAATATCATATTTCCCCCGATAAGATCGATGTCGTCTATAACGGGGCAAATGAACAGTACATCCCATTGCCGGATTCCGAAAAGGTCCTTGTCAGGTCGAAATATACTGCCGGTGTTCCATATTTTGTTTTTGTCGGAGCTCTGCATCCCCGTAAAAACCTGGCGAATTTATTCCGTGCCTTCGATCTTTTCAGGCAGGAAACCGGAATTAAGATGAAATTGCTTATCGTCGGCAAGAAAAAATGGTGGACCAGCGACATCAAGGATGCCTATGATAAGATGAGATTCAACCATGATGTGGATTTTTGCGGCCGGCTCGATCCGCTTGAGCTTAACAGGGTGATCTCCGCCGCAACGGCCCTGACCTATATTTCTTATTTTGAAGGATTCGGCATCCCTATCCTGGAAGCTTTTTATTGCGAAACCCCCGTGATCACTTCGGACGTCACTTCTATGCCTGAAGTGGCCGGAGATGCCGCAATTCTGGTCGATCCTTTTTCGGTCAGATCCATTGCTGAAGGGATGACAAAAATTGCGAAAGATCCGTCATTGGGTAATCATTTGAATGAACTGGCCCGGGAACGCAGGCAGATTTTCAGCTGGCAGAGAACAGCCGGCCTGCTCTGGGATTCGATGGAAAAGGCTTTAGAATCTAGGAACCCTTAAAAAAAATCATCCATGAATGTCCTGATCATCGGTTCCGGCGGACGGGAACATGCGCTTGCCTGGAAATTACATCAAAGCCCACTTCTGGGCGAGCTATTCATTGCCCCTGGAAATGCAGGGACCGCAAGCCTGGGTCAAAATTTCGATATTCCGGTTTCCGATTTTGCCGGCATCAGGCAATTAGTCCTGGATAAAAACATCAAAATGGTGGTGGTTGGACCTGAAGTTCCACTGGTGGAGGGCATTCATGATTTTTTCCTGGCCGATCGCCTTCTCAGGGATATTAATGTTATCGGGCCCAAAAAGCAGGCGGCTATGCTGGAAGGCAGCAAGGACTTCGCGAAGGCTTTCCTGTTAAGGCATCATATTCCGACAGCCAGGTACAGAAGTTTTACCAAAGATCAGCATAAAGAAGCCCTGAAATACCTGGAAGGATTCAAACCGCCTTATGTGCTCAAAGCCGATGGCCTCGCCGCAGGCAAAGGCGTTGTCATCTGCCAGGGTCTTAAGGAAGCGCAGGATGAGGTAAAGTCCATGCTGATCGGTTCAAAATTCGGCCAGGCGGGTGAAAAAATCATCATCGAGGAATTCCTGGCAGGCATTGAAATGTCCGCATTCATCCTGACAGATGGGTACAGCTATCTTATGCTGCCTTCTGCAAAAGACTACAAAAGGATCGGCGAAGGTGATACGGGGCCGAACACGGGAGGAATGGGATCGGTGTCGCCGGTGCCCTTTGCAGATGCTGATTTTATAAAAAAAGTCGAGGAAAGGGTCATCGCTCCAACGCATAAAGGATTGATGGAAGAAGGCATCAACTACAAAGGATTTATCTTTTTCGGCCTTATCAACGTCGGCGGCGATCCGTTCGTTATTGAGTACAATGCCAGGATGGGAGATCCCGAGGCGGAATCGGTCATTCCCAGGATAAAAAATGACCTGCTCGAATTATTTATGTCCGTTGGAAATCGAACACTTCATCTTAATAAAATTGAAATCGATCACAGATTTGCTGCCACTGTTATGCTTGTTTCAGCCGGTTATCCCGGCAGTTATGAGAAAAATAAACCCATAGCCGGGCTTGATCGGGTTAAAGACAGCATCGTCTTCCACGCAGGAACGACTTTCGCTGATGACGGACAGAAGATCATTACGCACGGCGGGCGTGTCATTGCCATCACCTCTTTCGGGGAAACGATGGAAGAAGCATTCCAAAAATCATTCAAAAACGCGGATATTATCGATTATGTAAATAAGGCATTCAGAAAAGACCTTGGAAAGGACCTTGTGAAATATCTTTAAAACTAAAGTTCTATCATGCTGATCAAATTCTTCCGGTCCAGTTTTCTTATTCAATATTTCGTCCTGATTCTCATAGCGGCTGCGATCTGGATACCGGGATTCCTGGCTCATCAGGGATTGCCGGTAGAGCCGGGCATGATCACTCCATTTTATAACATTGTTCAGTATCTGCTGAAGATGTTCGATGCCGCCAGTCCTGCAGCGGCGCTGGCCATCATTGTCATATCCGCTTTCACCCTCAACAATATTCTGGTCTATCATGAACTTACACCGAAAAACAATCTGCTTCCCGCTTTTATCTTCATCCTGCTGATGGGAAGCGACCCGCTGACCTTATGCTGCTACCCTGTTATAATAGCCTTACCCTTCTTTATGTGGTTCCTTCACTCAGTTTTTCGGATCAACGATGAACCAGAGAATTTCATGGAAGTGTTCAATGCAAGTATGCTTATATCGGTCATCTCAATGATTTACCCTGTGGCCATCATTTTCTTTCTCTGCATCTGGTTGATATTACTTGTATATGGATTGTTCAACGGCAGGAATCTTATCATTTCAATCATCGCCGTAGCACTTCCTTATTTATACCTATTTCTCTACTTCTTCTGGACCGATCAGTTGTCCGCAGCCCTGGATACCTACCTGAATTTTTTCAGAAATGCGTTTGCTTTCCAGATGAGCAGGAATATCTGGCAAATTGTGCTTTGGGTCATCTTTGTCCTGTTTATGCTGATTCCGGCTTTTATGCGGATAACGGGCACGCTGGGCACATCCAGTATAAATTTCAGGGAAAAAATGTCGGCAACTTCCTGGATGCTGGCTTTTTCACTGCCCCTGATCATATTCCAGGGCAAAGTTGATTATAATACCCTGATATATATACCTGCAAGTATCATGATTTCCCATTATTACAATCTCTTCAAAAAATCGGTCATGAATGAAATCGTCTTGTTGCTCTTTTTAATCCTGATCCTTGTAAATAATTATTTGCACCTCCTCAATGCTCAAGTCCTCCCTGACTGAGAACCTGGTCGAAGCGGGCTGCGACGAAGCCGGCCGCGGATGCCTCGCCGGACCTGTATATGCTGCGGCCGTGATCCTCCCAAAGGGTTATATACATCCCTTATTAAACGATTCCAAGAAATTATCGCCAAAGAAAAGGGAAGACCTCAGGAAGGTAATAGAAAAAGAAGCTGTCGCCTGGGCCGTAGAATCGGTAGATCAGCAAATTATCGACCGGATCAATATCCTAAATGCCTCCATTCTGGCCATGCATAAGGCAATCGACAAGCTATCGCCGAGGCCGCAACTGATCCTTGCTGACGGAAACCGGTTCCATGCATATCCGGGTATTTCTCACTGTTGCATTATCAAAGGAGATGGCATTTATCTCAGTATTGCCGCTGCGTCTATCCTGGCAAAAACTTACCGGGATGATTTCATGCGAAATTTAGACCTTATTTTTCCGCAATACGGCTGGAAAACCAATAGAGGTTATCCGACCGAAATCCATCGCAAGGCAATATTACAGTGGGGATTGACCGATTTTCACCGGAAAAGCTTCCATTTGTAATTTGACTCTGGACTTTTGCATTTCTTTTTTGTATATTTGTACTTCATGTTAACGATTCTTTAAAATTAAAATAATGACTAATTCCGAATTAGAAGCTATTTTAAAGGACGGGGTTAACAGCTGCGCCAATGAACAGGGGTGGGCAAACCTGGCAGAATTGGGTACCTATCTCCGGCAAAGAGGTTTGCAATACGGAAAACTATCTCGATTTCTCCAGGACTTCCAGGACATTGTTGAAACACGGATGGATACTTCAATTACTCCCCCTGCAGTATACGCAAGGTTACGCCGACCTGCCTGATGAGCTGTTTGCTTGTCTGCAATCCCGGTCACGGGGACAGTTGGAAAATATAATTGAGGGATAAGTCAGACTCTGGCTGACTTCCAGTGTCCTCTTTTAATGTATATGTATGATATTATACCAAGAAAAAAGGAGTAAAAATATTCCGCCATCCATACTATCTGGACTTTCTGCCTGAGAATATGCGCCAGGAAATAGGCTGAAAACAGGTAAATGATCAACACTGAAAATTCGATGGCAAAAGAGACCTGGGTCTTTCCCGTTCCGGAAACTGCACTGAAGAAAACAAAGGCTACGGCAAGCATCAAAGCCGCAAAATTGACCACATAAAGCGCAGGCAAAGAAGCGCTTACCAAATCAGGATCATTGGTATAGATTTTCAGGGCAACTTCCGGAAATATGGTTCCGATTGTCACTATAAATAAAACTCCAAGGACACATATCCTCACAATCTTGATTACCAGCGACATGACTTCATCCTGTTTCCCCTGGCCTATAAGGTTGCTGACCAGCGTATTTGTTGCAGATGAGAATCCCCACATCGGGATCATGAGAATCACATAAAAACTGCGAATGATATTGGAAACGGCCAGGGCACGTTCGCCAAGCTTTTCAATTAAAAGAAAGAATGCAAGCCAGGATGCCATCGATAAAAAGTTCTGAAGCATGACCGGTAAGCCCAGCCTGATAATTCTCTTATAGAGCGATTCATCGAACCTGGCCAGCCGGTATAGGTTATAACTTCTTCCATCCAGCCTGTACAGCGTATAAACTGCAAAAAATACCGTGCCTGAAAATTCGGCAATTGCAGAAGCCAGCCCGGCACCGCCGATTCCCATTTCCGGCAGACCGAAATTACCGAATATCAGTCCATAATCAAGGATGCCGTTTATCAAAGCCATTGAAATAGTTGCCCATGTGATGACTTTTGTCTTTGCGATCCCCACATAAAATCCGTTGAAAAGCATGTTAATGCTTGCAAAGAAAATTCCATACGAGCGGTATTTTATAAATTCCCTTGTCGCAAGATAGACTTCATCCGAACGAATGATCTGTTTCAGGAGGTCGCTTGAAAAAAACTGCATCAGGCTGAAAAGTACAAGCGCCAGGGGAAGCTGGAAATAGAATCCATGCTGAAAGGTCCGTCCGATCTCGGCAAATGACCGCTCACCATTCCTGCGGGCAATAATGATCTGTGAGCCGATGCCGAATCCCCATGTGAGCATGGCTGATGTCAGGTAAAATATTCCTCCGATAGCTCCCGCGCCAAGCGCAACCTGGCCTACCCTGCCCAGGAAAGCCGTATCAATGATATTCAGCAGGTTTTGTGCAACGCTGCCAATAATGATCGGATATGCGATTGACCAGATTCTTCCATATGTGATTGATGTTTTCAAATGCTCCTGGAAGGATTGACCTGAATTTTTCTGTAAAATTACGGTTTTATACCGGAGAATCCTCTCAAATAGACCATTTCTGAGAGGAGTCATTTCAGAAGATCAGCTTCGAGCTGAAAGTGGTGCTAAATTTTAGCGGAAAATTACATTTCATCCAGTCTTTTTCATAAATTTACCATCGCTTAATCAGCCGGAACTTACTGAAATCAGGATATGATCCAGGAAGATACTTTCAAATATGTGATCAATAATTACTTTTTACATTACCTTGAGCAATTCAAGGTAAATCTTGAAAAAGCGATGGAGCATTATGATCCTGAGGCTATTCATGAATACCGTGTTTCCGTCAAAAGGATAAGGGCCATAATCCGGGGCCTGGACAGAATATATGATCAAAAATTGTTCTCCGGTAAAATGATCCGCCCATTAAGGCTGATGTTCAAAGCCGGCGGCACAATCCGCGACGACCAGGTGCAGATCGGGCTGGTTGAAAATATTGAAAAGGAATATTCACAATCATTCCCGCTCATAAAGTCTTTTTACTATAAACGGATCGAAGATCAGCGGAATAATTTCTTTCTGAAATCCATAGATTTCGAATATGAATCCATCCCGATCTTTTCCAGGCAGGTCGAAAATATTCTGGATCCCCTGGATGACGCCTACCTGGAGTCAAATCTTTACAGGTGGCTGCATGAATCCATGGAGAAACTGAAAGGAAAGAGGTATGATCTCGAAACGCCCGATAAGCTTCACCGTTTCCGGACCCGGTTCAAAGAAAACGGTTATGTCGCCGAAATGATCTACCAATCCAAATACAGTAATTATATTACGCGGGTAGCATTTAACCGGATGAAGAATTTTGGCCAGGTGCTGGGCGACTGGCATGATCATTACCAGCTATGGTCGAAAACTGCCTATATTTTCCAGGAATCAAATGAAGCCGACTTGCTGGAAGAATGTTTCGAATTAAGGAAAATCATAAGTCCTGTTCATGAAAAGCTTTTCCAGAAAATCCTTCACCAGATTAAAAGGGACGACACTGTTTTTTCCATCTGATTTGCCGCAATTAGCAACCTTTTCGCTTTAACAACTTTTAACAAAATCATTATCAGGTATTAGCGCAGCAAGCCTTACTTTTGTCGCGCTTTAATTCATTCAATTATTATGGAAACAGATATCAAGGCACTGAACGACCGCATCCAGCAGGAGAGCGCTTTTGTCGATATGATAAGCATGGAAATGGGAAAAGTGATCATCGGACAGAAACATATGGTCGAGCGATTACTTATAGGCCTCTTGTCGAATGGCCATATACTTCTTGAGGGGGTTCCCGGCCTGGCAAAGACTCTTGCGATCAAATCACTTGCCAGCGTCATAGACGCTCATTTCAGCCGTATCCAGTTCACGCCGGACCTATTGCCGGCTGACCTTACCGGTACGATGATTTACAGCCAGAAAAAAGAGGAGTTCATAGTCAGGAAAGGCCCAATCTTTGCCAATTTTATCCTGGCAGACGAAATAAACCGCTCGCCGGCGAAAGTGCAGAGCGCTTTGCTCGAAGCCATGCAGGAAAGGCAGGTCACGATCGGTGATCATACCTATCCGCTTGAGGAGCCTTTCATGGTGCTGGCCACACAGAACCCTATCGAGCAGGAAGGTACCTATCCCCTGCCCGAAGCCCAGGTCGACAGGTTCATGCTTAAAGTGGTGATCGGTTACCCGGATAAGGAGGACGAAAAAACTGATCCTCCGGCAGAATATAGCCAGGACATACCCTTCGGTCCAGACAATCATAAAACCCGCCGATATTACCAAGGCACGCGAAGTGGTGAGAGATGTTTACCTGGACGAAAAGATCGAAAACTATATCACCGATATTGTTTTCTCATCCAGATATCCCACCGAATATAAGCTGAGCCGCTTTGAGCCCCTGATCCAGTACGGCTCCTCGCCCCGTGCCAGCATCAACCTCGCCCTGGCTGCCAAGGCTTTTGCATTCATCAAACGCCGAGGCTATGTGATCCCCGAAGACGTCCGGGCCGTGGCCAATGATGTCATGCGCCACCGCATCGGTCTGACTTACGAAGCCGAAGCGGAAAATATCACGACGGAAGATATTATTAACGAGATACTTAATACTGTTGAAGTGCCGTAACAGTTGTAGATGCTATTTGGTGCAGTTGAGCAGAGTGTACAAAACTCTAAGCCCTTAGCGCTATGCTCTGCGCTCTATGCTAATTTTATTCATGGAAACAGCTGAAATCTTAAAGAAAGTCAGAAAGATCGAGATCAAGACCCGGGGCTTGTCGCACCAGGTGTTCTCAGGTCATTATCATTCTGCTTTCAAGGGTAAAGGGATGACTTTCAGTGAAGTCCGCGAGTATCAGTATGGCGATGATATCCGGAGCATTGACTGGAATGTCACTGCAAGGTTCAACCACCCCTATGTCAAGATTTTCGATGAAGAACGGGAACTGACCGTGATGCTTGTCATTGACGTCAGCGGTTCGAATGAATTTGGCACCAGGCAGCAACTGAAAGAGGACCTGATGACGGAAATAGCTGCCGTACTTGCCTTTTCAGCCATCCAGAACAACGACAAAGTGGGCGTTCTTTTTTTCAGCGACAGGGTTGAAAAATTCATCCCTCCAAAGAAAGGCAAATCACATATCCTGAGGATCATCCGCGAACTGATCGACTTCCAGGCAAAGAGCCAGCAAACCAATATTTCCGAAGGGCTTCGCTTTCTTACAAATGCGATAAAGAAAAAATGCATCGCTTTTGTGATCTCTGACTTCATGGATAAGGGCTTCGAACAGGCTCTCCGCATTGCCAGCCGGAAGCATGATATTGTCGCTGTTAGGGTATTCGACCACCGTGAAACGGAGATTCCCAATGTAGGCCTTGTAAAGGTATTTAATAAGGAAACCGGCAGATCCATGTGGATCGACACAAACGATCCGGGGCTCAGAAGCAACTACAGCAGCAACTGGAACAGCCATAACCAATCATTGAACCAGACCTTTAAAAGGCTGGGGGTCGATACGGCTACCATCCCCACGGGAGAAAATTACGTAAAGCCACTGGTAAATCTTTTTAAATTAAGGGAGTCAAGGCTTTAGTATGATGCCGGGAAGAAAATATATCATTATGTTCATTATGCTTGCCGGGTTATCAGGTGCGGTGCGGGGCCAGTATGCCGGGGCTACGGCAAAGCTGGAAAAGAATTCCATTCGCATAGGCGACCAGGTCAGATTTGAACTTAACCTCACGGTCCCCGCCGGAAGCAAGGTTCAATGGCCGATGCTGCTGGATACGATTGCCGCTAATGTCGAAATCCTCAGAAAAACAGGCCTTGATACGGTTTCTTCCAATAAGCAGCAGTTTACATTGAAACAGGAAATTATCATTACTTCCTTTGATTCCGGTTCTTATGTAATCCGGCCAATCTTGTTCACATATAACCTGAAGGGCGACACGCTTTCGCATTTCACGGAAACTTCACCGGTAACCCTTGATGTACAAACCATTAAAACGGATCCTTCAAAGGATATCATGCCGATCAAGCCTCCTCTCAAAGCTCCCGTAACTTTTCGTGAGCTGTTGCCATGGATCGCGCTCGTCGTTCTGATCCTGGCACTGGCAGCCGGTGTATATTATTACTATCGAAGAAAGAAAAAGCAGGTAAAACCGGCCGTTATCTCGCGGCTGAAAACTACCATACCTCCTTATGAAGCTGCTATGGAAGCGTTTGAATCCCTCCGGCTTCAAAAACTCTGGCAATCAGGGAAAGTCAAAGAATATTATTCAGAACTCACGGATATAGTCCGTGAATATATCGAGCTGAGATTTCCTGTCAGGGCAATGGAAATGACGACCAGCGAGATTAACGCTGCCATGCGGCAGACCGATGCCAGCAGCAGCGCAAGGGAGAAATTAAACCAGACGCTTGTCCTGGCCGACATGGTCAAATTTGCAAAGGAGCAGCCACTTCCGCTGGAAAATGACCTCAGCCTGAACCAGTGCATTGATTTTGTGAGGGAAACCAAACCCGGTAAGGATTTAGAGCCAGCCGACACTGAAAAAACTGAACATATTGAACAGCATATTGTAAAATAATGTTTTCGAATATCACATTTGCAAATCCCGGATTATTGTACCTGCTGGTACTTGTGCCCCTGATGGTTGCCTGGTACTGGTTCAGGCGGGGGAAGAGCATTCCCACGCTCCAGGTATCCAGTACGGAGGTATTCGAGAACACCCCGAGGAGCATCCGCCATTACCTTTATCACGGAATGTTCATCCTGCGCATGATCGCCGTTTCCCTGCTCATTATTGCTTTTGCCAGGCCCCAGTCAACCCTGAAAAGACAAAATGTCAGTATTGAAGGGATCGATATCGTTCTGGGACTCGATATTTCGGGCAGTATGCTGGCACAGGACCTGAAGCCCGACCGTCTGGAAGCCGCCAAGAAAGTAAGCGAGGAATTTTTTAAAGGACGACCGAATGACCGGATAGGTCTCGTAGTCTTTTCCGGGGAGGCTTTTACTCAATGCCCGCTGACTACCGATCACACCATCATGGAAGATATGCTGGACGACATCAAAAGCGGCATGATCCAGGACGGAACGGCCATAGGCGATGGATTGGCCACGGCCATCAATCGTCTTAAGGAAAGCCAGGCCGTCAGCAAAGTGATCATCCTTCTGACCGATGGCCAAAATAACGCCGGTTCGATCGCTCCGCTTTCGGCTGCTGAAATTGCTAAGATATATGGCATCCGTATCTATACAATCGGCGTCGGGACGATTGGTTATGCGCCTTATCCTGTCCAGACCCCTTTTGGCATCCAGTACCAGAACATGGAAGTGAAAATTGATGAAGACCTTCTGAGGCAGGTGGCCGATATGACCGATGGCAAGTACTTCCGGGCAACCGACAACTCGAAGCTCAGGCAGGTTTACCAGGAAATAGACCAGCTGGAAAAATCCAAGATCGATGTAACCGAATTCAGGAAAAAAAATGAGGAATTTCATAACCTGGTCATTTTAGCGCTTATTTTACTGGTGCTGGAAACTTTATCAAGATTAACCTTATTCAGAAGTGTACCCTGATGTTCCGCTTTGAACACATAGAAATTCTTTACGCCCTGTTGCTGATACCTGTTTTCAGCGTCCTGTTCACACTTTACCGGATATGGAAAAAAAGGGCCATGAGGAGGTTCGGGGAATGGGAAGTCATATCCCAGCTTATGCCATTGCTTTCCGGCAGAAAGCTGGTACTCAAATTTGCCGTGCTCATGCTGGCTTATGGTTTCCTGATCATAGGCCTGGCGAACCCCCAGATCGGTTCGAAACTCGAAAAGGCGCAGAGAAAAGGCGCCGACCTGGTCATAGCACTTGATGTATCAAACAGCATGCTGGCACAGGATATCAGGCCTGACCGCCTGACACGTGCCGTGCAGGGGATCTCCAAGCTGGTCGACCGTCTGCAGGGAGATCGAATCGGAATCGTGGTCTTTGCAGGAAAAGCTTATGTGCAGCTCCCCATCACGACTGACTATGCCGCCGCTAAGATGTTTCTCTCCACCATTTCCACGCAAATGGTACCTTCGCAGGGGACTGCCATCAGCGAGGCCATAGAACTATCTGAAAAATCCTTCCAGGAAGATAACAGAAGCAAAGCCATTATCCTTATCACAGATGGCGAAGATCATGAGGGAAATGTCATAGAATCGGCCAAATCAGCGACAGAAAAAGGAATCAAGATATTCACGATCGGGATGGGATCTCCGGAGGGTGCCCCTATTCCTCTTTATGATGCATTTGGCAGGCAGACAGGTTATAAGACCGACAAACAGGGACAGACCATTGTATCAAAACTGGATGAAACCATGCTCCAGCAGCTCGCATCCGCCGGAAATGGAATTTACGTGAGGGCGTCAACGGGACAGGATGGGTTGTCCAGGATTCTCGATGAAATTAACTCACTGGAAAAGAAAGAAATAGAAACCAGGATGTTCTCTGAATACGAAGGCCGGTTCCAGTATTTCCTGGGGATAAGCCTGTTTTTCCTCATCCTTGAATTCTTCATTCCAGAAAGAAAAAGTAAATGGACAGACAAGATTAAGCTCTTTAACCGTTAATAAGAAAGATGAAAAGTAAACGTTCCCATATTATTTTGCTGTTCATGGCCATGACGATGTTTTCCTGGTCACAACAGGAGAACCGCCTCATCAGGCAGGGGAACAGGCAATATGATGATGGCAATTACAAAAAAGCCGAAATAAACTATCTGAAATCGACCCAGTCGGGCAAAGCGTCGCACAAGGGCTTCTATAACCTCGGAGATGCCTGGTACATGCAGAAGGATTATATGCAGGCCTCTGCAGCATTTGATACGCTCCGGACATTTAAAATGGATGATGCAACGCGCTCGAAATCTTACTATAACCTGGGGAATTCCCTTTTGAAAGTTTCGATCGACAGCGCCAAACTGGCCCAGAAAACCCTGCCGGCCAGCATTGAAGCATATAAGCAATCATTACGGCTGAATCCTGCCGATACCGATGCCAAATATAACCTGGCCTATGCCCAGAAAATGCTGAGCAAATCGCAATCACAGCAGCAGCAACAAAAACAGGATAAACAGGACAAGCAGGACCAGAAGCAGGATCAGCAAAAGGACCAGCAGAAGCAGGACCAGGATAAACAGGACCAGCAGAAGCAGGATCAGCAGCAGCAACAGGCAAAACAGGATCAGCAGCAACAGGATCAGCAGAAGCAGCAGGCCCAATCACAGCAAATATCCAAAGAAGATGCCGAAAGAATCCTGGAAGCTTTAAAAAATGATGAGAAACAAACACTGGAGAAAATTAACCAGGCAAAAATAAAATCTGTAAGAGTTGTCAAGACCGATAAAGACTGGTAGAGTTTTATATGATTAAGATGATAAGAGTCCTTAAAATATCGCTCATCCTGTCCTTCCTGGTTGCTGCTATAGATTTGACTGCCCAGGATATAGAATTCACCGCAGCGACAAAAAACAATGTCCAGGTCGGTGAACAATTCAGGGCGGTATATACGGTCAATAAGCAGGTGGATCGCTTTGAAGGGCCTGATTTTGGCGGATTTAATGTACTCAGCGGCCCGAACCAGTCGACCAACCAAAGCTACCAGTTTGTAAACGGCAAAGTTTCGCAGACATACCAGGTTACTTATACTTATTACCTGCAAGCATTTAAGGAAGGAAGCTATAATATCGGACCTGCGAAAGTCACATCCGGTGGCAAAACATATCAGTCCAATCCTCTGACGATCGCTGTTTCCCAATCCACTTCGTCACAGGCTCCTCCTCCAAAGGGAAACCAGCGCCAGATGCAATCAAGCCAGGAAACCACCAGCAAAAATGATCTTTTTATCAAAGCTGCTGTCGACAAATCGAATCCATACCAGGGCGAACAGGTAATCATAACTTATAAAATATATACAACCGTTCCTGTTTCACAGATTTCGATCAGCAAAATATCCTCCTTCCCGGGGTTCTGGTCGAAAAGCCTTTTGAATGACAACGATCCGCTGAAACAAACGAATGAGGTGATCAACGGGAAACAATATGTTGTTGCGGAATTGAGGAAAATTGCGTTGTTTGCCCAGCGAAGCGGCGAGATACAGATAGAGCCCATGGAATTGCAATGCGTAGCGCAGGTCAAAGTTGCAAGTTCAAACAGCCGTGACCCTTTTTTCGACAATTTCTTTAATGATCCGTTTTTTAACCGCAATTTTCAGAATAAAGAAGTAGATGTAGAATCCAATCCACTTACAATCGATGTCAAGCCTTTGCCGGCCGAGGGTAAGTCGCTCGATTTCAGCGGCGCTGTCGGAACATTCACAATTTCTTCCGAAATTGACCGTACGGAGCTGAAATCAAATGAACCTCTTAATCTGAAGATAACCATTTCCGGAAAAGGCAACCTTGAATTGATCGAAGCCCTCCCGCTCTCGTTTCCTCCTGACTTCGAAACTTATGATCCAAAGGTTACCAGTAACCTGGTGAAAAACAGCAACGGCATTTCAGGAAGCCGCACTTTTGAATATTTAGTAATACCGCGTAACCCGGGCGAGTTCCAGATCAAGCCTGCCGCGTTTTCTTACTTTGATCCGGCCAGGCTGGCTTATTCAACTCTTTCAACGCCTCTTTATAACATTAAAGTCAATAAAGGTGAATCGCAGCCAAGCGGAGTGACCTATAGCGGTGTCAGCCAGAAAAATATTGAGTTCATCGGGTCCGATATCCGGCATATTAAAACCGGTCATATCCCTCTGCAGCGCATCAATTCTTTCTTCCTTTCTTCATTCTCTTTCATTTTGTGGCTGATTGTACCGGCTTTGCTTTTTCTTGCATTCATCATTTTCTGGTCTAAAAATAAAAAAAGAAGCGGGAATATCGCACTGGTGAGAAACCGGAAAGCCAATAAGGTAGCCAGGCAAAACCTGAAGAAAGCCGGTGAATATCTGGATAGTAAAAATACGGAAGCATTTTTTGAAGAGATATCCCGTGCTTTATGGGGATATATTAGCAATAAGTTCAATATCCCGCTGTCCGATCTGTCGATTGATACCGTTAATCAAAGGTTATCAGACAAAAGTATCAGCGAAGAGAGCATCCGGAAGTTTACCGGCGTCCTGGAGAATTGCGAATTTGCCAGGTTCGCCCCGGGAGACAAATCTGAAAAGATGCAGGGTATATACAATGAGGCACTTGAAGTGATCAGCAAGATCGAACAGGAATTAAAATAGGCATGAATTATGAAGAAGCTGGTAGTCATCATAAGTCTTTCGTTACTGGCGCTGGGGCTTCATGCTCAGACAGTGGTACAGGAAAAACTGATGGAGCAGGCCAATCAGTCATATTCATCAGCAGATTATAAATCGGCGGCGTCACAATATGAATCCATCCTGGCATCAGGATATGAATCGGCAGGATTGTACTTCAACCTTGGCAATACATATTTCAAGATGAACGATATCCCGGCGGCAATCCTTTATTATGAAAAAGCGAGGAAACTGGATCCTACTGACGATAATATCAGGTTCAACCTGGGCCTGGCTAACAGCAAAATTATCGACAAGATGGAGCCTTTGCCCGAATTTTTCCTGAAAACCTGGTGGAAATCAGCAAGAGACTTTTTCTCATCAGACCAGTGGGCTAAATTCGGAATTTTAGGTTTCATCCTGGCGTTGTTTTCCCTGTCATTCTTTATTATTTCCGGGTCTGTTTTCCTGCGCAAAATTTCATTCTGGGTGGGAATTTTGATGCTTGCTTTCATGTCAGTCTCTCTGATGTTCAGCCTGAGCGGTTACAGGGAATATAGCAGCAAGTCATCCGCAATAATTTTTACTCCTACCGTAACTGTAAAAAGTTCCCCGAGCGATGCCAGCGTTGATTTATTTGTCATCCATGAAGGAACCAAAGTGGTTATTACTGACCGGGTCGACGGCTGGAGCGAAGTGCACCTGGCAAATGGGAATGTGGGCTGGGTAAAAACTGAATCTTTCCGCCTTATTTGAGCGTATTCATCATATAACATTGATAATCAGCGGGATTCTCTTTCCGGGCAGGCTAAGCGTCTCCTGCCGTTTACTGATTATGCCTTACCGCTTACTGATTGCGGTGTGAATCCTATCTATTTAATTTTAAATTTGTGTCATTAATCGGTGGCAAATTTTTATCAATATCTTTGCTAAAATTTTAACACCGCCAAAATTGTGTGTATATAAAAATAGTGTAAATTGGGCGTTTCTTTCTGAAATTACGGTATGTTTTAAAAATCAAATTCTATTTATATGAAGAAAAGACCTTTACCCCTTGGCTATTTTATCTTAACTATCGCTGCTGCTTCACTTTTCGTATCTGCAACCCTGAATGGAGATGACAAATCGGTTGCTAAAAAAGAATCAGCTCCGGATTACCTTTCGCTGGTAAGAAACAACCAGGTTACCGGAAGGATCAATCCTGCGGATTACCTGAAGGCCGTTCAGCAGGTAAAGCAGCAGGAAGGGATCAGATCCGGTCGTGCGTATGATTTTAACTGGAATTTGATGGGGCCCAACAACCTGGGAGGCCGTACACGTGCTATCCTCTTCGATAACAGGGATACCATGTTTGCCGGCAGTGTGAACGGAGGTCTCTTCAGATCGGATAATGGTGGCGGAATATGGTATAAAATTGCTCAGGAGCTTGGCGTTCTTAATATTACCTGTATTACCCAGGCAGGAAATGGCGACATTTATGTAGGTACCGGGGAAGGGTTTAATTTGAAGGATTCCACAGTCCTCACTTCCTGGGGTTATACCACTGAATTCATGGGTCAGGGTGTTTTTAAATCCTCGGATGGCATGAATTTCAGTTTACTTGTTGCGACAAAACCAGCCATTAATGGAAATGGTGACCTGGAATGGGGCTTCGTCAATGAAATTTCGGCCCATCCTGCCAATGGAGCCCTTTATGCCGCTACAAACACCGGCCTGAAATTCTCAAATGATGGCGGAAATGTATGGCAGGTTGCAAAAACTTCAGACGGAACAGAACTCGCGTTTAATTCCAAAGAGGTTATCATGGCTGCCAACGGCCTGGCGGTGGCTGAAGTCAATAATCTCTGCTATGTTTCCGAAAACGGCAACCCTGATAACTTTGTCCTCCGCTCAGGTGATTCAACCTATAACCTGCCTGCAAACGGAGTCGGAAGAATAGAATTTGCCATCCCTCCCACTAATAACGATATGATTTACGCTTTGGTGGTTACTTCGGGCGGAGCCCTCTTTAACGTTTACCGTTCAGTTGACAGGGGTGCTACCTGGGTGATAGTAGGACCCGGCGGAAGCCCTAATTTCAACGTCTTTAACAGCGGCAACGGCATTACAGCGGGGATCGGATTAATTTCTGCAGTCATTGAAGTTTTCCCCGACGATCCCTATCATCTTCTTGTTGGTGGAAGGGATATGTGGGAAGGAATCAAGATACTCGATTCAGGGTATTATCAATGGACACTGAAATCAAGTTCTTCGACTTCCTGGTTGTCGCCCCTGTTCATGTGGCCCGGTCAGAACGTTTATAAATTTACTCCAGGCTCATCTAAAACTTTCTTTATCGGAACAAGCGGAGGAATTTCAAAAGGAATAGCGGACCCGGTATTGTACCAGTTCCAGTTTATGAACAGGGATTATATTGCCAGCCAGTTTTATACCGTCGGATATACTGGGGAGAAAAAAAATGTGCTGGGTGGCGCCCAGGAAATCGGGACCATTTATATTGATGGCGTTTCAAATCCCAGCGATAATATGCGGGGTAAAGATATATGGACATCACAGTCCGGTTTACCGAATGGAAAAACCGGCGGTTACTGTGCAATGTCAACAATCTACCAGACGGCTGTAATTTATTCCAGGTACCCGCATCCGGCTAAAAATGATATCCTGGAAACATTTGTCAGAAGAAATGAGTTCGGCGGCGGTCCCGATTGGTCGGCTAACATGTTCAGCGGCAATTATTCCAGTACGGCATTCCTTTCGCCATTTCTCCTTTATGAAAACTTTGAGGATTATCAGACCAAGGATTCCGTCGGGATGAAGATTACCAGGAATTATCCTGCAGGTTCGCAGATTTGGGTGGAAAGCAACAACGGAAAACGGCCCTTCAAATATATCACCCCCGTTGCTCTTTCGATCGGTGATTCAATTGTCGTACCCGATATAATTACCGCAAGGTTTTTTATTGCCGGAGACAACCGGGTCCTGTTCACCAAACAGATCATCCAGTTCAACGTTGCCCCGAGCTGGTGGGTAATCAGCGACAAAGCCCACGGTGGCGTCGAAGATAAACCGCAATGCATGGCCTATTCATCCGATGCAAACCACATTTTTGTCGGAACGGATAAAGGCAATCTTTACAGGATATCCAACATTAAATATGCTTATAACCAGGAAACGGCGGATGTTGCCAGTCCTTACTGCGTGATCTCCACAATGCGGATCCCGATTTATTTACCAGGGACTACCACTGAAATAACCCAGGTCATTACTTCTGTTTCAGTAGATCCCAATGATGATAAAAAGGTTATTATTACCCTGGGCAATTATGGCAACCAGCATTATGTATTTTATTCTGACAATGCCCTTGACGAAACTCCGGTATTCCGCTCAGTGCAGGGAGATCCGGGCAACGGTGGCCTGCCGCAAATGCCGGCTTATTCCTCGCTGATAGAAATGGATCCGGGAAATAACCTGGTTTTCGTCGGTACCGAATATGGCATCTATGTGACTAATGATATTGCATCCACCAACCCGACCTGGGTCGCTGAAAATAATAATATCGGCGGAGTGCCGGTATTCATGCTGAAGCAGCAAACCATCAGGAAAGGTAATGATACTATTCCTTTTGTGAATGTCGATACTACTTACGTGATTCATCACGGAGTCAATAATTATGGCGTCATCTACGGTGCGACATACGGAAGGGGCCTTATATCACTGGATGCATTCCAGAAACCCGTCGGTGTTTATGAACCTGGCAACAGCAATAAAGAAAGCGGTTTCAGGATATACCCGAATCCTGCTCGTGACCGGGTTACTGCGACATTTGAAACAACCGCGACGGCTGAAGTGGAAATTGATATTTTCAACCTGACGGGAAAAATGGTCAGGAGTATAAACCTGGGAACCATGCCTGAAGGAAAGCACGATGCCATCATGAATTGCGGAAACTTTAGTGCAGGCACTTACATTATGCGTCTGAGGACCGGCAGCCAGTATTCTTCCTCAAAATTTATCGTTCAATAATCAAAAACCAGGGATTTCATTTTTACCGATATAAAAAGAAAACAAATGAAAAGAATATTTACAACTATATTACTTATCGGACTGATCGGACTGTTCAACCTGTCTGCACAGGAACGAATCTATATACCTGAACTCAATCTTCCGGAAAACGGTGCGGTCGATCAGATGCCTGATGTAGTGCTCGACTGGGATGCAGTGACGGGAGGCAATACAGGTATCATCCAGTATGATATTCAGCTTGATTCGGATCCGGCCTTTCCAAACGCGATAAATTATTCAACAGAATTCCTGACCGCCGTTCAGACTTCGAACCTTACCTTTGGCCAGGTTTATTACTGGCATGTCAGGGCCAGTGATGGGAACGATATTTCCGGCTGGTCGGAAACCTTTTCGTTCAGGGTGATCCTCAGGCCGGTCCTTACCGGCCCGAATGACGCCTCCCTGCAGAATGATACCGTAAAGATTTCCTGGAGCGCCATTACCGGGGTTACCGAATATGATTACCAGTTCGATACCATCAACTTCTGGAAGGCCCTTACTACGGGCACCACTTCAAAGTTCTACGGCGTTTCGGTGCTTGACCAGACCCATGCCTGGATTGTCGGAGCGGGCGGACTCGTGCTATTTTATGATGGCACAACGTTCACGGAACAGTCAAGCGGCGTCTCCACTGACCTTAAGAGTGTACAGTTCCTGGATGTCAGTAACGGATGGGCCGTCGGACTGGGTGGTAAGATCACTTATTATGACGGAACTTCCTGGTCGGCACAGACCAGCGGCACCACCAACGATCTTTTCGGGGTCAGCATGCTGAGTGCAAGCAGCGGATGGGCAGTAGGAAAAGGCGGGGTCATTCTTAATTATAACGGAAGTTCATGGTCTTCACAATTTACCGCCACCAAGGACCTGAACAAGGTGTTCGCACTGGATGCCAATCATGTCTGGGCGGTTGGAAAAACAGGGCTGATCGTATTTTATAACGGTTCAACCTGGACCGTGCAGGATTCCGGCGGTAGCCTTAAGGATTTCTACACCATCGGTTTCACGTCTGCCAATAACGGATGGCTTGCCGGTAAAGGGGGAATTATGATGAAGTACGACGGAAGCACCTGGACTACTTATGAGCAGAGCCTTACGACTAAAGACATCGCATACCTTTATCTTTCCTCGCCGAACAGCGGCTGGGCCGTGGGCGTAGGCGGGGTTGTACTCCAGTTTGACGGCATTGAATGGTATCTCCAGACTTGTGCTGCGATTACGAACCTGAATGCTGTAGGTTTTTCGGGCAACACCGGATTAATTGTCGGTGAAAACGGCCTGGCGCTGAAATATAACGAAAACGCCTTCACCAGCCCGATGGCTACCGTTTTACATGTTGGAGGAGAACTGACTTCGAAGAAAATAAGCGACCTGCTTTTCGGCACCCAGTATTTCTGGAGGATGAAGGCAAAGCACAGTTATGCAAATTCCGAATGGTCGGGCGCACAGTCCTTCAACACAAGGGCCACCGTGACGCTGGATCAGCCCAATGATAATTCCGTCGATGAATTCCTAAACACATTACTGAGCTGGAAACCGCAGTTTTCATCGGAAGTGAGTTACGAGGTCCAGGTGGATGATGATCCTGCCTTTGGCTCCCCGATCCTCATGGCGACTCAAAATATCTCTATCAATGCGGAAATGCTGAATTTCGGAGTCAAGTATTACTGGAGGGCCAGGGTATTGCATGCCTTTTCCACTTCCGTGTGGACTGCACCCAGGTCTTTCACGACAATCAACACTGTCGTGCTGACCTCGCCTGCCGACAATGAAACCAATGTCAAACTTTCCCCGTTGCTGACTTGGCAAGCCCAGACGGGCATCGCAGGTTACGAGGTTGTGGTGTCCAGCGACGCCATATTTTCCAGTATCGTGGCCGAAGCAATTGTAAATGCTCCCGAAAGTTCATTCATCGTGCCTTTGGTGCTTGCCAAAGATGCCGTTTATTACTGGTGGGTAAGGGCTGTCAATGGCCTGGACACTTCCGGCTGGAGCCCCATCTGGTCTTTCAGGACCTTGCCTCCTGTCGGGATTGACGAACCCGGTTTGGGAAGCAAACTGAACATCTTCCCGAATCCGGCCGAAAATACGGTTTATATCGACATTGCCGATAAGTCACCTCTTTCATTCCAGATTACAATTACTGACCTGGTCGGGAAAAAAGCTTTTGAAAAAGAAATTCTGCTGGGTTCAGGAAATAAAAGCATTCCGCTTGACGTTTCCTTCCTGCAAAATGGCATTTATATGCTCAGGATTGCAGACAAAGAGAACACTTTCACCAAGAAACTGATCATAAAAAGATAATAATCATTATCCGATAGAAAAGGCTGTCCGGTCATCATTTCCGGGCAGCCTTTTTTGTTATCAATAAGGGATAATGAATATAACCACATAGACACATAGAGCACATAGAAGGCACATAGGTCTATTGTGTTTCTATGTGTCCTATGTTCCTATGTGTTGAAAAAACAGTCGCCGGTCAACGGTCGCCGGTAGCCGATAACTAACGACTAACGACTAACGACTTTCGACTGAGAATTGTACCTCTTCCCCAGGGAAAAATTAAGATAGAAGGTAATGATAAGGTTTTCCGGCGGGTTGTATGCCATGATTGGTATTGCATCCGGGAAATATTCCAGCTCAGCGCCTGCTTCAAGGGCTCGTATTTTACTGTTCAGGGTGCCAAACTCAAAATTAAGCCCCGCTTTGGCTAAAATTCCCGGATAAACTCTCAGCTCTCCGAGGCCGTCAGTGAAGGGCGCCCGTCCGTATATATACTCGCTGTTGTGATAGACATTATTGGGATTGTATTTCTCTTCTTTTATAAAGGTATAAGTCTCATCCCAGAAATAAAGGTAGACCGGCTTGGCAAAAGCAATTGAAATACCGCCCATAAATACAGCTCTCAATTCAATGCCACCCCAGTAAGGCTTTCGGTTCAGCAATTTCTTGAATCCATAGCTTGCCCGCAGTATATAAACATGGTTGAGCTTGCCATAAACATAGCTTTTCGCGTTATAATAGTATGGATTGATCACCCTGATTTGCTTGGGATGCTTCATGCTGACAAATTCAACTTCAAAAATCCTCGAGTTGAAAAATGTCTTGTTGACTCCTTTACGGAAATTAAATCCCACTCCCAGATTGTGGATGGTTAAACCTCCGGTCATTTCCTTTTTAAGAAGGATGGTTTCGGCAATGCTGTCGTATCCTGCCGGCTCTTCTTTCTGGGAAAATGCGTCATTTTTTCCAGCCAGCAGCAAAAGCAGGAAAACAGATAATATAACCGGTAAGGTTTTCATATGAATTAAGACTGAAGGAACCCGCATATAAATGCAAAGTTCACAACGATTATGCCAGAATCTCCGTCTTTTCGAAGAACAAGGGATTAGTATTTTTGTTCAATCTGGTATTTATGGACTTCACCGTAAGCAGGGCAATCCGTTGAAGATGAACAGGCGGTCAGTGCCAGGGCGTATAATCCTAACGCAATTATGGCAATCAACAGTTTTTTCATAGGTTTTATGGTGAAATATGTGGTATGACGAACCTTTAAAGATGCAAAGATAAATTTATTTACTTTTAATAACATCAAACGTTTAAATATATTGCAGGAAAATAAAGAATTTAATGCGAATTTTAAATCCTGAATAAACCGGAGATATGCAATCGATCAATCCCCAGATAGAAGAAAGCTGGAAGCGGATACTCCAGGATGAGTTTGACGCGTCATATTTTCAGGAATTGACTGCATTTCTGCGGGAGGAGAAGAAAAAGCATGTGATCTATCCTCCAGGGCCTCAAATTTTCTCGGCATTCAATCATACCCCGTTCAATCGTGTAAAGGTGGTCATTCTCGGCCAGGATCCTTATCACGGAGCCGGACAGGCACACGGCTTGTGTTTTTCTGTGCCCGATGGCATCCCCCAGCCTCCGTCACTGGTCAATATCTTCAAGGAAATTGAATCAGACCTTGGCATCCCGGTTCCTAAAAAAGGCAATCTCACCAAATGGGCCGGCCAGGGAGTACTGCTGGTCAATGCTATCCTGACGGTCAGGGCAAATGAGCCTGCATCACACCAGAATAAAGGCTGGGAAAAATTTACCGACGCAGTTATCAGGAACCTGTCGGAGAAAAGAAAGAATCTTATTTTCCTGCTCTGGGGAAATTATGCACAGGCAAAAGAAAACCTGGTAGACAGCAACAGGCATTATATCCTCAAAGCCGCTCACCCTTCCCCTCTTTCGGCCTCAAGGGGCTTTTTCGGCTGCAGGCATTTTTCAAAAACGAATGAGATCCTGGCCGGACAGGGATTAAATGAGATCGATTGGAGTTTAGAATAATAAGAATCTTTGCCCGACTCTGCAGAAAAAAATTAATTATAATGAAAGAATTAGTTTTTGTTACAAATAATCCGCATAAACTAAAAGAGATCAGGGCTATTATCGGGGATCGAATCATGATCCTGAGCCTTGCCGACATTGGCTGTACGGAGGAAATAGAGGAAGATGCACCTACTATTGAGGGAAATGCGTCTTTGAAGTCGTGGTACATATGGAATAGATACGGCAGGGATTGCTTTGCGGATGATACCGGGCTGGAAATAGATGCGCTCGAAGGCAGGCCGGGTGTGAAATCCGCCAGGTACGCCGGGGATGACTGCAACCCGGAGAACAACATTTGCAAGGTTTTGGGTGAGATGGAAGGCGTGAAAGACAGGAAGGCCAGGTTCAGGACTGTGATCTCCCTGATCATTAACGGTCAGGAAATACGATTTGAAGGCAGGGTTGAAGGTACAATCCTCAGGGAGAAAAGGGGTACAGAAGGTTTTGGCTATGATCCGGTTTTTATGCCGGTTGGATATGCGCTAAGCTTCGCTGAAATGCCGCCGGAAGAAAAAAACAGGATCAGCCACCGCGGCCGGGCTGTCAAAAAACTTATCGGTCATTTAAAGCATTTGACATAACCTCCGAAAACAGCTCCTGCAGGCTGATACCTGCCTTGAGCGCCTGTTGCGGCACGATGCTCAGTTCCGACATGCCGGGAACGGTGTTGACTTCCAGGAAAAACAGTTTTTCGCCATTCAAAATATAATCGAACCTTACCATTCCCTTGCAATTCAATTTTTTATAAAGCATCACGGAGGTATCATTTATTACGCGGGCTACCTTTTCCGGTACATCGGCCGGAGTGACCTCATCCGACATTCCCTCGTACTTGGCTTTATAATCAAAGAATTCATTTTGGGTGACAATCTCCGTTATGGGCAAAGTCCTGATCAATCCCCGATATTTTATGGTTCCGCATGATAGCTCCCTGCCCGGTATATGCTCTTCCAGCAAAACCTGGCTGTCCTCGCCGAAAGCAAGGTTCAGCGCAGCATGCAGTTCTTCACGTTTTTTTACCTTTGATGTCCCCACGCTTGAGCCGCCCCGGTTGGGCTTGACGAAGAGGGGAAGACCGACCTGTTTTAGCAGCGCATCTTCATCAATCTCCTCCCCTTTCTTTAAAACAATCGATCTTGATATGTTTACACCGAAACTGCTCACAAAATGGTTGCAGAAAAATTTATCGAAAGTTAAGGCTGATGTGGCCTGGTCACAGGAAGAATAAGGTATCCCGAGCAGGTCAAAATAGCCCTGGATTTTGCCATCTTCGCCGGGTGTGCCGTGAATAGCGACGAAAACCCCGTCAAACATGAGTATCCTTCCCCTCAGGTTGACGGTGAAATCCTCTTTGTTTACCGTAAAAGCCGTCCCGTCGTCATCCTGGCAATACCAGTCCTTTCCCCTGATCACGACTAAAAAGCATTCGAATTTATCGCTTTCGAGGTGCTTTTTGACTACCGCAGCGCTTTTTATCGAAATTTCATATTCCCCGGAATCGCCGCCGGCTATGATTGCAATTATCTGCCTCATGATTCAGGATTATTTTTACCGTCTTCCCGTATCTGCTTTAAAATTTGCAGGATCAATTCATTCTGATTTTCCAGGTGCATCAGTATAGTTTCAATCTCCACCTCTGCTTTTTTGTTTATGGCGAAATCTTCTTCGGCAAGGATCTCGGAGTGTTTGGACTGCAGGTTTTGCCCTATCATGATCAGGGGCATGAGGAATATCTGTATCATATTGGATATAAACAGCCAGAACACGAAGGCAGGATAAGGATCAAATCTCATGTGATGCGGGCCAAGCGTGTTCCAGCTTAACCAGATAATGGTCCAGCCAAAAATGATAGCAAAAAATCCCATGCTCCCGACATGCTCGGTTATCCAGAGCCCGAGTTTATCGATTACATTAAGCCCTTCTCTATGCCTGACATTTACATTCTGTGAAGGTTTGTACTTCTTCCTGATTTCTTCAACTGTGAGTGTTTTATGTCTCATTTTCCGGGAATTTTATTTGTTACGGATTATAGGCTCCTTCCAGGATATCAATTTTTTTCATGTATTCAAAGGACTGATGGAGGTAATCATGTGCGGGGATTGGAGGAGTGATATCTATTTCATTCAACAATCTAGAATTATCAAAAATGTGCCCGAGCTCAATAAATTCAATATAGGGCTCAAGGCCTGAAAATACTATCCTTAAGTTTTCTTTCTTCCCGAAAATATTCTCAAAATGTAAGCAATAATCAGAATATTCCGATAGTCCGTTACCGCTGTCTATAATTCCCTTGGACCAGAGTTTGAATTTATTGATGATTTCTTTTGGTATGAACTTATATGGTGGCAGATCTTTGAAATAAGGTTCCATTGCCAGGGCTAATTTCATCGGGGTTGTAGAATAACCGACCCCGGATGAAATATGGTAAATGCTGAATTTCCTGTCTTTGAACAAAATTTTCTCAATGGCTCCTGCTGCAAAATCCACAGAAATGATATCGATGTCCGAATTTGGGTTAAACATGCATAAGCGCATAGAATTTATTGTTGCGACTGCCCATAAGATCACAGGTGACCGGGGAATAACATTACGGCTGTCGCCCATAATAATGGAAGGGCGGACAACGAGAAGCTTATCCCCGGGTAATTCACGGCGTAGCAATAATTCGCCCTGCATTTTAGTGTAGGTATATTTAACCAAATGAGATGAGCTGATGTCAGGGGACTCATCTTCAAAAATGACCCTGTTTTTAATATCTTTCCCGCAAATTGTCGCAGTTCCTACATAGACGAAGGTTGACAAATTTCTTAGTTGTTTAGCCCATTGAACGACTTTATTCAGGCCATTGATGTTAATGGCTTCAACCAGTTTGTCCTGGAATCTTGAAAATGAGGTGTTAGCGGCTGAATGAATGATGATATTAATCAGATCCAGTGAATGGTTTGCAATGAGTGATCCGGTCAGGTCTTCATCACTTAAATCGCCAGGTACCGCAAATACTTTTTCTTTATCAAAGTAATCACAGTGAAGACTAAATACTTTTTCCAGCCTTTGGGCAGCTTCTTTTTTTGTCTTGCTCCTGACCAGGCAATATATTTTATCAACGTCATTCCTTTTTGAAAGATTTATCAGGAGTTCTCCTCCTAACAGCCCCGTCGCTCCTGTTATAAATATATTCATATCATTAAACTCAATTGTGAACTGATTTTGATAAAAGGTTGATAATTAATATACCGGCTAAAATTAAACAAATGCCTATAATGGCAAAAGTATCTAATTTTTGTCCATGCAGGACAAATCCAAGGATTGCGACCAGGACAATGCCCAATCCTGCCCAGATGGCATATGCAATTCCTAAGGGGATTATTCGCAAACTCAGCGTTAAAAAGAACAACCCGATGACATACAGTAATAATACTCCGGCAGAAGGCCAAAACCTGGAAAATTCCCTGGTATAAATCAATGAAACGGTAGCAATTGTTTCGGTAACTATAGCCAGCAATAAATATAAATAACACAAAAGCTTCTGATCCATATTTAAACTGCCATTTGGCGAACAAAATTAAGAATTAATCCCAACTAAGAAGGGATAAATATCAGGGCTGGCGTTGACTTTATGAATGTTTAACAATTATCCCGGCTGCGACGAATGTTTCAGGCAAGCTAAGAGGGACGGTGTACCGGACGGTTAATGCTTTCAGGATTCAGATATATTAAAATTCCTATCTTTGTCGCGTTAAACGCAATAACAGGTAAGTTTTACGTTATTATACAATAACCGGGTTATTACCTGTCCGGAATAAAAAAATAATAATGAGCTTCCTTGGTTTTCTGTTTAAAAAAGAATTTTTACATCCATCTGGGGATTTCCATTATCCTTACTGTGGTCATCCTGATCGTCGCATTCAATTCTCTCAAGGTATATACGCGGCATGGCAATGCTTATGTCATTCCCAACCTGGAAGGAAAACGCTACGATCGCCTTCTGAAAATAAAGCCACACAGGGTCTTTAATTTCCTGGTTACCGATTCAGTTTACGACAACAGTCTCCTCCCCGGATCCATTATCAAGCAAAATCCTTCTGCCGGTTCAAAAGCCAAGGAAGGAAGGACGATCTACTTACAACGGTTTCCTATAGACTCCTAAGATGAGCATTATGCCGGAGCTGAAAGATTTACGGTAAGGCAAGCCGTAACCTCCTTGAGAACAAACGGTTTGAAAATCAGGAGAATGATTTTCACTCCGTATTTTGCGGGAAACTCGGTTATTGGCCAGTATTATCATGGCGATACCCTGCTTGCAGGAACTAAAATCCTGGAGGGAAGCTGAAATCGATCTCCAGGCGGGACTCGGTGACAATAAAGAGCAAGGGTTCCTTATGTGGTGGGCTTACGCTTGATGAAGCACATGCCGCCCTGCAGATGGCCTCTTTTAATGCCGGCACGAAATACTATCTCGACAATCCGAACCCGATTCACAGCAAGGTTTACAGGCAATTCCCCTAATGGGACACCCAATTGCATCCCGGCGATTCTGTCACTCTATATTTCCGGTCAGATTTAAAATTCAACTTTGATTCCCTCCAGCGATCAAGTAATCCTGATACTGCCGTTATATAGAAGTAGCCGATTGATATTTTGGCGGACTCGACGAACTTCTAGACGAATAATGAAGAAAATCATTTTTTTAATCATCCTTACAGCCATGTTCCGGTTGAATTCCTTTGCCCAGGAAGTGATCACAGGTTTATATGAAAATCCTGTTGTCAAGGCTGAATATGAAAGCAGCTTTCAGGAACGGGGACTTCAGAGGAGAACGTTGACTTAACGACCCCGTCAGTCTTCCATTTTTTGATGATTTCTCCGAAACATGGATTTACCCTGACAGCAATCGCTGGATCGATAATGAAGCATTTATCAATTCCAGCTTTGGCTACAGGTCGGTTAATATAGGTGTCGCAACCCTTGATGCGATCGACAGCAAAGGCGAGCTTATACGCCAATGCAAGCCAGTTCCCTTTTAGGCTGATTCACTGACATCAAGGCCTATCAGGCTGGATTCCATCTTTACACCGGCACCGCGAAGTATCACCCTTGCCGATTCACTTTACTTTAGCTTTTATTACCAGCCCCAGGGAAGGGGAAATGCGCCTGAAGGCCTGGATTCGCTCATTCTCCAATTCGGATATTATACCGGTGACTCGGTATTTACGCATACCTATGATTCTATCCTGGTACCACTGAGCGATTATATACATGAGGGTGATACCATTTTCCCCGGCGATACAGTTTACAGCCCATCCGGACTTTGCGGGCACGGCCTTTATGTTATTGCCACCGAATATTATTTTTATGAAGATGTGATCCAGCTACCCTGTGATTCAATCTTCGCACCTGAATTTAAATGGAAACGGATCTGGAGCTCCCGGGGATGGCATCTGGATACATTTTTTCAAGATATGGCACCTACAGCCGGCAGGTGATGATCCCCATCCTCGACAGTATTAATTATTTCAGAAAAGATTTTCAATTCAGGTTTATCAATTTTGCCAGCCTGGCCAGCGATAATAATTCGAGCTGGAGAAGCAACTGCGATGAATGGAATGTGGATTATGTTTATCTTAATACCGGGAGATCATACAAAGACACGGTTTATCGGCAGGTATCCTTTGTTGAGCGGGCCCCTTCCATGCTGAAAAATTATGAGTCGATGCCTTTACAGCCAATATGTCAACAATCCTACCAATGAATTGAAAGATAACCTGGAATTGTTATCACCAATCTCGATTCAACCATTTTTAATTCAACCTATTACTATACTGGTCTACCAGGTTGACGGCCCATTCCAGTATCTTTACCCGGGAGGGAACTGCAATCTTTTCCCATTTCAATCTTAACGGTTACCAGAATTGCATTGCCTGCGCGGCACATGCCTGCCCGCCTGTGAATTTTATATTCCCTCTATCCGTAAACTGACAGTGCCGAATTTGAAATCAGGCATTATATAATCGGAGATATTACGCCAACCGATACAGTAGGTGATACGATCAGTTTCAGGCAGAAATTTTTCAATTATTATGCCTATGATGATGGCACTCCTGAAGCCGGTTACGGGATGGAATGCGTGGGCGCCAAACTCGCTTATCGCTTTAAGCTGAACGTTAAAGACACGCTAAGGGCAGTTCAGATGTTTTTTAACCATACATTAAATGACGCCAATGAACATTTCTTTAACCTGATGGTATGGCGCGACAACAATGGGAAACCCGGAGAGGTAATCTATTCGCAACCGAATGAAAAAGTGAGTACTCCCCCAACCTGCTCGGGTTTCATACTTATATGCTGGATACCGCATTGCTGGTCAACGGCACTTTCTATATAGGCTGGGAACAACAAACGGGCGATAACCTTAACCTGGGCTTACGACCGTTATAATAATGCTCAGCAGAATATATTCTACTAACGCCAATGGTGAATGGTTCGAGCTCGATTTACCATGGCGCGCTGATGATGCGCCCGGTTATTGGGAAAGCAATTCGAGTTTGCCGGCATTGACGATCCGGACAATAATGCCGGGTCGATATACTCCTTATCCCAATCCTTTAAACGGCAACCGGATCAGTTTCAAATGCACGGGAATTTATGAAAATCTCGGCGAAACGGACGGTTTCAAGGTTACCATATACAATATCACTGGGGAAGAATTATTCTCAGGAGCTTCCGACAGTCAATCGATATCGGAATATCAGTCCCGGGCTTTATATCATCTCTGTCAAGGATGAAAAAGGGCAGATCATTTCCGTTTCCAAGCTGATAAAAAATTAATTGCCATGCCTGCCGACCTCCCGGAAATAAATGATAGCCAGGAGGTACTGGAGGAGAGCCAGGACCTTTATGAGCATTACCGCTTTGTAGCCGACAAAGGCCAGGGACTTCTTCGGATCGACAAATTCCTGATGGCCCGGATTGAGAATGCGACGCGAAACAAGATCCAGCAAGCCGCCCAAGCCGGCAACATCCTCGTAAATAGTCTGCCGGTCAAGCCCAATTACCGGGTAAAGCCCCTGGATGTGATCTCCGTCGTACTATCTTATCCTCCCAGGGAGATCGAGATCATTGCCGAAAATATTCCACTCGAGATTTTATATGAAGACCATGACCTGCTGGTTGTAAATAAGCCGGCGGGAATGGTCGTGCATCCCGCTTACGGGAATTATACCGGCACGCTGGTAAATGCGCTGGCTTACCATCTCCAGGAAGTTGCGCCTGACAAAGAACCGGGCCGCACGCCTTTCCTTGTGCACCGGATTGATAAGGACACTTCGGGCGTGATGCTGGCGGCCAAAAACGAGCTTGCACAGGCCAGGCTTGCGGCACAGTTCTTTCATCATACGATTGACCGTCATTATCATGGCACTGGTCTGGGGCGATTTTGAAGAAGACAGGGGCACTATCACCGGGAATATCGGTCGAAGCACCCGTGACCGCAAGGTCTTTGCAGTGTTCCCCGATGGAAGCCATGGCAGGCATGCCGTCACTCATTACACGGTCATGGAAAGGTTCGGTTATGTGACATTAATTGATTGCAAACTGGAAACCGGACGCACTCACCAGATAAGGGTACATTTTCAGCATATCCGGCATCCTCTTTTCGGAGATGAAACCTATGGCGGAAATGTCATCCTCAAAGGCACTACATTCACAAAATACAAGCAGTTCGTGAATAACTCTTCAATATCCTTCCCCGTCAGGCCCTTCATGCCAGGTCGCTGGCATTTGCACATCCCACAACAAAACAATGGGTTCAGTTCCAGTCGGAACCGCCTGACGATCTGGCAACGGTTATAGATAAATGGAGGAAATACGGGAAAATGAGCGTAGAGCTTCAGGGTTCCAGGTTCCAGAGTTCGCTAGGGCTCCGAGCCAACGGCTGACTGCTGACCGAATCTTACCGCTCTGCCCTCTTGGCTTCATTCCAGAAAGCATCCATCTCTTCGAGCGACATCTGGTGAAGGGCTTTGCCGGTATTTCTGGCGCCCTGCTCAATATACTTAAAGCGGCGGATGAATTTTCTGTTGGTCCGTTCAAGGGCATCTTCGGGGTTTATATCAATGAAACGGGCGTAATTTACCAAAGCGAATAAAAGATCGCCGAATTCCAGTTCCAGCTTCTGTTTGTCAGAATCTTCCCCGGCCTTTTCGACTTCTCTCTTAAACTCATTCAATTCTTCGACCACTTTTTCCCAGACCTGTGACAGCTTGTCCCAGTCGAAACCGACTCCGCTGGCTTTTTCCTGGATCCGGTAAGCTTTCACCAGCGCCGGGAGCGAATTTGGCACTCCTCCCAGCACCGACTCACGGCCTTCGGTCAACTTGATCTTTTCCCAGTTATCCCTCACCTCGTGGGCGTTTTTACCTTTACGTCGCCATAAATATGAGGATGACGCCTGATCAGCTTTTCACAAATTGATTCAAGAACGTCGCGGATATCAAAATCGCCCTGCTCGCTCGCGATCTTCGCATAAAAAACAATATGCAGCATCAGATCACCCAACTCTTTCTTTATGCCTTCCGGGTCTTTTTCCATTATGGAATCGGAAAGCTCGTAGGTTTCTTCCAGTGTCAGGTGGCGAAGGGTGTCGAAAGTCTGTACACGGTCCCAGGGACATTTTGCCCTCAGTTCATCCATAATATCGAGAAGTTTGGCGAATGACTGTGCCCTGGGATCCATAAAATAAATTTTCCACAAAAGTACAGTTAAATGACTTATTGGCTGACTCCGGACAGGTAGGTATTTTACTAATTTTGTCCGCACCGGTAAAAACGGTCATTATCATGTCAATCCCCGCAATGCTCAAATTGTCCGGAACATTATGCAAATGCGAAGTCATGCGGTGGCTGACCGGGCTCTTCATCCTGGTCTTGTTCTCAGGCCATGCGACCGCCCAGGGATTTCATCATAAGCTCAGAAGCCCCGGCATTTTGCTCGAAGGACGCATTTATTACGGCTGGACCCTGGACCATCACATTGAAATGACCCCTTTCAAACGTCATTACCCGGCATATGAAATCAGTGTGCTTAAGGCTACATATGGGCGCATGCGTTGGGAATACATGTACAATTATCCCTTAATCGGGATCTCATACTGGTATTCCGATCTTGGTAAAACAAAGCCGCTTGGATCGGCCCACGCCATTTTTCCATTTATAAATTTTCCATTAAATAGATCAAAAAACTTCAATATCTATTTCCGTCTTGGAGTTGGTATAGGTTACCTGACGAGGAAATATGACCGGTACGATAATTTCGAGAACCTTGCGATAGGTTCTCACCTTAACGGCGCGGTAAATCTCATGTTTGAAGCACGCCTCCGGCTTGGGAAAAAGTTCATGGCCGCTGCGGGCCTGTCATGGATGCATTTTTCCAATGGGGCCATTAAGCAGCCAAATTACGGACTTAACATTCCATCTGCGAATCTTGCAATTGCTTATCGTTTAAATCGCGAAAATCCTTACCTCAAAAAAAAGCTTCTTCCGGAACTCTTTCCTTTTGAATTCGACGGCAGGAGATATCTTCACCTGGATATTAATGCTGCCTTCGGCATTAAAGACCTCCAGGCTACACTGGGAGGAGGGAATCAGTATCCGGTGGTAGCAGTTTTCGGGAACCTGTTATGGCCGGTGAGCTATAAAAGCAGGCTGGGCTTCGGATTTGATCTGTCATACGACGGATCGGACGAAAAATTACTTGAAATCGGGGGTAGCGTTCCGGATCACCAGGTAAACCTTGTAAAAACCGGTTTGACAGGTAGTTACGAACTTGCTTTCTCCAGGATGGCGCTCATGTTCAACCTGGGTGTTAATATATCAGGGGCCTACAAGCATAACGGGTATGTTTATGAAAAACTTGCCCTCCGGTTCGGATTTACGGAAAATTTCTTCGGCAGCCTTTCGCTGAAAGCTTATTACGCCAAGGCCGATTATATAACTTTTGGAGTAGGTTACAGGATACGGATCAAATACTACGGAAAAAAATGAGAAAACTGGATATCATAATCCTGGCGCTGATACCGTTTATTCTTTCCCGGTGCACCCGTGATGAAGGAATCTGCATCGGTTCGACAGGCCCGATCATTACCCAGGACCGGCCGGCTGTGCCATATCACTACATTGAAGTTTATGACAATATCAACCTGATACTTACTCAGGATACTTCTTTAAACAGCATAAAGGTAGAAGCAGGCAAAAACCTGATTGACGGCATAACCACTGAAACAGACAATGGCAGGCTTGTACTGAAAAATCGAAATAAATGCTCCTGGCTGCGTAGTTTCGATGTACCGGTGAATGTCTACCTGACATTTTCATGCCTTGATACCCTGATTTTCCGCGCCGCCGCCAACATCAGCTGCACGAATGAATGGAAAAATGATACCGTCTACGTCGACGTGGTAGAAGGAGCGGGTAAAATAGACCTGAAGCTCAACACTTTCATATCATTTTTAAATGTCAGATATGGCACGACTACAATGAATATTACGGGGTTCTCCCAGGTCACTTTTATTTCCAGCCAGGGTTATGGCCCGTTTCACGCTGAAGACCTGAATTCAAAGTTCACCTATGTTTATACTTTCAGCCCCAACGACGTATTCGTTTATGCTTCAGTCGAACTTGGGGCAGAGATCGCAAATATTGGCAACGTTTATTACCGTGGCGACCCCGTGAGCGTGAGTTCAGTAATCAGTGGCGGAGGAAAACTTATTGAGTTCTGAGATCTGAGTTCTGAGTGCTGAGCTATTAATTAACTCGGAATTTCATTAATGCCTGTGTGCAAGATATTTTGCGACGCTCTCCGCAGTTTCTTTTATGGATTTCTCACCGCGGTGCCAGTTAGCGGGGCAAACTTCCCCGATTTCTTCGAAATACTGCAGAGCATCGACCATTCGAAGTGCTTCGTCAATGCTGCGGCCAAGGGGAAAATCGTTGACCAGCTGGTGACGTACCACGCCTTTCTTGTCGATCAGGAATAATCCACGGTAGGCTTGCGGATCACCAATAAATTCCACCTCTCCATCATCTGTGTACTCATATTCCCCGGCAAGAACGTCATAATTTTCAGAAATCGTTTTTGAAAGATCGGAAACCAGTGGGAACGTCACACCCTTAATGCCTCCATTCTTCTGCTCTGTGTGAAGCCATGCCCGGTGGGAATACTTGCTGTCTATTGAACATCCCACAACAGCCACATTTCTATTTTCAAATTCGGCAAGTTTATCCTGAAATGCCAGGATTTCCGTCGGGCATACAAAAGTGAAATCCAGCGGATAAAAGAAAAAGATCACATATTTTTTCCCTATGAATTGTTCCAGGGAATATTTCTCGACAAATTCACCGCCATCGACAACAGCGTCGGCCTCAAAAAAAGGAGCCATTTTTCCAACTAAAACTGCCATACTATTTAAATTTTGAGTTTTGAATTTTGAGTTTTGAATTGACTAAATTTTATATTCTATATCTATGCTAACTGCGAACTGCTAAATGTTGCTGCCGAATCAATCAACTGCCGACTTCACAATATCTCCCTGAAATCAAAGATCAGCATTTTATTGCCAATGAAATCATATAGGGTCATCCTGCGCAATTCATAATAATTAAGCCAATAGCTGCGCAGGGCTGAGTAATATCCTTTCCGTGCATTGTCATTGTCGATCTGGGCGTTATTCAGTTCCAGGACATCATTCACCTGACCGATCATATAACGCTTCTGGGTCACATCATATCTTTTCTGGGCGACCGTATCGGCTTTTGCGGCAATGAACAGCTGGTCCTTTTGCATATTGAATTCCATAACGCTGAGAAAGACATTTTGTTCAAAGTCTATAATTTCCTGTTCCACCGAAGTCTGCTCGAGTTCGTAATTAGACTCTGCGACCTTAATTTGTCCGCGGGCCTTGCCCCAATCCAGTATCGGGACATTTATCCCCAGGTTTAACTGCTGCTGATCCTTCGGATCCTTATAGACGCTTGAAAGAGATTTAGTGCTTTGCGCCAGGCCGTATTCCATGTACAACTCGGCGTCGAACCTCCCGTCCATTTTAGCTTTCCTCACATTGCTTTCAGCAGTTAACAGCCTTTCACGGAAGTCAAGTGACTGGGCCGTATTTTTCCTTGCCTCAGCCAGGGCCTGATCCGTATTTATAATGGTATGCCAGGTTTCAGCCGGTGGCAGCAAATGTATTGAAGCGGCGCCTTTCAGCCTCAGGTAGGATTTCAGCCTGAACAGCATATTCTCGTAATTCAGGCTGGCGTTATCCACAGCAGCCTTGGCCCTGAGAAAATTCAATTCCAGCTGCAGCAGGTCATTCTCGGCAATCTTTCCAAGCTGGTACCTGCCCTGGGCTATCCTGTATAGCGTATCGTAATTGTTCAGGTTTTTCTGGGCAATGCCTTTTTCTATCTGCGCCAGTAAAAGATTGAAGAAATGATTGATCGTGGTGATCGAAACCTGTTCCATGTCCTCCAGGTATTGCCGTTGGGCTTTCTCGTATTTGAGAGGCTCCAGCTGTTTTGCCCACCGGTACTCGTTATACTTAAAAATGGGCTGGCTAAAGCCGACTATAATCGGGATTGACTGGTAACTGGTGTTGGTGCTGTCGGTATAATAATTATCCAGGCGGCTAAGTCGTGATTGAAGGAAAACTGATCCCCCTGTAGGGCCTATTTTTTGATTTATCGTAACGCCGGCTGCATAATTTCCAATGGTATTATACTGGTAGATGTCAGGCCCGTCAGGCTGGGTAATGGTCCGGTAGGAACGGCTGAATCCCGGAAGGCTTGCATCCATTGTGACGGAAGGCAGGTAATCGGCTTTAAAAGAGCGGTACTGCCAGTAGTTCATCCTGAAGTTTTGCTTTGCGATCATCGCATCGGCAGACTGCGCCCTGGCAATGTTAAGGGCATCGCTAAGGGTGAGCAATGCACTATCAGCCTGGGAGTAGGAAGATGATATACTGATCACCAGGATGACTATAGAAAAGACGATTTTTGGCCTCATATTGGCGAATGCTTAAATTCTATTCATACCTTAATGATTCTACCGGGTCCTGGTCTGAAGCCCTTTTCGCAGGCATGTAACCGAACAGGATGCCGATAAAGGCGGACACGCCGAAAGAAATCACGATAGACAGCGGTTTCACAATTGTAAGTATACCGGTCGCCCTATGTATCATCACTGCAAAGACGACTCCGAGCACAATGCCTATTACACCACCGGAGATGCTGATTATCGTGGCTTCCGAAAGAAACTGGAAAATGACGTCCCTCCGCGTTGCCCCCGATGCCCTCCGTATGCCTATTTCTTTTGTACGTTCCATCACCGATGCCAGCATGATGTTCATAATTCCTATCCCGCCTACGACCAGAGAAATACCTGCAATCACACCGAGCACAATATTGAAAATGTCTTTTGTCCTTTGCTCCTGTTTCAGCAGAAGCTCCGGAACGCTGACCTGGAAATCGTCGACCTGCTGGTGTCGTCTTTTAAGCATGGTTGTCAGCGCTTTTGTGGTCACGTCAAGGTATTTGCTGTCGCTGACCTGCACGATGATCTTGTCCAGCTGGTTATAATTATCGTCCTTAGATCCGGAAGAGCTGCTTGAAAAAGCAGTCACGCCCCCATCGAAAAATACCATTGAGCTTTCATCCTGTTTCAACGAAGCGCTATTAACATATGCACGGTCCCTGTACCTTAACAAGACAGTCTGAATAGGGGCATAAATATGATCGTTATAATCCGAAACGCCAATATCTTTCGATTCATCGACCTGGAAAACGCGGTTTTCAAGTACCCCGATTACGGTCAGCCATATGCCGCCGCATTTAATCGATTTTCCGATCGGATCTTCCCTGGAAAAAAAGCGCGATTTCACTGTCGGGCCGATAATGCAAACCGGACTGCCTGCAGTTAGCTGCTGTTCCTGGAAAAAATTCCCCGAGAAAAGTTTAAGGTTATATACATCAAAAAAATCGTTGGTAACGCCGATCAGCTTAGCAGCAGAACGCTTGCCGCCTTTTATGACATATGAATCATAGCTCACCTCGGCGCTGATCCGGGCGACGGTGGGGATGACATCTTTTATGCTTTCGGCATCTTCAAGGGTAAGGCCGGGTGAAAATTTTTTCTGCATCTTCTGCCCGCTTTCTTCTTTATCAGAGCTTTCCCCGCTTTTCCCCTTCAATTCCAGCAAAGGCGTGATCACTATATTATTCACCCCGACCAGTTTGATCTGGTCGAGGATCTCTTTCCTGGCGCCGTTGCCGATTGCCATCATCGAGATCACGGCGGCCACGCCGAAAATGATCCCCAATGCCGTAAGCATGGACCTGAAGCGATTGGCAATTACCGCTTCGACTGCGATGTTCAGCGAATGGATATACCTTTGCCAGGCTTTTTTACGGAGATCGTAGTTCTTCATGGCTGAATTTTTCGATTATACCGGGGTCAAGCCTGATGAGCCTGCTATTTTCCGCATCCGCCGGCGGAACCAGGTAAACCTCCTCTCCGGCCTGCAGTCCGGCTTTTACAATCACTTCATTTTCATTTGAAGGGCCAAGAATAACCTGCTTGCGTGAACTGCCGGCATAAACATAGCTTATACTGTCGTTCGACTGCACGCAGTCCAGCGGTATGAATAAAACACTGTCGATACTTGAGGTCAGAATTTCATTTTTGGTAGTCATGGCAGGCCGGAGAATCGAATCATATTCGTTCACACCGATACTGACCTCGAAAACTTTGGCATTCGAATTAGGGAGCTGTTGCCCGATATTAGCCACCTCGGTGACTTTTCCCGTAAATTTTTTATCGGGAAAGGCATCCACCCCGATATGGACATCCTGGTTGACTTTGACTTTACTGATATCGATCTCATTTACATATGTTTTCGACTTCATTTCCTTCAAATTGGGAAGTTCGGCAACGACTGGTTCCCACACGCTGATCTGGGACCCGATCCCCTGTTTCTGACCGTCCCAGCCACGTTTATATATTACCATACCCGATTTGGGGGCAAAAATTGTAAACTCGTTCAGTACTTCCACCATTTTAGCATAATCCGACTTCACTTTCTTCATGGAAGTATTGATCTCCTGCATGTCGGCCACTGACTTCCTGTATTTCAGCTCGTAATTTTCAACCGACTGGTCATAGTTCCTCTGCGCCCTGTCAAGGTCAATTTTAGCCTGGCGCCGGGTCGCAGGTGGTTCATAGATGGATTGGTCAACTATGATTTGCTTTTCTTCAAGCTCGTATTTCAGGTTCACCAGGTTATCCCTCGTAGTTCTCAACTCGAGGGTGGTATCCAGCTGGGTCTTGGTATACTGTGTCTCAAGCTTTTCGATCTCCAGTTCCTGGTCTTTCATTTTATTGACCAGTTCCGTACGATCGAGCGTAGCGACATAATCCCCGGAGTCGACAACTGTTCCGTCAGGTATAATATCTTCAATCTTGATCTGCCAGATGCGGAAATCCCGCAGGTTGACGGGTCCGTTGATCTTCTGGGAGCTTTTAGCTTCCAGTTCACCGGTCGTCGTCACGGTAATGTCAAATTTGCCGAATTTTACGGGTACCCTGACCGTTGTTTCCTTTGCCGGACCGCTGCCGGCGACTATCCAGATGATGACGATCAGTAATAAAGCGGCCAGACTAATAAGATAAACCTTACTTTTTTTCATAAAGGCCGGTGTTAAAGTAACAAATTTATTTCAGGAATTCCTGTATGATTTTATCGATGGAATATCCTTCAGCTTCTGCTTTATAGTTCCTTACAATACGATGGCGAAGGATGGAAGAGGCGATAGCTTTAACGTCTTCGATGTCGGGAGAATATTTGCCCTGTATAGCGGCATGGCATTTTGCACCTATGATAAGATACTGGGATGCCCGCGGTCCTGCGCCCCAGGTGACAAAGTCGTTGGCAAGGGCATGTGCTGCAGGCGTATTGGGCCTTGTCTTAGCCGAAAGAGAAACTGCATATTTATAAACATTTTCCGGAACGGGGATCCTGCGGATCAAACCCTGGAAGAACAGGATTTCTTCAGAACTAAGAACTATTTTAATATCCACGGGCCTATCCTGTGTGGTGCTCTTCACTACCTCCATTTCCTGGTCAAAGGAAGGATAATCCAGCCAGATATTGAACATAAACCTGTCAAGTTGCGCTTCAGGAAGCGGATAGGTACCTTCCTGCTCGATAGGATTTTGTGTTGCCAGAACAAAAAATGGCTCGGACAGTTTATAATTCTTTCCCGCCACGGTAATGGCCTTTTCCTGCATGGCCTCCAGCAGAGCTGATTGAGTCTTGGGCGGCGTCCGGTTGATCTCATCAGCAAGGATTATATTGGCAAATACAGGTCCGTGTATGAATTTGAACTTTCTTTCTTCATCCAGGATTTCCGTTCCAATAATATCCGACGGCATCAGGTCGGGTGTAAACTGGATCCGGCTGTAACTCAGCCCCAGGGCCTTAGCTATGGTGTTGACCATTAAAGTCTTCGCAAGTCCGGGAACCCCGACCAGCAAACCATGCCCACGGCTGAATATCGAGATCAGCACTCTTTTGACAACTTCGTCCTGCCCGACTATGACCTTGGCAATTTCCGCCCTGAGGACGTCATATTTTTCGACAAAAGCATCAACAGCTTCAACGTCAGATTTGTATGATATCATTGATAAATATTTATTCCTGGATTATTTAAATAACTATTTTTATAGTCATTGGTTATTGGTCTTAAATATGTATTGTTTGGTTATTTTATCTTTTTGGAAAAAATTTATAATCGAAATCACAACTTTTATAATCATCGATAATCATTATATAGGCATTCCTGACGTTTTTATTCACCCATTCGATGATCTTTTCTTCCTTTTTCTTCTTTAAGGCCCAGTCATTGATAAGGCTGTAATCATCCGTCAGATTTGCGCGGTGAGGCTCGGTCCTCGAATTAAGCTTTACCAGCCTGAATGCTTCTTTGCCATCTTCGGTCTCAGTAATGGACCGGCGAGGAAAACTGTCCGACTTCCAGCTTGTTGATGATAAATGAAACCTGTGGCTCCAGCTGATCCATCTCAAACCAGGTAGTACCGGTATTTGGATTCATAATATACCCACCACTGACTTTACCCGGATCATCGGAATATTTTTTTACAGCATCTTCAAATGTTAGGGTACCACCCCGGATCAGCGCCGATATACTGTCCAGTTTGCTCCTGGCTTTATCAAGGTCTACCGGTGATGGCTTGGTCTGTAGCAGGATATGGCGCGTATTGACATAATCCCCTTTTCTTTCGATAAGCTGTATGATATGGAAGCCCGCCTTTGTTTCGACAATATCCGATATTTCGCCTTCTTTCAGCTTAAACGCTGCGGCTTCATATTCAGGATACAACTCACCGCGACCGAAAAAGCCTATCTCCCCTCCTTTTGCAGCAGAGCCTTTGTCTTCTGAATAAAGAATAGCCAGTGTAGCAAAATTTTCCCCTTCAATTATTCTTCTCCTGAGATCCCTTAATTTCTCCTTTATCAGCACTTTCTGTTCCACGCTAACGGGCGGTATCTTGATAATCTGCATCATCTCAACACGGGCATTGACGAGCGGAATGCTGTCGGGAGGAAGATTGCGGTAGAATGCTTTGACGTCACTGGGGGTCACAAACACGTTCTTTGTGATATTATCCTGCACCTGCTCCACCAGCATGTAATTTTTAACCATCTGCCGGAATTCATCCTTTATTTCAATAATCGATTTTCCGTAATATTCTTCCAGTTTTTCCTGTGAACCAAACTGGCTGATGAAATACCGCAGACGATTCTCCAGCTGTCTTTCCACCTCGCTTTCGGTGACCGTAACGCTGTCAAGTTCTGCCTGGTTCAGCAACAGATCGTCGCGCAGCATAGTTTGCAGGATCTGGCACCTGGCAGAATGCGCGGAGCCTTCAATCGCCCCCTGCATCTTACCCTGTAAATACTGGGATTCCAGCTCCGACTCCATGATCATATTTTTTCCCACAACGGCGACTATCCTGTCGACAACGATATCCTGCGCCTTGAGAAGGCCGGGAAATAAAAGCAAAATGAATAAAGGAAGGATGATATAAATGAAGAGATGTATATTCTTGACTTTCATAAATGAATCCGTTAGAAGTAAAACCACGGAAAGGGCAATTTATTGTTTGATCACGCGATTAATAGATCTTTGCTTTATCATCCTTAAATGCCTGGTTGATAAACTCCTGTCTTTTCTTCTCAATCAGGTCTATTTTCCTGGCGTTCAGAATAATGTTCCTGATTTTATCTTTTTCAAACTCAAGCGGAGAAGTACTATCGGCAGTTTTATAATCATTGATCCTCACCAGGTAAGTATATAATGAATCTCCAGCTTCGGCATAATTGGTCCTGCGAAGGAAAAGTGCCTGGTTATCCACTTCAAGGGGCATCACATCCAATAAATCTTTAAATGAAACCCATTCCATGGCGAACCAATAATCAGTTGCATTCTTTTCAGCATAATTTGCCAGCTTCAGCACATTCTCCGGTTTGTCCGATTTCAGAAGGTTTCTGAATTCCCTCAGGTACCTGGATCCTTTTTTTACCTTGACAAAATCAAATTTTACTATATTTCCTTTCAACTCGAACTGGCTGCGGTTTTCATTAAAATAATCCTGGATTTCCCTGGGTGTGACCACCGTATCCAGGTACTGGCTGACCAGCTTTTGTTCCAGGGTAAACAGAAGCAATGAGTTCCTGTATTCTTCAAGCTGCCTTGTGAAATCCTGTTCCTCCGATTCCAGGCTTTCCTTGGCTTTCTGAATGAGTATTTCATTTTGTATCCATTTTGTGATATAGTTTTCAGCCAGGGTAATGCTATCCCGCGATGAAAGCCCCCGGGGGATCCTTTCAGACAGTTCCGAAACCCGTAAATATTTATCATTCGCCCTGGCAATGATCCGATCATCCGGTCCGGATCTGGAACAGGTGTGTGCAAGCGCTTAAAACCAAAATGATGAACAGGAATGATTTTTTCAATTCGCAATATTTCTATTTTAATGTCGACAAAACCTCATTGTATACGATCACATTGTATTTTGCCCTTAGCTCTTTGATCCATTGATCCTCCAGGTAAGCCTGGTAATCGGCTGTCACGAGCCCTCTCGCTTCCTGCAAGGTTTTAGGCTCAGGCTTCAGAATTTCGTATCCGTAAACAAAAGAAGGTCCCGACGGAGAATCTACCATTGGAGAAAGGCCGACTTTCCATTTGACCTTATCGACGATCGGTGAATCTCCCTGTGAGAATTTAGCCGTTTCAACAAGAATATTCATCGTAGTGTCCTTATTGAAATAACTCAGCACCTCTTCAGGAGTCTTACCGCTGGAAAACATATTCCTGACTTCTTCGGAATTCACCTCCGCGGGTTTGAGTACGGTCACTAACGAAGCATGGAAGCGCTTATCCCACATGTATTTTCCAGGGTTTGCCGCATAGAACTTCGCAAGGCCGGCAGTATCCTTGACCGCTTTCGACCAGACGTTCTTGTCAGTCAGGTCAAACAAAAGTATACCATCGTGATATTCCTGCACCAGCATTTTGAAATCAGGATATTTATCTTCAAGCCTGCTGTCTTCATAAGCGATGCATTTGTCCTTAATGAACGAATTGTACGTTTCATTGAAGAAAGCCGGGATATCCGTGGTCCTTTTGGTTTGTTTCTGGGCTATGTACTGCGCCAGGTCCTGCTGTGTATATTTAACATTTCCCAGGGAAAAAACAGGTTTATCCAATCCCTCTGCTTTGGAAGCCTTCCATTCTCCCTTTGCCAGAGAAGAATCCAGAGTCGCATAAACAGCTTCCTTTGCCTTGGGATACTCTTTAAATCCATTTTCCTGCTTGATCCGGTTGATGACAGCATCCTCGCTCAGCTTGTTGCGGGCGTCTTTTTCCAGCCGTATTTTGAGGCCTGACTTCTTCCTGTTCAAAAGTCCCGACCGGTTTACGGCCGACAAGTTTTATTATATGATAGCCATAAGGAGAAATGAATGGAGCGCTGACACTGCCGGAATCTTTCAGGTTACGGGTAGCGATGATAAATTCAGGTACCATCCGGTTAGAACCGAACCATGGCAGTTTGCCGCCATTTCCGGCAGAACCTTTATCTTCCGAAAATTCCTTGACCACATCTTCAAACACCGCGCCTGCCTGTATTTTTTCATTAGCAGCATCGATCTTCATCTTTTTCTGCAGAGAGTCAGTGGCATTGGCATTCGGTGGCAGTGCCACGAAGATATGTTCGACCTGGACCTGGCCTAATGCCGGCTGCTTGTCGGTCACCATAATTATATGATACCCGTAATCGGTCCGCACAGGTTTGGAAAATGTTCCCACCGGAGTGTTATAAGCACCTGTTTCAAAAGGATAGACCATATCAAAGACCGTGAAATAGCCCAGGTCGCCCAGGTTTCCCTTGCGGGCCGGGCGGTATTGGCTTGCTTCCGTATCCCTGGCGGAAGGATCTTCCGACATTTCAGTGGCTACTTTTCCAAAATTTTCACCATTGGCCAGCCTGTCGTATATGGCCATGGCTTTCCTGTAAGCTTTAAGGGTATCCTGGGGCGCCGCGTTCTTATCGACGCGGACAAGTATATGGCTCACCCTCACATCCCACAACTTACGCTCATAGGCTTCCCTCAATAATTGCTTACTAACTAAAGTATCAATAAAATAAGGCTGTGCAAGCTGTTTACGATAGCCTTCAAGCTCCTTGCGAAAGGATTGAACGGTATCCATTCCCAATTCTTCAGCCTGTTTGACTTTCAGGCGGAAATTAATGTACAGGTCAAGATATTCTTTCAGGGCATCGGCATTATGTTCGTCCCGGTTCAGATTATTTTTATTGAAAACGTACATGAATTCACCGGCAGTGATGTTATCCCCTGCGATATTCAACAGCACCCGGTTGTCCGTGATCTGGGCAGTGGTCAGGTTGGAATTAATAAAAGTGAATGTTAATAATGTCAATAGAAACCCAAATTTTCTCATGGTCAATCTTTATTATTAATTAGTAAATCGTTCTTAATAATCCATTACAAACGGCTATAGTTGGGAGCTTCACTGGTAATGGAAACATCGTGGGGATGACTTTCAATGACCCCGGCATGGGTGATTTTAATAAAACGGGCCTGTTTGAGCGCTTCGATGTTCTTTGCTCCCACATAGCCCATACCAGACCTCAAACCGCCAACCAGCTGGAGGATAACTTCCGACAGTGTTCCTTTGAAGGGGACACGGCCAACGATGCCTTCGGGTACTAATTTTTGAATATCATCTTCTGCGTCCTGGAAATAACGGTCTTTTGATCCTTTTTGCATGGCATCGATGGAACCCATACCCCGATAAGTCTTAAATTTCCGGCCATCAAAGATGATAGTTTGGCCGGGTGATTCATCAACGCCGGCAAAGAGGGAGCCGGCCATGATGGTATCGGCTCCGGCAGCAATTGCTTTTGCAATATCGCCGGAATAGCGGATGCCTCCATCGGCAATGACCGGTACCCCGGTACCTTTAAGCGCCTTGCTGACATTATAGACCGCCGATAATTGCGGGACGCCGACGCCGGCAATGACCCTTGTAGTGCAAATCGATCCGGGCCCGATTCCTACTTTAACGGCATCGGCGCCTGCTTCAACCAGTGCAAGGGCGCCTTCGGCAGTCCCCACATTACCCACGACCAGGTCTATATTCGGGAACTGACGTTTGATTTTGCGGGCCATTTCGATGTTTGCCTGTGTATGCCCGTGGGCAGTATCAATCACAATGGCGTCCACATTGGCATCAACCAGTGCCTGGGCGCGATTCAGCGTATCGGAAGCTATGCCGACGGCCGCAGCTACCCGCAGGCGGCCCTGGCCATCTTTATAGGCATTGGGATGAGCCTGGATCTTAATAATATCTTTATATGTGATCAACCCGACAAGGCGGTTGTGATCATTAACTACAGGAAGCTTTTCTATTCGGTGTTTCTGAAGGATCTCGGCTGCTTTCTCAAAAGAAACGAACTCACTGGTCGTGATCAGGTCATCCTTTGTCATTACTTCTGCAATTGGCCTTTCGGTATCGCGTTCGAACCGGAGGTCGCGATGAGTAACTATCCCGACCAGCACTTTGTTGTTCGTGACCACGGGAATACCACCTATTCCATATTCCTTCATCAATGCAAGGGCGTCCCTTACTATAGCATCGACCGGAAGAGTCACGGGGTCAAGGATCATACCGTTTTCAGCCCTTTTCACCTTCCTGACCTGGTTGGCCTGTTCTTCAATCGTCATATTCTTATGGATCACCCCGATGCCACCTTCCTGTGCAATGGCAATGGCCATCTGGGCCTCCGTCACCGTGTCCATTGCTGCTGAAACAATCGGTATGTTCAGATGAATATTCCTTGAAAAAAAAGAACATATGTCCACTTCCCTGGGCATCACTTCTGAGTACGCCGGAATCAGCAAAACATCATCATATGTCAGGGCTTCACCAATAAATTTATTGTTATCCAGCGTCATGGCTTAAAATTTTGATTTGCAAATGTATGAAAAAACCCTTAATCAACTCTTAAAAATTGTTAATAGCTATGGCTTGCACGAGGATTCAAAACAGTGCAGAAATCAGTAAATTACAGCCACATTGCCCTTGATTTGCCTGGGTTGATCAAGTGCGTTGCGAAACTTCAAAAGGTAAACGTACACTCCCCCCTGAACATATTCCCCGTTGTATTTACCGTCCCATCCATCTTCCGGATCACTGGTGTGAAAAACCATCTGGCCCCAGCGATTGTAAATGACGAAATCATAACCTTCATTACCTACAAAAACGTTTACGGGCTTGAAGAGATTGTTAATACCTTTAGGCAGGAATGCATTTGGAAGATAGACTTTTGGCTCCTGCTCCGACAAGACCTCGTTGGAATAGCTCAGTTCCCTGAAACCAAGCGGGTTGGAGCCGCCTTCATAAGCTTCCACCTGGTAGGTGATTTTGCTTACGCTTCCTGTAAAAGCGGATACATTATCCGTATAGGAAAGGGTCAGCGAATCGACATCGGCAATTAAATCCGGCGAGGAATCATCAAGCCTTCGATAGATTTTGTAGCCAAGAACATAACCGTACCATGATTCATATGCGTTCCATGTCAAAAGATTGAACAGGTCGGGTAAGGCTTGCGACTGCAAAAAGATCGTCCGGGAAGTATTTGCAATAACATACGAATTACCGCAACTATCAATAACTTCGATCTGATAATAATAACTTTCGGCTGTTACATCAGCCTGAGTATCGGAAAAAGTGATATATTCCTGCCCCTGTTCCTGCAGGGAGCCTTCCTGCACAAATGGTCCGCCTGCAGAAGTGCTTCGAAGTATCCTGTAGGACTGTACATGCGCATTGGTGTCGGTATAAAACAAAATATTCACCTGTGCATTGTTTTCCACGGTGACATATCTGATATACATAAATGAAGGCCGGGGTGAATTGTAGGTAGTAACCCCCTTCCGGCATGAAGATGATGATTTTTGATGATCCCCGCTAAAAGCCCTGACGAGATAGGAATAATTGGTATTTGGTCTCAGCCCGGTGTGAGTATAATTGGACTGCCCCGGATAAATTGTGGTTAACAGGCTGTCAGGGCCGCCATTCCTGCTGACATAAATGTCGGTATATTCCAACGGCGGATCGAAATTTTTATACTCATTCCATTGCAGGTAATTGGTCATAAGGCATGGATCGTATTGTATGTCAGCAAGAAAGATAGTGGTCTGCGGTTTGTTCAGCGATGTCAGGGAATCAAACGGGAACGGGCTTTTATTGCCGCATGAATCGACAGAAGCGATAATGTAAGATAAAGGCCCGCCGCAGGGATCTGAAGATTGGTGTATATAGGACGTATTGAACCTGCCATTGACATAATCAATGGAATCGTTCGTCGATGTGACTTTAAAAATAATGTAGCCCTTTATATCAGGTTCCAAACCGGGTTCCCAGCCAATGATTGATTTACCTCCAGGATCAATGCTGACCGAATCCATTTCCAGCGGATACCGGTTGGATAGATTTTGGAGAATCTTTCCCTGTTCATTTGAAAAAGAAATGCATCCGGTAAAAATGCTTCGCACGCCTATTCTGAATCTGACCGTGTCAGCATTGCTGTTGCAAGCCCAAAAATGATAGCTCAGATTTAAAAGCTGGTCTGAAGAATCCACGACTGACCAGCTTCCGGGCGGATATTCCTGGTACAGCAGGTACCAGGGGTACATATCCGTGAGGAATGGATCGGGCAAATGTAATGGGGTCCAGCTCAGGTTAATAATTTCAAAATCCGTTGTTGAAGAAGTGAGCAATATACTCGCAAGGGTATCCGAAGGAGGTGATACACCGGCATTTGTATAGGTGACCATATAATAGTAGACCGGGGCAATATCAGCTCCGGCCCCGCTGTGAATATAACTACCCTGCGATAATACCGTGATCACTGTTAATTGTGAGTAGGGACCCGACAAAGACGCCGATGAATAAAGCGTATAATTATTAAACCCTGTTCCGAAGGTCAACGTATCCCATTGCAGCAACACATCCCCGTTCTGCAACACTTCAGTACACCTGAGACTGGAAGAATGTCCCAGTGCAGTGAAATGAAAAGCCGCTAAAATAATAATCAGGGTTGATAAACGCTTTATTTTCATGACCATTCCGGTTATGGGCAAAAATAAGTAAAATTGCCGGCAAGGGGACAAATGCCATCATGATTCCCATAAAAACCTTAACTTTGCCGCAGTTTTTAAAATCCTATTTTATTTAAAAATATATTGATTATGGAACGGGACAATCAGGTTTTTCGTATCCTGGCAAAGGAAAAGAAAAGACAGTTACACGGGTTGGAGTTGATCGCTTCGGAGAATTTCGTCAGCAACCAGGTATTAAGGGCAATGGGCTCTGTAATGACCAATAAATACGCAGAAGGTTATCCTGGTAAAAGATATTATGGAGGATGCCAGTTCGTCGATGAGACCGAGCAACTGGCAATCGACAGGGCAAAAGAGCTCTTCAACTGCGAATTTGCCAATGTTCAGCCGCACTCCGGGGCACAGGCCAACATGGCGGTTTTTCTGGCATTCCTGAAGCCCGGCGACGTTTTTATGGGCCTTGATCTGTCACATGGCGGCCATTTGTCGCATGGCTCACCGGTAAACAGTTCGGGTATTCTTTACAGGCCCGTCGCTTATGGCGTAAGCCAGGCTACCGGTACTGTCGATTACGACAGGATGGAAGAGATTGCTCTCCGGGAAAAGCCAAAGCTGATCATTGCCGGCGCTTCAGCTTATTCGCGTGACTGGGACTATATAAGGATGCGCAACATAGCCGATAAGGTGGGCGCGATACTCATGGCGGATATATCGCATCCGGCAGGCCTGATTGCCCGCGGCCTGCTCAACGACCCGCTCCCCTACTGCCATGTCATCACCACAACCACCCACAAAACCCTTCGTGGTCCGCGCGGTGGAATGATCCTGATGGGTAAGGACTTTGAAAATCCATGGGGATGGGCCACACCAAAAGGCGAAATCAAGATGATGTCGCAACTTATAAATTCTGCAGTTTTCCCCGGTATCCAGGGAGGGCCGCTTGAACATGTCATCGCTTCGAAAGCGGTCGCATTCGGAGAAGCCTTAACTGATGAATATTTTGAATACATACTGCAAGTGAAAAAAAATGCCACCGTAATGGCCAAAGCCTTTGTTGACAAAGGATACCATGTGATCTCTGAAGGCACTGACAATCACCTTATGCTGATCGATCTGCGTAATAAGTTTCCGGAACTGACAGGGCGCCAGGTAGAAAATGCCCTTGTCAGGGCCGATATAACCGTTAATAAGAACATGGTTCCTTTCGACAGCCGTTCCCCGTTCCAAACTTCCGGCCTGCGCATAGGAACCCCCGCTGTTACCACCAGAGGCCTGAATGAACATCACATGACTTTGATTGTTGAATTGATAAATGAAGTGATCCAAAAGATCGATGATGAACAAACCATTACCTCTGTGAGGAATAAGGTCAACCAGATGATGGAAAGCTATCCTTTATTTTCAGGGTACTGAATGCCTGATTCAGAGTTCAGGGTGCCGGATTTTTGATTTTTATTGCGGCCAGATCTTCCTGATAAATAACCAAAACCTTAAAGAACATTTTACGTATAAAATATTTGCGGGTTTATTCCATCAAATATTTTTAAAGAATTGGAAGTGACCTTTTTAATTATTGCTGATTAATTATAACTTGAAAAAGCATATAAATAAAATGAGTTTTGTTTAACTCATTTTCAGAATAGGGGTTTTACATATAATGATTTAAAGTAATTATCCCGTTAACTACAAAAATTAAGACAAATGAGATCACCATCACTAATTTCACTCCTCGTTTTAGTATTATCAGGGTTCCAAACCTTTGCCCAGGATCCGGTAGTCACAGTCAGATTTAACAATCCGGTCTATACCTGCTCTACACAAACATATAAGCTGGATGTCGAATTTCAATGTAATACCGCTGGCAAGCAGCTATTCGGAATGAATGTCCGCTTTTATTATGCTAATAATACCCTTCAATTTCAGTCATTTGGAGATTTTGTCACGGGATACTCTCAGGTCGTCACACCTGCAGTCACTGTAATGAGTCCATCGAGTGGCATGACTATGTTTGGATTCACGGGCGCTGCCGTTTACTTTAACGGCGCTATACAAAAGACAGGCTCATCATCATTAATTTTATCAACTACCGGCTGGACTAAAATATTTAGTGTCTATTTCCATGTTGTTGATCCTAATGTCATAAATATTAACAGTTTTTGCCCGGTTGGCATCTGGGATCTGAAGGAAAATCCCGCAGATGGCGGAATAGGACCCGGGATAATTATAACTGTCGTAAATGGATCAGGATCATCACCTGCCACCGAAAATTGCGTGCAGTTTAACTGGCAATATGATGGTGTACCGGGATTGCCGTATGGATTTCCTGTCCCTGTCAATTGCATTTCGACTCAAAGCAGTTACGCGCCATCCAATCATTTGCCTGTTTTAGGATATGACACTTCCGGTTCAATTAATGTCCCCGTGACAGTCACTAACTTCGCCGGCATTATTGCGCTCTCACTCGTTTTTGAGTACGATCCTGCGGTCATGACTTATGTGAGCTGCACGCCAAATGCCATTTTCACTACCGGAAACGGATTGCTCAATGTCAGCGATTCCGTCAGCACCAATGGGAAACATAAAATAAAAATGAATTTCCAGGGTTCTTCTATTACACTTGCTGATAATTCGCACCTGGTCGATCTCAATTTCAACTATATTTCGGGAACAACAGACCTGACGTGGAAAACAGGAAGCAGTTATTGTTCTTACAAAGGTGTGGGCAATGTTACAAAATGTGACCAGCCTTATTCGAGTTTTTACCTGAACGGTTCCGTCAATTCAATGCTGGCCCCTATCACAAAGATCGACTCTACTTCGGCCGTTGAAGGTGAATTTGTGACCATTGGTGTAAAGGTTTGGGATTTTAATAACATCCTCTCGGGGACACTGACTCTCAATTATGATCCGGACGTTCTTGTTTATCATGAAGCTATGCCGAATAAAGCCATTGCCGGTTCTTTTATTGCTGAAGCCGTAACCCCCGGTACTCTTGTAATGAGCTGGGATAATAACGATACAAGTCTTGCCGACCAAAGTGTCCTGATGTACCTGACGTACGAATATTTGGGAGGCTCCTGTGACCTGACATCGTTTGTTGAGAATGATACCGCCTGTCAGTACATAAACAGCAGATTGTCAGAACCGCTTACAGACGACCCTGCCGAAAATTTTTATTTGAATGGAAGTATCGCTGATGCGATATTAACTTGGACAGGGCAAAATTCAGGTGATTGGGATTCAAGTGCCAACTGGATTCGTAATACTTCACCGAATAAATATTCGAAAGTAATTATTGATCCTTCGACCAATCCTTTAAACTGGCCGACTTTTAACGGGAATTTTACTCTGGGAGAAGATTGTAAAAATCTCGTTTTAAATGGTAGCGCCCATTTTACTGTAAATGGAAATCTTACAATTGATCCGGGCCATAAACTGGAACTCGGCAGGTCAGGGACCCTCCAGATCAGCGGGAATTGGATAAATTCAGGGATTTTTGACCCTGGAAACGGAACCGTGGAATTTACCGGAACGAACGATGCCATCATTTCAGAAGCAGAATCACCGGGGAACTTTGTCGCAAATTATGTGCTGACAAATTTTTCAGCCGGGATGGTCCCGATGACTGAAGGAACCGCAGGGCCCTCCGGCAACGATTCACACAGTGATGTAAATATCGGTTTTGATTTCGGCTATCTGGGTACTAATTATTCACAGGTGAGGATAAATACAAATGGCTGGATATCGTTGAACTTAACCGGAAGTGATGCTTTTTCCGGCGATAATACAATACTATTCAGCAATGCAACACCAACTGCTGTACTGGCTCCGTGGTGGGATGACCTTCTGACAGATGGAAATGCGACTGTCAAGTACGTGACCGAAGGCACAGCTCCATCAAGATCTTTTACCGTCGAGTGGAAAAATATCCTTGCATACAATTCTTCAGCAACGGCACGCTTAAATTTCCAGGTGAAATTATATGAAACCTCCAATATCATCGAATTCTGTTATGGAGATGTAACAGGCGGAACTAATAGCGATGCCGAAGGCGCATCAATCGGTTTAAAAGATGCCACGGGAGGAATAGGGAACTTCCTCGAAGCCACTAAAAATTCGTCGGAAATTATCCTGGCATCCCTGAAAAGTAATTACGATTGGCCGACGGTCAATTACAGGTTTTCACCCCTAGTAGAAAGTGATATGGAAATATTTTACCATATCATAGTCTCCAAATCAACCGGCAAACTGCAAATTCAAAGGGACGTCAAAGTAACGGGGCTTAATTGATTACCGTTCGCAGTTTCTGGGTTTAATTCCTTTTTCCGAAGTTTTATTTCCTTTCCCTGATTAGTTTCATATCCATATGAACTAATCTTGTACATTTACAACTTAAACTGAACACTCATTAATATGAAAAAAATCATTACTCTGTTCATCGCTTTATTTTTATTTATTGGCGCCGGTTTTGGACAAAATACGCAATTCGAAAAAGGATCTTTTATTTGTTCCCAGGGGAAATCTTCCAGGCCAAATTACGTCAGGGAGATCAACAGCCCGAATTCACCACGGCATAAATTTGATGTATTGAATTATACACTGGATTTTGATCTGTGGAATAATTTTCACAGTCCCTATGCTCACACATTCAACGCTTCGGAAGTAATTACTTTTAAAGTCGATACTGCTTTGAACATAATCAAACTGAACGCAGTCAATACTTCGCTGCAGATCCATTCCGTCAGTATAGCAGGTACGACTTTTACCCATAATAACGATACGCTTGCCGTCACACTCAACAGGGTTTATAATCCCGGGGAGATTGTAAACGTTGGCATCTCATACAGCCATAAGGCCGGCGAAGACGGCAATTTTTATGTGAACGGAGGATTTGTTTACACTGACAACGAACCGGAAGGCGCCCGCAAATGGTTCCCTTGCTACGACAGGCCTTCAGATAAAGCTACGACAGATATCACAGCAAAGGTCCCTTCCAATGCTATCCTGGGTTCCAACGGATACCTGGCAGACTCGACAACAGTCGCCGATACAACCTGGTTTCACTGGGTAAGCAATGATCCGGTTGCCACTTATCTCACGGTCATGTCTTCCAGGACGAACTGGAACCTGGATATAGTCTACTGGAACCGGCCTTCTACCCCCGGTAATCCCATGCCGTTGCGCTTTTACTATAATACCGGCGAAAACCCGTATGGAATGGAACAATTACTTCCGTTAGTAGCCGACTATTTTTCGGAGAAATATTGCGAACTCCCTTTTGATAAAAACGGGTTTGCTGCGCTGAATAATGAATTCCAATGGGGTGGAATGGAAAACCAGACGCTCACAAGCATCTGCCCCGGTTGCTGGTATGAGAGCCTGATCGTTCACGAATTTTCACATCAATGGTTCGGGGATATGATAACATGCGGTACCTGGGCCGATATCTGGCTTAATGAAGGATTTGCGACCTGGTCCGAAGCCTTCTGGAAAGAAGCCAACGGTGGTTATTCGGCTTATAAAATTGCGATCGGTAACGATGCTGATGATTATATGTCTGGTAATCCGGGATGGGCTGTATACGTTCCCGAATGGGCCATCAATACGCCGGATAATTCAATTCTGTTCAATTATGCAATTACCTATGCCAAAGCCGCCTGTATGCTGCACCTGCTGAGGTATTCGCTGGGTGACAGCCTGTTTTTCCCGGCGCTGCATGATTATGCAACCGATACTGCGGATTTTAAATTTCAGAACTCCATTACCGATGATTTCCAGGCAAAGATGGAAGAGTCTACCGGAGAAGACCTGGATTGGTTCTTCGATTCCTGGATAAAGCAGGCCAATCATCCTGTCTATGAAAACGAATATAATATCCATGAAAACAGCGGCAACGGCACCTGGGATGTGAATTTCTATGTCAACCAGGTTCAGACCAATGCCGGCTTTTTCCCGATCCCGATAGAAATCTATGTATATTTTATAGGCGGGACAGACACTACTGTCAGGGTGATGAATGATGTTAACCAGCAGTTGTTCACGTTCATCTTTGATAAGCAGCCAACAAACGTCTTCTTCGATTTCAATAATGAGATCGTATTAAAACAGGCGTCCCTGGTTGTCGGCATAGATGAAGGAAAAATCGGCAAGCAGCATTTTAACCTTCAACAGAACTATCCCAATCCTGCCAGTGACCGGACGACATTTACCTATTCACTGCCCGGAGATTCGCAGATATCCCTGGCTCTCTATGATATGACCGGAAAAAAGGTGATGAACCTTGTCAATGAAAGGCAATGCCTTGGGACTCATGTGCTGACAACAGATCTTTCCACATTGAACAGCGGTCTGTACCTATGCCGGCTGAACGCCGGAGAAAATAGCGCAGTGATAAGGGTAGCAGTTGGAGGAAGATGACAGTCCCGAAAAACAACGAATCTTCGATTCGGTAGTTAAACTTTCTTGACGCGGACGCAATTCATTCCTTTGAAGCCCCGTTCGAGTTCAAATGTAACCTTGTCGCCTTCCTTGATATGCTCCAGCAAACCGTTTACGTGAACAAAATATTTCTCCTGCGTATCTGATTCTCTGATGAATCCGAAACCTTTTTTATCATCAAAAAAATCGACTATGCCTGTTCGTATCGTTATAGCCTCTTCCTTGGGCTTTTTGGGGACGCTCACTTCTATGCTTTCCGCATCGATTTTTGTTTTATTTGCCGGATCCGGGGAGGTATCGGTGATATTTCCATTTTCATCTACATAAGCAATCATATTCTCAAAACCACCGCCTGTCGGATTCAATTTACGTTCTTCGCGCTTTTGACGCTTTTCCAGCTGTTTCTTTAAACGCTTTTTCTCTTTTTCCTGCTTATTGAAGGTGACTTGCGATTTTGCCATGGTTCTTATTTATATTGCTTTTAACAAAAGTACATAATAAATCTGACATCACGATTCCATTTCCCCCAGCAACCCGATCGCATCCCCAACGCTCCTAACATTCCTGAAGGTCAGCGACAGCCTGCTTTCGGTTTCCTTCATCCGGCATATGGAGGGGTTGGCCTGAACCCAGCGCAGCATAGCCATAAAATCTTCCGACTTATAATAAGGGGATTCCTGGTTGCTTATAAAATACCCGATGAATCTTTCGTTTTTCAGGACGATCTTTTCGAAACCGGCTTTTTTCGCCATCCAGCGAAGCCGGATCGTATTGAACAACTCCTTCGTTTGCTTCGGTATAGGGCCGAAGCGGTCAAGCATCCTGTCCTGAGCTGCAGCAAGGGCTTCCTCAGTTTCCACACTGTCAAGCTCCTTATAAATGATAAGCCTTTCCGTGGTGTTGGTGATATAATCGCCCGGGATCAGTATCTCGAGATCGGTCTCAATCTGGCAGTCTTTCACAAATGGCTTGGGCTTATCGTCATGGAACAGCTCGCTGAATTCGGTTTCTTTCAGTTCCTGGATTGCCTCGTCAAGAATCTTATGGTACATTTCAAAGCCGATTTCGGAAATAAAACCGCTCTGTTCGGCCCCCAGAATGTTGCCTGCTCCGCGGATATCGAGGTCGCGCATGGCAATGTTGAAGCCGCTTCCGAGGTCTGAGAATTCCTCGATGGCCTTCAGGCGTTTGCGTGCTTCATTGGTAAGCACTGAAAGAGGGGGAGCTAAAAGGTAGCAGAAAGCTTTCTTGTTGGATCGCCCCACCCTGCCCCGTAACTGGTGCAGATCGCTTAGCCCGAAATGATGCGCATCGTTGATGATGATCGTATTGACGTTCGGGATATCCAGGCCTGATTCGATAATAGCGGTAGCCAGCAAGACATCGTAGACTCCATCAATAAAATCAAGCATCACATTTTCCAGGTGCGCCCCGTCCATCTGCCCGTGGGCCACGCCAATGGTGATGTTGGGCAGGAACTTCAGCAGCATCCTCTCCACGTCATGGATGTTCACGACCCGGTTATGCACGAAAAATACCTGGCCTCCCCGGGAAACCTCGTAAATGATAGCTTCACGGATCACCTCCTCGCTGAACGGACGGACCTCGGTCTGGATGGGATAGCGGTTAGGCGGCGGTGTATTGATCACCGAAAGGTCGCGCGCGCCCATGAGCGAAAACTGCAATGTGCGCGGTATGGGGGTAGCCGTAAGCGTCAATGTATCGACATTGATGCGGATCTGCTTCAGCTTTTCCTTTGCCCCGACGCCGAATTTCTGTTCCTCATCAATGATGAGCAGGCCAAGGTCTTTGAATTTGACATCCTGGCTTATCAGCCGGTGTGTCCCGATAATGATATCGAGTTTACCTTCAGCCAGGTTTTTCAGGGTCTCTTTCTGCTTTTTATTGCTTTTAAACCTGTTCAGGTAATCAACCGTACAGGGAAAATCCTTCAGGCGGTCCCTGAAAGTCTTGTAATGCTGCAACGCGAGGATAGTTGTCGGCACCAGTACTGCAACCTGCTTGCTGTCGGTAACTGCTTTAAAAGCTGCCCGTATGGCAATTTCGGTCTTCCCAAACCCGACATCCCCGCAAACCAGCCGGTCCATCGGAAAAGTCTTTTCCATATCAGCCTTTACATCTGCCGTAGCTTTTACCTGGTCGGGCGTATCTTCATAAATAAAGGAGGCTTCCAGCTCTGTCTGGAGGTAAGTATCCGGCATAAACCTGAATCCCTCCGCGCTTTTCCGCTGGGCATAAAGCTTGATAAGCTCCTTGGCAATATCTTTGACATGGCTTTTGGCCCTGGCCTTCAACTTATTCCAGGCACCCGATCCCAGGCGGTCGACTTTAGGCTCCGCCCCTTCCTTACCGATATATTTTGAAATCCGGTGAAGTGAATGTATGCTGATGTACAGCAGGTCGTTGTTCTTGTAAATTACCCTGATGGCCTCCTGCTGTCTGCCGTTGACGTCGATCTTTTCCAATCCGTCGTAACGGCCTATGCCATGGTCGATATGGGTTACATAATCGCCCGGGCTCAGGTTGTACAGCTCCCTGAGGGTAATGGCTTCCCTCCCGCTGTAGCTGTCTTTGAGATAGAATTTATGATACCGCTCAAATATCTGGTGATCCGTGTAAAGCGCAAGCTTGAGCTGCCTGTCGATAAAACCTTCATGTAAAGAAATATTCAGGGTCGAAAAATCGAAATTTTTGGGCTGCAGGCGGCTGTGAATGAGATCTTCGAGAATCGTGTATATCCTCTCGATCTGGCGGGGATTATCCGAAAGAATGAAATTAGCTATGCCACCCGATGAATTTTCCTCGAGGTTGGCTGTAAGCAGGTCGAAGTTTTTATTGAATGACGGCTGGGGGCTTGTATCGAAACCGGGCTGGAGAACCGGTTCGAGTACAGGACGGTTTCCCGATTCAATTATAGCATGTCCGAGCAACTGCCTGAGAAATTCCTCTTTCCTGACGAAGTGCTCTTTGAGATTAGCGGGGTAAATGCCAGCATTGTCCGAGTCCAATAATTTCTGGAGCTTTTCAGCGAACAGGCCTAGCAGGTCCTGAAGGCCTGCCAGGTCATCTACCCAGATCAACGCTCCAGGCGGCAGGAAGTCAAGGAAGGACTCCTGCGATTCGATCTCAAGGCGCTCCGAAAGGTCCGGCAGAATGGTGATCCTGTCCATTTTATCGATAGATAACTGCGATGCCGGATCGAAGGAGCGGATGGATTCGACTTCTTCTCCGAAGAATTCGATACGGAACGGATTGTCGTGGGCAAAAGAAAAGACATCCAGGATACCGCCACGGATGGAGAACTGGCCCGGCTCATATACGAAATCCTCCCGGTCGAAACCATATTCATTGAGCAAATCGGCAATAAAATCGAGCGTCACCTTCTCCCCTACCTTTAGCTTCAAAGTGTTTTTGGTCAGCACTTTTTTCCGAACCACTTTTTCCGCCAGGGCCTCGGTATAACTCACGATGATAGCTTTTTTAGGGGAGGATACAAGCCTGGTCATCACTTCCGTCCGCATCAGCATATTGGTCCGGTCAGGCCTGTCAAATTCGAAATGGCGCTTATAGACGGTCGGGAAAAAGAGAGCGTTCTTTCGTTCAAAAGGCTGTCCCTTTTCCTGGAAGAGCGTTTCAAGGTCATTATAGAGATAAGCGGCCGATTCGGCATCATTGAGGATCACCAGTTGATTCCTCTGCAAATGATGGAATACGGCGGCTTTTATCAGTGCAGGCGACGAACCGGCCAGCCCCTTGAGGAAAATCCTGGGGGTAGATTGGTTCTTCAACACCCCGGCCATTTGCATCACCTGAGGCGTTGACTGCGTATAATCTGATAAGTTCCTCTGTTTTCAATCTTTCAAATACCCGATCAGTCGTGCAAAAGTATTATTTTTGCCTGAGGCTTTGACGATTTCCCTGCAATGAAAGTATTCAAATTTGGCGGAGGCATTCTCAATTCAGCGGAAGCGGTGAAAAAAATACCTTCGGTTATCGCTATGTTTCCCGGTGAACCGCTTATCATCGTCGTTTCAGCTTTTGGAAAAACCACCAATGCCCTTGAAGAACTTATATCGAATGTCTTCAGGCACTCCGGCCAGATCGAGGAGCTATCCGGCAAGATAACGACTATCACCTGGAAATCCTGCATGGCCTTTTTCCGGATCAAAGCCATCCTGTTTATAATGAAATACGGGCGTTACTGGATGAATTGCATCATTCATCCGGAAAGGCATTCCTTGCTTCCTACCCTGTTTTTTATGACAAGGTGATCTGTTATGGCGAATTGCTTTCCAGCAGGATCGTTAGCCATGCAATGACGGAGTGCCGGCCTTGAGAACAAATGGATGGATGTGCGTCGAATCCTGAAAACCGATTCAAATTTCCGGGAAGCAATAATCGACTGGGAATCCAGCCAGGCCAATGCCGATAGGCTGGTGAGGCCATTCCTGGAAAATTCACGGCGAAAAGAGGCCATTGATCGTGACACAGGGATTCATCGCTTCAGACAATCTTGGGCGAAGCACTTCCCTGGGCCGTGAAGGCTCCGATTATACGGCCTCCGTTTTTGCCAGCCTGCTCGATGCCGGCGAAGTGATCATCTGGAAAGATGTGCCGGGCATTCTGAATGCCGATCCCAAACATTTCCGCCATACAGTCAAACTCGACGAGATCTCTTACGCTGAAGCGACAGAACTTGCATATTACGGCGCAAAGGTCATTCACCCGAAAACTGTCAAGCCTCTGCAGAATAAAGGAATTCCGTTGCAAGTCAGATCATTCCCGGATCCGCATTTGCCCGGCACCCTGATCCATGCGGGCGCCGGAACCGAATCCATCATCCCAAGCTTTATCTTTAAGTTCAACCAGGTCCTGATTTCGGTTTCCACCAGGGATCTTTCATTCATCGACGAGAAAGTTTTCAATGATGTATTCGTCCTGCTCTCCCGGTTTTCAATACATATGAATATCATCCAGAACTCTGCGCTGACCCTTTCTTTCTGCGTCGATGACCATCCCAGCTTTAATGAACTGATTGCCGGGCTCGGGGAGCAATATTCAGTGAGGTACAACCAGGGCCTGGAACTTATCACCATCAGGCATTTTAATGAAAAGGCGGCAGCCCTGGTTTTGGACGATAAACAAGTGTTGCTGGAACAGCATAACCGCACGGTAGTGCAATATGTAGTAAGGTAAAGAAGCATTGAACGAAAAAGCAATCCGAATATGAAAGAATCTGTTGTAATTCTTGCAGGGGGAGGGCCGGCGCCGGGCATCAACACGGTGATCAGCTCCATCGCAAAAGTATTTTTGAAGGACGGTTACAGGGTGATAGGGATGCACGAAGGTTATAAGACGATATTTACGCCGAACCCGAAAATTCAGGAATTCAATTTTGAAATGGCCGACAAGATCAGGAACCAGGGCGGATCGGCGCTTGTGATGAGCCGTCACAAGCCTAAAGACGATGAATTCAACACCGGTTTCTTCGTAAATAACAACGTCAGGCTGCTTGTTACCATTGGCGGCGATGACACGGCTTCGACAGCCAACCGCATCTCAAAATTCCTTACCGATCGCAATGTGAATATCCAGAATATCCATGTTCCCAAGACCATCGATAATGACCTGCCATTGCCCGAGGGGCAGCCGACTTTCGGTTACCAGTCGGCAAAGGAGGAAGGCGTAAGGATAGCGACGACGATATATGAAGATGCCCGCACCAGCGGCAACTGGTTCGTGATATCGGCCATGGGCAGGGAAGCGGGACATCTCGCATTCGGCATCGGCGGCGCCTGCCACTTTCCCATGATCATCATCCCTGAAATGTTCAACAAGACTGTCATTTCATTCGATAAAATCACCAGGATGATCATATCTTCCATTATTAAAAGAAAAATACTGGGCATTAATTATGGTGTGGCCATCATCAGCGAAGGCGTTTTTCATTTTATGACCGATGAAGAGATCAAATCGACCGAAATTAATTTTACTTATGACGATCATGGCCATCCCGGAGCTGGGGAACGTCAGCAAGGCCCATATTTTCAACCTTTTATTGCAGCAAAGGCTCAAAGCGCTGAACATCTCCGTAAAAAGCCGCCCGGAAGAGCTGGGTTATGAGCTGCGCTGTATCACCCCTTCTGCTTTTGACCTGATGTACTGTTCACTCCTGGGAATAGGCGTGAAGACTTTATTCGACCAGGGAATGAACGCCTGCATGGTCACCTCGGATCCTACGGGAGATATTCATCCTTTGTTCCTGAAAGATGTAACCGATGAAAACGGAAAGGTGAAGCCCAGGATGGTCAATATCGATTCAGAGAAAGTGACGATGGTTTACAGGCACAATATGCAATTCCTTATGGAAAGCGATTATGAAGCCGCCAGAAAGTACCTTCCTGATCCTGAAAATTATGATTTCAACAGGATACTGAACTGGTAAGTATCAATCTGCCAGGATAATTTCCTTTGCTTTTTTGGTAAATTCCTCCGTTGCATCCAGGATCATCTGTTCATCCGACGGGTAGGCGGCCTTCCTGGATTTCAGCAACTCACGTGTATCGTCGCCTGCAGCATCCGGATCGCCCTGCAAAGTGGCATAAGCGTTCGAAAATACGGATTCCACTTTTAAAGGCACACGGTTTACCACCTGGCCGGTCTGGTTATCATAATATTCAAGGCTCCCGCTAAGCTGCGCCACCTTCCGCTGCAGTGATTCGCGGATCAGGCAGGTGATGGTGTCGGCGACCTGTCCGTCCTGCAGAATATCCCTTTGTTCCTCGTATTCCAGGTCCTTGACCTGGTCCGGACCAATCTGAAAGTTATCGAGGACGACCCGGAGCGTAAACGCAAATGAATTGTCTTCCTTTTCTGGTTTTGGCTGGCCATATCTTGCTTTCTTAAATTCCCAGATGATTACGGTAAGTTGCTCGATCATGGGTGAAGTGACGGCTTTTTTAGTGCGGTTATACAGATCGAACTTCACATTTGTCGCCCCGATAAGGATTGATTTGCGGATCATCTTGTCGAGGTCGTTATATGAATTATACAGGCCGGCGACTTGAACCAGTTTCACATAGGCCAGCCTTGCATCCTCAGGCTTGCCGGATTGCAGCTGTTTTTGGGCAAAGGCATACAGGTATGCAGCAGCCCTGTTTTTCGATTCTATACTGCTTTTCTGATAGTCAACCTTTTCAATTCCCAATTGCTGTAACGCATTTTCAGGAAGCTTCATCACCATTTCCTGCCTGTTCTCCAGGTTCAGATATCTCTGATAAATTTCATACCAGATGTCAGGTTGCCCGGTTGCGATAAGGGCTTTGATCCGGTCATTATCGATCTTATTGGCCCGGTCATAGTTTTCTTTCAGCGCCTCCAGGCTTTTTGTACGATTTGGATATTGCTGTATTTTGGCAGTAAGACTGCTGATTTCCTTATCAAATTGAACAGTAGATTGACCTGAAGATGAAAATACCATCAAGCAGGACGCCAGGACAAACAGCAAAGTAAATTTTATATTTATCATGATCAAAATATTTTATCAATATATGCCATAAAAAATTAACTTTGAATCGGGTATTAAAGGAAACGTATGTTTTGCACCAAATAATGTGCAAAACTCTTGCAAAGTCAAATTAATTTTCATTCATGTCTGACCTTCTGGTTCGTTTTATCCTTCGCAACAGGCTGGCAAACATAATTGTCATCCTGTCGTTGACAATCGTTATGGGTTTCCTGGCAAGAGGTCTTAAGATATCGTATGATTTCAACCAGATGCTTCCATATTCTGATTCGATCAGTATTGATTACCAGCATTTCAAGCAAGTTTTCGGGGAGGACGGATCGGTGATGTTCATCGGGATCAAAAGCGATAATTTATTTTCCTTAAAACAGTTCAATGACTGGTGGGACCTTACCTATTCGATCAAGGCTATGGATGGCGTCGGAGAAGTGGTTTCTCTTGCCAGGATATACGACCTGAACAAGGATGACAGCCTGAAAAAGCTTAATTTCGACCTGGTATTCGAGAATAAACCGAGAAGCCAGGCAGAACTTGACAGTTTAAAGAAATTGGTCCTGTCGTTGCCGTTTTACGAAGGGTTCCTGATCAACAGCAAAACCGGGGCCACGATGATGATGATCACCCTTTCCAAGACTGATGTGAAGAATGCGGACAGGGTCAGGCTGGTCAGGGACATTGTAGATCTCACCAATAAATTCGGGCAAAAATATAATATCCATGTCCACTATTCCGGTTTACCTTTTATCAGGATCAAGATAGCGGAAAAATTACAGAAAGAGCAGGTCATGTTTGTCGCGGCCGCCCTGGTACTTACCGTACTGATCCTGTTGATTTTCTTCCGATCTGTCAAGATCGCGCTTTTCACCTTGATAATCGTACTGATCAACGTGGCCTGGATCCTGGGGCTGAATGTCCTGCTGGGTTATAAGATGACCATACTGACGGCAATCATCCCGCCTTTGCTCATCGTGATAGTGGTTGAAAACTGCATCTTCCTCCTGACCAAGTTCCACTACGAATTCAGGCTTCACCACAACAAGATCAAGGCGCTTTCACTGACCATCAAGCGTATCGGGAGCGCCAACCTTCTCACCAACGCAGCAACGGCAGCCGGGTTTGCCACATTCGCCATTACCGGCAACAAGATTCTCGTCGAATTCGGTATCCTTTCATCAATAGGTATCCTGATGGCTTATGCACTTACATTAATACTTGTCCCGGCAATCTTCAGTTATCTACCCGCGCCTCAAACCCGTCATATCAGCCACCTCGACAAGGGCTTCGTGCCATTTCTCATTAAAAGGATCGTCTGGACCGTGGAGCGAAAAAGGACCGTTATATATATTATTGCAGGCGTTCTGGTCTTACTCGGTATTGTCGGGATTATGCGCTTGAAATCCGCAGGGAAGATTGTGGATGATATAACAAAGAAAGACCCCATTTATCGCGACCTTGCTTTTATTGATGAGAATTTCAAGGGTGTGATGCCCTTTGAAATATCCATTGATACGAAAAAGAAAAGAGGGGTCATGAAATATTCGACCATTGAAAAAATTGACCGTTTGCAGCAGGTGATGCATAGTTATCCTGAATTATCCAAATCATTATCAATGGCAGAAATCGTGAAATTCGCCCGCCAGGCGTTTTATCACGGGGATATCAATTACTACGGGATGCCCAACACACAGGAGCTGAATTTTATGATCAGGTACCTTCCAAAAATGGGTGAAGGTGGCAAGCGGACCATCTTAAATTCATTCCTGGACACAAACATGCAGGTTACGCGCGTCTCTGCCCAAATGGCAAACGTATATACCTATGATATTGAAAGAATTAAGAATGATATCAAGCCCCGGATCGATTCTATCTTCCCGCCATCGGAATATAAGGTGGTGCTGACAGGAACGAGCATTGTCTATCTCGCAGGATCAAAATACCTTGTGAAAAACCTTTATGAGAGCCTTATATTTGCCGTTATCCTGATTTCAGCGTTAATGGCATTGCTGTTCAGCTCTGCGCGAATGATCATCATTTCTCTTATCCCGAACATGATCCCGCTTATCATGACGGCAGGGATGATGGGTTTTATCGGGATAACCATCAAGCCATCGACTATCCTGATCTTCAGTATCGCACTGGGGATTTCCGTCGATAACGCCATTCAATACCTGTCCAGGTACAGGCTCTATCTCATCATCAGCAACTGGAACATCAGGACTTCCGCGATTTCTGCCCTGAAGGAAACCGGATACAGCATGATCTATTCGTCAGTCGTGTTGTTCAGCGGTTTCGCGATATTTATCTTTTCCTCTTTCGGCGGCACGTCGGCTCTTGGATACCTGATCTCTTTCACGCTGGCGATGGCTTTACTTTCCAATCTTTTCATCCTTCCATCATTCCTCCTGACTCTTGAAAAACGAATAACGACAAAGAGATTCAGGGAACCATTAATCGATATCTTCGACGAGGAAATTGACATTGAACTGGAGGAACTGAAGATTGAAAAAAAGGAACACTTAGAAAACAAAGATTAACTAATGAAAGGAATCATCCTCGCCGGGGGATCGGGAACCAGGCTATTCCCAATTACCATGGCCATCAGTAAGCAATTGATGCCGATTTACGATAAGCCCATGATCTATTATCCTCTTTCGGTGCTCATGCAGGCGAATATCAGGGAAATCCTGATCATATCGACCCCTTATGACCTTCCCAATTTTGAAAAGCTGCTGGGCGACGGGCACCAGATCGGCTGCCGTTTCAGCTATGCCGGGCAGGTTGTACCCAATGGCCTCGCACAGGCCTTTGTGATCGGGGAAAAGTTCATCGGCCATGATAAAGTAGCGCTTATACTCGGGGATAATATATTTTACGGAACCGGATTACAAAAGCTTCTTCTCGAAAACAACAGCCCGGAAGGCGGAATGGTCTTTGCCTATCATGTTTCTGACCCGGAAAGGTATGGCGTAGTTGAATTCAATGACAAGAAACAGGCAATATCGATAGAAGAAAAGCCAGAGCGGCCGAAATCCAATTTCGCCGTGCCAGGATTGTATTTTTACGACAACACGGTAGTCGGGGTGGCTAAGAAGATGAAACCCAGCGCCAGGGGCGAATACGAGATTACCGATGTCAATAGATGGTATCTTGAAAAAGGCAGGCTTAAAGTCGGCATTCTTGACCGCGGGACTGCCTGGCTGGATACGGGAACTTTCGGGTCCCTGCTCCAGGCTTCGCATTATGTTGAAGTGATCGAGCAACGCCAGGGGCTTAAGATAGGCTGTATTGAAGAAATCGCCTACCAGATGGGCTTTATCGATGCCAGACAGCTTGCAAAAGTAGCAGAGCCATTGCTTAAGAGCGGTTATGGCCAGTATTTGCTCGGCCTCATAGATGGAAAACAGCAATAAGAATAATTTTCCGCCGGAAATGCACACTGCAGCAAATCTTTTAAAATCCATCACCGAGGCTCTCGATAATGAAAACTTTCTCAGGGAACCCCGTGAACTTTATGAACCCATTCATTATATCCTGTCGCTCGGCGGTAAGCGTATCCGGCCCGTGATGCTCCTTATGGCTGCAGACATGTACGGGGGAGACCTGAAGCAGATCATGCCGGCGGCAATAGGGTTAGAAATATTCCATAATTTTTCACTGGTTCATGACGATATAATGGACCGTGCGCCGATTCGACGCGGCAAAGCGACGGTGCATGAAAAATGGGATGCAAATACAGCCATCCTTTCAGGCGATACCATGCTTATCAAAGCTTATGAGCAGTTCCTTAAATTGCCCGAACCTATTATCATACCTGCTCTTGACATTTTTAACCATACCGCTACATGGGTTTGCGAAGGGCAGCAAATGGATATGAATTTTGAGGAGAGATCCGATGTGTCTATCCCGGAATACATGGAAATGATCAGGCTGAAAACGGCTGTGCTGATCGGCGCGGCATTAATGGTCGGGGGGCTTGCCGCCGGTGCCCCTGAACCTGACCAGCAGCGGCTTTTCGACTTCGGGATTCATACCGGACTTCTTTTTCAACTGCGTGATGACCTTCTCGATGCTTATGGCGATTCCGAAGTCTTCGGGAAAAAACAGTACGGCGACATTATAGCCCATAAAAAGACATTTTTATACCTGATTGCTCTTGAAAATGCGTCAGGAAAAGACAGGGAAAAATTAACCCGGCTTTATGCAGATCCTGAAATCGACCTTGATCTCAGGATTAAAAAAGTGATGGAATATTTCGAAGCAGCGAATGTCAAAAAGCATACAAAGGAAAAGATCAATGAACATTACCGGCTGTCAAAGGAAGTTTTTAATACCATAAAATTGCCTGAGAAAAATAAAGAACAACTTAAAAATTACACCGAAATGCTGATGGGAAGAAGCTTTTAGGTGGTCATCAATTAAAAGCGCCGCGCATCTCACGGAGGTTTTCCAGTTCCAGGTTCAGATTTTCCCAATTCACTATTTCAGCGTCAAGATCTTTCTGCATGGCAGTATATTTCTGGTAAACCTGGTTGATGTCCTCCCCTTTTTGCAGCTTTGCCGGATCAGAAAGCTTTTCGTTCATCTTCTTAAGGTTATTTTCCATGAAATGAATATCCGCCTCAGATTTTTCAACCTGCCCCGAAACCTTGCGGATGTCACGTTCAAGCTGCTTTTTCCTTTCGTAAACCTGTTTATTATCCGATACATCAGCCGCAACATTTCCGGAGGATGACTTTGCATTATTCATTTCCAATTCTTTCAGCGACCTGATCCTTCTGGATTCCAGGAAATCGTATATATCGCCGATATACTCCCTTATTTTCCTGTCCCTGAACTCGAAAACCTTATTTGTCAATCCCTGAAGAAAATCACGGTCGTGCGAGACCAGGATCAGCGTTCCTTCATATTGGATCAGGGCATTTTTAAGGATATCTTTCGACTGCATATCCAGGTGATTTGTGGGCTCATCGAGCACGAGCAGATTTGCCGGGGTCAGCAACAATTTTGCCAGTGCCAGACGGGCTTTTTCCCCTCCGGAAAGGACTTTCACTTTCTTATCAATTTCATCCTCGCCGAACAGGAAACCACCTAAAAGCGTGCGGATCTTCGACCTGATATCACCCACGGCGACCCTGTCGATCGTATCGAATACGGTAAGTTCCGGATCGAGCATTTCTGAAGGGTTCTGGGCATAATAGCCCATGAGCACATTATATCCTATACGCATCTTGCCGTCATATTCAAGTGCGCCGATGATGACTTTGGCGAGGGTAGTCTTTCCTTCCCCGTTACGCCCGACAAAAGCGATGCGATCGCCTTTGATGGCGGCGAAGCTGTTTTTATCCAGTACCAGTTTGTTTCCATATGATTTGGATAAGTCTTCAGCTTCAATGACAACTTTACCCGAAGGGGGCGCCGGGGGGAACCTGAAATGGATGGAAGACGTATCCAGCTGATCAATTTCGATTTCCTCCATTTTCTCGAGCATTTTGATCTTGGACTGTACCTGCCGCGATTTGGTATTTTTGTAGCGAAACCGCTCAATAAACCTTTCTATCTGCCTGACCTGCTGCTGCTGGTTGTTAAAAGCCGCCAGCTGGCCTCCCAGCCTGACTTCCCTCTGGCGGACATATTCCGAGTATGAAGCCTTATATTCATAGATCTTCCCCATTTCAATCTCGATTGTCCGGGTGGTCACATTATCAAGGAAAGCACGGTCGTGGGATACCAGCACTACGGCCCCGGAATAGTCTGAAAGGAAGTTTTCCAGCCACTGGATAGCCTCGATATCAAGGTGGTTGGTGGGCTCGTCGAGTAAAACCAGATCCGGCCTCCTGAGCAGGATCTTGGCAATTTCCACACGCATCTGCCAGCCATTGCTGAACTGGCTCAGCGGCCGGTAGAATTCTTCCCTGCGAAAGCCCAGGCCCGTCAGCACTTTTTCCACATCTTCCGCCATCGTATGTCCGCCGAGTATCCTGTGCTTTTCGTTGAGATCGGATAACTTATCGACAAGGTTATGGTAAGATTTTGATTCATAATCATCCCTGGTAGTGATATCATAAGAGATATCGTGAATTTTCTGCTCCAGTTCCCTGATTTCATGGAAAGCGGACATAGCTTCTTCCATGACCGATTTTGTATTATGAAGATGGATTTCCTGCGGAAGGTAGCCCAGGGTTTTATCATTAGGAATGACTACTTCGCCTTCATCGGGGTTGTGAAGCCCCATGATAATTCTCAGCAACGTGGTTTTGCCGCTTCCATTTTTACCGGCCAGCCCGATCCGGTCCTTCTGGTTAATGATAAAGCTGACATTCCTGAACAAAGGAGTGCCGCCAAACTGAACAGTGATATTCTGGACTGAAAACATGAAAAAAACGGTCAGAGCGCAAAAGTAGGGAATTTGTCGTTACCTCTGAACGGTCAGCAAACGGGAAGCCATCCCCGCCGTTGTTTCCATACGGATTATATAAGCGCCTGCAGGATAAGCCATGGTATTCAATTCGTAATGCCTGGCTGTTATGGCCTGGTCGTAAACCGCCCCGCCGAGAGCATTGTAAACAGTGATGCGCTTCAGAATTTCCGGCGAGTCAATGAAAACATGATCACCGGCAGGATTTGGGTAGATGATAATTTTATCATTGGCAGGAATGTCATTTCCGGCGATACCGGTCCAGAGCACGCACGCATCATTCGAGAAGTCGCTTTCGCACTGATCGGTCTGGCTGTTCCATACCGCATCTACCTTATAACAATATACAGAGCCCATGACCAGGTTACTATCCGGGTCGGTATACTCCATAGATGAAGACGAGCCGACCTGTTCAAAATCGCCGCCATCCGCACTCCGGTAGATATTAAAAGCGGTCAGTTCCCTGGTCCCGTCGCCGCCGTCATTATTATTATATTCGGAAAGCTCCCAGGTCAGGCGGATCCCCTCGCTGTAACCGGGGTCAATTGAGAGTCTCTCAGGCGCCGTACATTTCCTGTAAATGTGAATATTATCTATAAACCATCCCCGGATATTGACAGAATTAGCGCCCATGGCCATAAACCTGATCCTGAATACCTTATTCATCGCCTCGCCGCTGATGTTGAGATGTATGCGGGACCAATCAAAACTGCCGTCAATATTGCTGTATTGTGCCACCATGCCCCACTCCTGCGTATCCCAGCCCCACACTTCCACATTAAGGAATTCCTTGCCTGTAGGCTGGGCTGAATGCAGCGCCAGGTCAAAGTCAAGCCAGATATTGCCTTCGGTCAGTCCAACTGCGCATATAGGATAGCTCTCCAGGTATATTCCATAATCGGTCTGGACAGAGTCAGTCCTGAATTCCGCAGAAGGGACCGGGTTGCCCATCTGGCCACTGATTGACCAGTTATGCCCGTTTGAAACCCAGCTATTATTATCAAAGCTGCCAATAGTCCAGGTTTCCAGGAACTCAAGTTCATGGCAATAGTCGACTGTCACCTGTGCCGGGCCTGCTTTCATAGATTCACCGGTTTCACCGGGAAAGCCATAAGTGGCGAGGTCGTAGACGCCTGTTACGGAATATTTATAAATACCCGGCTCGAGTTTCTCATCCTCATAATATTGAGGCACCCAATTACCAGATTGAGGGCGGTAATTAATAAATGCGTTATCACGGTATATGTTATATCCCAGAAGGTTAAAGGGCAGATTATCCCCGGGGGGATCCCATTGTAAAAGGACGGCATTATCCGGGGCCGACCCCGTAAGATCCCCGGGAGGAACAAGATAGGTCGAAGTAAAAGTGCAGTAATCTTTTGACGATAATCCGCTGGTGTAATGGGCTGCTACGCCGACCGTATAAGTTTGCCCGTAAGATAGCGGCGCAAAATTCCAGGTTGTATCAATTGTTTGGCCGACAAAAGCATCATCCAGGAAAACTAAGAAATCCAGGTAGCTTGCAGCCGGAGCAGGGACCTGGATCTTCACATTATCAATGGCCCAGCCTGATCCATTGATAAAGGTGCTCTCAGCATGAAAGGCGAACCATATCTTTTCAGGACCTTCCGGGCCACTGAATGGCTCCAAAAGTAATTCCTTGCGTGTCCATTCCGGGGCAGGCGTAACCTGGCAAAGTATTTCCCAATTGTCTCCACCGTCTAGAGTGTATTCCACAAAGGCTAACTCGCCAAATCCCCCGTCATAATAGCTGTCAAAAATCAATTCATAATTTTCGCTCTCACGCAAATCTACTGGCGGGGTAACCAGGAACTCGCAGCATCCGTTACAATCCGATCCCGCTATATCCTCACAGAACACGGCATAAAAACTATCGTGGGGAGGAACTGACCAATCGCTGCTGATTAAAGTATCTGTCCGGAACCAATCTGTCGTTTCGCACCCAGCCAGACTCTGCCAGCCGGGAGGCGGGAATACAGGGTCCTCGAAATCTTCATATAATGCGGTTCTCAGTGGCTCATGCCAGGTTGCAACCAGCGATAATGGATTGACGTACAGTCCGGTAGGAGCGTATTTCTTCTCGCCCAGGATGATATCGAATACCTTATCATTATTAATGTTTACACCATCCAGATTATAAGTATCATAACCGATTTTAGAAATGATGACGTTATAATGACCTTTCCAGACCTGGTCAAAAACGACTGTGCCGTTCCCGGGAGTAGCTGCATGATATATTTCATAGGGAAATTCAAGTCCCTGCAGGGTCACCTCCGCATTAACAGGTTCAAGCCCGGTGGTTAAAGTCGCATTAACGGTTACCTGGTGGTCCATCAGGTGACCGATTATATTGGAGACGGTATAACCCGAGTAAACTCCGCTGGTATATAAAGCCTTAACTCCGTAAGCATACCAGCCGCCGGGCAGCCCTGCCCAGCCTGAATCATCATAATAAAGCCCGGTTACAGGGGAAAACTCCGTAAGTGTTCCGGCAGAAGGCGGGCCATCAGGGTCGAAGTCCGAATAACGCGCTACACAGTAATTGACTACATCCCGATTACCCATGCCATCAATACCCTTGTAAGACACTTCATCAAGCTCATAGCCGGGCAGGATTTCTGGCAAATTTCCGCTGCGAGTCATGGCATATTGCTTCCAGCCGGCAGGCACTTTAGGGACGGCTCTCAAAGCTTTTTCAGGCAGGCCTGCCCTGGCGTCACCCTGCGGGCCATTGATCCAGGCACGGATCATGAAATCCTGCAGGGGAGAGAGGTTCCAACCGTTTGCCAGGAATTTGCTGTAGCTTTTAAAATGCGTCGGCGGGTCGGAATCGATGCCGATCGGCGCCGCATAAGGTGAATTGCCGGACTGGTACATTGCAAGGTAAAAACTTCCGTCGTTTATGACTGCGTTCAGCCAGTCGAGGCTTACCCAGCCCGAGTTGTTCACAGTTACGCCGTTTGAATCGAGCATGGTGCCCGGTAAGCCGTTATCGCCATCATCGTCAAAAACCGCCACACCGAAGTCGGTTCCCAGGAATGGGCCCGGGAAGCTGCCATCACCCACATAAAATTCCCCGCCAATCACGGTCGCAGGATATCCTGATGGCGTGAATTTCACTGCATTCCAGCTACCGGAATGGGCATAGACAAAAAAGTCATCGGCTTCGCCATCATCTATAATAATTTCATAAGGCCCCCCTGGTAAGCTCCAGGTTATCTCGCACAAGGTATCATCGCCCATCACCTCAGCATGAACAAAGCCGGGTGGATAATTCAGATCCCACATACCTGTGCTGACAGGTGTGGCTTCACCGTGTAAAGCGAATGTATCTGCCACGGTGACAGACGTATAGCCAAGCTTATCAAATATCAAATCATATTTTCCTTCATCCACATAAAGTATGTACAGGCCATCCTCCCCTGTCGTAGCCTGGAACGGGCCTGCAGTGACCATGACGCCATTAAGCGGCTCTTCATTATCATTATCATAAACCAATCCCGAGAAACGGCCAGGCAGATAGACATGCATCGTATTTTCGATAATATATCGCCGGTTATTGATATCATTCGATTCAAGCATAAGTTCCTCCGTATACGGACCCGGGACATAATCCCTGGAATCATAAGTAATGGTGATGACTTCCGAACCACCTTGCGGCACAGTTCCGTATGCCGGATCAACATCCGTAATAAAATCGCCCGGCACTTTCAGCAATATAGCCAGGTTATTATGAAGGTAAGTAGTATTGAACGCAACCTGCAGGCCGATGGCCGGATTGGATGACTGTATTCCGACCGTGCAACTATTCAATATAATACCCTGATCAAAGTCATCATACATCAGCATAATCCTGCCATTTTCATAAATGATCAGCTCCGCATTTATATGTAAGTTTGGCTTATTATACTGCTCATAATTTTTAAACTGGATGATCAGTTTATCGGAATAAACCTGGTAAAATACCTGGCTGACACCGGTCACAAAAACCATATCATCCCACATCCAGGCCACAAAATCCTTATAAACCGAGCTGTTTGTCGGAATCGCAGTATTACCCAGTGTAATCCTGTTTGAAGTAAAACCGACACAGCCGTTGGCGTTTACCCAGAACTGGTTCTTTATCGCACCGTAAAAATAGAAATCAAAGCCGATGCTGTACGGGCCGACGATATTGTCATCCAAAAGTCCAAACACAGGAGTGCCGGTGGTAGAGATATCGGTATAGTTAAATTGCGGGCCGCCATTTTCATCGCTGTCAATCCAAATATAACCAAAATTATCAGGTCCGCCGGCGCCCAGCACGATCGGGTAACCGGACCCATCGAAGTTTTCTTCGCCTTTTGAAACTGTCCCTGGCTGGGTGCTAAGAGGTGAGCCGGTCCTGTTCTTTTCTATTCCGGGATCATTTATTAGGTCCAGGGCGGCAAATTCAGGGAATGAATAAGATAAGGTCCCTTCTCCAAGGTTTGAAACCGTGGTAAATACATCGACGGTAAAACCTGTCCAAACCCAACCCTCAAGGCTGTCCGGATCGATCTTCAGAACCGGGTTGGGCCATTCGATGCATTCAGGTCCGGCCGGTGCGCTGGAACCTTCGTCATACAGGGCCTGGACAGTGTAGCAATATGTACTGTGATTTGCCAGGATATCGATATAGCTCAGGCTTGTAGTGGTAGCAATGATCTGTCCGTCACGCCTGATAACAAAGAACTGGAATGAATCGCCGTTCCAATCCCAGGTCAATTTGACCTTGCCAGCAACATCATCGATCATTTCAACAGCGAGATCAAAAGGAGCTATAATTTCATTACCATGAATATTCATAGTTACAGGAATCGTAATTTCCCCGACGAAAGGAATAGATGTAAAAACGATATCTGCATTATAAACTTCACCTGCATTGGTACCGGTGGCGTCAAGATGTGTAGGGATATTGGAAACGCCTCCAAAAGGAGGCACCGAATCTTCATAAGAATCCATAGTAAGCCATTTACCACCCTGGCAGGCGGCATTAAGCTGACCGGGCAGGACATCCGGGGGGCCGTTGCTTCCGGGAGGAGAATACCATACCTGCGAACCTTCCCCATCATAGATATAATAGTAGGGCTCTGTAATAAAAGTAACAGGATTAAAGTGGGTCGTAACGGTATCACCGGAATATACCGAAAAGTAGTAATATACCGGCCCGGCTCCATTGCTCAGGGTGATGTGATCAAGAACTATGCTGTCATTGACAAGTACATCAATCGAACAGCCGGTCCAGCCATCGCCCCATGTATCGTAAAGAGCGATAGAATATTCGCAGGGCACCACAGGCATAGAAATGTAGTTGATGCTGGAATGCCAGGAAAGTGGACCGGTTCCGGTGTTCAGGACATTTAGTGAAGTGGTAAAATATTCACCCGGGTTGATAGTTTCCTCAATAAGCAGTGGATTGATCACCATTTCCGGCTGGGTAAGAGTGAAACTCAGTGAAACCGTATCATTGGAAATGACAGTGACAATTGTCCAGACAGCATTGTATCCTGATTTGCCGCAACCCACATTCTGTTCTCCTGGTGTCACGCCTCTCAGAAGGTAATATCCGTCAGATCCTGAAGTTGTCACCGGTCCGTTTTCCAGTCCGATTATTGCTCCTGAAACGGCAAGCCCGTAGTAATTAAAAACATATCCCTCGACATTGCCCGCTGCAAAATATGAATTGGCCATAAGCCTGCAGGAAAATGCACACAGCATCAATATCAACACGCTCAATTTCACCAATCTCATATTGATGGCTTATACGATAAATTCAACAAAATGATCACGCTAAATTGCTTTTTCTACTGCTGATTGTTCTTAAATCCCTCAAACATTTATAAGACATTAAAAGAAATCAAATGGTTGCATGATAAAAGAATAGGAATTAAAAAAAGGCCGGCTACAAAAAGTAACCGGCCTTTATAATTATCTGCTGATCTTCAGATTATCTCTGAATGGTCAGGGTGCGGGTGGTCACACCGGTTGCCGTCTCAACGCGTACCATGTATACACCGATGGTGTAGGAGGCCGTGTTGAGCTCATACTGCTTGCCCGTGGTGATCTCATCCACTACCAGCTGGCCTAAGGCATTGTAAACAGTTACACGCTTGAGGTCTGCCGATGAGGTGATGAACACGTGTTCATTCGCCGGGTTCGGGTACATATTGAAGGTGGCAGCGTTTGAGTTATTGCCTTCCCCGATGCTTGTCCATACTTCGCAAGCCTCATTGGAGAATGCACTCTCGCACTGGTCGGTTTCACTTGCCCATACTGCGCTCACCTGGTAACAGTAATTTGATCCTATGATCAGGTCATTATTATCCACGTATGGCGGTGCAGCCGTGAAATCAAGAAGTACATAACCTTCGCCGTCTTTGTTACGGTAAATGTTGAATCCTGTCAGTTCCCTCGAGCCGTTGCCCGGTGCAAACTCATGGTTCACAAAGTCAATGTTCGGGTTAGCTGCAAAGGTCATTCCAGGTACATTGTTCACCGGGGTGATGTTCTTGGACAAAGGCATCGATACTCCCGCCAGGGTCACCAGGTGACCGGAGATGTTCCAGTTGAAGTCCAGTGTCGGGTTGATCTCCAGCAAGGTCTGCCATCCTCCGAAGTTCATCATGTCGCCGTAGCCGTCGATTGCCGGACCTGCATCCACTCCAGCCGGGTAACCCGCCTGGGTGTTCACATGGTAACCTATCCACAACTCCTGCGTGACGTCTACCGGTACAGGTGTGGTCAGCGTCACATAGTTCCACTGGCCGATCAAAGGATTAGATACTAACTGGTCAACAACCATGTTAACTGCCAACGGGCCCATCCATACTCTTACGCTATAGACACAATTTGCTTCTGCCGGGAAGAAGGCGATCTCCGTTACCGAAGCTCCTTCATAATCGGTCAGCTGCGCTGCATCCCAACGGGCGGCCGCATCAAATTCTGCCGCTGCTCCAGTTCCGATAGAGTTGCCGGCGTTCACACCATTGTCCCAGTGGATCCATTCGTCTATCTCCCCTGTATCAGGTCCGGTCCAGTTCAGCACAATGCCTCCCTGGTTTCCGTCTCCTATTGCTGTCAGTCCTGCCGGGCCGTCGCAGGCACGGTATACGTGGATGTTGTCAACATCCCAGTTCAGAATGTTCAGCGAGTTCACGCCCGTGGCAAGGAACCTGATCTTGAACACCTTGTCCATAGCCAGTGCCTTGATGTCGATATGCTTGCTGGTCCAGGCAAAGCTGCCGTCTACATTGCTGTATGTGGCTACCGTGCTCCATGACTGGCTGTCCCAGTTCCATACCTGGGCCTGTAACATCTCTTCGCCCGTCGGCTGGACAGATTCCAGTTTCAGGTCAAAGTCAAACCAGATCCTGCCTTCGGTCATGCCTACCGCGCATAACGGGTAGCTTTCCAAAGTCATAGAATAATTGGTCTGGATCGGGCTCCAGTGGAATTCCGCTGCAGGGGCAGGGTTACCTGCCTGGCCGTTCACGCCCCAATTGGCGCCGTCGGCTGTCCAGTGGTTATCGTCAAAGTTGCCCAGTGACCATGTTTCCATGAACTCCAGCGCAAAGCAATAGTCTACAGTTACTTCGGCTGGGCCTTCTGCCATGGATTCTCCGGTTTCGCCCGGGTAACCATAAGGCGTCAGGTCGTAAACGGCCGTTACAGTGTAGTCATAGATGCCCGGCTGAAGACCTTCGTCTACATAGTGCTGCCATACCAATTCTTCCGGAGGTGTATGTGGCGTGTAAGCCACAAATCCATTGTCACGGTATATATTGTAACCTAACAGATTCTCCGGTAAGTCTCCGCCTCCCGGTATGATCCCTCCGCCCGGCATGGCAAATCCGTCAACCTCAGTATTGCCCTGGAAGTTGCCAATAAGGGTGTAGGTGCCGGTTGCCTGCTCGACACTATATAACTGCCCTGCTCCCAGACTATTGTTGTAAGCTGCATGATATACAACGTTCGCCTGATGGTCGCACTGCATACCTTGTGCATAGTTGGCATCAAATGGCAGGTTGGCAATAGTGGTGAAAGCGGCTGTCTCCTTGTCTATGGATCCGAATACGTCGCTTGCGATATCCACAGCGTACAGTATACCGTCATTATCGCATGCACAATCGATCAGCGTGCCCCCGGTGCTTCCTATTACAGTTGATGCACCAGTTTCCAGGTCTATCGTGTAGAGGGTGCCGCTAAAGTCAACTCCGTACATCGTCGCTGTGGTATAGTCAAAGGCCAGACCCGTCAGATCTGCCGTACTGCCGATCGTGGTGAACGCACCCGTCGCAGTATCCATGGTGACAAAGGTCCCGCCATAGATGGTTCCGTAGTAAACCCCATCCACGATATCGGCTGCCGATATAAAGTTACTTGCACCTGGCCCGAGGTAATTCAGCGTACCCGGTGTTCCCAGGGTGAACGTAACCATTTCAATGGCTAACGCATCACATGCCCATGCTTTGGAATCCAGATCCCTGATGCCTGCAAACGGATTCACTCCCGGCACATTGATATTGGCATTGGGAGCCGGTCCGGCTGATGGTGCATCATTGGACCTGATGTTCTGTAGGCCGTTCTGTGCGAGATATTCCTCATAGCTTATTCCAGCGGTAAGCGCAATAGGCACTGTGACCGGAGGATACCAGGCCAGAATCGCCGCATTGTCAGGAGCTGTTCCCATTAAGCTGTCAGGCGGGAATAAGTATTTTGATGAGAAGGTATAATAATCCTTAGCGGATAAACCACTTGTGTAACGGGCTGCTACACTAGCAGTGTAGTGTTGTCCGTACATCAGCGGGGCATAGTCCCAGGTGGTTTCTGTCGTCACGCCTTTGAATGCGTCATCCAGAAATACCCAGAAATCAAGGTAATTAGCCGCCGGGGCCGGTACCTGGATTAACACGTTGTCAATCGCCCAGCCTGATGCATAGGCGCCCGCATCGTCAGAATGGAAGGCAAACCATACCTTGGCCGGACCTGTTAGACCGCTGAACGAGCTCAGGTCAAGTTCCTGGTCAGTCCAGCTCGTGGCCGGGGTCATCTGGGTCAAAACTTCCCAGGTGGCGCCACCGTCTACAGAGTATTCCACAAAGGCCAGCTGGCCAAAGGCACCGTCATAGAAGCTGTTGAACTTCAGCGAATATCCTTCGCTCTCTCTCATATCCATCGCCGGGGTGATCAGATAGTCGCAGCATCCGTTGCTGTTGGAACCCGCTAAATAATCGTTGCTCATCGCATAGTAGCTGTCCCATGCCGGGATAGCCCAACCGGAGCTGCTGCCGTCAGCGGTGCGCTCCCAACCCGGGCCGTCGCCCTCGGTCAATACCTGCCAGCCGGCAGGCGGGAAGCCCGAATTTTCAAAGCCTTCGTCCAATGCCGTCCTTAGTGGCTCACACCAGGTGGCTATTGAAGAAACAGGATCTACAACAAGGCATGTCGGCGGGTACTTCTTCTCGCCCAGCAGTATGTTGTAAGTCTTGTTGGCATTGATGAAGCTATTGCTGATCTTATAGACATCGTACCCGATCTTGAAGGCCGTGATATCATAGTGGCCTCTCCATACCATGTCGAATACCACCGTGCCGCTGGCAGGGGTCACTGCATAGTAAGTCTCGTAAGGATACTCAAGTCCTAGTAAAGTAACCTCGCAATTGATCGGCTCCAGGCCGTCGGACAAGGTACAGTTGACCGTCACCGTGTAATGGTTGTTATGGCCGACTATATTGGAAATCGTATAGTTGGAATACTGGCCGCTGTTGTACAGGGCTTTCACGCCATAAGCATACCAGCCCATCGGCAAACCGCCAAAGGCGTTGTCATTATAGTACAGGTTGGTGGTGGTTGCAAGTTCACTTAATGTTCCGTTAGCCGGTGAGCCGTTCGGATCAAAGTTGGAGTAACGCGCTACGCGGTAATTGGTCACGTCGCGGTTGCTCATGCCTTCCACTCCCCTGTATGTTGCATCGGTGCGCTCGTAGTTGGACAGGATCTTAGGAACTGTCCCGCTGGCGGTCATGGCATACTTCTGCCAGTTTTCCGGTACCCTCGGGGTGGATCTCCATACCTTGGGTGATGCATTCTCCGTTACGGCTTCGCTTTGCGGACCATCAACATAGGCACGGATCATGAAATCCTGCAACGGTGACAGTATCCAGTCGGGAGCGCCAAGGAAATGGCTATAGCTGCGGAAAAATGTCGGGTTATCAAGATCGACGCCGATCGGGGCCGAGAATGGCGAAGGCGCAGTCTGGATCATGGCCAGGTAGAAATCGCCGTCTTCAAACGTGGCGTTCAGCCAGTCAAAACTAACCCATCCGTAGTTGTTCACGGTCACGGCAGATGAGTCGAGCATGGTGCCCGGCAGGCCGTTAGGACCGTCGTCGTCAAAGATGGCCACGCTGAATTCGCTTCCCAGGAACGGGCCGGGGAAGTTGCCGTCGCCCACATAGATCCTGCCGCCTATAACAGTGGCCGGGTAGCCCAGCGGGGTGAATTTCACCGCGTTAGCGCTGCCGGCACTGGAATAAATAAAGTAGTCATCGGCTTCGCCGTCGTCCATTGCGATTTCGTATGGGCCTTCAGGCAATGTCCACGTTACTTCGCACCAGGTGTCATTGTCCATCACAGTGGCTATGACCATGCCCGGGGCATAGCTCATATCCCACATGCCAATCGTGATCGGGGTGATCACTCCTGCAAGTGCGAAAGTATCGGCAACAGTTACTGAAGTGTAGCCCAGTTTCTCGAATACTACATCATATTCGCCCTGGTCGACAAACAGGCTGTATTCGCCATTTTCATCGGTCAAAGTCTGAAACTGACCTGCTGTTACGGTAACACCGTTCAATGGTGAGTTATCATCCCTGTCATATACCATACCGGCAAATTCGCCAGGCATATAAACATGCATGGTGTTGCCAATAGTGAGCACTGAATCAGGTATGTCGTTGCTTTTCAGGGTAAGAGCCTGGAAATAATCACCGACGTTGAATCCTGTCGCATCATAAGTGATCTCGATCTGCTGTGATTCACCACCAGCGATCAAGCCATGATTGGGCTCGACACTGACAATAAAGTTACGCAGTACATTGAGGGTATAATCTTCAACTTCCCCATAGGTTGAACTTCCGCAGGGCTGTGGTGTTGAAGAATAGCATATACGTATCCTCATACGGGTCGGTCCGCCTGCCACATTATTAGGAACTGTAATGTTGGCCGTGTAAGGCCCGACTCCCGGGCTGCCGGAGACAGTTATATTTCCATCGTTGGTCCAATTCTCATCGTGGTTCCAATCGATCCAAATACCGCACTGGTCAGTTGAATAGGAAGTTACACCATTGGTGACAGTGATCGGGTATGTCTCTCCCGCTATCACTTGGGTGGAAAGACCTGTGTAATCTGCATACCCGGAGCATCCGGTTGTATTGTTAATAGTACCCATTTGCACTTTCATGATGTACTCATCGCATCCACCGCTGGCAGAGCAATAAGCACGCGTATCTTCAGTTGCAGGTGCATAATCTGGGAATGTATAAGATAAAGTTCCTACACCGGTATTATAAATAGTGGTGTAAACCTTAACCTGGTGGTCAGGCCATACCCATGCCTGCAATGACATCGGGTTGACATAAATATTCGGGTTCGGCCATTCGACACATTCAGGACCTGCCGGGGAGGTAGCTCCTTCGTCATAAACAGCCTGTACCGTATAGCAATATTCGCCATAGATCGGCAGTACATCATTATAATAAAGGTTAGTGGTTGTACCGATGATCTGGCCATTACGCTTGATCAGGAAGAACTGGAAGGAATCACCTGCCCATTCCCATGAAAGATGTGTCAGGCCTGTGACATCGTCAACCAAAGTCACTTCCAGGTTTTCAGGGGCTGAAAGCGGGGCTCCCATGATGATCATGGTAACAGGTACGGTGATTGTGGCTACATTCGGTTCGGAAGTAAATACGATATCAGCCGTGAAAACCTGGCCTGCTTCTTTACCGGCTGCATCCAGGTGGGTTGGAATATTGTTCACACCACCAAATGGAGGAGTAGTACCCTCATAATAATCCATGGTCAGCCAGTTTCCGCCGGCACCGCCACCGCCGCCAAGGCACATGGCCAGTCTTTCAGTCAGCGTGAGGGTATTCTGCATGGCAGGGAAACCACTCCCTGACATCGTATTCAGCCAGTAGAAAATCGGTGAGGATGTAAATTGTACTGAAAGCCATCCTGCAGCCAGGGCAGTCGAAGGTACTTCTACTGTAAACTGACCGATCTGGTAACTTCCCAGTAAAATCTGGCCGGTGTTGACCGGAAGTATTGATGCAGTTACTGTAGTCACCACCGCTCCCGGGGTTCCGCCGGGCTGGCGAAGCTCGATCAGGAATGGTACGGGTGATGCAGGCAAAGTATAGCTTGAAAATATACCCCAGAATGTCACGGAGGAAATATTGCCCGTAACGCCTGAGAAGCTCTGGTAACATTTGTACCCGGCGCTTAAAGTGCTCGTGTAACCGTTGTTAGGACTGACCGGAGGAATACTGAATAAACTTCCTTCAGGGCACAGCATCAGGTCTCTTGAACCATTTTCGGTCGCTTCGCCATATCCAACGGATGCGGGCCCGTTTGGTTGAACCTGCTCAGGCTGATACCCCGGAGGGTTAATGGTGTAATTGCCAGAGGCATTCTCCGTTTCAGGATATTGAATTTCAGCTTCCCATTCCAGAGGACCGTTGCCATTGTTCAGCACATTCACGGAAGTAGTGAAATATTCGTTCGGATTGAGGGTTTCCTCAATATAAAGAGGATTGACCACCATATTAGGCTGGGTAAGGGTGAAATCATGGGTAACAGTAAGACCGGTTTCAACAGTTACTATGTCAGTAATAACGTTATAACCAGCTTTCCCAGCTGAAATAGGGGTATTACCTGAAGTTACATGCAATAACAGGTAATGGCCATCAGGGCCGGATGTGGTTGATGAACCGCCTTCTTCACCGATTGTTGCACCGGAAACGGCTAATCCATCATAATTGAATACATAACCTTCTACGTCGCCAAATTGCGGGCAGCTTCCGTAAAGCTGACCTGGCAAAATATTAGTAGGTCCGGTATAATTACCTGCTGGAGCGTACCAAACCTGTTGGCCTTCACTATTATAAATATAATAATAAGGCTCACTCGCAAATGATCCTGCATTAAATTGAGTCGTGATAACAGCCCCTGAGTTTGCGGGGAAAGTATATATAGCCGGGCCATAACCACTGGCAAGGGTAACATCATTCAACCGGGTCACACCATCGACTATTACATCGATACTGCAACCATTCCATCCGTCACCATAGCTATCATAAAGATTAATAGTATAATCGCAACTTCCCGGAGGTGGAGGTGGAGGTGGAACTTCAGCAACAATAGTCAGAATAAATGCCGGAATACAGTTTGGCGCTGGCCAGGTGTCGATCATGACATAATACTGGCTTCCTGCAGTCAATGAAACATTGGATATTACACAATTATTTGATCCTGAATTGTACGAAGCAGCAATGCAATTGCTTAAGCTCGGACAACCTGAGAATATACCCATACCTGGATAAGTTGTACCCAGCGGATTCAATGTCAGTGTAATTACCGTGTTGACAGTCACATCCAGACGATAAATTATATCTTCACCGCCAGAATAATATGACATACAACTCGAATATCCAAGGTCGTAATCATTTAAACGACCACAGGTGTAATTGTTGTCGGTGTACGGCAAAGCAGCCGGCACAGAAACAATAATAGGGTTGGTGCAGTCATCACCAACGGCCCTGCCACCTTGTCCGGTGTTCAAAGGCACGACGGTGATCGTGGAAGGATCTCTTTCGGGTGCTTTCTTCTCCTGTGACCAGGCTAAGGAAGCGGTCCCTAAAAAGATGGCCATGAAAATGCAAAAAGCTTTCCATTGCCAATTCTTGGTAATTTTTCTCATGGTAAATAAAAATTTAGTTTGTAAAAAGAAATATTTGAAACTGATATCTAGAAGATACTTTAAATCTTACCTAATAACATTTAAAGTTTCAAATGTAAGTTCTGGTTTAAATTGTTTATACTAATCATTTATCAGCTCTGTAGATTCCGTTTAGTTCCTTATAACCTGTTTAGAACGCGCAAAGATAATAATATTTGAATACACAGAACCTAAGACAAAATAACTATTCAAAAGGTTGCATGGTTGCAAAAATATAATAAAAAAGGCCGGTCACTTTGAGTAACCGGCCTTATTATGTATCTAAGGTTGTTCAGATTATCTCTGAATGGTCAGGGTACGGGTGGTCACACCGGTTGATGTCTCAACTTTTACCATGTACACACCGATGGTGTAAGTGGCCGTGTTGAGCTCATACTGCTTGCCCGTGGTGATCTCATCCACTACCAGCTGGCCTAAGGCATTGTAAACAGTTACACGCTTGAGGTCTGCCGATGAGGTGATGAACACGTGTTCATTCGCCGGGTTCGGGTACATATTGAAGGTGGCAGCGTTTGAGTTATTGCCTTCCCCGATGCTTGTCCATCTTTCGCAAGCCTCATTGGAGAATGCGCTCTCGCACTGGTCGGTTTCACTTGCCCATACCGCGCTCACCTGGTAACAGTAATTCGAATTTATGATCAGGTCATTATTATCCAGGTATGGCGGTGCTGCCGTGAAATCAAGCAGTACATAACCCTCGCCGTCTTTGTTGCGGTATATGTTGAATCCTGTAAGTTCCCTCGAGCCGTTGCCCGGTGCAAACTCATGGTTCACATAGTCAATGTTCGGGTTAGCTGCAAAGGTTATTCCAGGTACATTGTTCACCGGGGTGATGTTCTTGGACAACGGCATCGATACACCCGCCAAGGTCACCAGGTGACCGGAGATGTTCCAGTTGAAGTCCAGTGTCGGGTTGATCTCCAGCAAGGTCTGCCATCCTCCGAAGTTCATCATGTCGCCGTAGCCGTCGATTGCGGGACCTGCATCCACTCCGGCCGGGTAACCCGCCTGGGTGTTCACATGGTAACCTATCCACAACTCCTGCGTGACGTCTACCGGTACCGGCGTGGTCAGCGTCACATAGTTCCACTGGCCGATAAGAGGATTAGATACTGTCTGGTCTATTACCATGTTAACTGCCAACGGACCCATCCATACTCTCACGCTGTAGACACAATTTGCTTCTGCCGGGAAGAAGGCGATCTCCGTTATCGAAGCTCCTTCATAACCGGTCAGCTGCGCTGCATCCCAACGGGCGGCCGCATCAAATTCTGCCGCTGCTCCCGTTCCGATTGAGTTGCCGGCGTTAACACCACTGTCCCAGTGGATCCACTCGTCTATCTCGCCTGTATCAGGTCCGGTCCAGTTCAGCACAATGCCTTGCTGGTTTCCGTCTCCTATTGCGGTCAGGCCTGCCGGGCCGTCGCAGGCACGGTATACGTGGATGTTGTCAACATCCCAGTTCAAAATGTTCAGCGAGTTCACGCCTGTGGCAAGGAACCTGATCTTGAACACCTTGCCCATAGCCTGTGCCTTGATGTCGATATGCTTGCTGGTCCAGGCAAAGCTGCCGTCTACGTTGCTGTATGTGGCTACCGTGCTCCATGACTGGCTGTCCCAGTTCCATACCTGGGCCTGTAACATCTCTTCGCCCGTCGGCTGGACAGATTCCAGTTTCAGGTCAAAGTCAAACCAGATCCTGCCTTCGGTCATGCCTACCGAACATAACGGGTAGCTCTCCAAAGATATCCCATAATTGGTCTGGATCGGGCTCCAGTGGAATTCCGCTGCCGGGGCAGGGTTACCTGCCTGGCCGTTCACGCCCCAGTTGGCGCCGTCGGTCGTCCAGTGGTTATCGTCAAAGTTGCCCAGTGTCCACGTTTCCATGAACTCCAGCGCAAAGCAGTAGTCTACAGTTACTTCCGCAGGACCGTCCGCCCTCGATTCGCCGGTTTCACCCGGGTAACCATAAGGCGTCAGGTCGTAAACGGCCGTTACAGTGTAGTCATAGATGCCTGGCTGAAGACCTTCGTCTACATAGTGCTGCCATACCAATGCCTCTGGAGGTGTATGTGGCGTGTAAGCCACAAATCCATTGTCGCGGTATATATTATAACCTAACAGATTTTCCGGTAAGTCTCCGCCTATCGGTATGATCCCTCCGCCCGGCATGGCAAATCCGTCAACCTCAGTATTGCCCTGGAAGTTGCCAATAAGGGTGTAGGTACCGGTTGCCTGCTCGACACTGTATAACTGCCCTGCTCCCAGACTATTGTTGTAAGCTGCATGATATACAACGTTCGCCTGATGGTCGCACTGCATGCCTTGTGCATAGTTGGCATCAAATGGCAGGTTGGCAATAGTGGTGAAAGCGGCTGTTTCCTTGTCTATGGATCCGAATACGTCGCTTGCGATATCTACAGCGTACAGTATGCCGTCATTATCGCATGCACAATCGATCAGCGTGGCCCCGGTGCTTCCTATTACAGTTGCTGCACCAGTTTCCAGGTCAACCGTGTACAGGGTGCCACTAAAGTCAACTCCGTACATCGTCGCTGTGGTATAGTCAAAGGCCAGACCCGTCATATCTGTCGTGCTGCCGATCGTGGTGAATGCACCCGTCGCAGTATCCATGGTGACATAGGTACCGCCATAGATGATTCCGTAGTATACGCCATCAACGATATCGGCTGCCTCAATAAAGTCACTTGCACCTGGCCCGAGGTAATTCAGCGTACCCGGAGTTCCCAGAGTGAATGTAACCATTTCAGGTACCAGCGCATCACATCCCCATGCTTTGGAATCCAGATCCCTTATGCCTGCAAACGGATTCACTCCCGGTACATTGATATTGGCGTTGGGAGCCCTGCCGGCTGATGGTGCATCATTGGACCTGATATTCTGTAGGCCGTTCTCTGCCAGATATTCCTCATAGCTCATTCCAGCGGTAAGCGCAATAGGCACTGTGACCGGAGGATACCAGGCCAGAATCGCCGCATTGTCAGGAGCTGTTCCCATTAAGCTGTCGGGCGGGAATAAGTATTTACAGAAGAACGTATAGTAATCCTTGGTGGACAAGCCGCTAGTGTAACGCGCCGCTACACTGGCAGTGTAAGTCTGTCCGTACATCAGCGGGGCATAGTCCCAGGTGGTTTCCGTCGTTACGCCTTTGAATGCGTCATCCAAAAATACCCAGAAATCAAGGTAATTGGCCGCCGGGGCCGGTACCTGGATTAACACGTTGTCAATCGCCCAGCCTGATGCTATGGCGCCCGCATCGTCAGAATGGAAGGCAAACCATACATTGGCCGGACCTGACAGACCGCTGAATGCGCTCAGGTCAAGTTCCTGGTCAGTCCAGCTCGTGGCTGGGGTCATCTGGGTCAAAACTTCCCAGGTGGCGCCACCGTCTACCGAGTATTCCACAAAGGCCAGCTGGCCAAAGGCACCGTCATAGAAGCTGTTGAACTTCAGAGAATATCCCTCGCTCTCTCTCATATCCATCGCCGGGGTGATCAGATAGTCGCAGCATCCGTTGCTGGTCGAACCCGCTAAATAATCGTTGCTCATCGCATAGTAGCTGTCCCATGCCGGGATAGCCCAGCCGGAACTGCTGCCATCAGCAGTGCGTTCCCAGCCCGGGCCGTCGCCCTCGGTCAGTACCTGCCAGCCGGCTGGCGGGAAGCCCGAATTTTCAAAGCCTTCGTCCAATGCCGTCCTCAGTGGCACACACCAGGTGGCAATCACCGAGACAGGATCCACAACAAGGCATGTCGGCGGGTACTTCTTCTCGCCCAGCATGATGTTGTAAGTCTTGTTGGCATTGATGAAAGTGTTATTGATCGTATAGATATCATACCCGATCTTGAAGGCCGTGATGTCATAATGGCCTCTCCATACCATGTCGAATACCACCGTGCCGCTGGCAGGGGTTATCGCATAGTAGACCTGATATGGATATTCAAGTCCTTTCATTTCAACTTCGATATTGATCGGCTCCATGCCGGTGGACAAAGTACAGTTCACCGTCACAGTGTAATGGTTGTTATGGCCGACTATATTGGAAATCGTATAGTTGGAATACTGGCCGTTGGTGTACAGGGCCTTCACGCCATAAGCATACCAGCCCATCGGCAGGCCTGCCCATGCATAATCATTGTAATACAGGTTGGTAGTCGTGGCTAACTCTGTGAGTGTCCCGGCAGCCGGTGAGCCGTTCGGATCAAAGTTGGAGTAACGCGCTACGCGGTAATTGGTCACGTCGCGGTTGCTCATGCCTTCCACTCCTCTGTATGTTGCATCGGTGCGCTCGTAGTTGGACAGGATCTTAGGAACTGTCCCGCTGGCGGTCATGGCATACTTCTGCCAGTTGTCCGGTACCCTCGGGGTGGATCTCCATACCTTCGGTGATGCATTCTCTGTTACGGCTTCGCTTTGCGGACCATCAACATAGGCACGGATCATGAAATCCTGCAACGGTGACAGTATCCAGTCGGGAGCGCCAAGGAAATGGCTATAGCTGCGGAAAAATGTCGGGTTATCAAGATCGACGCCGATCGGGGCCGAGAATGGCGAAGGCGCCGTCTGGATCATGGCCAGGTAGAAATCGCCGTCGTCAAACGTGGCATTCAGCCAGTCAAAGCTCACCCATCCGTAGTTGTTCACGGTCACGGCAGATGAGTCGAGCATGGTGCCCGGCAGGCCGTTAGGACCGTCGTCGTCAAAGATGGCCACGCTGAATTCGCTTCCCAGGAACGGGCCGGGGAAGTTGCCGTCGCCCACATAGATCCTGCCGCCTATAACAGTGGCCGGGTAGCCCAGCGGGGTGAATCTCACCGCGTTAGCGCTGCCGGCACCGGCATAAATGAAGTAGTCATCGGCTTCGCCGTCGTCCATTGCGATTTCGTATGGGCCTTCAGGCAATGTCCACGTTACTTCGCACCAGGTGTCATTGTCCATCACAGTGGCTATGACCATGCCCGGGGCATAGCTCATATCCCACATGCCAATCGTGATCGGGGTGATCACTCCTGCAAGTGCGAAAGTATCGGCAACAGTTACTGAAGTGTAGCCCAGTTTCTCGAATACTACATCATATTCGCCCTGGTCGACAAACAGGCTGTATTCGCCATTTTCATCGGTCAGCGTCTGAAACTCACCTGCTGTCACGGTAACACCGTTCAATGGTGAGTTATCATCCCTGTCATATACCATACCGGCATATTCGCCAGGCATATAAACATGCATGGTATTGCCAATAGTGAGCACTGAATCAGGTATGTCGTTGCTTTTCAGAGTAAGAGCCTGGAAATAATCACCGACGTTGAATCCTGTCGCATCATAAGTGATCTCGATCCGCTGTGATTCACCACCAGCGATCAAGCCATGATTGGGCTCGACACTGACAATAAAGTTACGCTGTACATTGAGGGTATAATCTTCAACTTCTCCAAAGGTTGAACTACCGCAGGGCTGTGGTGTTGAAGAATAGCATATACGTATCCTCATACGGGTCGGTCCGCCCGCCACATTATCAGGAACTGTAATGTTGGCCGTGTACGGCCCGACTCCCGGGCTGCCGGAGACAGTTATAGTTCCATCGTTGGTCCAATTCTCATCGTGGTTCCAATCGACCCAAATACCGCACTGGTCAGTTGAATAGTAAGTTACACCATTGGTGACAGTGATCGGGTATGTTTCTCCCGCTATCACTTCGGTGGAAATACCAGTGTAATCTGCATACCCGGAGCATCCGGTCGTATTGTTAATAGTACCCATTTGCACTTTCATGATGTACTCATCGCATCCACCGCTGGCAGAGCAATAAGCACGCGTATCTTCAGTTGCAGGTGCATAATCGGGGAATATATAAGATAAAGTTCCTACACCGGTATTATAAATAGTGGTGTAAACCTTAACCTGGTGGTCAGGCCATACCCATGCCTCCAATGACATCGGGTCGACAAAAATATTCGGGTTCGGCCATTCGACACATTCAGGACCTGCCGGGGAGGTAGCTCCTTCGTCATAAACAGCCTGAACAGTATAGCAATATTCACCATAGGTCGGTAAAACATCTATAAAGCTCAGGTTGGTCGTTGTGCCTACGATCACGCCGTCACGCTTGATCAGGAAGAACTGGAAGGCATCACCTGCCCATTCCCAGGTCAGTTGCACATCTCCGCTGACGTCGTTGATCAAAGTCACTTCCAGGTTTTCAGGGGCTGAAAGCGGGGCTCCCATGATGATCATGGTAACAGGTACGGTGATTGTGGCTACATTCGGTTCGGAAGTAAATACGATATCAGCCGTGAAAACCTGGCCTGCTTCTTTACCGGCAGCATCCAGGTGAGTGGGGATATTGGCCACTCCACCGAAAGGAGGCACGGTACCATCATAATAATCCATGGTCAGCCAGTTTCCGCCGGCACCACCGCCGCCAAGGCACATGGCCAGTCTTTCAGTCAGCGTGAGGGTATTCTGCATGGCAGGGAAACCAGCTCCGGACTGAGTATTCAGCCAGTAGAAAATCGGTGAGGATGTGAATTGTACTGCAAGCCATCCTGCAGCCAGGGCTGTCGAAGGTACTTCTACCACAAATTGACCGATCTGGTAACTTCCCAGTAAAATCTGGCCGGTGTTGACCGGAAGTATGGATGCAGTTACTGTTGTCACCACCGCTCCCGGGGTTCCGCCGGGCTGGCGAAGCTCGATCAGGAATGGTACGGGTGATGCAGGCAAAGTATAGCTGGAAAATACACCCCAGAATGTAACGGTGGAAATAGAGCCGGTGACGCCGGAGAAACTCTGGTAACATTTATACCCGGCGCTTAAAGTGCTCGTGTAAGCGTTGTTAAAACCAACAGGAGGAATACTGAATGAACTTCCTTCAGGACACAGCATCAAGTCTCTTGAACCATTTTCGGTCGCTTCGCCATATCCAACGGATGCGGGCCCGTTTGGTTGAACCTGCTCAGGCTCATATCCCGGAGGGTTAATGGTGTAATTGCCAGAGGCATTCTCCGTTTCAGGATATTGAATTTCAGCTTCCCATCCCAGAGGACCGTTGCCGTTGTTCAGCACATTCATGGAAGTAGTGAAATATTCGTTCGGATTGAGGGTTTCCTCGATGTAAAGCGGGTTGATCACCATATTAGGCTGGGTAAGGATGAAATCGTGAGTCACCGTTTCATCAGAAATAACTTCTATAACAGCCGAAATAGGGTTGTAACCGGCTTTGAAACAAACGACAGTCTGGTCGCCTGAATATACATCTTCAAGGAGGTAGTGTCCGTCAGGTCCGGAAGTGGTTGATGGTCCGCCCTCTACTGCAATATTTGCACCTGAAATAGCAAGACCGTCATAATTGAAGACATATCCTTCAATATTTCCCGGTGGGTTAAGCTCATCCCAGTACCAGCGCATATTATCATAATCTGTTGTGGCACCAACATATGGCGCAGGTGTTTGTGTATCTGAATAACCCGAAAGTGTGCGGGTGACTGATCCTGCCGTTTTATAAGTCTCGAAGTAGGGGGAAGTATAATAAGTATTATCCCCGTCATTTACTTCAATGATCAGGTTATTGGTCCCGGTCCAGATATAATCGGTAATATCGATTATTGTCCATCCTGTGGCTGTAGCTGGCACCATGGTGGACGCATAATAAACCTGGGTGGCATTTGTCATATCAACAAAGGCTCCGGCAGTAAGCGATGTGGCTGTAGTTTCGAGAAACTTTATCGATACATTCTTAAGATAATTATTGGGTGAAGCAGCAATGACCCCAAATTTCCATGCAAGCTGCGTAAATTTTTTCCCTATAGGCGCTCCCAATTCAGACGCTAAGTAGAGTTGCTGGGTTCTCTGGTTATGCCAGTAATTGCCCCAGGGTCCGTAGTAGGCCGGACTGGATCCATAAGTAGTTCCGTTGCCGATTTCAATAGTTCCCGGAGGAGGTGGCGGCGGTGGAGTCACTGCAATAATATTGAGCGTTAACGCCGGTATGCAAGTCGGTGAAGCCCAGGTATCTACCATTATATAGTACTGGTTTCCGGCAACCAGCGACACTTCAGATATTACCTTGGGGGATGCTGCATAACCAAAAGCAGCGCCAAGACAAGTACCGACATCCGGGCAACCCTGGAAAATGCCGACGCCTCCATAAGTCGTAGGCCCTGGATTCATGGTAATTGTAATCGTAGTATTGGCAGTAACATCCAGTCGGTAAATTAAATCCTCACCGGTGGTGTAATATGACATGCATCCTGATGATGACAACTGGTAGGTATTGCCACGGCCACAGGTGTAATTTGCATTATCATACGGCAATGCTGCCGGTACGCTCACAATAACAGGGTTATTACAATCATCTCCAACTGCCCGGCCACCTTCAGTGGCCATAGGCACCATGGTGATCGTGGAAGGATCTCTTTCAGGAATTTTCTTTTCCTGTGACCAGGACAAAGAGGTGGTTCCTAAAATGACGACCAGTGAAAGCAAGATTGCCTTCAAAAGCCAATTGCTTGTAAAACTTCTCATACTTCAAACTTATTAAGTTAATAAATAGAATGAATATAAAACAAATTCAGATTTTTTGGCACACAAATATAACTCTTTTCTTATACAATTAAACTATCCTAAATGTTTCAAATTCAACTTTGTTTGATTATTTTTTTAACCTGGCATTTAAATAATCAATTAGTCTACATAAGACATTATTTAAAACAAAAAGGTTGCATATGACAAAAAAATTAATTAATAAAAAAGGCCGGCTACAAAAAGCAACCGGCCTTGTCAAGTATCTAAGGTTGTTCAGATTATCTCTGAATGGTCAGGGTACGGGTGGTCACACCGGTTGATGTCTCAACTTTTACCATGTACACACCGATGGTGTAAGTGGCCGTGTTGAGCTCATACTGCTTGCCCGTGGTGATCTCATCCACTACCAGCTGGCCTAAGGCATTGTAAACAGTTACACGCTTGAGGTCTGCCGATGAGGTGATGAACACGTGTTCATTCGCCGGGTTCGGGTACATATTGAAGGTGGCAGCGTTTGAGTTATTGCCTTCCCCGATGCTTGTCCATCTTTCGCAAGCCTCATTGGAGAATGCGCTCTCGCACTGGTCGGTTTCACTTGCCCATACCGCGCTCACCTGGTAACAGTAATTCGAATTTATGATCAGGTCATTATTATCCAGGTATGGCGGTGCTGCCGTGAAATCAAGCAGTACATAACCCTCGCCGTCTTTGTTGCGGTATATGTTGAATCCTGTAAGTTCCCTCGAGCCGTTGCCCGGTGCAAACTCATGGTTCACATAGTCAATGTTCGGGTTAGCTGCAAAGGTTATTCCAGGTACATTGTTCACCGGGGTGATGTTCTTGGACAACGGCATCGATACACCCGCCAAGGTCACCAGGTGACCGGAGATGTTCCAGTTGAAGTCCAGTGTCGGGTTGATCTCCAGCAAGGTCTGCCATCCTCCGAAGTTCATCATGTCGCCGTAGCCGTCGATTGCGGGACCTGCATCCACTCCGGCCGGGTAACCCGCCTGGGTGTTCACATGGTAACCTATCCACAACTCCTGCGTGACGTCTACCGGTACCGGCGTGGTCAGCGTCACATAGTTCCACTGGCCGATAAGAGGATTAGATACTGTCTGGTCTATTACCATGTTAACTGCCAACGGACCCATCCATACTCTCACGCTGTAGACACAATTTGCTTCTGCCGGGAAGAAGGCGATCTCCGTTATCGAAGCTCCTTCATAACCGGTCAGCTGCGCTGCATCCCAACGGGCGGCCGCATCAAATTCTGCCGCTGCTCCCGTTCCGATTGAGTTGCCGGCGTTAACACCACTGTCCCAGTGGATCCACTCGTCTATCTCGCCTGTATCAGGTCCGGTCCAGTTCAGCACAATGCCTTGCTGGTTTCCGTCTCCTATTGCGGTCAGGCCTGCCGGGCCGTCGCAGGCACGGTATACGTGGATGTTGTCAACATCCCAGTTCAAAATGTTCAGCGAGTTCACGCCTGTGGCAAGGAACCTGATCTTGAACACCTTGCCCATAGCCTGTGCCTTGATGTCGATATGCTTGCTGGTCCAGGCAAAGCTGCCGTCTACGTTGCTGTATGTGGCTACCGTGCTCCATGACTGGCTGTCCCAGTTCCATACCTGGGCCTGTAACATCTCTTCGCCCGTCGGCTGGACAGATTCCAGTTTCAGGTCAAAGTCAAACCAGATCCTGCCTTCGGTCATGCCTACCGAACATAACGGGTAGCTCTCCAAAGATATCCCATAATTGGTCTGGATCGGGCTCCAGTGGAATTCCGCTGCCGGGGCAGGGTTACCTGCCTGGCCGTTCACGCCCCAGTTGGCGCCGTCGGTCGTCCAGTGGTTATCGTCAAAGTTGCCCAGTGTCCACGTTTCCATGAACTCCAGCGCAAAGCAGTAGTCTACAGTTACTTCCGCAGGACCGTCCGCCCTCGATTCGCCGGTTTCACCCGGGTAACCATAAGGCGTCAGGTCGTAAACGGCCGTTACAGTGTAGTCATAGATGCCTGGCTGAAGACCTTCGTCTACATAGTGCTGCCATACCAATGCCTCTGGAGGTGTATGTGGCGTGTAAGCCACAAATCCATTGTCGCGGTATATATTATAACCTAACAGATTTTCCGGTAAGTCTCCGCCTATCGGTATGATCCCTCCGCCCGGCATGGCAAATCCGTCAACCTCAGTATTGCCCTGGAAGTTGCCAATAAGGGTGTAGGTACCGGTTGCCTGCTCGACACTGTATAACTGCCCTGCTCCCAGACTATTGTTGTAAGCTGCATGATATACAACGTTCGCCTGATGGTCGCACTGCATGCCTTGTGCATAGTTGGCATCAAATGGCAGGTTGGCAATAGTGGTGAAAGCGGCTGTTTCCTTGTCTATGGATCCGAATACGTCGCTTGCGATATCTACAGCGTACAGTATGCCGTCATTATCGCATGCACAATCGATCAGCGTGGCCCCGGTGCTTCCTATTACAGTTGCTGCACCAGTTTCCAGGTCAACCGTGTACAGGGTGCCACTAAAGTCAACTCCGTACATCGTCGCTGTGGTATAGTCAAAGGCCAGACCCGTCATATCTGTCGTGCTGCCGATCGTGGTGAATGCACCCGTCGCAGTATCCATGGTGACATAGGTACCGCCATAGATGATTCCGTAGTATACGCCATCAACGATATCGGCTGCCTCAATAAAGTCACTTGCACCTGGCCCGAGGTAATTCAGCGTACCAGGTGTTCCAAGTGTGAATGTAACCATTTCAGGTACCAACGCATCACATCCCCATGCTTTGGAATCCAGATCCCTTATGCCTGCAAACGGATTCACTCCCGGTACATTGATATTGGCGTTGGGAGCCCTGCCGGCTGATGGTGCATCATTGGACCTGATATTCTGTAGGCCGTTCTCTGCCAGATATTCCTCATAGCTCATTCCAGCGGTAAGCGCAATAGGCACTGTGACCGGAGGATACCAGGCCAGAATCGCCGCATTGTCAGGAGCTGTTCCCATTAAGCTGTCTGGCGGGAATAAGTATTTACAGAAGAACGTATAGTAATCCTTGGTGGACAAGCCGCTAGTGTAACGCGCCGCTACACTGGCAGTGTAAGTCTGTCCGTACATCAGCGGGGCATAGTCCCAGGTGGTTTCCGTCGTTACGCCTTTGAATGCGTCATCCAAAAATACCCAGAAATCAAGGTAATTGGCCGCCGGGGCCGGTACCTGGATTAACACGTTGTCAATCGCCCAGCCTGATGCTATGGCGCCCGCATCGTCAGAATGGAAGGCAAACCATACATTGGCCGGACCTGACAGACCGCTGAATGCGCTCAGGTCAAGTTCCTGGTCAGTCCAGCTCGTGGCTGGGGTCATCTGGGTCAAAACTTCCCAGGTGGCGCCACCGTCTACCGAGTATTCCACAAAGGCCAGCTGGCCAAAGGCACCGTCATAGAAGCTGTTGAACTTCAGAGAATATCCCTCGCTCTCTCTCATATCCATCGCCGGGGTGATCAGATAGTCGCAGCATCCGTTGCTGGTCGAACCCGCTAAATAATCGTTGCTCATCGCATAGTAGCTGTCCCATGCCGGGATTGCCCAGCCGGAACTGCTGCCGTCAGCGGTGCGCTCCCAGCCCGGGCCGTCGCCCTCGGTCAGTACCTGCCAGCCGGCTGGCGGGAAGCCCGAATTTTCAAAGCCTTCGTCCAATGCCGTCCTCAGTGGCACACACCAGGTGGCAATCACCGAGACAGGATCCACAACAAGGCATGTCGGCGGGTACTTCTTCTCGCCCAGCATGATGTTGTAAGTCTTGTTGGCATTGATGAAAGTGTTATTGATCGTATAGATATCATACCCGATCTTGTAGGCCGTGATGTTATAGTGGCCTCTCCAGACCATGTCGAATACCACCGTGCCGCTGGCAGGGGTCACTGCATAGTAGACCTGATATGGATATTCAAGTCCTCTCAGTTCAACCTCGCAATTGATCGGCTCCAGGCCGTCGGACAAGGTACAGTTCACCGTCACAGTGTAATGGTTGTTATGGCCGACTATATTGGAAATCGTATAGTTGGAATACTGTCCGCTGGTGTACAGGGCTTTCACGCCATAAGCATACCAGCCCATAGGCAAACCGCCGAAGGCGTTGTCATTATAGTACTGGTTAGTGGTGGTTGCAAGTTCACTTAATAATCCGTTAGCCGGTGAGCCGTTCGGATCAAAGTTGGAGTAACGCGCTACGCGATAATTGGTCACGTCGCGGTCGCTCATGCCTTCCACGCCCCTGTATGTTGCATCGGTGCGCTCGTAGTTGGACAGGATCTTAGGAATTGTCCCGCTGGCGGTCATGGCATACTTCTGCCAGTTGTCCGGTACCCTCGGGGTGGATCTCCATACCTTCGGTGATGCATTTTCTGTGACGGCTTCGCTTTGAGGACCGCTCACCCAGGCACGGATCATGAAATCCTGCAACGGTGACAGTATCCAGTCGGGAGCGCCAAGAAAATGGCTGTAGCTGCGGAAATATGTCGGGTTATCCAGATCGACGCCGATCGGGGCCGAAAATGGCGAAGGCGCAGTCTGGATCATGGCCAGGTAGAAATCGCCGTCGTCAAACGTGGCATTCAGCCAGTCAAAGTCAACCCATCCGTAATTGTTCACGGTCACGGCAGATGAGTCGAGCATGGTGCCCGGCAGGCCGTTAGGACCGTCGTCGTCAAAGATGGCCACGCTGAATGCTGATCCCAGGAACGGGCCGGGGAAGCTGCCGTCGCCCACATAGATCCTGCCGCCTATAACGGTGGCCGGGTAGCCCAGCGGGGTGAATCTCACCGCGTTAGCGCTGCCGGCACCGGCATAAATGAAGTAGTCATCGGCTTCGCCGTCGTCCATCACGATTTCGTACGGGCCTTCAGGCAATGTCCACGTTACTTCGCACCAGGTGTCGTTGTCCATCACAGTCGCAATGACCATTCCAGGGCCGTAGTTAACATCCCACATGCCAACGCTGACCGGAGTCACTATTCCTGCCAGTGCAAAAGTGTCCTCAACCGTGACATCCATGTAGCCAAGCTTTTCAAACAACACGTCATAATCGCCCTGGTCGACATACATACTGTAAGAGCCTTCATCATTGGTCAGCGTCTGAAACTGACCGGCTGTTACGGTTACCCCACCAAGCGGGTCGCCGTTGTCATTATCATGGACTATTCCGGCAAACTGGGCCGGTACGTAAACATGCATGGTATTGCCAATGATAAACACCGAATCATCCGGGTCGTTGCTATCCAGCTCCAGATCCTCGGTATAAGTGCCAGGGTCGAACCCGGTGGCATCATATGTAATTTCTACCAGCTGTGATTCGTCGGCAGCTATAAGGCCCGTGGCCGGAACCACCGATACGATGAAATTGCCGCCGCCGGATAACCATAAGATGGAGTTGTGCAGTACGTCTGGCATCTGGCCGGACCACTGGTAAACATCGCCAACATAGCCGCCGATGGTGACAACAGTCTGGTCATCTTTGGCCGCAACAAACTTATTTCCGCTACTCCAATCCGCTACGTCGGTCGATCCACTGGTCAGAGTCGTACCGTTCAAGGTATAATAATCGCACACGTTGGTGACACCCTCCATAATGGGGTGTCCTGCGTCGTAACTACCCAGGCAGGTGGTCCCGTAATAGGTTCCGGTGCCTTTCATTGCAGTGTAATTCTCGTTCACAAAACGCCCCTGTAATCCCCAATTGGGGTCGCAGCCGAACATCATGTTGATTACCCTGCCGTCTTCGTCGATATAATCGGCCAGCACATTACCCATGCCTGCTGCATTCTGATAGTTATAGTTGGACCAGGTAACAACAATATCATAAGCCAATAGCTGATCCAGTGTCGGGGTCGTATAACGGACGTCCATCACATCAATTGTCCCCAGGTCACCATAGGCCTGCAACAGGGATTTGATGTAATTGGCATTCTGGTCGGCGTATGCCATCAATATGTTGGGCGCTGAGCGTCCACCTCTTCCGGGTGTCAATGTATAGGTGCTTTCCGGTCGTGCCTTATAAGGTCCCATAGCTACAGCGGTATTTTCCGGTGCAACAGCCGGGCCAGCAGGCACAGTAACTGTGATCGCATTGCTCCTGTCTGTTTCGACAAAATCCGGGAAAACATATTGAAGCGTACCGATACCTAAATTATATATGGTCGTGTACACTTTCACCTGGTGGTCAACCCATACCCAGGCTTCCAGGCTGCTCGGGTTCACATAAAGTTCCGGATTAGGCCATTCGACGCATTCGGGGCCTGCCGGCGAAGTTGAACCTTCGTCATATACGGCCTGCACAGTGTAGCAGTATTCGCCGTATGTCGGCAATATGTCTATGAAGCTCAGGTTGGTCGTGGTTCCTATGATCACCCCGTCGCGTTTGATCAAAAAGAACTGGAAGGCATCGCCTGACCATTCCCAGGTCAGTTGAACTTCGCCGTCGATATCGTCGATCAGGGTAACTTCAAGGTTTTCTGGGGGCATAAGCGGGGCTCCCATGATGATCATGGTAACAGGTACCGTGATTGTGGCTACATTCGGATCGGACGTGAAAACGATATCAGCCGTGAAAACCTGGCCGGCTTCTTTACCGGCAGCATCCAGGTGAGTGGGGATATTGGCCACTCCTCCGAAAGGAGGTACGGTACCTTCATAATAATCCATCGTCAGCCATTCTCCGCCGGCACCGCCACCGCCGCCAAGGCACATGGCCAGTCTTTCAGTCAGCGTGAGGGTATTCTGCATGGCAGGGAAACCACTCCCTGACATCGTATTCAGCCAGTAGAAAATCGGTGAGGATGTAAATTGTACTGAAAGCCATCCTGCAGCCAGGGCAGTCGAAGGTACTTCTACTGTAAACTGACCGATCTGGTAACTTCCCAGTAAAATCTGGCCGGTGTTGACCGGAAGTATTGATGCAGTTACTGTAGTCACCACCGCTCCCGGGGTTCCGCCGGGCTGGCGAAGCTCGATCAGGAATGGTACGGGTGATGCAGGCAAAGTATAGCTTGAAAATATACCCCAGAATGTGACGGAGGAAATATTGCCCGTAACGCCTGAGAAGCTCTGGTAACATTTGTACCCGGCGCTTAAAGTGCTCGTGTAACCGTTGTTAGGACTGACCGGAGGAATACTGAATAAACTTCCTTCAGGGCACAGCATCAGGTCTCTTGAACCATTTTCGGTCGCTTCGCCATATCCAACGGATGCGGGCCCGTTTGGCTGAACCTGTTCAGGCTGATACCCCGGAGGGTTAATGATGTAATTGCCAGAGGCATTCTCCGTTTCAGGGTATTGGATTTCAGCTTCCCATCCCAGGGGGCCGTTGCCATTATTCAGGATATTCATCGACATGGTGAAATACTCATTCGGGTTGAGGGTTTCCTCAATAAAGAGAGGATTGACAACCATATTAGGTTGAGTAAGGATAAAATCGTGGGTCACCGTCTCGTTGGAAATAACGGTTATGTCCGCAGAAATGGTATTATAGCCGGTTTTGAAACAAGCGACAGTCTGTGTGCCAGCATATACGCCTGTCAGGAGGTAATGTCCATCAGAGCCGGAAGTAGTTGACGGCCCGCTCTCGACAGCTATAGTTGCACCTGCAATGCTCAAGCCGTCATAATTAAAGACATATCCTTCTATGTTTCCGGGTAGCGAAAGTGCTTCCCAGTACCAGCGCATATTATCGTAATCTGTAGTGGCACCAATGTATGGTGCAGGAGTTTGTGTATCGGAATAACCATGAAGCGTGCGGGTGTCTGATCCTGTCGTTTTATAAGTTTCGAAATAGGGGGAAGTATAATAAGTATTATCCCCGTCATTAACTTCAATGATCAGGTTATTGGTCCCTGTCCAGATATAATCGGTAATATCGATTATATTCCACCCTGTCGTTGTAGCCGGCACCATGGTGGACGCATAATAAACCTGTGTAGCATTTGTCATATCGACAAAGACGCCCGGGGTAAGAGCTGTGGCAGTCGTTTCCAGAATCTTGATCGTTACATTCATAAGATAATTGGGTGAAGCTATGACACCAAAATTCCATGCGAGCTGCGTAAATTTTTTCCCCACCGGTCCTCCTAATTCAGATGCTAAATAAAGCTGCTGGGTCCTTTGGTTGTGCCAGTAGTTTCCCCACGGCCCATAATAAGCCGGATAATTGCCGTACCCTGTACCATTGCCAATTTCAATAAATGCAGCAGGCGCAACCGGTACGTATTCAATATCATCCATATAAAACTTAGGAAGGTCTCCGCTATCACCACCTGCAAAGTAGTCGACCCCGCCAAGCTGGTTGGTTCCGGTTGTGGTGTAAGACGTATAATGGAATGGCCATGTATAGACCAGCACACCGTTCACGTACAATTTTGCCAGGTCATTAGTAATATCAATGCGGTTGGTAACCTGGAACCAGGTATTTTTTGGATACGTGAAGGTGATCGGTGTTGAACTGCCGGCAAAAAGTTTTCCTGTGCCGTCAGTTTTGAAGTAAACTTCGTACGCCCATTCAATTCCCGGGGTCTGGAAATGCTGGATGTTAAAATATCCGCCAAATCCAGTTTCAACATAGTATTTAAAGTTCACTTCCCAGACTCCTGTGGTTTTGTCTCCCAGCTTCAGGATAAGATCTGATGGGCCGGGAACTTCATCCAGCAATACGGATTTACTACCACTATAGGCATAATCTGTGGAGATCTGTCCATCCTCATTTGATCCGGGTAAGTTCGACCATGTTGTCCACCAGGTCGGATTCTGAACAGCAACGAAACCGCCAACCGTATAGGATTCAAAATTATCCGTATATGGCTGGGCAAAGGGTTTTTGTGGTGACAATACAAATAGTAGAGCCATCACCAATAGAAATTTGGTAAAGTTTTTCATAACTTATTATTTTGGTTAGTATTAAAATATGCCTTTGTGGGCATAATGATTTATTGGTTGTGTAAGAGCAAGTGTTATTAAGACATAAATATACCATAAAAGGTTGCATCAAAAAGAAAATTTAAATAAAAAAAAAAAAGGCCGGTCACTTGGGGTGACCGGCCTTGTCAAGTATCTAAGGTTGTTCAGATTATCTCTGAATGGTCAGGGTACGGGTGGTCACACCGGTTGATGTCTCAACTTTTACCATGTACACACCGATGGTGTAAGTGGCCGTGTTGAGCTCATACTGCTTGCCCGTGGTGATCTCATCCACTACCAGCTGGCCTAAGGCATTGTAAACAGTTACACGCTTGAGGTCTGCCGATGAGGTGATGAACACGTGTTCATTCGCCGGGTTCGGGTACATATTGAAGGTGGCAGCGTTTGAGTTATTGCCTTCGCCGATGCTTGTCCATCTTTCGCAAGCCTCATTGGAGAATGCGCTCTCGCACTGGTCGGTTTCACTTGCCCATACCGCGCTCACCTGGTAACAGTAATTCGAATTTATGATCAGGTCATTATTATCCAGGTATGGCGGTGCTGCCGTGAAATCAAGCAGTACATAACCCTCGCCGTCTTTGTTGCGGTAAATGTTGAATCCTGTCAGATCCCTCGAGCCGTTGCCCGGTGCAAACTCATGGTTCACATAGTCAATGTTCGGGTTAGCTGCAAAGGTCATTCCAGGTACATTATTCACCGGGGTGATGTTCTTGGACAACGGCATCGATACACCCGCCAAGGTCACCAGGTGACCGGAGATGTTCCAGTTGAAGTCCAGTGTCGGGTTGATCTCCAGCAAGGTCTGCCATCCTCCGAAGTTCATCATGTCGCCGTAGCCGTCGATTGCCGGACCTGCATCCACTCCGGCCGGGTAACCCGCCTGGGTGTTCACATGGTAACCTATCCACAACTCCTGCGTGACGTCTACCGGTACCGGCGTGGTCAGCGTCACATAGTTCCACTGGCCGATCAAAGGATTAGATACTAACTGGTCAACAACCATGTTAACTGCCAACGGACCCATCCATACTCTCACGCTGTAGACACAATTTGCTTCTGCCGGGAAGAAGGCGATCTCCGTTATCGAAGCTCCTTCATAACCGGTCAGCTGCGCTGCATCCCAACGGGCGGCCGCATCAAATTCTGCCGCTGCTCCCGTTCCGATTGAGTTGCCGGCGTTAACACCACTGTCCCAGTGGATCCACTCGTCTATCTCGCCTGTATCAGGTCCGGTCCAGTTCAGCACAATGCCTTGCTGGTTTCCGTCTCCTATTGCGGTCAGGCCTGCCGGGCCGTCGCAGGCACGGTATACGTGGATGTTGTCAACATCCCAGTTCAAAATGTTCAGCGAGTTCACGCCTGTGGCAAGGAACCTGATCTTGAACACCTTGCCCATAGCCTGTGCCTTGATGTCGATATGCTTGCTGGTCCAGGCAAAGCTGCCGTCTACGTTGCTGTATGTGGCTACCGTGCTCCATGACTGGCTGTCCCAGTTCCATACCTGGGCCTGTAACATCTCTTCGCCCGTCGGCTGGACAGATTCCAGTTTCAGGTCAAAGTCAAACCAGATCCTGCCTTCGGTCATGCCTACCGAACATAACGGGTAGCTCTCCAAAGATATCCCATAATTGGTCTGGATCGGGCTCCAGTGGAATTCCGCTGCCGGGGCAGGGTTACCTGCCTGGCCGTTCACGCCCCAGTTGGCGCCGTCGGTCGTCCAGTGGTTATCGTCAAAGTTGCCCAGTGTCCACGTTTCCATGAACTCCAGCGCAAAGCAGTAGTCTACAGTTACTTCCGCAGGACCGTCCGCCCTCGATTCGCCGGTTTCACCCGGGTAACCATAAGGCGTCAGGTCGTAAACGGCCGTTACAGTGTAGTCATAGATGCCTGGCTGAAGACCTTCGTCTACATAGTGCTGCCATACCAATGCCTCTGGAGGTGTATGTGGCGTGTAAGCCACAAATCCATTGTCGCGGTATATATTATAACCTAACAGATTTTCCGGTAAGTCTCCGCCTATCGGTATGATCCCTCCGCCCGGCATGGCAAATCCGTCAACCTCAGTATTGCCCTGGAAGTTGCCAATAAGGGTGTAGGTGCCGGTTGCCTGCTCGACACTGTATAACTGCCCTGCTCCCAGACTATTGTTGTAAGCTGCATGATATACAACGTTCGCCTGATGGTCGCACTGCATGCCTTGTGCATAGTTGGCATCAAATGGCAGGTTGGCAATAGTGGTGAAAGCGGCTGTTTCCTTGTCTATGGATCCGAATACGTCGCTTGCGATATCTACAGCGTACAGTATGCCGTCATTATCGCATGCACAATCGATCAGCGTGGCCCCGGTGCTTCCTATTACAGTTGCTAGCACCAGTTTCCAGGTCAACCGTGTAGAGGGTGCCACTAAAGTCAACTCCGTACATCGTCGCTGTGGTATAGTCAAAGGCCAGACCCGTCATATCTGTCGTGCTGCCGATCGTGGTGAATGCACCCGTCGCAGTATCCATGGTGACATAGGTACCGCCATAGATGATTCCGTAGTATACGCCATCAACGATATCGGCTGCCTCAATAAAGTCACTTGCACCTGGCCCGAGGTAATTCAGCGTACCCGGTGTTCCAAGTGTGAATGTGACCATTTCAGGTACCAGCGCATCACATCCCCATGCTTTGGAATCCAGATCCCTGATGCCTGCAAACGGATTCACTCCCGGAACATTGATATTGGCGTTGGGAGCCCTGCCGGCTGATGGTGCATCATTGGACCTGATGTTCTGTAGGCCGTTCTCTGCCAGATATTCCTCATAGCTCATTCCAGCGGTAAGTGCAATAGGCACTGTCACCGGAGGATACCAGGCCAGTATCGCCGCATTGTCAGGAGCTGTTCCCATTAAGCTGTCTGGCGGGAATAAGTATTTACAGAAGAACGTATAGTAATCCTTGGTGGACAAGCCGCTAGTGTAACGCGCCGCTACACTGGCAGTGTAAGTCTGTCCGTACATCAGCGGGGCATAGTCCCAGGTGGTTTCCGTCGTCACGCCTTTGAATGCGTCATCCAAAAATACCCAGAAATCAAGGTAATTGGCCGCCGGGGCCGGTACCTGGATTAACACGTTGTCAATCGCCCAGCCTGATGCTATGGCGCCCGCATCGTCAGAATGGAAGGCAAACCATATATTGGCCGGACCTGACAGACCGCTGAACGCGCTCAGGTCAAGTTCCTGGTCAGTCCAGCTCGTGGCCGGGGTCATCTGGGTCAAAACTTCCCAGGTGGCGCCACCGTCTACCGAGTATTCCACAAAGGCCAGCTGGCCAAAGGCACCGTCATAGAAGCTGTTGAACTTCAGCGAATATCCCTCGCTCTCTCTCATATCCATCGCAGGGGTGATCAGATAGTCGCAGCATCCGTTGCTGTTGGAACCCGCTAAATAATCGTTGCTCATCGCATAGTAGCTGTCCCATGCCGGGATAGCCCAGCCGGAGCTGCTGCCGTCAGCGGTGCGCTCCCAACCCGGGCCGTCGCCCTCGGTCAATACCTGCCAGCCGGCTGGCGGGAAGCCCGAATTTTCAAAGCCTTCGTCCAATGCCGTCCTCAGTGGCACACACCAGGTGGCAATCACCGAGACAGGATCCACAACAAGGCATGTCGGCGGGTACTTCTTCTCACCCAGCATGATGTTGTAAGTCTTGTTGGCATTGATGAAGCTATTGCTGATCTTATAGACATCGTACCCGATCTTGTAGGCCGTGATGTCATAGTGGCCTCTCCAGACCATGTCGAATACCACCGTGCCGCTGGCAGGGGTCACTGCATAGTAAGTATCGTAAGGATACTCAAGTCCTTGTAAAGTGACCTCGCAATTGATCGGCTCCAGGCCGTCGGACAAGGTACAGTTCACCGTCACCGTGTAATGGTTGTTATGGCCGACTATATTGGAAATCGTATAGTTGGAATACTGGCCGCTGGTGTACAGGGCCTTCACGCCGTAAGCATACCAGCCCATCGGCAAACCGCCGAAGGCGTTGTCATTATAGTACTGGTTAGTGGTGGTTGCAAGTTCACTTAATAATCCGTTAGCCGGTGAGCCGTTCGGATCAAAGTTGGAGTAACGCGCTACGCGATAATTGGTCACGTCGCGGTCGCTCATGCCTTCCACGCCCCTGTATGTTGCATCGGTGCGCTCGTAGTTGGACAGGATCTTAGGAATTGTCCCGCTGGCGGTCATGGCATATTTCTGCCAGTTGTCAGGTACCCTCGGGGTGGATCTCCATACCTTGGGTGATGCATTCTCCGTGACGGCTTCGCTTTGCGGACCGCTCACCCAGGCACGGATCATGAAATCCTGCAACGGTGACAGTATCCAGTCGGGAGCGCCAAGAAAATGGCTGTAGCTGCGGAAAAATGTCGGGTTATCAAAATCGACTCCGATCGGGGCCGAAAATGGCGAAGGCGCAGTCTGGATCATGGCCAGGTAGAAATCGCCGTCGTCAAACGTGGCGTTCAGCCAGTCAAAGTCAACCCATCCGTAATTGTTAACGGTTACTCCTGCGGAGTCAACCATGGTGCCCGGCAGGCCGTTAGGACCGTCGTCGTCAAAGATGGCCACGCTGAATTCGCTTCCCAGGAACGGGCCGGGGAAGTTGCCGTCGCCCACATAGATCCTGCCGCCTATAACAGTGGCCGGGTAGCCCAGCGGGGTGAATCTCACCGCGTTAGCGCTGCCGGCACTGGCATAAATGAAGTAGTCATCGGCTTCGCCGTCGTCCATCACGATTTCGTACGGGCCTTCAGGCAATGTCCACGTTACTTCGCACCAGGTGTCGTTGTCCATCACAGTCGCAATGACCATTCCAGGGCCGTAGTTAACATCCCACATGCCAACGCTGACCGGAGTCACTATTCCTGCCAGTGCAAAAGTGTCCTCAACCGTGACATCCATGTAGCCAAGCTTTTCAAACAACACGTCATAATCGCCCTGGTCGACATACATACTGTAAGAGCCTTCATCATTGGTCAGCGTCTGAAACTGACCGGCTGTTACGGTTACACCGCCCAGCGGGTCGCCGTTGTCATTATCATGGACTATTCCGGCAAACTGGGCCGGTACATATACATGCATGGTATTGCCAATGATAAACAACGAATCATCCGGGTCGTTGCTATCCAGCTCCAGGTCCTCGGTATAAGTGCCAGGGTCGAAACCGGTGGCATCATATGTAATCTCCACCATCTGTGATTCGTCGGCAGCTATAAGGCCCGTGGCCGGAACCACCGATACAATGAAATTGCCGCCGCCGGATAACCATAAGATCGAGTTGTGCAGTACGTCTGGCATCTGGCCGGACCACTGGTAAACATCGCCCACATAGCCGCCGATCGTGACAACAGTCTGGTCATCTTTAGCCGCAACAAACTTATTACCGCTACTCCAATCCGCTACGTCGGTCGATCCACTGGTCAGAGTCGTACCGTTCAGGGTATAATAATCGCACACATTGGTGACGCCCTCCATAATGGGGTGGCCTGCGTCGTAACTACCCAGGCAGGTGGTCCCGTAATAGGTACCGGTGCCTTTCATGGCAGTGTAATTCTCGTTCACAAAACGCCCCTGTAATCCCCAATTGGGGTCGCAGCCGAACATCATGTTGATTACCCTGCCGTCTTCGTCGATATAATCGGCCAGCACATTACCCATCCCTGCTGCATTCTGATAGTTATAGTTGGACCAGGTAACAACAATATCATAAGCCAATAGCTGGTCCAGAGTCGGGGTCGTATAACGGACGTCCATCACATCAATTGTCCCCAGGTCACCATAGGCCTGCAACAGGGATTTGATGTAATTGGCATTATTGTCCGCGTAAGCCATCAATATGTTGGGCGCTGAGCGTCCACCTCTTCCCGGTGTCAATGTATAGGTGCTTTCCGGTCGTGCCTTATAAGGTCCCATTGCTACAGCGGTATTTTCCGGTGCAACAGCCGGGCCAGCAGGCACAGTTACTGTGACCGCATTGCTCCTGTCTGTTTCCACAAAATCCGGGAAAACATATTGAAGCGTACCGATACCTATATTATAAATGGTCGTGTACACTTTCACCTGGTGGTCAACCCATACCCAGGCTTCCAGGCTGCTCGGGTTCACATAAAGTTCCGGATTAGGCCATTCGACGCATTCGGGGCCTGCCGGCGCCGTTGAACCTTCGTCATAAACGGCCTGCACAGTGTAGCAATATTCGCCGTATGTCGGCAATATGTCAATAAAGCTCAGGTTGGTCGTGGTTCCTATGATCACCCCGTCGCGTTTGATCAAAAAGAACTGGAAGGCGTCACCGGCCCATTCCCAGGTCAGCTGAACTTCGCCGTCGATATCGTCGATCAGGGTAACTTCAAGGTTTTCAGGGGGCATAAGCGGGGCTCCCATGATGATCATGGTAACTGGTACCGTGATTGTGGAAACATCAGGATCGGAAGTGAAAACAATATCAGCCGTGAAAACCTGGCCGGCTTCTTTACCGGCTGCATCCAGGTGAGTGGGGATATTGTCAACGCCACCAAAGGCAGGGACATCTCCCTCATAGTAATCCATCGTAAGCCATTCTCCGGCTGCACCGCCACCGCCGCCAAGGCACATGGCCAGTCTTTCAGTCAGCGTGAGGGTATTCTGCATGGCAGGGAAACCAGCCCCGGACATCGAATTCAGCCAGTAGAAAATCGGTGAGGACGTGAATTGCACTGCAAGCCATCCGGCAGCCAGTTCAGTCGAAGGTACTTCTACCGTAAACTGACCGATCTGGTAACTTCCCAGTAAAAACTGGCCGGTGTTGACCGGAAGTATAGATGCAGTAACTGTAGTCACCACCGCTCCCGGGGTTCCGCCGGGCTGGCGAAGCTCGATCAGGAATGGTACGGGTGATGCAGGCAAAGTATAGCTGGAAAATACACCCCAGAATGTAACGGTGGAAATAGCGCCCGTAACGCCGGAGTAGCTCTGGTAACATTTATACCCGTAGCTTAAAGTGCTCGTGTAAGCGTTGGTAAAACCAACCGGAGGAATACTGAATAGACTTCCTTCAGGACACAGCATCAGGTCTCTTGAACCATTTTCGGTCGCTTCGCCATATCCCACGGATGCGGGCCCGTTTGGCTGAACCTGCTCAGGCTCATACCCCGGAGGGTTAATGATGTAATTGCCGGAGGCATTCTCCGTTTCAGGGTATTGAATTTCAGCTTCCCAATGAAGAGGTCCGTTGCCGTTGTTCAGAACGTTCATTGACATGGTGAAATACTCATTCGGGTTGAGGGTTTCCTCAACAAAGAGAGGATTGACCACCATGTTTGGCTGGGTCAGCGTGAAATTATGGGTAACAGTATCAGCTGCGATAATGGTCACGATATCGATAGCCGGGTTGTATCCAGCCTTTGTGCAACCGATCGTATTAGGTCCGCCGTTTATGCCACTCATAAAATAATGGCCATTAGGTCCGGAAGTGGTTGTCGGGCCGTTTTCTACTAGAATTGTCGCACCTGCAATGGCCAGTCCGTCGTAATTAAAGACATAGCCTTCAATAGAACCAAGGCTCGGGCAGCTTGCATAAAGCTGGCCGGGCAAAATATTAGGAGGTCCGTTAGAATTACCATAAGGAGCGAACCATACCTGTTGATCTTGTGAATTGTATATATAATAATAATTTTCACTAGGCCAGTAACCGATAGTATATACAGTAGTTATTTGTGCGCCTAAACTTACGTTAAAGCTATAAGTTGCCGGGCCATAACCAGACGAAAGAGTTATGTTATCCAGTACTACAACTCCATTGACCAGTACATCCAGTGAAGCTATATCCCAGCCATCGCCAAAGCTGTCATACAAGGCTATCATGTAATCGCAGGTAGGTGCCGGGGCTGAAGTACCTTCCAGCCGGAACATGAAATCATAGGTAGAAAATCCGAAGTAAGCCAGGTTTACCCATGTAGCCGGGCCGCCAAAACCGAGACCGGGATTGCGCCAGCAAGCCTGGGAATTATAAATTGTCGATGTCATTGTCCAGAACCATTGTCCGTATGTAACAAATTCCGAAGCATCCTGGACAGAGAGCCAGTAATTTCCGGGTCCCAGTGACAAGCCACCAGGAATGGCAATGGTAAGGACAGCAGCGTTGTTAGTGCACGTCAACCCCAGGAAGGTATTGGTTGCCGTAGAGGCAGGAATACCTCCTGCATCGGCATAAATATAGACATTAGCCAGCGTACAGGTAGTACTACCCGAACCTGTAACGGTAATTGTCTGGATTGTCCATTGAATGCCAGAAGGCACTATAAAGTCGTCTGCGCCCTGGCAATCGTAGGCGTCATAGGCAGTTTCGAAATCCTGCGAAGCCCTGCCGGACCCGCTGGAATTCGTTTGTTCGTAGAGAACTGCCCTTGAGTCAGGGAGCATCGTGGCCTTGCCGCCGCTGGATGAAACCTGCAGCTGTGCAAGCATGACAGTTGATGATAATAAAATCATCATCACCGTCAGAAGATACTTGGTAAAGTTTCTCATGGTAATGAAATTAAGTTAATTAATAAGTTGTTTGTTGGTCGTTTTGATTTAATGTTCTGGTAATCAATTTGGTTGATGATATTTATAACTAATTATTGGTTTTAGGGTGGTTAGCCCTATTCTTAACTTGGTATAAAAAAACAAGATAAAATTAAATATTTTATTATATATATATATAAAATGTTTCGGAAAAATATTGTTTCCTGTCAAATTTAAAGATAATAAAGGATACGAAATTACATTCACCGACGTTTTTTCAACCGTGGCCTGTAAATTGTACACATATAAAAAAAGCTTAACATTTGTGCCAATCAGGAATAAAACAGAGGGATTTTCCGGCTGGATTGTTAATAACTCAATATCAGGCAGGTCAATTGGCTGTGAAAAAGAATTGCGATTATTAAATTTTTATATCATATACTTTGTTGATTGAAAAATATTTGTAATTTTGCGCTTCCAAATTTTGACCGATCGATAAATAAATCAGTAATGTACGCAATAGTTGATATAGCAGGACAGCAATTCAAGGTGGAGAAAGGCCAGGAGCTCTTTGTACATCGTCTTGAAGGTGAAAAAGGCGCAAAGCTTGACTTTGACAAAGTGATGCTCATAGACCATGACGGCAAAACTATCGTAGGTACGCCAGTCATTGAAGGAGCCCATGTCCATGGAACGATCGTTGATCATTTGCGTGGAGATAAGCTTTTTGTATTTAAGAAAAAACGGCGCAAGGGCTATAAGAAATTCAACGGTCATCGCCAGTATTTGAGCCTGGTGAAGATTGAAGACATTCAGGAGAAACCATCGAAATCAAGATCAAAGAAAGCGGCTGCAGTGACAGTTGAAGAACCGGCAGCTCCTGAAACTATAAAGGAAAACCAATAATTTGTTTTAATTTAGCATTTCCAAATAACTCACAGATATGGCACACAAAAAAGGTGCAGGTAGTTCCTCCAACGGTCGCGAATCGCACAGCAAAAGGCTGGGTGTCAAGATTTACGGCGGGCAGTTTGCCCAGGCCGGCAATATTATTGTCCGCCAGAGAGGTACCCGCCATAATCCCGGCTTAAATGTCGGCATGGGAAAAGATCATACTCTTTTCGCCCTCATCGACGGAAGGGTGGAATTCCGTAAACGCAGAAACGACCGTTCTTTTGTATCGGTTATCCCGGTTGAAACTGCAGAAGTCGCTGAGACCGTTGCCAGATAAGAAAAATCCAAAATCATTACCCATATAATGATCAGGACCCGGTAGTAATGCCGGGTTTTTTATTGTTCCAGTGTTCCAGAGTTCCAGAGTTCCAGAGTTCCGGAGTTCCTGAGTTCCGGAGTTTTAAAGTTAAAGATACGGCAATGGCTGAAAGTTGTACCTTTGCCATGCAAATTTCATTTTATGTTACAGATCGGTTTTATAAGAGATAACAAGGAAGAGGTCATTCGCAGGCTGGCAGTAAAAAATTTCAAGGCAGAGGATATCATCTTAAGAATTAGTACATTGGATGATAAGAGAAGGGAAACACAGAAAAAGCTGGATGACAGCCTGGCAGAAGCAAATCTGGCTGCAAAAGAGATCGGTGGATTATACCAGAAAGGACTGGCGGCAGAAGCTGACGCATTAAAAGTAAAAACTGCAGAATCAAAGACATTGACCCGCGAACTTTCTATCCAACTGGAAGACATAACCAAACAGATGAACGACCTGCTTGTCCAGCTGCCAAATCTCCCCCACTCTTCAGTCCCGCCCGGGCATTCCGCCGCCGACAATGAAGTCGTCTATGAATGGGGACAGATCCCGGAATTAGGCCCGGCAGCCAGACCACACTGGGAACTTGCCCGTGATTACGACATCATCGATTTTGACCTTGGCAGCAAAGTAACCGGCGCGGGTTTTCCTTTCTACAAAGGCCGGGGAGCAAAGCTGCAGCGCGCCCTGATCAATTTCTTTCTGGAGGAAGCGATCGCGGCAGGTTACATCGAGTATCAGCCGCCTTTGTTCGTCAACGAAGATTCAGCTTACGGAACCGGCCAGCTTCCGGATAAAGACGCCCAGATGTATGCCATCGGGCTGGATAAACTCTACGCCATTCCTACGGCAGAAGTGCCCATCACAAATATTTACCGTGAAGTCATCCTGAAGCTATTCCGATCTTCCGGTGAAAAATGTGGCTTATTCAAGTTGTTTCAGGCGTGAAGCGGGTTCTTACGGCAAGGATGTCAGGGGGCTTAACCGTCTGCACCAGTTCGATAAAGTTGAAATTGTCCAGATCTCTCATCCCGACAACTCTTATGACAGGCTGGAAGAAATGAGGAGCCATGTCGCTTCCCTGTTGCAGAAACTGGAGCTGCCTTTCCGTATTGTCAGGCTATGCGGCGGCGATATGAGCTTCACTTCCGCACTGACCTATGATTTCGAAGTCTATTCAGGGGCCCAGAAAAGGTGGCTGGAGGTCAGTTCCGTTTCAAATTTTGAGAATTTCCAGGCTAACCGGATGAAACTCCGGTTTAAAGATGAAGAAGGCAAGATTCGGCTGGCTCATACACTAAACGGCAGCGCTGTGGCGTTACCCCGGGTGGTGGCAGCACTGCTTGAAAATAACCAGGTGCCGGGGGGAATAAAAATCCCTGCGGCCCTGACTAAATATACGGGATTTGAGCTCATCACGCGATAAAAGGTCATCAACCTTAATTATTATTACCTGGATCGTCCTATTTACGGCAATTCCCGGGATGAATGCCCTTTCCCAGGTATTTCCGGAAGTAAATTCTCCTGCTGCGCGGCAAAAGCAACAGGAGCAGGAAAATGAAAAAATCGCCTTTCAATATTACGGTGATAAAGAATATGAAAAGGCGCTTGAAATTTTTCGGGACCTTTATGAAAAACAACCCGATCATCATCTTTATACCTATTATTTCTATTGCCTGACTGCCCTTAATGAATTCAGCGAAGCCGAAAAGCTGGTCAGGAGCAGGATAAAGGATGAGCCGGGATCTTACCGCTACGAGGTCGATCTGGGTTACCTGTACCTTTTGACCGATAAGCCCGAAAAAGCAACCAGGACTTTTGATGAGATCATTGATAAGATGAGCCCCAACAAGGCAGATATCAATGAAACAGGGAACTCTTTTTTGAGCCGCCAGCTATATGATTACGCCGTGAAAGCTTACCTGCGCGGGCGGGAGCTGCTGCATAATTCCGATCAGTTCCACACTGAACTTGCCCGTATTTATGAGATAAGCGGCAATTATAGCGCCATGATCGAGGAGTACCTGGATTTGCTGGAGGAAGACCCGTCGCAGCTGGAAATGGTTCAAAACAATTTTCAGAACGTACTCAATAAAGATATTGATGATAAAATCGGCAATTTACTGCGGGAATCCCTGTTAAAAAGAAACCAGCGCAATCCTGAAAACCGCGATTTCGGTGAAATGCTGCTCTGGCTGTCAGTCCAGCAAAAGGATTTTGAATTTGCCCTGGTCCAGGCAAAGTCGCTCGACACAAGGTTCAAAGAAGGCGGGACGCTTGTTTTCAGCGTTGCGAATCTCAGCCTTTCCAATAAAGATTACGGCGTGGCTGTCGAAGCTTTTAATTACCTGATCAGGAAGGGTGAGGCGACACCATATTATGCTGAAAGCGTCACTGGAAATTTGCGGGCAAAATTCCTGCGGATCACCGAAGGTTACAATTACAAGCTCAGTGACCTGCAATCCCTTCAGCAGGAGTATCTCAGCGCATTTACAGAACTTGGCAGGAATGCCAGGACACTGGTCATGATGCGGGACCTTGCGCATCTGCAGGCATTTTACCTGAATGAATTGGATAAATCCATTGATTTACTTGAAGATGCGCTTGATATTAACGGGGCACCGGAAAAGCTGAAAGCGGAGATCAAACTCGAGCTGGGGGACATCTACCTTTTCTCAGGGGAAGTCTGGGAAGCGTCTCTTCTGTATTCCCAGGTTGAGAAAGCAAATAAGAATGAGCCCATCGGCGCTGAAGCCAAATTCAGGAACGCCCGCCTGTCATTCTATATCGGCGAATTCGGCTGGGCAAAAGCACAGCTGGATGTCCTGAAGGCTGCCACTTCCAAGCTGATCGCAAACGATGCCATGGAACTCTCGCTGCTGATCAGCGACAATATGGACCCCGACAGCACTTATACCGGCCTGTCTTATTATGCGCGAGCCGATTTGCTAAGATACAGGGGGAAGGACAGCCTTGCACTTCTGACACTTGACAGTATCAGGACGCTTGGCCTGTATCATTCGCTGGATGATGAAGTCTTATACAGCAAGGCGGAGATTTATATCCACAGGAAGGATTATGCAAAGGCGGACTCCGCCCTGGCTGAAATAACCAGGAATTACAAAAGTGACATCCTGGCCGACAATGCTTTATTTAAAAGAGCTGAACTGCAGGCTGCCGTTTTTAACAATAAAGGACTGGCCATGGAATTGTACCAGCAACTGATCGTTGAGTACCCGGGCAGTCTTTTCACCACTGAAGCCAGGAAGAGATACCGTCAGCTCCGCGGCGATTTTAGCAATTAAGCCGGTACCCGTGAATTCTTACATCCGACCTAAAAAGCACCTTGGGCAACATTTTCTGAAGGATGAGAACATTGCCAGGAAAATCGTTGCCAGTCTGCAGACGGTTGATGTTCCGATCCTGGAAATAGGACCCGGAATGGGCGTGCTGACAAAATATCTGCTCCGGCTTGAAAATAAGGAATGTTATTTTATCGATACAGATCCTGAATCGGTTCAGTACCTGAAGGAGTCTTTTCCAGGGGAAAGTGAACGGTTCATCCATGCCGATTTCCTAAAATTCAGTATTAATAAGCTGTTCCCGGGCAGGTTTGCCATCATCGGGAATTTTCCCTATAATATTTCCAGCCAGATCTTATTTAAAGTTCTTGAACACCGGCAACAGGTAACCCAGGTCGTCGGGATGATACAGAAAGAAGTTGCAGGACGGCTTGCATCGGGTCCGGGTTCAAAAACATACGGTATTCTGAGCGTCCTGTTACAGGCTTTTTACCGGATAGAATATCTATTCACAGTCAATGAGACCGTATTTATTCCTCCCCCGCAGGTCAAATCGGCAGTGATACGCCTTACACGGAATGACAGGGAAAAACTCGATTGTGACGAGGCACTTTTTTTCAAACTGGTCAAGACGGCTTTTAACCAGAGGAGAAAAACGCTCAGGAATTCCCTGAAGGATTTTTATATTGATTACGGCCGGGGAGGATTGGAAAGCCTGGCAGGAAAACGCGCTGAAGAGCTGAGCGTCGATGATTTCATGAAGCTTACCTGCCAGGCAATATAGACTTTTCCTCCTGGAGGAGACTGAACTTTTTCTCGGCTATCAGCTCCCTGAACAGGTAAACCTGCAAAAGATATTCTCCGGGCTGACGTTTATCGGGTGAGATGGAGATGGAACTTTTTAAAACAGATGCAGAATCGGCAGGTGCAAGATCGATCCGTTTCCTGAACAGCTCACTGCCATCCTGGTTAATCCATTCGAGATGAAGCATCAGAATTTCATCTTTATAAGCCTGGCGGTTTTCCAAATCGACGACAGCATGCACCATCTCGTCATTGCTAATCGTAAACACTGTCCCGGTATCGATCAGTTTGCCGGTCTTTTTGCTGATTTTCCTGCAAAATGTAATCTTTGCCGAGATGTCACCTGCATACTTAGGTAAATAAACAATTGTGGAACCGGCACCGGTCACCGGTTCCTGGTACCGGGTGGAACATGCAGGCATCAATATCAGCAGCGCCGGTGCCAGGCAAAGTACGAACGACAGCATTTTATGATTTTTCATACTTTCCTTAATTAAATCATACGGATGAAATAATTCCTGCTGCGCAGTTTTACACCGTAAAACCATTTGCAGAGCGGAATCATGATGGCCAGCATCACGGCTGTTCCCAGCAGAGAAGCAAGCACCCCGTTTTCGCGGTAAAAAATATCCAGCCGGTTCACAAAAACTCCCAGGATTGCGATATGCATTGCATAGAAAAAGAGCGGGACTCTGCCCGGAATGCTGAAGACCATCAGAAATTTCGGGGACAGTTTCCCGATTGCAAGGAACAGGGTAACTCCCAGTACGACAAAGCCAAAGAACCAAAGGCTATGGTAGAGGCTGGGGGGGTATTTCTGATCAAAAAAGAACGAATATGATCCGAAGCCGGAAAATGGAAAGATATTTCCATATCCGCGGCCCATCCGTATCAGTAATGACAACATAATAGCAGCAGCGCCTGTTCCTAATCCCATATAAATCCTTTTCTTATCAGTATTCCAGACTTGCAGCCACCCGGTTGCCATTACAGAACCGAGTGTCATGTGGGCAAACCAGGGCAAAACCGGGTATTTGTTGAACTCGCCGGCGTCGATGAATGTCTGCATAAGTACTTTTTGCCAGGCAATATCAATATTATAAGGTATCTGCAGCAAAAACGGGTGAACTACCAGGATGGCGATTGCAACCAGGAGCCGCACATACCAGTCCGTACTGATAAAGAGGGTGAGTAAAATAATGGAAACGCCGATGCAGGCTATGATTCCAAAATGGTCGGGTTGGAAAGCAGCAAAGCCGCCCCAGGAAGAGTTCACCCAGGTCAGTTGCACGAGGATGAGAAACAGGCCGCGCTGTATCAGTTGCCACCTGAGGGACCAGTCACGTGTCCCTTTGCTTATCCCCTTATGATATGACCACCAGACCATCGCCCCCGACATCACCAGGAACCCCGGGGCGCAAAGATAGGCGGCATAGCGAAGTGCAAACTGTCCCCATGAAGGGAAAAGAGGATCAAAAGGATCAAAGTATTTGTTAATCGAATTTAAATAGTAGGAACAGTGGTCGACCAGCATAAGGATAACAATCAAACCGCGAAACTGGTCAATATAATCAAAGCGCTGTTTCTCAGGCAGCTTGCTAACCGCGACTCCTTCACGTGGCTTAAGAATGTTCATCTCGGGGTATTTACGTCAGGGATGGCAACAATGACTACTCCATCCGTTTCATCCGCCACATAAATATATTTCTCATCCGCGTCAAGACCCAAAGCATAGGTTGTCGCAATCTGACCAATTAAAGTAGGATTCGTCGGAACAGACACATCGATAATCTGGAGGCCCAGCTTTTCCGCAGTCATAAAAATGCGCTGCTTGCTGTAAATCAATTCTTTAGCATATCCGCCAGGGCTATAGCTTCCTATAATATGGATGTTGGTCGAATCGGAGTAATCTATGACCTGCAAGCCTGACGGGCCGCAGGCCAAATAAGCCAGAGAATCGCTTTCGACGATCGTCAAAGCCTCGGCATAGCCCGGCACATCGCACCAACCGACAAATGGGTATACCCCGAACCCATCCATAAAATTAGAAATATTATATACCGATAAGCCCATCTGACCGCACGCCACCATTAACCACGAGCTGTCGGCCGTATTGGTTATATCATTAGCGTACCCGAGGGTAAACATCCCGCCCCTGATATCAGGCACGGTGGGAAAGGTCACATCGGCGATCTTTACACCCAGATCACTTACTGCGGTGAACATAAAGTTTCCCATTATGTGCATGTTCCTGGCCGGTTTCATACTCAGATTGGACACGGTCACAAAGGGGGTATCAGGAGCAGAAGCATCGATGACAGTGATGCCGAAAGTTCCGGCAGCCAGATAAACGACACTGTCTTTCATTGCGATCTTATCAGAATAGCCCCGGACATTCTCCGTTGTAACCGACACCGTGTAAAGATTTGAAGTCTCTTTAACATTAATGATCAAAAGGCCGCCTTCCCCCTGGGCAACATACAATAAGCTGTCTTTTTTCAGCAGGTCCTGTGCATAACCCGGAGTGGGGTATTTTGCGACCACTTTATAGCCGCCGGAATTAAAAACCGATTCGGGTTCATTTGGCTTTCCGCAGCCCGTGAAAAGTAAAACGGCTAAAAAGAACAGTACTGACAATCTGATTATTTTCATACTATGCAGAGCTTTTAAATCATTTATTTCGTCCGGGGCCGGCAAGCAGCCGGCATGAATATTTTAAAATTTCAGATAATAATTGAATGATAAACCGACCTGGTTCGCACGATAGTCTTTTTCATCGGACACCAGGGACTGGTTTTCCGTTGCACTGGTATTGGCATCCCTGAAAAAGAAATTATAAAACACAGACATATTGAGCGTTTTGAGGAGCCTGATGTTATAGGAAGCGGACAGCTCAACCACATCGTCCACACGGCCGACATGAAGAGCGTCGAGTTCCAGGTAATGTTCCGATGTAAAATACCGCTTCATATATCCAAGTTCTGCATCAACGCTATGTTTGATGTTGAGGACAGGCGGCAGTTTATATATACCCCTTGCGAAAAATCCGTGCTCATAAAACGATGCGTCAGATTCATCGGCAGTTCTTTTTGTCTCACCAGGCTCATCATATCCTTTGGCGTCAGAATTAATGAATTCATAGGCCAGCTCCATTTTAAGATTTTCACTGACCGACTGAAACAGCCTTATCCCGAAGAACAGATCCCTGCTGTCGTATTCCGTATAATGTTTATTGTAATAATACTGCGAATAATTAAAAGATAACCTGACTGTTGAACTTTTAAGAAAGCCCTTTTGAATCCAAGCGCCATATGAGTTTTTAGAAAACCCCATAGGTTGAAAAGTCTCAGGCACATATCCGTAAACAGCTACCCAGTCATCATCCCTGTAATGGCGGATATAGAAAGTAGGAATATAGCTGTAAAAAAGTCTGAAGCTGGCTCGTTTTGGCAGGTACTGGCGGAATCCCACCGCAAAATAGTTCCAGTTCTTTATACTGTTTACCATGTAAATCCTCGAACTGGCGTCAAAATTCAGTTCGGACCTCAGATTGCCAAAAATGCGGGAAGTAGCCGATAATCCAAGGGAAGGGGTCAGGATGACATCATCATATGTATCGATATGGAACCGGCCTGAATCCTCATTATGAATAAACTTCTGGAGATATTTATCGGAATATTTAAGAATATTATTATCATATAAGGTGGCAAGGCCAAAGTCGACTTCGAATTCCGGCACAGCCTTTTTATTTTCTATTTTCTGGGCGCCGGCGTAGTAATGAGAGAGGAATGAAAAAAAGAAAACAAGAAGTAAGCAGGTTTTGCCGGTGGAAAAATTCATCATGACAGTGCTAATTTTCCAGTTTCACATCTTTTTTTGGCAGTAAAAACCTGACCAGCAAGGTTTTCTTATCATTATCCAGGGGGATGATCTCATACACATGTTTTCCGGCCGGAACGTCAATCACAAATTCACATGCTTTACCCGGGATTAAATCCTTATTGTCTTTATATTCGGTAATCTCAGAACGGACGCTGCTTAACAGGTAAGTCTTCATCACCCTGGAATTTTCCTTTTCCTGCACGCGGTAATCAATTCTCCCCTGCATCTGGTACTGGAATTCGAGCCTTGTCAGAACGCGCAGTTCAGTAGGTCCGTTAACCTGGACTTTCACCGGTTTTTCAGCTGAAAAGCGATAATAAACAGCTGTTGTTTCTTTTGTAATCAGGTCCAACGGCTCTGATGGCTGCAGCGGGCTATATTCGACCCATACCTGCTTTTTTTCTTTGGTCGGCGTAAAGGCGTACTGAGCTGCGACAGGGGGCGCATTTTCTTTTATCCTGAATTCGATGATGTGATCCCCGCGTTCAAGTGCAATCTCAAGTTTTTGCAGGTCGCCCGGCACGCCCAGTGTCCCATTCAAATAGGTCGCTTTCGTCGAGCGCTTGATATTGCTGATTTTGACGCTTACCGATTCACCACCATCAAGCGTATAAACCAGTTCATAATTTATATTATCCGTCTGTCCGGGTATAAAACGGCCCCTGGTCATCACGACCAGATTTCCCGGCCCCTTCACAGAAATGACCGAAGCATTTTCCGCATTCAATGAATAGTAATTCCTGGAAATACCCGAGACGACCGTTGTGACTTTCTTCTGATAATTTGCCGGTTTCAGGTACCTGGTCCCCGTTGTGGATTGAGCCAGGACCCCCAGGCACAGCATAAGCTGGATCAGCATTAACAGTAAAATTTTCTTCATGCAGTTTTTATTTTTTATTTCATCTTTTCAAAGCCTTCTCATGTGATACGGTTTTCATAATTCGAATCCCTCTTCGTCATCTTTATGGCCCTGCCCCGGTTTTTTCATCAACGGAACGACATCTGTCCCGAGACGGTAATAATTACGCTCGCCCAGGTAGACAAGGATCACCAGGACGATCAAAAATAATGTGGCTACCGATGTAATGGCCAGGTCATATTTTTGCCTGACAAAAATACCTCCATCGCCCGGTTCAGGAAGAGGAACCGGGTTATAGGGCAGCTTATATTTTGCCAGTATCTGCTTAATATTCATTAGATGGATGACGGGGATTTCATTTTCAGCCATTCTGACTATCACGCCGCGAACCGGGAAGTTACGCATGACCAGGTTTTGGGTCAGCCCGGGCGGGATAAACTTATCATTAAATGAATTTCCCAGGCTGGCCACACCGCCCCCCACATTAATAAAAGCCTTTATCGGCTGCCCCTGGCTGGATTCCTTATAAATTTCCATTCTTCTGGCAATACTTTCTTCTACATGCTTTTCAGCGATCAACCTGACATCGTTCCTTTCTATCGCTTTCAAAATCAACTGGCGCCCTTCGGGGCTCAAACCGCGGCCAATATCAAGGCCTCCGCCGATAGAAGCGGCGACAGACCTGTTATGAAAGACATTCGATTTGTTCAACACCGTCTCCATATCGAGCCAGGTAAAGTAGGGATCATTGGCGCCATAATTTGATGAGCCCACGGAGGTGATGATGATCGGCTTCAATTTCAGGGTTTCCACCGCTGCCATCACCGCAATGTTCAAAGCAGGAAATGATCCGGTAAATGCAATGGCGACATGGTCCTTTTCCTTCAGTCCGGCCTCTTTAAGGTATTGTACCATGATGGCTGCAAAGTTTGGGTTGGTCGACGACAGCTTGGCGTCTATATAGCCCCTGTCGGTGGTAATCAGCGTAAATTCCTGGCCGATCAGCGCGGTTTGATTCGGGTCGTTCACGGCATCGATGAAAACGCCATTTTCAAGCCGGTAATTTTTCAGACAATCTGCCGCCAACTGAGCAAGCTTTGCCGCTTCAAGCTTTTCGGAATACCACTCCTGCTTGACGTTTTTTTTGCTGTTTTCCACCGTAATAAGCGCCAGCAGTGAAAAAACAGATAAAACGATCAAAACGACGGTGGATTTTGCCCTGAATATATTCATTTGCTTTCTGTGTAATTTAAGCAGGAAACAAAGATCCTGTGAAAAATATTATGATGATCAATCTGACAAGTACCGCGGATATAAACAATACGCTGATTGTTTTGAATATTCCCTGTTTTTCAAACCAGTGGGCAATCAAACCCGGGACTACCCAACCGACGGCCTGGAAATCCAGTGTGGCTGATGCCAGGTTAAATGTAAGGAAGTACCGGGAAAAATAAGCCAGCAAACATCCTATCAGCAAGCTGAGCACCATTTGCCTGCGACCGTAAAGAAAAGTATAATGACCCAGGACCTTGATGGTCAAAAAAGTCAGCAGACTGATGAATAAAGTACCGGCAAGCCTGTCAGGGTGAGAAAGCTGCAGGGCTATATAACCCGGCACGACAATCCCGCCGGCGGCCAGTCCGAAAACTTCGTACGAAAGCAAACTAAAGATCAGGCCGAGTGTGATTGCTAATTCATTCATGATTCATGATGCTTCTGTGTTCGAAAAACTCTGCCGTTTCAGCACCCCTGAGGCCCATATTTCCGATAGCGACAACGGTCGACATTTTTTCGGTGATTGATAATACACTTTCGAAGACTTTTGCCGGGGTCGTCCAGCCCAGGTTGATGATCTTTTCCCTGAGGAAACCATAGCTGACGGCCATATTTTCCACCACCTCGCATGATTGCCCGATCAGCATGAGGCAATCCGTTTCGTCCGGAAGTTTACCTGCCACCATTTCAGCCAGCTGGCGTGCGCGGTCAAGCCGGTCCTGACGCGTGTTCAGTAGAACTATCCTGAGCCCTTCAAAACCGATCTCATCCCTTATCTTTTTCCATATCATGAAAGTAGAATCGGGATCGTTGGCTGCAAAACCATTATAGAAAACTATTCGTTTTTTAAAAGCCTCCACCCGGTAGCTTCTCAGTACGCCCTGGTCGGGAATAGCCCGGTACATGCCTTCCAATGCCGTTTCACGCTCAACCCCGAGATGTTTGCAAACAGCAAGCGCCAGAGCCACATTATCACGATGTTCAATATAGCTGAAGCCTTTCATCTCTTCCGGAGTAACCAACCCGGGATCTACAAAATGGGTGACCGCATTTCGTTTGTCTGCCAGTTTCTTCAGGATATCAGGAACCACATTTTCCGAAGTGAAGAGAAGCTCATTTTTAGGGATCGTCCTTCCCATGCATTCCGCGATTTCCGGTAATGTATGTCCCATAATATCGATATGGTCCAGCCTGACGTTTGTCATTACGCCGATATTGGAATGTATCATTTTTGTTTCGGTGATGGTCTGATAACCTGGCTGAAGGGCCATACATTCCATGACGAGGGCCTGCGCTTTTCTTTCCGCGGCAAATCTCACAATAGCCAATTGTTCCAGGATATTAGCCGACGATTTCCGGTGGATATAGGTCTCGGTTCCGTCTTCAAGGATAAGGCGCGGAAATGTGCCGGTGACTTTTGTGATATTTGGTATTCCTCCTGCCCTCAGGCCGGCACCGATCAAACGGGTAACACTCGATTTACCCCTTGTGCCGTTAATATGGATGCGGATCGGAATTGAATATATCCGTTTTTGATGCCGGAAATATTCCACCAGGCCCAAGACCGAGACGAGGATGATGATTACCAGCAATACATAAAAACTATACATTCAATTTCCGGATTATGCTGAAAGAATTTTTCTGTAATATTAAGATAATATGACAGGTCACGTTATCTTAACACCAATATTTTGATAGTTCCGGAATAATTCTGAGTCGTGAGACGACAGAAATAAGCGCCTGCGCTGACAGGTTTTCCCGAGCTGTTCAAACCATTCCATTTTACGGAATAATTTCCCGGGGATTGGTTCCCGTTATGAAGGGTACACACCAGCTCACCGTTGACATCAAAGATACTAAGAGTCACAAAACCTGATTCAGGCAGTGAATATTCAATCCATGTGCTTGAATTAAAGGGATTAGGGTGGTTCTGCAACAGACCTTTATCGCGCTGGTCAGGCTTTTTAGCGGCACCCGGATCATTAATGGCCGTCAATATGTTTGTAAAGGGCGGCTCGGTTGTGAACTTTATGGCTAATCCATTCGATAAAGGCGATGCCGTAGGATCATAAAAATTGTTAAAAACATATTGCAGTCCAATGGTCTCGGTATTGTTCTCTATTCCTACCGTGTTACTTGTGGCATAATCGACTTTTTCGTACTGAAATATAATTTCGCCATCCCCCGTTGTGGTGGGATAATAGGCAGGATCGAGCAATATCGCCTGGAAATACTCCCTGACAGGCTCGGTTGAATTATAATTCCGTGAGATACTGTCCCATTCTACTATAAAACGATGATTTTCAGTATCACTATAATAATATATTTTACCGTACCAGTATATTGCATCATATAAATCGTCCCAGAAAGGCGCCACCATATTATTGATATTGTCCGCATGAGGCAAAGGAAAATTCATAGGGGCAGTCTGCGAGCCGCTTCCAAATGCCATCCATCCATCCGTGCTTATCCGGGTTTGAATATTATCATGACCGTAATATTTAAAATTAAACGGAAGAGCTACAGTCTTTGTAAAATCGCTTGGCGGCAAATTAATCCGGGTACCTACATTCCTGATTTCAAACCAGTCGTAAACAGGAGTTTGATCATAGAATGAATCGTCGCTTGAATAGGCATAATAGCCATAAGCATCCGGGCCGGTATAATCAGCGGTGATGAGCTTGCCAACCGGAATTTGAAAATCAAGAGTTGTCTGGTAAGGATAATTTCCATTCTGAGTATATAACTTCAGCGTACAACCCGCCATATATCCTGTCGGGCAGGATGAATCGGCACGAGCCATAAATACATTATCCATATTCTCCGATATTCCGCCGATTTCCATTGTTCCAAAAGAAGCAATTGAATCGGTGATCGTAATATAAGGATCGTTGCTCCTCAGGATACCCATCACGTCGGGTGCAAAATCCTGGCCGTTATTCGTGATTTTAATGACCACCACGTCATTTTCACCGGGATCCATCCGGAAATTCATATGTTCGGAACAGGGATCGAATATGACGAAGTTTTGATAATTCAATATGCAACCTTTTATCGTTTCTTCCTGAAGAAATTCCCATGAATTAGTATCGGAGGTAATATTCAACTGCAGGTCGATGATCTGGCTCACAGGACAGTCGGGTTTTATGTAAAACTGGAAAGGATCTCCCGAAGCTGTATCACCGGGAGCCATATCACCATAACTAACGGGATCTGTAGTGATGATCTCCACATAATCCGTATCCTCTGATGATAGGGTAGCCTGGACGTTATAAGCAGTTTCCGTCCCCCAGTTCTTCAATCTATAGGTAATACTGCAATGTTCATTAGGATTTATCAATCCGTCCATATTTCCGTCCAGATCCGTTAACACAGGGTCGCCATTCGGTTCAACATACACAACATACTGGAACGATTCCATCGTACCCTGGAAAGGAAATACATTCCCGCCGGTTACCGTTACGGTCAGGGTATCCTCTGTCAATGCCTGTATAAAAAGATGAGCTACCCCGGTTGAATCGGTATAACCGGTGGAAAAAACCGAATCCCCTGTCACACAAACCAGTGCATTTACCGCAGGTTCATTCAAAGGAGGAAATTTGACAGTAAATTCCACGATATTATCCCCTATCGGGATAGTAGGACGGTAATCGACGGTGACGTTTCTCGGCAGATTTTTCCAGATGTGTATGCTGGGATCTCCCAGTATGCAATAAATTTTATAATGATATTCCACATAGTATTCATTTCCGAAGGTCTGGTACATAAAAAGCTTTCCACGGAGCAACGCCTCGCCGGGAGTATCCATCCCTTCATCAAACATCCCGATATAGATTCCTCTGTCAATTGCGTTATTATATTGAGTATGTGTATTGGAGGTAGGGCCGATAAAAGCGCAGGCGCCTCTGGGGGCCAGTTGTGAGCCTAATTCGATCCATTCTTCGCCGAAGCTGTTCCCTCCGCTGTAATCGAATCCTGCAACCCCACAGCCAATACTGGTGACAAAAGTAAATTTTTGACCATTGTTTAACCCCGAAACATCAGAGACAAGGAAACTGTAACAATTGGCATACCAGCCTTCGTACCAGCCTTCCCCGCGATAGTTCAGATAGCTGCGTCCGTTGTTAATGGCATTGGTCACATCGTTTAAATCGACCGTACAGCCCCCTCCCCAGGAATTACCGTCGCTCATAAGTGAGTCTACCTGGGTAAAGCCTCCGTCATCTTTCATTTTGTGGTATGTAAAACGCTTGGTTTCAGGCTGTGAAGCATAAGCATTGTTAGAGCATACCGTACCCTTTTTGAACCAGGCAGGGTCGTCTACATAAGGGGTTTTTTCATAAAGTAAAAATTTATTGATCATCACCTGCATCCGGTAATCTCCCTCGTTTGTCCAGCGGCCTATGAACAAGTCAGGGAAATAATCATTGCCGTCGATCTCCACAAAATAATCTTCGTCGGGGAAGGAATAATCGGGATAGGTCACTATTTTTTTAGGGAAAACCCCGTCGTCACCGACAATTAACACATAGGTCGGCGGGATCGCCCAATTATGATATGCATCTGCAATATGATTCTTGATGATATCGGGGTCCCAGGCATTAGCGCCGATATCGCTGAATTTGGTCACGTGTACGTCGATGCCGCTCTGGCGCTTCCAATCGGCATATACCTGGAAACTCTGGACAAATATATCCGGCATGATGCACAGGATCAGGTCGCGACCGGTTTCTCTGCCGCCGTACCTGGCATTAAGCACATCCTGGTAATTAAAAATAGAGCTGCGGTAAATTTTTCCAAAAGAAGGGGAAATCGCTTTCAAGGGGGTTGTTTTCGGGTTAATGACCTCGCCTTTACCATAATTAACGCGGACGGTCATGGAAGAAACCACCTGCAGCTCTTTTCTGGAAGCAATATACCTTACCGGGTAAACCGAGACCCGTGCAATTCGAAAATCGCGGAAAATACCGGGCGGTTCTACTTTAACATATTCTTCCGGGTATATATCGCCGGAATGATACGCCCTTGCATTTTCCTCATAAGGGCTTTCCGGGGTGCCTTCATACCAGCTTTTGCGGGCCGGTGCCAGGTTCACGTCCCTGAATACCTGAACGTTCCCGGTTTCCAGTACTTCGACTGAAATCCCGGCCTGGTCAGGGACGGCCAGCACTTTTGCAATGCAGGGAAGCGCAGGATTTCCAGGCTCCGCCGTATTTGATTCAGTAAGCAGGTCCAAGACCTGGTAATCTTTGCCTCCCGCACTGAAATTCTTCAGGTCAAATCCGGAAATTTCAATTTTAATCACGGTACTGCTATTGTCATCGCTGATAATAGTGACTTTGGGGGCAGTTTCCGGAGCTCTTTTATTATCCAGCGGTACCCATTCAGCCTTTATTATGTATGGCTGTATGGCGATCAGCAGGACAAACAGAATTTTTTTCATGGTAAATTTTTATTAGATTCTATAGATTCCCTGATTTAAAAGTATTTAGCTAAAATGGAATTGAAAATATTCAAATAGAATGGATATTTTTGAACGGGATCAAAATTATAAATAAAAACATGGTAGAATTGCAAAATCAGCGTTATTTTTTTATAAAGAAATGGACGGTAATGTCAGGCTTGATGAAGTGATTACCTTTTTTTGGGAGAGGGATCTGCCGGCCTACTGCTTTACGAATTTACCCGTAATTGCCTGGTTTCCGTAATTAATCTTCAACAGATATTTTCCTCGTAATAAGCCACCTACATCAATCCGATGTGTTTTCTCCCCGGAATTTAATCTTCCATTGAGGATCTCCATACCTTTCAGGTCAATAATTGAAAAAAGAGCTTCGCTCCGCTTTAAATCATATTCAAATGTCAAAGACCTGTCAACCGGATTCGGATAGATGTTTATTTCCTTTTTATTAATATCTAATTGTTCCACAGAAACCAGCTGATCGACATTAAAAGTGTACATGGATCGTCCGTATGTGGCGGCGACCAGGGTCCTGGTGGGCTGGTGGAAGTCAAGATCAACGACCGGAACATTCGGCAGGTTATCGCCGAGCATCGACCAATTCTGGCCCATGTCGTGTGTTACAAAGACGCCAAAATCCGTTGCCAGGTAAAGTGCCGAATCCAGCGAAGGGTCGGCAATGATATCGTTTGCAGGCGCTTCAGGCAGATTGCCCGCAATATCCTGCCAGTTCTCACCGCCATTTGTACTGCGGAACACATGCGGCATATAATTATCGTAACGGTATCCGGATAAGGTGACATAGACCATTTGCTCATCAAACGGGTCCACGGCCACGCGGGTAATCCACCGCAAAGGCAATCCCGTGGAAATATTGGTCCAGTTCCCTCCCCCGTTTTCAGTCCGCCAGACATTACCGTCATCGGTGCCAACATAAACAAACTGGCTGTTGGAAGGCGCAACTGCAATGGTTGTTATCGTACCGTAAACCACTTCGCCATTAGCACCCCCGCTTGTAAGGTCAGGGCTGACTGGCGTCCAGGAAACCGCGCGGTTCGATGTTTTATATAACCTGTTTGCCCCGTAATAAAGGATCTGGGGATTATTCGGATCGAATGCAAAGGGCGTATTCCAGTTCATGCGGTCGGAGCTGCTTATACCGGTCATTGCAGTGTTAAATGTCAGGCCGCCGTTAGTCGAACGGGCCAGGCTGCCATACTGGTATTCGGCATAAATGTAGTTGTCATCCAAAGGATCAACAAGGACGAAAAAACCGTCACCCCAGTAAATGCTCTCCCAGTCCGACATTCCGCCTTCCAGCGTACGGTTGGTCCCGTTATCCTGGGCACCTCCGTATAACCGCTGAGGTTGTTGTTCGTCGATCTCACACGTATAAAACTGGGTAATTGGAAGATTATCGAGAAAAGTCCAGGTTGATCCGGCATCATCTGACAAATAAACTCCGCCGTCATTACCCAGAACCAGGAAATTATGGTCCTGGGGATGGACGACGATATCATGCTGATCCACGTGCACTGCTGATGAGATCAACGGCCAGCTGTTTCCCCCGTCCGTTGTTTTATACAAATCAAAACCAATGGCGTAGGCGACATCGGGATCGACCGGGTCGATGCTGATGCGGCCGAACCACCATCCATAAGAGGCGTACATGTATGAGAGGTCCCCGTCGTTAGTGCGGAACCAGGAATCGCCGCCGTTATTTGACCTGTAAACGCCTGCAAAATATCCGATATTATCGGCATAAATCGCATACAGGACATCAGGATCCGATTGCGAGATATCTATTCCGATCCTCCCGTTTGAGGAGGAAGCAACAGGAAGCCCGGTGGTCAGTCCTGTCCATGAATCCCCGCCGTCATAGCTCCGGTAGATGCCGCAACCCGGGCCGCCGTAATTCCTGCTGTCAGGCCGCCGCACCCTCTCCCACACAGCGGCATAAAGAGTGTCGGGATGCAATGGGTGTATGACGATGTCTATGGCGCCTACTGAATCATTGATGTAAAGCACATTCTCCCAGCTGGCGCCTCCGTCGGTGGTGCGAAAAACGCCTCTTTCCGCGTTATTGGAAAAAAGCCTTCCCATGGCAGCGACATAGCAGACCTGAGGATTATCAGGGTGTACGGCAATCCGCCCGATGCTCCCTGAATTTTCCAGGCCGGCGTGCTCCCAGGTATTGCCTGCATCGCTGGATTTGTATATCCCGAAACCGTCGTAAGACATGGAGCCTCCGCCGGCATTTGCTTCCCCGGTGCCGACCCAGATAATGGAAGGATCTGAAGGGGCTATGGCGATATCGCCGATGGAAAGGCTCAGGGCCTGGTCAAAAATGGGTATCCAGGATTCGCCGGAATTATCCGATTTGAAAATTCCGCCGGAAGCAGCGCCTGCATATATGGTCTGTGTGTCGGAAGGGTGCATGGCCAAGGACGAAATCCTTCCCCCGATATTCAAAGGGCCCTGGAGCACCCAGCCTTCGCCCCTTTCGACCTTATCATCCTGCATTTTTTGCGCTTGTTCCCAGGATATTTGCCTTGCCTGGTAGTTTATCTCAGGGTAAGGAAATGCCCTTTGAAGGAAAAACCAGTCGTTCGGGGTTTTATCTGGTTCCTTCAATGATTTCTTATGATGAAATGAAATAAAGATCACTACGACAGCGATGCAGGTGACTATCAAAAAATATGATAAAGCCTTTTTCATATATAATTATTTCTTCCATTCGGGGACGCGGCCGGGGGTCCAGGGAGCGCCCAGCTTATCCATTTCATCTTCAAGCGCTTTCAGATCTTTCTCAGATATTTCTTTCAACTGTGCAAGGATCGGAGGCAGCTCCTCTTCGAGCAAGGTGTACTGATCCCTCTGGGTCTGGGTTGGCATCGAAGTATTTCCCCAGGAAGCTTCCATGATTGCACCCAACCTGGTTTTGACCGGTGGGGGCGCCGGCCAGTTTTCTTCTTCGCTGGCTTTTGGCACCTGGCCATTCAGGGACCAGAGGATCTGATCCAGGTTTTGCTCCACCTTTGCTGCATCTCCCATCAGGCTGAACGGCGCAGAGGGCGTATTCTGTATCGCTTGTTTGACGTACTGGGTCCTTTTCATCAGATCCTTCGCAAATTCTTCAGCACCGTTCACCGCATTGACCAGAACTGAAACTTTATCCTGGAAGGCAACCAGTTCGGCACGGTCAGCAGGCGGAAGAGATGTGTTGTTAAGCACGCTGGCTTCAAACTCCACCGGACCTGCCAGATCATTTTCTTCTCCATGGAACACCATAGACATAGTAACTGTGTATTTGCCGGGCATGGCCATTATGCCGCTGCCACCGGCAGAATACGGATCAAATTTATCCTCTTTCAGGCCTATTTCATTATTATCGGCATAACGCAAATCCCAGGTAATCCTGGAAGTACCTTTGGATGGCGTTGCCGATAATTTCCTGACTATATTTCCTTTCGTATCTTTAACCGTGAAGATCAGGTATGGAGGGATTTCTTTTTCTTCAGCCCTTAATTCTTCCAAAGTCGGCATAGGAACCGGCTGTTTCTCATCAAAAAGCTTTTTTTCTTTTTCTTTCCTGGTTTCCTTGAGCATTTTGGGAACTTCTTTGAGATAATAGGTAAAAGTTGCGCCAAAAGGAGGATTTGGGGCATAAAAGAAATTTGATCCCTGCCCGTAATAGCCGCCTTCCTGGATGTACATGAGGGCATTTTTCACCGGGAAAACAACAGATTCCTTTTCCCTGGTTTCTTTCGACAGCTGGCGGAGCGGTGCATAATTATCGAGGATGTAAAAACCTCTTCCGAAGGTTGCCACGACAAGATCACATTCTCTTTCCTGGATGATGAGGTCGGGCACTTTGATAGTCGGAATGCCGGATTTCAGTTGGGTCCACATTTTACCGCCGTCAAGGGTGAAGAAGACGCCGAATTCGGTTCCGGCAAAAAGAAGGTTGGGATCGACAAAATCCTGTGCTATGCTCAGAACGGTATAATTCCGGGGAAGATTCCCGGCGATGGACTCCCAGGATTTGCCTTTATTGGTGCTCTTCAGGAGATACGGCTTGAAATCATCCCTCTGGATATTGTCGAAACAGGCATAGACTACATTTTCATCAAAGCGGTCGGGCAAAATATCGCTGACGTAAGTATATTCAGGCACACCAGGGAATTTCGTGATCTTGGTCCAGTTTTTACCTGCATCTTCCGTGACCTGGATCACGCCATCGTCAGTACCGACAAATACCAGGTCCTCCCTGATCTTTGATTCAGCCAGGGAGACCCCTGTGCCGAACAAGGAGGTCGAAACGTCCTTTGCGACGGCATCCAGTCCCCAGTAACGATCCATGACCGGCCAGGTATTACGGTCGGTCTGGGTGGTTATGTCCCCGCTGATGATCTTCCATGACTGGCCGCGGTCGTCGCTGCGGAAGACCTTATTGGCAGCCATATAAAGCCTTACAGGAGAATGAGGGCTGAGGATAAAAGGCGCGTTCCAGTTCCATTTATAGGTTTCTTCACCCTTGACCGGTTCGGGGCGGATCTTGATCCTTTCGCCGCTCTTTTTATCGTAACGGTAAATGTTCCCATACTGGTACGCAGAATAGACGATATTTGGATTATCGGGTTCGACAGCCTGGAAAAAGCCATCACCGCCAAGGGTAACGATCCATTCATAAGTTGAAACGCCGGCTCCGCTTGTATTCCTGCTGGGGCCGCCCAGGCTGCTGTTATCCTGGGTCCCGCCATAGACCCAGTAAAACGGTTCGGTATTATCGACATTAACGCGGTAGAACTGGGTAACAGGCAGGTTGGTCTTGAAATAGAAATTCTTCCCTGCATCGAAAGTCTCATAAACTCCCCCGTCACCGCCAATCATAAAATGGTCTGTGGAGCCCGGATCGATCCAGAAGGCATGATCGTCGACATGACGGCTGTTATTGCCGATCGAATTCCAGGTTTTTCCACCATCAAGCGTCACCTGCGAAACCGTTTCCATTGAATAGACTTTATCGGCATTCACAGGATCGCAATAAATTTCATTATAATACTGGCCCTGGGCATAATGGTCGCTCATTTTTGTCCATGATTCGCCGCAATCAACGGACCTGAAAAACCCTCCCGTAGTACCTTCTGCTTCAATAATGGCATAAACCACATCAGGATTTACGGGGGAAACAGCGATCCCGATACCGCCCATATCTCCGCCAGGCAAGCCCGAAGTGGTTTTATTCCAGGTCTTACCTCCGTCCGTACTTTTATAGATTGCTGTTTCCGGGCCGCCGCCGATCTTGGTGAAAATATGGCGGCGGCGCTGCTCGGACGTGGCGAACATGATGTCGGGATTTTTCGGGTGGATGATCACGTTATTCACTCCGGTATTTACGCTTATTTCGAGCACTTTTTCCCAATTTTTCCCGCCATCAGTCGTCCTGTACAGGCCGCGATCACCGCCGGGGCCCCAGACGGAACCTTCTGCCGCAACAAAGACAATGTCGGTATTATCAGGGCGAATGGCTATCATTCCGGTCTGGCGTGATTCTTTCAGTCCCAGGTTTTTCCAGGACTTTCCTCCGTCGGTCGTTTTATAGATTCCATCGCCATAGCCCAGGGAGCGCTGATGGTTGTTTTCACCCGTGCCGGCCCAGACCACATTATGGTTTTTGGGGTCCATGGCCAGGCAGCCTATGGAATAAGCGCCGTAGTTATCAAAGACCGGCTCGAAAGTATTGCCGCTATTGACAGTTTTCCAGATATGCCCGCTGGCGACGGCTACATAATATTCGCTGTGGTTGGCAGGATTTACGGCGAAATCTGCAATGCGGCCTGATGTAAGTGCAGGTCCGATGCTCCTGAATTTCAGGCCATCAATGTCGGCAGGTTTGATAGTATCCGTGATGACATTATCATTTTCTTTATCTATTTTGTCTTTCTGTGCCGAAGCCTGGTAGAAGCCGCAAGAAAGAGTAAGGAAAAGAACAGGGGCGATAAGGGACGGTTTGAGCTGATGAAATAAGGGCATTTTAGTTTGGTTTTTTAAGATTATTGATTTGGAGATTGCGATAAAGATTCTTCAAAGATATATAAAAGAAGCTGTATCAAAATTGCTTTTTGGTTCTCGCAGATTTTCGCAAATTAAACGCAGACGTCCGCAGATTCCTCAATATCTATAAATTACCATCTGCGCAATCTGCGCAAAAATCCGCGTAAATCTGCGAGAAAATAAATGATAGCTTCTGTTATCCAGAATTAAAATACGCAAATACAACTTTAGCCTTTGCCTGCCCAACCGACTTTTCCAGCTCCTCCAGGGATAATTTCCGGATTTTTCCGACAGACTTAAAATCGGTCAGCAGTTTTTTTGCAGTCTCATCTCCTATTCCACTTATTGAGGTCAGTTCCGTTTTCAAAGTGGCTTTTTCCCTTTTTTTCCGGTGGTGGGCAATCCCGAAGCGGTGAGCTTCATCGCGCATGCGCTGCAATATTTTCAGGGTCTCCGACTTTTTATCGATATAAAGCGGCAGCGGATCTCCCGGGTAATAGATCTCCTCGAGCTTCTTGGCAATGCCTATGACAGTGATCTTCCCGCGAAGGCCTAGCTTTTCAAGGCTTTTCAACGCCGCGCCGAGCTGGCCCTTGCCACCGTCGACAACTATCAACTGCGGGAGCGGCTTATTTTCCTCCATCAGCCTTTTATAACGACGATAGATCACTTCTTCCATGGAAGCAAAGTCATCGGGTCCGGTCACCGTGCGGATATTGTAATGACGGTACTCATTTTTATCCGGGCGCCCGTTCTTGAAACACGCCATTGCTGAAACCGCCTCATCGCCCTGGAAATTAGAGTTGTCAAAACATTCGATGTGAACCGGCAGCTCTTTCATCCAGAGATCCTTCATCATCGTTTCCATGACCCTCTTCGTCCGCCGCTCAGGCTCAAGCAATTCCAGCTGTTTTTCCTTCTCCAGCTTATAATATTTCGCATTCCGCTCCGACAGATCAAGTAAATGCTTCTTATCACCGATCTTTGGAACGGTGATGGTCACTTCAGGCAGTTCCAGCTCTAAATTAAAAGGAACGATGATCTCCTTTGCCCCGCTGGCAAGGCGCCTGCGAAGGTCAAAAACGACAATGGGCAGTATTTCCGCAGGAGTTTCCTCCAGCTTTTTCCTGATCTCCACGGTATATGCCTGGATAATTGCGCCGTTAGCGACTTTCAGGAAGTTCACATAAGCCGCTTCTTCGCTGTCCAGGATCGAAAAAACGTCCACTTCACCTATCTTAGGGTTAACGATGGTCGATTTAGCCTGGTACCGTTCCAGTAAGGTGATCTTTTCCTTGACTGCCTGGGCTTTTTCAAATTCATAAGCCTTTGCATAGTCCTCCATCCTGACTTTCAGTTCTCTCATCACATCGCCAAAGTTCCCCTTGATCATTTCCTTGATCCCCGCGAGGTTTTCCTCATAGTTTTCAGCTGTTTGCAAGCCTTCGCAGGGCCCCAGGCAATTACCCAGGTGATACTCCAGGCAAACGCTGAATTTTTTTTCAGCTATGTTTTTCCGTGTCAGGTTCAGGTTGCAGTTTCTCAGCGGGTAGACCTGCCGGATCAGTTCCAGCAATGTATTCATCATTTTGACCGAGGCGTAGGGCCCGAAATATACGGAACCGTCATGAACGACTGTCCTTGTGGGAAAAACGCGCGGGAACGGCTCCTTCTTGATACAGATCCATGGAAAGGTCTTGTCATCTTTCAGCATGACATTGTACCGGGGCTGGTTTTCCTTTATCAGGTTATTTTCAAGGAGAAGCGCATCAAGTTCGGAACCTACCACGATATGCCTGATCTCAGCCGTTTTGCGGACGAGCAAATTAAGCCTTCCCCCTAAATTTTCCCTGTTAAAATAGGACGATACGCGCTTTTTCAGGTTCTTGGCCTTACCTACATAAAGCAGCTTTCCCTCACTGTCATAAAATTGGTAAACGCCAGGCTTGTCCGGGAGAGAGCGGAGGGAGAGGAAAATGGGGTCGGATTCCGGGACTTTTGACAAGAGGTTTAAGTTTTAAGGTTTAAGGTTTAAGTTCGGGATTTTTTTTATTTGTTTAAAGTAGCCATCAGGTAGTCAGAAAGTTGTCATTAGGTTATCATAATGTCGCTATATTTGGAAGCAGGATATCTTTGATTTTCAGACAATAAATTAGTCCCTAACTTAAACCTTAAACCTTAAACCTTAAACCTTCTTTCTGAGCGCGTTCCAGCCCTGAGCCTGTATTTCCACAAGTGTGCCGTCGGTTGCCACCAGCCTTGCTCCTTCGTTTATTTCACTCATGTGCCCGATAACACTTATCCCTGGCACGGACCTCACTTTATCATAGTCTTTCTGATCGACGGTGAAGAGCAGTTCATAGTCTTCCCCTCCGTTCAGGGCGGCGGTGACGGGATTAATTTTGAAGACCTCCGCCATGCTGACCGTCGTCGGGTCAAACGGGATGGTTTCCTCGTAAATCCTGCATCCAAGCTTTGATCCTTCACAGATATGCAGGATCTCAGAGCCAAGCCCATCGGATATATCAATCATCGCTGTCGGCTTGATGTGTTCCTCTTTAAGCAGGCGGACGACGTCAGTCCGGGCTTCAGGCTTTAGCTGCCGCTCTATGATATAATCGTATCCCGCCAGGTCAGGCTGCATGTTCGGGTCACCCTTAAATGCCGCTTTCTCCCTTTCAAGCAGGAGGAGCCCCATGTAAGCGCCTCCCAGGTCGCCGCTGACACAGATAAGATCATGGTCATGAGCGGTATTCCTGTAGACAACATCCCCGGGGTCAGCATCGCCAATGACAGTGATCGAGAGGAACAATCCTTTGATGCTGGAAGTTGTATCGCCCCCGACCAGGTCGACGTGATAAACCTTGCAGGCCTGCCGGATGCCGGAATAAATCTCCTCCATAGCTTCCACCGGGAAACGGTTAGAAACGGAAAGCCCTACCAGCAGCTGCCTGGCCGTGCCGTTCATAGCTGCAATATCTGAAATATTAGCGACCGCTGCTTTATAGCCCAGGTGTTTAAACGGAGTGTAGGAAAGATCGAAATGCACCCCTTCGACCAGGAGATCGGTAGATACGAGAGTAAGCTTGTCCTTGTTATCAATGACGGCTGCATCATCGCCAACCCCGTATTTGCTGCTTTCATTCTCCAGGGTGATGTTTTTCGTCAGCAAATCGATCAGGCCGAACTCGCCGAGTTCCGACAATTCAGTGCGGGAGGTTTTTTCCAGATCCATAACAGACAGAAATATGGTTGCAAAGATAAAGGATTTTTAGGCACGGAGGCGGGCAAGGAAGCGGTGAATCATGGAAGCATGGATAGGAATTCAATAGTCGATATATCTTTTCTCGCTATGCATCAGGTACTGAAATACCTGAAGGTTTGAGAAATTATATTCCTCCATATCAAGCACCAGTTGCTGCTTCTCACTCAAATAATTTTTCCTGTCATTATTGCGGTAACTGTAAAGGGCATTCTCATTATCAGGTTTCAGAATCAGTAAATATTCCTGGTCAATCACTCCCAGCATATTGTCAAAGTTGATAAAAATGTACGGCCGTGTTTCGGAAAGTAAATTTATTCCTAAAGTATTATTAATATATTTTTGATTCAAAATCCCCATAATTGTAGGGAAAACGTCAATCTGACCGCCTATGCAGTCAAATGTCCGGGGCTTCAGGATTCCCGGCCCATAAAAAATAAGAGGCGTATGAAAATAATCCAAAGGGATGTCATAAACCATATTTGTCCATGTACCATGATCTGCGACAAAAACAAAGAGGGTATTGTCGAACCATGCCTTTGCCGACGCCAGGGTGATGAATTTTCTCAAAGACCAATCGGCATATTCGACTATCTGGTCACTGATGTCTGAATTTTTTGGCTTAAAGTAATCCGGAATATAGTATGGCCGATGGTCGCTGGCAGTCAAAAATGTTATGAAAAAAGGCTTGTTTTCTTTGTAAAGATTATCAATTACCGGCATGGAATATTCAAACATAAAATCATCAGGAACACCCAATGCTGTCCTGATCTCTTTTGAAGGATAATCCGACTCTGAAATGAAATTCTCAAAATCATTTGCCCTTAAAAATCCTTCGACATTATCAAACTGGCCGTCGAGTGTGGTAAAGCACGTCGTAGAATAACCATTCCTCTTTAGTATATTGCCAATCCCGTTGTATTTAAGAATCGAACTTTCTTTCATAGGATTCTGCCTGTATATAGCCGGAAATGAAAAAAGCGTACTGAAAACACCGTTAAAAGAGTGAACCCCGGCTGTATATATATTCTCAAAATAATAACTTTTAAATGAAAGGCTATCCAGGAAAGGCGTAAGGTTATTTTTATTTCCATTTCTTGCCATTCTGGCGGCGCTCATACTTTCCATGATCACCAGGATAACATTATACCTGTTTTCGATCGGCTCACCAGGCTGGATTTGCCTGGCAACCGGGAAGCCATCGACAGGCTGAGTTATCTTAAGATATTTCCGGACATTCCGGATCGCCTGATTATCATCCATGAATTCAACACTTTTATTTCTTTCATCCTTGCTGTCAAGGTAACTTCGTATCAGGGTAAAGACTGGATTTAGCCCGAGCTGGTTCAGTAACGGATTATCGGAAAAATAAGCAGTGCCGACTTTAATAGGAGCTTTTGCCTGGATACGGCCCCGAATCCCAATAAATATCAAACCCAGGACCAGTATGCTAAAGATAATATTCAAAGCTACATGAGTGTTTTTAATTTGATCCGGTGAAATCCTGAAGATTTTTCTCAGCAATCTAAAGAAGATGACGAGTAATATGATCAGCGGCGGGATAATCATGAAATACCGGGGTTCCTGGAATATCATTTTAAGTATAAAGACCGGGCTGTTCATCCATTGAAATGCGCCGACTGAAAACCGGGAGAAAAAATGGTTGAAATAAGGAATATCGGCTGCGCAAATGATAAAGGCAAGGGTGAACAAAATGAAAATCCAGTAAAATATAACAAGATACAGCCAATGGATTTGTTTTTTGACAATAAACATGACGGAAATTATGACAAAAGGAAATATCAGTATGTAGCCTGAAATCACCAGGTCAAACCTGATCCCGATCAAAAAAGCTATCACGATCTTAAAGAATTCGGACCTGAATGAATCAATCAGTGACAATTCAGTCAAGAACAGGATAAACCGGAAACAAAAGAAAATCGCTGTAACGGTTAAATATATTTTTAGAATGATTGATAAATTATACCATCTCTTCATTTTGCCCCTGAATTATAAATAACAGCTTCTTTCCGCCATTTCCAGTCGGAATATGTTTTATTAACATTAAAGATAAATATTTATTGGCATAATTATAGAACACGAATGAACGCAGATGCAGAAATTAAACTTTTCCCATTCTTCTTTGTTTACCCAAATGAGATAAAAGAAGGCCGGAAGCCCGATTTTTCTTAATTTTGCAACCACAATCTGGACTGAATTACTATAAGGCAATGCCGGATAATAATAACGAATTACTCAATAAGCTAACCCAAAGCGAATACAAATACGGTTTCGTGTCGAATATCGATACGGAAACCGCCCCTGTTGGTCTTGACGAAAATACGATCCGTTATATTTCCCTGAAAAAGAATGAACCGGACTGGATGCTCGAGTTCCGCCTTAAAGCCTATCGCTACTGGCTTACCATGAAGGAACCTAAATGGGCTCATATCACCTATCCTCCAATCGATTACCAGAAAATTATTTATTATGCAGCTCCCAGGAAAAAAGCGCTGTCCAGCCTTGATGAGGTAGACCCTGATCTTCTGGCCACATTCAATAAGCTTGGGATTTCCCTTGAAGAACAGAAAAGGCTGTCGGGTGTTGCCGTCGATGCAGTCATTGACAGCGTTTCTGTGAAAACGACTTTCCAGGAGACGCTTCAGAAACGCGGCATTATATTCTGCTCCTTCAGTGAGGCTGTCCAGAACCACCCTGACCTGGTCAAAAAATATATGGGAAGCGTTGTTCCATATACCGATAACTTCTTCGCATCCCTTAACTCCGCTGTTTTCAGCGACGGCTCATTCTGCTTTATCCCTAAGGGGGTGCGCAGTCCTATTGAACTGTCCACGTATTTCCGCATCAACGCGGCCAATACCGGCCAGTTTGAGCGTACGCTCATTGTCGCGGAAGAAGGAGCTTATGTCAGTTATATGGAAGGCTGTACCGCCCCCATACGCGACGAGAACCAGCTTCATGCTGCTGTCGTCGAGATCATTGCACTGGACAATGCGGAGGTTAAATATTCTACGGTTCAGAACTGGTACCCGGGAGACAGGGAAGGAAAGGGCGGTATTTTTAACTTCGTGACCAAACGCGGCCTTTGCAAAGGAGTTAATTCGAAAATATCCTGGACACAGGTTGAAACCGGCTCAGCCATCACCTGGAAATACCCGAGCTGTGTACTATTGGGCGATAATTCAATCGGTGAATTCTATTCCGTAGCTGTAACGAATAACCACCAGCAGGCCGACACAGGCTCAAAAATGACGCACATCGGGAAAAATACGCGCAGCACGATCATTTCGAAAGGAATTGCCGCTGGGTACAGCAATAATAGCTACCGCGGGCAGGTCCGAATTACAGCCAAAGCAGAAAATTCACGCAATTTTTCCCAGTGCGATTCGCTTCTCATGAGCAGCCATTGCGGTGCGCACACATATCCCCACCTGGACGTCGATAACAGAACATCTATCGTGGAGCATGAAGCCACCACGTCAAAAATATCAGAGGACCAGCTTTTTTACTGCCAGCAGCGCGGTATAGATATGGAATCCGCCATCGGGCTGATCGTGAATGGTTATGCCAGGGAGGTGCTGAACCAGCTGCCCATGGAGTTTGCCGTGGAAGCACAGAAGTTGCTGAGTATATCACTGGAAGGAAGCGTGGGCTAATAGGTTTAAGGTTTTAGGTTTAAGGTTTAAGTTGGGGACTTATTTATGAAATTACTGGAAATAAAGAATCTGCACGTATCGATCAAAGGTAAGGAGATCATACATGATCTGAACCTGGAGGTGAATGCCGGGGAAGTACATGCGGTCATGGGGCCTAACGGCACCGGCAAAAGCACGCTGGCCCTGGCAATAGCCGGAAAAGAAGGCTATGATATAACCAAAGGTGAAGTCATTTATAAAGGGCAGGTAATCAACGAAATGCCTCCTGAAGAACGCGCCAGGCTCGGAATTTTTCTGGGGTTCCAGTATCCGGTTGAAATTCCTGGGGTAAGTCTGACGAATTTCATGCGCACCGCTATCAATGAAATCCGGGAATACCGGGGATTACCGCAAATGCCCCCGGGTGAGTTCCTCAAAATGATGGAAGAAAAAAAGAAAATGGTGGAAATCCAGTCAAAGCTCACGAACCGCTCGGTCAATGAAGGCTTTTCAGGCGGTGAAAAGAAAAAGAACGAGATATTCCAGATGGCAATGCTCGAACCTTACCTGTCCATATTGGATGAAACCGATTCCGGGCTGGATATCGACGCGCTCAAGATCGTGGCTAACGGGGTGAATATGTTAAAGACCCCTGATAATGCCACCATCGTTATTACTCATTACCAGCGCCTTCTGCAATATATCGTCCCGGATTTCGTGCATGTGATATATAACGGTAAGATCGTCAGGTCAGGTGGAAAAGAGCTGGCGCTGGAGCTGGAAGAAAAAGGCTATGACTGGCTAAAAAATGAAGCCGGTTGAAAGGATTGGAATAAGAGAGCGTCTCAAAACAGAGATCAACAAAAAGGATTAATGGAAGCTGCAGTTAACAATATTTCATTCAAAGAAAGGCTTCTCAGGTTTTACGAGGAGAATGGAAATATAATATCCGGGAACGACACGCCTCATATTTCGAAAATAAGAAAGGCAGGCTTCGGCAATTTCCAGAACCTGGATGTGCCTGACCGCAAGAATGAATCATGGAAATATACGGATCTGACGGAAGTCCTGAAGAGGGACTACGTTAAAAACCTGGATAAAGCGGAGCCAAACCCTGACGTGGACTATATGTTCACCTGCGAAGTGCATAATTTTAAGACCGACCAGGTTTCTTTTCTTAACGGCTGGCATATCCGGACAGCCAACGATCTTAAACGTCTGCCCGGCGGGGCCATAATCGGAAGCCTCAGCGAGGCTTTCCGGCAAAATCCTGACTTGATTGAGCGGCACTACGGACGGTATGCAGAGTCCGGCAGGGACCTTTTCATGGCCATGAACACGGCTTTTGCCCGCGACGGGCTGTTCATTTACATCCCCGATAACGTCGTCCTTGAGAAGCCTGTCCAGATGATCAGCATCATCAACCATAATGAAAACCTGCTGCTGCAGAACCGCAACCTGGTGATCCTTGGTAAAAACAGCCATATGACGCTGCTGATATGTGATGATTCGACCAACCAGCAATCCAGTTTCAACAATTCGGTCACTGAAGTATACCTGGATGAAAACGCAGGCCTGGAACTGTATAAGCTGCAAAACCTCAACGATAATTCGACTTTGCTGAATTCCACCTGGTTTCAACAGGAAGCCGGCAGCAGGCTCAACACTTTTGCCATTACGCTCAACGGCGGAATGATCCGGAATTATTCCAATGTAAAACTTAACGGCAGCGGAGCCGATGCCCATGTCAACGGTCTTTACCTGGTGGATAAGAAACAGCATGTCGATAACCGGGTTTTCGTTGAGCATGCAGTGTCCGATTGCACCAGTAACGAGCTTTTTAAAGGCATTATGGACGATGAAGCATCTGCCGTGTTTAACGGGCATGTCCTGGTAAGGAAAGATGCCCAGAATACCAATGCCTACCAGCAGAACAGGAACATCCTGCTGACCGATAAAGCGACTGTGCATTCCAGGCCTTTCCTGGAGATATATGCCGATGACGTTAAATGCGGCCACGGGGCTACTGTCGGGCAACTCGACAATGAAGCTCTCTTTTATCTGCGCTCGCGGGGCATCTGCCTGGCCAGCGCCCGCCTGTTGCTCATGTATGCCTTTGCTTCCGAAGTGATCGGCAAGATGTCGCTTGAGCCTCTTATGAAACGGGTGGATCAGATGGTAAAACAGAGGTTGAGGGGCGAGCTGCATGTCTGTGAGACCTGCCTGCTGCATTGTGCAAACCAGGAAAAAGAAATTCATTTTGATATCGACCTTAGTAAGATCTGAACTAGTCTTCCATACTTTTCAACAAACTATAAAAGGCAGTAAAACCTTTTGCCAATTGTCATATTTTTGTCGCCACAAATAAAAAATAATCCATTGTGAGTTTTGATATTCTTCATATCCGGCATGATTTCCCCATTCTTGACCTGATGGTCCACGACAAGCCCCTGATTTATTTCGATAACGCCGCAACGACACAAAAGCCGCGGGAAGTGATCGACAGGCTTGTTACTTACTATAAGAAAGAAAACTGTAATATTCACCGGGGTGTCCATTTCCTGAGTGCACAGGCAACAGGAGCTTTCGAAAATGCCCGTAAAACGGTAAAAGATTTCATAAATGCCGGACAAGCGCACGAAATCATCTTTACCAAAGGCGCCACTGAATCAATAAACCTTGTCGCACAGACCTATGGAAGGCAGCATGTTCATCCCGGGGATGAGATCATCCTTTCGGAGATGGAGCATCATTCCAACCTGGTCCCCTGGCAGATACTGGCAGAGCAGAATGGCGCCACACTGAAAATTATTCCGGTCGATGAACAGGGGGAACTGGAAATTCAATCGCTCAAAGGAATGATCACTGAGCGGACCAAATTAATTGCTTTAACGCATGTTTCCAATGTTCTGGGCACCATCAACCCGGTGCACCGGGTGATCAAACTGGCCCATGACCAGGGCATCCCCGTCCTGCTCGACGGGGCCCAGGCCGTTCCACACCTGGATGTCGACGTCCGGGAACTGGATTGCGATTTCTATTGTTTTTCAGGGCACAAAGTTTACGGCCCTATGGGAGTCGGCGTTTTATACGCAAAGGAAAAGCTTCTCGAAGAAATGCCTCCTTACCAGAGTGGCGGCGAGATGGTAGACCAGGTATCTTTTCAGAAAACCACCTATAATAAACTGCCATATAAATTCGAAGCGGGAACCCCAAATGTCGGCGGCGTTCTGGGACTGGAAGCAGCTATAAAATACATCCAGGACCTTGATCTGAAGCACATCCACGCCTATGAGCACGAACTCCTGGATTATGCTACACTGGAACTTTTAAAAATGGATGATGTCCGGATTTTCGGCAACGCCGAGAATAAGACCGGCGTTATATCATTCCTGATCGGGAAAATCCATCCTTATGACGCCGGAACGATCTATGACAAGCTCGGCATTGCTTTAAGAACAGGTCACCATTGCGCCCAGCCGCTCATCGAACGTTACGGGGTCCCGGGCCTGATCCGCGCTTCCCTTGCCCTGTATAACACGATCGAAGAGATCGACCGGTTCATCGAAGCTACCAAGCAGGTGAGACGGATGCTGGGGTGATTCCAAATTCCAAATTCCAAATTCCAAATTCCAAACAAATTCAAAAACCTAAATTGAAAAAATTCGAGGAAATATCTAATTTTGCAACTGAAATCAGTAATGATATTAAACAATAGAACGGATTATATGTTGTTATTTCAACCAAATTCTATGGTTTAGAATTTTGTGCTTGGAATTTGTTTGGAATTTGGTGTTTGGAATTTGGAATTTTAACTTTATGAAAATCCCTGAAATAGAATCAACCATCATCGAGGAGTTCAGTGCTTTCGAAGACTGGCTGGACAAGTACAACTACCTCATCGAGCTTGGCAAGGATCTCAAAGCTCTCGATGAAAAATACAAAGTTCAGAACAATCTCATTACGGGCTGCCAGGCAAGGGTATGGCTGCATGCCGAATATAAAGACGGGACGATCTATTTCTCGGCCGACAGCGACGCAGTTATAACCAAGGGGCTTATAAGCCTGATGGTGAGGGTCCTTGACGGTCAGACTCCCGATGATATCCTGAACGCCGATCTTGGCTTTGTCGATAAAATAGGATTAAAGGAGCATCTCTCCCCTACCCGTTCCAATGGCTTGACATCAATGATAAAGCAGATGAAATTGTATGCTCTGGCGTTCAAAGCTAAAGGATAAAAATGTTGAATGTTGAATGTTGAATGTTGAATGTTGAATTAATAAAATCGTGTTTGATATTGCGCAAATAAAGAAAGACCTGGAAATCAGGATCATAGCGGAGCTGAAAACCGTCTATGATCCCGAGATCCCTGTCAACATCTATGAAATCGGACTGATTTATAAGATTCAGATCGATGACGATTTTTTAGTGCATATCGTAATGACGCTCACAACACCTAACTGCCCGGTAGCAGAAAGCCTCCCGGTGGAGGTAAGGGAAAAGGTCAAAGCGCTCGAAGGAGTGAAAGATGTTGACCTCGAACTCACTTTCGATCCGCCCTGGAATATGGAGATGCTGTCGGATGAAGCAAAACTCGAACTTGGAATCCTTTAGTTCAAAGGGCAAAGGGCAAAGGGCAAAGTTTAAGTTGGACAGTTGGGTAAATTTTCAAAGTAACTACACTTCATTTAACTTGATAACTATAACTTTGCCCTGAACTTTGAACTTTGAACTAACAAATCGTGTCAGCAAAACCCGGCCTTTTACTTTCCAAAATCAATTCTCCCCGGGATCTGAAAAAGCTTCCTGAGGATCAGCTTTCTTTGCTTTGCAGTGAGATCAGGGAATTTTTGATCGAGGAAACGTCCCAGAACCCGGGGCACCTGGGATCAAGCCTCGGGGCAGTGGAACTGGCCGTTGCCATTCATTATGTGTTCGACGCTCCTTACGACAAACTGATCTGGGATGTGGGCCACCAGGCATATGCGCACAAGATACTGACCGGGCGCAGGGATTTGTTTCATACCAACAGGATGTATGGCGGTATCAGCGGCTTCCCGAAGATGAGCGAAAGTGAATACGACGCTTTCGGCACCGGCCATTCATCCACTTCCCTTTCGGCTGCGCTGGGGATGGCCGTGGCATCGGGTCTGCAAGGCAACAACGACAGGATGCATATTTCCGTGATCGGCGATGCTGCCATTGCCGGCGGAATGGCAATGGAAGCGCTTAACAATGCCGGCATGCACCAGGCCAACCTTCTGGTGATCCTTAACGATAACGGCATTTCCATCGATCCGAACGTCGGCGCCTTCAAAGACTATCTCCTTCATATCGCCGGTAAACAGACTACACTTCATACCCGCAGCAATTTTTTCGAATCTTTTAATTTTCAATATTTCGGCCCTACGGACGGCCATGACGTCATCGGGCTTATTCATCAATTGAAGGAGATCCGCAATATTCCGGGTCCCAAGCTGCTCCACGCCATAACCACCAAGGGAAAAGGATTCGCAAAAGCCGAAGAAGAACAGACCGTTTATCATGCGCCCGGCCTTTTCAATAAGGATACCGGGGAATTAATCGATTCGGAATTACATGTCGACAGACCGCCCAAATACCAGCATGTCTTTGGCCGGACCATCATTGAACTTGCCGAACAGAATGAAAAAATCGTCGGAATAACGCCTGCAATGCCGACCGGGTCATCCCTCAATATGATGATGGCAAAAATGCCGGACCGTGCTTTCGATGTGGGCATTGCCGAGCAGCATGCGGTTACGTTCGCAGCCGGGATGGCCGCACAGGGGATGATCCCCTTCTGCAATATCTATTCAAGCTTTATGCAACGGGCGTACGACCAGGTGATACACGATGTCGCCCTTCAGAAACTGCACGTAGTCTTCTGCCTCGATCGCGGCGGCCTGGTCGGGGAAGACGGAGCAACGCATCATGGCGCATTCGACCTGGCTTATTTCAGGGCAATTCCCAAGCTGACCATTTGCTCGCCCATGAACGAAGAAGAACTGCGAAACATGATGTACACAGCCCAGTTGCCGGGGGCAGGCACTTATGTGATCCGTTATCCCAAAGGCCGTGGCGTGAAGACCGATTGGATAAAACCTTTCAAAGAACTTATCGCCGGCAAAGGCAGGAAAATCAGCGATGGCAAGGATTTAGCAATCATCTCAATCGGTCATCCTGGTAATGAAGTCATAAAAGCTGTTGATCTGCTGAAATCTCAGGGTATCCGGGCAGCTCATTACGACATCAGGTATTTAAAACCGATTGATGAAGAGCTGCTTCATGAGATTTTCACCCGTTTTGATAAAATCATGACCGTGGAAGACGGAACCATCATGGGCGGTTTAGGAAGCGCTGTCCTGGAATTCATGTCAGACAACCATTACAATGCACGGGTCATCCGTCTCGGCATACCTGACCGCTTCATCGAACAGGGAACTGTCGGCGAGCTGCAAAGGGAGTGCGGGTTTGATGCTGATGGAATTGTTAAACAAGTTTTGAGTTTTTAGTTTTGCAATTTGTGATTTGTTTGGATTTTGGAATTTGGAATTTGGAATTTTCGATATGAGTTGGATTGAAATCTCAGTACTGATCTTCGCCGGCCTCGCGGTCGGGTTCATAAATACGCTGGCCGGCGGAGGATCAGTCATTTCCCTCTCGGTGCTGATGCTGATGGGGTTGCCTGCCCCGGTGGCCAATGGGACGAACCGGATTGCGGTAACCATACAGACATTGACGGCTGCCACAGTATTTCGCCAAAAAAAAGTTCTTGACCTCAGGAAAGGCACCTTGCTCGGTATTCCCTCCGCAATTGGCTCTTTGCTGGGCGCCTATATCGCCATCGACATCAATGAACATGTATTCGAAAAGGCCTTCGCCGTTATCATGCTGGTGATGCTGTTTTTCGTATTTTATAATCCCGACAAATATATCTATGGCAAACAGCACCTGGTCGATAAAAAAGTGACCTGGCTGCAGGTGATCATCTTTTTCTTCCTTGGAATTTACGGTGGATTCGTTCATGTAGGCATCGGCTACTTCCTGCTTGCCGCCCTCGTGCTGAATGCCGGCTATGACCTTGTCAGGGCCAATGCCGTTAAAGTGCTGATCGTGCTGATGTATATGCCTTTTTCCTTCCTGGTCTTTTGGTATTTCGGCGATATCAACTGGATTTATGGACTGGTGATGACGATCGGTTCAGTAATAGGCGCTTTTATCGCTTCACACCTGGCCGTTAAAAAAGGGATCATTTTTGTAAAATGGTCCATCGCAGCAGTTACCATTTTCATGGCCGGGCACTTTCTCGGGATATATGATATCAAGGAGATGTTTGGGGCAATGCTCGGAAAGTAGTTTTAAGTGTTGAGTTTTAAGTGTTAAGTTCGGGAATTCTTATCTAATACCATGAAATACTTATTTATAGGTTTAGCTCTTATTTTATTTGCAGGATGTTCCCAGAAAAAATCACCCCGTCCGGATTATGTGCTGGTCATTCATGGCGGCGCGGGTGTAATGGATAAAAAGGATTTCACGCCCGGGCTCGAAAAAGCTTACCTGGATAAGCTTCAGGAAGCGCTCGACAGTGGAGAAGCCATTTTAAGATCAGGCGGCGCCTCGCTTGATGCAGTGACCGCTGCAGTAGTAATTATGGAAGATTCTCCCCTGTTCAATGCCGGGAAAGGCTCGGTTTTTTCAGAGACCGGCGAAAACGAGATGGATGCTGCCATCATGAATGGAAAAGACCTGGCGGCCGGGGCCGTTGCCGATGTTCGCATCATCAGGAACCCGGTCCTGGCTGCCCGTAAGGTGATGGAAGAATCAGATCATGTTATGCTGGTAAGCGGGGGAGCTGAAAAGTTTGCCAGGGAGCATGGCGTTGAGATCGTCGATCCTTCTTATTTCTTCACGCAAAAAAGATGGGATGCTTTCCTTAAGGCCCGCGAACACGGAACTGTCGGCGCCGTTGCCCTGGACAAATCCGGTAACCTGGCCGCAGCAACCTCTACAGGAGGAATGACGAATAAAATGACCGGACGGGTTGGCGATACGCCAATCATCGGGGCAGGCACCTATGCTGACAATAATACCTGTGCCGTATCAGCCACCGGTCATGGTGAATATTTCATCCGGTACACCGTAGCCCATGATATCTCCGCATTGATGGAATACAAGGGTTTGTCGGTCGATAGCGCTGCCAGCGTGGTCATTTTCAAAAAGCTGCTCCCGGTTGGAGGCACCGGCGGCGTCATCGCCGTAGATAAAGATGGTCATTATACGATGACGTTCAACACCAGCGGGATGTTCCGGGGAGTCGTGACTTCCGGGGGAAGCGGGAAGTTGCTATTTTTAAGGAGAACGAATGAAGAAGTCGTTAGTCGTTAGTCCCGAAAAACAACGGTCCGCCATTGGCGGATCGGTAGTTTTTCGAGGATCCTCGAAATGTCATCAAAATTTCAAAGAAATTTTGGACATTTCGGGATCGTTAGTCGTTAGTCAGTTGCGAACTGCGAACTGCTAACTGCGAACTGCTAACTGCGAACTGCTAACTGCGAACTCTAATATTTCGGTTCCGCTCCCCAGAAGTTCTGGTAGTCGGCTGCATCCTCGCCAAAGGTTTCGACCTTTTTATCCCCGCTGATCTTGTAAGTACATTTTTCACCCACTATCTCTGAAAAATAAATATCGAATTCCATACCTGACGTATCGATCATTTTGATCCTGGCAAGGTTTTTATTCAGGGTATGGTCAGTAAGATTGGCATGGCAGAGCGGGCAGAGAATGTCAATGTGCTCTCCTTCTTCCAGGCGGAACGTATGGTGGACGATGACGTCGTATTCTCCCAGCTTTGGATTGAAAAGGATCATGCCCCTTTTCCCCGAGCTTTTCCTGGCAGAAAGAATGACTTTGGTATGGGGCATAAGATGGCCACGGCAATAAGGACAAAGAAAATCGTTTGCTTTCATAATTTTTTTATGTGACATAAAAATAGTGAAATTATGTCTTGAAATGGCAGGAGAAAAATAAGTGCAAAAAACTAAATTAATCGTAAATTTGTAATAATAATCATCTGCAAAGCTTGAGGATGAGAGTATAAGATGTTTCAATGAGTATTATCCTTTAAAATTGAAATCATGAAAAAACTTTACTTTTCATTATTTATGTTGGGTATGTCATCATTAATGTTTTCGCAGAATATCTTGTATGACAACGGGCCCTTGATCACAGTTCATAGCCTTGGCCCGAATGATCCTGACTGGAGTGTGATCCAGCCTCCCGATACCGCACACGGTTCCTGCGATACAAAGGGCATTTACCGGCTGGCTGATGATTTTTCAGTTAATGGCGCAAGCTGGGCAATCGATTCTATTGTGTTTTTTGAATTTCAAATTAACTCACCGGCAGCATCATCTTCTTTTACCGCATTTAATGTACAAATCTGGAAGGGCTCTCCCTGTGTCGGCAACAGCACAGTCGTGTGGGGCGATACTTCGACTAATATATTATCATCCAGTTACTGGTCCGGAATTTATAGGGTTTATGAATCATGCGGGTTAATAACAAGACCTATTATGAGAAATGTTTGCAGGACGCCCGGCCTGAACCTTCCTGCAGGTGAGGATTACTGGATTGACTGGCAGGCGGACGGGACTTTGCCGGCAGGTGTCTGGCAGCCCTTTATAACCATTAATGATGAGGCTGAAACAGGAAATGGTTTACAATACGACGCTGATTCCTGGACAAATGTCGTGGAGCCGGGAGGCGCCAAGGGTTTTCCATTTATAATTTATGGGACGGCCGTAACTTCCGGGGCAAATGAAATTGCCTCAGAACACAGCTTTGATATTTACCCGAATCCCGTATCTGATGAATTGACCATTGAAATGGAAGGCAATCCGGGTCATATGAGTTTTGAAATATTGAATTCCCTGGGACAGATTGTTTTCCAGGGGAATCTATCGGAAAAGACGGTTGTACGGGTATCAGAATTTACCCCGGGCGTCTATATATTAAAACTCAAGGATGGCAAGACCTCTTCATTTAAGAGAATTATAAAGGAATAGTTAAGCAGATTCCGTTTCAAGCTTTTTTGTCGTATTCATCACACTGGCATCCCGCAAATGAGCATTCACAGGGTTTTTTAACTTATAAGGCCGGTTGAATGCTTCCTGAGAAACTTTGAAATGTTTGGAAAGAATCCGGATTAATTCTTTGGATATACCTTTTTTATAGTTTAAAATATCTGAGACTAATCCTTTACTAACACCTAAAATACCGACTAAATCTTTTGATTTAAGACCATTTTCATTCATAAGGAAATGAAGTAATTCAACGGGATTAGCGTCATTAAAGGTGGAATGCTCAGAATCCCATTTCTCAATTAATAATGTGAGTAATTCTATTTCATCACTCAAATCCGCTTGATAATCGTTGCTTTCGAGAATCTTCTCCAAATCCTTGCAATAATTATCATATTGCTTTCTCGATTTAATAATGGTATATTTTAAAGCATTCATTTCCAATTGAGTTAGAATTCATTAATTGTATACTGCCTATTCATGTTACAAAGTTCATTATAATCTGAATGTGTCCCAATCCAATAGACAAAGAGGTGAACTCTTAATTTACCAAAATGATACTTGCAAATCATCCTATAATTATTGCCTCCTATATTGAATACGACCCTGTTGCTGCCATCTCCTAATAAATCAGCAAAAACAAAGGTTTGTCGAATATCATCAGGCCTGTCCCAATTTGCCAGCTTTACTGTTGTCAACCACTTTCTGAAAGAACTGCTGCCCGCCGGATGACCAATAATATAGTCTTCTATGGTCTGCTTTTTCATTAAATGAACTTTCATGCAAAGATATGTTAATTTTTATTAAGTTCACTTTTTGTGAACTTATATTTTAAAATAATCGACTTGCATATGGTTAATCCGGAAAAATGGAAAATATACCCGGTATGGTAGAAAATATTTTTCAGTCTTTAGTCCCGAAGGGACGTCCGAAAATAGCCCCGGACTTCTAGTCCGGGGTCCGAGGTAAGATAAGGCCATCCTTTTTAAAGTGCCGTAGGCACGACAGCATGGTAGCGCCGTAGGTGCGACAGAAAGAAATGATTGTGTGTAGTTGTTATTAGATATTTAATGAAATATTACTGCAATCAAATCCTATTTTCTCCCAATCACTGACTAATTCAATTATTTGTTTTTCTTTTATCTCATCTTCAACTAAAAATCTATATTCATATACTTTAGTTCCTAAATCAATACTAATGTAATTATCACTACCTGAAAACTGCCTGTATCTTGGAATAAAAGTTATAGGTAATCTCTTCCCTTTGAATCCAGAATATTTAAGTTTAAGTTTCCTGATGCTAAACAATTCCGATTTAAAATCAAAGTAGTTTGTCTTTATAAATATCTGTCTTTCTGTCAGGTAGATAGTCCCACAAGGTTTTTCTTGCCGTTCGGTTATTGTTATGATGGATAGGAATATTAATAACGGTAGAAAAAATGAAAGAGGACCATATTTTGGAAAAATAAGATATAATGTTAAAATTATAAGAATCCCAATTCCTACGTAGATTATTAGACTTTTTTTGCTGGCTTTTTCAAATATTGAAATTTCAATCATAGCTTATAATATTTACACACAACGTTCTGCAGCTAAGGCCTATGCGTGAGATCCGGATTGGGTGATCGATCCGGAATGACCGGGCATTGGCCATAGCTGCCCGTTAGCGCCAGACCCATTATAAATTGATAAAATCCTGAGCAGTTAATACTGTTATTTGTGCTTTCTTATAATCTTTTAAATTCCTTGTCAACAAGATCTTGATTTCATTTTGCAACGCAGAGAAATATTGAATTGCGTCTTCAAAGTCTTCAAACTCTGAATTTAAAGCTAAATCGATTATCTTTTCGGTCAAAGAGGTTACATGGACCAGGACTTTAAATTTGCGAAGTATTTGTTTTGCTTGATTTTCAGATTGCTGCTTTGAAATCAGATAATGGATATTAGCCAGGGACAGAGCTGAAATAAAAATCTGGATTTTCCCTTCATCTGCCAGTGTAAATAAATGTGCTGCGGCATGATAAAAAGGTTCCCTTTTTGCAAGCAGGTCATAGATTACATCTGTGTCAACAAAGACCTTTTTTTTCATAAATACTTTTCATTAAGATGTTTATGATATTTTGCCTTTGCGTCTTCTGAGCCGGGAATATGAATGACACCACTTAAGGATTGAACTAATGGTGAAATAGTTTCTTCCGACCTTGTTTCGTTGGTTATTGCTGAAAGATAATTCTCAATTAGTTTAGATAGACTGGTTTCATGATCATTAGCATACTTTTTTGCCTGATCTATCACCTTCTTCTTTAATCTTAATGTTAATTTTGTTTCCATGATTATTAGTATTGACGTACAAAGATACACAATTAATACGTCTATGTCAAGAAAAAGAATAAATGGGCATTGCTAAATGTTCAATGTTCAATGCGAAATGAACTCATCCTCCCTACAACGTCATCCCGATCCGCCGGCTGGCGGAGCAAAATATTAATTCCGGGCTGGGCGATGCGCGGCTACAGATTCAATTAAAAATGAACTTCCCAACAACCATTGTGTTGTTTGAACCTGTTAATCTAAGAAAATAAATGCCTCTGCAAAATTCATTTCTATTTACTTCAAATTGATCACAGTTCAATCCAATCATCCTTTTAACCAGTTGACCAACTTCATTGTATATCTCAAGGGTGAATTTATCTCCAAGAGAAGCAGGAATGACGATTTTTGAAAGTTCAGTAACCGGATTTGGATAAACTATCATATTGACAAAGTTGTTTTGTTCAAGTATTCCGGTCAATAGCTCATCAATAGGACGTCTGAAAACATAGCCTCTAGAAGTACCAGCAAAAATATAAGAACCAAAAATGAATAATCCTTTTACATCCCCTCCAAAGATTCCATCATTGCATGATTCCCAACTGATTCCATTGTCATTAGATTTATTAACCATGCTGCTATGATGTCCGGAAAATACCGATTCTTCCTGACCTTCGAGAATCCAAGTAGCACGATTATCTATCAGAACCTGGGTCCAGGATTCTCCATTGTCATCAGATTTATACACTCCATTGTAAAAAGTCGAAGCGAAAATACTTTGTGAAGTCATCGTAAAAGATAAGATATCATCATATTTATGATAGTTATAGGGATGATGGGGAATACCAGTGCATTTTTGCATCCAGGTCGCACCATTATCGTCAGAGACAAATATCCCACTTCCACCATATTGAATGCCTGCAAAAAGTCTTGTGCCATTGAAAAGCAGACACTTCACATAATGATCAAATAAACCATTATTCAAAGGAGTAAAATTATCCCCATAGTCTGTGGATACAAAAACTCCTCCCCCGTAAGAACCAATCAATAGAGAGTCTCCAATAAATAATGTGCTACATATATCAAGACCAACAATACCATTATGTGAAGAAATCCAAGTAAGGCCAAAATCTGTAGATTTACATACATCACCCTCGCATCCAATAAATATCATACTATCTTTTGCAGATATGGATCTTATATTCAAATGAGTCATCCCCTGATTTGAATTTGTCCAGGTCACTCCGGAATCCAATGAATAATAAAATCCATTGGCATTTGTACCGGCAAAAAGGTGATTTCCAGATGATTCAAATGCACCTACAGCGTGTGCCAATGAATCCATTTTAATCCATTGGCCGAATAATCCGCTGACATTCAGGACCAAAATGAGTAAAATATAATTGGCCGGCTTTTTCATTAAATGTCATTTATTTAATGGACTGATGGTTTTTATAAAAGTTGTCTCTAAAACAAAAAAAATAATTGGCTCTAATGTTCGAGCGCAGTGCCCCCGCCCGGCTGACGCCGTTCGGACGGGCTGGGCCAGGTTATTTGGCCGGGCAGGATTAGGGCATGTAAAGATAAGAAATCGTGGTTCAAATTGCAAGGAGATCCCTCTCCGCCAGCCGGCGGATCGGGATGACGCCAAATGAGGAGGAAATGAAGAGCGGCGCGGCACCCCATTGTCGATATTTTGAGGTGTGCCGCGCCGTCTCACTATACCCTGCGAACCGCGTCATTCCCGCATCGCTTTCGCGAAGCTTCAGCGGAGCAAAGCGAAAGCGGGAATCTGACAGCGCTATCCCCCTCCACAATCCACCGCTCCTCCTCCGGCACCCCTAAAAATGTACATTGCGAATGCTAAATGTTAAATGTTCAATGTTCAATGCGAAATGAACTCATCCTCCCTCCACAATCCGCCGCTCCTCCGTCAACCCGTAAAAATGTGCATTGCTAAATGTTCAATGTTCAATGCGAAATGAACTCATCCTCCTTCCACAATCCGCCTCTCCTCCTCCGTCAACCCGTATAAATCGTAAACCAACTGATCTATCTCATCCTCAAGCGCTGAGGTGTCGGCGTGAGGATCGGATTTTTTGGCGGCGAGAATTTGATCAACCAATTCTATGGTTTTGTTTGAATCTTTTTCGTTGACATTGTTGGGAATAGGAATTTGACCCAAATAATTCCAAATTAATTGATAACCATTTTGAATCGCACTACAATACTTGGAAATCAGCCACCAGCCTATTTTTGAATTAAGGATAGCTAATAGAACTTTATCCTTTGTTGGAATTATCCACATTGAATCATTACAAAAAGCACCATTTGTTTCATAAATAAAACATGGTTTAACCTGAAATTTCTGATACATTATTTTTTCCGTATAAAACTTATTATAATAGTCACATGCTCGCAATTCCCACCAAAAATCACCTTGATCCGTCCTCTTTTCAGCTTTTTCTTTATATTTTAATAAATGAGAAGCAATTGCAGGATAATTTCCACTGAACCACGTCCATGCATCTTCATAAAGCATATTACCATAACGCGGGAAAGGTTCCTGCCAGTGATTAGGATTTGATTCCGGTAAATTCGTTTTAATAGTAAATCCTTTTGGGATGAGAATTAACCAATTTGTATTTTCTAAAGATGAATAAGGTCGAATATTCCTTCCTAATAAGAATGGTTTAATTAGTTCCTCAGATCTCTGATCTTCATTTATTAACTTGTTTTTAGTCATATCATCTATTACAAAAGCTTCAGTAAGCCCAGTCAATATTCCTCTATATGCCTGTCCATCAATATATTCAGAAAGCGAAACAAAAGATGCTCTAAGTCGATAAATTATTTTACTATCAACACCTGTGTTTATCACCCATGTATCATCTGTCAGGTCTGAATGAAGCATTTTATTCGTAATTGTTTTGACATATTCCGAAAAACTATTGTCAAAATCAAGCTTTTTTACAACAACAGAGTCAAAAGTTGCTGAGGGTAATTGCTTTGATGCACGCAAAATACAAGGGTACGTTGTAGCTTCATCAAATATTTGCAAATCAGCAAAATCAACGATAGAAAGCAGATTATTATAAAGCAAGCTGTAGCGTAATGGTTTACCATATCCGGCTTGCATCCATTTATTGGGCAAAATGTAACAAAATTGCCCATCGGAACGAAGCAATTTAAATCCTCTTTCCACAAAGAACAAATATAAATCCGCAGCCCCAGAATAGGTCTTATAATTATCATGGAGATATGGCTTAAACTCCTTTATTTCTTCCTGCCTGATATACGGCGGATTTCCGATCACCACATCAAACCCCACAAACTTCCCGTCATTGTCCAGCACTTCCGGGAATTCAAACCGCCATTCGAAGGCGTTTTCATAGATCTTGTTGCTGCGGACTTCTTCCAAAGCCGCTTCAATGGAGGATATTTCCGTTGTCAGCTTCTTTACCTGCTTTTCCCAGGCAGCTTTCTCGGTTTTGGTCATCTCAAAAAAGGAGGGCTGGGTCGTGAGGTTGGTCAGCTCGCCTTTCAGCTTGGTCAGCTTTATCAAACGCTTGTCGTTCCGGGTTACTTCGGTCTCAAAATCGTTCTTGATATCGTGGATCAGCTTTTCCATGGCCCGCTTCTGCTCTTTGGTCTCCGCGTTTCTGTATGTCATCACCGCCAGGCGGTAGCTGTCCATGTTCCACCTGCTCTTGCGCAGCGCCTCGCCCAGGTCGGCATCGAGCGGGAACCGGCTGATGAGGGAATTGCCGCATTTGATGTTGATGTCGAGGTTTGGTAGGGTTTCGAGCCTGTTTCCCAAAGGGACTCCATCCCGCGGGAAAGAGAAAGAGACTCCATCTCCATTGGTGCTATTTATTGAGATGGAGTCTCTTTCCCTGGTATAATAAGCATTTTTTAAGAGTTCGATCCATAACCTCAGCCGGCAGATCATCACCGACTTTGGATTGATATCCACACCGAAGAGGCAGTTTTCAATGATGGCTCTGCTTCTCATGAAACAAGGCTTCCTGAACGCGCCGGCTCTCTTCATTCTTCGGATTGTACCGGAAAAACCGTCCGTCGTCATCAGTAATGACAAGCTCATCATTCACTACTTCAACCTGGTAATCGCGCAACGTCTTCCCCTGCCTGTCGAGAAGAATTTTCAACTCGCTTTTTATAGCGATGATTTCATTCAGGGCTGAAACGAGGAAATGCCCGGAACCCACTGCCGGATCGCAAATCTTCAGGCTGTTGATCAGGCTGTTCGCTTCTCTCTTATCTTCTATCTTGTCATACAACTGCCCGAATTCCGCGCAATTCCATCCTTTTGTATCGTTGAACTTCTGCACGACCGCCCGCCGGATGGTCTCGCGGCACATGTACATCGTGATAAAGCCGGGCGTAAAGAAAGAACCATCCTTATACCCGTTGATCTTCTCAAAGATCAAACCTAAAACGGAAGCGCTGATCAGGCTTTTATTCTGTTCCTGGATTTCCGCCTTGCTGTCGCTTGAAAAATCATACGCATCAAGGAATTCAAAGAGGTATTGAAGGGTGTTTTTACGTCCGGATATTTTTCTTCCCAGGGAATCTTTTAATACTGTCCCCTGATGAACTCCAAGATCAAGCCTGCCTTTCAGCTCAGCTATGGTAATGGTTTTCTTTTCCAGGTCACTTTCTTCAAACAAAGAACTGTTCAGGTAAGGAAGGTTGCCGAATTTATCGCTGACAGATTTTAGTCTTTGATCTTCAGGAATGGCTAAAACATCGAAAAATAATTCATTCAACTGATCAAAATCCTCAATAACCGAATGGTTCAGGAAAGCATATCCTTTATCACTCTGGTGATAAGAGATCAACTGGCCTTCGAGCAGTTTCAGGAAAAGAATGCGGTTTAGCCAGGTTATAACAAGTTCCAGGCCTGCGCTAAAGAGACGTTCTTCTTCGGTATCTCCGTATTGTTCAGGCTTTTCTAAAGAATACAAACGGTTCCGGCTTCGCAGGATATTGATCGTATTTTCCAGGATAGAACCATCTTCACGCAAACCGGCGGCTTTTCTCCCGATCAGTTTTTTACTCTTTTCCTTTGTCTCCCCTAAACCAATGATGTGCAACAATTCTGTATAAAATTCCCTGTTGAGCGAGTTGCTGTCGTTTGTAAAGCTTTTAGTCAGAAGATGTTCCGGGGAGAATATTTTGTAAAGGTCGAGCAACTGAATATCATCTTCCGGCGATTCATTGATCACGCATTCCTTATATTCCTTCAGGTTGAAATAACTGCAGGGAATGTCATCTGTCAATGAATCCAGGAACTTAGCCGCAATTTCATCATAAAAAAACCTGGTGTCCTGGCCGCTGATCTTAAAGTCTTCGTAATCTTCCCTTAATTTTTTATTCCGGAAGACATTCTTCTCAAACCAAACGCCGTCGAACATATACCACTCCCAGATGTTTGTTGCCACCAGGTGTTTGATCTGGCTGTTATTATGATCAATTCTTTCTTTTAAATAGTACAGGACGAGTTCATGAAAAGCCTTTGCATTAGGTTTTTCGGGAGAAATCATTTCGAGCCTGTTGCCGGGTTTTTTCGCTTCGATAATAACACCGACTGCATCACTGGCAGATTTTCCGTTATGGATGACAAGGTCTTTCCTGTCTTTGGTATTTATCTCATAATCACTTTTATACCAGACTTCTTTCAGAAAATCAGCAATTATGTTTTTCAGGTTCTCTTCTGATTCATTCTCATTGATACGGCTGAAAAGTCTTTTGAAACCGGTCTTGAAAGATTCTACCTGGTCGCGCCTGAGACTTGTCTTCCTGTAAGCTTTATTGAGGGAATCTGAGGGCTTTATTAATTGGAGTTTCATCCGGTAACATTTTGGCCTCTCAAATATATGAATTATATCACAGCCCGATTATCATAATATGTTTATCCCCTCCGGGGAATTGGTTTATCTGGCTGGTAATTCTGCAACAATAGTAAAACCGCTACGCGGTATTTGAAGGCAGGGAAGCAGGGAACTAACAACTGCCAACTGCGAACTGCGAACTGCCAACTGCGAACTGCGAACTGCCAATTATCCCTTCTGATTCTCATAATCCAGCACATCCTCATTGATGAATTCAATTTTCACGCCTGCCATCCGGAACATTTCTTCCGATTCGGCCCCTGCGTGGTAGCGGTTCCGGCAAACCACCCTCTCAATGCCGCAGTTGATGATAAGCATGGCACAGGTGCGGCAGGGCGTCATATGGCAGTACAGCGTTCCGCCCTCGAGCGCCATCCCACGCCGGGCGGCCTGGCAGATGGCGTTCTGCTCGGCATGGACGGTGCGCATGCAATGCTGCGTGACGGAGCCATCGTCATGCACTACTTTCTTCATCAGATGGCCGACATCATCACAATGGGGAAGCCCTTTCGGGGACCCGACATAGCCGGTCACCAGCACCTGCCTGTCGCGTACTATCACGCAACCGCTGCGGCCGCGGTCGCACGTGGCCCTCTTTGCCGCTGCATGCGCTAAATCGAGAAAGTATTCGTCCCAGGATGGTCTTATATGTTTTGTGGTCATGAGAGTTAGTTAATAAATTGTTCCAAAGTCCTACAGTCTTACAGTCCTACCGTCCTACCGTCCTTCCTTGATCTTCAGCAGTATCTCTTCAACTTGCCGGTTCAATTGTTCGATTGTTCCATTGTTAAAGAGTTTACAATCTGCAAGTTCAATGCATTTAGAGATATTTTGTTCGTTCGGATCCGTCGAATTCATCTCGCGCTTTTCATTCTCCAGGAAAGTTTCGAATGAGACCCGGTCGGTTTCCGATTTCCGTGCCCTGATCCTTTCATAACGGATCTTAGGATCGGCATCAATAGCAATAAGATAAAACCTGCCTTTATTCCGTAGGGAATAGACTTCCCCCGGCACCCTGATACTTTCTATTATGCTGTTCATTCCAAGGGCCAGGGCTTTCCCGTACAAGCTGTCGATCATGAAGGAAGGCGAATTATTCTTACGCAGGTCATTGGCCACAGTAACCATTGAGTCACGGTTCACGGCCATTCCACGGCGGGTTATCTCTTCCGCGATGAATGCCCGTACCGGGAAATGGACAAAGCCTTTCTCCTTTACGAGATAATGCACGATCGTCCCTTTTCCCGCGCCATTCGTACCGGTAATCCCGATAACTATCATAATCAGTTATTGATAGGACAAACTTATGAAATATAACAGAGAATTCTGTCATATTAAATAATAACTAACTTTGATTTCTTTATACCACATCTTATGCTGAAGGAAAACTTTTCACGTTACCTGACAGACAGCATCAACAAAAACTGGGATTACCGTGCTCTTACTGATTACCAGGGTGAAACGTACTTTTACCATGATGTAGCGGGACATATAATCAAGATACATCAGTTTTTCCGCGATGCAGGCATCAAACCCGGCGATAAAATTGCCATGATCGGGAAAAACTCGGCCCGATGGGGCATCCTGTATATCACTACGGTCACCTATGGCGCTGTGATCGTGCCCATTTTGCCCGATTTCAAACCGGATGACCTGCAGCAGATCGTAGACCATTCCGATTCGATCCTTCTTTTTGCCGAGGATTCGATCTATGAAAAGCTTGACCCGGAAAAGATGCCCAAATTAAATTGTGCCATTTCCATATCAAGTCTTTCCATATTCAAGAGTTCGGAACATTTCAGCAAAGCTTATAAAAAAAATGACTTAAGCAAAATAACTGCTTCCTTTTATAAAGACGGAGAAAAACTCAGCCTGCCTGAAATTCCGGGTGATCACCTGGCCGTGATAAGCTACACTTCCGGCACGACAGGTTTCACCAAAGGGGTTATGCTGCCCCATAACAGCCTGGCTGCCAACATGCGGTATGCCCATCATCATATGCCGCTGAATCCGGGCGACAGGATAGTTTCATTTCTTCCCCTTGCGCATACTTTCGGCTGTGCCTTCGAGTTCCTGTTCCCCTTTACCCTTGGCTGCGATATTACCATCCTGACCAAAACGCCTTCACCCCAGATTGTCATCAAAGCCTTCCAGGAAGTAAAGCCTTCGCTGATTCTCTCCGTGCCTCTTGTGATCGAAAAGATTTACAAAAAACAGGTGCTACCCGTTATCAGCAAGCCGCAAATGAAGATACTGCTTGCTATCCCGGGCATCAGCAGCATAATACTTAAGAAAATCAGCGATAAACTCACTGCAGTTTTTGGAGGAAACTTCAGGGAGCTTGTTATCGGCGGAGCACCTTTTAATCCGGAAACTGAGGCCTTTTTCCGCAAAATGAAATTTCCCTTTACTATCGGTTACGGGATGACCGAGTGCGGACCGCTGATCAGCTATATCGCATGGAAAGAATCCAGGACAGGATCAGCGGGAAAGGTGGTCGATACGCTGGAATTAATGATCGACTCCCCGGATCCGAAGAAAATATCCGGAGAGATCCTGGTAAAAGGGGAAAATGTGATGGCCGGTTATTACAAGAACGAAAAGGCAACGGAAGAGGTAATGGACGAAAGGGGCTGGCTGCATACCGGCGACCTGGGAAAGCTTGACATTGACGGTTACGTTTATATCCGCGGCCGCATAAAAAGCGTGATCATCGGCTCTAATGGAAAAAATATCTACCCGGAAGAGATAGAAGCCCAGTTCAATAATAAGTTCCTGGTAGCCGAATCGCTTGTCATCCAGCGGAATGAAAAGCTGGTTGTACTGATCTATCCCGACTTCGAGGAGATGGAAAAGGCAGGATTGAAGGAAGAAGGCCTGACAGAGCTGTTCGACCATCACCTGAAAACAGTCAACCACCATCTTCCCTTTTTCATGAATGTGTCACGCTTTGAGATCTCACAGAATGAATTTCAGAAGACACCGAAGAGGAGTATTAAGAGGTTTCTTTATTCGTGAGAACCGTGGGTTGGCAGTTGGACAGTTGGACAGTTGGACAGTTGGACAGTTGGCAGTTGGCAATGGGCGTAGGGCATAGAGCGAAGAGCAAAAGCGACTAAAGCGCGATATCCGATATTCGATCTTATCTCCAAACTCACCACGGATTACACGGATTTTCACAGATTAAGCGTAAGCATCCGGCCTGATGCATATTGCTAAAGTACAAAAAAATATTAGCGAAGGTTTTGTGGAAGAAGTTCCTCCAGACGTTGGATTGAATGGTCTGGTATTCGTGTAAACATCTTTGTCATCCATTCAGATGGCTCGATATTATTTATCTTGCAAGTGGCCAAAAACGAATACATCATAGCGGCTCTTTGAGCGGCTTCATGGGAACCGGCAAACAAATAATTTCTCCGGCCCAGGGCAACCGGGCGGATGGAGTTTTCGATCAGGTTATTATCGATTTCATATTTGCCATCGTCCAGATAACGCAGGAGCCTTGGCCAAAGGTTAAGCGTATATTCAATTGCCATGCCTATGGCGCTTTTAGGCAATGTTTGTGGTGGTTTATTATCCGTTAACCATTGATAAAACTCATCCATCACGGGCTTAGACTCAACCATTCGTAATGATTTGCGTTGGCTAAAACCAAGCTGTTGTTCCCGGGCCTTTCGCTCTGTGTCATATAATTTCTGGATCAAGGTCATCGCATGTCCCGCTCGGGTCTGATCATTCTTTTGGGCTTCATCGAACTTGCGTCGTGCATGTGCCATGCAGGCAAGTAAGGTGATGTTTGGGTTTTGATCAAAGGCCACATATCCGGCGTAACCATCTGCCTGTAATGCGCCATTAAAATCTTTGAGTAACTGCGTTGGACCTTCCCGGCCACGCCCTTTTTGATAATCAAAGAATACGGATTTGGTAATCGGGTTGTAATAAACCCAATAATAGCCTTTGTGAGTTGAGCCGGGTTTATCTTCTGTCAGTACTGCAATTGGCGTTTCATCAGCCATCAGATAATCACCTGCGAGTACCCGTTTTTTCAGGCAATCATATACTGGCTCTGCAAGATCACACCCACCGCGGAACCAATCGTTAATCGTACTTTCGGCCAGGTCAATGCCCAGGCGTTTGAGCATCTGGCGCTGACGATAAAATGGGAGATGATCAACATACTTGCTAACCATCAGATGTGACAATAAACCGGGACCGACATTACCACGGGGAATGGGCAAAGAAGGAAGATCAGCGATAACAATGCTACCATCTGGCAAGAGGTATTTGGCCCGAATATACTTCTTAACAATGATCCTGGCCTCAATATACTCTTAAGATCTCTGTTTCAACCGTACCTATCATTTTTGCACCACTCAGATCAATGGCAGGTTCCAGGACAATTTCCTCTCTTTGCAGATGTGCTGGCAATTTCGGGCGTCCATGACCATTTGCTTTCTCTGCTTTGTTAACAGAAGGATCAACCTCTTTCGTTGTGGACGTCACAGTCTCAGCTTTGGTAGCAAGCTTTGATTCATCAGCAGCAATAAAACGTTCACTCTTTGAGCCATGGAATAATCTTTTGAGCTTGTCGAGTTCAAATCTCAAACGCTCAACCGTTGATTTTAGCTGAGCATTTTCAGCCAGGATGCGATTATATTCTTCCCTGGAAGGATTAACCTGGTCGGCTGAGTTATCTGGTTTTTTGTCTTGTTCAATCACAAAATAAAGGTATGTAAAAAACCTTTATAACCCTTGAAAATACTGTACTTTTCGAAGGTTTTTATCAACAAGAATTTGTCAGTAAGTACCGCTTTCTTGTTCGTATATGTTGCAACGAGATCCCCTGAACCATCATGACCAAATCCGGCCAGTTAATAACCGTGCTGGCGCTGTTCAAAACGCTTACCGGTAGCTCAAACGTGCCACTTTCAAGCCGCTTGTAATACAGGATGAACCCGCCAAACTCCCACCTGAGCAACTTCATCCGGTTACGCGGACGGTTGATGAAAAGAAAAACCTCGCCTGAAAGCGGATTACGTTTCATGCCCATTTCTACTAACTGACACAGACTGTCAAAGCTCTTGCGCATATCGGTGGGTTGGTTGTAAAGAAAGAAATGCTGGGATTCTGTCAGGGCGAACATGATCTCAGGCTAAACGAAGCAATGAGCTGATTACAGCAATCGGAGTCCCTGCTGGCAATTGCAAACTGATGCCGTTGGGATAGGATAAGACAATCGGCTGAGAAAATCCTGTCCTGGAACCAGTTCCGGTGCGGACTGGAATAAATCCTGCATGACTTTCCTGGCTTTGCTGCCGGTACTTTTTCTGCCAGTAATAAAAACAATTTACCGCGATGTTCTTTTGACGACAAAATTCCTTCCGGGTCATCTTGCCCTGAAATAATTCTTCAATTAAGGCAAACATCTGTGTTTGCCGATTTTCCGACTTCTGCATAAAAATTATTGTTTTGGGCGACAAAGGTACAGGGCAGGAAAGAGCCAATCAAGATGCATCAGACCGGAGGGTTACGATTAAGCACAGATTATTCCTAAATTAAAGTTTATTTCCCTGATTTCCTTTTTCTGTCTTCTGACTTCAAACTTCCGACTAACGACTAAACTCCGGAGGAGTTCAATATTTGTAGAAAAGACGGCCCAACCAAACGCCTCACCCTCCCTTTGATGCCGTATCAATACGAGCCTGTGATTCACAGGGAGGGCCGGGGAGGGATGGTGAAGTGCTAAATATAAAGCGGTAAACAAGTGGTCAACTTCGATTGGAAAGTGATGGTCAATTTGAGCGGAATATGCACAAAAATATTATGCCAGATATTATGAACCAATATAGAGTCTAAGGCTCAGGGATTTTTTGAGAGTGTTTTAAAGAACTAAATATAAAAACAACGCAACGCTGGTGATAATTCATTTATACTGTATTTCATAATAATTTGTTTTTTCAGGATTCCACATTTTAAGAATTATTTTCTCATTTTCATTGATTATCTCTGGATGTCCCGATAATTTGTGATTCACAAATAAACTCTTGTTAGCACTCGATATTAACATTACTTCATTATTTGTAATTGCAACTATATTTCCGGATTTATCAAAACAAAAGGTTCGGAATTTTGAAGAAGCATTTTGAGGTTCAATACACTTTATTTGTTGCATTGTGTTAAAATCGAATAAATAAATACACTTAGATGTTAAAATTGCGAAAAAATGATTATTTATATCATCAAAACATTCGATTTGATAGCTTCCAATAATATTGTTAAGATTAAATTTCCTTAACATTTTGCCTTGGTAATTAAATAGATAAAGAAAGCCAACATTTTTATTTGAACCATTCGATGAAGCGATAAGGTAATTTTTTGCCAATTTAACAGAATAAAATTCGTTTTCATCAACTGATTCAGACCAGATTTCATTGCCCATATTGTCGTATAGAACTAATTGTGGTAGTTCACTTATACCTTCAAATGCTGTATAGGCTACAAGCAATTTCTCACCATTATTATCAATATCAAAAGTAAAATTGTAACTCCCCCTCTCAATCTCATTAACCTCAATTAATGAATTCCCACTTAGTTTAAAGAATTTAATATCGGCATAACTAGTTGTTCCCGCTGGAAAGATGACTAGCACAGTCTTGTCATCGCCCATTGGTTTTACTTCCCAATCGTATAGATTTATTGGCTGAGAGATTCCAAGTAAATTACCATTCTCATCAAAAAGTTTAATAATCTTCAATTGCGCTTTTTCTTCCTTATTGATATCGGAAGGATTAACTTCAATTACAACAAGGTTTGACTTGTTATTTGAATATTCATTTTTTAGACTTGAAATATATTCCGAATTAACATCTTTGGGTATTATTTTTTCCTGGTAGCTGTAAGGAACAAGACTTATTTTTTCCTGACCGAAAAGGAAATTGAAAAAAAATGCAGCTAAACAAATTAATAATGCTTTTTTCATACTATTATACATTTCCCACCGATACTGACCACCGGCAATTATTCTGATTTCCATTTGATTTTTGCTGCTTTCAGACAAACAGACAAATATACATTTATTCAACATTAATATTTAGGTGTGTCGTCCCGATGGGACTCTGACTCATTTGGCGCGACTTTTTATCCCGGCACTTACGTACCGGGCTACTGTCTGACATCCCTCCGGGACTATTTCATTTCTCATTTCTCAATACCAATACCAATTCACAGTAATAGGAAATTTGCAAAACACAATGGGAATTGGGAAAAAGACCAAAGACCGGTGACTGGCTTCCCTGCTTCCCAGCTCTTCGCCCTACGCCCTACGCCCATTGCCAACTGTCCAACTGCCAACTGTCCAACTGCCAACTGTCCACTGCTCTACGCTCTACGCATTCTCCTCCATGCCAGGAAAGAGAAACCGAAGGGTGCCAGGAAGGCCGTCGGAAGGGTGGATTCAAAAGGCATAGGTGTGCCTTTCATAGTATGAACCAGGTAAACGAGGATAACGGTGATGATAGTCACGGTCAGGGTTGAGAGAATGATCGAGGTGAACCTGCCGCGAATGTTATAGAGGATCGAGTAAAGAAGCCTGGTCAGCAACCCGCCGAAAAAGAAAGTATATACCGCTTGTTTCAGTGCTGCCGTCGTTGCCGGCCAGAAGCCATATTTCCTGTTGATGAATGCCACGATGGCTCCCATGATCATTGCACCTGCAAAAGCCACGGGATATTCAATAAACCTCCCGCCATACCTGACCGCTCTCAGAATATATGACTTCAGCGATTGATCCTTGATGACGGAACTTTGGTCTTTAAGCATCTGGGATTTGTAAAAATTAACTCATTGGCAACAAATAAGACTTAACATCAAATGTACGATAAAATATTTTTCCCGCACTTCTTGCACTTTCCTTTTGCATCAAGCCCTTTTTTATAGGTCGAATAACCAACCCTCTCGATAAGCTGGGACCCGCAATCGGGGCATATTGTTATCCGGCCTTCGTCAGCCGCGACATTTCCCAGGTAAACGTAATGGAGATAATGAGTGGCAAGTTCATAAAGCTGCAGCAGTTTTGTCAGCGGGGTGGCTTTATTCTCCATTTCAAAGTTCGGAAAATACCGGGAAAGGTGCAATGGCGTATCCGGCCCGACTTCCCCCCCGATCCATTTCACCATCTCCTCGAATTGCTGTTCATCATCATTCAGACCTGTGATGACCAGGTGGGTCAGTTCAAGATGCCGGCCGTGCTTTTTAATATTAATGATGGAATCTTTGACCGGCTGAAGCCTTGCAGAGGTCACCCGCCTGTAGAAATCTTCGGTAAATGCTTTCAGGTCGATGTTAAAAGCATCCATGTACTCCAGCAGCTCGGCCAGCGGGGCAGCATTCACATAGCCGTTGGACACCATGACATTCCGCATCCCGGCTTCCCTGGATTTCCTTGCAATATCGAGCATGAATTCAAACCAGACTATGGGCTCATTGTAAGTATAAGCCACACCGGTATTGTCCTGGCGTTCTTTAGCCATTCTTATGATCTCATCGACGGTAACAGGCTTGAGATAAGGATAATCTTCGGCGCAGGTCTGTGATATTTCCCAGTTCTGGCAAAACTTGCAACGCAGGTTGCACCCGACGGATCCGACTGACAGGATCACGCTTCCGGGGTAAAAATGATAAAGAGGCTTTTTTTCTATCGGATCAAATCTAAGACAGCATGCCTTTCCGTAAACTTCCGACATGAGCTTGCCGCCGACATTTTTCCTTACCCTGCAAATGCCGATTTTCCCTTCGGCCAGGACGCACAGGTGCGGGCAAAGAGTACATTTTACCTTATTATCCTGTAATTGAACCGAATAAGATGCAGGGTGCATGGCAAATGTTTTAAAACACGGCTAAGTTAAGAAATTCCCGGATGGTTATAAGACTTCCCCTGAATTTTTGCTTTCTTCTTTAATGTCTTTGATCCATTTATCGATAGAAACCGGCTGATAGAGCGATAATTTCCTCATTAATTCTTCCGGCTTTTCTTCTACGATCAGGTTATTCCTGTGCTCATGGCGAAGGAAACCTTCTTCTGCCGTGTGGGAAAAGAACTTCAGAAGGTGATCGAAATATTTCTCAATGTTCAGGATGCCGATCGGTTTATCTGATAGCCGGAGCTGGTTATAGGTGATCATCTCGGCAAGCTCGTCGAAGGTGCCGAATCCGCCGGGCATGGCGATAAAAGCGTCAGACAGCTCGACCATCATAGCCTTGCGTTCACTCATGCTTTCCACGATATACATCTTTGTCAGGTTCAGATGAGCGACTTCTTTCTCGATGAGCAGTCGCGGCATGATCCCGATCACCTCTCCCCCGCCGGCCAGGACGGTATCCGCCAGAGCCTTCATTAACCCGACATTCGCCCCGCCATATATTAATAAGAGTTTTCTTTCCAGGATGATCTTCCCCAGTTCTATCGCCCCCTGCCGGTATGCCGGCCGGATCCCCATGCTGGAGCCGCAAAAAACGCCGATGGATTTCATTTTATGAATTTGAAGGAAAGTTAAGAAAAATTGAATTAATCTCTCTAAAAATAAATACACTCCCAGCGGTTCTATGTTTGCCTATAGCCAGATTCGGACTAAGGACTGATGACTAACGACTTACGACTACTCCCGCAACGCTTTCACTGTTTCCACTTCTTGCCCGTCGAATGTCATCCGTATCAGATACACCCCTGCCGGAAGTACATTTCCAGACTTGTCTCTGCCATCCCAATAAAATATGCTCTCATCGCCTTTAAAAGCTTGGTAATCTTGCAGTGTACCGACTTTCATTCCCGAAATGCTGTATACACTTATATTCATTTTTCCGGAAGACCAAAGTTTATAGCCGATATTAGTCCCATTAGTAAACGGATTCGGATTAACACTCAACTGGCTGTCAACTGCCGGCTGCCGGCTGCCGACTTCTTTCACTCCCACCCACGGTCCGTATTCATATGCCCCCATATCTACGCTTTCGTCCCATACGCGGGGATTGCCGGCAAGGTCAAATTCGGGGAGTTCAATGCCGGGCGGAAGATCGAGTGTGCCGGCATCTATGCAGGGCGAACCCTCCAGCAGGCTGTATTTATATGGTTCAATTGTATCCCATTTCGGGTAAATATCAAGGTTGGAGGGATCATAGTAAATATTATTAAATGGTGAATAGACTTTGATTCCGAAAATCCCTCCTTCAAGGAGTGAATTATATATGTCGAGAAAGTTCTCAAATCCATCTGTAGTATAAAGGTAAATTTCGGCAGGGCTGTCTCCGTATAAAATTGAGTTATAAATATGTAGCCATGACCCGTATGTCACTGCAACCGGCGCGCCATTGTCATTTATATTATTCCAATGATTATCAGAAAAAGTGCAGTTCACCAGATAGGCTTCCCCTCCCATATGGCAACTGAATGCATTGTTTCCAATATCACTGGTAGGCGCCGAAATAAATCCGGTAAAAAGGCAATTTGTAAGAACACAGGCGCTTGAATCATAGACATCAGAACCGATTGTTGACGCTCCACCTCCTAAAGCAATCAATGTATCTATTCCTGTTTTATTACCTCTGAAGATGCAACTGGTAATATTGAGGGTATCAGGTTTGTTATTGGGGATTCCTTCTATACCAAATCCCATTCCTATTCTCAGGGCTTTCCCTGCTCCATAATTATGGTAAAATTCAACATTATACAGCTTAACATTATCGGAAATGTTGATTGGCCCGCAGTTTCCAACATCTCCTGTATTTTCTGTAAATAGCAGGTTCTCCAAAATCAGATCGTAGTTTCTGATAAGTATGAAACTTCCAAACTGGGAATCTGAATTCACATCGCCATTCCCGTTTTTAAACGTGATATTCTTTATTGAATAATTGTTGGTAAAAAAATCACCAAACATGTGATATATGACATTAGATGCATCCAGTATGGTAGAATCCCTGTTCTCACCTGACAACGATATATAACTTCTTAGGTTAAGCGGAAACTTTTCCCCATTGTTGTATGAATAAATACCATTGGCCAGATGAATGGTGTTGGGATGCAGGCTATCGGAAACTATTTTCGACATCGCAAATGTAACTGTTTTCAAAGGATTATCCTGGGAAAGACCCGTATTGGCATCGTCGCCGTCAGGGCTTACAAACAGATCACTGTTCGATGTTTCAATTTTAGCCTGAAGGATACTGTATGTGAAATCCTCATTTGGCACAATGCCGTTGTTGCACAAAATGTAATACCGGTCAGGATTTTGTACAGTAAAAGTATCAACGGAAACATGGATTGGTTCCTGGGAGTGTCCGGATACAATATGGATATCACACCCTTGTTCTGCGTAATTCAGGTAAATATCGTTGAGACAGATTGAATCGAACAAAGCCGAGCCTAAAATATAGACTCCCCCGCCACTTTCAAAGACATGATTGTTTTTGATAAGGTTTCCGGATAAAAAGACATCGGAATCAAGAATTGATATGCCTCCGCCTTGTCCTGGCACCAAATTATTTTTTATGATGCAGTTTTTAGCTGATCCCTTTGAATTATAGAAGAATATTCCTCCTCCCCACCTATGGGTGCTTGGTCCAAGAGATGTTCCTGAACCATGCTGAAGGGTGAATCCGTTGATTTCAACAGAATCCTGGCAGTAATACGCATAGACGCACCCCCTTGAGTAATCGCCATCGATGATCGTTGTATTTGCATAATCCGGATCATTGGTGGTTAACAACAGACTGCCCAGGACAATTGCTTTTTGATCGATAAAAACATTTTCAAAATACACTCCGGGCCAGACCAGCACAGTATCGCCATTGGCAGCCGAATCGACGGCTTGCTGTATCGTAGAGAAATCACCCGACCCATCCTGCCTGACTTTGATGGTTTGAGCAGATAAGCCAAGTATAAAATGCATCTGAAGCAGGAGTGAGTATATTGTTAAGTTTTTCAGGACGAATCGGATGATTTTCATAGCTCTGATATTCAATCGATCAGGATTACTTTAGTTTCAGTTTTAAAAGTGTCCGCCTCCAGAACCAGGTAATAAACACCCGCGGGAAGCCGTCGGCCAGAAACACAGGCAAGTGCATCTCGTTTCACGTGTTCCCCCTCTACAGAGTACCCATGATATATATTGGAAACCTTTCTTCCATATAAATCCAAAAGACTTATGTTAATTTCACAACTTGCCGGAATATAATAACGGATGTCAAAACTTTCGGCAACCGGATTTGGCATGCATTTGATCCATACTTTTTCCTTATTTTCAACATCCGAAGACTTTTCACTTTTCAAGGAAATAATATAATATTTCTGATTATCTTTCGAGTGAAGTGCTCTTTTTTCTTTTCGGCCCGTCAAATCATTATATACCAGGTAATCCGTATTAGATATCTTTTGTGATTTCTCAGGCCCGAAATATTGCTCAAAAGTCACTTCTCCATCCATACCTGATATATAACCGGGTACTAAAACAAGAGTATCCCCCGGAAGGACTTTGGTTGCACCCACACAAGTGTCATTCACAAGTGCGGCAATTTCCTGGGGCTGCTCTGTTGTGTCAAGTTCGATAAAATAAGCGGTATAATCAACTTTTTCCGTAAATGTAAAATATTCCGTTTCCGGCTTTGGTTCTTTATCAGGCGGATTGCCAAAACGCTGCCATTGTAAATCAAGCCAATCGACTGCCAAATCTTTTGTCACAAGGATTACCATATCTCCATATTTGATTTCTACCCGTCCTTGTTGGCAAGCGCATTCCCAAATTGCTCCAGTCGACTTGGTGTGCCCGGGATCTTTTTTGACGCATGACCAGTACTGGGCCTTAATGAAAGTAAGTTCATCCAGGATATTTTGAGGAATAGCATTAAAAGGAGACTGGGTTTCAGGAAGCCAGTAACCGATCCAGTTTTCATACCTGGGATGGACTTTTACGGTTTTATTTGCAGGCCAAACCGACCCTTCCATAATTATATAACGTTGTGCAACGGGATATAGATAATCCATCTTATATCCACTGGAGCTGTGAACCGTGGAGAGCCCCCCTTCAGAATAATCCCAAACATTATTCGAGTATTCAATAAAATTCAATACGTTTGAATTTGGCGCCAAATTGTTCATTTTACCCTCAGCATAATCAGGTGGCACTTTGATCCTGTTAAGCACATCCGGCGCGGGTTCCAAATCGGTTGAATTCCTGTTTAATCTGGGGAATGAAAGCCATTTGATTCCGGAACCCAAATAGTATGGTTCTTTGGCTTTAAAACTTACCACGCTCACATTACCATGGCCTCCGTTCGGCAAATAGATTTGATTGGAATAGAGGTCTATATAAGGCGTCAACATGTTATAGAAATTAAAACTATAATCGCTGTTATTGTCATAATCAATATAAAAAGCTGTATCATCAACATCAATGTAGTCATTAATAAAACCCGTTTTCTCTGGATCAAGTTGCAACAATGTTGCCGGTGTATCTCCAAGTTTAATATCATCGATTTTTACAAAAAGATAAAGATATGTATCAATTGGATTATCGAAGAAAGCAGCCGCCTGGCCTGGATATTCAAATTTCCATTCCGAAGTTCCATCTGAATTGATTTGGTAAATATTTATCTCCCGGTCTTGGGGATAGCCAATATGTTCATCGATCTCATCTCGCAATCCGTAAACCATATCATGATAAGAGCTATAAATGATTTCATTGTACTTGGGATCGGACAAGATTTTAGGATTAGCAGGATTATCATATTGGTATATAGCCAATCTATTTGTCTTAATAAATATTTTACCTCGATAATTGTTAGAGTATTCTGTGGCCTCAGCATCAGGACAGATCATTTTGCCTGGAAAAGGCAATGGATACCATGCGTCTAATTGGTTGGACGACAATTCAAGGAGTAAGCCGTTAAAACCTCCAATGCCGGAATATTCTCGCATGCTATTTATGACCGGATTATAGGGTTCAAGAGCGATTCCGTTTGGTGATACTGTTATATATACCTTTCTGTTTTTTGGGTTATAAAGAAATTCAGCCGTATAGTATAAAAAAGAATCGTTACCATCACCTATATCGAGTGGAATAATCGTATTTCCTGAATAATCATGCGCATTAAGAACTAGTATTTTTGGATTCAATCCTTCATGCATATTAAACATAATATAAAGCCATCCCATGGGTGAAATAAACATCTCCTTAGCATACTGGCCACCGGGTATATCAATTATTCGTTCTATTTGATTGGTTTGACCGTTAAAAACTTTAACATGAGCTTGATTGATGTTTTCGTCTTTTGCATTTTCACTGACAAGATAATCCCCTGTGAACTCGTTATAGATTAAATCACCAATGGGTTGAGTAACTGCATCAGGACTATAATAACTTATATGTTTTGAAAGTTCTGTCACCGGATTAAAAATATAAAATCCGCAATTTTCCGAAGAAAGTCGATTTGAAAAATATAAATTACCATTAATTGGATTGGCACAGATGTTATAAACCGGATAAGCAGTTCTGATAAAAGAAATATCCTCATTAGGCAGGTTTTCATCATAAACGGCAAGGCCGTTGAGAGTGGGATTTATTATATAGTCTTTCGATAAAATTTTAGCTGTCTTACTAAAAAAACAACTTAGTCCGGCATATAACTGGCTGGATGTATAATAGCTATCTGACATAAAAATTCTAACGATTTTGTGTGATTTCCCCAATATAATGCTTGACGAAGTATTTGTAAACATATGAAGAGGCCTGTTCATTAATTGTTCAGATTCGTTATACTGTGGAAATCCATTTGTGATTAAGAATCCCGAATAAATAAAATTACTTCCATTTAGATGATAAACCGCAATATCAGAATTTTCAGGGGCAACATAATCCTGAATATACTCATCCGGTGCATAACCTAGCACAAGATCATCATTCCCTGACAAGAATGCAGCATCATTAATTCTTTTACTCGGAGCTAGCACAGAATCAATATGATGAGGATTATCGCCATCGATATAGTAAAAACAAATCTCTGTGTTCATTGGTGGTTCATAATCTTCACCCTCAAATGGTAGCCTGTATGGGAAAGCCAGGATTTTATGAGTTGGGTCATTATGAATATAAAGCATCTTGCCAAACTTACCGGCATATGTCTTAAAAGTGTCAATAAGGGTGAAACTATTTAAGCTTTCATTAACTTGCCAAACCTCCAGATGCCTTTTTTTCGCCACATAGAAATAATCGTTGGTTTCGTTGAATTCCACATCATAAATGGTTTCCATGTACTGTCCAGAATCATGTCCGATAGTTAACAATGAGCTAATTAAGGTAAGCGTAGTGCCATCCTCGCTTACTTTATAAACTGCAAGATACGTGTCTCTATAGTGAAATTCCCCTATTTCATTATCACTGTTCCTTCCCTCAATAAGCCAATATAAGCGATCATGGATGGGATCGAATTTAACGACATTATAACCATTAAGAGTCTTAAAATGTGCAATGGCAGGTGGGAAAATTCATTAAACTAATTTCTAAAAAAAATTTCAAAAATTTCCTTACTATTAAATATCTCCATATTTATATTTTTTAAAATTATAAAATAATCATTCTTCATCAATTTTATTTTATTTATATCACCTTATCATTTTTTACTATTACCGGTTGTTTTAAGTCAAGAAATCTCAAGTCCATGCGATTTATGGAAGAGCATTTTCTGTAACATCCTAACACAAAATTTTTTCAAATACAATATTTTCTTTTTTTTTACATTTTTCTATTAAAATACAAACAAATAAAACACCTACTACTTAATATAAATATAATAACTATATATACTAAACTTAATATAAATAAACTTAAAAACAAAAAATATATACTAACTTATTTACTCAAAAAAATTAAAAATCAATCATCCTAATCATGTATAAAATATATACATCAATTACATTCCCATAACACATAAATTCATATAACTAAAAACAATCATTAATATATAAAAACATTTTATTATAAATTAATATATAGTGTATTCATTATAATCGAATGAGCATTAAGATTAATAGTGCTAACCTTCATGATTTTTAGGTCAGGCGTTATTGTATAAATAAAATGGTCAGCTTCGTTAAAAGTCATCATATTTGGATCATTACCGCCATTGCCATTTAGAACAGGGTTGAATTTTCCAAATTGGCCCTCGAAATCAATAAAATCATAAATTGGATTATCCGATGGAGTGAAATATACAATACCCTCTGTACTATAAAGAAAGAGTTTGCCATCGGCAGCAATGATATCTCCCACAGGATAGCCTAAATTGTCAGTAGAAGGTAATTTAATATTTCGTATATGTGAAAAATCCTGTGCGTTTGATTCTTTTATTAAGAATATAGCAATAAAATAAATGCAAATGGTGGCAATTGACTGCTGCATTGTCTATTGTTTAATATTTTTCATGGTTTTAAAATTAGTATGAATTATTCGATTAAATACTGCTTAGATTAAGATAAAAATTATATTAAGGAGAGAAGTCATTTTCCTCGACAATATGAATCAATTTGATAAATTATTTGTCTATCTCTTTTCGAAAATACAGGAATATGTAAGTCATTTTATAGTCTATTTTAGTATGATAAGTTGGAAGGTGATTTACGAAATGGAGGTTAGTGTTCCTTAGTGAACTTAGTGCCTTAGTGGTTATTAAATTATGCTTAACGCGACCCGACAGCAGCAAATCACGCGCAATTTAAACCGATTCTAACTATTCATATTTCAATTTAACTAATTCAAAAAATCTTATTTTTGGCGCTTTATTTCAAACCGGTGAACAAACTCTACCCGCTGAAATTCAAACCAGTATTCGATGACAGGATGTGGGGAGGTGAAAAGATCAGGACCCGCCTGGGCCTTGACTTCTCGCCAATGGAACGATGTGCGGAAGCGTGGATCCTGTCGGGTTATGAAGGAAAGCAAACGACCGTCAGCAATGGATTTCTCGAAGGCAACGAGCTCAATGAACTGGTCGGGGTTTACATGGATAACCTGGTCGGGGGAAAAGTCTTCGAAGCCTGCGGTGATGTCTTTCCCTTGCTGGTAAAGTTCATTGACTCACATGATTGGCTTTCCATCCAGGTTCACCCTGATGACGAGCTGGCCCGCAGAAGGAACCTGCCGAACGGCAAAACTGAGATGTGGTATGTGCTTGATGCCGATCAAAACGCACAGCTGATAAGCGGTTTCAGCAGGAAAGTTTCGCAAAAGGAATATCTCGATCATCTTCAGAAAAAAACATTGCCGGACATACTTAATTATGAAAAAGTAAAGGCGGGAGATGTGTTTTTTATGCCTGCCGGCCGCATACACTCCCTCGGACCGGGCGTGTTGCTCACAGAAATCCAGCAAACATCCGATGCGACTTACAGGATCTATGACTGGGACCGGAAAGATGCCGGGGGCAAAGAGCGCGAAATGCACACCGACCTGGCCCTGGCGGCCATCGACTTTAATATTTACCCGGAATATAAAACTCATTACAAACCGCGGATCAATGAGACCGTTAACCTGGCGGATTGTCCCTATTTCACCACCAATCTTCTCGAACTGGCACAGCCTTTGAGAAAGGATTATGAAGATCTCGACTCATTCGTGATCTATATTTGCCTCGATGGCGGAATGATGCTGAAATCGGATGGGAACCAGAGAATTCCGGTTAAAAAGGGAGAAGTTGTCCTTATACCGGCTATTATTGACCAGTGTGGAGTTTTTCCTGGAAAAGAAAGTGAAATTTTTAGAAGTCTATATATCATAATATATTTATAATGATATTTCTTCACCACATAGACACATAGGACACATAGTTACACATAGGGTTTCTTTCTCATTCGTGTTTAGAATAATCTCTATGTGTTTTTCTAATGAGCGCTATGTGCCTATGTGGTGAAAACAATGAAGATTAATTATAAATAATCTAATCTATATGAAAAAAGCAATTGTAATCATTTCCATCATTTTCCTCAGCATTTCCCTGTTCGCCCAGGAAGGAATCCTGGTAAGAACCATCCCGTCAGTCGATATCAAAACCCTGACCGGAGAAAAATTCAACACATCCGCCATTGACAATGCGGGAAAGCCAATCGTCATCTCATTCTTTGCTTTATGGTGCAAGCCCTGCATGAGGGAGCTCAATGCCATCGCAGATGTATACCAGGAATGGCAGGATGAAACCGGCGTGAAACTGGTCGCCATATCAATCGATGATTCGCGGTCCATGGCGAATGTCATGCCTACGGTTAACGGCAACGGGTGGGAATATGAGTTTTACTGCGACCCGAACGGAGATTTCAAAAGGGCCATGGGTGTAAATTTGATCCCCCATTTATTTATACTCAACGGCAAAAAAGAAGTCGTTTACCAGCACACTTCCTATGCTGAAGGAGGAGAAAACGAGCTTTATGAGATCATTAAGAAAGTTGCTGCCGGAGAAGCGGTGGAGGAGAAGAAATAATTGGTGATGTTGGAATTGTGATTAGATGATTTAATTAATTTAATTAAAATTCATGACTATTTTAAAAACACTACTGACTGGATTGTATTTTGCTGGCGCTTGGGCTGGCTCTGAAGGCTCAGGAAATACCCGGGAATCCTACTGTTCACGGTAATTTCCAGATCGACGCCCAGACTTATCATGCTGATGAAGCCCTGGGCATTACCGACTCTTTATTGCAGGGTCAGACCCTGCGAATGAACGGTTATGGGGACGTGAGGTTTTCCATCTGGAGGTTTAATGCCGGTATCCGCTATGAGGCATATCTTCCTCCGCTGGCCGGTTATGATCCGCAGTACCAGGGACAAGGCATTCCATTCTGGTTTGCAGAATATGGCGATGAAAAACTCCAGGTCACCGCAGGGCATTTTTACGAACAATTCGGAATGGGCATGATACTGCGCAGTTACGAGCAATGGGACCTGGGTTATGATAATTCCATCAACGGTTTCAGGGTGAAATACAGCCCGGTTTCCGGCCTCAGCTTTAAAGCTTTGATAGGTGTGCAGCGTTTTTACTGGGAACCTTTCACAGATGATAACAGGGGAATTGTCAGGGGCTTTGATGGCGAACTGACGCTGAATGAAGCCTTCAATGGCATGAAGGAAACCAAAACACGGGTGATACTGGGAGGAAGTTTTGTCAGCAAATATGAAAAAATGCGTAATAAAACCCTCGTGGTCGATACGTTGAAATACCAGTACCAGCTCCCGGCAAACGTCGCATCCGCAGCAGGAAGAGTGAGCATTTCCAACGGGGGATTCAATTTTTATACCGAATATGTCCACAAATTCAATAACCCCTCAGCCTACAACAATTATATCTACAAAGACGGGGAAGCGCTGCTTTCATCCCTCTCCTATTCACAAAAGGGCCTTGGGATCTATGTCGCTGCCAAAAGGATCGACAATATGAGCTATAAATCGAAAATGACCGAGCTCAATAATGTGCTTGATATCAATTTTATCCCTCCGCTGACCAAACAATTCGTCTATACCCTTGAGAATATATACCCCTATGCAACCCAGTTAAACGGGGAAGCCACCATACAGGGACAGATAGTTTACACAATTCCCAAAGGCTCCAGGCTGGGGGGCAAATACGGCACCAAACTGGAGCTGAATTACTCCAGCGTACATGGGCTTGACAAACAACAGGTTGCCGATAATATTCCTGTGGATTCAACCGGGACCCTTGGTTATGTGGCGCCGTGGTTCAAAGTAGGAGATCTCTACTACCAGGGGCTGTCCATCGGAATGGAAAAGAAGATAGGCAAGAAGATCAAGCTTAATCTTGAATACCTGAACCTCATTTATAATATTGCCGTTATAGAAGGCCATCCAGGGGTGCCGACGGTATATGCCAATGAATATAACATCGACTTTACTTACAAGTTTTCTTCGACAAAATCGTTGCGGGTGGAGTTCGAGCAGCTTATCACCAAACAGGACAAGGGTGACTGGGCCATGCTCATGGTGGAATACAATATAGCGCCAAAATGGTTCTTCTCCCTTATGGATCAGTATAATTACGACAATCCTGCCACAGATATGCAACTGCATTATTATACCGGTGCTGTTGCTTTTGTGCAGGGGCCTCACCGCATTTCCCTTGCATATGGGCGACAGCGCGAGGGATTGCTCTGCGTAGGAGGAGTTTGCAGGCAGGTACCGGCCTCAAACGGTTTTACTTTGAATATCAGTACAAGCTTTTAAGGAGGAATGATGATGAAAAAGATATCCGGAATAATTATATTACTGGCCTTGGCCGCCCTGATGATCCCGGCATGCGATATTGTGGATGAACCTTACCTGAAGCCTGTTGGCGGTGGAGTCGAACCTCCGGAGGATACTATTATCCATAAAATCCTGCTGGAAGACTACACCGGCCAGAAATGCCCTAATTGTCCTGCCGCTGCTGTAATAGCGGCAAGTCTTAAGGCCATCTATGGTGATCAGCTGGTACTGCTCACCATTCATGCAGGTCCCTATTCTGTACCGGCTGATACAGGAATTTTTACCGCAGATTTTCGCACACCGGAAGGGGATGAATTCAATACCTTTTTTGGATTTCCCGGTTATCCGATGGGAATGGTCGACCGGGCAGAATATGAGGGAAGCAAGATCCTTGTTAAAGATAAATGGGAAGCAGCCGTTGACGCCCAGGCCGATATAGAGGCCCAGGCTGATATTGTCATCAACAATACTTATAATCCCCTGACACGTAAACTTGATTGTCTTTTGGAAAGTGAGTTCCTGATGAATATGGAAGGCACCTATAATATTTGTGTTTTCATTACCGAGAGCGGAATTATTTCAGCCCAGCAAACGAGTCATGGAGTTGACTCTACGTATGAACATAATCATGTTCTCCGCACATCCATGAACGGTACCTGGGGTGATGCCGTGGGTGATAACGGCCAGGCTGTTGCTGAAGCAAAACTCACTAATAATTATTCCTATATCTTGCCGGAAGCCTGGAATGACGAACGATGCGGGGTGGTGGCATTTATTTACAACACAGCCACTCTTGAAATAGTTCAGGCTGAAGAGAAGAATTTAGCTAAGTAGTGATTATCTATTGCCTCGATTCGATCAAAATCTCCAGCAATTTGATAGCAGCATCTGAAATGACCGTGCCGGGGCCAAAAATAGCTACGACGCCGGCTTTATGCAGGAAATCATAATCCTGTGACGGAATCACCCCGCCGACAATTACCATAATATCCTCCCTGCCAAGTTTTTTAAGCTCTTCGATCACTTGGGGCACCAGTGTCTTATGCCCTGCAGCCAGGCTTGAAACGCCAAGGATATGAACGTCATTTTCCACAGCCTGCCTGGCCGCTTCGGCAGGAGTCTGGAACAAAGGCCCGATATCCACATCAAATCCGATGTCGGCATAGCCGGTGGCAACCACTTTCGCTCCCCGGTCGTGACCGTCCTGTCCCATTTTCGCAATCATGATCCGGGGCCTGCGGCCTTCAAGTGCGGCAAACTGATCGGCCAGCTCACATGCTTTTTTAAAGCTTTCGTCGTTCTTTGATTCAGAAGAATAGACCCCTGAGATTGAGCGTATGACGGCTTTATATCTTCCACAAACCTTTTCACAGGCATACGAGATCTCACCCAGGGTAGCCCTTGCTTTAGCGGCTTCGACGGCAAGTTCCAGCAGGTTTCCCTTGCCGGTTTCACAGGAACGCGTAATGTCGTCCAGGATATGATCGACTTCAGTCTGGTTACGACTGGATTTCACTTGATGAAGCCGCCTGACCTGGGATTCCCGAACAGCAGTATTATCAACCTCAAGGATTTCGATAGGGTCTTCTTTTTCCAGCCGGTATTTATTCACACCGACTATTGTTTCTTTATGCGAATCTATCCGGGCCTGCTTGCGGGCAGAAGCTTCTTCTATGCGCATTTTGGGCAGGCCTGTCTCGATGGCTTTTGCCATCCCGCCGAGGGATTCCACTTCTTCGATCCGTTCCCAGGCCCTGCGTGCGATGCGGTCGGTAAGGTATTCGATATAATAAGAACCTGCCCAGGGATCCACGGAACGGCACACCTGGGTCTCTTCCTGGATATAGATCTGCGTATTCCTCGCTATGCGGGCAGAGAAATCTGTCGGCAAGGCAATGGCTTCGTCAAGGGCATTGGTATGCAGGGATTGTGTTCCGCCCAGAACGGCGCCCAGGGCCTCCACGCAAGTCCGGGTCACGTTGTTGAAGGGATCCTGTTCGGTCAGGCTCCAGCCCGATGTCTGGCAATGTGTGCGCAACATCATCGATTTGGGATTCTTCGGGTTGAACTGCCTGACAATTTTTGACCAGAGCATCCGGGCAGCCCTCATTTTGGCGATCTCCATAAAATGGTTCATCCCGATCCCCCAGAAAAACGATATACGCGGTGCAAAATCATCGATATCCAGCCCGGCCTTGTATACCGGCACGCAGGTATTCCAGCCCGTCGGCCAGGGTATATGCCAGCTCGAGGTCGCAGGGTGCGCCTGCTTCCTGCATGTGGTACCCGCTGACACTGATGGAATTGAACCTGGGCATGTTCGCGGAAGTGTATTTAAAGATATCGGCAATGATGCGCATGGAAGGCAAAGGCGGGTAAATGTATGTGTTCCGGACCATAAATTCCTTGAGTATATCATTTTGAATGGTCCCGGAAAGCTGGTCCAGCCTTGCGCCCTGTTCCAGGCCGGCTACAATGTAAAATGCCAGTACCGGAAACACAGCGCCGTTCATTGTCATAGAAACCGACATTCGGTCGAGCGGGATCTGGTCGAAAAGGACCTTCATGTCCAGGATGGAGTCGATAGCCACACCTGCTTTTCCGACATCGCCGACAACGCGTTCATGATCGGAGTCATAGCCACGGTGGGTGGCCAGATCGAAAGCGACCGAAAGGCCCATCTGGCCGGAAGCCAGGTTGCGGCGGTAAAAAGCATTGGATTCTTCAGCCGTCGAGAAACCTGCATACTGCCTGATGGTCCATGGCTTCAAGACGTACATCGTGGAATAAGGACCGCGAAGAAAAGGCGGGATGCCGGCAGCATAATGCAGGTGCTCCATCCCCAGCAAATCATCAGCCGTATAGACGAATTTGACCGGTATCCCTTCTGCGGTAAGCCATTCCTCTCCCGGAGGATTTTGGGCTTCCCTGGCTTTCTGACCGGCCGGTGTCTTATAATTGATCTTTTGAAAGTTGGGTTTCATCACAATTTCATTGCTAAAATGTTAAATTGTCAAGTTGCTTCACCTTATCACTGTTTTACCACTCCAACAAGCATCTGGAACTTTCCAAGTTCCTCAAGCAAATTCGACCTCACATGGATGAAATGCTCTATGCCCTCCGCCCTAAGCTGTTCAAGGTGTTCTTTAGGATATCCTGCAATGACGATCACGGCTTTATCTTTAAGATGCCGGCAGATTCCCGGAGCAATAACAGGATATTCATCATCGGAACTGCAAATAACGGCTATCTCCGCCCGGCTGTCGGTAAAGGCTTTCATCCCTTCTTCCACCGAACTGAACCCGATATTGTCGATCACCTCAAAACCCGCACAGGCAAAGAAGTTCCGGCTGAACTGGGAACGTGCCATGCGCATGGCCAGATTACCGTATGTGAACATGAATGCTGCCGGCCTTTTATGATCCCTTGAATAAAGATCGGTCCTGTACCTGATCTCCTCGAAAGGCTGAGCGCCCCTGAAAGCCTGCAGCGTTTTAAAAGCCTTTCCATCACTGGAGCCTCCATGTTTTTCAAAAACCTCCGGGGATATTTTTTCAACCTTAAACTCTGTGAAATCCGGATATTGATTGACCCCCAGGAGGATGTCCTTCCTGCTGGCAAGATCCAGGTAACGTTTACGGGAAGTCTCAGCAATCCTGTCCTGGATAAATCCCTGGCTGACAGCTTCAATAAATCCGCCGAGGGCATCGGCTTCAAGGAAAAGTTTCCAGGCTTCCCTGGCGACAGAATCGGTAATATTTTCAAGGTAATAAGACCCTGCTGACGGATCTACCACTTTATCGAGATAAGACTCCTCTTTCAACAGCAATTGCTGATTCCGGGCTATTCTCTCGGAAAAATCAGAAGGCTTTTCATAAACCCCGTTAAAAGGATTTACAGTCAACGAATCTATCCCGGCAATGATGGAAGACATCGCTTCGGTCGTTGTCCTTAACAAATTAACATAAGGATCGTACATCGAATTGTTCCAGGTCGAAGTAGTCACATGCATTTTCATCTTCGCCACTTCATCCTTGCTTGGGCCGTAAGCCCTGACAATATGGGCCCACAGAAGGCGGGCGGCCCTGTATTTGGCAATCTCCAGGAAATAATTTGATCCCGTTGAAAACCTGAATTTGATCTTTGGCGCGATCTGGTTTATCGAAAGGCCCTTTTCTGTCAGTAAAGTGAGGTATTCCGCTCCCTGCACCAGGCTGAATGCCAGTTCTTCAACGATTGTCGCCCCAGCATTGTGAAAATTATCGCCATTCACATTAATCACAGTGAAATTCGGCAGATGGGCAGATTCGTTTATCATTTGCATGCACTGTTCCAGGTCCTCATCTTTTGATACATAATAATTTCCACTTGTGATCATCCTTCCGAAAGGATCAAATTCGACCGAGCCGTGGATCTTTTGAAAGTCACGGTTATAGCGAACCAGCATTTCATAATGATTCTGCAGGACGTGTAAGGCATTCCGGCCGCATTGAAAGTTGATCTCGACCATTTCGGCAAAAATATTCTTCAGGAGAAGGTCCAGGTCATCTTTTGAATATTCTTCATTTTCATCGAGGATAAAGCCAAGCGAATCAATTCCTTTCATGAGGATGTCCAGCGCTTTCTCATTGCCCCGCTTGAGGTCGCTGACTATAATATCCTGGCGGATGAACCAGTTGTTTCCTGCTTTTTTCGTTCCCCTGGCATAAGGAAAGGCGTCAGGCAGCGGCGCCAGGTATCCCAGGGCTTCCAGGTCTTCTGATGTATAGTATGGCTCTATATTTAATCCTTCATAGGGTTTGTATACAAGCTTTTTTTCAAAATCCACCCCTTTAAGGTCCTCAATGATTTTCTGTTTCCATTCAGCAGGCTTTACAGGCTGAAATTCGGAGAACAGTCTTTCTTTTGTATCTTGATCTTTCATAGTGAATCGATTCTCAACATGTGTCTTACTTTCCATTTTTTCAAGCAAAGAGGTGCAAAGAAAACAAAAGAACGCAAAGTAATGCGGAGGCAAATTTACGAAAAAAAGGGGACTCTATCGCTCGAGACGGTAGTTACTCCAGACAGAGACTCCATCTCAATAAAAACCTCCTGCAAACCCTACCAAATATGGGTTTTCCGAGATGGAGTCTCAATATTATATATTATATCACTCTAATTCAATTAGTTATAAATTAAGTCAACGAGATGGAGTCTCGGAGAATAAAATCTATTGCATAATGTTGCATTATGCATCATTATGTATTAATTTTGCAATTCAAAAAATAATATCATGCCAACTGCAATCAGAATTTCAGATGACTTACTTAACCTGGCCAGGAAAGTCAGTAAGGCTCAGAACAGGTCCTTGACAGGACAAATCGAGTTTTGGGCTAAAATTGGTAAACTGGCAGAAGAAAACCCTGAAATGCCTTACAGCCTTATCAAAGAAATCCTTTTGGGAAAGCAGGAAATAGAAACTGGTGATTTCTCGGAATTTATTTTTAATGAACCTTGATGAAAATAATTCAGTCACGGGCCTTTGAACGCAAGGTTAAGAAACTTACCAAGCTTCAAAAAGATCAGCTTGATAAAGCAGTAAGGGAGATTTTAAGTAACCCCTCTATTGGGGAGCAGAAAAAGGGAGATCTTAAAATGATTTTTGTGTTCAAATTCCGGATCGACAATACTTTATTTCTGCTTGCATACTCCTGCACTCCTGAATTCCTCGAATTGATTATGTTAGGACCTCATGAAAATTACTACAAGGATTTAAAAAAATACCTGAAAAAGAAATAGTCTTTCATTGAACATTCAACATTACTCATTGATTTTCATCTCTTTCACGAGATTTCCCGCCCCGGCATATTTATCCATGATAAACAGGCAGTAGCGGATGTCGAGGACAATGTTCCTGCATATATCCGGGTCATACATGATATCGCTCATCGTACCTTCCCAGTTGCGGTCGAAATTCAGGCCGATCAGCTCCCCGCCGGCATTCAGCACCGGGCTGCCGGAGTTCCCTCCGGTAGTATGGTCGGCAGCGGTGAAGCAAACGTTCATAATGCCATCATGCCCATAACGGCCATAATCTTTTGTCCTGTAAAGTTCTTTCAGCCGGTCGGGCACGCGGTAATCGTAAATGTCGGGGTTATCTTTCTCCATGATCCCGTCCAGCGTGGTCTGGTAATCATAATAAACCCCATCCCGGGGATAATAATCATTAACAACCCCGTAAGATAACCTGAGGGTGAAATTCGCATCAGGATAAAGGATTTTGTCCTTTTCCATCTCCATAATGGCTTTCATATAAATGCGCTGAAGGCTGTCCTGCCTGGCCATCAGTTGCTGGTAAGGTCCGGCATAATCCTTCATGTATTTAGAGTAAAAACTGATCATGACCCTGTAAACCGGGTCATTTTCAAGCTTCTTGCCTTTTTTGGGCGTGTAATTGTCCATAATTTCCTTCATCCCGTCTTGCGATACAAAAACTGACTCCCCGTACACCCAATCCGTAAAGGAACCAATATCATCATTGAATTTATTCTCGATCAAACCGAAAATATCCGGCAGTTGCAGTTCATCTTCATCGACCGATTTATGGAATCGCTGCAGCATCGCACAGAACAGCTTTTTGTCGGTTGCCAGGTCATAATCCTTAAAAAATCCGGGGATCCCGCTTTTCAAGCGATCGACTTCTCTTCGCAAGTCTTCGTCAGATGGTTTTTCCATCGACAGCAGGTTCCGGTAACCGGCAGCAAACCTGATAATATCCAGGCTCCACGGGCCTTCCGAAAAATTATCGATCCAGGTCTGGACCGGTCCCAAATCCTCCGTCATATCCTTGTATGCAGACAGTATCCCTGTATATGAATCTCCCTGTTGTTCTGCCCAGAACTGGAAACCCAATTCAAATTCTTCTTTTTTATCTACCGCGTCTGACCGCCGGAGCCCTTTGCTTTCTCCCAGCCATTTCTTCCAGTAGTTCGCAACGCCGGCATATTTAGAGGCATACTGTATCCTCACTTTCGGATCAGACGCCATGCTGTTTCCCATGATATCGAGTTTTTCCCTGCGGATAGCGACCTTTTCGGGATCGGAGTCCATGGCGATCATCTCAACCATGAATGAAGGGAGATATTCCTGGGTCCTGGCCGGGTAACCGTAAACCATTGTGAAATCGCCTTTATCCACCCCTTTAAGGGAAATTGCCAGGAATTTTTTAGGTTTGTAAGGCACATTTTTTTTGGCATATTCAGCAGGCAGGTTATTGCTGTCGGCATAGATCCTGAACACGCTGAAGTCGCCTGTGTGCCTGGGCCACATCCAGTTATCGGTATCCCCTCCGAAATTTCCGATTGCCGAAGGCGGAGCCCCTACCAGGCGTACATCTTTATAAACTTCGGTAACATAAAGGAAATACTGGTTACCGCAAAATAACGGCTTCACTTCCGCCTGGTAAGGAGTATCCTTAACTGCTGCGGCGACCAGCGATTTAGAAGCCGCATCAATGGCACTCTGCCGTTCCTCTTCGTTCATACCCTCTTTTATGACAGCCATGATTTTATCGGAAACATCTTCCATCCGAATCAGTAAAGACACGGTCAATCCCGGGTTAGGCAGCTCTTCTTCATGGCTCAGGGCCCAAAAGCCATCGGTCAGGTAATCGTGTTCGATGGTGCTTTGCTTTTGAATGCTCCCAAAACCACAATGGTGATTGGTCAGCAAAAGGCCTTCATCTGAAACGATCGCTCCCGTGCATCCCTTGCCGAACATCACTACGGCATCCTTAAGGCTTGCCTGGTTAACACTGTAGATATCCCCGGCTGAAAGCTTCAGCCCTCTTTTTCTCATTTCATCCATTCTCTGCTGCCCCAGGAGGCTGGGGATCCACATACCCTCGTCAGCGAATGTGCTTAAAGCTAATAGCAGAGAGCATAAGAATATTAGTAGGTATTTTTTCATAAACAAGAATATTAGAAATGATTTAATTGACTGGTGCTTAATGTTTAACTAATAATTCATAATTAATCAATTAAGAATTAAACATTAATTCATTCATTTCACTGCAATCGTTTCAATCTCCACCATGGCACCAAAAGGCAGCCTGACCACTCCGTATGCTGCGCGGGCCGGATGATTTTCCGTATAGTACCTGGCGTAAACTTCGTTCATAGCGGCAAAGTTATCCATATCATTGAGCAGGCAGGTAGATTTTACCACGTCAGCATAACTGTAACCGGCTGCTTTCAGGATCAGGCCAATATTTTTCATGACTAGATCGGTCTGTTCTTTAATGCCTCCGTTGATAATTTTTCCTGTTGCCGGATCTATCGGTATCTGGCCTGAAATAAAAAGCATGCCATTGGCTTCTACTGCCTGGCTGTAAGGAACATTTGTTCTGGGCAGCTCCGGGGATTGAATGATCTTCTTCATAATTAACAACTGTTTAATACTGTAAATATATAGAATTGAGCGACATTTAAAAATTATCCCTGAAATCCTTTTTCTTGTTCAGCTTCATATCCTGCAGAATAGAAGCTTTGGCGTTAATGGTAAAGTTCCAGCTTTTCTGGTAGCCGATAGGAATCCAGTTGAAACGCATTTCCCAGCAGTGCAGGTCGCGGTAAATGCTGATGGAAGTGTAAGACAAATCATTATGTACAAAATCCCAGCCGGTCATAAAACCGATTTTCCATTTAGGGGTAACGCTAATATTACCGTTGACACCCAGTGTCTGGACAATCGTTGACGTCTTGTCCAGAACATAGTCTTTATAATTCCGAACCACGGTATAATTAAAGGTATAGCTGAAGTTCAGGTCCCAGGGGATCGACCAGTCAATATAATCATCGGGATTGAGCTTTATCTCCTCCATCTCAGCTTCCTGGCCCGCTTTAGGCACTTCCGGTTTAGGCGCCGGTGTTTTTTTTTCACCTTTTTTGCCGATATCGTTGGAATTTACCCTGTAGTTGAGGCTCACAGCCCAGTTTGTCTGCCTGAGCCTGAGCAAACGGTGGTTGACCGACCATTCGGTCCTGTTCAGGTTCCTCGTCCCGGTCGAATCCAGAATGTAGGGATCAAGCTGACTGCGGTAACTGATATCAAGATTCTTGAAAAGCCTTGTCCGCCCTGATAATGAAACGGGAGACCAGTTCAGGGAATCCCTTGCAAAATCATAAGAAAAGCTTATAGTAAAATTATCGATCAGTCCCATTTTCTTTGTCCCGGTTATCGTATCTTTTCGCGAACGGATCTTCATTTCAAGATTGTTGGCAAAATTAAAGCTTATCAGGTTGGATTTACCTGCTGTCGGCGCCCCGTAAACAGCGCCCTCATACTTCGAGTAGTATATTTCCCTGCCGATTGTATCGATGTAGGAATCATAATAGCCCCAGAAATCGGTACCGAAATCCGGTTTGTAGGAGAAGGATATGGTCGGGGTAAACACATGCCGGATGGCATTGATCGGGAATTTCTTCCCGAATTGGATCATGCCGTATAGTTTTGTCGTGAGAGATGAGGAAAAACTATAATCAAAAAGGTTGTTAAACCCGGGGATAGTATCCCTGGCAACATAGCCTATTGTTGTGTCGCTTCCTGAAATCAGGGTATCGTAAGACCAGTATTTCCGGTAGGATTGAAAATACATCCTGTCGTTAATGCCGATGGAATTGGTCCAGTTGAAATATTTCAGCAATTTAACGGGGCTCGAAATGGGCAGTGAGTGTCTGATACCATTCTGCATCAGGTCTAGCGCCTGGGGCGTGAGAATGATAGAATCGCCTGTTGTCACCGTATTCTTTGCATTCAGGTTATAATTCATCGAAATATTATTGTACCATTTAGCCGGTCCGACCCTTTTCTTTGAATCGAACGGGTTGAACCGGTTTATGGAGAAAGACAATTCAGGTAAAGTGACAGTCACAACTTTGGTAAGCGTATTCTGGTTATGGGAAGCATTTATGGTAAGAAAATATTTATCGCCAAAACTAGTCTGGTAAGCAATGCTCGACTGGAATGTATTCGATAAATAATCCTGCGTGGTTGAAGGATTATAATGGTTAAAGGTAGATGATACAATATTGACGTCGGCGCTGAATGTGCTCCTGGGCCTTGCTTTTGGATCCTGCTGATGGCTCCACTGGATCTTAAAATCCCGTTGTTTGGTGTAATCCGGTGCGCCTTCCGTTCCGGTTATGTTTATCGCATAGCCTATATTAGCCGAGCCGGTGTATTTATATCGCTTTTTATACCTGAAACTGGGCCTGACCGCCCAGCTGCCAAGAGTATAAATATCCGCCACGACCTTGAAATCAAGATAATCATTGATATAGAAATAATAGCCTCCTCCTTCAAAGTAGAACCCCCTTTCGGCTGATTCGCCAAAAGTAGGAAGGATGATACCAGACCGCTGTCCCTGCCTGTTGGGGAAAAATCCAAAAGGGATCATCAGCGGTGTAGGCACCTGTTCCACTACCAGGTATGCAGGGCCGGTCACAATCCTCTTCTTGGGAATAACTTTCGATTTGTTATACCTGAACTCAAAGTGCGGGTTCTCCTCCAGGTCACAGGTGGTGTATGAACCTTTGGAAATATTAATGACATCGTCTCCCTCCTTTTTGACGGTTTCCCCGTGCAGGTAACCGTTTCCGTCTTCCGTCATGACTTTATTTATGAAACCTTTCTTCGATTTGTAATTATAGCGTAAGATCCTGGATTTGAAGCTCTGGTCGCCCTGCTTGAATACAGGCAGGCCGGCCATCTTGCCCGTGGAATCAGGCATACCGGTAGCGTACACCTCATTTTTCTCAAAATCGATCTCAACAAAAGCTGCCTGGAGGTTTATATCATCATAATTAATGACTGCATTTCCGTACAGGAAGACTTTCTTATGGGCAAGATCGAAGATAGTGGAATCTTTGGCTTTATACTCGACCCTGGCATTCAGCTCATCTTTGGAAATTTTTTGTGCCAGGGTATCAGCCGCAAGGGTGTCGGGACCAGGGGTAATGATCTTATTTGCCGATGCCGGGTATGCCTGTCCTGTGCAGCGGTTACCCGTTAAGGCCACCAGCGCAAACGGTAACATCAGGAGCAGGAACCGTTTTAACAAATATGCTGTTAATAATTTAATCGGCAAGGCGAAATTCCCAACAAATTATCCCTCTAAATTTGTATAATAACGGCTTATTCTGCAATTATTGCAGGTAAAATCCCGTTTTTCAACTCAAAGATATTCAAACTAATCAAACAGGTGAAACGGCTGCGTTATATTTTTAGTACTGTAATCCTGGCGCTGGTTTTCATCATGCCTGGCTATTCACAATACCAGATACACCGGGTGGTAATAGATGCAGGGCATGGCGGAAAAGATCCCGGCGCAATCGGCCAGCATTCGCAGGAAAAAAATATTGCCCTGGCAATCGCCCTGAAAACAGGTGAATACATTGAAAAATACATGCCGGGCGTCGATGTGATTTTTACGCGTAAAACCGATGTTTTCGTGGAATTGTACAAACGTGCCAAAATTGCAAACGACAGCAAGGCAAATGTATTCATCTCCATTCATTGCAATGCCACTAAAACCTCTGCCATCAGCGGGACTGAAACCTATGTCATGGGGCTGCACAAAAGCGCGGCGAACCTGGCAGTAGCCAAAATGGAGAACGCAGCTATCTTCAACGAGGAGAATTTTGCCGATATGTATGAAGGTTTCAATCCAAACCTGGATGAAGACTATATCACCCTGACCATGTTCCAGAATGCCTTCCTGGAACAAAGCACCATGCTCGCCGATGAAGTGCAGAAGCAATTCCGGGAAAGAGCCAAGCGCAAGGACAGGGGCGTTTTCCAGGCCGGTTTCCTTGTCCTTTACCGGACAACGATGCCAGGTATACTGGTTGAAACAGGTTTTATCACCAATCCTGATGACGAGCGTTTCCTGATGTCGGAAGAAGGCCAGGCATATATAGCTTCAGCCATTTTCAGGGCTCTGAAGTTTTATAAGGAAGAAATGGAAAGAAAAGACAATAAGGCGCAACTGGTTGTCAAAGAGGAAGTCAAAGCACCGGCAGTCGTTGTGCCTCCTGATGTTTACTTCCGGGTCCAGTTCATTTCGTCCAAAACGCCGAAAAATTTCAGCAGCAAAAAATTCAGGGATATGAAAGATATCCGGCAGTACAGGGAAGACGGATGGTACAAATATTCCACAGGGAATTTCAGGACCTATGACGAAGCGCTCAACTATCAAAAATTTATCAGGGAGAAGAAAAAATATAAGGACGCTTTTATTGTCTGCTTTCTTAAAGACGAACGCATTTCTTTAGAAAAAGCCCTTGATTTGACGAAATAATAATTATATTTGTCTGAAATAAAGGTTGGCAGCTTGAAAATCTCCAAAGAATTCAAAATAGGCTTTCTTTTTATTCTTGCTACGGCTGTCCTTGTCTGGGGATATAGTTTCCTTAAGAATAAAAAAATCTTTTACAAAGAAAGGGTCCTCATCGCCGTTTACAAGAACGTAAACGGTCTCACTCCTTCCAATCCGGTTTTTATCAACGGCGTCAAGGTTGGCCAGGTAGGCGAGGTGCAATTTGCGCCCAGCATGAATGGCGATATTATAGTCAGGCTTGTTTTTACCCATAAATTCCCAATCCCCAAAAATTCGACGGCAAAGATCTTCAGTCTAGACCTGATGGGCTCCAAGGCCATAGAAATTCTGCTGGGTTCGGAAAAGGAATATGCTCAAAGCGGCGACACATTGAAAACTGATGTGGAGACTTCCCTGAAAGATGCCGTCAACCAGCAAATCCTTCCGCTAAAACTAAAAGCCGAGGACCTTCTTTCTTCCATCGATACCATGGTTGTGGCCGTGCACGGCGTTTTTAACAAGGAAGCCCTTGCAGATCTGAACGCCAGCATTAAAAGCATCCGTCATACTTTTAAAAACCTGGAAAGCACCACGCAAAATATCGATACCCTCGTGACCACCCAATCAGGCCGGTTGGCGAGCATTTTGTACAATATCGACATGGTCACGCGGAACCTCAGCAATAACGGCCAGCAGATAGACAGGGTCTTTAATAACCTGGCGACTTTGACCGATACTCTGGCCCAATCGAATATTTCAGGCACCTTCAGAAAACTGAACAAAACAATAGATACACTTTCGGCAGTCATGGACAGGATCAAAAGCGGGCAGGGCACCCTTGGCATGTTGATCAAAGATGATAAGCTGTATATAGACCTTCAGAAATCTTCCGAGGATCTGAACCTGCTCCTGGAGGATATCCGCCTGAACCCGAAACGCTACGTGAGAATATCCGTTTTCTGATCCTTCTTATTCCCAGATAAATATATCATTCCTGTTCATTGGGCGCTGCCCCGTGATCCATTTGAAATCTCTCAGGAACTGGCCCTCTTTTGGCAGGTCTTTTTCGGGATATAAAGTGGCTTCCGGCTGGGTCAGGTAATATATTTTCCTCACTTTCCTGTTCTGAAGCATGATCACCATATTGCTCGCTACAGACTTATTGATGCCAATTAGGTTATTGTTTTCCTCCCTGACATAATAGATGGTCTCTGCATTTCCCAGCACCTTGATGCTGTAAAGCTGGTTCTTCCTGAAATAGGCCCTCATCTGCCTGCCTTTTATCTGGTTGTAGGTTTCGTTGCTGTCGCGCGAAGTGATAAAAGCCAGATTGAACAGCACCATCGAATCAATGCGGTTATTGCTGATATACATCCACATGGAATCTGCGACAAGCTGGTTCTCATCCGACCACAGGACAGGGTTCTTTAATAAGGCAATGACGGAGTCCTTCACCCTGAAAACCAATGAATCGCACATCCCCTGAAGGTCATTCCTGTAAAATTTCATCCGGTGATAGGCAAACAAAAGCCTTGCTTTGTCAGCCGAATCCATGACCAGGATAAAACTGTCGGCATGCATGTAAATGGAGTCGGTTTCTTCCACCAGGATGGCACGGGCCATGCCGGTTATATAGGAAAACTTTCTCGACCTGTCGAATTCACTGATCTGTCCCTCCAGGATTATGTTCTGTGCCGTATCCTTTACCCAGACATTCCCCACCGCCTTTCCGTACTCCTTTTCCCGGTCATAATAGATCGAGTCCCCTTTCAGGATCTGTTCCAGGTGTCTTATCCTGTTATGCCTGCTAAGTTCGGCCTGGTTTGTCAGGGTATTGTACCAGCCTTTTTCGGAATAAATATGGTCTCCCCTGCCGTAGATATTCGTCGGGCCTTCTATATAAACTATTTCCGATTCAGTATTGTAACGCAGCGAATCTGAAAGCATCCTGTAATCCGGGTTGACCAAAACCACCGAATCGCTGAACAGAAAATCATAAGCCTGTGTGAAATACCGGCCTTTTTTACTGGTAAGCACATTTTTTTTGTCTACGATCCGTCCACCGGTATAATAATAAGCTTCAGCCCGGTTCCTGTCATATTCCAGGTGATCGGTATACAAAGTTGCCCGTTTATCGATCAGGCGCACATTCGAATCGAGCACGGCAATCTTCGAATTTCCGTAATAATACAGGTAATCCCCATAGATGTGAACCGAATCGCTGTAGCTGATATGAACATTGCCTACTGCCCTGAGATTGTTCATTATCATCCAGTGAGGCCGTGTCGCAGTAAAAATAAGTGCTGTCCTGCCGGAGAATCGCATTTCCCGATAAGACTCTGAAGTTCTTTACCGTTTTCTTTTGTCAATTTTCAACAGGTCGGCATGTTCTATATTGACCGTCGTGATCTTTTGTGCCTGCACACTGAAATGCCTGCAAAATGAACCCGCCGTCATCATTAATGACAGGGACCATCCCGGAAAGTGAAATTCTTTCTTTCTTAAGAAGCATTATCTGTTTTAACATATACTTCCGATCCGTCGGACACCTGGTTGTATCCTTCGACAATGACCTGCTGGCCTGTCTGAAGCCCGTCGACCACCATTGTCTTATCGAGATAGGATTTTCCCGGCGTGACATAGACTTTCTTTGCAATCCACTTGCCCGCGTTATCCTGCATAACGTAAAGATATGAACCCGTAATATCCTGTTTGATCAATGCAGAAGATATGACAATAGCCGAGTCGGCCGAAAAATCCTTGATCTGGATAATAGCAAGAATGTTGGGTTTTAACAATCGATCGGGATTTTTGATTTTGAGCTGAACATCGAAGGTGCGGTTGTTCGGGCTGATTGTATTGCCTTTCCGGTAAATCGGCACTTCCATGCTCATATCGGGATAGACCGGGAATGTCACCTTCACGGTCGCCCCTTCAATTACCTTGCTAAGGTATGTTTCCGATACATCGGCATTAATATACAGCTCGTCCAGGTTAACGACAAGCATTAATTGCTGGCCGGGTGCCGCCAGTTCACCGTTTTTACGGTAAATCTGGTCAACGATCCCGCTGATCGGGGATTTGATCAGGGACATATCGAGCTGTGCGTTTAAGGTCACGAGCTTTTGTTCCAGTGATTCCTTGTTGTTTTTCGCCTGGAGATACTGCATCTCGGATCCGATACCCTGGTCCCAGAGTCTTTTCTGCTTTTCATATACCGTGGTGGCCAAGGCCAGCGATGATTTCAGATCAGCGATGCTGCTTTCGGTGATATCCGTATTGAGCTTGGCCAGCAACCGGCCTTTTTCGACATAATCACCTTCATTCACGTAAATTTCCCTGATCTGCCCTCCGACTTCCGGGGATATGTATGCCTGCTTTACTGCTTCCGCTGATCCGCTTACTTCGATATAATGGCTGAACGGCTCATATGCAAGCGTCTGGACCACCACGGGAGTTTTTTCGGCGTCTCCCGAAACTGAATTCATCTCTGTAAGTTTCTTTTCCAGGTCAGCGATTTTCAGGTTGAGCTTATTGACATCCTTCCTGTATGTTGATATTTTTTCCTTGATAGATTTTTCAGTCTCCTGGTTGCTGCAGGATGCAAGGAATAAAATTAAAACTGTTAAAATCCCGTATTTCATTTTTTCAAAATAAATATGTGATAATTGATCAATAATTACCTAATGCTTTATCAAGCTTATTTTTTGCATCGAGCAAACTGGCGACTGTCTGGAAATACGTTCGTTCAGTATCAAAGAATTGGTTATGCTGCTGCGTCAGTTCTATGCTGGTTGCAACGCCTTCCCTGTATTTTGTGAGTGTCTTTTTATAAATTTCAAGGGAAAGCTCCACACTCTGCTTTTCCCTGATGTAGTTTTCAAGTGCGGTCTTGAACTCCGATCTTGACTGGGCAATGGATAATTTAAGTCCTTCCGCTACCTGTTCCTTTGTGTTCTGGATTTTCTCCAGGTCAATTTTAGCCTGGTCAACCCTGCTCTTGCGCTGACCGCTCGAAAAGATCGGTACCTGCATTGATATGCCGGTTGATGACATGAGGAACCAGGGCTTTTGTCGTTCATAAAAATCAAACGAGTTCCGCTGGGCATTTTCCTGGATATAGAGAAAACCATTCAGGCTCGGATAATAAGCAGCCTTTTCATTCTTCAGGCTGAGCACCTTCATTTGCTCCTGGCTGGATATCAGCTTGTAATCAATATGTTGCTCGAGGTTGAAAGGCTGATCGGCAAGGGCAGCTATACTCGCCTGGTTGATAAGGTCCTCCAGGGTCTGCGTGAGGGTCACCTTTTTATCAAGATCAATCCCCAGCTGGAAATTTAATAACTGATAACCAATTTCACTCTGCCGTTTGACCGAATTAATGGAGTTTTGAATATTCGATACGGTAAGTGTCAGCTGGTCATAATCAGTCTTTTCCGCAAATCCTTCTTTAAACAGTTCATCAGTCTCATTGCGGGTCTTTACAAGAACCGAAAGTGTCGAATCAAGGATTCTGATCGCTTCCTCCCCTACCAGGATGCTGTAGTATGTCTGTGTAACCGTTTGCTTGATATCCTGTACTGATTTTTCAACTCCTTGCAGGGATATCTGCTCGTATAATTTTGCATATTGAAGGCCGATAAAATATCTTCCGTCGAAAAGAAGCTGGTTCAGAGTAGCCCCGGCTGTAAAATTATTTTTGGTGCCGAATTTTAGCTCAACAAATGTGCCGGGAGCCTGGCCGAAAAATTCCCCGGGGATAAGTGAAGTAGGTAATGCGATATAATAAGAATAATCGATGCTGCCACTGATCTGGGGAAAGCCGTAGGCTAAATTCTCCTTGATCTTCTTTTGTGCCATCCCGACGTCGAACTGGGCGTTCTTGACATTGTAACTGTTCGCCACTGCGTAATCCTGTGCCTCCTTCAGATTGAAAGACAGTCCCTGTGCAAAAAAGCCGGCCGGAATAAATACAGCCGTTATAATGATTAATATTGCTTTAATAGATCTTAATCCCATTACCAATCTGATTTAAAAGTCTATTTAAGTTGAACCGCTGCCTTATTTCCCGAACTTAAAGTTTTTTTTCTCCTTTTCGTAATATGCGAGTCCTTCAGGTTTGGCTATGCTGCGGATAAAGTTTTCAAACATGGTATTAAAGATGGTCTCGAATGAAAATTTTTCCGCCGGGAAGAAATCAGGGTTATGGAGGTCGATTAGTCTGCTCAGATAAAGGCGCGCTATCAGCTCGATGCTGAGATCGTCACGGTACATTCCCTGGCTTATTCCCTTTGACAGGTTGATCTGTATCTTTTCATAGATAAAATCCCGGCGCATGTTGAAATGCCGCTGGTAAATGTCAGGAAAATGATTTTTCAGGACAAAGGTTACCGAAGGAGAAATGTCAATGAACTTCTCAGCCATTTCCTTACTCACAATAAGAAGTATATCAATGGCATTGACGCCTTCGAAATCATGTATTTTAAAGATCTCCTCGAACCGCTGCCTTTCAAAATCCAGTACTTTTTCGACCAGTTCCGCTTCACCCGAGACATATTTCAATATAATCTTCCTCGGAATACCAATTCTCCTTGATATTTCCCTGAGACTAATGATTGCCTTGCCATTCTTGTCAAAGAGATAATCCCTGAATTTTTCAATGATCTCGCGTAAAGTCGGGTCCATTTTTTTGATTTTTAAGGCGACGCAAAATTACGAATAATGATGAAGAAACAAAGTAAATCTGAATTGTTTCCTGCAGGATTTTAATGAGAATCAGGTTACCTGTCCAGCAGGATCTTTTGCCACAAAACAGTATTGTCGCTTAACAGCTGGAAATAATATATGCCGGGTGCAAGGCCCTTTCCTGACGCATTAAACTGGTATGTGTATTTTCCGGGCTGAAGTTGGGAATTGTCAACCAGAACGTCCACCACGCGTCCCAACTGGTCATAAACCCCAAGGTATACAGAGGCGGCCTTATGCAGCTTAAAAGAAATCCAGGTGGACTCGGCAAACGGATTAGGATAGCTTTGCTCCAGGCTGACAGGCGCAGCAGCCTTCACTTCTTCCTCAACTCCGACAACGGTCGGATCTATAATTGCCGTCCAGATGCTCATCTGGCTGTTCTGGCAGCGTGCCCATACCGGGCGGATCACGTCCTTATGCGCCGTTACATTCGTATAATCTCCAAAAAAGACCGTCGGGTTGGGCACGAAAGGCTCCTCACTGACGAGGAAATTCGTGAAAGTCTCGCCACCATCAGTAGAACGGGCCATATAAACATCAGTATTGTTGTCATCATAATTACGGCGGTCATAGAAAACAAAATACAGGTAGCCGTTAGACTGGTCGATAACCATCCATGTGAAGAACTGCTGTTTTCCCGGGGGATCGTCATTGACGCGGACAGGCTGGCTCCAGGTATTTCCGCCGTCCGTGGACTTGACAAGCCAGATATCGGTATCGTCAAGCCCGTTGCGCTGGTCGCTCCAGTTAATGTAAATGGTCCCGTTATAAGGGCCTCCGCTGGTGTCGCAGGTTGTTACCGGCAATCCGTTGGCCCGGTATATGCCGGGTATGCCGTAATCCCATCCTCCAGGTATATCGGAGACGAAGATATCGTCATCCAGCCATGTATCTCCCTTGTCGAGGGAACGGTCGAAAACAAGGCCGGCAGGGCCTGCCCACGCAACGAATATTTGTCCTGCCGGCCCGACGGCAGGAACAGCTCCTTCGGTAGTATTATCGCTGTCGATGCAGTCGCCGGAAATTTTATTGATCCGAAGTGCCTGGCTCCAGCTCATCCCTCCGTCAAAAGAGTGCGAAAACATGATGTTGCTTTTAAAATCGGTATCGGGATTGCCATATTGATCGAACTCCGTCCACGTAACATAGATATTGTTGTTCTTCCAGTCGACTGCAGCCCAGTGCTTATCTTGTGCCTTAATTCCGTTCAGGCCCATGTAAGTGCCGTCATTCCACACCGCCCCGAAGGTATCGGCTTTCTGGCAAACAATGCGGTCGATCCAGTTGCCCTGCCCCTGCGGAGGGCTGGACAAATGAAAAAAGTAGAATGCCCCTGCCGTGTCGCAAAGCAGGACGGGGTCGCCCCAAACACCGTACTGGGGGGATACCAGTTGCCCTTCTTCCCAGGTATAGCCTGCATCACCAGAGTAAAAGTAAGTGGCAATATTCGCTCCGCCATATAGCTGGTTGGTATTTCTTGGGTTGATGATGAGCGACGGCTCATTGGGAGTGGCAGTAGTCGTGATCAGGATGTTCTGGTGCTGGGCAACAGCATCATTGAAGCACCAAAGGATCAACGCGATGAATAATGCTCGTGACATGGGATTGAGATTAAATAAACAAAGATACTAATTATCCTTTCTCCTGTCCCTCATCATTTTAATGCTGCCCACGACACCTGTGATCCACCCGGCCGGGTAAGGAAGGACGATCAGCAGCCACCAGTACGAGCGGCCTGTTTCTTTACCTACGCCTCCCAACGATGATATCCAGAACAACAGGCCGACACCGATGACCACCAATCCAAAAGCCGTATAAAGGATCCTGCTGCGTTTGCTCCTGCCTAAAAAAGCCGCAATTGCGACAATGAGACTGCCGGCCAGTATGACCACCGAGCCCTCAAGCGGATCTATCATTCCGATGATCATGGCTATAAAGCCGATGATCAGCAATATACCGGACCAACGTGGATATGTTTTCATATTTTATTCGTAATTTGCGGGTAGACAATAATTCATCTCATTCAAAAATACTTAATTAATTATTGATAATTTTAGCATTAAAGAAGATTAATGATGAAAAAGCTTGTCAATCGGGTAAAATTATTGTCCGCAACCGCTATTCTGATACTGGTGGCGATTTCCTGCCAGCCTCCCGCAAATCAGCCGAAAGCTGTGAAAAAAGCGTTGCCTGACCTGTTGGAAATGACCGTTGCACAGATCAGCCAGGGATATAAGGATGGTAAATTTACGATCACGGACGTCGTTCAGTTTTACCTGCACAGGATAGATTCGCTGGATAAAAACGGTCCGAAGCTCAATTCCATCATTATCGTCAATCCCGATGCCCTGCAGATTGCTGCGGAACTGGACAAAGAACTTGCCGCCGGAAAATCACGCGGGCCCTTGCACGGAATCCCCGTTATTATCAAAGACAATATCGATACCCGTGACAAGATGGCTAATACCGGCGGGGCTACTTTTTTAAGAAATTCCTTCCCGCAAAACGACAGCTGGGTGGTTAAAAAGCTGAGGGAGGCCGGGGCTGTCATTATTGCTAAATCCAACCTGAGCGAATGGGCCAACTTCCGGGCCAGTTTCTCTTCAAGCGGCTGGAGCGGAATCGGGGGCCAGACCAGGAATCCTTATGTGCTCGACAGGAATCCGTGCGGTTCCAGTTCGGGCTCCGGGGTGGCCGTATCGGCCGACCTGTGCGCATTCGCCATCGGAACCGAAACCGACGGCTCCATTGTCTGTCCATCCAACAACAACGGTATCGTAGGGCTTAAGCCGACTGTCGGGCTGATCAGCCGTTCAGGCATCATTCCCATATCATTCACCCAGGATACGCCCGGACCGATGTGCAGAACCGTTGAAGATGTTGCCGCCTGCCTGGGCGCCCTGACAGGGACCGATCCGGCCGACAGTAAAACGCTTAATTCAGAAGGAAAGTACTTCGCAGATTATACCCAGTTTTTGAAAAAAGACGGGCTCAAAGGAAAACGCATCGGTCTTTTAAAATCATCAATGGGATTTCATTATAAAGTGGATACGCTCATGGCTCAGACCGTCTCCTTTATGAGAAGCCAGGGAGCAGAGGTCATCGCACTGGATTTTAAATTGCCTTCCACGGTTGAAAATGCCTCCCTGGAAGTCTTGTTTTATGAATTTAAAGACGGACTCAACAAGTATTTCCGGAGCCTCGGACCTGACGCACCAGTCAAATCCCTCCGCCAATTAATTGAATTCAACAAATCAGATTCAGTCGAGCTGAAATATTTTGACCAGAAACTTCTCGAAACGGCACAGGAGAAAGGCGACCTGGAATCGCCTGATTACCGGAAGGCACTTGCCGTTATGTTGAAAGGCACGAGGGAAGAAGGTATAGATAAGCTCATGAATGATAACAAACTTGATGCTATAATGGCGCCGACAGGCTCTCCTGCCTGGAAAACCGACCTTGTCGACGGCGATCATTTTATGGGAGGAAGTTCTTCATTAGCCGCTATCTCGGGCTATCCAGACATCACGGTACCGATGGGCTTCATTGATGACCTGCCGGTCGGGGTATCTTTCTTCGGAAAAGCCTGGAGCGAACCGCTCCTCCTGGAAATTGCGTATGCATTTGAACAGGGCACAAAAGCCAGGAAAACCCCTAAATTTTTAATAACAGAAAATTAAATAATCTGCTTCAAATTCTGCGTAGCAGATATGGAATTATAAAAAGATGAAAATGGAACTTATATCAAGAGAAGTTAAACTCCGGGAATTTAAAATGTCAGACAGCCAGAGACTGGCAGAATTAGCCAATAATGAAAATATCAGCCGCAATTTGCGCGATGGTTTCCCGCATCCTTTCACCGAGAAGCATGCAGAAGAATTCATCCGGAAATTTATGGCCCAGGACCCGGCGACTATCTTTGCAATCGAATATAAAGGAGAATATGTCGGCAATATAAGCCTGTCGAAAGGAAAGGACGTTTACCGGAAATCGGCCGAAATAGGGTATTTTATAGGCGAGGCGTACTGGAATAAAGGCATTGCCACAACGGCAGTCAATTTAATCACCAACTACGGCTTTAACAATCTTGATATTGTAAGGATCCATACAGGGGTTTATGAACATAATGCGGCTTCCCAGAGAGTCCTTGAGAAATGCGGATTTGTCAGGGAGGGTGTCTTTAAAAAATCCATTTTTAAACAGGAAAAGTTATGGAATGAGGTCAGATATGCTAAAATCATTCCGTAACAAATTACAAAGACATTCCTGCTCTTCAGCATTTTTACGATGCTCATATTGAATAAATCCAGGAAGCAAAGATCGATGGTCAGTGGAAAATCCTGAACGTCATGTATACATCAGGTATGAAGGGCCACCATCCTCGATATAGCTGATGGCCTGGCAGTTGTTAAATTTCCCTATCGTTTTCGACGTAAAAAAAGAAGACCCGCATAAACTGATCCCGGTTTTGATCGATGAAGACAGGACCCTTTCGCGGCAGCTGAAAATCTTTACTAATTTTTGGGACGGTGTAACATCTGAACAAAATATTGCGTCTGTATTTATAGTGGATAAAAACGGGATCCTGAGGTTCAAATATATCGGACAGATGACGGAAGACAGGCCCAGCGTCGAATTTCTGATGGGGTTTATTAAAAACATGAAGTAGGATGTTCAAAATTGCGTTCAGGACTGTCATTACCAATATCAGGAAAAACAAAGGCTTTTCATTAATAAATATCTTTGGCTTTACCCTTGGCATTGCCAGTTTCATTCTGATGCTCCTGTTCGTTTTCAGTGAACTCAGCTTTGACCGGTATAATGAAAAAGCCGACCGGATTTATCGTTTAAGCATCCGTGCCATGATTGGTGATACCCGCATCAATCAGACCTATTCTTCAGCCAGGATGTTCTGGGAAATGCGTGAAAAGTACCCGGAAATCGAAGCAGGCGTGAAACTTATAAGCCTGGAAGATACGTATGCACGCAGAGGTGATAAAAGTTTTTACGAAAAAATGGTCATGTTTTCGGACTCCTCCATTTTTGATGTCTTTACATTGCCTTTCATACAGGGAAATCCAGAAACCGCCCTCAATCGTCCGAATACAATTGTAATCAGTGAAAGCGGGGCCAGGAAGTATTTTGGAAAAGACAACCCGTTAGGGGAAATTATTGAACTGGACCTTCCTTATTTTGGCAAATATAAGTTTGAGGTAACCGGTGTTATCAAGGATATCCCGGATAATTCCCATTTCCACTTCAATTTACTGGCTTCCCTGGTTACCTTTCCCAAATTAATCAACAGTAATGGATGGACAGCTAATAATTTTGTCACTTATTTTCTGCTTAAAACGGGAACATCCCCGAAAGAACTTGAATCCAAACTAAAAAATTATGTAAAAGAGACGTTTGGGGAACAGGAGTACAAAGAACAAGTGGCTAAAGGCAATTACTGGGAATTCATTCTTCAGCCATTGACTTCTATTCACTTAAGATCTGATCTTAACGGGGAATTCGAATCCAACGGCAATATCAAATATGTTTATATCTTCCTGGTCATTGCATTTTTCGTGCTTACCATAGCCTGCATAAACTTCATGAACCTCTCGACCGCCAAGTCGATCCTGAGGGCCAGGGAGGTCGGGATAAAAAAAGCCCTTGGATGGACCCGCTTTAACCTGGTAGGTCAATTTCTCCTGGAGTCGGTCATTTTGACTTTTATCTCGCTAATCTTCGCTGTTATAATTGTAAAGCTTACGCTTCCTTATTACAGCAACTGGCTTGGCAGGGAATTATCATTCAGCCTGTTGTCCAATCCGCTGGTCATCCCCGCACTTATGCTGTTTGGTCTCATCACAGGAATTGCTGCAGGTAGTTATCCTGCGATCTTCCTTTCGTCGTACAGCCCGATAAAAGTACTGAAAGCACAGGCTGTTTCAGAGACCAAAGGCCTTGGATTAAGGAATATCCTGGTCATTGTCCAGTTTACGGCATCAATATTTCTCATTATCGGAACATTGGTCATAAACAGGCAACTGAATTTTATCCAGAACAAAGACTCAGGTTTCAATAAAGAAGATATCCTTATCATCCGCACCCCTCCTTCTTTTTCATCCGTAAGCAATGCTTTTAAAAATGAAATAAAGCAGATGGCCGGCGTGATCGAAGTGGCGGCTTCCAGCTCCCTGCCGGGGTTTGGATTTATAAACATTGGATTTGGTGCTGAAGGTGCAGACAATAGCTTTTCACTGAACCTGATCTCATGCGAACCAGGTTTTGAGAAGATCATGGGCTTGGGGATGGTTGAAGGAAGATTCTTTTCTCCCGATTACTTAACCGATTCTTCCGGCATCATTCTGAACGAGACGGCAGTGAAGGTCCTGGGATTAAATAATCCGATCGGCAGAAGATTGAATGACTGGAGTGAGCCGCGTAATAACTTTCACCTGATCGGAGTGGTCAAAGATTTTAATTATGAATCGATCCACTCGGAGATCAGGCCGATGGGATTGCTGTTCCACAACGGAATATATAAAGACATTGGCAGCTATATGAGTATTAAGTTTATGCCTGGAAAAGCCAGGGAAATCGCCGGTGTTGCAGAAAAGGTCTGGGAGAAATTCATGCCGGGCATCCCGATAAATTATAGCTACATGGAAAATGATTATAATAAATTGTACCGGAATGAACGGCAAACCAGGCAGGTATTTACCCTTCTTGCATTTCTCAGCATTGTCGTAGCAATAATGGGTCTCCTCGGGCTGGCCTCATTTATGGCCCAGCGCAGAAGCCGTGAGATTGCCATTCGCAAAGTTTTCGGTGCCGGCATAGAAAAAATTATAGGCCTTTTCACCTGGAAATTCATCAGGTGGGTGATAGTGTCATTCGTCCTGGCCTGTCCGCTTGCCTGGTGGATGATGAACCGATGGCTTGAGAATTTTGCTTACCGGGTTTCGCTCAGCTACTGGATTTTTCTTTTGTCGGGGGTAATCGCCCTGATGTTAGCCGTAATTTCTGTCAGTTCGATAACTTATCGTGTAGCTTCTGCCAATCCGGCTGAAAGCCTTAAAAGTGAATAGACCATTTATAATATTCCCAGCTTCCGGACTTCCGCCCCTATGCCTCCATGCCTTCATCGGAGGCCGCCAAGAATTTTGCATTTGGTAAGTAAACTTATGCTAATTTTGAAGCCTGCCTTAAACATCATTTGATGAAACGAAACGGGGAATTTTTGAAATTGTTTTTATTCAAAACACTTTCATTTGAAAACTATTTATATGTCCTGAGTAAATTATATTTTTTATCCTATAATCTCGGGTTTTTAAAAAAGAAACCCCTGTATAAATACCATTATTTCCTCAAATCTTTGATAAAGGAAAAAGATACAGTGATTGATATAGGGGCGAACCTTGGCTACTTTACGGTATACTTCTCAAAATGGGTCAAACCTCAGGGGGTTGTATATGCAGTCGAGCCGGTTGAATCTGTTAGAAAAGTCCTGATTAAAAATACCAGGAAATACAAAAACGTCAAGATAATTCCCTACGCATTGGGGGAATCTAATCAGGATATTGAAATAGTAAACACTACCAGGAAATCGAAAGGATTTATAGCATCGGGTTCAAATTTTGTCCTCGACGGATCGATGCCGATCACGGATAACAATATTGATAAATTCAATGCGGTCATGCGAAAAGGCAGCGAACTCTTTGGAGGATTATCAAAGATTGATTTTATTAAATGTGATGTTGAAGGATATGAAACGAACATTATACCGGAGTTAGAAGTCCTGCTGATAAAGCATGAACCATTGATGCTTATTGAAACCAGAAGGGAAAAAAGGGAGTTGCTACAGAAATACCTGTCCGGCCTGGGATTTGAGGGATTCGTGCTGGAAAGCGGAAAGTTGCTTCCATCGACTAAAATTAAAGAAAAAGAGGAAGATGATATCCTTTTCATCCCTGCGAGCAAATTGCATCTTTACCATGAATTTTTAGGCTCCTGACAATAATCTCCTTTGGGCTCCATTGCATGGCCCTCAGCGCGTCTTTGCGGTTTTATTCGTTCTTTTGAACATTTTATTTCCCGAAATGTTATAATAATTATCTAACCATAAAAAATTAATCCCATGAAAAAAACATCTACTTTTCTTTTTATGATATTCATAATGACAGCTGCTTCGACAGTCGTCAGAGCACAGCAAGGCACAACGGCCACAGGCCCGTTTCAGCTTGCACCCCTGCCATATGAATATAACGCACTGGAGCCCAGCATAGATGCCCAGACGGTGCAACTTCATCATGACAAGCACTATGGGGCAGCGGTGACCATTTTAAACGCGGCAGTCAAAGGAACTGAGGCTGAAAAAATGTCGGTGGAAGAGATCCTGGCCAATACGAAAAAATTCGATATGAAAATCAGGAATAATGCCGGCAGCGTTTATGCCCATGAACAGTATTTTGCGGCTCTTTCCCCGAAAGGAGGCGGACAACCGTCGGGTGATCTCGCTACCGCCATTAGCAGTACATTTGGGAATTTTGAACTGATGAAATCGAAAATGAACGACGCTGCGCTTGACCGTTACGGCTCCGGCTGGGCCTGGCTTTATGTTGCCCCTAACGGAAAACTGGCCATCTGCTCGTCACCTAACCAGGACAACCCTATGATGGATATTGCCGAAGCTAAGGGTAAACCAATCTTAGGTATCGATGTCTGGGAGCATGCCTATTACCTGAAATACCAGAATAAAAGAGGAGATTATCTCAATGCGATATGGAACATTATCAACTGGGACGTAATCGGAAAGAGATATGAAGCGGCGAAAAAGTAAAAAAATTTATTTTTTATACTGACCGCTCTCAATATAAGGCTTGAATCGTTCAAAAAGGAAATGATGCCATACTGAATCAACCTTTGCAGCCAGCCCATCCTCAATTTCTCCGGCACAATGGACGGAAAGTTTTAAAGTCGTGGAATCAGGCCCCTTCTCAATAAACTCATATGTCGTGACCATTTGGACTGCCCTCCCTGACAGGCCGAGCGGGCCGTCAAACCTGAGCATTTTACCCCGGTCGGAATATATAACCGTGGCATGCCTGGCACCGTCCCCACCCGCATTGAAAATCTCATAAAAGCCGCCGCCGGGGATAGCATCAATGTAAAGTTTATATGGTTTTTCGGAAAAAGAATGGTCCCACCAGCCACTTATGTCGCCCGTGATTGCATCATAGATCTGAGTGGATGTGCCAGGCAGGGTGAGCTGCTGACTAAAAGTAAAAACATCATAATGGGGCTTAATATTCTGGGCATTTGAAGTCAGGGAAAACATGAAAATCAGGATAATGCTTATTAAAGAGTTAATCTGTGTTTTCATTCAGATGATTTTTAAAGAGTTCATGCAAATTTAGAATTTTAAGTTGTCGCGCAAAGTATTTCCTCAAATTCCTTCACGCAAGTACCGCTAAATACCGGTTAAATATTTTCGATATTTTCTAAAAATCTCTTTATATTTAATTTACAGTCCCTATCTGATTTTTTACATATTAATAATGATATTCCTCTCATATTTACTGACTTAAATCTCTGAGAAAAAATGAAAAAAGTACTTATTATGGCTGGAATATTCGCCGGTATGGCATTATCGGCACAAACCCTTACGCCACAGGAAAAAGAAGAAATAATCAGGCAAATTAAAATGGAAGTCCTGGACAGTCTGAGGAACTACAAAACCACATCTGAAGACGTATCAGATAATGATATTACATCGATTAACAAGCAAAAAGGCGAACCTTTGGAAAACATTGATATGACCTGGGCTAATGGAAGCGACCGCAGGGAGACAAATATTTTCAAAAACATGAAATATTTTACGCCGAGTTTGATGATCGATGTGAATTACACTTATTCTTTCAACGACCCAAACGATAATACCGTGGTCGGTTCTACGGCACTGGCAAGAGATAATGAAGTGACACTTTCGGCCTTGCATTTTGGTGGTGACTTTTATTATAAAGGAGCCAGGGCCAGGGTGATGACCCAATTCGGAACCCGTTCAACTGTCGTTCCACGGAATGATTACAGCCCTTACCGCGGCCAGTATCAGCTTGCAAATGTCTATCGTTACCTGAGCGAAGCTTATGCCGGATATCATATTAACAGATTATACGGAATAAATATTGATGCGGGGTTATTTATGTCCTATATCGGTTTGAACTCCTTCTATCAGGCTGAAAACTGGGAATACCAGGCATCTTTTACCTCTGACAATACACCCTGGTTTTTTAACGGCTTACGGATCCAGATCTATCCATCGAAAAGCTTGAAAATAGAACTATGGATGATCAATGGCTGGCAGAGCTATGGGAAATTTAACACCATGCCGGGCCTTGGAGGTAACATCACCTGGATTCCAAACAGCAATTTAAAGCTGCTAACCAATGATTATTTCGGCACAGATGCGGCCGACAATCCGAAAAGAAAAAGGTTCCACTCTGATAATAGTTTCCTGTACCGCTATTTTGATAAACCGGGATCAGCCGGGATTTCCAAAATGGCCTTTTCGTTGACCGTCGATTTTGGCTTTGAAAAAGGTGGCGGAGTGAACGGATTTAATGACGGTGATTCTGCAAAGGGACCTGCACAATATTTTGCCAGTGGAATGTTTTATAACAGGATCTGGTTCTATAAAGATAAAATTGCCTGGACTTTTGGAGGAGGGCTCATGACAAATCCGGGGAGATATTTAGTACTTTATCCTACAGGCCAGGCCAGCCCGCTGCCTGATCCCAATGACCCGACAAAAACAGAAGGCTTATTTCCATTCAGCGCTAATCCGGGAGATAAGTTTAATGCCTGGGATTGCTCTACAAACTTAGATTTCATGCCAAACCAGAGCATCACTTTCAGAATCGAATTCGTTTACAGAAATTCCAGTGTCCCTTATTTCGCGGGTAAAGGAGGCGTTACTTCACAAACAGGATACTCCACATCGGTGCTTGATCCGGAGTGGCGGCCCGACCTGGTGAAATCCGAAAGCAGGATTATAGTTGCAGTGTTATTCAGGTTATAAGAGCCATCAGAGCCCCTGATAATTAATGCATTCTGATTTTGACAATTTTCGCAAGTCCCTGGTATATTCCTGCTTCAATAGATAAAAAGTAGATGCCCGGCTGAAGATTCAGGGTGTCCCACCTGAATTCGTGTATACCCTGCGGAAGGCTGCCGTCAACAAGGGTTTCGATAATAATCCCATAAACATTGACAACCTTAAGTTTCACAACCGAAGATTCGAATAGTGAAAATTTAATGCTTGCAAATTCATTAAAAGGATTTGGCGAACATTCCAAAAGCATGATATTTTGATGCCCCTGCGGGTCAAAAACACCTGGCACGCTGTTGAAAGGCGGTCTCCCGGCTTCTACCCAGGCCGTATAGATCAGTTCGGCCAGGGCACGTGATGAACTGCTGAAGAGCGGGACCGTAAAACTGCGGCTCTTCTCCCATAATGCTTCTTTGTAAGCATCCGATGATGTATTCCCGTCGACGCTTTTTGCATAATCGTCGGCTGCCAGCACAGAGTCGGCGTAGACATAATTTGTATAGAGGTAATTGAAAATATACGATCTCACATCCGGCACGAAGGAAACGCTATCCCCTGAATAATCTATCCCGTCATAAAAAGCACTGATCATTGTCAATTCGTAGCGGTTATGTATCCCGGTATTTCCGCTATACTGCCCGTTATAATTTCTTGTTATGTGAAGGGGCATGTGGCCATCGGCAATGTAATGCCCAAGATCGGAAGCAAAAAGGACTGCTTTAGCCCAATCATGACGGAGGAAACTGTTCACCAGCGAATCATAGGCCTTCACAGTCGCCCATGGAAGGATCCCCTGCCCGATCACAAATTCTTCGCCATATAAAGCGACCACAGAGTCATATGCCTGGGGAATCCTGCCATTTGAAATAAACTCCTGGTAATTGTCGATATCTATATAATGGCGGGGCGCCTCATCGGGATCAATTGCCTTACGGTCATCGGCGTCGGATGCGTGTCCGGCAAGGGTGGCAGCCCAGGCTGTGAATTGTTCCATTTCAGGCGGGAACGACAGGGTTGCTTTGTTGTTGATCTTTTCATGCCCCCCGGGCCCCCAGCTCATTAACAAGATTGAAAGGGCAAGGAGCGGAATAAACCTGAGGTATCTGCTTTTAAGGAGCATGTTAATTAAGTGCTGTAAGCAGTACCAAAGTTAAAGATATTTTCGCTGAATTAAAAGCGCGTGAAGAAAATACCTTTTACGGACAGGTTCATTTCAAAGCCACAGCTTCCTCGATGATCAGCGGATAGAAATACCCCGCCCCGAAATCTTTATCAAGACTTAAAACCCCTGAATAAGTAACTACATCTCCTACCTGGGGAACATGATCGGTAGTCACGGTCAGATCAAAATTTTCGCCGCTGGAAGTTCCATCCTGAAGGTGCACCCAGTTCCGTCCCATGATTTGTGCGTTGACCTTGGTCACCTGTCCCCTGACTTTGACGATCTTTCCGGAATAGGCTTCGCGTTTTGCAAACAGTTCACCAATAGATATTCCGCCTTCGGGCTGATCAATTTTAATATTCTGTTTGCTGATCATGGGTTTTTGCGGCGTTGTGCCCTGCATCCCTCCCGCAACCGACTTCTTTATCGGTTGATCACTTATTTCCGACACGAAATAAACTGTTTCGAAAACACGGTGAAGCTCCGGACTTTCAAAATTGTTCATCTCAAGCCCGTCTTCATAATAAATGACCGCGCCTTCTTTAATATCCTGCTTCGGAATGGCGATCCATTGCTCCTGTTTGCTTTTATCGACCCTCAGGTAAGTATAGGATGATGTTTGTACGACTTCCTTCACAACTGCCTTCAGGTTGTCGGACCCACCTGCCGCACTCTTTGAACCCGATCTTTCCAGGCAGGAAGTAGTTAATAAAGCAAATAATGCGAAGAGCAAACTGATTTTTTTGATCATTTTTTCTTTACTTTTATTGTGAATAAAATGTGCAATGATTTAATATAACGCGCAAAAATATCAAACATTTTAATACCTGAATATATTATGTTGGGTTTTGATCATAAACCGGCGCATTCCATAATTCATTACGAAAAAGAAGACTATGTTTGAACATAAATCAAAACCTTTGCTGCCTTTCCCTTTATTTTTAAAAAGGGTATTAAAGTATTTTGCATATTCAATGATTCTGACGACTTTTTCATTGCTGATCGGCACACTGGGTTATCATTTCATTGCCGGCCTGGGTTGGGTCAATGCTTTCTATAATGCATCGATGATATTGGCAGGAATGGGGCCGGCAGCAACATTAACAGATAAAGCAGCCATGCTTTTTTCGTCATTTTATGCATTGTTCAGCGGAATTGTTTTTTTGACCACATTCGCTATCTTTTTTGCCCCGATTGCTCACCGTTTTTTGCATTCCCTTCACATCGAAGGCAAAAATTAACGGGGTTTCCGTTTAAGTTAACACAAAATCACCTGAGAACCAATAGAAGGATATGGTCAACAGATTGCGGAATCTGGTGGTCAAATTGAGCGGATTCTCCAAGCAACTAAAGAAACACAAAAACTTAGCAATAAAGATATCAGCTTTTTCATTCTATTTTATCCTTTTGAAAATTGCTAAAATGTTTTAAAACTATATTACTGTCTTGGTTATTCTTTATCCCAAAAATTATACCTTCTTTGGTGATACTCTTCATATTGTAGATTAGTCCGTGCTCAACTTGTCCAGTGTATTCTACTCCTTTTAGCATATCCAAACAAATAATGTGACCATCGCCCTTTGAATTCGTGTCTTTGTAATCGTCTTCATTCTCTGACATGATAAAAATATAATTGTCAAATACTCTATTATACAGAGTCATTTGGTTAAGAGTCTTATCTTTAAATTCAAATTTTGTTTCCATTGAGTTTAAGTCAACAATTCGGGTACTATAATTTCTTGATCCCAGAATGTAAGAATCAACATTTAAGTTTCCATAAACGAGATATAAACAGTTATCAGTAAGTCTTACGTCACTAATTTCACCATCAGTCGATGTGATAGTCCGGTATAGTGTGCCTGTTGACGTAAATATTTGGATTTCCATTGCGTAGCCTGACCATTCTTCATCATAGTTATAAATGTAAATGGATGAATAAATAAAGACCCATTGATGATTTGTTGTAAGATAACATAGATGACCTGTAGTTGCCCAACCAGGATTAAGTATAAGATTTCCTCCATTCAATGCAATAAGTCCCGGGATATCAATTCTACTAATTGAATTTATATCTTTAAGATCAAACCTTTTAGTACTCTTGCAATTTGGAATTGCATTATTAATTTCGGGGTAAGGTAAATTCCAATAGGGGCATTTTTCTGATGGAGAGAATGAATATAAAACCTTGTTTTGCAAAGTGTCAATAAAAAATAATTTACGTAATGTCGCATCAGATCTGTTATCTTCATAGCTTATTTTATTCTGAGCCTGTAATTGAAATGAGAATAAAATCAAAAATGCAACATTCACCGATCTGATTATTAATTTCAATTCCATCTTATACTGTATGACTTCAAAATAATTTGCACGAATATGATTTAACTTCATATGTGTAGTCCCCTCAAAGTTATCGATTAATCTGTTAAAATTTTTCCCTGTATTTTTTTATGATTGAAATTTCGTTTCCTGGATTTTATTGTTCCAGTTTAATCCTTTCTAATTTGAGTCCATTCAAGCTTTTTATTAACAGGGTTTCCAACCGGGGGGGGTCCAACCCTTCTATCTCCTGATAATTTTTTTATGCAAAGTGAGCTCAGGACTTATAACCTCTAACATATATAATCCTGAAGGATAACCGGAAAGATCAAATACCAGGTTCCCTCCTGATCCGTCTTTTGCCTCAGATTGCCTGAGAATATTTCCCTCCGTGTCATAGATTTTTACCCGGACTTTTCCCTGCAGGTCCTTTATATTCACATTAACCAAACCATCTGTAGGATTTGGAAAGACGCTGATAAGCTTATCATACCCGGGTTCCTGGATGTAAAATCCTTCACCGACATGAAAGGTATAAAATATTTTTCGGCCAAAATCGGAGTTGAAGCTCTTTAAAATATTGCCATCCATATTCGACAGCCTGAAATAGCCGGATCCCTGTTCGGGGTAAGCCCAGTATGTCAGCCCCATATCTTCTGAATCGGTCACCTCAACGGTATAGCAGCCATATGGCAGGTCAAGCGTATCCCGGTAATAAGTATCGTTTTCAAGACTATCCCTCTTCAGTAAAATATTTCCCGCGATATCCCTCAATTCCATGCTGTAACGGTAGGCCATATTATTTGTTTTGAGAGTTGTTACAAAGGGTACATTGATGAGGTCAGGCATGAGAAAATGCGTCGAAAATAAATCATTATCAGGGTACTGGTCGACCACGCCGTTAGGCGAGCTGATGGTTACCGTGAAAATATGATTTTCATCGCCTATCCAGAAAGCATCTCCGGGCACAGGTAAATTGACTGTGTCATTTTCGTGAGGTCGGATTAAGCCACTCCAATCGTAAGTTTGCATTTGTCCCCCGGAAATACCGTAACTGAACTTCAGGGATTGCAGGGTTGATGAGCCATTATTCCTGAGAATGACAGAAGGCCCGTAGCAGATTGGATTCAACCGTGAATAGTATCCAGATTCATTCGGGGAAATAACGTCGTATATCTCTGCATCAAAATCGAAATGATTCGGGCCGTACTGGATAAGATCCATATTCATCACATAATTGCCCCGGCCCATACCCTGGTTGTCCGGCGGCACAGGCGTTATGTCATAATCCAGCGTCACCTGGCTGCCTGTGATATAATCCGTGATCTCGTAATCATGGTCTTTGACCAGGTCGCCCGGGCACCATCCCTCACGTGCGCCCGGCCAGGTGCCGCCCTGCGGGAATACGGGGTTCAGCGCGCAGTCATGGTACTGGAAAATATGCCAGGCTGCAGTCTGCTGGCTGTTTACCAGCAGGTAATGCACGTTATCCTGCCATTCGCAGCAGTAAGGATACTCGCCGTTATTGCTTTGCTGTCCATGACCCGTAATGCGTGATTTAACTTTGAATTGCACGGCATCCGGAAGAAGCGGCAATGTTTTGGCGCTAAGTTGAACATCATCGTCAAGGTCTTTGTAATAATAAGATGCCAGACCGCCCCAGATCCGGTCTATCTCTTTCACATCACGCGGAGGGGTGCCTTTGATGAAGACAAACTTCAGGTCGATGAGCTCCTGCTGGTTGCCGGCACTAAGATCGACCATTCCCTGCAGAAGCGGCGCATAATCCGTCACATCGTAAATCCAGGTGAATCCCAGCGGGCCAAGGCTGAGGTTTATACCGTAAGGCGTAATATATCTGCCTATCTCATATGGCTCGACAATCTCAAAAGGTTCCCCGTAATAAGGGATCTGCTCTTTCACAAGTGTTTCATCAGGATTATACCATACCGAATCTACCTTCTGCCAGTTTTCAAATACATACTGATACCCTGCCCTGTATTTTGAAATCGTATCGGTCGGTAAAACAGGATCATCCGCATTTTCGAAAAGGACAATTTGTGTACGGGTATTCATTACCGAATCGCGGACCTGTTCTGCAACCACCTGGACATTACCCGATCCCAGGCGCTCGAAGATGATCACCGGCCGCAGGTTGTATTGCCCGAAACCAAGGAAAATCTCGGCTCCCCGGACCGGGTACCAGTTCGGCAGTCCAAACCCTGCAGCATCATGGCCCCCTGCGGATAGATCGTGCGCGACCTCTCCCTGGCCTTCATTGAAATTATAATAGACAATCAGGTTCGTGTCAGACCCGGGATCGGCAATTTCTTTCCTGTAATGTGCCTTTATTACGGCCGGATCAATAGCTGTCTTATAAAGCCGGAATTCATCCAGCAGCACATCGGCCATCTTATCGCCGCTCCAGTTGCTCCGGCCGATATAATCGACAGACCTGGAAATATCCGGCGGTTGTTGCAACAAGCCGTATTTTTTCAGGCTGCCGTTGATATAAGCCCAGCCGATATTCCCGGTGAGCCTTAGTGTGAGATGCGTCCATTCATTTAACGGGGTGGGATCTGTCATTTCAAACGACCGGCCCAGCCCGTCTTTATTAACATGGAATGAAAGTTTCCCGCTGGATTCCCTGGACAGGGCAACGATCACATTTTGCCTGTCAGGCCCGTTGCCGAAGTCTAAGATCCTGCTCCAGCTATTGTTGCTTCGTTTCAGGAACCATATCTCAAAGGTAAAGTCACTGTTGAAGTATTTGTCCGTGGGAAGCTTCAAAAAATCCGAGGTCCCGTCGAGATCAATAGCAAAGCCGTCGTAACCGGAACTTATACCGCAATCAAACCCGGGATCTTCAGCAAAAAGGCCTGTTTCATTGTCACCTTCAGGATTTGTGAGGCTGAAATCCACCACGATATCCGACTGCCCGTCCCATTCAAATGACCTATAGAAATTAAAATCCTGCCAGCCTGCAGCAAATTCAGCGTTGTTGTAAAAGACAGTGTCAAGGTTTGCAATAAGTGTATCAACTGTAAGCCCGTCCAGTTCCACATTTTTCATCCGGATCATAAAATGTTTCACCTGTGCTCCACCACTTGCCATTTTTAATTTCAACCCGGTGATTGGCCCGGCAGTGAAGTTCTGAGCGGCAAGTTCTTCCGCTTTCCACAAAAACTGCGATCGTCCCGCCCGATGATCTGTCTGAATTACATTGTATCCGGTATCGACCGGCGTGCCGATTTCGGCTTGTTGCATAAGGAGCGTATCCGGATAACTAACCGTAAAATGCCTGTTATTAAGATAATAATAGGTCGGCGTGTTTGAAAGCATGATAGAATCCGGCGAACTGCCTTCAATCAGGGTAAAATTCGGATGATAATAGAGGTTGGAATCATAAAGGCCCGTGTGCCGGTAAACGATGTTATAGGTAAGGTAGTCCCATTCGCCGCACGGATACTGGTCCTGCGTGGTTTGAGGGTCGCACTTGAGGGTATGGTACATAAGGATTTTCCGGAAGTTCTCTCCTTCCGGGAACTGCCATATACCGCGTCGTGCAGTGATAGAGTCGTAAGTAAGGGTTTGAACAACAACAGTGTCTTGTGCCGCGGCGCCAGCCAGAATAATGAAGCATAACAATAAGAATAGTAATTTTTTTATCATGACTTTGGTACAGGTTTTAATGGGATTTAATGCTGCAAAAGTAATGATGATTTTGGTTGAGATGGAGTCTCAAAAGCCGAGACTCCATCTCATAAATCCAACCCATGTTTTTAATTGCATTTATTCAGTATATTTGGGAAGGGAAAGGCAGAAAGGGAAATTGCCAATTGTCAAATGTCAACTTTCAATTTGGTAAATGATCGTAATCGGAAACACACCGCTGATAAAACTGGAACGGCTGCCAGGCCCGGGCTGCGCCGATATTTTTGTAAAATTTGAGGGCGCAAACCCCACAGGCAGCATGAAGGACCGGATGGCGCTTGCCATGATCGAGGGAGCCGAACGAAGAGGACAGCTAAAGCCCGGGGGAACTGTAGTCGAATACACCGGCGGAAGCACCGGCAGCTCCCTGGCCATGATATGCGCCATGAAAGGCTACCATGCACATTTCGTTTCTTCCGATGCTTTTGCGGCAGAGAAACTTCAGACGATGAGGGCGTTTGGAGCCGATCTTGATATCATTCCCAGCGGAAATGGCCTGATAACAGCAAAATTGATCCAGTCCCTGGTCGACAGGGCGAGATTGTTGAGCGAAAAGCCAAATACCTTCCGGACCGACCAGTTCAATAATATTGATAACCGGAATGCCTATCATATCATGGCAAGAGAGATCATTAATGTTCTCGGTAATGACATCGATGAATTTATAACCGGTGTCGGAACCGGGGGAAGCTTTTCCGGAAACGCTGAAATATTCAAAAAGGAAATACCGGGCATCAGGTGCATTGCTATTGAGCCATTGAACGTGCGTTCCCTGTCAGGAGGCGATGTATCGGGAACACACAAACTGGAAGGGATCGGCGCCGGATTTGTACCGTCGATCTGCAGACTTGACCTGGCAGATGAAATAATTCAGGTATCAGATGAAGATGCCTATGAAACAGCAAGAAAACTGGCCAGACTGGAAGGAATATTCGGAGGAGCCACCTCCGGTGCAAATGTATGGGCAGCCATCCAAAAGGCTAAAATAATCGGGCCGGGAAAGAAAATCGTCACAATCATCTGCGATTCAGGCCTGAAATACCTAAGCGGTGATCTTTACAAATGAAAATATTCCATGACGAGCAGACATAAAGATTTACAGTTTACAGTTTACAATTTACAATCTAGAATGCAGAAGACAGAAGACAGTAGATAGAAGTCGGCAGTTGGCAGTTGGCAGTCGGCGGTCGGCGGTCATCGGTCAGCGGTCGGCAGTCACTTTTGGAATTTGAATTTTTGAATTTGTTTGGAATTTGGAATTTGGAATTTGGAATTTAAATATTTTGGAACTCTTGAACAATTTAAATCCCCAACTTAACACTTAAAACTTAAACCTTAACACTATATGGTAAGCAGGATCTGGCACGGTTATACGACTTTTGAAAATGCGGTGGTCCCGGAAAAGGCCCGCAAGGTACTTTCGCGGTTCGACGGTCGGTCACAGCACTATGAAGTGAGGGAAAAAGATGACGTGATATGAATATTGGCCTGATCTTCCCCAATAAAGACAGAAGATACAAAACGGTACACCTGGGAATGGGTTACCTGGTTTCCTATGCACGTACGCGGCATGATGATCTCAATTTTAAGGTCCTTGACACCAGGGTGGCAGGCAGAAAAGAAACAAAAAGATTCTTTGCATCGGATTTTGACCTGATCGGGATGACGGTATACTCTCCCGTTTATTTTGAGGTGATCGGGCTCTTCAGGAAGATAAAAAAAATATATCCCGCTGTCCCCGTTTGCCTTGGCGGGCCATATGTAACGACCATACAGGAAGAAATATTCACTGAGACCCCGGCAGATTTTGCAGTCTATGGGGAGGGTGAAATAACATTCAGCGAACTCATCGATCACGTGGAAGGCAGGAAAGATCTCAGTGATATCAGGGGCCTGATGTACAAGGATGAGCATGGCGGCATCATCAAAAATCCCCCCAGGGAAAAGATAAAGAACCTGGATGACCTTCCCTTTCCTGCCTATGACGTCTTCCCGATGGGCCGTTACCCGCTGCACCGGATGGTTGCAAGCAGGGGATGCCCGTTTTCCTGCGTGTGGTGCAATTCAAGCTCCGTCTGGGGCCACACTTTCAGGCAGCGTGAAGTCAGCCATGTTATCGAAGAGATCGAATTCCTGCTGGCAAATTATGGGAAAAAGATCTTTGTCTTCGGCGATAACAGCTTTAATGTCGACCTGAAATGGCTGGAAGAATTCTGTGATGAGCTGATCGGCAGGAAGATTAAAATACTCTGGTCTGTATCACTCAGGGCCGATATTATGAACCGGGAAATGGCCTTCAAAATGAAAGATGCGGGCTGTTATAACGTTTCGATCGGGATAGAATCTGCCAATGAAAAGATCCTTGAATCCATGAAAAAATCGGCAGATATCAGGGAAGTTAAAGCGGGGATAGCCATGCTGAAAAATGCCGGCATTGAAGTATTATCCCAGTATGTCATCGGGAGCCCGCATGATACGCTTGCAACCGTAAAAGAATCGATTGAATTCGCCAAAAATTCGGGCAGCGACTATTCAAATTTTTACACCGTCCTGCCATTCAAGGGGACGGCTCAATGGGATTATGTGGAAAAAAACGGGAAATTTCTTGCAGAACACATCCACGATTTTCATTCCATGAAACCCAAAATAGTCTTTGAAACTCCCGAGTTTCCTTACAAAGACAGGCTGGAAGCCATCAAACTGGCTAAAAAGGAAGGATTTTACAGCAACAAGGACAAAAAAGCTGGTTTTTTGATTTTGCAAAGGAGACAGCGAGAATGATCCAGAAAATGCTGCCCGCTTCTGCCGGTGAAAAAATCTATATGATCCTGAAATCGATGTATCAACTGAAGTTGGTTAAAAAGCACAACATCTGAAATGTCACTGATTCTTATCATAACGGCGATTCTCATAATATTGTACCTGCTGTACCCTGTTTTTCTGATGGCATCACCGGTGTACAACCATCACATCGATGAACAAAACGGCCGTGAGCAGTCAGTTTCAATAATTCTCCTCACTTACAACGGTACAGCTTACCTGGAAGAAAAGATCAAGCTGCTTTTCAGCGAGCTCCGGCATTTTAAGGAGTCTGAATTTATCATAGTTGATGATAACAGCAATGATGGTACGCTTGAACTGCTTGAATCGCTTAAGGATAGATATAAATTTAAGCTCATCCTGAAAAATGAACACAGGGGAATTCCTCATTCCATGAACCTGGGCGTTAAAATTGCCAGGTATGATAACGTGGTATTTTCCGATCAGCGGCAGAAATTCAATCCGGGTGCTATAAGGGAATTAGTAAGACCTCTCCTCAATGATGAAGTGGGCGCAGTTTCCGCATATATTTCATGTCTCGGCAATTCAAATCAAAGATCATTTTTAAGAAAGCACGAGAATTTCATCAAGGAATGTGAAGGCAGGACAGGATATCTTATTGGCGTTTACGGGCCGTTATATGCTATCAGGAAAAGCTGCTATCATACGATCGATGATAATATGATCCTGGATGATCTTTGCCTGAGTCTTAAAATCCTTGCTAAGAAAAGGATTCTTTTGATGAAAAGCTGCATGCTGGTGGATGACAATTTCAACAGTCACTATAATTTTGACAGGACTAAACGTTACCTGCACGGATTGCTCCAGGTACTGTTCTGTCGTAATCTGACCGGTCCACTGCCTGCAAGGATAAAGTTCATGTTGTTTTGGCATAAGTACTTAAGGCTGCTCATCCCGCCCCTGGCAGTACTCTGCTATCTGTCGGCAGCCTGGTACCTGCCGGTGGACATTTTCGCCGCAACGGTCTTCATCTTTATTTCTTCCATAATTTTTGTCAGCATTTTAGCCCGGAAGATGAACATTTTCTCGAATTTATACGCCTTCTTCAGGATAAACGCTTTTTACTTCGTATCGATGATGTATATCATTCAAAGGATATTTCAAAAAGCTGTTATTATATACAAGACTAAAAAGATATGACTGTTTCATCACCTCAATTTATGGATAAATGAATACCCGGCATGGCATCCAAATTAACCCATAATTACCTGCCAGAGCTATTTGCCCTAGGTTTTCGGCGGACCAGGCCAAGTATGGTGACGGTCAATCTTACCGACCGCTGCAACCAGCATTGCATCTATTGTGAAATTGGGAAAAACCTGACGGCAACGGTAAAAAATCCGCTTAAAGCAAATGACCTGATATGGATCATCGATCAGATGAAGGCCGTTAAAATCCCAAAGCTGGCATTGTGCGGGGGCGAGCCATTCTTATTCGATGGCCTGGTCGATGTAGTGGTTATGCCGGCCGGAAAAAACATCAGCTGCACTGTCACAACTAACGGGATGACTGCCCACCGGATAAATGAAAGTGATTTAAATATCCTGAAAAAAAATAAGGCTGAAATCAATATTTCCATCGACTCCTTCAGGGAAGAAGTCCAGTCATTGACAAGAGGTCATTCTGCCGCTCTTTCAAATGCCCTGAAATCTGTGCAGAAGCTGAGCGAAAAGAATATTCCCGTAACGGTGCTGACCGTCATTTCTAAATACAACTTCACGGACATTTCGGAACATTTTATCGCAGCCTATCGTCATGGCATAAAACAGGTGTTGTTTCAACCCGTTATCTATTTTTCAAATTACCCCGGTGTGCCGCCGGTGGATTTAAAGACGCAACTGAATGTCAGCGCTGATCATCTGGATGTATTGATGGAAGAATTGAAGAAGATTCTGCAATTCGAAAAAAAGCATAAGATCAAGACCAACGTCTACCGGATATACCCCTGGATCAGGTTTTACCTTGAAACGGCCGGTGCAAACGATGGGAGATGGTTCTTTAAGGATGTGCTCAATCGATTTTATTGCAGGGAAATCGATGCCATCATCGATATCACTTACGATGGAGGGATTCAGCCATGCGGACTGGCCCCTGCATCGATCGATATTTACAAAAACCGGCAGGAAGGATTAATAGCTTTATGGTCAAAAGCAACAGAACAAATCAGAGATGACCTGAGGCATGACCGGTATTATCCAATCTGTAACGGCTGCTGCCATCATTTCAGCAGGAATATGCTGGCCTCGGTCGCCAGGTACCCGGTCAAAAACAGGGTGGCCCTGTTTAAATTAATGCCGTTAGTCTATTCAAGGATGCAATCGGGTTTGTTAAAGAAAATCTTCATTTATAACTGATAACAATTAAATTCTTCCGTATCATGAAAAGCTTAACGAAAACCGTTATCGTCACGGGTGGGAACAGGGGGATCGGCCTTGAAATATGCAGGCAGCTGGATTCTCTCGGCCATCGCGTCATACTGGGATCGAGAGATATGGAAAAGGGACTGAATGCCGCAAAGTCATTGAGTAAAAATGTCATTGTCAAACAACTTGATGTAACAAATGATGAAACGATCGGGAACCTTTTCGAATTTGTTAAAAAAGAATTTGGCCTGCTGGACGTTTTGATCAACAATGCAGGGATTAATAAGGATTTTGAAAACAGCGACACCGGTCTTGCAGGAAAGGCAAAAGACATTATAGAGACGAGCCTGCCGGGAGCCCGGCCGCTGATAAAGGCGGCTGCATCTGTGATGCGCAGCACGGGGATGATTCCAAGGAGAAGAGTGGCCGGCGACATCCCTTTAATCCAGGTGAAACACATTATGGAAACTAATTTTTACGGCGCTTGGCGGATGGTCCAGGTATTTATTCCCTTGCTGAAGAAAAGCAAAGGCCGGATCATCAATATAAGCAGCGGCATGGGCGAATTGGGGAGCCTGACCGGAGATTTCCCCGGCTACAGGTTATCAAAAGCTTCACTGAATGCATTGACCATCATGTTCTCGAACGAATTAAAAGATGATGGAATAAAAGTGAATGCCATATGTCCTGGTTGGGTCAGGACCGATATGGGCGGGCCGGATGCCCCGCGTAGTGTGAGCGAAGGGGCCGATACGGCTGTCTGGCTTGTAACAGAGGAGAATATCCCGACCGGGAAATTTTTCAGGGACCGCAAAGAAATTGAGTGGTGAATAAGGTGAACAGTTGGCAGTTGGACAGTTGGCAGTTGGACAATAGAACACTGGAACACTGGAACACTGGAATCAGATTTGATCAGACGATCAGACGAATTTTGGAACGTTGGAACGTCTTGGAACACTGAAAATTTGAAATTTGGAATTTGGAATTTGGAATTATAATTATGCCTGACAGACAAAAGCATCAGCCCGCTAAAGACTGGAAAGAGCGCCTCGGAGTGGTCTTTTCAACAAACCCGAATTTTAATTACGGCAAAACGGGAGAAATAGAGCCGGATACGCTTCCTCCTCAGCAGCAAAACCTGCTGGTGAGCCTTGACCGGAAACAGCGCAAAGGCAAATCGGTCACATTGATAAAAGGTTTCATAGGTAAAGATGATGACCTGAAAGAGTTGTCGAAGAAGCTAAAATCCAAATTTGGCGTCGGCGGCTCGGCGAAGGACGGGGAGATCATCATCCAGGGTGACTTTGTTCAAAAGACTATTGAATTCTTGCTGGCAGAGAAGTATAAAGTTAAGAGATCGGGAGGGTAAACACAGGGTTTCCAACCCTGGCTAGTCAGAAAAGGCCTCAACCATCGGTGCCTCCACATATTTCGATACATCAAAATCCACAGGAACACCGGCCGGATTCCTCTGAATCTCAATTTTGCTCTTCGTGACGAAACGTTTCCGGTAGCCATGGTTCAGCGATAAATAGAGCATGGCTTCAACAGATCCCAGTATTATGTTCGGCAAAGCCCTTTTAAGTATTGAAAGTCGGCTGTAAATGTCATTCTGCACCTGGTTGATGCCGGCCAGCAATTGCTCCGAGCTCATTCCCAACGGTTCAACAACGACTTTTGTGGCGTCGAATTTGGTCCAGTTGTCGGTCAGTATGCGTCCCTGCGCTTTGAAGTTCTCGAAAACCGGTGTGCCCGGATAAGGCGTCAGAACGCATGCCTGGAAAAATGCAGGTTTTGATTTTGCCAGGAATTCATAAGTGAGATCAAAAACGGAATTATCATCCGTGTCAAGGCCAAATACGATGGATGCCATGGTAAGTATGCCGTTTCCCCTCAAACGTTTGATAGCTTCAATGTTGGCTTCGATGCTTTTCAGGCTTTTCCTGTAATTGTTCAGCCCCTGGTGCGTAACTGACTCAAAACCGAAAAGCAATGCCCCGCAGCCTGATTTTCTGGCTGATTTCATCAGTTCCTCATCCTTCGACAGATTGATAGATGCTTGTCCAACCCAGCGCTTTTTCAATGGCGCCAGTTCCGTGAACAACTTCATGGCGAATTTGCGGTCGAAAGTGATATTGTCGTCGAGGAAAAAGAGGAATCTTTCCGGGAGGGCTTCAGCTTCTTCGATAATTTTCCGGATTGGTTTATGCCGCTGGCGTGTCCCGTAAAAACGGGATACGGAGCAGAAATCACAATTGTAAGGACAACCGCGCGTGGTTTCGATAGGCGCTATGGCAAACTTACCGGAAGTGCACTGAACAAGGTCACGCCTTGGAGGAATATAATCCTGCAAATCAGGCAACTGGTCAAGCTTATAGAACTTCTGTAACCTGTTTCCGGCAAAATCCTCCAGTACCTTTGGCCATAATCCTTCAGCTTCGCCGATAACAACAGAGTCGCCATAGCGGATAGCCTCATGGGGCAGGCTGGTGGCATGGATACCGCCAAAAACAACCGTTTTTCCGCGCATCCGGAATAAGTTTGCAATTTCGTAACCCCTGATGGCAGTCTGGGTCATGATGCTTATCCCCACCAGATCATAATCACCATCAAAATTTATAGTCTGGCCAAAAACTTCTTCACAAATTTCGATCTCATGCTCAGGAGGAGTCATGCCGGCTATAAGAGAAAGAGTAAGTTGGGGTATATCCAGGTTGGAATGTCTTCTCTCGCCTTTAACGCAAGGGGCAATAAGTAATATTTTCAAAATTAAAGTATTGGGCCATCACTTTGTGGCAGGTAAATATGAACCGGCAAAATTAATATAAATATTTATTTAAATATCTTTCATGAGAAAGTCTCACTCTATAACGTATTTGTAACAATATTGTTTTAAGGGTTATGATATTAAAGTGCAGTCATTAGATAATTGCCTCCATCAAAGAACTTTATTATATTTGCTATACGAGGCGTCCATCAGCAATTTTTAACTGAGAATTACAAAGTTTATTTAAAGGCAGGATGAAAATAAAGTCCTTTAATATACCTCTTGGCTGCGCAGTACTGGGCTCTGTTGTGATCATCAGTTTAGCCATGCATCTCAAACATTTTCAGAAAGATTTGATGGGAATCCATGTCTGGAGGCAGACCCAGACGCAATCGAACATCATAAATTTCTACGAAGAAGATATGAATATTTTTAACCCGCGAAGAAATGACCGGGGAAATGGCGACGGTATCTTCAGGATGGAATTTCCACTGATGCAATGGCTCGTGGCAGGATGCTATAAAATATCGGGAAATCACCTTATTATCTGCCGCATTATAATGTTTATCATAGGAATATTATCCGTTTTTGGAATTTACAGATTACTTAAAATACTTTTCGACACTGAGATCCCCGCGGTGATGGGCGCCTGGGCATTTAATTTTTCCCCGGGCTTTTATTACTACACCATTAACCCAATGCCTGACAATCTTGCATTATGCTGTTCAATCTGGGGAATATTCGTATTCTTTCTTTGGCTGAAAAAAGGCCGCAGGTATAATCTGCCTGTCAGCGGATTACTGCTGGCAATCGGTGCACTGTGCAAATTGCCTTTTATCCTGTATTTTTCTGTGCCGATGGCTTATTTTCTCATAAAAGCTTTCAGGAAAGGAACCTGGAAAGAGGGCATGAAAATGATTGCCGCCATATCGGCATTTATGCTGTTTCCGCTGGCGTGGTATATAGCTGTAATTCCGCAATGGTCCGGAAACGGTATCGTCCAGGGCATGCTTGGGAACAAGATTTCCAATCCGGTTCCACTGGATAATCTGCAGCATCACCTGCTTAGCACCTTGCCTGAGATGCTTCTTAATTACGGATCGGTCATCTTTTTTATAGCCGGCTTCTATTTTATTATTAAAAACAAGCATTATAAAAGTGCTCTTTTCCCTGTGTTTGTGACCTGGGGCCTTCTTACAATGCTTTATTTCCTTTTTGAGCTGAATATGATAGGAAAGTCTCATGATTATTATTTATTTCCTTTCTTACCGATGCTTTTCATCCTGGTAAGCAACGGAGCTTATCATCTATTTCAGTTAAAACCCAGGTTTATTAAGTCTTTTGTAATTTTAATGCTGTTGATCCTGCCCCTTACAGCATACCTGAGAATAGACAAAAGGTGGGATCCGGAGTCACCGGGATTTAACAGGGATCTGCTTATTTACAGGGACGAGCTGAGGGATGCGGTGCCCATGGATGCCCTTTGCATTGCCGGGAATGACATATCTCATTTCATTTACTTTTATTATATCGATAAGAAAGGATGGGGATTTGATAACGAGTTTCAGAAACTGAACAAAGAAAAGGTGAAGGATATGATAAGCAAAGGTGCCAGGTATTTATATTCAGATTCGAGGCAAATTGAGAACGATGCGGAAATAGCTCCCTACCTTGACCAACTTATTATGGAAAAAGGCTCAATCCGGGTATTTAGTTTAAAGAATGATGTAATGTTTTAAATGGGATATCTGTTATTGGAAAAGTATGCTGAAAATATTCAAAGAATTAGATCCTAAAAATCACAGGCCGAGATTTGGCGGGCTGGATATAATAAAATACATAGGCCCGGGCTTACTGGTAACCGTGGGGTTCATCGATCCAGGGAACTGGGCTTCAAACCTGGCTGCTGGTGCCGGTTATGGGTATGCACTTCTATGGGTAATTACATTGTCGACTATTATGCTGATCCTCCTCCAGCATAATGTTGCCCACCTGGGCATTGCGACAGGGCTTTGTCTATCAGAAGCTGCGACTATCTATGTCAAACCTTTGTACTCAAGGACTTTACTATCATCAGCCATGTTGGCATCAATTTCGACTTCACTGGCAGAAATACTCGGAGGAGCTATTGCACTCGATATGCTGTTCAAAGTTCCCATAATGGCTGGCGCCGTGTTGGTTACTGCATTTGTTATGATTATGCTTTATACTAACTCCTACAGACTTATTGAAAAATGGATCATTGCTTTTGTTTCAATCATCGGCCTCTCATTCCTTTATGAACTTTCCCTGGTAAATATTGAATGGGCTAATGCCGCTACAGGATGGGTTACACCTACCTTCCCCGGCGGATCTATGGTTATTATTATGAGCCTATTAGGGGCCGTTGTAATGCCGCATAATCTCTACCTGCATTCTGAAATCATTCAAAGCCGCCAATGGAATTTGCAGGATGATAAAATAATTAAAAAGCAGCTGAAGTACGAGTTTTTTGACACACTTTTATCTATGATTGTAGGCTGGGCTATAAACAGCGCCATGATCCTGTTGGCTGCAGCAACTTTTTTTAAAACTGGCAACAAGGTCACCGAACTGGAACAAGCGCACCAATTATTGGATCCATTACTGGCTAACCATGCAGCGATGGTATTTGCGGTAGCTCTTTTATTTTCAGGAACAGCTTCCACGATTACCTCCGGGCTGGCTGCAGGTAGCATATTTTCGGGAATCTTTAAAGAACCTTATGATATTAAAGACAACCACTCACGCCTGGGAGTAGCCATCTCACTGATTATAGGCTTGTGCATCATTTTCCTGATTTCAAACCCATTCCAGGGATTGATCATCTCACAGATGATCCTGAGCATCCAGCTGCCATTTACTATTTTTTTGCAGGTATACCTGACTTCTTCTGCCAGGGTAATGGGCAAGTATAAAAATTCCCGCATATCGGAAATTACGCTTTATGCCCTGGGAGGAATAGTGACATTATTGAATATCGTATTGTTTATCAGCTTGTTTTAACAATTGATGAGATAAAATACTATCAGGTTTTGAAGAGGGTTTCCAACCCGGAGGTTTCCAACCCTGTTTTAAATTATATTTGTAATCGGCATAAACTTTAGCCAAAGATTGTTTTAATTTGCCAACTTATTTCGTTAAAACCAACCAAAAATGAAGACTTTCCGATATATCCTGGTCATAGCCCTTTTATTTAGCATCGGAATTGAGACTAGTTATTCCCAATCGAGAAAACTGACAAAAAAAGGAGCTGAACTGGAGGATAACGGTCTGCCTGAAGAAGCAGCGGATTATTATTATAAGGCATTGCTTGAAAAGCCGGATTATATCGACGCATTGCTCGGTCTGAAGCGTACGGCGCCGAAAATGATGGACCGGAAACTCCAGGCATTCAATTCAGCATACAATAACCAGGATTACCAGGGTGCTATCGATAAATATGCCGACGCTGTAAATTATAAGTCAGATATCCTGAAAGTCGGGGTAGAGCTGGAAATCGGCAGGCCATATATCGATAAATATAACGAATGCAATGAAGTACTTGCCGAACAATATTATATAAGCGGCAAAAGCCAGTTTGACAACGGGAATTATGCAAATGCCATCACAGAACTGGAAAAAAGCCTGACCTATAAATCTCCTTACAAAGATGTTACAGGTTTGTTATCTCAAGCTAAAGAAGCCAAAAGTGTCAATGATGCGGAAGAATCTTACCAGGCGGGGCTTTCCAAATTAAATTCTGAAAATTACCGCAGCGCTTATTATGATTTTGAAAATTGCCTGAATTATAAATCTCCTTATAAAGATGCGGAAAGTTTAAAAAATGAGGCCCTCGAAAAAGGGAAAGTCAGGATCGGGATCTTTGAATTTACCAATGATACTAAGGCAACCGGCGCTAATGGCACATTGTACTCTTATGTGGTGACCAATTCCGTCAATTATAAATCACCTTTTATCGAGGTGGTGGAGCGTGATAATCTTCAAAGGTTGCTCAACGAGCAAAAACTTGGCATGTCCGGAATGGTGGACGAGTCCAGCGCCGCGCAGGCTGGAAAAGTCCTTGGATTGGATTATGTCGTGATGGGACGACTCATTAACGCCACTCAATCAGGAGGAGATTATACCAAGCAAAATGTCAGCGCTTATGAATTATATCCGGCGAAAACAGCAGAAGGGATTGACGTTCAAAGGGGAAAACCGGTAACTTACACCTTATATGAAGGTTCACTGACCATGACTTATGAAGCATCCTACCAGGTGATCTCGGTAGAAACCAGCAAGATCATCACCTCTCAGGTCGCATCTTCTACGGAAAGTGATCATGTTAAATATGCTCAATACGGTGGCGATCCTAAAAAGCTATGCTCTGTCAAGCCCGATGATTCCATTTTATCCCAATGGTCATTATCCGGCAAAGTTATCGATCAAAGCCTGTTCAATGCAAGACAAAAACTAAAAAACCCGGAGGAATTACAGGCAACTATCCTGAAAAATCTGGCATTTAAAATTTCAGACGGTATTTGTGGTCAGTTTAAATGATGAAAAAAATGAGATATTTAGCTTTACTCATCATCATTTTATCTTTAAGAATAACCTCCTGTTTAGCCCAGCAGCCGGATTGGGTCGGCTCATTGGTCATCGATCCGGAATATTATACCGGCATCAGTTCATGCGATAAATCAATCCCCGATTATCAGAGCATGGCCACCAAAAGGGCCCTGAGCCTTATAACCGAGCAAATCCAGGTCACTATAACATCGAGCAACGAATCATATACCAGTGAGAATGATCTGAAATTAAGCCAGGACTTTTTCGAATCCGTGAAAACAACTTCCAGTATTAAATTGCAGGATTACGAATTATACCAGACCTGGGAAGATTCCAGCACCTATTACGTTTACTACCGCTTATCAAAGCAAATTTACCGGGATAACCTGATTTCAGAGTATGATCTTGCACTTGGCAACTGTGAAAAGAAAATTGCAGATGCTGAGGCGTATCTCTCATCAAAAAAAATTGATGAATCGATCAGCTCTTACCTGGAAGCATCAAAGTTTCTTGAAGAAGTAATATCGAATACATTTATTCATGATAAATATTCATCGGTTGTAAATCAATGGTATAAAGTCAAATCCCAGCTTCTGAAAATTCTTTTTGATTTCCGGGTTCAACCTGTCAATGAAAAGTACAGGTTATCCAAGAACAAAATATTTTCTACGGATTTTGAAGTCATTGCACTTTATGATGCAAATGGAGATGGGGTCATTCTTCCGGATATCCCTGTCATCTTTGAATTATCCGACAATCTGAATGCATTTCAAAGCAAGGTAATTAACACGGATAATAAAGGGATTGCCAGAAATAACATCATCAATATTTACGACGAATCTTTGACCTATACGATCGGCTGTAATATTGATTTTGCCAGGTATCTGAACCGCCATGGAGATTTCCAGATACTGAAAGACAAAGAATTTGAAAACTTACTCACAAATTGCAAAATGCTTTTAGAAGTCATCCCGCTGGTCGTTAAAATTACTTCCGTTGAAAATACATTTTCAGAAAAGAATCCGTCGCAGGTCATTAAGAACGAACTTGGCAATTACTTCAGAACGCAGAACATATCAGTGGTTGAAGGTGATGCTAAATGCGATTATATTGTCAATATCAAGGCGGATACCCGAAAGGGCAATGTTTATGAAGATGTTTGCTCGGTGTTTCTCGATATCGAATATTCGGTTTATGACAATTCAAATCATTCCCAGGTCTTTAACGGTACGGTGAACAATATCAAAGGCATAAGCCTCAATTACACTGCCGCGGCAAACCAGGCGTATGTGAATGCCAGGAGCGATATAAAAAGCAAATTAGGCAGTGTCATTTTGCCTTACCTGAAATGAATGGATTCGTATTATTATTAATTTTATTTGCCTTCAAAATTAATTGCCCATGCGATATACTTTGCTCGTTTTAATCCTGTCATTGCTGATTTTTAGAGATGCCGGCGCCCAGCAGGAGCCGAAAACGATCCCTTATGTTGAGGTCGAGTCGGTTAAAGGGAAAACTATCAATACCAAGTCATTCTTCAAGGAAAACAAGCCGGTCCTTCTCGTTTATTCATGGGGCTGCTCATGGGGAAAAGCATGCCAGGACGCCCTTGATTCGCTCAATCTTTACTATAAAAAATGGGCTGCCGATTTCAACGTGAGGTCTGTCGCAATAAACTATAAAACCGAAAGAGATTATAAGCAATGCAATGAACAGATCATACAGACCGGGAGATGGACATTTGATTTTTACTGGGATACCGATGATAATTTCGCGAAGGCATTATCCACAGGGGATGATATTGACCGCAAGTGTCCGCGCGTTTTCATCGTGGATGGAACCAATCATGTGATCAGTTCCTGGTGGGGGAAAGACAATTTTAAAGATCGTATCGAACAGGAACTGCAGAAGCTAAAATAAAAATTAAAAATTCAACATTCAACATTCAACATTCAACATTAAAATAAGAACCCATGCCGACAACTGAAGAAATACTCAACGGGCTATCGCTTGCTGCTAATAAGTACTTCCTGTTCAGCATTTTCTGGCACATCATTGTGCTGATTTTCCTTGTTTTGTTATTTGCCGGGAAAAAAATATCAAGCAAGTTCATCATGATCGGGATTATAGCGCTCTTTCTGTCGGTCAGTATTATTACGACCCTGGTCCACAATCCTTTCAATGCGGTTATTTTTTTCCTGGCATCGCTTCAGTTCGGCTACATGGCATTAAGGTATGTACATGGGAAGTTTGGTGTTCGATGGGATTACATTTCGGCAGCCGGACTGATCATGCTTGTTTTCGGCTTTGTTTATCCGCATTTTATGGAAAATGCATCATTTTTTAAATACCTCTGTGCTTCCCCTCTTGGACTGATTCCATGTCCGACTTTATCGGCTATCGTTGGAATTACGCTGTTATTTCATGGTTTCAATTCCAGAAGATGGATGTTATGGGCGGCATTTATCGGGTTGTTTTACGGTGTTTTCGGCGTCCTCAGATTAAAGGTTTATCTTGATACCGGACTGATTGCCGGTGCTTTATTTTTGCTGATTTATGCTTTTTCCGTGAAAAGTTATTTCTCACCGGATGCACAGAGCGAAAGTGCGGACGACTCAAAAAAATAACGCGCAGAAAGGATGATCAAATGAAAAATCCATCCCTCTCTTTAAAAATTTATATCGGCCTTGTAATAACACTTGCAATTTCAGCCGCGATCAACATTTTCCTGCCGCAGGGATCCGTGCCATCTTTTGAACTCCCGGCTTCAAAGCCAATCATTGCGCTTGCCAATGCCGGCATTATGCTCTTTTTTTACGGAGGATTGGGTCTTATCGGATTAATCCTTTCTCAAAAGCTGGGCTTTGCCGATATTTGGGATCCAAAAGTTTCCACCAGACAAAGGCTGCTCATTCCTGCACTGGTCGGAGCAGGCATAGGAATCTTTATTATCCTTTCAGATTTATTTTTTAGCCGGTACTTTTCAATCGGGCCGATTCCTCATCCCCCGTTTCCGACCTCCATATTTGGTTCCATATCTGCCGGCATCGGCGAGGAGATCATATTCCGCCTGTTTTTCATCTCATTATGGGTCTGGCTGATTTCCCATGTGATATTAAAAAAGAAATGGCAAAACCAGGTTTTCTGGATAATAGCAGGCATTTCAGCATTAGCATTTGCAGTGGGACATGTGCCTTCCGTTATGTTTCTCTTTGGCTATAAAACCATCAATGATATTCCATTGGCCCTGCTTACGGAAATAATTCTCCTGAATGGCGTGGTTTCAATCTTCGCTGCTTATTATTTCAGAAAATTCGGTTTCCTGGCTGCCGTCGGCATTCATTTCTGGACAGATATCGTATGGCATGTTATCTGGGGCGTGATCTAGCACGGTTCGACAGTCAAAACCGTGCAGTTGTCAACTGAATTTACTCTGTAAATGAAACAGGGTTTCCAACCCTCGGGTTGGAAACCCTCTCACCCTGTCACCCGCCGATCACAATCTTTTTCACTGCCTGATTGCCAGGCACCGATAATTTGAGATAATAAACCCCTGGCGGAAAATCCGAGACATCAAAGGTTATTTCCTGTTTTCCTGCGTTAATTCCTCCTTCAATGAAAGATTTTACCATTTTGCCCAGCTGATTATATAAGGCAAGGAATACTTCACATCTTCCTGGTAATTTAAAACTTATGTTCGTAGTTTGATGTACAGGATTAGGCGTTATGGTCAGATTTAACTGCTCCGGTATAGCTGGTTCAGCATTTCCGGAATTGGGCGGCCCTAGTTTCAGAACGAATATCTCGTCCATCATGGCAGGATAATAATTCGTTCTTCCGGTAACGATAAATCCCCCGTCTGAAGTTGGATGGCCTCCGTATACGATCTCATCACCGTCCGGGTTACCGTAATTTCTTTCCCATACTAAATTTCCGTCGATATCTATTTCAATCAGATAAGTGTCATCGGACGGACTGAAAGAATCGGAATACCCTATCAGTACATAATTCCCGTTATTTTTCTCCGAAATATTAAAGCACAGATTGACGGATGAACCACCGTATGTGCGTGTCCAGAGGGTATCTCCCTTATCATCCGTCCTGACTGCATAACAGGCATAATATCCCGGTCCGAAGGAATGCGTGGTACCTGCAAAGATGTAACCATCATCGGTTTCCACCACGCAATTGAACATATCTTCATCGCTACCCCCGTATTTCCTTGTCCAGATTGTGTCACCATTCAGGTCGGTTTTGATCACCAGGGCGTCGCAGGATTCAGGATAAGGAGTGGCATAAGTTCTCCCGGCAATAATATAGCCTCCATCGCTGGTCTGTATCACTTCTTCCCCATAATCCTGCCCGGGGCCACCGAAAATCCTGGTCCAGATCGTGTCCCCGGCAACATCCAGTTTCATCAGCCAGATCTGGTCGCCCATGGAGAATCCTGTGCCATATGTGGCGGAAACAATATAACCCTGGTCAATATTGGTGGAAATATAAAGGCCATTATCGGCCGACTCACCGCCATACGTCTTAGTCCATAATGAATCCCCGTCTTCATTGATCCACATCAGCCAGGCATCCGAAATGCCTGCCGCAATAGTGGAAGTATAGCCTGTAACGACATAACCCCCGTAAAGTGCCGGGCATATCGATACAATCTGCTCCTGGCCAGCGCCGCCGTATGATTTCTCCCATTTGACATTCCCTTCAGCATCCAGCTTCAGGATGTATGCATCATATCCCCCATTACCGTAGGATTTGGTCTTACCTATGACGATAAATTCATTACCATCGTGACCTTCAATAGCATCAAATCCCTGGTCATCGCCGGACCCGCCATAATGCCGCTGCCAGAGGCTGTCGGGCGGCTGGCCGTAAAGATCTGAAGCTATTAATGGTAAAATCAATAAAATTAAAGAACCGAATAAAAATGATCTTAAAGTTTTCATGGATTCCCGTATTTGGTCAGGTACCCAAATATACGACAAAATGAGGAAAAAAGAAAGTGGTTATTTTCGAATGCTTATTTTCAGTTATTGGCTACTTTAGCTTTATTAAATTCAGGAAGAATGTCTCCAAAGAAAAAAACCATGACCATCGGTATCCTCAGCGCCGGTGGAGATTGCCCGGGGATCAACGCCGCCATCCGGGGCGTCGGCAAAACCGCTATCATCGAATACGGGATGAAAGTGATCGGGATCTCCGACGGTTTCCTCGGCCTTATTAACGAGGAATACCAGGAACTTTCCGAACAGCAGCTTTCGGGCATTCTTACCCTGGGAGGCACCATTTTGGGCACATCCCGGGAAAAGCCCTTTAAAAAAGACAAAGACAACGGACAGGACCAGATTGACAAGCCGAGGCTGATCAAAAAACATTATCGCGAAATAGGCCTGGATGCGTTGGTTTGCATCGGCGGCAATGGCACCCAGAAAACCGCGGCCATGCTTGTGGAAGAAGGGCTGAATGTCATCGGCCTGCCTAAAACGATCGATAATGACGTCTGGGGCACCGATATTACCTTTCGGTTTTGATTCGGCATTGGGGATTGCAACTGATGCGATCGACAGGCTCCACACTACGGCCAATTCGCATAAACGGATCATGGTGATCGAGCTGATGGGGCATAATACCGGCTGGCTTACGCTGTTTGCAGGCATTGCAGGCGGCGGAGACGTGATCCTGCTCCCGGAAATCAGGTATGATATGGATATTGTCGCTGATTACCTTATCAGGCGAGCCAGGGCCAAAAAACCTTATTCCATCGTAGTGGTCGCTGAAGGGATCGATAAACCGAAAAAAGAAAAAGCAGCCACTTACATCGCCCAGCAAATAGAAAAGGCCACCGGGCAGGAAACCCGGGAAACCATACTCGGCTATATCCAGCGCGGCGGCAGCCCGTCGCCGAACGACAGGATACTGGCAACCCGGCTGGGAGCCCATGCCGTCGAACTGATCGCGAAAAAGAAATTCGGGCTGATGGTTGCTATTAATGGCCAAAAAATTACGGCAGTGCCACTTGCGGAAGTTGGCTCCAAAACCCGGCTTGTGCCGAACGATTACCAGCTTATCAGCAAAGGAAGAAATATGGGGATTTGTTTTGGGGACAGGTTTTGTCAGCCGGGGACCGTATAAAAATTCTTCGTGTCACTTCGTGCATTCTTCATGTATCTTCGCGTAAATAAAAATCCATTATAAATATGAAGCGGTCATTCATTCCATTACTTATAATCTTACTTGCTTTTCAGACGGAAGCCCAAAAAAACGATCTGGTAACTTTCTACGAAAAATCTGGTTTTAAAGCCACCCCTTCCTATGATGAAACCGTTGCTTACTGCAAGCTGCTCGACCAGGCTTCGCCTTTCATCCAGTATACGACTTTCGGGACCAGTTCGCAGGGAAGGAAACTTCCCCTGCTGATCGTCAATGGCAGCGGGCAGTTCGATCCGGCTTCATCGCGGCATGACGGAAAGCTGGTCTTGCTGATCCAGGCCGGTATTCATGCCGGTGAGATCGACGGAAAAGATGCAGGACTGATGTTCCTTCGCGATATGGTCGTCAACCAGATGTTCGGTGGCGTACCTAAAAACATCACTATACTCTTTATCCCGATTTTCAATGTCGACGGGCATGAGCGTTTCAGCCCGTATAACCGCATTAACCAGAATGGCCCTGAAGAAATGGGCTGGCGCACAACGGCGCAAAACCTTAACCTGAACCGCGATTATCTTAAGGCCGACGCCCCGGAAATGCAGGACTGGCTGAAGCTTTACCAGCTTTGGCAGCCCGATTTTTTTGTCGACATCCATGTTACCGATGGCGCCGATTACCAGTATGTGATGACTTATGGCCTGGAGACCTTTGGAAATATGGACGAAGGATTGACGAAATGGACGGTGGATAATCTCATCCCTGCCATGGAATCCAATATGGACCAGGCCGGCTATCCTGCTTTTCCATATATCATGTTCCGGAAATGGGGCGATCCCCGCAGCAGCCTTCGTAGCACAGCCGCCGGGCCAAAGTTTTCCCAGGGTTATACTGCGGCACAGAACCGGATCGGGCTGCTGGTCGAAAATCATATGTTAAAAGATTATAAAACCCGTGTCAGCAGCACTTATGAGCTGCTGCATTTCCTTTGCGGTTACCTGGATGAGAAAGCCGCCGCAATACTGGAACTAAACGCTATGGCTGACTTAAATTCCGCCTCAGCCGAATTCCGCAAGCAGCCTTTCCCCCTGAATTTCACTGCAGGCAAAGACAGTGTCATGGTTGATTTCCGGGGCGTGGAATACGATATCGTCAAGAGTGACCTTACCGGGGGCGATTGGTTCATCTATCACCCCGACAAGCCCGCAAATTTCAAGATCCCCTATTATAACCACCAGGTTCCCTCTTCAACGGTTCAGTTACCTGAAGCTTATATTATTCCGCCCGAATGGAGTGAAATCATAGGAAAACTTACCCTGCACGGCATCAAATATTCCGTCTTGAATAAACCGGTCCGAATCAACGTGGAATCATATAAATTCACTAAAATAGAATATGGGAAATCCTCTTATGAAGGCCGGATACAGGTTACGCCGACTTTTGAAACCTTTACAGGAGAAATGGATTTCCCTGCAGGCTCTGTTGTCATCCCCACCAGCCAGCGCGCTGTAAGGGTCATCGCCCATATGTTTGAGCCGGCGTCACCCGATTCTTACCTGCAATGGGGCTTTTTCAATGCGACCTTAGAGATGAAGGAGTACTTCGAAGCTTATGTCATGGAGGATTATGCAAGGAAGATGATTGCCGGAAAACCCGGATTAAAGGAAGAATTTGAGCAGTGGAAAGCTGCAAACCCCGAGGCAGCTAAAGATCAATATGCACAGTTGCAATGGTTCTTCCTTCGATCGCCATATGCTGACAAGAAGATGAATGTTTACCCTGTGGGAAGGATAATGGAGGAGACGGTTTTGGAAGAACTTATGATTAAATAATAAATTCCAAATTTCAAATTCCAAATTCCAAGCACCAAATTCCAAGCACCAAATTCCAAACAAAATTTAAAATCCAAAAACAAAATCCCAAACAGTTTTGAATTTTGGATTTGCGTTTTTGAATTTGTTTGGTGCTTGGGATTTGGAATTTGGAATTTAAAAAAATCATATCAATCTCAATTCCCTGCTTTCATATTCCAACAGCCACTTTTTCCTCCACAATCCTCCGGCATAGCCCGTGAGTGAACCGTCAGAGCCGATGACCCGGTGGCAGGGGACGATAATACTGACCGGGTTTGCGCCGTTTGCTGCCGCAACGGCCCGGATGGCCTTCAAATCGCCAAACCTGAGTGACAATTCTTTATAAGAGATGGTTTTACCAAAAGGGATCTTCATCAATTCATTCCATATTTTAAGCTGAAATGGAGTTCCCTTTAAATCGAGCTTTAGATCAAATTTTTCACGTTTGCCTTGAAAATATTCATTAAGCTGAAGTGTGCATTGCAAAATCAAATCATTTGCCCTTTGCTCTTCGCCCTTCGCTTCTTCCGCAAAAATCAGTGAAGATATTCCTTTTTCGCTGCTTTCAATACGGATCAGACCGACAGGGGAATTATAATATTCTATCATCCTTTAAAATTCAATATTTTCGTTAAAATTAATCTTATTATTAGCCACAATAAATTTTATTGCACGAAGTTCCACGAAGACACGAATGTAACATGAAGAATAAGCTGCGTTGCGAAACTTTGCGTTACTTTTGCGCAAATTTGCAAGACCAACTCAAAATAATTCTAATAATGAAAAAAATAACTTTAATTTTAATCTTTGTCCTTTTCACAGCATCTTATCTCTTATCCCAAACGACAGAAGGAGTTCATATCTACAATCCAAATGCTGATGCACGCGAGGATATAGCAACTGCTGTAAAGCAGGCGAAGGCAGAAAACAAGCAAGTATTAATCCAGGTCGGTGGCAACTGGTGTCCCTGGTGCGTGAAACTGCACAAATTCATGACTGAAGATGCCCAGGTCGATTCATTGCTGAAAGCAGATTATGTCTGGGTGCTGGTGAATTACAGCAAGGAGAACAAGAACGAAGAAACCATGAAGATGCTGGGAAATCCGCAGCGCTTCGGTTTCCCCGTGCTGCTCATCCTCGACCAGGATGGAATGCGGCTCCATACCCAGGATTCATGGTATCTTGAAAAAGATAAATTTTACGATAAGGAAAAGGTGATGCATTTCCTCAAGATGTGGAACGTGGCGGCAGTGGGAAAGTGACAGGCTAAAACTTCCTGATGCAACGGACAGACACAAAGGAATAAGCTTTGGTCGTCCATTCAGGAGTACCATTGCTGAAGTCAACGAACCAGGCTGCATCTGCCGGATTTTCAGCAATTGCAGTTTCCGATGAACTCCAGTACCAATTGGTTGAAAATCCCCCGATTACCGTCCTTTGCATGTACATTGAATCCAATTCGTCAACAGCCGGAAGATACCAATCGGTATAACCGCCAATTGTGAGGCTTTTACAGAGGTCTGCCGCAATTCCGGGAGTCGGGCAGCCGGTTATGATAGCAGCTGTATTCGTGTCTCCGGAACCGATTCCGGTATGCTGTGCACCAGGCCCGATAAGGGTGCCGTCACAACCCCATTCGGCTTCGCCCTGATCAGCAACGGCGGATACCAATCCATGCGTTCCCGTTGCATCCAGCCAGAAAACGATTCCTCCCTCCATCTGATCTCCGATGCCGATTCCTGAAAAATTGAGTTTCCGCCAACTGATCCCGTTATAAACATACACGGCGTTATTTCCATACGGGCCGTTGGCCGTGACAAAGACCATGAGTCCTGGGGCAGCCGGATCCGGCCTGTCGTTAAAATCAATTCTGGGAAGCAACAGCCCTTTATTTGTGGATTGCAAATCAAGGATGGCACTTTGGTCGGCCGAAGCGCCATTGTCATTGATAGCGACTTGTGCAAATGAGCTGACCATTCCGGCCACAAGGCACAGCAATAGTAAGAATCTAATTTTATTCATTGAATTTCAATATTTTAAAGTCTATAAAATATTTTTATGATAGATAAGACCCGCACCGGGAAAAAATGACTTATAAAATTATTTACATTTTTCGATATGGTGCAAGAATAAAATTGGAGTTTAACAAAATTTAACAGAAAAAGAAAAGTATCGCGGAGTTACGCAAAGGATACGCAGAGTTTCGAAGAGTGAAAATCTCTTTGCGTTACTTTGCGTTTTCTTTGCGAAACAACATTAAAACCTATTGTGTTTTTCTATTGTGACCAATTATGCCTATTTAGTTCAAAAAAAACATCCGCGTTCTATTTTTTATGGCACGCGGATCAACGCGAATGCAACGAATTTACGCGGATAATGGTTATGAAGTCAGTATACAACATACATCAGAATCCATTCAGCTTCATCGTCACTGTAGGAATCAGCAGCAAAAATCCGAGGATTAGCAGGATAAGCAGCAGCGGCCAGAACCATTTCACCCATTTTGCATAAGGAATCCGTGCCACGCCGATGGCGCCGATCAATACGCCGGAGGTGGGGGTGATCATATTGGTGAATCCGGTCCCGAACTGGTATGCCATCACCGTCGCCTGGCGGGACAAATTGATCAGGTCGGAAAAAGGAGCCATGATAGGCATTGTAAGAGCTGCCTTTGGCGGATCCTGATGGAATGATCAGGTTGAGCACCGTTTGCAGCGCATACATGATGCCGACGGCCTTTATCTGACCTACATCATGCAGCGAAGCGGAGAGCCGGTAAAGAATGGTGTCGATCACCTGCCCGTCTTCCATGATCACGATGATACCACCAGCAAGTCCAACGACCAGGGCTGCGCTGATAATATCCCTGGCGCCTTCAAGGAACAGACTGACATTTTTATTCCCGTCGTAACCCATGGAAATACCTGCCGCAAGGCCCATGGCAAAGAACAGGGCGGCAATCTCGGATATATACCAGCCGTAACCCATGACGCCTATGATCAAAAAAAGGATGGTATACCCCAGCAGGGAAAGAATGTAGTAATGCACTGTTTTCCGTAGCGCCAGAATGCCTGTAATGGCAAACAGTCCGGTAACTATTGGCAAAGCAGGAATTCCCATTGGTTCGGCATTTCCGATTTTCAGGTGTGTAATGGGATAAACCACGGAAAAGGCGACCAGTACAGCCAGAGTAAGCGCATAAGATACCCATGCGGCCCGGGGAGTGAAATATTCGATCTTATCCGATTCGCCCGCAGCCCTCTGCCGCCAGTAATCATCCTCCAGGTAAACGGGCGACCGGCGCGGGTTTTTCTTTATGATCCGTGCATATACCAGAACGAAGGCAATCCCGATAATATTGACGATGATCCAGCAAATGAAGCGATATTCAAGCCCGGAGAAAAGCGGAAGCTCGGCGATCCCCTGTGCTATGCCCACCGTGAAAGGGTTCAGCGTCGATGCGGCAAAACCAAGATGTGCCCCCAGGTAACACATACAAACGCCGGTAATCGAATCATAGCCCATTGATATTGCTAATGGAACAAGTATGATAACGAAGGCGATGGTCTCCTCGCTCATCCCGAAAACGGACCCGAACAGGCTGAACATCAGCATGATCAGGACAATGACTACATTATCCACGCCAATGGCTTTGAAGAACCTGTGCTTTTCAAGGTTCTTCGTGAACCGTATGAACGACATGATCCCGACATCAATAGCCCGTGTGCTGTTCATGATCCAGAACGCCCCGCCGATCATCAGTATAAAAACGACAATTCCCGATTGCCTGACAAAGCCTTTATACAAAGCTGAAAATACCTGCCAGGTCTGCGGATTGCTTGGGACAGTCTTATAGACGAGCTCTTTCACCTCTTTTCCGTCCCTGACCGTAGTTTGCTGCACGTAATCACCGCCGGGGAATATCCAGGTCAGCATTGCTGCAACAATGATCAGGGTAAAGATGATGACATAAGTATGGGGAAATTTCATTTTCATTATTCACAGCCAATTATTGGTAAAAAGACATCTCACTATAATTTGATATATTGTTTTTTAACCACATAGAAACATAGGCCACATAGGTTTCACATAGTTTCTATTGTGTATTTCTATGTGTTCTATGTGCCTATGTGGTGAATAAAATATTTCAATTTGCTACTCAATTTTTTTCAATAATATTGAATTGAACAGCAGTTTGTAATCCACCGCAGTTGAAGCCCGGAACTGGGGATTGAAGGCGAACAGCACCAGCTGGCCCTTGCCTTTCTTAAGCCAGACCAGGCAGGATTTATCTTTCAGGAGTTCTCCCTTTTCCATATAGCCGCTGAGCAGGATGTCTTTCTCCGGAAATGTCGCGATCACGCGCCGGTCCATGTCAAAGTCGGGCCTGCTGGTGACGAAAACCGGATCCCCGCGGAAGAAAGCGCCTGATTCCGGCGGCATCCCAAGAGTCAGCGGGACATTTTCCTTTAAGTTCGATCTTAACGAAAGCAGCCCGGAACATCAAGCCCGGAAAGGTTTTTGGCAACATTGTCGGAAAGGAAGCTGGAACTCTTCCGTTTCCGTTTCACTGCGCTTGATTTTCAATATTCCTGTGAAAAGATCAGTTGAAGCTCCCCATGAAACAATCAGCCCGCCGTTATCAAGGTATTTCATCAGGTTGTCAAATCCCTTTTCCCCTATTCCCTTTGTGAATTCCGGCGGGTAATCGGTAAGGCGGTACTCCTCCCCTTCCCCTTTATATTTCCCTGTCATAAGGATATCCTTGTCGTTGGAAGGAAAGACCACCACATCGTAATTTGCGGTAAAATCGGTCTTTTCAAAATCCCCGGGCCTTACCGTATTAAAGGGAATGTGATAAGTATCGAAAATGAACCGCGTCCAGCCGGCGTCAATATCATGAAAGTAGGTTTCCACAATGGCGATGCGCGGAACGGTAAACTTATTAGCCGAATATTCAGGTTTTTCTTCCAGGAAAACGGGATCGGCGCTCAGTTCATCATAAATCTGATTAAGCTTATCAGGTTTTGAAATCCCAAAAATGATGAAACTGCCTGTTTGAATCGTTCTCCCGTTATGAATAAACGGGGCTGTGGTCCTTTCCACGGGATACCCCAGGGAAGCGGCAAGGAATGCAGCCTTGAAGCTTTCGTTGCGTTCGACCGGCAGGGCCATTCCCCAGAATTCGCTCATCAGCCCTTGCTTAAGATCGTATTTCCCGGTCAGTTGTTTCCATGATTTGGGAAGCGCAGGATCATACACGTCGATTTCCTTCACGTAAACCCCGTTATGCAGCGGCAATGACCAGCTGGTGATGTCGTAAGGTTTCATGATCTCACCGTTTGGAGTATAATGCCGGATAGGATATACCTGCTTTTCAAGCATTTCCTTGACAAAAGCCCGGAAAGGCTGGGCCAGAGGGACGATAAGGTCGCCTGCAAGATATTCCCTGTCGCCGATATTGATGGCAGAAGTCAATTCAAAAACGTTCACGCCATGTTCCATCAGCAGGTTTACCATTCTTGTCATTTCTCCCTGGTCATGCTGTTTTTTCGGGATCAGGTAATAGCAGGGCGCTTCTGTGAGCCCTTTCTGCACTTCTTTCCGGCACAGGTCATTCCTGAATTTCAGGATATCTTCCCTGTATTCCGAAGAGGTTTTAATGATGGAATAGGTGCTGGCCTTTTCATATTGTACGATGTCGCTCAGGTGCCACCAGCCTCCCGGCCAGGGTTCCGGCATATTGATGCTCTTTTCATAGTCTGAAAGCCCTTTGCCCCAAACTGCGAGTTCATTGGGCTCGACATAAATCGGAGTGGCCACGTCGGCCGAAGCGCCTTCGGTAAGCATTCCGATCACATTTTTCCAGATGCAGGTTTCGGTACCTCCAGGCCAGTAATCGTCAAACAGGTAACGCTGGGCAATCCCGGTAAGTCCCTGCCGGGTCATATCATTCATCATCCCCGTGCCAAATATGCTTACCCAGTTCCAGATACCGGCATCAACATTCTCGGCAATCGGGTCATGTGGTGGTGGAACAAAATACCTGACACCCGACGATCCCATCTGGTGCTTCTCTATCATCACCTGAGGGAACCAGTCTTTATTATAAATAGCCGCAATGGCCCTCGTATCCGACTGGCTTAGCGTGATGAAGTCGCGGTTGTTGTCATGGCCGATATATTTATGGTATATCCCAGGCATAGAGCAGCCTTCGTACTTAGTTCCCTTATATTTATTGTAATTTTCGACGATCATGTCCATGCCGTCGGGATTATGGCAGGGGACAAGCATGTATACTACATTGCTGAGTGCTGAGTTCTGAGTGCTGAGTGCTGAGTTGGTTATTAATTCGTAAGCGATTTCAGGTGCTGACTGTGACGGACCGACCTCGGATGAATGCATAGATAGGGTGGCCAGGAAGAAGACTTTGCCGTTTTTAATCAGATCCGCCTGTTCCGCATCAGTCAGATCCGGATCAAGCGCGAGTTTCCGGTTGATCTCTTTCAGTTTGTCGAGGTTATTGATGTTTTCTTCCGATGAAATAAAACAGATGTACATCGGTTTCCCCATCGGTGATTTGCCTATCTCGACCATCTTTACCATCCCCGAAGCATCATCCAGTTTCTGGAGATAACTGATCAACTGTTCGTAATTGAACAGCATCCTGTCAGTCCCGGGCTCGAAGCCGAAGAAATCCTTTGGGGACGGGGGCTGCGAAAACGCGAGAAGTGAAGCGTGAAGGGTGATCAGAATAAATATTAGTTTCCTTGTATTCATAATCGTATTAAACTATTTCTGTGTATAATCTGTGTAAATCTGTGTAATCTGTGGTGAATAATAAAACAAACCACAGATTACTCAGATTATCACGGATTTGACACAGATTATTTATAATTAGAATTTTTCATCATATTTCGTCCATAGATAATCCCCGAGTTTCCATGCCTTATCGATCACATAGCTTCCCCATTGCCCGGTATAACCGGTAAGGAAAGCTCGGGCCTTGTCGGGATCCTGCTTATACATTTGCACGGCCTGCTGCTCGACGGTTTGTTGCCTGTCGAACATTTCCTGCTGGATAGGGTTCCAGATGGCATTTACATCATGGCGCATATCGCCCCAGCGCTGGGCAGCCAGCGTGCCAAGCCTGTTAAAAGCCCACCAGGCCGACTTATTGCTGAAGCCTTCGATGCGTCCGTCAACTTTGTAAGGCTCCGGAAGGTCTGTAACGCCGCAATAGACCGGGATGTAGACCGAAGAAGCCACATTGTCCATGGCAATCCACGCCACCCCGCCGATATGGTCAGGCAGCCCGCTGCGGCACTGGATGATGGTGGCATACATCGTATACCAGCGCGCAATCGTCCTCTCTCCCATCCAGCCCCAGCCCCCGTTGATCCTGAACAGCTTGTTCGCATCATAGGGCATGAATGGATTGGCAAGAGGCGAGATCACTGCCTTACCGGAATCGTTGGTGACAGTCATATCTTTTGTCATGTCAAAGGGCGTCCCTTCATAATAATCCTTAAAAACCGAGACCAGTTTTTCCAGCGTGACCGGCTTGATCCGGCTTAACGGAGAACGGGATAATTTTCGGCATTCGGATCCAGTTTCAGTGATGGGGCCAGCAGGTCGAACACGCGCCATTCCCTGCGGCGCGAGGCCAGAGAAGTGCGGCTTTCCGGGGCATAGGCATAGCAGAATTCGAAAGTCCTCTTTCGATTTGCACCAGCCTGAATCAATGGCAACCTGGTAAACATTTTCCGATGCGAGGAAATTGGCCTTGTCTTTCAGGTCGATCTTCCGGATGCGGCTAGCATTGGCAATTACCGACACCTCGCCGTCGGGAACGCGCTGGGCTGCCCAGATTGCGCCAACCTTTCCTTTTCCGGGACCAAGTATCTCGAAGAGCCATACCTCATTCTTATCCGCTATTGTCAGGCCTTCGCCCGCATCGTTATAGCCGTATTTTGCCGTCAGTTCCCCGGCCAGCATTATTGCTTCCCGGGCAGTAGAACACCGTTCGATCATGAGCTGGCAGAGCATCGTGCAATCGATCAGCCCTTTGTCCGACTGCAGCTTCTCTCTCCCGCCGAATGTCGATTCGCCGATGGCGAGCTGTTTTTCATTCAGGCAGGGGTAAGCCGTATTGACGTAGGCATAGGTATGGGAAACCTGCGGGATCTCACCTGTTTTCTTTTGCACGTATAGCGGCATCGCAAAAGTATCGCAGGGCACACGTCTGGTGATATCGCAAAGGCTTCCGGCTTCGTAGTCCTTTGCAGGCTGGATGAAGATCGAGGAGCGGGTCCGGTGGCTGTCATCGGTATGGGAAGTAATCACAGAACCGTCAATAGTGGCTATCTTTCCACACATGATGGAAGTGCACCCGTCGGGAATATTGGCGATCCAGTCGGTCTTGTCGACCTGTGAGGTCACCTGTGAGGTCCAGAGGAAAAACAGAGCCAGGATGAAAAAAGTTGTCTTTTTCATATTAATTGGGAGATTTGTAATTCATTCTGAAAACAAATATAGATAATTGTTTGGAGGTTTTTCAATGACTGCTGATAGTAAGTTAAATTCAGATAATCCCAAATATTGACGCGATCTGGTGATTTATAAATCAATGACTACCATCCGTTAAACAGAATTCTGTTCTGTGACTTAAATCCTTGATTTTTGCCCCGGCTTAAGAACAATTAATCTCAAAATAAATGACCAGTTTTATTCTATTCACCGTCATAACCTGTATCAGCATTTTTTTGTCATTGATGTTGACATTATTCTTCCTGGTGACCAAAAAAGGGATCAGAAGCGAAAACATAATACTGGCAATCCTACTGGTAATATTTAATCTTCAAATCTTTTACTCATTTTTCACCAGTTTTTTTGCTTTTCAATATTTTCTGGACTGGCATAAACCTATCTTTTTGATGAGGCAAACATCATTGCTGATAGGCCCCCTGATCTACTTATATGTATTATCATTTGCGAAAAGGACAAAATGTGATCAGCTATCGCAGTTTATACCATTTCTTACCCTTTGCCGGCGTTCTCTTCTTTTTAATGATCTTTTACAATTATACCGATCGATTCATAATCTGGAAAAGCCCGGTAGATCTCTATGACACGATACTGATCCTTGCCCATAATTTCATCTATCTTATTCTTGCTTTCCTTGCCATGAAATCAATGAATATGAGCTTTCAGGGATTTTTTAAGAGCATCAGGATTTCATCCCATTATACCTGGCTTCATATTCTTCTCCTGGGATTTATCATTATCTGGATAGTAAATCTGAATTCCTTCGCCATATACATGATCTTAAGGAAGCCCGGTTGGTGCGCGTATACTGCCAGCATTTATGGATTGACGGTTTTTTTATTTGTAAACACAGTCATGTTCCTGCTCCTCATAAGACCTGATATCTATTTTGTGGTTACGAAGTATAAAAACAATAAACTGATGGAGGAGGATAAGTCGGAATACCTGCAAAGACTGAATACTTTCATGGAAAAAAATAAACCTTTCCTTAACCCGGAAATAACTCTTGAATCCCTGGCAAATGAAATTTCGGTAAACCCCAGGTTATTGTCGCAGGTAATCAATGAAACCTTTAATAAGAATTTTAAAAGTTATATCCTGGAGTACAGGATAAAAGAAAGCATGCAAATGCTTGCAGATTCAAAATACCACAAACACACCGTGCTCGAAATCCTTTATGAAGTGGGATTTAATTCAAAGTCGGCCTTCAATAACCAGTTCAAATTATTTACTAACCTGACCCCACTGGAATACCGCTCAAAAGCCCTTAATTAATTTAATTCTCCAAATAATCCACTGCCTTCGCGTAACTCTGCGTGAACTTTGCGCAACTTTGCGATATAACTAAAGGGCTATTTCGCAAAGTTTCGCAAAGGAAGCGCAAAGTTTCGCAGAGAATATGTTTCTTAGAATTTTCTCGCAGATTTACGCTGATATTCTCGCAGATTTCGCTGATGATAAATCATTGATATATAGCAATCAGCGAAAATCTGCTATTAATCTGCGATAATCTGCGTGAAACAAAAAAATAACTGATGCAGCCTCTCAAAAAAAAATAGTCCATCTACACGTTAGAGGTCTTTTAAGTCAATTCTTCCTCCTTTTTTTGCCAAAATTTTAATTACGAACCTGTTTAAAACAAAATCATTAAAAATGAAAAAGATCATTATTACATCATTATTTATTGTACTGAGCATGACACTTGCTTTTGGTCAAAATCTGACGCAAACAATAAGAGGCACTTTAACTGATAACGACAATAAACTGCCTTTAATAGGTGCGGCCGTTTTAATTCCCGGAACAGACCCGGTCATCGGGACAATCACAGATTTGAACGGCGTCTTCAGACTGCAAAATGTACCAATTGGCAGAGTATCCCTGCGATTATCGTATATGGGTTATGAGACCATAACTATTCCAAACATTGAGGTGAATTCAGGGAAAGAGGTCGTTATGGACCTGAGTATGCAGGAATCGGCATTAAAACTTGATGAAGTGGTCATCCTGTCAAACAGTAAAAAAGGAGAAGCGATAAACGACATGTCGCAGCTAAGTTCACATTCCATTACACTGGAAGAAACCAAGCGTTTTACCGGGGGAATGGACGACCCGGCGCGCGTGGTCTCCTGCTTTGCGGGTGTTGCCAGTACGCCCGATGGAAGCAGTGATATTATTGTACGCGGAAATTCGCCCAAATATATGCAATGGCGCCTGGATGGAATGGAAATTTCAAGCCCTTACCATATGGATGATCAAAATGCTTCGTTTGGAGCGCTTACAGCACTTAACAATAATTTATTAAGCACCTCTGACTTTTATACCGGGGCCTTTTCGTCAGAATATGGCGATGTATTATCGTGTGTATACGATGTGAAGCTCAGGCCGGGAAATAACGAAAAGTTTGAAGCGACTGCCGGGATCGGTTTAATGGGTACGGAGCTTACCCTGGAAGGCCCGTTCAAAAGAGGTTATGTAGGCTCGTACCTGGTGAATTACCGGTACTCGACAATTTCACTGATAAAGGACCTGGGCCTGGTGGATGTGCCCGGGGGCGTGAATTACCAGGATGCAACCTTCAAGGTAGTCCTGCCGACAAAAAAGATGGGAACAATTTCCGTCTTTGGATTGGGAGGTTTAAGCGGCGTCTCTATGGAAAATATGGGGCCTTCCGGCCTGTTGACGCCGGGAAGTCCGTTGACAAATGCCCTTACCAGCAGGGATTTTTACAAGGCAAATTACCTGGCCAATCTTGGAATGAACGATATATTGCCAGTTAACAACAAAAGCTTTGTCAAAATTTCACTTAATTATTCAGGGACCGGCGCCAATGATGATATATACGCAACAGATACAATCAGAACATATAACAACCAGGGTGAACTTATAAACGAGTCCACATCTTCAAGGAAGCACATCATTCAAAGCCGGATCGTGAATTCAGCATACAGGGGCGCAATAACTTACAGCAATAAAATTGATGCGAGAAACAAAATTCAAATCGGGTCAAAATATACGCTTCATAACTTCAATTACGATCAGAATATATTTAATGATGAAAAAGATTCCCTGGTGAACATAAATGATTTTAATAACAATATAAGTTCGCTAAGCAATTTTATAAGCTGGAAATACAGCATAAATGAGAAAATCAACATTGTGGCCGGTTTGCATAACATGAATATATTAGGTAAGAATGAAAGCACTATCGAACCGAGATTAAGTATTAGCTGGAATATTGATCCGGCCAATTCCATGCGTGCAGGATATGGTATGCACAGTACGACAGAAAGCGTACATAATTATTTCACGAAAATCTACCAGGACGATGGCAGTTATATTGAGCCTAACAAATCCCTCGGTTTGCTGAAAGCACACCATTTTGTGCTGGGTTATGAAAAACGCTTCTCCGAAAACCTGGTGGGAAAAATTGAAGTATACTACCAGTACCTTTACAATTTGCCGGTTGAAAACAGCGATACCAGCTATTATTGCACCATAAACGAAGGTATCGAATATAAATATGTTGAACTGGTAAATAAAGGAACAGGTAAAAATTATGGTGCGGAAATTTCCGTTGAACGTTTCTTCGACAAGGGTTTCTACTTTTTAGTGAACGCCTCGGTATTCGATTCGAAATACAAATCGCTTGAAAATGTGTGGCGTAACACGCGGTACAATAACAATTATGTCATCAATATTTTATTTGGAAAAGAGTTTAAGAACATTGGCAGAAAAGATAACCAGGTCCTGGCATTGAATTCAAAATTCTTTTTCGAAGGCGGCCAAAGGTATATTCCACTATTGAGAGATGCCCAGGGAAATGTAGCGGTCGACCCTGAAAATGACAACTATTTTGACTATAGCAAAGCGTATGAAGATAAACTTGACAACATCTTCATGGTTAATTTTTCAGCAAGTTATAAGTTCAACCTGCCCAAGGCAACGCATGAAATATTCCTTGATCTGATGAACCTTACCAACAGCCAGGCCAGGATGTCGGAATATTATGACGAGAGCAAGCCTGGTAAAGTGGCCTATACTACCCAGTTTCATTTTTTCCCGAACCTGATGTACCGGATTTATTTTTAAGGAGCCTCCATCCTCCTTCTGGCGGATTCATAAAAACAGTCCATTAACATGTTAAAGGTCGATAAGTGCTGATACTGTAGCTTAATTTGCCTTAATTATTAACGATAAAATCTTTTATATTATGAAAAATCTGACACTTACATCCATCGCGATTTTATTCTATTGTAACATGGCATCATCACAGCCAATTCCCCCGGATAGTCTGTACTTCGGACAAACACCTCCAGGCAGCACCCCGGTAATATTTGCACCGGGAATCGTTTCATTGCCTGACAGGAATGAGGCAGTGATCACATTTTCACCCGATGGCAAATCAATCTTTTTTTATATCGAAAAGTGGCCGATGCCGGGCAATCCTTATACTTTGTATGCCACTTATACCGATAATCACTGGACAAGCCCCGATACCATTCCATTCACGATTGGCCGGTCCACGGCAGAACCTTTCTTTGGATATAATGGAAGCCGTCTATTTATGTTTGCGACCAATGCGGTGAACCACCATGGTATTGCCGATCTGAGCTATTCCGAAAAGCAAGGTGACAGCTGGGGCGAGCCCGTAAGCCTTGGCGATCCTCCAAATTCCGAAAGCTACCAGTATCACCCCTGTGTGGTTGGTGACACATCAATATATTTCTCAAGCAGCGCAGGACATATCTGCAGGTGCCAGTACATCCTCGGAACTTACCAGGACAGGGTAATCCTTCCGAAACCTGTTAATTATACAGGAAGCCCGACCTGGGGAGATCCTTATGTTTCTCCTGATGAATCCTATATGATCCTTAAATCGATCAGGGAAGGAGGATTTGGACAAAACGACCTGTACATAAGCTACAAAAAGACCGATGGTTCCTGGACCAATCCCAAAAACCTCGGGAATATCATTAACACGCCAAATGATGAGACTTCAGGCGATATCACCCCGGATGGTTTATATATGACTTACGGGTCGAATAAAGACCTGTATTGGGTGTCAACCAGCTTCATCGACAGTTTAAAGCATACTAATTATATTCCTTATGTAAAAAATTTGATACCGGATCAGACGGCCGCAGTCGGGCAGCCATTCAATTATATAATTCCCGACAGCACCTTTATTGATGATGATGGCAACAATACATTGACTTACCATGCAAATCTCACCAATGGAGACCCTTTGCCGTCATGGCTGGCATTTGACACTATCACTGGTTCCTTCTCAGGAACACCGGATCTTTTAGAAACACTGCATATAAGTGTAACCGCTGCCGATACAGCCGGTGCATCCGTTTCATCGAATTTCAGGATAATCGCAGATACAGCATCTGGATTAAATCAAATTAAAGGGTATGGAGTCAGAATTTTTCCAAACCCGACAAATGGGTTAATTAATATTTCCCTGGATGAATCTTCAAACAAAAAAGCAGTAGTCGAAATCCTCAACTGGGACGGAAAGCTCATAAAAAGAGCTGAATTTTATTCTGATATTATTTTTGACCTGGCAGCCAGGCCGAAAGGACTATATTTTATACGAATTTTCCTTGATGATGAAATGATGACAAGCAGATTGATTATGGATTGAAAGGGAAAGATTAATAATCCATCAGATATTTGGATACCGTGTATATAATCCATAATTTTATTGGCTAAAACCAGCCAAATAAATGATGAGAAAATACCTTGCCATTATTATCCTGAGCATTTCTATCCAGTCGGGTTTTGCAAGTGATGTAATAACGGTGCCTTACATCACTGCCGATATGGTTTACAGCCGGGTACACGATAAGATTTATGCCATTATAGATGCATTAGATACTGAATATGGAAACAGGCTCCTTGAAATAAATTCCAGCACCGGGGCTATTGAAAGATCGATGTTTGTCGGCAGCCAGCCAGTGTTCATCAGGCTTACCTCTGATGAAAACTTCGCATGGATCTCATTTTATGGCGAACCATTTGTAAAAAGAGTCGATCTGGACGTATTTCAGATAGATAAAAAAGTATACCTGGGACCATCACAATTATATAACCTGCCAAACGTCAGGAATTCTTTTATTCTCTGTAACAATTTCACTGTCCTTCCAGGTGATAACCAATTGGTTATCGGGTTAGAAACGGTGAATGTGTTTGAATATGAGGGAGTAGTGCTTTACAGGGATGATGCGGTCCTGCCGAGCAGGATCAGGCCAAATTTGGACACATGGTATTTCCCTCGTTGTTTTGAGCCGCTTGAAGATACCAACTACCTGGTTGGTCACCATCAGGACAGTCAGACCAGTATATTTTCAACAATTGAAATAGTCGATGACGGACTTGAGTACGGGGAAGAATTTAAAGATTTACTCGAGCAAGGGCTCAAAAGAAACTGGATCGTGGCACACAATGATACACTGTGCGTAGCCGATGGAACAGTCCTGGATGCGACTGACATCTCCGATATAAAAGTTATCGGGCAGTGTAAAAATGATGTCATTGGGGACCTCTATGGTTTTACATATTCCGACTTACACCAAGCTTATATTTATCCGAATCTTCATAATGATTCAATATATCTGACATTTTACGATAAAAACACTTTTGAAGCTTACCACTCGGTTTTCCTGCTGGAATACCCGTTTTATGAAATCGTTATGATTACCCAGCTTGAGGTGATCGATCAAAACAGGTTTGCCATAGAAATCGGTAAAGATTACGGGTTTTTCTCAATTCTAATAATTGACACTGAAGGAACCGGGATAAGACCGGTTTCACCCTACGATCAGCTGGAGATATACCCAAATCCGGCTTCGGATAATATCTTCATAAAAGGCCTCCCTCTTAACAACAGGATTTCCATTTACGATATAAATGGCCGGTTGATCGAAACTATCGAAAACCCGGGAATAAGCACTAAAATTGGTTTAGATAATTATCTTCCTGGTACTTACATGCTAAAAATAACGAATATGAATGACAATAGTTCCCAGGTTACTAAAAAGCTAGTCATAATAAAATGAAAACAATTCCCGCCTTTCTTTTGCTATTCATAGTTACATTCAATTATGCCCAGACCACGGTCGTAAATATTAATGCAGTTTGTGTGGCATACAACGGGCTTTATAACAAAGCTTTCGTGATTGTGGATGAACACGACCCGAATTATCCAAGCAGTTTACTCCAGCTTGATCCTTTGACAGGCAGCGTCGAAAAAAGCCTTCCATTAAGCGGTTCTCCCAGATCGATCCTATTTACTCCTGATAAGACACATTCTTATGTCTCCTACCAGGAACTCTCAAAAATTGATAAGGTAAACCTTGAAAACTTCCAGGTAAGCGGAACGGTCTACACCGGAATATACCAGGTGCTGGATTTCGCTATATTACCCCAGGACGAGAATGTGATTTTTGTTATCCTGGGTGAGGATGAAAGCCCGGATAATGTATCAATGTATAAAAATGGCATTATTCAGCCAAAACAGGTTATTTGCAATATGTTAACTGCAGATTATGCATCGGAACTTTGCGTAAAAAATGACGGATCAAGGTTATATGTCCATAATAGTATATCTGACGGGCATGAATGCTATTTAATGGATGTTGCCGAAGATGGTATTGAATATGACGGTATAGAATGGAAACAAATGATACGTTCTTTCAGCGATATAAAAAACCACAATGATCTAATTTATGGAGGATGTGGAGATATAATCGACGCATTTTCCGATTCAATTCCCATTACCCGCGCCAGTCTGCCCCTGGATCAAATCATCGGGGATTATCCCTGGAGGTCCGGCTTTGATTATTCCGAGGTCCATGGTAGCTACGTTTACGGGCATTTCTATGATTATAAGGCCTGTATCAGTTTTTTTGATGGGGAATACTACAATTATTTAGGCTCTATAGAAACCGGCATCGGGATTGACTGTGTTTTCGATATCGATATAGTTGATGAAACGCATTTTATTTTGGTTGCATATGATTCTTACCAGGGAAGCAACTTATTAATTTTCCAGGATTTAACACAGGATCAGGTTTCTTTAAAAGCGAAAGATGACAATTCTGAGCCGGCAGAAAAAAAATGGTACGAAAATTATAATTTAAAGCGCCTGGAAGTTAAAAACGATAATTTCCGCAAGCCTGCCGGGGACCGCTATTAAACAATAATAAGCGAAGGGAGAATTATCATATCCCTGAAAAACACTTACCTTTGCAACCGGCATCAATAATACAATGAGCGAATCCATCAGACACGAATGCGGCATTGCCCTGATAAGGCTTCTCAAGCCGCCTGAGCATTACCTGGCAAAATACGGCACTTCTTTTTACGGTTTGAAAAAACTGCACCTGATGATGCAGAAACAGCATAACCGCGGCCAGGATGGCGCCGGCATCGCCTGCGTTAAATTCGACCTCGCCCCGGGCCATAAATTCATCGACCGGGTTCGTTCCAACTCGGGCAACGCTATCCAGGAAATCTTCCAGACAGTCTACGGCCGGATAAACCATATCGGTGAAAAAGATACCCGCCTGCTCAACGATGCGCACTGGCTTAAGTACCATGCCGAATTCACGGGTGAACTTTTCATGGGGCATCTCAGGTACAGTACTTTCGGCAAACAAGGCATAGAATTGCTGCACCCGGTGCTGAGAAGCAACAACTGGGAGACAAAAAACCTGGTGCTTGCCGGCAATTTTAATCTCACTAACGTCGACGAACTTTTTGAACGGCTTATCGACCTTGGCCAGCACCCAATCGAAACATCCGACACTATTACCATGCTGGAAAAGATAGGCCATTTTCTTGATGAGGATAACGAACGTCTTTACAGGGAATTCAAGCTGGCCGGACATCATAAAAGGGAAATCTCCGGGTTGATCGGCCAGCATCTCGATATAAAGGCCATCCTGTCGCGTTCAGCCAGGGACTGGGACGGCGGCTATTCGATCATAGGCGCGATAGGGCACGGAGATGCATTCGCTCTGCGCGACCCTTCCGGTATAAGGCCCGCTTATTATTACAGCGACGATGAAGTAGTGGTGGTGGCATCCGAACGTCCCGTGATCCAGACGACTTTTAACGTGCCGTATGAATCCGTCAGGGAAGTCATGCCGGGACATGCCCTTATCATCAAGAAGAACGGCCATGTTTCGGAGGAGCTTGTCATAGAGCCGCTGGAAAGGAAAGCCTGTTCCTTTGAGCGTATCTATTTTTCCAGGGGAACTGATTTTGAAATCTACAGGGAAAGGCAAAAGCTTGGCAAAGCACTTACGCCTGCCATTCTTGATGCCATCGATAACGACCTTGAAAATACCGTCTTTTCATTTATCCCCAACACCGCATCAGTAGCTTTCCAGGGCTTGATGAATGAATTGGAGCATGTCTGCGCCCGGATCAAAAATGAAAAGATACTGCAACTGGGCAAGTCCCTGACCGAAGAAAAGCTCGTGCAGATCCTTTCGATCAGGCCCAGGGTTGAACAGGTAGCCGTTAAAGACGCTCAGCTTCGCACTTTTATCACCCAGGATAAGGACAGGGATGACCTGGTCGGACATATTTACGATATCACTTACGGTTCGATCCGGAAAGGATTGGACAACCTTGTTGTTCTGGATGATTCCATTGTCCGGGGCACCACGCTGAAGCACAGTATCATTAACATCCTTGACCGGCTTCAGCCCAAAAAGATCATCATAGCCTCTTCTGCCCCCCAAATCAGGTATCCCGACTGCTATGGAATCGATATGTCAAAACTCCACGATTTCATTGCTTTCCATGCAGCCATTAATTTACTGAAAGAGACCAACCAGGGGAATATTATCAATGAAGTTTACAAAAAGTGCAGGGCGCAGGTAAATTTGCCAAAGGATAAGGTTGTCAATTATGTTAAGGAGATCTACAAGCCATTTACTGCAGACCAGATTTCAGCCAAAATTGCCGCTATGCTTACAACTTCTGAAATCAGGTCGCCAATACACGTTGTATACCAGAAGATCGAAGATCTGCACGAGGCATGCCCCAATCACAAAGGCGACTGGTATTTCACGGGCAATTACCCCACCCCGGGCGGAAATAAATGCGTAAATAAGGCATTTATAAACTACATTGAGGGCAGGGACATTCGTCCTTACTGATTGATCCGGGCGAATTCCGCACTGATCTTACCGGCAAGATCCAGATATTCATCTTTTGACAAAGCAAGCTTGGGCTTGCTGAAATCGATATCATATACAGTATTGATCGGGACGAGGTGGATATGTGCATGTGCCACTTCGAGACCAAGAACAGCGATACCGATCCTTTTGCAGGAAACGACTTTTTCGACTGCAAGGGCCACTTTTTTGGCAAACAGGAAAAAATCGCCATATTCGCGGTCTTCAATATCAAAGATATAATCCGTTTCCTTTTTAGGGATCACGAGTGTGTGCCCTTTAGCAAGGGGATTTATATCGAGGAATGCAAGGAAACGATCGTCCTCAGCCACCTTGTAGCTAGGGATTTCCCCATTGACGATCCTGGTAAAAATACTTGGCATAGTATCAGGATTATAAACGTGTGATTTCGATGATCTCAAAGCTTAGTTTACCTGCAGGGACATCAATCTCCACCTTGTCGCCGACTAATTTTCCCAGCAAACCTTTAGCGATGGGAGAAGTTACGGATATTTTGCCCAGCTTCAGGTTGGCTTCAGATTCAGGGACAAGCAGTATATGACATGATAGTGCCGTTCTTCAGGTTCATCAATTTGACCGTGCTAAGAATAAGCACTTTTTTAAGATCCATTTTTGATTCATCAATAATCCTGGCATTGCTTATTTCTTCCTGGATTTTGGCAATTTTCATTTCAAGCATGCCCTGGGCATTTTTGGCAGCATCATATTCGGCATTTTCCGACAAATCGCCTTTGTCGCGGGCTTCGGCTATTTGTTTGGAAATCGCCGGTCGTTCGACAGTAGTCAGGCGATCCAGTTCTTCCCTGAGTTTGTCCAATCCATCCCTTGTATAATACTTAGGTTCTGCCATGGTTTTGGTTGTATCAGATTAAATTAAATAACAAAAAGACCCTGTTGAGAGGGTCTCTTTGAAAGCACAAAGATACTTATAATATTCTTTTTCCGGTTTTAATATTTCAAACGTATTCCGAAGGCCTGGGTGCCTTTGAAATTGTCAGTAGTCTGGTAAGCATAATCAATTCCGAGCTTCAGGTTATTTTTCTTACTGAGCGGGACTTCGACAGTACCTCCCATGCTAAGGCCTTTATAGGCATTATTCCTGTTAGGATCAGTGACACTTGCAGTGATGCCGTTTTCATAATTGTAGGCAGCATGAAGGATCAGATACTCCTTTAAGCTATATTCAAGACCAAGTCCAAACTGATCTTTTAAAAAGGAGTTGGAAGTGAAATTACCTGCCAGCGTCAGCCGGCTCCATTCGCCAATATAGAAGTCATAGGAAGCGCCGATGCGCAATTGTGTCGGCAGTTCGAAGTTTTCCGCGCGTTGGTAGACCGACATTGAATAATCATCCCCCTGGAAAAACGCTTTGATAGAGAATCCATCGCCGGTAAATTTCATTGGGGGGCCAAGGTTACGCAATGATATCCCAAATTTAGCCTGGTCTTTTTCGCCGGCGACATACATAACGCCTGCATCCAGGCAAACGCCCTGTGCACTGGCATCAGGAATTGATTCGGAGATAATCCTTATGGTCATTCCCGCATAAATACTGTTGGAGAAAGTCTTGGCATAAGACAGCGCAAAATTCAGCAGGCTTGGTTTGTAAGTGGCGCCTGTTCCGTCCGGCTGATCAGTGGTAGTCACATCGAGTTCCCCAAATTGCATCGAAAAAACTGATAATCCGATGACCCCAGTTTCCCCGGCCCTGACGCCAAGACCGAAATTTGATATTGCAATACCTGATCCCTTGAGCCAGGTAGTTTGCGAAAATCCTAGATCAAGTTTACCGACGAAAGCCAGGCCTGCAACATTGGCGAACATAGATTCAACCCCTCTGACATTGGCCGTGTTCACACCTCCCCAACCTGCGCTTCCAGCCCACGGATTTATAAGCAATTCCTGGGCTCCGGCTTGTCCGGACCGGTCTTTATTCCCGGCCTGCAGCCCCGTAGAAATGAGTAAGAATGCAGTGATGATTGTCAGGGCTGCCAGGTATCTGTAAAAGTTCTTCATGGTAGATGAAATTTTATTATTAATCATTTATCCTAGCCTCTTATTAAAATACGTTAAGGTCAGGGATTCTCAATCCGCCAAACCATTTGATTATTTTTTCTCCGCTATCAGATTTGACGTGGATGATATAAACACCACCTGCGATCGGAACGCCTGCGAAATTTTTCAGGTCCCAGTCGACAGAAGTTTTTGGTTCATCCTTGGTAATTTGCCTGATCATCGTTCCGTTCACATTGTATATGGTAATAACACACTTCTGAGGAAGGTTAGTGATCTTAACCCTGTTGTCAAGCGCATTCCTTTCATAACCGGAGCCGCCGGCATAAGCGTAGTAAGGATTTGGCACCACATTGATCAGGTCCAGATCAGATTTGGCCTTTTCAGAATTATTCTGTTCCGTGGCCACTGATTCGGTTTCAAACCGGTACATCGGCAACCCCCTGTTCTGTGAATTCGCCAGGGCGGCTGAATCCATTGTCACAGAATAGTACCTTGAGTATGGTTTTGCCACCCTGATCCGGATTTTCGCATCGTTATTAAGCCATTCCTTGCCATCGATTGACAGCGGTATTCCCACCCATGCTGCGCTGGAATACCAAACCTTATCGTAGATATAGATTCCCTGTTCATGAAGAGTATAACCGTTCCTGATGAACTTGCAGGCGTCATAGGCCGGGAAATCATAGGTGAGGCCGGCTTCAGCGCGGGTTACATGGTCCATAATATAAACATAGTGCTTTCCGCCAAACCTGGCATAACCTGAAACAGGATCTATAAAACTGGAGGTAGGATTAAAAAGCATGTCTCTTCCATTATCCTCTGCAAGCCAGCTGTCTTCTCCAAACATGATATTCAGTCTCTCGCCTGTTTCGACATTAATTGCATACCCGGGGAACCAGCTCATACTGCTGTCGGATATATAATTCGCGGCAGTGGGATCAACTCCCGGGCCACTTCCCGGCGCTGCGTAATTTCCTTCCTTATCTACTGAAGGGGCTGCCCGGAATTTAAACCTTGGCACATGTCCCTGGGATAGGTTTGCATCAGGGCACATTTCAACCACAACAGACCTTGACCATTTGGATTTGTCAGAAGTAAACACAATATCCACGCTGAAAATTTCGTCGAGTCTCTGCGAGATTTTCGATATCAGGCTCAGGGCGGGCCCGGCATTATCCTGTTCATTGGCAGCACACAGGATATAAGGCGCCCACGTACCGGTGATGATCTTTTCATAATTCTGCTCGGGATCGACCGGTTTATTGGGCATATTATAGTCGTTTGCCGCCGCGGTCGGCTGATTTGCCACCTGATAAGTCCCTGAGCGGATCCAATTAACCGGAGAGCCGGGCTCATCAAGGTCAGGTACGCCGCCAAGCCACCGGACAGAACTATCCTGATATGTCAGCGTTGACTCCAGAAATCCGTTTTTATCGGCAAGAACAACCCAGACAGGGGTTATAGTCGTACCACCACCCGGCGTTATTTCAGTGACTTGCCCGACTTTCTTCGGACCCGGCGTGTAGAACGATTTCATATTAACAGAGATGCCCAGGTCGAGGAAAAGTTGTTCATTTTGCTGATCCAATTTAGCATCAGCGGGATATACCTTGCCTGAAGCTTCATCGACCATATACCATGATCCTGTCGTGTAACTTGCAGTATCGCCACCCGGGTCCAAACCCTGGTTTCCGGTCACATTGTGATTCCTGACAGTGTACAGGCTGTCAAATTTCAGGATATAGTTTCCGGTAACGATATTAAGCGGGTCTACGATTTTAACATTTACAGGTCCGAAATTATTGACATACCTGGCCTCATAGGCTATCGGATACTCCGGATCCCCGATTTTCACAGTATCGCCGTCGATTACCGTACCAGCAGGTGGTTTCGCCATAATTGTGTCAATGGTTTCCTGTGTAAGCTCGAGGATCATTCCATCATTTCCATGCCCTTCAATTCGTGTCACTGCAGGTCCATCGCCGTAGGTTGAATGCATAACCGTGCCATTGACGATTTTATGAGGAATGGCGGTATAGGTTATGATATTTTTACGCCCAGCCAGGTACGACTTTTTCTGGCCGTATTTACCGAACTGGTCTTCAGGGGCATAAGTCAGATAATTATTATAAGAGTATGCAATTACTGTGTAATAATACTGCTTGTGATTAATAAGCCGCTTATCTCCCGATGCAAATGCATCATCGGTTATCTGGAAGGAATGCTGGATACCTTCATCTCCGCCATCGGCTTCCAGGACCGGGATATTGAATCCCATTTCTTTATTGAAATACTGGTTGATGATACGGCCAACCCCGTTTTTCACGTCAAACTGTGCGACGAGCCTGACCAGGTCGGGATTGTAATTACCATATGCATCCTTAGCATCACCCAGTGTAGTGGAAGCATTCTTCAGCTGGAATATCTGGTAACCTTCAAAACGATAGATTGAATCGCTCCTTTTACTTGGATCGGCCGGATTCGGCTGGATAATATTCGGATCGTATTCGGCATATTTTTCAAGATAGTTATTTGATCCTTTAGGATTATCGATATACATCAGCAGTTCACGGTCGAGTTCACGGATGACCAGGTCAGGTGCATTAGGGCCGTCAATAACTTTAAAGCAATTATCGAACAGCGCCTGGCATTTATCATCGACTACTCTCAGCAATTCAACGGAAGCCCAGGGACCGCCTGAAGCAGCCCTGGCCCATGGTATACCTACGGTGATATAGTTAACTGCGCCGGGTTTCAGGGTAAAAGGACCGGCTGACTGCATAAAACGACGGTCACCTGGCTGATTGCCGATTGTTTCTTCCGTCCAAAATTTTCCATTTTGGTTATACCCGCCATTGGGAGGCTGGAACCTGGTCCCCCAGTTGCAGGGGTCGGAATCACCGGGGAACATGAATTCGCAGACAGGTCCGACAGCATTAGGGTCGCTGGGGTGGGCCGTTCCGCCATAACTCATCGGAGCGTTATCTTTCCAGATACCTCTCAAAAAATTATAATAATCGGGGGCAATTACGGGGTCAGTTTTAGCGGGATTTGGGTCAGTGTTATTGTGATATACGAATCTCCTCATGCCGTAACGTTCATCATCCACGATTCCATTACCGAAATTTACACCGTTGATTGCCATCTGGTCAACTACCGGATTAGGTCCCTGACCCAGAATGCTGCAATCACCGTTAAACTTTGGATTATCAAATCCATCGGGATCAATATAGGGCCCCTGGAAGAAGTCGACGCCTACTGCCGGTGGCTGGGATCCATAAGCCTCGGGTTCACCGCTGCCGTCAATGGCCCTTCCATTATAGCAATAGCCAAGTCCTCTTAATACATCGCATCCCACATAATCATCCCAGGCATAGCCAAGGTCTGTATCCACCCACGGGCAAAAATAGGTCTGGGTCAATTCAAAAGTCGAGCGGTTAATGACTTCATAAGAATAGAAAGTCATGTTGTTGATTTCATCGTTAGTAGCAAATGCAAATGCCTGTGCTCTCACTTCCATGCCAATCGGGGCACCCTGGGTTTCGGTATGGGCGTTGCCTTTATCATTGAACACCCACCATAAGGTCTGGTCGCCTTTGATGACCTGGTCGACCAGGATACTGCCGGTAAGATGGACCTTATAATCAGTATATTCTTCTTCCATCGTTCTTGCAGGGATATAGTTAGGGTCGCCGGCAAAATTGATCGGGCAAAGTTCATTTGTAATATCATAATACGGGTAATCGCCATCGTTCGGGTTATATTCTCCATCGCCGTTGACATCACGGAAAGGAGCCAGGTAATAGCTTTGCAGTTTAGCCACGTCTCCATGTGCCGGCCAGTCCACTATATCTTTGGGTATTGTATATCCGGGGTACTCTTCGGCTCTGTTATCACTGTTCCACCATCCCAGGAATTCATCCACTTCCAGGCGATTAATGGGAAAATGTTTATCATATCCGGCGCATGTTTCCTGGTCAACAGCGGCTGTTCCGTCGGTAGTCAGGGGGCCCGGCCAATAATCATTTCCGACCTGCCGGTAACGAACGGCGGCAAGTTTGAGCTGATTGTTAATATCGAGGCCACCGATCCAGAGTGATCCGGAAAACATTGAAGTAGCTGTTCCCGATTTAGGAATAAAATACTGTGCACCGATTCCTCCCGGAAGATCCCACCACATATCACCTCCTGTATTGATCCTGCATCTTACATTGTTAATGTCGAGGAACCGGAAACCGGAAGCGGCAGAACATCCTGCAGCAGTGGATTTAATGGCCCCGGTATTTTTCTGCGATCCCACAAATTCCCTTGAAAAGGCAACATCAGTTAGTAGCAATCCAATTAGGAGAACAGATAGGAACCGATGGATATATTTCATTTTCATATTATAATTTCTTAGTATTATCATATCAAGCATCGTTCAGTATTAGCTTAAAAATTAAATATTGCGCCGAAACGGATCATCCTGGGAAGGCTGTAATTGCCGGGATCATTTACGCGCACAGAATATAAATCCCTGTAAGCTTGCTCACTAAGCGCTTCGCTGATCTGTTTTTGCGATTCAGGTGCAGTCAGGTAACCATCATCATTTGAATTCCCGGTATAAGAATAAACATTGATGGTATTTTGGGCATTCAGGACATTATTGATACGGAAATAAACGTTGACATATCCTTCATGCTTCTTTTCGCCTCCTCCCATAACAAAGTGAAAATCCTTGTCGATAGTAATGTCTGCCCTGAACATCCATGGGCCGCGGGAACCATAGTATGTGCCTTTTACCAGGTTAGTACCGGCCTGGCCGATTCCAACGACATTTCTCGATTGAGTATAAGGAATGCCTGAGCCTCCGTTCAACGTAATGGCAAATCCAAAGTAACTCAACCATTGGATGGGGGCTTTTCCGGAAGCGCTCCTGTCAGTGACAGGTCCGTTATAATCAAGTCCTCCGCTGAAATGGTAATCCAGGAAAATGTTGAATGAATGCCGGCGGTCGGTCTGGATCGGGAAAGTGGTCCTCAGGTTCGGTAATCCTGAAGCCACCAGGGCGGCAGTTGTAGACTGGTTGGAACCTGTCGCATCGGCAAACTGCAGGGTATAATACGCGCTCAGCCTGACATTACCGGTTTTCCTCAGATCGTACTGAACCGTGAGACCTTTCACCGTTCCAAAGTCGATATTATTATAAGAGGTATAATCTTTCGGATAAGCGCCATTATAACGGTAGATCTGGAGCATATCACGCTGTTCACTGTAGAAAGAGACTATTTTGATCGATGAAGAATTTGACAGTTTCTGCTGGAAACCAATTTCATATTCAATTGTTTTCGTAGGTTTCAGGCCCGGATTATTGATAATCCCCGATACATTATCAAAGTAATAATACACAGACGGGTCGGCAAACACGCTATTTGTAGGCCGCTGGGTAAGCACGTCGTAATGGGCAAAAAACAAGGCCTCATCAGAGATAGGAAATGAAAAAGCGATACGGGGCATGACATTCCATTGCGGGACATAATCTTTAAAGGCCGCAATTGTCGGTCTTGTCAAAGTCGGATCAACGAGGTAAGGCGAAATTCCGGAACCAACATCGAGAGTGGTGGGGTTCTGAATTTCAGCGCCACTGGCATTAAACCAGTTATATCCGTTCCTGTAGCCGACTATTTCGGTCGGGCTATTGACATTATCCACGTAAACGACATAATCGCCGCCCATGTTGGACGGGTGGGTCACTTCGTTGCCACCGACGGTCTGAACTTCGCTGACCGTTTTTGCTTCATACAGCAGGAATGGGTCCTTCAGCATTTGCTGGTTGGCATCGAAACGGTCGGCCCGGACCCCGACATTGAAGATCAGGTCACGGAAAGCAAATTTATCCTGAACATAAAAAGCCATATAATTAGGCTCATAAGCCCCGATCTCACGGGTATACATTCCGTTGGCATCCTGTTTGTTAAAGAAATCTTCAAAACTCGGCTGGGTTTTCAGCTTATTTCCTTTGTAATCATATCCATTGTATGCAGCGTAGGGCGAAATCCCGTCATTCAGCAGTTCATCCGGGCTGAACATATCTATGGAGAACAATTCCTTACCGTAACTGACCGTATGCCTCACGCCATCTTTATCATAATAATTGATCGAGTTCGTATTGAAATCATAGGAGTCGATGTCGATAAAATCGAGGCCGTCGGTCTTCAGGCCGAGCTTTTGACGAAGGTTAAAGTCAAATGTCCTTTGAGATATCTGGTCATATTTCCTGTAATACTTAATAGTATCAAGATCGGATCCTTGCACGACAAAAGGATTGCTGATATCGAGTTCCTTAATATGGAAATTAGTTATGCCTCTCATGAGGCCCCAGAATGCCGTGGGTGCATAAGCGTAACCCCTGTTACTCCTCTGGTCATACTGGAAGCCGAATTTAAATTCATGGTTCCCGACATCCATTGCCCCTGCCACATTGATAGCGACCTGTGAATTATCGTACTGATTAAAACCTGACTGGACGACACCGGGCGCTGCCCAAAGATTGTACACATTATCCGGGTTCTGCCCGTTCAGCAGACCGCCACCAAGCTGGATCTGGTCCAGATTCTGGTAATGCCCGAAAGGTTGACCGGGATAAAGACTATAATAAGAGGAAGTATATTCTGCAATAAGCGGATTATAATTGAAAGGATTAAATGTTACCAGTGTGTCGAAATCCCAGCTATTCAGCACCCATGCCTGCTGGTAGAAATTCCCGTTGACCGTATCTGAACCAATCTGATATGTAGGGGTTTTGTAAGTAGAATACTGGCCTAAATACCCATATTTGAACAAGTCTTTATGATGATCGGCATCTTCATTATAGCCACCATCATGCGAATAGTCAGCTTGAATGGAATAATAAACATTTTTAATTATTGAGGTGCTCTCCCTGTCAGTGGGGAAGTGCTGTGTGAAGCGGCCGAACACACGCCAGGTATTGGCAACTGAATGCACATTCTTACCATAATTGAACAGGGAGTTATAGTAATCGAAGTTATTTGAATTCAGCGCGTAATAAGTTCCGCCGATAGTAAGGTTGATTGTTTTAGTGGTTTTGATATCTACCTTCCCGGAGAGGGATATCTGATAATTACTCGTATTCTGAGTGGTCTTGATCTTTTGCAGGTCGCTTTTTTCGGTATACATGACATTCTGGAATGTCCCGTTGCCACCTGAAGCAGGTATGAGAGGATTATCTTCAATATATTTCAGGTAATCGTCTTTTGCTTTGTAGAAGGGAGTGCCGATCGGCCTGCCATCCTTGTTGTAAGTCAAATCGCCGGCGACAAAAAACCCGAGCAGGGAGTTTGTCCTTTTTCCATTTTCATCTTTCCTGGAAAATAAGGGTCCATTGATATTTAGTCCAAGCCGGTTATAGCCGTATGAGTCGAGGCCCTCAGAAGTCTCCATTTCTATTCCGGCGCCAAAAGTACGTGATGGCCCCCTGGTTGTTACATTGATAATACCGCCTGTAGCATCGCCATATTGTGCCGGGACACCGCCCAGGACGACGTCGACCTGTTCAATAGCCGAAGCAGGCAGGGCCGAAGAACCGCTCGTGACCCTGATCCCGTCAATATACATCACTGTCGCGTCTTCACGTGCGCCCCTGACGCGTCCGCGCTCACCGTCGACAGAGAATACCCCTCCGACTGTAGAAGCGATGGCGTTGGCTGACCTGTTGGGCATCTTGGCAATTTCTTCCTGGGTCACCGAACCTCCGGAAGTGGTCTGGTCCTTTGAAATCAAAGGCACTTTATAATCTACGACTTCAAAGGTAGACAGCACCTGCGCCGTCGATTCCATTTCCAGGTCAAGAAACTGAATCTGATCCGCAGCTATGGCCACACCTTTATACATGGTAGGCTTATAACCAACATAAGTGGCTTTCACGTCGTACTTTCCCGGAGGAATAGGCTTGATCATGAAATTTCCGTCGAAATCGGAGGAGGACCCGCCAACATTGGTCCCTCCTACCTCTACCACAATATTCACAAACGGAAGCGGCTCCTTGGTGGTTTTATCAAGCACTTTTCCTTTGAGCGCACCTGATTGTGAAAAAACTAACAAATTGGCAGACAGAATAATGCCAAGAGTGAAGAGTAACTTTCTTAACATACCATACAAATTTATGTTAGGTTATATAATGCGCGAATTTAAAGCGGGTAAAGTTATAAATAATTACATTTATTCTCCAAAATTTATTAAAAGTGAATTAAAAATATTTGACACTCTGTTAACATTGTCAAACATAAGGCCCGTTAATGATTTCCGAACAATTTAAGGCCTTCCGTTTTTGGCTCTTTCTGGTTGAGATAAAAGTAATAAAATCAAAGAAAGCTATAAATAATTAATCAGTTAACGGCTCAGGGCAATCAGTTTACGGCGAAAAGATAAAATGCAACTTATTGATTATAAATTATATATGATCTCCATTATTTTATCCTTTTTCCTTCGGGAAACCGGAATATGCGTTCCGTCAGTCATCAGTATATAATCCGCCCTCCTGCCTGATGTAGCTTTTAATATACTTTATATTTATAAGGTGGGATTTATGGGGCCGGATAAAATTGTACTGGCTCAGCAATTCCTCATTTTCTTTTAATGTCTTGGAGACCAGCAACTTTCTTCCATCGGTAAAATAAAAATATGTATAATAATTATCCGATTCACAACGGACGATGTCATCGACATTGATGACATGGATCATTTCCGAAGTAGAAAGTATGATTTTCTGGTTTCTTTCAACCGTCGACGGAAGGACTCCGGTAACACCTCAAGGTTCTTTCTACGGGTGTTTTCAGCCTTTTTTCGTTCCACCCTTTCTACCGCTTCGGCCAGGTCCTCGGGAATGATAGGCTTTAACAGGTAATCAAGCGCACTGTATTTAATGGCCTTGATCGCGAACTGGTCAAAGGCCGTCGTAAAAATGATCTCAAAATCTATATTTCCCAGTTCTTCCAAAAGTCTGAACCCACTCCCGTCAGGCATCTGGATGTCGAGAAAAATGACGTCCGGATGGTATTTTTTGATCTCTTCCATTCCTTTCCGGTATCCGTCAGCCTCTGCGACCACTTCCACAGTCGGGCAATATTTTTCCAATAACCGGCGAAGCGTCTCCCTCGACATTTTTTCATCTTCAATAATGATTGCCTTTATCATAACAGAAGGTTTTAGGTTTCCTTATACTGAATCGTGAATTCCACCATGGTGCCTGCCGGTTCGCCATGATCACCCCTGAGGTCGGTGATCTTTACTGCAAAATTTTTGCTGCTTTGTTTATTAAATATGTCAATTCTTTCCTGGGTTATGATCATTCCTTTAGGTTGTCTTTTTATACCCGATTTATTCCTGATTTCAATGGCTTTTTCCCTTCCGATACCATTATCTTTTACGGTGCAGAGCATTGTCCCCGGATTTATCCGTCGTATCGAAATTTCAAGCAAACCGCGTTTTGGGCTGTTCACCAACCCGTGAATAATAGCATTCTCCACATAAGGCTGGAAAAGCATAGGGGGTATCTCCACGAAATCTTCATCGATAGAAGGATCCCGGGTGATCTTATAGTCAAATTTGTCGTCAAAACGAAGTTTTTCCAGGTCTATATAATATATCAGCGCATTCAGCTCATCTTTCAGAGTAATATGAGAGGCAGTAGAATTTGCCAGGATCATCCGCATCAGATGAGAGAATTTAGCCAGGTAATTGACAGCTTTATCCGTATCGTTGGCGAGGACAAAGTTCTGGATTGCATTGAGTGAATTGAAGATGAAATGAGGATTCATCTGGAGCCGAAGGGCTTTTTGTTCGAGTTCAAACACCTGTTTTTCGATTGCCAGCATTTTCATTTCGACATCATGTTTTTTCCTGAGTCTGTTAATTCTCAGCTTGATAAGGATATAGATGACCGAGGCCAGTAAAAATGCAGCAGAAAGACGGAAGACCCAGGTTTGCCACCACGGTGGCCTGATAATGAAATCAAGACTGATGGCTTTCTGGCTCCAGACCCCGTCATTGTTAGACCCGGTTACCATAAACCGGTAAGTTCCGGGATCGACTTTGCGGTAATCTGCCCATCTCTGTCTTGCATTTACATGTACCCAGTCATTGTCATAATTTTCAAGCTTATACCTGTAAAGGTTTTTGGATGGATTTGTATAATCCAGCCCTGAAAATTCAATGGAGAAAAAATTCTCGTTGTATTTAAGCCTGATAATCTCTCCATCTTCAAGATCGGTATCCACCAGATCATTTAAAATCCTTAACCCGGTAAATACCATCCTTGGAGGGATCTTATTTGACGTGATCTCGCTCGGGTGAAAAATGTTTATGCCATTCATCCCCCCGAAAATACATCTCACCTATATTGTTCTTAAAATATGCCCCGGCATTGAATTCATTGCCCTGGACGCCATCTTTGGTATCATAATTGACAAAGATCTCGCTAATTTTATTAAATTTTGACAATCCCCAGTTAGTACTTATCCAGAGGTTGCCCTGCCCATCATCAAGCGTGGCATATACTACATTATTCGGAAGGCCGTTGCGTTCGTTATAGGTTTTAAATTGTCCCGTAGCAGCATCAAAGTGATTGAGCCCGCCACCCATCGTGCCTATCCAGAAAGTCCTGTCAGCATCCTGGAAAACGGAGAAGACCTTATTGCTGCTGATCGAAAACTGGTCGGAAGGATTGTTAGCGTAAACAACGACAGAATCAAGCCCCGGAGACACCTTATCCAGGCCTTTATCGGTTCCCAGCCAGAAATTTCCATCCTGGTCCTCATAAACGGACCAGATATTGTTATTGCTCAATATCACCTGACTTTCAGGGCTTTTGGACAGAAGTATCATTTTCCCGTTTGAAGGGTCAATGATATTTACTCCTTTGCTGACAGTCCCGATCCAGATCCTTCCTTTACTGTCGACCATGGTGGAAAGGATATTATTTTCGGCGATAGTCGAAGGATCACCGGCTATATGTGTATACCTGGTGATTTTCCCTGTTTTCCTGTCAATCCGGTTCATCCCTTCACTTTCTGTGCCCACCCACATATACCCGGCGCTGTCAAGCGCAAGAGTTCTGATCTTATTGCTGCTTATACCGGCAGGGTAGTCAGAATTATGCGTGATAAAAGAAAACTTCTCTTTTGCCCGGTCAAAGATGTTCAGGCCACCGTATGTTCCGATCCAGATCATTTCTTTTTCATCTTCCAGGATAGAATAAACTATATTATCCGAAAGGCTGTTCGCATTATCCGGTTCATTCTGGAAATGTGTGAACTTGCTCGGGCTGCGGTCGACTTTATTCAGGCCTTTATAAGTTCCTATCCAGATCGTACCGGACAAGTCCTCAAAAATACTCCTGACATCCTCATTGCTGATATTCATTATACTGCCGCCAGATTTATAATTGGTTATGATATCAAGTGCCGGGTCAAACAGATCCAGGCCCCGGCTGGTCCCAATCCAAACCAGACCTTTCAGGTCGATCAGTATAGCATTGACATGGTTGCCTGAAATGCTTAAAACCTTTCCTTTTTCGGCTTTCAAATGCCGGATAATACCGCTTCCGGGCTTAATAATAAAAACGCCATTTAGCGTCCCCGCATAAACATGGCCATTTTCGTCAAATGCCAGGTCTTTTACGAAATTACTTTTAATATAATCCTTTGAATTAATATCCTGCTCAAGCATATAATCCTGGAAATCCTGTTTTTCAGGATCATAACAATGAATCCCGTGATGTGTCGCTATCCAGATTTTTCCATTCGCATCTTCTTTGACACGCGTCACAAAGTTGGTAAATGACGAATCGGAATTACGCTCAAAAAAATTATAAATGATAAATGTCCTCTGGTTTTTATCATAACGGTTCAATCCGAAAGCAGTGCAGATCCAGATGAATCCTTTTTTATCCTGATATATGTGGTTTATGAAATCATTGCTGATGGAATTGGGGTCATCAGGATCATTTTGCAATTGGTCTATTTTGCCCGAGGTACGGTCAAGAATGTTCAATCCGTTATCCGTCCCTATCCAGATCTTTTTTTCATTATCTTCCAGCAAAGAATTGATAGTCGGATTGCTCAACCCGTTCGATGTATTATATATAATGAAATCATAGCCGTCGTATTTATTCAACCCGTCCCAGGTGCCGATCCATATAAATCCTTTATAATCCTGTATAAGACAATAAATAGAGTTCTGCGATAAGCCTTTGACACTAAGCGTATTCTCAGAACTTAGCTTGTCAAATTTCAAGGTGGCCTGCTGACTGACGGCAGGCGCGAAGCAATTATAAAAATCAAAATTCCTCCGGCAGCCAGAAATTTCAGAATAAAGTTTATCAGCTCTTTTTTCACTATACCATTAAAATTACTGCTAAATTATGCATTTTAGCAAACGGATTTACGAATAAACATTGCCGGTCTATAGGCTGCAGGGTATTACTATCAGTTCAACTTCAGAAATATATGTATTATGAGTATCTTTGCCGGCTCAAACTATTATACAAGGTATAGATGAGGGATTTCAACAAGATATTTTTTTCGACCGCAGCGGCACTGATCTTCGTCTTTATCTTTAACACTGCGTGTAATAAAGACAATGGCGGCAGGCTGCCACTCCCTCCGACAAATATTACTATTCAGCCAAATTCAACCATTTACCAGGAGATCAATATTGTCGGAGGATGGATGTATTTGACGGAACAGAATGGCGTCGATGCCCCCAAGCCGCGGTATTATCGTTTACAGGTCTTCGATTGACCAGTTTCTTGCCTTTGAACGGACCCCTCCTTTTAAACCGGACAGTTGCTGCAATGCGGCAAAAACAGTTTGCACGGCCCTTGTAGTGGATAATTATTTTCCTTTTGTAATGGACACCTGCACTAATTCGAAATATCTGATCCTGGACGGATCGCCGGTTTCAGGCCCCTCCAATATGTCGCTAGGGATGTATGTGACTGAGTTCGACGGGAACTTGCTGTATATACACGACTAAATTAAGGTTGAATGTTGAATGTTGAATTTTGAATTAAGTCAGATTAATCCATTTAACATTCAACATTCAACATTCAACATTAATACCTGTAGTGCTCAGGCTTATATGGTCCTTCTTGCGGGATGCCGATGTAGGCATGCCTGCTCGTCAGTAAGTTTTGTAAGATTGACGCCGATATGCTCAAGGTGCAGGCGTGCCACTTCTTCATCCAGCTTTTTCGGCAGGCGGTAAACATCCACCTTATAATTGTTCTGCCAGAGGTCGATCTGGGCCAGGGTCTGGTTGGTGAATGAATTGCTCATGACGAAAGACGGATGGCCGGTGGCGCAGCCGAGGTTGACAAGACGTCCTTCCGCCAGGATATAGATCGTGTGACCGTCCGGGAATATGTATTTATCTACCTGGGGCTTTATGTTGATCTTCTTTATCCCTTTGAGCTCATTAAGCTGGTTGACCTGGATTTCGTTATCGAAATGGCCGATGTTGCAGACGATCGATTCGTCATTCATCTTCATCATATCTTCCAGCCTGATCACGTCTTTATTTCCAGTGGCCGTGACATAGATGTTGCCTCTTGAAAGCGCATTTTCCAGGGTATTTACTTCGAAGCCTTCCATGGCCGCCTGCAGCGCGCAGATCGGGTCGATCTCGGTCACGATTACGCGGGCGCCGTAGGATTTCATCGATTTTGCACAGCCCTTGCCGACATCTCCGTAACCCATCACAACTACGACCTTCCCTGCGATCATGATGTCGGTTGCCCTTTTAATCCCGTCAGCCAGCGATTCGCGGCATCCGTAAAGATTGTCAAACTTCGATTTAGTCACCGAATCATTCACATTTATTGCAGGGACAAGCAGTTCGCCGCGTTCCTGCATCTGGTACAAGCCGGTGGACGCCGGTCGTCGTTTCTTCGGAAACGCCTTTCCAGTCTTTAACTGCTCTTTGCCATTTCGTCTTGTCTTCTACAAAGATCTTTCGCAAAAGATCGAATATTGCCTGTTCGTCCTGGCTTTCAGCGACGCGGTTCAGGAAGGAAGGATCTTTTTCAGCCTGAAAACCCCAGTGCAGCAGCAATGTGGCATCACCGCCATCGTCCACGACAAGGTGCGGCCCTTTATCACCGGGGAAAGTAAGCGCCTGGTTGGTGCACCACCAGTATTCTTCCAGGGATTCACCTTTCCAGGCGAAGACCGGGATACCGCGGACGGCAATGGCCGCGGCGGCATGGTCCTGAGTGGAAAAGATATTACAGCTTGCCCATCTTACCTCAGCGCCGAGTTCCGTCAGGGTTTCAATCAGCACGGCAGTTTGTATGGTCATATGCAGCGAACCCGAGATGCGGGCGCCTTTCAGGGGTTTTGAAGAACCGAATTTTGTCCTTAGCGACATCAGTCCGGGCATTTCCTTTTCAGCCATTTCAATTTCTTTCCGGCCCCATTCAGCCAGGCTGATATCTTTCACTTTATATTTCAAAGCTTTATCTGTTAACAGGTTATCCATTTTCTTGAATTTAAGGCTGCAAAGGTAAGAAAAATGCGGTTCCGGAGAGCTTACAGAAATTCCTCGTATTTTTGGAAGATATTTGACAGTCGCTTATGCCTGAAATTACCAGGAAAATAATTGACAATCATTCCCTTTATGCCATCTGGCAGATCACGGAAAGTGTGGAATGAATTGCGGTCGGCGATTAAATTGAGGAAAGAGGAAGAAATCCTGTACCAGTCATTCGTGGCCGAAAGCCGTAAAAAGCAATGGCTGGCCTATCGGATCCTTATCAAAGATTTGCTAAGGCCGGATGATTTCCCCGTGGAATATAATGAGCATGGCAAGCCTTTCCTGGCCGGAAGCGACTATCACATATCCGTCACCCACACTGAAGACCTGGCCGCGGTGATCATCAGCCGGCATGCAAGGGTTGGCATCGATATTGAAAAGATTAAGCCCAGGATTTTAAAGGTAAAGGATAAATTTCTCAGTCCGGCTGAACTGGCTATGGTTGGAAAAGAAAGGGAGCTTGAACAGTTGACCCTAGCCTGGTGCGCCAAGGAATCGCTTTACAAGTTGTATGGAAAACGGAATCTTGATTTTCGGGAAGAAATTAAGGTTGAGATTCCCATGAAAGCCGGGATATCGTTCGAAGCGGAGATCCGTTTTGGGGGAAGAATTGATAGATTCCGGTTATTCAGTGAAATGACCGGTGATTTCATGCTTGTTTATTTGACAGAAACATTGGTTTAAGAGGATGCGCCGGAGGCTTCCATAAAATTTTGTATTTTTGCCACAGACGACACCCGGGTATGAGCATTTACGAAAAGATCATAAATAACAGACATCACAAGTCTTTCGCGATATTAATCGACCCGGACAAATATAGCCGGAATGGGTTGAATAAAGTCATTTCTTCGGCTAGTGAAAACCACGTGGATTTCATCCTTGTCGGTGGCAGCCTTTTAACCTACGATCACCTTGACGAAACCCTGCAAACCATCAAAGCGAAAACGGATATCCCGGTCATTCTTTTTCCGGGAAGTATCATGCAGATCAGTGAAAAAGCCGATGCGTTGCTCCTTCTGTCGCTTATCAGCGGCCGGAATGCTGACCTTCTCATCGGGAAACACGTAATAGCCGCTCCGTACCTGAAGAAAAGCAAGCTGGAGATATTGCCAACCGGTTATATGCTCATTGAAAGCGGTCCTTTGACAACTGCGCAGTACATCAGCAATACGATCCCGATACCCAGGCTCAAGGATGATATCGCCATCTGCACCGCGATGGCAGGGGAAATGCTCGGGCTTAAACTGATTTACATGGATGGCGGTTCCGGCGCTGAATTGCCCATACCGGCCTCCATGATAAAAAAAGTGAAGGAGAATATTTCCGTTCCGCTGGTTGTAGGGGGAGGGATCCGGACACCGGAACAGGCGCTGAATAGCTGCAAAGCCGGCGCGGATATGATTGTCGTCGGCAATGCCATTGAAAAGGATTATTCCTGTTTAAAAGAGATTGCTCATGCGGTTCATTCTTTGTAATCATTAATACCATGGAGACATTTCGGTTTTTATTCGTGTTTCTTATTCTTGTCCCACTTTTATCCTTCTCCCAGAAAAAACTCACCATCGAGGATGTGAGCGGTATGAACAGGGCACTTTATCCCTCATCGCTGCGCAATCTCCAGTGGATGGGCCACACTGACCATTTCAGCTATATTGAAAGTAATGCCATCCTGGAAAGAAGAGTCGGGCAGACTTCGGCAGATACCCTTATGCGCCTCCGGGAATTCAACCGGATCCTGAAAACTTCCGGGATTGACACACTGTCCAAGATCCCTTCATTCAAATGGATGGACGATGACGCCATGACTTTCACGGCCAAAAACAAAGTTTACCTGCTGAATATCAAAAATAAATCAGCAGTACTGATTAATTCTTACCCGGAAGAAGCAGAAAATATCGATTCAAATCCTGACGGGAAGCTGATCGCTTATACAATGAAAAATAACCTGTTCATTGCCTTGTCGGGTAAGCAGATCCAGGTAACCAACGATGAAAATTCCGGTATTGTCAACGGGCAGATTGTGTCGCGCAACGAATTCGGCATCAACAAAGGCACCTTCTGGTCTCCCGGGGGGCATTATCTTGCTTATTACAGGAAAGATGAAACCCAGGTGACTGATTATCCGCTTGTGAATATAGATACGCGGATAGCTACACTGGAGAATAAGAAGTACCCTATGGCGGGAATGGCCAGCGAGCATGTCACCCTAGTCATTTATAAAATTGAGGACGGAAGCTATATAACGATCAAGACCGGCGAGCCTGCCGAACAATATCTCACCTCGGTAACCTGGGGCCCCGGCGAAAAAGATATCTACATCGCCCTCCTGAACAGGGAACAGAATCATCTTAAATTAAACAGGTATGATATCGCATCGGGCGACCTGGTCAAGACTTTATTTGAAGAAAAGGATGATAAATATGTCGAACCTGAGGACCCGCTGTACTTTCTGAAATCAAAACCCGACGAGTTTATCTGGTTTAGTGAGCGTAACGGCTACAAGCACCTTTATCTCTTTAAGACAGACGGAACCCTTATCAATCAGCTTACCCAGGGGCCATGGGTGGTCACCGGCCTGCTGGGAACAGATCCGAAAGAGACAAAAGCCTATTTTCTTTCTACAAAGAACAGTCCGCTCAACGAGGATGTATTTTCCGTCGATCTTAAAACGGGCAAAATGCAATCGCTTTCGCTTAATACCGGTACGCACAGCCCGCTATTAAGCCCGGAGGGAAATTATATCCTCGACATTTTCAGCGATACCCTGGCTAGCCGTGAGTACGACATCATCGATAACAAGGGCAAGGTCCTGCAGGTCGTTTCGCGGAGCTTAAATCCACTAAATGGTTACGTGCAATGCCAGAGCCAGATATTTACACTCAGGGCAGCCGACAGCACTAAATTGTACGCCCAGATCATGCTGCCGCCGGATTTCAAGCCGGAGAAGAAATATCCTGTCATCGTGTACGTCTATGGCGGCCCTCATGCCCAGCTTGTCAGCAACACCTGGCTCGGCGGCGCCGGGCTTTTCAATTACTATTTAGCCCAGCAGGGATATATCATCTTTACGCTTGATAACCGGGGCTCGGCAAACCGCGGGCTGGCCTTCGAGCAGGCCGTTTTCAGGCATCTCGGGACCCTGGAGGTCAGCGACCAGATGGTCGGCATCAACTATCTGAAAAGCCTTCCATATGTCGATCCGAACCGCATCGGCGTGCAGGGCTGGAGCTATGGCGGATTTATGACGATCTCGCTGATGCTCAGGGAGCCGGATATATTTAAAGTCGGCGTCTGCGGCGGGCCCGTTACCGATTGGAAATATTATGAGGTCATGTATGGCGAAAGATATATGGACACTCCTGAAGAAAATCCCGACGGATATAAGGAAGCCAGTCTTCTCGAACGCGCCGGCAACCTGAAAGGCGACCTTTTGGTCATTCACGGCACGATGGATCCTACGGTCGTCTGGCAACAGTCCCTGGCACTGATGAAAAGGTTCATCGAAGAAGGTAAAATGGTCGATTACTTCGTTTACCCGGGCCAGGAACATGGCGTCGGCGGTAAAGACCGCGTCCACCTGAACCGGAAAATTGAAAAGTATTTTGTGGATCACCTTTAACCGGACAATGACCGGATGAAAAAGTCCCTGATTTATCTTCCTTTATTATTTGTCTCTTTCTTTAACCTGAGATCCTCCTCCGGCCAGGAAATACCCGTAAAAGTCATGACCTTCAATATCCGGTATGATAACCCGGCAGACAGCCTCAATAGCTGGGAAAACCGCAAAGAACTGGTGATATCGGCCCTTTTAAGCGCTTCACCTGATGTATTCGGAATGCAGGAGGTGCTGAAATCTCAACTGGGCTATCTTTTGCAAAACCTGCAGGGTTATCGCTTTGTAGGTGTGGGACGTGAGGACGGTAATCCTTACCGGGGATTTTAACTGCTCGCCCGAAGAGGAACCACATTCAATCTTAACTGATCCCAGGGAAGGATTGTCCGATGCCTGTGAATTGTACGATTCTTCAAAGTCCTGTTCTGAAGCGACTTTCAATGGTTTCGGCACAGAGAAAGATCCGCAGCAAATTGATATTATTTTTATTAAAGGGAGATGGAAGGTCAGTTCCTATGAAGTCCTGAAAATTAAAGATGGGGAAATGTTTATTTCAGATCACTGGCCGGTGGTTGCAGAATTAAAAATTAATTAGTCAATATCATTTTCTTTGTGTCAACTTCCTTTCCATCTGAAATAAGAGTATACATGTACATTCCCGGTTTTAACTCGCTTCCTGATATCTCAAGGTAACTATTGCCTTTATTATTCAACTTATAGCTTTTCAATAAGGTTCCTTGCATGTCAAAGATTAGGATGGATGATCCAAACGAGTTTTCAGGCAAAAAATACTGAATTTTCGTGTTTTTATTAAATGGATTTGGCACATTCTGAAAAAGGATTGGCTTTTCGATTTGCTGTTCTGGATTTAGAGTTCTATCTAGAATGTCTTGTCCGCCAAATTTCAGATTATTATCCTCCATTCTTTCCTGAGTAGGATTTTGACTTTTGCAACACGCTGCCAGGCTTTGTTCCAAAGTATCAATACGAATTTCCTGTTCTTTTATTGCTTCAATTAATAGAGCAACAAGATTGCCGTAAGATATTCCTTTCAATCCGTCCTCAAATGTTCGCACTACCTCAGGGACAATCGGCTCGGTATCCTCGGCTATAAGACCTATAAGCGTTTTCGAAGGATCTGAAGAAATGTAGGTTATCGTATCGTAGGGATCATTTAATACCTCAGGTTTATAATTGTATGATACACCATTCAGCAGCATTACCTTTTTAAGCGCGTCCTCAATCGGTATTATATTTTCCTTCAAAAGTTTATCACTTCCGGTATAATGTCCATAAGCCCAAACATCTCCATTACCATAAACTTTGAATTTTTCTTCAGTATTATAAATCACGGCAAGGGCTTTGGAATTCAGACGGTTTACTGAAGATACTTGTGCAAAATTATAATCTGTCTGATGATTGACGAATGATACGATAGCTGGTTGGTTTTGAGCATTCACGCATATTTTATATCCCCAATCTGACGTAGTGCCCAGTAACAGGTTTGTACTGCTATTGATTCTAAAAACCTCGGTACCATTTGTGGAAAAAGCTATTGTGCTTGCAGCCGGATGAAAAATGCCTGTATTAGAATTATTATACCATGTAAAATCAGGGGAATTCGCCGCCGAATACCTGTTAAGACCCCTGATAAAGGCAGCTGACTCGATACTGGTTGTATTTTCGGTGAATACACTATTGCCCACTAATTGCAGTTTGCAACCTGTAACAGGGGCAATGGTTGAACCCAGAGAGACATTTCCGCCATCATACACTTTAATCTGTGCATTGATGAATCCTGTCATACATAATAAAATAAATGCTGAGATAAAAATTTTTGTTTTCATGATTAATTTACCTTTCAATGATTAGTTTGGTTGAATAAATTTTATTGTAATCTTTAATTTTGATAATATAAAATCCAGCCTTCAGAGACGAAATGTCCATTTCATAATTTCCAATAAAAGTCTTGGACATCAGAAGGGTCCCATAAATATTGAAAATCTCAACCAGGGATCTGCTGTAAACATCTCGATGTATAATGTGAATGTAATTATTGGCAGGATTTGGATAGATTGCTATACCCAGCTCGGTGTGAAGTTCATCAGTACCAACATGACACGTATCGCAAAACTCCCAGAAATCTTTCAGATTTGCATTCCCATTGCCATAGCCGGTTCCTACAAAGCCAACGTTCCTGATTGATAAAGCAACAGCGGCTTGCCGGGCGGGCCCGGGCAAATCCGGCATTTGGGTCCAGGTATCGGTTGACTGGTCCCACCTCCAGAAATCCGTTAAATGAATGCCAATCCATCCATTCTGACCAGTGCCAATATAACCATTTGTTCCTATTGAAAAACCAACTGCAAATGATCTTTCCAACCCAGGCAGTGAAGCTTTTTGAGTCCAGGTATTGTAAGTGGCAGAAGCAGTATCCCCGTCCCATTCCCATAAATCTTGTTGTTCAGCCTGGCCGTCTGTTCCTGTTCCGATATACCCTTTTGTACCAATGGAAAACCCTGTGGCTGCATATCGGCCTGCGGTAGGAGGAAATTGCGCTTTTTGAGTCCAGGTATTGTAATTAGGAGAGGCCGTGTCCCCGTCCCATTCCCATAGTGTTCTGGAATATTCACCCGTAGCAATATAACCCTTATTGCCAATGGAAAAGGAAGTTGCACCGACCACTGCGCCCGGATAATCGGCTTTTTGTGTCCAGCTATTTGTTAAAGGATCGTATTCCCAGAAGCTTTGCGGGTGATACGTAGCGATATAACCTTTAAATCCAATGGAAAATCCAACGGAATGCCAAAATGTGCTTCCGGCAAAATCTGCCATTTGGGTCCAGGTATCCGTTTCCGGATCATATTCCCATAGATCCTTTTTGTAATTTAGTTCAGTGTCTCCGCCAAATCCGATGTATCCTTTATTACCAATGGAAAAACCAGAAGCATAATACCTGCCGGGACCACCAAAATCAGCTTTCTGTGTCCAGGTTTGTGCATTGACTATTGTCAGTGCTGACAAACAACAGAGAAGAATTATTTTCCTGTAAACCTCCATTATCATTAGTAATGAGTTTTAGATTTTTTCATATCGTCAAGAATACCTCTGTCAGGCATTTCATAAATAGATTGCGTACTATCGGCAATTTTGGCCTGGTCAGGCTGGCAGGGTGTTGTCGAAATGATGACATCTGCCGTTCCACCTGCTTCAAAACCACTTTGTAATAAGACAAAATCCTGGCCTGCCAGGTGAAATGATCCATTATTTAAAATGGCGTTACCTCCACCGCCAATTGTCAGATCCCGGTATAACCTGCTTGTATAATCGTTCGTGGCAAAGTTTGGAAAATACCCGGAAGTAGAATCACAATTACAAACCTGGTTAATCTGGTAGACTCTAATATAATCTATATCATAATAAAAAGGCACATGAGTGAGATTATCATAAAATGGAATGCAATACTGAGCAGCTGGCATATAACAATCAATGATGAGTGGCATCGCTGTTAAACGATGTATAGGTAAAGTCGGGTCGGAAAACCTCCTGATCGTATCATCGCTATCATAATAGGTATCGATATGATCGGGCGTCCACTCACATCCTACCGTATGCCATGTTCCCCCGTTGTAGGATAAGGATTGTCCAATCTGATCAGGATAAGGTGAGGTAACTGTAATTGTCTGCCCTTTACCATCCCACTTGACCGTATCCTCCCAGACTGTGTCACTTTGAGGATCATGTTTACGGAAATGAAAATTGAGATCCATATGCCAGTCTGTACCTCTTTGTTCAAATATGTCTATCTCGCTATAGCGTGCTTCACTGTCTGAAGCCCACATCCAGAGATTCGGCCCGTAAGCATTAGTCGAATCTTGCGGTAAATCACGTAGTTTATAACGCATTTCTATGTACCCGTATTTGTATTTTTCTTTTCCCATCAGCATGGCGCCGCTGAATTTAAAAGGTACCAGGGAATCATATGCACAAAAGGTTAAATCTGAGCTATTAGTATCACAATTATGATTTGCACAAAACGGCGAACCGGGGCAAGGACTATGGTACGCCCAAATATTACCATAGAAATCTTCCCTGTCAAATATCATCCTTTCAAAAGTCACGCCACCCGAGTCTATGATCATTCGATTGAAATCATTAGGCCATTGTGTGTTGTAGGCGACATCGACAATCCTTCCTGGAAAATGATTGAAATCACAGGAAATAGCAAAATTTGAATTCCACTGATTATTTCCCCATGGACAGTGGGTATTCCATAAATCATAGTGAATGGTATCGAAGTTGTCCTCGAAGACTAGTGTATACAGAGGATCTTGCGATAGTTGTTGCGCATTGCTATAACCTGCGTGTAGCGATGGAAATGCAACTAATGCCGGGAGGCAGAATTTCAAGATGAATTTTGTTTTTCTCATAAGACATGGTTTTATTCTGCTGCATGAGCAGAAGTTAATCACTTCAAGGATAATTTTATATAAATCGAGAAAGTGGGTTCGATTCGAAACCCAGGGCATTCTTACATTTTACAGAATCAATATCATTAACATTGATTTGCATTTGGATTGGTTAAAAGGATGGCAGGCAATAGCTAGTAAATATAAGACAAATAATCATATTTGTCAATAAAATTTATCGAAAATCAGAAATATTGTACTAGTTTAAATGATTATTTGCATCTCCAAAACTGAGAGATACTCATCAAAATGGGGTATGATTTTGCAGAGAAAGGGTTCTGCAATTTTTCGTCGGAAAGCCGGATTAAATTCCTGCTATTTTATCAGCTTTTCCAGGTTCTCAATATAATCCAGCGAATCGTCTTCGAAAAACTCGAGCTGCGGGATGATCCTGACCTGTTTACGGATGCGGTTTCCAAGCCTGTAGCGGAATTCCGGCGTACGCGCACGGATATCATCTATCATGGCTTTTTTATCCTTTACCCCAAAAATACTCAAGTAATACCGGGCAATTGACAGATCCTTCGAAACATTGACTTTGGTGACCGTTATCAATGCGCCATGAAAAACCCCTCGCATCTCCTGCTCAAGTATTTCACCCAGCTCCTTCTGCAACATGCGGGCCATCTTCTGCTGTCTTGTTGTTTCCATCACATTAATAATTTGATTACATGCAACTTATAAATTTCAAATTCCAAATTCCAAATTCCAAATTACAAACAAATTCAAAAACTCAATACTCAAATCCTAAACTGTTTTGAATTTTATTTTTTTGGATTTAAATTTTTGTTTGGTGCTTGGAATTTGGAATTTGGAATTTGGAATTTCTACAGTGGTATATTTCCATGCTTCCTGGGTGGATTGGACTTACTTTTGGTCTGCGTCATTTCCAGCGACTGGATCAGCTTGAACCGCGTCTGCTTCGGGTAAATGATCTCATCGACATAGCCCAGCTCAGCCGCTTTATACGGACTGGCGAAAGTGGCTTTGTATTCCTCGACTTTGAATTTTCGTTCCGCTTCTGTTATCGTATCTTTTTTAAAGAGGATATTGACCGCTCCTTCCGGCCCCATCACTGCAATCTCGGCGGTCGGGTAGGCAAAGTTCACGTCGGCGCCGATATGCTTGCTGGACATAACGTCATAAGCTCCGCCGTAAGCTTTCCTGGTAATGACGGTAATTTTTGGCACGGTCGCTTCGCAGAAGGCATAGAGCAGTTTCGCGCCATGCTTTATGATACCTCCGAATTCCTGGTTGGTACCAGGCAAAAACCCCGGCACGTCGACGAAAGTAATGATGGGGATATTGAAAGCATCGCAGAAACGGACAAAGCGGGCGCCTTTTATCGATGAGCTGATATCCAGCACGCCGGCCAGGAACGCAGGATTATTCGCAACGATACCGACTGACCGCCCGTCCAGCCTTGCAAATCCGACCACGATATTCTGTGCATAATGGGGCTGGATCTCGAAGAAGTTCTGATTATCCACCACAGTGGTGATAATCTCTTTTATGTCGTATGGTTTGTTGGCGTCTTCCGGTACGATGGTCTGCAGTTTTTCATCTTCCCGGTGAATGTCATCGGTGCAGGCCACCACCGGCGGGTCTTCCATGTTGTTGGATGGCAAGTAGCCCATCAGTTCGCGGATCATCATCAGGGCCTGCTCATCGTTTTCGGCCATCAGGTGCGCAACGCCGCTCTTGGCATTATGCGTCATAGCTCCCCCAAGGTCCTCCTTGGTCACTTCTTCATGGGTCACTGTCTTGATAACATCAGGACCGGTAACGAACATATAGGAGCTATCTTTCACCATAATGATGTAATCGGTCATGGCCGGTGAATAAACCGCGCCGCCGGCACAGGGGCCGAGAACTGCTGAAATTTGCGGAATGACGCCTGAAGCCATCACATTACGGTAAAAAATATCGGCATAACCGGCCAGGCTCTCCACACCCTCCTGGATACGGGCCCCGCCTGAGTCATTCAGCCCGATAACAGGCGCTCCCATACGCATGGCCAGGTCCATGACCTTGGCTATCTTATCGGCATTGGCACGGCTTAACGTTCCGCCAAAGACCGTAAAATCCTGGGCAAAAACATATACCAGCCGCCCGTCGATCTTGCCAAAACCCGTTACGACACCATCCCCGGGAATCTTGTTCTTGTCCATGTCAAAATCCTTGGTCCTGTGCGTCATGAACTTGTCCTGTTCCACGAAAGTGCCCGAATCGAGAAGAATTTCAACCCTTTCACGGGCAGTTAGCCTGCCGGCCAGGTGCTGTTTTTCGATCCGGTCTATTCCTCCGCCGAGCTCGGCGGCTTTATCCTTCTCTTCAAACAGTCTGAATTTATCTTCCAGTTTTGTCATAGGTGTATTTGGTTACGGTTGTTCGAGGGATTTACTATTCAATGATGATCAATGGCTGATTCGCACTGACCGTGTCGCCTTCCTTTATCTTGATTTCCTTTATAAGACGATCATTTTTCACTTTATACTCACTTTCCATTTTCATGGCCGAAACAATGACGACTGTGTCGCCTGCCTTGACCTGTTCTCCAGGCTTGACCAGTATCTTCACGACTTTTCCCGGCATCGGGGATGATATGACCGTATCTTCGAGGTCATCGAGTCTTTTGCGGCTTTTCTGGTATTTTCGCTCAGCGTCGACAACCTCCGCGTCAAATGAATAAAACAGCGTATTTACCTGGTAGGTTTTCGCTCCGTTGGAAGTATGCAGCTCGACATTATATGATCGTCCATCGAGGAGTATGGAATAAATTCCCCTCTCGACCATGATAATATCAACATTGTAAAGCTTTTCATCGACTTTTATCTTCAGCTCACTTCCCTTCCTGCTGATCAGTTCGACTTTAGCTATCCTTTCACCGACTTGTATTTCTAAAGACCGCATATTCTTCGGAGATTTATTGTAATGTTAATGCTTCTATAATCAGTCATAAAGTAGTCAGCCTCAGCCCCTGGCGAGGGTGCATCAGAACGAATTCAGGTTCTTCCTGCGTCCGCTTTCTTTCCAGTTGCTCTTGACGTTTTTTGCCAGCACATTTGTCTGGATATTTTCGACTTTATCAAAGTAATCGACAAACACCGACATGATGGCCACATCTTCCACGCGGGGATTGATCGGCGGAACGGTGAACAGGAAGTCACGGTTCTTTTCAATGAAATTCGTATTGTATTTCCCGTTTTTAAAATCGGGTGTATCCATGATCCTGACCAGCAACCGGATGGACGTCTTGACCCCGGTAATCTTATATTCAAACAGGGCTCTTTTCATTCTTGCAATGGCCTCATCACGGTTATTTCCCCAGCAAATGAGCTTGGAAATGAGCGGATCGTAATATAAAGGGATCTCATAACCTTCATAAACATATCCATCGCTGCGGACTCCAAGGCCGTGCGGCTCGGTTATGTGTTTGATTACACCCGGGCTGGGCATGAAATTACGGTCGGGATCCTCGGCATAAATACGGCATTCGATCGCGTGGCCCCTTTGCGCCAGATTCTCCTGCTTAAGGGCGAGGACTTCATTATTGGCCACCCTGATCTGTTCCTTCACCAGGTCGACGCCGACCACCCTTTCGGTGATGGGGTGTTCAACCTGGAGCCTTGTATTCATTTCAAGGAAATAATAATTCAGGCCTTCATCCACGATAAATTCGATAGTACCTGCGCCAGAGTAACCTGCGGCTTTAGCTGCGGCCACGGCGAATTTTCCCATCTCCTCACGGCATCCGGGGGTCAGCAAAGGAGACGGAGTCTCTTCGACTACTTTCTGATGGCGTCTCTGGACGGAGCATTCCCTCTCAAAAAGATGGATGGTATTGCCGAAATTATCGGCCAGTATCTGGAATTCAATATGGTGGGGCGACTCTATATATTTCTCAATATAAACCGCATCATTGCCAAATGCCGTAAGGGCTTCCGACCGTGCCGACCTGATAGCGTTCAGCACCTGGCTCTCTTCCCTGACCAGTCGCATTCCTTTTCCGCCGCCGCCGGCAGAGGCTTTGATCATAACCGGTAATCCGATCCCACGAATTACTTCAATGGCTTTATTTTCATCTAAAATGGGCTCGGTAGTCCCCGGAACAACGGGCACCCCTGCGCTGATCATGGTCTTCCTGGCCGTGATCTTGTCGCCCATCATTCGAATTGCATCGCCCGACGGCCCTATAAAAATGATGCCTTCCTTTTTGCAGCGGTCTGAGAAAGCAGCATTTTCCGACAAAAATCCATAGCCCGGATGGATGGCATCAGCTCCTGAGCGTTTTGCCACTTCAATGATCTTGTCGATATTCAGGTAACTTTCACTGGAGGGGGAAGGGCCGATATGATAGGCTTCATCGGCATACCTGACATGCATGGCGCCACCATCGGCATCCGAATAGACTGCCACGGTGAGGATATCCATTTCACGGCAGGAACGCATGACCCTGACGGCAATTTCACCCCTGTTGGCAACCAGTATTTTTTTGATCATATGATATTTAAGATAATTTCAAACAGGTAAAATGACTACATGTATTTCGTTTTCAGTAGTTTATTAATTGCGGCTTTTAGAAAAGGATTGTAAAGGTAATATTTTTTTAATTGAAGGTATTTTGGGTCGATTTTTAAGGATCCTTTTGTCAGATTTCCTTTTAACATTCTTTAACAGCAGGTTTAACATTCTTTAACATGATATCTGACGACTAAGTATTCCCCCTGTGTACTTTTGGTCATGATAATTCAGAAACTAACCTTAAAACAAATAAAAAAATGAAAAAAATTATTGTATTAGCCTCAGTATTGATCTTTACTGCCAGTGTAACTGTTTTCGGACAGACACAAAAACCGGCGGAAACTAAGAAAACGACCACAACGACGACCACCACCACGGTGAAGCAGGAACCGGCAAAGCCGGCAACGTCGACCACAACGACAACTACAACTGTGCAGCAAGTTAACAAGACAAAAGCCGAAATAGCTGCGACTGACCTGCCAAAGGCTGCACAGGAATATATTGCAAAGGCATATCCCGGAAAGAAGATAGATAAAGCTATAAAGGTGACAGATGATAAGGGTATAGTCACATATAAGGCTATTGTAGGACAGATGATGTTGCATTTTGATGCAAACGGAAAATTCACGAAGGAAATGAAGATGGATGAAAAGCCTGCCACAGAAACAAAAACAACGACCACAACTCCTCCAAAGCCTGCTCCCACTACTGAAAAGAAAAAGTAATTGGCGGAAGCTGTTAAAAGCAAAGAGAAAGCCCTGATGGTTTAGCTGTCAGGGCTTTTTTAGTTCGCAGTTCGCAGTTCGCAGTTCGCAGTTCCCAGTTGGCAGTTCCCAGTTCGCAGTTCGCAGTTCCCAGTTCGCAGTTCGCAGTTCGGAGGGGTGTTAGAGAAACTTTTCAGGATGTTTTATCATTCCTCCCAGCATTCTGCCAACTTCCTCATAAGATTTGGTTAATTCATTGAATATATCTTCATTAATATATTCGAAATCCCTTGCCATTCTCAGCCAAATGATCGTTTCGGAGCATTCTGCATCTGCATCTGAAATTTTACTCCGGAAATGGTTGGGATAAATTTTCTTTCGGTAAGATTCGACAATATTAACGCAGACAGATCTGGACGATCTTCTGGCCTGACTTGTTAATCCAAAGATTTCATCCTTTGGGAATTGTTTAGAGATAAGATGAATCATTTTTGCCAAATCATAAGAAAGATTAAAAACCTTTAAATCATTGTATGTTCCCATAATAGTTTTTCTTGTTTATCAGAAAAAACCATCAATTATACCCGGTCATCTTAAAAAAATTTCAAAGTATAATTGAACACCCCTGCGAACTGCGAACTGGGAACTGCGAACTGTAGTGATCCCGAAGGGACTCGAACCCTTAACCTTCAGAACCGGAATCTGATGCTCTATCCAATTGAGCCACGGGACCAAAATCAGTTCAAAGGGCAAAGGGCAAAGGGCAAAGTTGAAGAGAGACAGTTCAAAGAGATTATAAAAATTCAACTATTAAATTTATAACTTCAACTTTGCCCTTTGCCCTTTGAACTTTGAACTAATATTTGTATTGCAAAGGTAGGCAAAAACGGAATAGTTGTAACTTTGCGATAGCTTATAATTGTCTTACTTAAGAATTAAAAATATGTCAACCAGGGTATTAGAGATTGTAAAACCGGGAGTGGTCTGGGGAGATGACGTCAGGAAAATATTTGAAAATGCTAAAGCCAACGGCTTTGCTATTCCTGCGGTTAATGTGGTCAACACGGACAGTGTGAACGGGGCTCTGGAAGCAGCCAAACTGGTCAATTCACCAATCATCATCCAGTTTTCCAATGGCGGCGCATCATTTTATGCCGGCAAGGGCCTTTCCAATGACCAGGAAAAGTCGGCAATAGCAGGGGCAGTTGCCGGGGCTATGCATATCCATCTGCTGGCTGAGATGTACGGAATTCCGGTCATCCTTCACACCGATCACGCAGCCAGGAAGTTGCTTCCCTGGATCGACGGACTGCTCTCAGCCGGTGAAAAATATTTCGCAGGCTACGGCAAACCGCTTTACAGCTCGCATATGCTGGATCTTTCGGAAGAACCGATCGAAGTAAATATCGCCACCTGCAAAAAATACCTCGAAAGGATGTCGAAGATCGGCATGACGCTTGAGATTGAGCTGGGCGTTACCGGCGGAGAGGAAGACGGTATCGATAATACCGGCCTCGACAGCAAGAAGCTCTACACACAACCGGAACATGTTGCCTATGCTTACAGCGAGCTGATGAAGATCAGCCCCCGGTTCACTATTGCGGCATCTTTCGGGAATGTCCACGGCGTATATAAACCGGGAAATGTCAAATTGCAGCCCGTCATCCTTAATAATTCCCAGAAATATATCGAGCAAAAGCTTAATACAGGCCCGAAACCTGTCAATTTTGTTTTCCATGGCGGATCAGGCTCCAGCCGGCAGGAAATCCGTGAAGCCATCTCTTACGGCGTCATCAAGATGAACATCGACACCGACACCCAATGGGCATTCTGGGAAGGCGTCCATGAATACTACCTGAAGAACAAAGCTTACCTGCAGGGCCAGATCGGGAACCCCGAAGGAGAAGACAAGCCGAACAAGAAATATTACGATCCCCGAAAATGGCTTCGTGAAGGCGAATCGGCATCTTATTAAAAGGCTGAAAGACGGCTTTCGAGGACCTGAACTGTATCGACAGATTATAGGTAATAGCCAGCAAGTTGGACAGTTGATCTACCTTCCGATAGCAACCAGCAATTCCTTCGGATGAATACTTAAAACAGGGATTGGTGAGTGGTTCACCATTTGCTGGGCATATGGGCCGAGCAGCAGGTTTTTCGCCGATATTTCCTGCTCCGTCATGATCGAAATCAGGTTGGCATTGATTTTGAGGGCATAGTCGATCGTCGAATCGGTCAGGTTATCAGCCTTAACGGATTCCACGACATAATGGATCTTTTCTTCCTCGAGGTGCTTGACAACCTGCTCGGCATAGCTGTCGATCTTCCTGACCACTGCCTGCACAGAAGAAGTATAAACCTTCAGGACATGCATTTCCGCATCGAATATCTTGGTCATATAGGCTGTGAATGGAACTTTCTGGCGGGTTTCGGGGGTGCTGTCCAGCGGAAGCACGATCTTTTCAAGGTGCCGCTTTATATTAACGCCTCCCCTGATAGTTATGACAGGTTTTCTAAGTGCGCTCACTATCCGGTTAGCGTTGCTGCCTATCCAGAATCCTTCGAACCCTGAAGCTCCGTGTGTGCCGGCCATCACCAGGAATACTTCCTTTTTATTGGCTTCCAGCACAATCTCATGGTATACTTTTCCCTCTCTGATCAGGAATTCCAGTTTATTTTTGCCCATTTTAGGCTGAAACTTCTCCACCAGTTCATCAAATTTATCTTTAACCATGGATGATACTGTCTGAGGACCTTCAGTAAACATCTCCCTGGAAGAATCCGGCCTGATCACATACATCATATCAACACCTGCCTCTGCTTTGTCGGCAATAGTAATTGCGTGTTCCAGGGCATTGATGGAACATTCGGAAAAATCAACAGCAACAAGTATCTTTTTCATATTTCAGTTATTAGTTCAATTGGGGGAAATTAATTTCATCCTTGATTACCCATGCGTTCGGGTAATCGATCAATATTAGTTGTAAAGTCTTCTCAGCTTCGAGTCTTGTTTTGAAATCCCCTACCCTGACCCTGTAATTTGGCGCCTTCCAGTTGACATAGGCCTGGATATCGGGATATCTGGCCAGGAATTCATCCCTTGCCTGTTTTGCCCGGTCACTCGAATTAAGGCCGGAATCAAAAAATATCTGGATCCGGTATCCCGGGATAGCTTTATTATCAGGGTTTTCCATAATCTTCATCCTCAGCATCAGGTAATCCTGCATAAGTGTATCCACCAATTGATCCTGTATAACCACGACATGGCCACCGGAATCATTTTGAGCCTGGGGCACCGCCTGAAATAGCATTAAAAGCCCGGTAATCAATACAAGCCTCATCTTCAGATATTATTTGTAATCGATACGAGTTCCTTCGATCTCATGCTCAGCACCGGCAGCGGGGAATGATTTACCATCTGCTGAGCGTAAGGCCCCAGGAAGATATTGGCAGTCGTGGTTTCCTGTTCGGTCATAATGGCGATCAGGTCGGCACCGACGGATTCAGCATAATCGATGGTAGTCCTTGTTATGTTCTCCGATTCTTTCTTGACTGCAACATACCTGATCTTTCTCTCATCGAAATAATCGAGTACATGCTGTGCATAATTATCCACCCGTTTCTGCACGGATTTAAGCGGCGCTAGAATACAGGGAAAGAACATGGATTTCAGAATTGAACAATTGCGAAACCTGGGAAGCCACCGGGATTTTCTGGCGGGTCTCCTGAGAGCTGTCGATAGGGATCACGATTTTGCGGACATCGCCTGACCTTAAAATCATGCCTAAGGGTAATGACCGGGCAAGGCGCGTTTGTGACGATCCTGTATGCGTTGCTGCCGATCCAGAATTCTTCAAATCCAGATACCCCATGGGTCCCGGCGATGATCAGGTCGGCGCTGATACTTTTAGCCTGCTGGGCAATTTCGATGTATACTTTGCCTTTCCTTGTCTTGTAATCGAGCTTGCCCCATTTCAGGCTTTTAGAATATTTTTCCTGCAATTCTTTCAGCAGTGCCACTTTTTCATTCCTTTCCTCATGGGCGAATCCCTCAAAAACGACTTCCTCACTGGTGGTATTATCCACCCAGACCATCTGCACATCTGCCTTAGCCTTATTGGCTATATGAATTCCATAGGCAAGGGCATTCATGGATGTTTTGGAGAAGTCTATGGCAACAATAATTTGTTTCATAACCTGGCAGATTGAAAACAATTTGCAGTAAAAATAAGTATATTTTCGATGATTTTATCATGGATGCGAACAAACAGTCAGAATGATGGAAAATATTGTTCCAGGGTTCCAGATTCCAAATTCCAAATTCCAGATTCCAGATTCCAAATTCCAGATTCTGTATCCTAGATCCTAGATCCTAGATCCTTAGAGATCCTAAATTGTAAATTGTAAATTGTAAATCCTATATTCTTAACGTACTATAGTCCTCATGTCTTCCCGTCTTCAAACTCACCACGGATTACACCGATTTTCACGGATTAAGCACAGATTATCCCTAAATTAAAGTTTATTACTCTGATTTCTTTCTTCTGCCTTCTGTCTTCTGACTAACGACTAACGACTAGCTACTAACGACTCTCGACTAAACTCCGGAGGAGTTTAATATTTGTAGAAAAGACGGCCCAACCAAAACCCTCTCCCTCCCTATGATGCCGCATCAATACGCGCCTGTGAGTCACAGGGAGGGCCGGGGAGGGTCCGAGACTGAAATAACAGTAAAATATTGATAGCTAGGTAAAGTATAAATTTATATTCAGCCTCCATTTTTCTCTACCTTTGCCTTCAAACAGATCATTGATGAACGACAACCTCGATCCCACGGGTAAATCCCTGACCCCGGCCGACATAGAAACCGAACAGGTCCTGCGTCCTGCTGATTTCGGCAGTTTTGCCGGGCAGCTGAATGTCAAGGAAAACCTGACGATCTTCGTGAAGGCGGCCAGGCAGCGGGGGGAAGCGCTCGACCATGTGCTGCTGCATGGTCCGCCGGGATTGGGAAAGACCACACTGTCCTATATCATTGCCAATGAACTCGGGGTGAATATCAGGATCTCTTCCGGCCCGGTGCTGGACAAGCCCGGAGACCTTGCCGGCCTGCTGACCAATCTCGAACCGAATGACGTGCTGTTCATCGACGAGATCCACCGCCTCAGCCCGGTCGTGGAAGAATACCTCTATTCCGCCATGGAGGATTACCGGATCGATATCATGATCGAAAGCGGCCCGAATGCCCGCAGCGTGCAGATCAAGCTGAACCCTTTCACCCTCATCGGCGCCACTACACGGTCGGGTTTGCTCACCGCCCCGCTTCGTTCCCGCTTCGGCATCAACCTGCGGTTATCCTATTACGATGCCGAAACGCTGGAAGCTATCCTTTACCGTTCATCCAGGATATTAAACGTGCCGATAGCCAAAGAAGCTGCCAGGGAAATATCCCGCCGCAGCCGGGGCACGCCGACGGATCGCCAACCTGTTGCTGCGCAGGGTTACGGGATTTCGCACAGATCAAAGGGGATGGAACGATCACCATTGAGATTGCCCAGTTTGCACTGAAAGCCCTGAATGTCGACCTGCACGGCCTGGATGAGATGGACAACAGGATCCTGACCACCATCATCGATAAATTCAAGGGCGGCCCGGTCGGCATCAATACGATCGCTACGGCCGTCGGAGAAGAAGCCGGGACCATCGAAGAGGTCTACGAGCCGTTCCTGATCCAGGAAGGATACCTGATGCGCACCCCACGCGGAAGGGAAGTCACCGAGCTGGCTTACCGGCATCTTGGTAAAACCTTGTTCCCGAAACAGGATAAACTGTTCTGACCGGAATAATCTGTTATTCGGGACATCCTAATAAAGACATCATGGAAACGGACCGCAAACATGAAATTTCTCAGTGGATCAAGACAAAGGCCGCAGCCCTGGGTTTTTACGCCTGCGGAATATCCGAAGCCGGATTTCTGAAAAAAGACGAAGACCGGCTGAACCACTGGCTTTTGCAGGGATACCAGGGAGAAATGGATTATATAAAAAGGGATCTCGGGAAGAGGCTTGATCCCCGGAACCTCATCCCCGATGCAAAATCCGTCATTTCCGTTTTGCTGAATTATTATCCTCCTGAAAATCCGCCGACGGAAAACAATTACAGGATAACCAAATACGCTTACGGCAAGGATCATCATGTGGTGATCAAAGAAAAGCTCAACCAGATCATCGCGGGATTAAAGAAATTTTCCGGCAGTTGCCAGGCCAGGCCATTTACCGATTCGGCCCCGGTCAGGGAGAAGACATGGGCCGAAAAGGCCGGCCTTGGCCATATCGGGAAGAACACCATCCTGATCCATCCGCAATTCGGGTCATTTCACTTCATCGGCGACATTATCACCGACCTTGAACTGGAGTATGATCCTCACCAGGAAAAGGACCTGTGCGGAAAGTGCACCCGTTGCATGGATGCCTGCCCGACAGGCGCGATCAGGGCGCCCCGCCTGCTCGACGCCAGGAAATGCATCGCCTATCATACCATCGAATCCCACGGGATCATTCCACAGGAACTGAAAGGAAAATTCAATGGCTGGATCTTCGGATGCGACACCTGCCAGGACGTCTGCCCCTGGAACAATAAGGCAAAGCCGAACAGCGAACCAGCTTTCAGCCTGACGCCGGAACTGAAAACGATGGACAGGGAGAAATGGGAGCGACTTACACGCGAACAGTTCAATGACCTTTTCAGGCATTCGGCCATCAAAAGGACCGGGTTCGAAAGGTTAAAAAGAAATATATTGTTTTTGAAAGACTGATGACTGGAAATTGCCGGCACAAATATAATTTCCGGAATCCCGGAATGCGCATGAGACTAATTATCATCTTCATTTTCGGCTGTTTCCTGGTGGCTTCAAAGGCCGGATCTGTTGATCATTGTGATTCTTTTCTTTATCCTCCTCCTGATACCATTCCGCCGCCATCGCCGGGAGGTGCGGTTCTGCTGAACGGTCCGTCTTCAGCCTGCACCGGTGAAACTTCCCAATACAGCGCCGATGTGCCGGTTGCCTGTACCTGCCTCTGGTACGTGAACGGGATCCTGCAACCCGAAACCACCTCTCCGCTGATCATCACCTGGACCCAGCCAGGGCTCAAGACCATTTCGCTCGTTTTTTCATGCTCCGGCATATTATCCGATCCGGAAACCACATCGACTATTGTTTACGATATTCCGGACGAACCGGGGCCCATTTCAGGGGATACGCTGGTCTGCGAATACACTTACCACAATTATTCGGTTGAAGCAGGCCCTTACGATTCGTGCCAGTGGACGGTCAATGGCGTGGTCATGCAGGGTTATTCCCCGGTGATCACTTATTCGTTCAGCGATGCGGGGAATTATCATTTCGAGGTGATTATCTTCAATCCGTGCGGGACCAGCGCACCTCAGGCACTTGACGTCAGGGCCCAGGGCTCGGCTCCTGCCCCGCCCTCGCCGATCCAGGGACCCGCTGAATCCTGCGAAGGGCTTACGGATACCTACACAACTACGGTCGGACCGGGAGAATCCTGCTCCTGGCGGATTGACGGGGTGCTGCAATCTTCCTCCTCCACAACACTGGTGGTGATATGGTCGGAATGGGGCGGCCATCAGATCGAAGTGCGGGCGGTGAGCGGCTGCGGAACGGGAAATCCCGCCGTCAAAGACGTGATGGTCATGTACCAGCCCGTGGTTTTCCTGGGAAATGACACGACCATCCTGCAGGGCCAGGCTCTTCTGCTGGATGCGGGCAACCCGGGCTCGGATTATCTCTGGTCGACCGGCGAAACGACCCGCACCATCCTGGTAAGCTCTACAGGGACGTATTCGGTGAATGTGTCGAATTTTTGCGGATCGGATTCAGATACGATAGACGTGTCGGTTATCGTAGGGATTGATGAAAATGGGAATGATCCTGACTGTTTCGTATCAGGTACCGGTCAGAAAATGATTATCTTATCGGACATGCCGCAGGAAACAGAAAAGATACAGGTCTTCACGGTATCAGGGAAAGTTTGCTACAACGGGCCTCCGGTCAGCGAAATTCGTGTCGGCAATGCGGGCATATATTTCATCAGGGTGATCACCAAAACAAGCTCCTGCTATAAAAAGGCGCTTGTGCCCTGAGCTTGTGCCGGTTCACCAGGCCGGTTTGAACTGGTAGAAAAAGCTGAATACAAGGCAATCGTTGAACTGCCCGTAATTTCCGGGGAAAATCCTGAGCACATCGCCCGTGGCGCTTTTGCTGCGGATATTCAGCATTGAATTATTGGTGCGGATATTGAACATCAGTTTCGGCGTTATATAAACGTACAAGCCTGCATTCAACTGAAATGTCACCGCTGCCGGCCGGTTTCCTTCTTTAATCTCATAACCGCCGTACTCTTCCCAGTAATTTGTAAAAAAACCAAGTGACGGACCTGCTTCCACTTTAAACCTTTTGCTGATGATATACTGGTAAAGGACAGGGAGTTCCACATAATTGACCCGAAAAAGATACTCGGTATAATTATTCGTAGAATCGGGATTTTCGCGGCTTCCTTTCTGGAAATACTCCAGTTCCATCTGGAATGCAGAATGCGGGCTGATCTTCAGGCTCACATATCCGCCTGCAAAAATACCGGCTTTATGGAAGCCATAATATGTATCACCGGCGACCTGTGTCGCCGCCACCCCTGCCATGATGCCCCCGTCGAACCTCTGGCTGCGGGCGGCCATTGCAGTAATTAAAAAAATTAACAAAAAAATAATACTCCTGATTTTGCTCATCATAACAGTCAAATAGCTGAATATTTGGCAAAGATCGTAAAATTAGCAGGATGACAAGGAAAAACAACTCCCGGAAATAGCATGCATTTTCTTAACTTCGTGACCGGGGAAATTGATCGTATAAATGAAATTTACCACTGCAAGTAGTGAGGTGTCATATAAAAGAGGCTTTCTTAAAAGTGCTTAATTGTTTCTCGCAGATTTTCGCAGATTAAGATGCAGATTTTCGCAGATTGCTAAATTTCAATGAATTATCATCAGCGTAATCTGCGAGAAAATCAGCGTTAATCTGCGAGAAAATTATTAAAACGGACTTTTGATATAACCCCTTAATGGACTGATATGTTCATTTTCACAAATGGGCAGGGAATTAAACCATAAATGACAAAAATTTATAAATTGAATAAATGGAACAATACAAAATTTTACTGGTGGATGACGAACAGGATATCCTGGAATTTTTAGGCTATAACCTGCGGAAAGAGGGTTATGAGGTTCACACCAGCACCAATGGAAGGGACGGCCTGGCACTGGCCAGGGAAGTCCTACCGCACCTGATCATACTTGACGTGATGATGCCGGAAATGGATGGTATCGAGACCTGCCGCGAGATTCGGCTTGTGCCGGAATTAAAGAACGCGATAGTGATCTTCCTGACTGCCCGCGGCGAAGATTATTCCCAGATCGCCGGTTTTGAAGCCGGGGCGGACGATTATGTGACCAAACCTGTCAAACCCCGCGTCCTGGTCAGCCGGGTCAAAGCCCTGCTCAGGAGATACAGGGAAGAACCGGGCGAATCAGCCGGACAGGTCATCCACCTCGGGGAATATACCATTGACCGGGAAAAATATGTCGTGAGCAAGGAAGGCAGGGAATTCCACCTGCCCAGGAAAGAATTTGAGCTGCTCAGCCTTTTAGCCTCAAAGCCTAATAAAGTTTTTACACGTGAAGAGATCCTTTCAAGGATATGGGGCGATGATGTTATCGTCGGCGACCGGACGATTGACGTTCATATCAGGAAAATCAGGGAAAAGCTCGTGACCATTAATATCCGGACGCTGAAAGGCGTGGGATATAAGATTGAGGAATGAGGATCCAGGATTTAGGAGATCCGCGTAAATCCGTCGCATCCGCGTTATCCGTGTTCAATTATTGGCACGCGGACCCCGATAGCTATCGGGGCGGATTTTTGCGGATTATCGCGGATTGCGGATTGCGGATTTATTATCAGAAATGAAGTTTGTGATAATCAAACGTCTGTTTGTCGCGGAATTGCTTAATGATGATGGCCAGGTGAACAAAGATATCCAGGTCATTTTTTCTAAGCCAGGCAACAGCTTCAGGCTTATCATGACAGGCGTCGGCGAAAACCATCATCAATTGGAAATTATTCTTATTCAGCCATTCATAGGCTTTTAAAGAGTTATCGATGGCTGAGTCAAGCGCGGCCAGGTGCGGATAATGGTTTTTAAGCAGCCATTGCACCGCTTCATCAGATCCGCGGATTGCACTGGAAAGCGCCGCCACTTCAGGGTAACCGTTCTTGAGCAACCAGTTGTAGATCTTGTCATTTCCGCGGATCGATTCCCCAAACGCCATTAATATCTTTACATCATATTTATCCATCTCAGTAATAGACTTGTGCTTTAATACCCATTTTTTCCACCCTGTCAGCAATTTTGACCAATTCGGCAAACGGGACCTTTTCGAGCGTTTCAAGCGGTGTTTCCCGGTCGATAGGATAAATCATCACATATTTAGGTTTAATTGCCCTGATATGCTCAAGCCAGCGGGATATTTCCGGCTCTGCAGTATTGTCGATCCTTTTCCCGTCGATGCTCCCTCTCAGGAATAAAGTCTGTATGATCAGCTCACCCTTAAATTCTTTCAGTTTTTCGACGATGGAATGCAGCGTGATACCTGAGCGCGGCCCGTTAATGAGCCTGAACATCGCTTCCGTGCCGGCATCCAGTTTAAGGATGCTGTTCCCTGTTTTTTTCAGTGCCTGGAAAATGGCCGGCTTATCAAGTGTGGAAGCATTGGACAGCACCGTCACATTTGCCTCCGGAAAATACTTGTCTTTCAACTGGATCACATCTTCCAGTATTTCTGCGAATTGCGGGTGGATGGTGGGCTCGCCGTTCCCGGCAAAGGTGACCGCATCCGGCCGGTTGCCGGACTCTGCCATCGACTTCAGCTTTTTCTCCAGCTCTTCCCTGACATGTTCACGGGTGGGAAGCTTCTTTGCTCCCCGGGGATCCTCGCTTGACCACCCACATTCGCAATACACGCAATTAAACGTGCAAAATTTGGCTTCGGTCGGCAAAAGATTGATCCCAAGGGATACTCCCAGCCGCCGGCTTTTCACCGGCCCGAATACCACGTCATGAAATAAAAATGACATAAAACCTTCTGCTAAAAATGATTATGCTTTCTTCCACAAAGTTAAACATTAATGACAGATGATTGGTTCACCTGTCATCTCTATATTTATATTATTTTTGCTGCTTTGGAAGGCATCCTATGCTAACTTTAGAAGAGATCAGAAAGCCCATCCAGGGGAACCTGCAGGAATTTGAGAAGAAGTTCCGGGTCTCGATGAAGAGTTCCGTGCCACTTTTAGATACTGTCACCCGCTACATCTACAAACGCAAAGGAAAACAGATGCGGCCCATGTTTGTTTTCCTGACGGCAAAAATGTGCGGTGAGGTCAGCGAATCAACCTACCGGGCTGCTTCTCTCATCGAGCTTCTCCATACAGCTACCCTGGTCCATGACGACGTTGTCGATGACTCCAATGAAAGACGCGGTTTTTTCTCTATCAATGCCCTGTGGAAAAACAAGATCGCCGTCCTGGTCGGGGATTACCTTTTATCAAGGGGCCTGCTTATTTCGCTCGACGGAAATGACTTCCATCTGCTGAAAATCGTATCGGGAGCCGTCAGGGAGATGAGCGAGGGGGAATTGCTGCAGATCGAAAAGGCCCGCCGGCTGGATATCAGCGAAGATATTTATTTTGAGATCATCAGGAAAAAAACCGCTTCTCTCATATCTTCCTGCTGTGCCTGCGGGGCAGCTTCTGCCGGCGCATCCGAAGACATGACAGGCCGGATGAAGAAATTTGGGGAATACGTAGGTATTTCCTTCCAGATCAAAGACGATCTGTTCGATTTCGAAACCGGCAACAGGACCGGTAAGCCGAACGGAATCGACATAAAGGAGCAGAAAATGACGCTGCCCCTGATCTATATGCTCAGCCAGCTTGCCCCGGGCGAAAAAAGACGCACTATCCGCATCATCAAAAATCATCATGACGAGCCGGTAAGGGTGGCCGAGATCATCGACCAGGTGAATCACAGCGGCGGCATCAGCTACGCCCGGAATAAAATGCTCGAATACCGGCAGAAAGCTATCGATATGCTCAGGGAAATGCCTGATAACGAGGCGCGCAGCGCACTTGAGCAATTGGTTATTTTTACCACCGAACGGAATAAGTAGTTTTAAGGTTTAAGGTTTAAGGTTTAAGTTGGGGACTTTTTAAAGTTTTAAATTTTGAGGTTTAAGGTTTAAGTTAGGGATTTTTTTATTATCAGAAAATCAATTAATAACATAAAAGCCCGAACTTAAACCTTAAACCTTAAAACTTAAACCTTGGAAAGTATTCCTCTTTCCGTTATAAATCCCGTAATCAGCTCACATGGCGTCACGTCAAATGCCGGGTTCAGAGCATTTGATCCCGGCGAACAAACCAGAATCTTTTCCCTCTTACCTTCTTTGGTTACTCCTTCCTGGTAAAGGACTTCATCCGGGTTTCTTTCTTCGATGACAATATGGCTTCCATCGGGGCAATTCGTGTCAATAGTCGATGTCGGGGCGGCGACATAGAACGGGATATTGTAGTGCCTTGCGGCGATTGCTTTCCCGAGGGTGCCTATTTTGTTGGCCGTATCGCCGTTGGCAGCGATCCGGTCGGCGCCGACAATCACCAGGTTGATCTTTCCCTGCGACATATACCAGGCAGTGGCGCTATCAGGTATGATAGCGTGCGGGATGCCGGCATTGTGCAGTTCCCATGCCGTAAGCCTGGCTCCCTGGCCACGCGGGCGCGTTTCATCCACATAGACGAAGATTTTTTTTCCTTGCTTCATGGCTCAGATAAACCGGAGAAAGTGCGGTGCCGTAATCCACAAAAGCCAGCCAGCCTGCATTGCAGTGAGTGGCAATGCCATATCCATCCCGGATCAGCTCATTTCCGAATTCCCCGATTTTTTGCGACGCACGGGCATCTTCATCCGCAACAGCCTGTGCTTCTGCAACCGCTTGCTCCGTGGATAATTTCGCGGCACCATAAACCCTTTCGACCGCATAAAACAAATTCCGTGCAGTTGGCCGTGTCGATTCAATTTCCCGGCGGGCACCTGACAGGAAGACGTCCTTCGGTCCGGCAGGGGCTTCCATGCAGGCCTGTGCCATGGCATAACCGGCAGCGGCGCCGATGGCGCCTGCTCCCCTGACAATCATGGTGCGGATGGCGCTGCAGGTCTCCTTGTAATTCCCCGATTCGAAGATCCTGAATTCAAACGGCAGCAGGTTCTGCTCTATCATAAATACAGAACTGCCTTCCATCCAGACTGTGCGGTAATCTTTCCCGTTTACTTTCATAATTGAATAAAAAAGGGGGAATATATCCCCCTTTCCAAGGACAAATAAATAAGTTACTTGAGCTTAAAGGAGACGCCCACGTTAAGTACCGATATCAGGTAGCCAAGTTCGGCATTTACTGCGAAATTATCGGTGAAATACCATCTTGCACCTACATAAGCTCCGCCTGTCGGGCCTGAACTTGCCGAGCTGGCATCCGGATCGTTGCCGGAGCCTTTCCATTTCCATGTATTAATGTCCACTCCCAACCAGACACCTGCATAAGTGTCCAGTTTATCATGGAAGATAAAATGATAATTACCTCTGGCTGCAATTATTATGTCGGCTACATTATAATGATCACCGCCCCAGTCACCATATTTTGAAGCGCTCCATCCCAGGTACCCTCCGGCGCTGATGACGCCGGTCAGCTCGGAACCCATGGGAATCTCCACGATTCCGTATTCATAGGACCCGGATAATGACGGGAGGAAACCTGAGTAATAACTTCCCCAATAATAAGTATTCCCAAAACCAAGATCAAGGTTGATAACCTGTGACCCTTTGGTGAATACCTGAGTAAAACCTGCCATTCCGATCATGACAAACATGGCAGTCATAAATGTAAATTTTCGCATACTTTGAAGATTTTAGTTAGACGTTATCAGATAATTTTTATCAAAATTAAACATTATTTAATCTACATCAATACATTTGAAATAATCCAGGACATTAATCCCATTCCTGTTTCCAGGCTCGATTCATCTGCATCGAAGGTTGAAGCATGCAGGTTGGATACGATCCCGCGGGCTTGGTTCATCACCCCCAGCCGGTAAAGACATCCGGGGATCTCCTGCGCAAAATACGAGAAGTCCTCTGCAGTCATCCGCATATCAAGATCAACGACATTTTCCCTCCCTAAATATTCTTCGGCATATTCCCTGACCATCCTGGTTATTTCAGGGTCATTGTATACAAAAGGATATCCTTTATGGATTGACACTTCGCACTGTCCGCCCATGCCTTCAGCGACGAAAGTCGCGATTGACCTGATCCTTTTCTGCATTTCAAGTCGCCAATTTTCGTCGAATGTGCGCATGGTTCCTGAAACCTTCACTTCATCGGGGATAATATTCGCCTGTCCATCGGCAATAACGCGGCCGAATGAAAGCACAGACGGTGTGGTCGGCCTGGCATTCCTGCTGACAACCTGCTGCAGGGCGAGTATGATATGAGCGGTGATGAGGACAGGGTCGATCACTTCATGCGGAATAGCGGCATGACCGCCTTTACCTTTGACGGTCAGATGCACCTCATCGGTTGAAGCCATATACCTTCCGCTCTTAAGGCCGATCTTGCCTGCTTCCAGCTCAGGATAAACATGCTGGCCGATGATGAAGCCCGGTCTGGGGTTTTCCAGGACACCGGCCTGTATCATAGGCAGGGCGCCACCGGGGTATTTTTCCTCCGACGGCTGGAAGATGAATTTGACCGTTCCGCTTATCTCTGCTTCAAGCGATTTGATGATCCTGGCCGTGCCTAGAAGGGCAGCCATATGGACATCATGGCCGCAGGCATGCATGACGCCCGGATTTTTGGATACATAAGGGACCTTGTTGGCTTCTCTTACAGGCAAGGCATCCATATCCGCCCTCAGGGCGATGGACTTGTCACCGGGCTTATCACCGCGTATAATCGCAACAATGCCATGACCGGCAATACCGGCCTGGTGCTCGATGCCCCAAACGGAAAGCTGTTTTGAGATGAATTCTGCAGTTGATTCTTCCTTGCCGGATAATTCTGGATGCGCATGCAGATGCCTGCGGATGAGCGTGATCTCCTTAAGGTATCCTCTGGATAATCTCTTGATTCTATTTTTCAGAGTGGGCATTACGCTCCGATCGACTCCTCGTACTTCTCAGCCGTGAGCAACTCATTTACCTGCGAAGGATCGGCAACTTTAATTTTTACGATCCATCCTTCTCCGTAAGGATCCTTGTTCACTTTCTCCGGTTTTTCTGCCAGGGCTTCATTAAAGACAAGCACCTGGCCTGCTACCGGCATAAACATATCAGAAACCGTTTTCACGGCTTCAATCGTTCCGAAAGTTTCTTCCTTTTTAAGGTTATCGCCAATCGTTTCGACTTCAATAAAAACTATATCGCCTAACTCGCTCTGGGCGAAATCAGTAATGCCGACCACTGCGGTTTCCCCTTCCAGTCTTAACCATTCGTGATCCTTAGTGTACCTTAAATTTCCGGGAATATTCATAATGATTTTCTTAAAGTAATTGATGCGTCAAAATTAATTGATTTTATAAATATAATGATGATCTTCTTATTTTAGAATGAATCCATTTTTGAACAAATAATTCTTTTTGACTACTGTGCAAGCGAGAATCGTATGGAAATCCCGCCTTTGGTCGTCGAGTTCTTATACTGGTTGGAGACCAGCGGATTGTTGATGATCTTATCGAAGAATAACCTGAGGGTGACGCTTTTGCTGAGCATATAATCGATGGAAGTATTAATGGAAAAGACCTTCTGGCCGGCCGAAACCTGGTCAATATCCTGATCGACACGGCGCAGGACCGTCCGGTTTTTCCTCAGGGAAAAATCAACTTTAATATCGAGGTCGCTCTTGAGCTGTGATTTTCGTCCTCCCCCACCAATGGAAGTGACGGTGAAAGTCACATCTTTTATACGGTAGCCCAGGCCGACTACGATTTCGTCGGAGCTGAGATCGGAAAGCTGCTTGTTGGCCATACTGAATGTCAGCGTCCTCGACTTCTTGTATTCGAAACGTGTGAGCAAACTGTTGTTAAGTGTCAGGTCGATACCGAATAAAGGCGCAAACTGCTCCTGGATTGTGACCTGGGTTAGGTCATATTGAGGAAAGTAAGAATTTGAACTGGCATAAAGCTTTGAAGGCTCGCCGTCTGTTTCCTGGAAGTAAAGGTTCGACTGGTACGAACTGACTGTATAGATCGACCGGTATGCATGTGAGATGATGGCTGTTTTAAACACTTTTGCCATGAACGGGATTTTAGTCAGCCCGTCATAGGTCACCCTCCAGTTCGGCAACGGGATTTGCGGAAAATACCCCAGGTAAATACTATTCGGGCTCCTGTTGCCATAGGCCGCCAGGAATGCCGGGATGAGCACATCCTGTGAAACAGGGCCATACCCCGTAGGATAATATTGCTGTGTGACTGAATCATAGACGGTACCGACCGAATTTGGATTTTCAGCGGCAAGCCTGGCAGCAACATCATATCGGTACGCCTTCATTTTTTCAAACGTCGGCGAGGTGGCTGTATCATAGTCTGTACCAAAAGCCGTACCCCAGGTGATGTAAGACATGCTGAAGCTTCCGGCATCTTTCGGAGAATAGCTTGTGAAGACGCCGTTGGTATCAGCACGGAAGAATTCCTGGTGGTTTTTGGCATAAGTCCTGTCGGCATTCAATTCGATCTTCAGTCCCGGGAAAGGCTCCAAAGACAACCTTGCGCTCAAATTTGTGGTATACTTGGTGGCATATGCCTGGTTCAATAAAGTATCGCTCGTCAGCCAGCCTTCATTTGCGGCTTTGATATGGATGTCCTTCTGGCTTCCGAATGCAAAAGGAATTCCGGGCGCTTTGCTCGGCCAGTATACGCCAAGCGCCTGCGGCGATGGCATAAACCCCGGAAGGAATGTGCCGGAGCCTTCCGAATAGCTTATGGTTCCCTTTTTCACCAGCATCAGCACTTTAAGGAATCCGTCGCCAATGAGCTTAAAATAGTTCCGTTTGGCCAGGCTGTCTTTTTCTGCCGGCGGGGGTGCAGCAGGCTTTGCAACAGTTCCCTGTTTTCCCCTCTGGTCCGTCTTGGGCTTGCCCTGATCCAGCTTTTTCAGGTAAGGAACCTTGCCATAAAGCTTGGTCAGGTCCACATTCCCGGTCAATTGAATATTCCTGGCATTTTCAATCGAATTGCCCAGCCTGGCCTGGACCGATAAAGGCGATGCAGTCCAGTTATAGATCGATCCGTAAGTGACCTGCGCCGTTACCCAGTCGAGTAAAGGAAGCTTATCGATCGGTATTTTATAGGTAATGTCTGCCGACTGCATATAATTGCGCCTGAGCCCTCCGTGCTTAAGCTGTTCGCCGGTGTTGATCGTATCGGCGCCGGCCTTGTCGTACCATGGCGAACTGGGATCCAACGACCCGGCAGGCTCCCTGATGAACGAGTTTGCGATTGCACGATATTGCAGGGTCAGACTGGATGAGAGGTCCCATTTCAAATCGTAATTCCTGTTCCAGTCCCATTTCCTGGCAAAAGTGGGTCTCAGCAGGATCAATCCCTCACTTTTGTTCCTGAGCTTTCGTTCTGAATCTTCCTTGAGCATATCCGTCCTGAATCCGAAACTTTTTGGCAGATAATAAAAATTGAAATCACGGATGATCTTCAGGGCATCCGTATTGGCAATGAACCCTACATTCTGGAATGGCTTTATATTTCTGGGGGAAACATTATAGTTATAGCCCAGTCCACCGTTCTGGGTCTTTTTCTTATCGTATTCAATATCGATATTCCGCTCGTTGATCAGGCCGTATGCATAACTCGCACTAAAATTTTCAACATCATAAAACTGCGGTTTTTTCTTGGCGCCAACCCTGTCTTTCCGGACATTGATAAAATTGACATTAAATCGTTCGGTGAAATCCTGGACGACATTCCTGATTGAATCGGTCTGGCTATTGTTTGGCCCGTATGTATTCAGTTCATCTTTCAGTTTCAGGTCAGGGCTCAGGGGGTCATATTCAGGGGTCGAGATCGTCTGGGAATAATCGACATGCATCGGCACTTTCACGCCTGACGCATCAGGGAGGAATTTCCCAAGGTTCATATCGGTGGCAATATCCCATTGCAAAAGTGATTCCCGCTGGGTTTCATTGATCTTTTTCTCAAGGCTCCCGAAGTTGGGTGAGCTGTACATGGTGGAAAAGACCAGCTGCCCCAGGTCCCCCAGCTCCGAAGAGAGCCTGACCAGTCCTGCCCAGCCTGCTTTATCATTAAAACCGGTTAGGCGCAACTCATCCAGCCAGATCTCAGCGCATTTTGGAAGCCCGTCATCTTCACTGTTCACTGTCTGACGTTTCGGATTCCTGACGCCGACCATAATAGCCATGACATCGCTTATGGCCGGAACACCAAGAATGGTGATCTTATTCAATCCATCGTATGTGACATAAGGGAAGTTGACGGACACATTGCCCGTCCCCGACCGGGCAGCGACATCACGGTCCAGTTTCGCCTGGACGAGACGTTCCAAATTGATATTGAAGCTGTTTGATTCCGGCCATATAGCTTCCCGGTCGGTCGACGATGTACCCCAGGGCGTAAAAGTCAGCGGGACTTCGTACTCGTAATAGTTCTGGGTGAAGTCGGAACCCACCCTGATAAAAACCGTAAGATCGCCATAATTAAGATTATCTTCTTCCCTGGATTTTTCAGCATGTACGAACATCTCCAGGTTTTTATACTGCCGGAAGTCGAAGTCCGTTGTTTTATATGCGGCCCTCGCATCCCCGTCGAGGAGGTCGCACACTTTCAGCACCATTGATTGTTCGTTGAGCTGGACCAGGGTAGTGGTCCCGATATTTTGCTCGCGCTCTATACCTGGAGGGAGAACATATGGAATTGGCTGTCCTGCGGCCGTTTTCTTCGATATTGACACTGAAAATATCAAAAGTGGTGAGGCTCTGGATATCATTAGGAATATATTCACCGGCAGCAAAGAGGTCGCCTTTATATCTCCTCCATTCGCCCCTTACGAGTTCCAGCGTGGCAAAACGAAGCACGACCTGCTTCGCGAAACCTCTGGTAAACATCCTCATGAAACGGATGGATTTAAAGTCGGTAATATTCCCTATAACCCGTGTAGGCTGGGCCACCGGTACCTTGAACTGGTACCAGGTCACCGTGCCGGTGGAACCATTTGCCAGAGGAATACCCTGCGCTTTATGAATATCAGTGATATAATTCTGTCCAACCTCCATCTTACCGGGGTCCAGTTCGATCTGGTACTGGAAATACCGTTCGGTTTCGCTCAGGGTATTGTCACGGTTAAGGTCTTCGACGTTTGGAATTGTTGTGGCCGCCGTGGGGTAAGATTCCGGATTTTGCTGATCTGTCGGGGAGTTGCCGTCAGGCCCGTTGTATTTTTTGTATCTTTCGAGGATGCTGGAATATGTTTCATCAGCATCATAATCCGAACCACGGAAATAATGATAATCATCCCCCGACGGATCCTGCCAGCGCATTGAAATAAGCTAAGGAAGATGTACCATAAAGCCCAAGGACCTTATCGATATAAGGGGTCTTGAAAAATGTCAGTTCGTCATCATCCCTGAACCCGTCGTAACCCACATCCTGAAATGGCCTGGAAGCAGGGTTATTATCGAACGATTCCACGAGGTTTTCCAGGGTCGGGACCCTGCCCCAGATGGACGTATCGACATTCATGACCGCTTCTGACGTTGGAAGGCCGTTTTCATAAAACTTTCGTGAATCCTTTAATATATCTTCCGAAATGTCCCCAAGGTTAATATAAAGCTTTCCCGGGTTATTTTGTTCCTCATCGGGGTTAAATGGGTCCATCATCCAGAATTCAATGTACTCCACATTGGTAGCTTCAAAATCGGTGGATTCGATCTGGCGCATGATCCCGCCCCAGCGGTTTTCCGGGTCTATTAAATTCCCGTTTGCATCAATCCCGGCTGAAATGCCGGATGATCCATCAACATCATAATTATAAGGCCCCCTTTCAGAAGGATAGAAAGATATATTAAAGACGGGTATATTAGTGGGCACCCCATTCGGGATTTCTTTATTGGGAAAGACTTCCGTTTCCAGCACTTCCCTGACGGTGTTTTTGGAAAGCTCATTCTTGGAAATATTGGACGGCCTCAGGTTATTATTACGGTCATAGAATAAAGGATCTATCGTGTACCATGCCATTTTTGCCCTGTTGTAGCCATATTCCCGGGAATTTGTACCGGCTTCAGGGAAAAGATCCTGCTGACCCTGGGGCGTGCTGGCCAGGAACCATGTGCCGATATTGCGGAGGTCGATTGTCGATTTTGCTCCTTCGAAATCATCGATATATACCACGCCGGTCCTCCCGATGGCTTTGGAATGGCCGGGGATAAAACTGGCAAATTCACCTTCTACGTTTACTTTGGAAGGCTTTTTTGTATCGATGCCGGGCAATTTATCGACCAGGCTGGTGATGAAGCGTGATTCACCCTGGTAACTGCCGTCGAGCCCCCAGATAGTATTGGAAATGGGATCATTGCCGTAATCCACTTTTTGTGTCAGTGGTCTTTCCGTGAGGTTCATCAGCGTTCCGCCAAAGCGGACATCTTTGCTGAGCTGATGGTCGACCCTCAATCCCATCAGCCTCTTTTTCTGAACGCTGAACATCGCCTGGTTCTCTGTGGTGATATTAATGGGCATCCCGGAATTTAAAACACCCTCATTTAATATCCTGACCCTGCCGAGTGTATAATCTACCGTATAGTCCACATTTTCAGTAAGCTGCCTTCCGCCGGCGGTCACTTTTACCGATCCCCGCGGAACATTGAAAGCGTTAAGGTCAATTTCTGCCCCTGCCTCGGAAGTGTAAAAGCCTTCCAGGATGTACTTATTCTTCTCCGATTGTTGCTCAGCAACTGTCTTGGTTGCGCGGTAAAGGGTGTCGAAGGCATATTTGTTCCCTAAATCCTGGTAATTGGTTCCGAATTTATTTTTCACGTATATGCCGAAAGGCTCAATCACGGTAAAGTATATCCGGCCGTTGGAGGAATTTATCGTTCCGCCCTGCGTCGCGGCCTGGTCAATAAAATCGAACAAGCCATCGCCCGGGGGATTAAGCAGCTGGTCCAGGTTATCAAAATTAAAGACCTGTAACAGCGGGTTGCCTTTGACATCTGCTGGTCCGTCGGTAAAATACCCGGTTGGAACCCCGTTGTCGTTACCTGAATAAAGTATGTTCAGGATGAACCTGTCGCGGTTGACCTTATAAGCCCCGATAGAATAGACATTCTTCATCATCAGGTCCCACATGGGCAACTGCGTGCTGAGTGAACTGCTCTTCAGCAATTTTGTGACAAGGCAGTATGCGGTATTCGATGACTGGTCAGAAAATTCCCCGACCTGGAATACACTGTCGATACCAATAACTGTATACTGGAAGGCGACGGCAAGTGCCTGGTCGGAGTTGAGGGTGGAATACAGGGAGATAAAACCCAGCTTGCTATTCAATGAGTACTCGGAAGGCTCCAGTTTCCTTGCACTGGTCGACCTTTTCATAATCTTCACCGGATGTCATATATCCAGAGACACCGATATTAAACGGGTCGCCGTTCAGGTAAGGCCCAACTGTGCTGTTATCCCGGAGTTTGTTAATATCCATCCGGCTTAACAGGTCATTGGAGTTATTTGCCGGATATGGTACATTAAAAGTAGGATGGACCTGCTGGTTATATATCCTGTTGTTTTCTCCCAGGTCCTGGAAAGCGATCAGGTTACGGTTTTGCTGTACGGCCGGCCCGATATTTGTTACCCAGACTTCAATCCGGGTAATATTGACGTCGGAAGAAATGATGGGAAGCTGCGAAAGGGCTTTGTCATAATTTGAGCGGAATAACTGTGCCAGGAAAAAGTGCTTGTTCTCTTCGTAATCAGTGGCTTTCAGGAGGAACTTATTGGTTTGTGCCCCATTTTTCACTTCGACTGTCGTACTCTGGCTTTCCTGTTCGGAAAATAAACCTGTGACGGTCGTTTTGCCGAACTGAAGCTTTGTCTTAAAACCAAAAAGGCTCTGCGTCCCGGTTATCAGGGTAGTGCTCAAAGGCATCGAAACGTTACCGGCTTCAATCGACTTAATGATCTCGTCCTCTTTGCCTTGATAATCCAGCTTCAATTTGTTTTCAAACTGGAAGGTCGCCTCGGTGTTGAAATTGGTATTGAATGTGATTTTATCCCCGATCTTAGCCTGGACGTTCATCTGGATATTGCTCTTAAAATCGAAATTGACCGTCTTCTGCTGGCGGACATTGAGGGTCGGGTCGTCCCGCTTGTTCGCCAGAACGCCGAAAGTCAGCTCGGCCGATCCCTGGGGCCTGATGTCAATGGTGTTGCTTCCGAAAATATGATCAAAGGCCTCCCCTCCGATATAAATGCTCGGGATGATCCCTTCTTTGCCCAGGGTGCTGCTTGTCGCCGAGCGTTCCCGCCAGTAATTCTTTATCGACCTGTCCATGTCAAAATGCTGGTACTCGTCAAAGTCCATGTATGTGGGATTCCGGTAATCAAGCTTGCCGATCTTATTCCTGAAATAGTACTGGTTCGATTCAGGATCATATTCGATCTCTGTCTTCATATTGGAAGGCGGACGAAGATAAAATCCTCCCGTATCCTGGGGCACGTAGAGCAGGTAATCATCCTGCTCGGGTGGAGGAAATGGCAAAACCCTGGATGTATCGCCTCCTTTCAGAGTATCCGGAGGCGAAAACAACAGCAGGTCCAATCCATTAGCATCCCTATTCCCTACATTCGCAGGCATTTGCCACGAAAGCAGGAAGATCAGGAAGATCAGGCAAAACGTAAATATGTTTTTCAATATTCTCCGCAAAGAATTTCCTGATTTTTGGCCTTTTATTAAACAAAATTGAAAACTCCGGGGGAAGTTTTCAATCAATGTTCAGTCTTGTAATATGCGGTAATATCTCAAAGTCTTTTAAGCGCTTCTTTGATCAACCGCTCCACACTTAAGACTGCTGCCTCAACTTCGTTGTCAGCAGGCTGCCGTAATTCTTTGATCACCTCGTCGACGGCCTTTTCTGCCACCTTCCTTGGAAATCCCAGAATTACTAATCCTGATAACGATTGTTCCCTGATAGTATTGTGTGATATTTCAACTTTTTGACTCCATGATGCGCCTTTGTCTATCTTATCTTTCAGGTCGACGATGATACGCTGTGCCGATTTCTCCCCGATCCCCTTTACGGATTTTAAGACGCCGACCCTGCCTGAAACGATGGCTTCTTTCAGTTCAGCGACATTCAGCGAGGAAAGCAGCAATCTTGCAGTATTAGGCCCGACTCCTGAAACAGAGATCAACAAACGGAATAGCTCTCTTTCCTCAATATCGGCAAAACCGAAAAGCATATTGGCATCCTCCCTTACAACCTGGTGAGCGTATAATTTGCAATTCTGCAATGTGGAAATCTTGCCGTAAGTATTCAAAGTGATATGCAGGATGTACCCTATCCCACCGGTTTCAATTACAGCATAAGTGGGATTTATTTCTGCAAGTATTCCCTGTATAAATTCGTACATGTCAGGAGTTTCTAAATTATTGATAAAGGCGCGGTAAAAATATAAATTAATTTAGAACTAATCTTACTGTGTATTCGATATGGAATGAATTGAAAATATTACTTTTGTCGTTTCTGTTAATTTCTTAACAATAAAATAAATCGAAATGGATAATCTTCTCAGTAAACAAGCTCTGGAATATCATTCCCAGGGCAGGCCGGGAAAAATAGAAGTTGTACCGACCAAACCTTACAGCACCCAGAAAGATCTTTCACTGGCCTATACGCCTGGAGTTGCTAAGCCCTGTCTTGAAATTCAAAAAAACCCGGCAGACGTCTATAAATACACTATCAAAGGCAACCTGGTAGCTGTCATTACTAATGGTACAGCGGTCCTGGGCCTGGGAGATATCGGCCCGGAAGCCGGGAAACCCGTCATGGAAGGAAAAGGCTTATTGTTCAAAATCTTTGCTGATCTTGACGTTTTCGATATCGAAGTCGACACAAAAGATATCGATAAGTTTGTGCAAACTGTCATCGCTATTGCTCCGACTTTCGGCGGAATAAATCTGGAAGATATCAAAGCGCCGGAATGTTTTGAAATAGAGGATAGAATTAAGGAAGCTCTTAATATTCCTGTCATGCATGACGATCAGCACGGAACTGCCATCATAACGGGGGCCGGCTTGCTCAATGCTGTGGAGATCACCGGCAAGAAGATTGAAGATTTGATCCTGGTGGTGAATGGAGCCGGCGCTTCAGCCATCTCGTGCACCAAACTTTACCTGTCTCTCGGCGTAAGACGTGAAAACGTTATCATGGTCGACAGCAAAGGCGTTTTACGTGCCGACCGGACCGATCTGAATCCGTATAAACGGTTTTTCGCCACTACACGTAACGTTCATACGCTTGAAGAAGCTTTGCGCGGGGCAGATATGTTCCTCGGCCTTTCAGTCGCAGGCGCTTTGAAAAAAGAATACCTCCTTGCCATGGCTCCGAATCCTATCGTTTTCGCCATGGCTAACCCGGTACCGGAAATTCTTTATGATGAAGCCGTTGCAACCCGCAAGGATATCATCATGGCTACCGGCAGGTCCGATTATCCAAACCAGGTCAATAATGTCCTCGGTTTTCCGTTTATTTTCCGTGGCGCCATGGATGTCATGGCCACTAAAATAAATGAAGAAATGAAACTGGCAGCGGCCCATGCACTTGCCCAACTGGCAAAGGCTCCTGTGCCGGAAGAGGTCAACATAGCTTATTCGAGTAAAAATCTCAAATTCGGCACAGAATACATTATTCCAAAGCCTCTCGATCCTAGGCTTATTCTGTGGGTTGCACCTGCTGTCGCCAAAGCCGCCATGGAATCGGGCGTTGCGCGCAAACCGATCACAAACTGGGATGCTTACCAGGATGAATTAAGTAAACGAATGGGTCTCAGCAATCCTTTGACAAGACAGATCAGGACACGCGCAGCAAATGAAATCCAGCGGGTGGTATTTGCCCAGGCTGAAAATTACAATATGTGCAAAGCCGCCGAAATTGTGATCAATGAAGGACTTGCCACCCCGATTCTTCTGGGTAATGTGGCAAAAATCAAAAAAATCATTCATGACAACGAACTGGAGTTACATAATGTCGAGATCATCGATCCGCGTTCAGATAAAGAAGCTGAACGCAGGCTTGAATTCTCTGAAGTTTTATATAAGAAAAGGCAGCGTTTTGGCGTCACGATAGAAACAGCGGATGAAATGCTGATTCATCGCAATTATTTTGCCCCGATGATGGTTGAATCAGGATATTCGGATGCTATGATCTCAGGCCTTGTCAGGGATTACCACGACACCCTCAATCCCGCCATCGAGGTGCTGGGCAAAAAACCGGGAGCCAGGCTGGTCTCCGGAATGTATATCATTAACACCAAAAAAGGATCATTCTTCTTCTCTGACTGTTCTGTGAACAAAAATCCCACCATGGAAGATTTGATCGAGATCACGCTGCAGACGGTATATGCAGTTGAGCAGTTCAAGATCAAACCGAGAGTTGCCTTTGTTTCTTATTCGAATTTCGGCTCAAATCCCGGGAGAGTGCCTGATATGCAGCGTGATGCAGTCGCATATCTCCACCAGCATTATCCGGACCTGATCGTCGATGGCGAAATGCAGGTCAATGTGGCGCTTGATCCTGAAATCCAGAAGGAACACTTCCCATTCTCCAAACTCGTCGACGGGCCGGCCAATGTATTTATCTTCCCTTACCTTACCGCGGGAAATATCGCTTATAAGCTGCTGCAGGTCATTGCCGACGCTGAAGTGATCGGACCGGTGATCAACGGGATGAACAAATCAGTTCATGTCCTGCAGATCGGAAGTTCGGTGACCGAGATCGTCAATATGGTCTGTGTTGCAGCTATCGATTCGATTTGCGTCAAAGGAAGGGTAGCGGGGGATAAGAATTGCAGGTAATTAAAATATGTTTATATTTGCATGCTTAGAATCTTTCCTGATTGAGTGCAAAAAGATATAAACGTAAAAAAGTTACTCTTATGAATAAGATTACCGTCATCGGCGCCGGAAATGTCGGGGCCACCTGCGCTAATGTGATAGCTCACAAAGACCTTGCCCGGGAAGTTATATTGCTCGATATCAAAGAAGGCGTTGCCGAAGGCAAGGCGCTGGATATCTGGCAGACTTCATCCATCAATAATTTTAATACCCGGGTACGGGGTTATACAAACGATTACCTGAAAAGCAAAGGTTCGGGGATCATCGTGGTCACCTCGGGAGTGCCCCGCAAGCCGGGCATGAGCCGTGATGACCTGATCAAGACCAACGCATCGATAGTAAAGGAAGTAGTCGAACGGGCCATCCGGTATTCACCTGATGCCATCCTTATCATCGTATCGAACCCGCTTGATGTGATGACTTATGTGGCCTACAAGGCCGCCAATAAGGATTCGCGCAAAGTTTTCGGCATGGCCGGTATCCTTGACACTGGCCGGTATAAGGCATTTATCGCCGAAGCGCTGGATATTTCCCCTAAAGATGTGCATGCCATGCTGATGGGCAGCCATGGCGATTCAATGGTGCCTTTGAGAAGGTACACTTCCGTTGCAGGCATCCCGGTCACGGAATTACTGAACAAAGAAGAACTTGATAAGATCATCGAAAGGACCCGCAAAGGTGGCGGCGAACTGGTCAACCTGATGGGCACATCAGCCTGGTATGCTCCCGGGGCAGCCGTTGCACAAATGGTGGAAGCCATTGTCGATGATGAAAAGCGCATTTTCCCCGTCTGCACCTATCTGAATGGCGAGTACGGCCTGAAGGATGTCTATATGGGCGTTCCTGTCAAACTGGGCAAAAATGGCATAGAAGAAATTATCAAGCTTGAACTGAATAAGCATGAATTGCAACTGGTCGAAGATTCTGCCCATACAGTCAAAGATTTGATGAATGTGCTGGATGAGATGAAATTATTTGAGTAATTATCTCCGTCTTCCTCCCCCTAATACCCCAAACAGTCCCCTGGTCAGTTCAGTGATCAGGGTTCTTCCTATCTGTCTGGCCATTGGGTTTTTACTGATCTCTTCAAGTACATCCGGTATGTCAGTCCCACTTCCCTGCTCCCGCGCCTCCCCGATTCCCTGCAGTTTTTGGCTGGCGACTTTCGACAGGCGACTGACGACTCGCTATTCTCGCACCAAGAATCTCAAACGCACTTTCCCGGTCAATTTCCCGGTTGTAAAATGGTACCAGCCTGGAAGCATTAATGATGGTGTCTATTTCATCCGGTGTAAGGACGTCCATGCGGCTCATTGGAGCCCTGAGAAGGGTTGCTGCCAGCGGTGTAGGTATTCCCTTTTCATTCAAAGCTGTAATCAGTGCCTCTCCCATCCCGAGGGAGGTCAAAAGATCGGGAACATCGTAAAATTCCGAATCCGGGTAATTTTCGGCTGTTTTGGTTATCATCTCACGGTCTTTCGGAGTAAAAGCCCGTAAAGCATGCTGGATCTTTAAGCCAAGCTGTCCCAGGATTTCATCAGGCACATCCGTCGGATTTTGCGTACAGAAATAAATCCCAACCCCTTTTGAGCGGATGAGCCGGACAATGGTTTCGATCTCGTTTAAAAGGGCATGTGAGGCCTCATTGAAGATCAGGTGCGCCTCATCGATAAAAATAACCAGCTTCGGTTTTTCAGCGTCACCGACTTCCGGGAAAGTGTGATAAATTTCCGCGAGCATGCATAACATAAAAGTCGAGAAAAGTTTTGGGCGATCCTGAATATCGGTAAGCCTGAGAATGGAAATCATCCCTTTTCCCTGTGAGCTGGTCCTGCAAAGGTCCTCCACGTTGAATGATTCTTCCCCGAAAAACCGTTCGGCTCCCTGTTGTTCAATCTCGATTATTTTTCGCATGATAGTGGAAACCGACGTTGAAGAAATAGCGCCATAAGCTTCTTTAATCTCATCTTTTCCTTCATTGGAAAGATATTGAAGCACTTTCTTAATGTCTTTCAGGTCCAGTAGCGGAATCCCATTATCATCACAGTACTTGAAAGCCAGCGAAATCACGCCGGCCTGGATTTCATTCAGTTCAAGTATACGGGAAAGGAGGACCGGCCCGAATTCGATAATGGTGGCCCTCAGGCGGGCGCCTTTTTCATCTGATAAACTCAGGAATTCCACGGGCATTCCTTTGCCTTCCCATGGAATCCCCATGCAATCATGTCTTTTTTCGACATGTTCATTACTTGTTCCGGGCTTCGCTATCCCACTAAGATCACCTTTAATATCCATAAGTAAAACAGGAACGCCGTTTTCGGAAAGCTGCTCGGCAATGATCTGCAAAGTTTTGGTTTTGCCGGTTCCTGTTGCGCCTGCAATAAGTCCGTGACGGTTCATCGTTTTCAACGGGATTTTTACCAGAGCCCCTTTTACTCCTTCACCATCAAGCATAGCGCATCCCATCACAAGTGCGCCGCCATTGCAAGCGTAACCTTGTCCTATCGAAGTCTTAAAACTATCAATCCTTTCCATCTCAATATATTTTAATCGTAAAATTAATAAAGATGGCCACAGCAATGACCAGATATTTTGTGTCTTTACTTTATGTCATCCTTTATTATTGCTATTTTTATGAACTAATGCAGCATAGCACAAAAAGGTCAAAACTTCAAAAGTATGAATGAGGAATCTGAATATCTCCTGACCAAACTCCGTGGGTTCTGTGCTTACCAGGAGCGTTGCATCAGCGAGGTGGCCGGGAAGCTGAAAGCCTGGAAAGTCGGACAAAAGCGTGCGGAGAAAATCATGGAGCAATTGATCCGGGAAGATTATCTGAATGAGGAGCGGTTTGCCCGGAGCTTTGCCGGCGGCAAATTCCGGATCAACCATTGGGGGAAGACAAGGATCATCTACGAGCTGGAGAAACGGCAGGTTCCTGACCTGATCATCCAGATAGGGCTTGAAGAGATTGACGAAGAAGAATATGCCGAAACCCTTAAAGAGATCCTCTGGAGAAAAAACCGCGAAATCCAAGAAACAGACCCGGCAAAAAGAAAACAAAAGCTGATCGCATTCGGGATTCAGAAAGGATATCATTACGGATTGGTGAAGGAAATGGTAGACGGTTTGATCCGTGAACAGTGAACTTTGGAACTTTGGAACCCTGGAACAAAATAATCCCTATATTTGCACCTGTAATCTTATATCTCACCTATGATCACTCAGGAAACCTACAAAGACCTGAATCAAAGGCTCGATGCTTTGAGGAGGTTCCTTTGACGTCGACGGCAAGAAACAGACCATCCGCGATAAAGAAGAATTGACCCAGGCGCCCGGTTTCTGGGACGATCCCAAAAAAGCCGAAGAAATATTACGCTCGATCCGTGACATTAAGAGGTGGACCGATGCATATGATGATGCCGTTTCATCGTTTGAAGACCTGACGGTCATTTATGATTTTTACCAGTCAGGAGAAGCTACTGAAGAAGAAACTGACAGGCAGGCTGAAAAAACCATCAAGGTCATTGAGAATCTCGAATTCCTGAATATGCTCAGCAGGGAAGAAGATAAGCTGAGCGCGATCCTGCAGATCAATTCGGGTGCAGGCGGCACCGAAAGCCAGGACTGGGTCCAGATGCTGATGAGGATGTATATCCGGTGGGCCGAACTGCATGGTCATAAAGTGAAGGAACTGGACAGGCTGGATGGCGATGTAGCCGGCATTAAATCGGTCTCCATCGAAATCGACGGTGAATATGCATTTGGCTATCTTAAGGGCGAGAATGGCGTACACCGCCTGGTGAGGCTCTCCCCTTTCGATTCGGCCAACCGCCGGCATACTTCATTTGCTTCGGTCTATGTATACCCGATGGTAGATGAAAATATTAATATTGAAGTCAACCCTAACGATATAACCTGGGATACCTACAGGTCAAGCGGTCCGGGCGGGCAAAACGTCAACAAGGTCGAAACGGCGGTCAGGCTGAAACATGAACCCAGCGGCATTATCATCGAATGCCAGGAGACCCGCTCGCAGTTGCAGAACAGGGAAAAAGCCATCCAGATGCTTAAATCCCAGCTTTACGAGATTGAGCTTCGCAAGAAAAGAGAAGCGCAGGCCGAGATCGACAGCAAGAAGAAAAAAATAGAATGGGGCTCTCAGATAAGATCATATACCCTGCATCCGTACAAAATGGTAAAGGACCACCGCACCGATCATGAGGTGGGCAATGCCCAGGCAGTGCTCGATGGCGAGATCGATGATTTTCTGAAAGCGTACCTGATGGAATTCGGAGGAAACTAAATTGATATATTAACCATAAAAACTATCTTATGAACACAAGAATTGAGAAAGACACCATGGGAACGGTGGAGGTGCCAGCCGACAAATACTGGGGGGCACAGACCCAAAGATCAGTAATGAATTTCAAGATTGGCGATCCGGGCTCCATGCCGGTTCCGATCATAAGGGCATTCGGCATCCTGAAAAAAGCCGCCGCACTGACTAATTTCGAACTGGGCGTTCTGCCGAAGGAGAAGTGCGATATCATCTGCAAAGTCTGCGATGAGATCATCGAAGGAAAACTTGATGATAATTTCCCGCTGGTGATCTGGCAGACCGGCTCCGGCACGCAGTCGAACATGAATGTCAACGAAGTGGTGGCCAACCGCGCCCATGTATTGCTTGGCAATAAGCTTGGCGAAGGACAGCGATTCATCCACCCGAATGACGATGTGAACAAATCGCAGTCGTCAAACGATACTTTCCCCGCCGCCATGAGCATTGCCGGGTATAAAATGATCGTCGGCACCACTATTCCCGGGGTGGAACTTTTACAGAAAACCTTGAAGAAGAAATCGGAAGCTTTTATGGATATTGTCAAGACCGGCCGCACGCACCTGATGGATGCCACCCCGCTGACATTAGGCCAGGAATTTTCCGGTTACGCTGCACAACTTGGATACGGCATTAAAGCTTTAAAGAATAGTTTGCCGCACATGTCGGAACTGGCCCTTGGCGGAACCGCTGTCGGGACAGGCATAAATACGCCTAAAGGCTATTCGGAACTGGTTGCAAAGAAGATTTCAGAGCTCACCGGGGATCCCTTTATCACTGCTCCGAATAAATTCGAATCCCTTTCAGCGCATGACGCCGTTGTCGAATCTTCCGGCGCCCTGAAAACCCTTGCCGTCAGCCTGATGCATATTGCCAGCAACATGCGCCTGCTGGCTTCCGGTCCACGCTGCGGTTACAGCGAAATCATCCTTCCTGCCAACGAGCCAGGTTCATCTATCATGCCCGGCAAGGTAAATCCGACCCAGTGCGAGGCCATGACCATGGTATGCGCGCAGGTGCTCGGGAACGATGTAGCCATCAATATCGGCGGCACGCATGGCCATTTCCAGCTTAACGTTTTCAAACCCGTAATGATCGCTAACCTGCTGCAATCGGCCCGTTTGCTTGGCGATGCCTGTGTCTCTTTCACTAACAACTGCGTAACCGGGATCGAGCCCAACCTGCCGAACATCAAGAAGAACCTGGAGAATTCGCTGATGCTGGTCACTTCACTGAATCCGAAGATAGGTTATGACAATTCAGCCTTGATTGCCAAAAAAGCCCATACAGAAAACAAGACACTGCGTGAGGCCGCTTTGGAATCGGGATTGGTAACTGCGCAGCAATTTGATGAGTGGGTTGATCCCAAGAAAATGATTGGAAGATAAAAAGCTTGCCATGGGACTCCATCCCGCGGGATGGAGTCCCTTCCCTTAACTTTAATCTGAAAATATGCCGGAAATTTCAGTAGTTCTCATGACGCTCAACGAGGAGCGGAACTTAGACAGGTGCCTTCAGTCGGTCAGGGAGGTGGCGGACGAAATTGTGGTCGTAGATTCTTTTTCCACCGACAGGACCGAAGAGATCTGCCTTAAATACGGGGCGAAGTTCAGCCGGCATATGTTTGAAGGATATGTCGAACAGCGGAGATATTCCATTACGCAGGCTTCAAACGATTATATCCTCACTATCGACGGGGACGAGGCTTTGAGTGAAGATATGAAGGTATCCATCATGTCGGCAAAAAATAACTGGACGCATGACGGCTATTATTTCAACCGTTTAAATAGTTACTGCGGCCGCTGGATAAAGCACAGCGGCTGGTATCCCGACCGGAAGCTCAGGCTGTTCGACAGGCGGAAAGCTTCTGTAATCGGACATAATCCGCATGATGAGATAGTATTGGAAAATGGTGCGACGAGGAAATTATTAAATGGCGACCTGCTTCATTTTACTTATCTTTCAGTGGAAGAGCATATACGCCAGATAAACCGGTTCACGGAAATCCAGGCCAGGGAAAAATTTGAGCGGGGCAAGAAGTCAAATTGCCTATCAATTTTCTTCAGCCCGCCTTTTAAATTCATACGTCATTATTTCTTTCAACTTGGTTTCCTTGACGGGTATTATGGATACCTGATCTGCCGGAACATGGCATATTCGAATTTTCTGAAGCACGCAAAGCTTAAGATGCTTTGGAAGATGAAGGGTGAAGGGTAAGTGGGATGTAACAGATTCGAACTGTTGACCTCATGCGTGTGAAAAGAAAAATGAAATAAAATTTTGGCCTCCTTTACGAGTGGTTTTTTATTCTTAACTGCTTGAGATACTTTCAATCCCCCTGATGATTTTATCATTAAGTAATGAAGGAACGATCTTTTTAAAGTCAGGTAATTTAAGTGAATGTAATTTCCTTAGTTTAAAATTACTAATTAATTGCCCGGAAACTCTATTTTACGATTGTCCGATTTTTTGGGAGGAGGTCAAAGAATGATAAAGGAGTTGTGCCTTTTTGGAATGCAGGGATAGGGATTATTGCAGACTCATTAATGATTGCTGGAATTGTGTTGCCCATATTAGAGATGATCGGATTTTTTCATGTGAGGTAATGCCAGCATATAAGGTGGACAGATCTGATGATTTTACCAATCCCCACCGATGCAAATTAACCATCTAATTCTGATTACAGTTAGGGAGTAACTCTGGTGTTATAAATCGGCGAAAACTGGTCAATCTGTACGGTTTATCCATTATATAGAGATTCTTTCTAAATAATACTATTTGGGAGTTTGTTAAATTTTGTAAAAAGAAATTGAATTAAATTTGTGATTATTTTCAATCTTATTGAGCCAGTGCCAGTAATATAATTCATTTAATGTATTTTAATAAATAGTCTGCCGTCAAATTTTTGATCTATAAGATGATTTTTAAAAATGACACCATTCTAAATGTAAGAGCAATTAACCTTTTAGCAAAAAGTTATAATACACTGGATTATTCTGTAAAACTTATTGCATTATTAAATAGCGTATTCCCTTTAGAGAACTTTGACCACTTTTCAAAATATGAACTTCATAAACTGCTTAATGATATACTTCTTCAAAACTTTAACGGAGAAGAAGTACATAAATATAAACTTTTCCAGAATTACTTTAATAAACAGAATCTTATTGGAGCTTTTGAGATTAAAGTAAATGATAGCAGAGTCGATTTTTTGACTATTAATGGCCATACTACAAGTTTTGAAATAAAATCAGAGTTGGATAATTTATCTAAGCTAAAGAAACAAATGTCTGATTATATGTTAGCCTTTGAATATAACTACTTGGTTATAGATGAGCGACATATTGAAAAGGCAAAAGATTTATTGCAAGAAAACTTTGGCCTTTGGAGTTACAATGAAGGCAAGTATAGCAAAATGAGAAAGGCCGTACTGAATGATAAAATGAATCCAGAAGTGCAATTAAGATTATTAACGAAACGGGAGTTGAAAGATAGTTTTCCTAAAGTAGCAGGAGCAATAAAAGATATTTTGAATTCATTTGATCCTAATAACATTAATTGTCAATTCAAAAAAGCTTTAAAAAATAGGTACAGAAGCCGTTGGGAATTTTTAATAGCTAATGAAGCACAAATATTTCCAATTGATCTTCAGTTCTTCTTTAACACCAATATTCAGCCTAGCCTCATTTATTATCACTAATCTTCCAACCTAATCAAAATCACCATTAGATATTTTGGTTCTAATGCAGTGCAGATAATGCTCCATGGCAATTCTTTTAAACTTTGGAGCGTTTTTCCCTGATTCTCCCAAAGGTTCACCAAGTTCGATATTTTTGATTATGCTCCAGCCCATGTTATCTGAACCTAAATAATCCAATGCATTAGTTTGCATTCTACTTGCCGCATCGGACATGATAACAGCGGGTACGATTGTTGTTTCAAATTCCACCAATTCAGGTGACTTAGCACCTTTTTTATGAGATCCATATCTATATCTAAAGCCATAAAAATTATTATTTACGGCATCATAAAAAATGAATCCTGGACTAATTATTCCACCTTCACTAATATTGTCTTTTTTGATTCCAGCATAATCCGAAAATCCGCTTCCTCCAAATTCTACGTATTTATCTAAAAGGCTATTGTCAATAGTGTCGACAATTTTCCCATGGTTCAATCCAGAGTTTGTGCTGTCTTGGTGAATAGGATTGCGATGTATAATAACATGACAATCTACTTTTTTTAATTCTTCAACTATATCTTGTTGATCACCATCGTTTAAATCGAGTGCAATATCTTCCCAGTCCATAATGACAAAGTCGTCATGATGCGCCAATTCTTTAATTTGCAGTATGTCCCGAGGGAATGTATCAAGAAAAGTTCGAAAAGCAAGAACTTTAAAATGTGGTCGAATTTCTCGTTCTTGTAAAGTGATTGATCCTCGCTCCCCAGAAACTTTAAAATAAGTTGAAATTACAGGAATCATTTTTGGGGCAGCTGGAATGAGTTTCTTTAGATATTCTGTACGTTGTTCTCTATTAGTTACAACTCTTTTTAAAAATTCAATCGTATTTTTATGCATACTTCTGATAACTTTAAGCTGAACAGGTAAATCAACAAAAACATAATCAGCCTTTATATCCCTAATTAAAGGAAGGTAAACGTCCTCAAATGTCTTTTCCTTTTTAGGCTCTGAAGAATCTTTCAACTTTTTTCTATTATTAGGAAGCACACGATCCAATTCCTTAAAAATTTCAAGGCAAGGACATATTCTATTACCAAATTCAAAAGATTTTAATACTTTAAATTCCTCTTGGCGACCTCTAAAAATTGGCATATATTTTAATGCTGTACTCATAATTTTGAAATATTGTATTAATTATTAATTCCCGCTCTTATTAATAACATCGTCTAAAATTACCTTTAGCTTTAATGAGTTTCCAAAAGTATAAGGTAATATCCCAAGATGTTGTAAACGACCAAGTACAATAGCCGGATGTGTATTATATTTCCGAGCTATTTGTCTTATATCTATTTCCGTAATATTGTTCGGTAACTCCTTCGTGATGTCTTCTTGTAATAGAAATTTATTGGCAAAATTATCAGCTTCATGGTCTTTTTGAGTGTCAGCTTCATATTCATCCGAATGTTCTATAAAGACGTCTTTTTTCCCATGAATTAAGATATGTCCAGCTTCATGGAAGAAAGTAAACCAAAAATGGTCGTTCGATTTATAACGGTCGGTTAACTGGATTAAAGGATTACCTCCTATCCATCTAGCAACACCACTAATAGGCGCTCTTGGGATGCAAATCGTATAAACAATTGCTACCCCTGCACTTAAGCAATATTGTTGTAAGCGCGAGGCAAAATCTTCAGGATGAGGCCTAACCAAATTCCTTATGTCGACAAGGCTTTGTTTAAATGCTTCTTTATTATATAAATTTAACTTAAGTTTTCTCATTTCAATTTCACCAATTCGTAACCAAGCAGCCAATGCACCTAATGTGCTCTTATGTGCTTCACTTTTACGAAATCTTGCTAAATCATATTGATCAACATAAAAAGACTCCCATTGTCCAGGAGCTGCTACCCCATAAAATTTTAGACATTCTTCTGCCATTGCGGGACCTACTTTTTCGGTTTTCAAATAGCCGCAAACCTTTAATTCTTTAATAGGTTGCAACTTTAACCAATCCTTACTTTCTTCTAACGCTTCTTCCTGTTCTATCCTTGATAATTTTTCACGATAGAGCATTTCTCTGTTAAGCCAAAAATGTGCATCAATTCCTAATACTTTTTCAAGTTGAATTGCGGTAGCTACTGTAATTGGCTCCTTTCCTGATATTAAATCATTTATCTTTGAAGGAGTTTTACCCATACGGTAAGCGAGTTCAGCTTGACTCATTTTAAAATGCTCAATAGTTTCAAAAATAGTATCGCCTGGTTTAGAAAGAAGCTCTCGTTCGTCTTTAAGTTTACTCATAATATTTTATTTATTATCTTAGTGATAATCAATTATTTCTAGGATACAAATATCAGTTACCAAGAGGGTATTTATGGAACCATCTGCAGCTTTTGGAATTGGATTGTGGGCTATTTCGAAAATAAACCGATAATTAGCTGATATATCCAACGCCCATTCTCCTTTTCTGTCCCCTAACAAAGAGTGACAATTCGCTGCAGGAATTTGAATTAACACTGACAGATTAGGTGAAGCCACTATGTCATCCAATCTAATTGAAATCCTTTTAGCATTTACGCCAAAAGCTTTTTTGATCTCTGTTGCATTGCTCAACTGCTTCTTTAGCTTATTTGTCTGATAGCTGATGTTCATCCAAAGATAATTAATATTACCGAATAAGGGTAATAATATTTTACAAATGTATAATTTATTTTTATAAATCCGTCTAATTTAATAAATTTATGAGATTATCTTTTAAGATAATCTGCTTCCCCAAAGTTCTGTCCTGTAATATTGTAAGATGACAATAATATTTTTGTGAAAAAAATTTTGAGTTTTGAAAATTTCAAAAATCAAAATGACCCGGAGAGCAGGGATAGAGGAGTTAATGCATAAAACGGGCCGGCATCAGAACGCTTCCAAAACGGTTTTTGTCAACCTGACGCCACTCCTTTTCCGATCTGTAGTGGCTGAATAAATTAAAAACCAATAAGCATTTTCCCCTGAAAAGAAAAAACTTTCTGTCAGTGATACAGAATACCACAATGTGAAAAACATATATGCGATTGAATAACTGCTATTTAAACCTCATCGATTGTCCATATAATTAGCATTATGTTAAATGGAATTTTTACTGTTAATTATTTCACAAAAGAAAAGCATCGATAACGCCCGGGACCGGATCACATTCTCCAGCTTTCACAAACTCACATCAGGGCATACTGATATTTGCATGTTTTACCAATATTCTTAATATCCCTTCCTAAAAAGTTGAACAAAGTGAACACTTAAAAAAAGCTCCGATCCTTAACAATTCTTTTCAATATATTCTCCATTGCATGTGAATTTAATTCTTATATTGCATATTATTAACCGACTAAATTTAAGTCTTATGAAAAAATGTGTTTTATCAGGATTGGCTATATTAGCGGTTCTGATTAATGCTATACAGACCTATTCTCAAGAAATTCAACTTCCTAGAAATCCCGAGACAAATCTTATAGAATTTTCAGATGTTATAATCCTTGATTCCACAATAATTAAGGTTGAATTATATAATAGGGCGAGGGAATGGATAGCTTTATCATTTATATCTGCAAATGATGTAATTCAAATGGATGACAAAGATGCAGGTATAATTATTGCTAAATGTAATATTCCGATAAGTGATGGGGGAATGTATCTAGTCGAAGGTAAGGTTGAATTTACCGTTAAGATTCAAATGAAAGATGGAAGGTGTAAGTATTGGTTTAATAATTTTTATCATTCATCATACAAGGAAGGATATAGCGGAGGTGCCTTAGAAAATGAAAAACCTTTGTGTGGCAATTTTAATATGATGAAAAAGGGCTGGATTAAAGTAAAAGAGATGACATATAGCTATGTTAAATCAATGATTGCGAGTCTTAGAAATACTCTTTCAGGAATTAAAACTGATGCCAATAAAGATAATTGGTAAAAATGGATTGAAACCAGTTTTCCATAACATTTATTGATACGCTTATCCAGTTTTTCGTCTAAGTATAGCCGGTGTGTTTAAAAATTTTTCTTATATTGCAGGGTAGTAACCAACTGAAATTAGGCATTATGAAAAAATCAGGACTAACGGCTTTGGCTGTTTTAATAGCCTTTGCTTTATGTTTTGGACAGAATGAAAAGACTAAAAATTTACTGTCCTCAATTCAGAACCAATGGTCGTTAGATGACAATAATAACGTCACTTATCAAAAGATAGTTGAGGTCCCAGGCTTGTCAAAGGATGAAATTTACCAAAGAGGGGAAAGTTATTTTATTTACAACTATGGCAGCGGTAAATCTGTCATTCAAAGTCAAGATAAGGGGGCGGGGATTCTTATAGCTAAGGGACTTTATACAGATGTCCTTCAGGCCAAGGAAGCACTCGTTGTAAGATATGTCGACACTTGGCATATTGTAAAAATAGAGGCAAAAGACGGGCGGGCCAGGGTTACCCTGACTTTAACCGAATATGATATAAAAACAACTGATATGAACGGCACCCCCAAATATTACAATGGAATCAAGATTTCCGTTGAATACCCAATAAATCAGGACGGTAAACAACCAAACTCAATGGGGAAAGCGTTTTACAATTCTCACTTGAGGGCAATGGCATCAATGGAGGCAATAGAAAAGGCATTAAAAGAGGGGAATACAGCAAAGGAGGGCGAAAAAAGTGATTGGTAAAACCAAGGCGAGAAACCGAATAATCCGAACCCTAAAAAAAGGGAAAAGTTGAATAAAGTGAACCCTAAAAAAAAGGGATCAGGCACTTGCATTCCAGGCATGAAAAAGCGTGATCCTGATAAAAATGTTACTGAAAATGTTACTACGTGGAGGGGGCGACCTTCTGAAACCCTTGTGGGATGTGGGAGATTCGAACTCCCGACCTCATGCGTGTGAAGCATGCGCTCTGAACCAACTGAGCTAACATCCCAAATAAAGAACTCATGCGTGTGATCCGCCGGCTGGCGGACTGAACCAACTGAGCTAACATCCCAATATTTCAATTTACCATCGAACTCCCGACCTTCCCGAGTGACTCGGGACGCTCTGAACCAATCCCGAAACGCTTGAAATTTCTTTGAAATTTCTTAGCGTTTCGAGGATCCTCGAAAAATCAGAGATCAAAGATCTCGATTTTTCGGGACTGAGCTAACATCCCGTACGGATAGCAAAATTATAAAAATATCTGATTGGTTATATCATTACAGTTATCGTGAACCGGATAAAAGGATGAATCAATAAAACGAATACTTATCTTTATATAATTAATAATATCATTATGGAAAAGCATTTACTTCCGGGCGCGATCATCATCGGTGTGTCTCTGGTTCTTGATGTCAGCTTCCCCGGGCAGGAGGGGCCGGGAATTGGGGCCGATGGTACAAAAAAAATCCCGCCAGGGCTGGCGGGATAATCACTTAACCAAAATACAAAAAAGGGGCCGGTAAAATTAAAACGAGAAGTTTCTTACTGGCTTAACTGCTCTTTTCCCGCTGCATTAATTAATACTGACACGTTGCGGGGGATCTTCATCTGAAAATTGTAGAAATCATTTTCTGGCGGATCTGAAATTTCCTTGCCGGCAGGTTCGTTCCAGTATTGTTCAGTTGATCGCTCTTCAAGCTTTTCATTAAAAACTTTTTCTTCATCCCGGGCCGAATCGCTGATATTAGCTTCACTTACCGTTTTCATTTTCATTCGGTGAATGGATTTAGCGGATACTACTTCCGTATCTTCAGGAATTTCATTTAAATGAGCTTTGTCGGCGGGCATAAGATTATTTGTGTCAACGACTGCCTCAAAAGCAATTTCATGACTGACCGCCGGATTGCAGGATGAAAAAGACCGTTCAGTGACTACCTGGTCCTTTACTGAATAAATGTCATAAATCGGTTTACCATAATTCAGGGAGGCAAGACCCAGGACGAAAAAAGATGAGATTATCAGAGATTTCATGGCTAATTTATTTTGATTCATGAATAATATCATTTCATAAAGTGTGCCAAAATTCATATATACTTATATTTCAATGATATAGTGTCACTTTTTGAATGAAAAAAATATAAGCTCAGTGTCCCTTTAACGGACAAAAATGTTCGATGGCGAACATCGTGCCGTGACTTGAAGGGTTTCCAACCCTCGGGTTGGAAACCCTGTTATTTTAATTACCTTTATCGTCACAAATTTTTCCACTATTTTTAAAATCAAACCACAATGAATGCAATTATTACCGTCTTAGCCGTCATTATTGTTATCCTCTTCCTTGCAGGGATCAGGATTGTCAGACCGACCCACAGGGGCCTTGTAGAACGCCTCGGAAGATACAACCGTTTTTCAAATCCCGGTTTCCACTGGATTCTCCCCTTCATCGAAAAAATGTACCAGGTCAATACCACCGAACAAATGGTAGACGCCGAGCCACAGGAGATCATCACGAATGATAACCTGAATGCAAGGGTTGATGCACAGGTATATTTCAAGGTTAAAAATGATGAGGATAGCGTCAAATCCTCGCAGTATAATGTGAATAAGTACCAGTGGCAGATCGTCAACCTGGCAAGGACAACTTTAAGAAACATCATAGGTACCCTCACCCTCAAATCGGCAAATAGCGAGCGGGGTAAAATAAACGCCGAACTGCATAAGACGTTAATGGAGGAAACGCAAAGCTGGGGAATTGAAATCGTACGGACCGAGCTGAAGGAAATTGATCCGCCGAAAGATGTGCAGGAGACAATGAATAAAGTGGTCAAAGCTGAAAACGAAAAGATTGCAGCCATTGATTTTGCCACTGCAAGAGAAACGGTCGCTGATGGGGAGAAACGTGCTAAAATCAAGGAAGCCGAAGGATATAAGCAGTCGAAGATCCTGCATGCAGAAGGTGACGCCGAAGCCATCAAACTGGTAAACGAAGCGGCCGACAAGTATTTTACCGGGAATGCACAACTGCTCAGGAAGCTTGAAGCGCTGGAATCTTCACTGTCAAAAAATGCCAAGATTGTTGTTCCGACGGGATCAGACCTGGTCAATATAATCGGTGATATGGCCGGTGTTGTCCCAATGCCGATGCCAAAGAAGGAATGAAACGAACTATTTTTTTTCTGGCGCTCTTATTCTGGATCAATCACTCTTCCGCACAGGGACAAAGATCTTCCTGTCCGGATTGAGAAATCCGACTCTGCAAAATATCTCGCATTGTATGTCTCCGGTGACGGAGGCAGGGGATTTTTCGATGCTAATTTATCCCGGGAATTAAGATCAAATCATATATCTGTTATTTATCTCAATTCTTTTAAGTATTTCAGGCCGAAGAAAACGCCGGACCGGTTCGCCGGCGATATCATTCCTGTACTTAAGGACTATGACCAAAAATGGGCTAATAAGGAAATTATCCTCATAGGATATTCATTCGGGGGTGATGTGGTGCCTTTTTTGTACACGAGGTTGCCTGAAGACCTCAAACAAAAAGTCAGGCTGGTGGTTCTTCTCACACCTGCCAGCACTTCAGATTTCAAAATTCACCTGAGCGACATGATGGGCGCCGACAATGATTATGATTACGATGTTGTCAAGGAAGCCGAAAAGATCGTAAAGTCAAGGGTTCTAGTTATTTTCGGTGAAAAGGAGCACCATTCTTTTCCTTCCGATTATCAGCAGGAAAATTTTCATATCATATTTAAAAAAGGCCATCACCGTTTCACCGATGAAGATTTTGTGATGGAAAACATCCTGAAAGAACTGAACCGGTGAAAGCATCATTGCACTTCCGGTAAGCCCTTTATCGCATTACAAACGGGACAATAATGGCAATGATCCCCGTGCAGATATAATTGCCGCGAAGATGAAAAAGCCATTCGGAACAGACACGCTCAGCGTCTGGGGCGTGTTTCTGGGGAATATTAAATGATATTTTCCTGTCTCTTTTCATATCTTTGTATAAAATCATTATTTTGAACGAAATAGAATACACGATAGTTGTTCCTGTTTTCAACAGCGAGGCTTCCCTGGAAGAGCTGTTCGACCGGCTGACCACTGTCATGAGCAATATCGGCAAAGCATATGAATTCATTTTCGTGGACGATGGCAGTACCGACCGGAGCTGGGAGGTTCTGAAAAAGATCAAGGCTGAGCATCCGGCCGGCTTCACCGCCATCAGGCTGGCCAAAAACTTCGGGCAGCACAGTGCAACCTTCTGTGGTTTCAACTTCGCAAAAGGAAACCAGATCATCACGATTGACGACGACCTGCAATGCCCCCCGGAAGAAATACCCAAACTGATCAAAGCCATGGAGGAGTCGGATGCAGAGATGGTTTACGGCATCTTCCGCAAAAAGAAACATTCATTTTTAAGGAACCAGGGAAGCAAGTATTTTAAAAAGTCTGCCAAATTTCTTGGCGGTGAAAAAGAAGGGTCATCGTTCCGCCTGATCTCCAAAAATATCATCCAGAAAATTATTGTTCATCACCAGAATTTTGTCTTTATAGATGAAATACTGCACTGGTATACAGATTATATAGCTTTAGCAGCCGTTGAACACCACAAGCGCAAGTACAAAAGATCGGGTTACAGCAGCTACAAGATATGGAGCCTGCTGGCCAATATCATGTTTTATTATACGACAGCGCCACTTAAACTGATGGTATACGGCGGGTTGATCTCCTCGGTACTTTTCTTTATCCTCTCGGTCTTCTTCATCCTGAAAAAAATACTCCTGAATGTACCCCTGGGATATACTTCACTGATTGTCGCCATACTTTTCTCCACCAGCCTGATCCTTCTTTCGCTTGGTGTGATCGGGGAATACCTGAGCAGGATTTACATGGTTCAGAACAAAAAGCCGCTTTATTCAGTCAAAAAAGTTTTATAGTTCGGCACTGATAAGACTGGGTGCCAGTTTTTCCACCCTGTACCCTTCCTTCCCGAGGTGATCGAGTAATAGTGGCAATGAGTACAGGACTTTCTCACGGGCTTTGACATTGTCATGAAACACGATGATCGCGCCCGGCCTGATGCCCTGCAAGGCGGTCTGAAGGCATTCTTCCTTGCTGACCGCCGGGTCATAATCGCGTGTCAGGACCGACCACATGACAACCTGGTATTTCCTGGACAGGGTTTTCGCCTGGCGGTAAGTCATCAGTCCGTAAGGAGGCCGGAACAGACCATGTTCGATGTACTTCCCGGCTTCCCTGATATCGTCCATATATTCTTTATAACCTGTTGTCCAGCCTTTCAGGTGATGATGGGTGTGATTGCCAGTGGCATGGCCTTTTTCAATGATCCTTGCATAAATCTCGCTGTACCTTTCCGCATTCTGCCCTACGCAGAAAAAAGTCGCTTTTGCATTATATTTATCCAGGATATTAAGGATTTCATCCGTCAATTCCGGGATAGGGCCATCATCGAAGGTGAGGTAGATTGTTTTTTCCTCCGTTTTGATCTGCCAGACCAAAGAAGCAGGAAGCATATAGGTGAAAATACCGGTCAGAAGCTGATCTTTCAATACTTAAATCTCTTTATTTATCAAGGCTTATATGATTCTCCAACGTACAAACTATAATAAGTATTCAGCGTTTCCTTAGCCTTGTCCGATATTTCCTTCTGGCCGGCTTCACCTGCCGCCTCCCCGATGGCATTCAAAATAGCGAGGCCCTGCTGGATATCAGACGAAATATACGCCCTCTTTGCTTCCGGGAATCTGAAAAAATATTCCAGCTGTTCATTTTCAATATCCGTCATCCTCTGCAGGATATCATTTCCTTTTTCTGTCTGCCCTGCTTTCAGGTATACTGACGCTATGCCGAGGTTAAAGTAATTGTACGGAACGATGTTATCGGGAATAAGCGATTGGATCCTGTCACAAACCTGAACGGCAGAGTCCAGCTTATTTTCTGCCGCTAATGCCTCGGCAAGGCTGGCATAAGTATTCCTCATGGTGATTGTCATCCTGTAGATATCGTCGCTGACCAGGAAACCTGGTTTTTTAATATTGAACACAAATTTGTTCATCAGGTTGTCGAACATGGCGGCAGTGTTCACTCCCCCGATCTGATTCTTTACAACAGGTTGCCTGATCGGAACGAGCCTGTAGGCAAAGCCTTCAAGCCTCATGTAATTATCCAGGCCGATATAGGCTTCACGTCCGGTATTGCCGACATAGTAGACCGGCCTTTTCCAGTTATTCTGGGCCAGGAAATCGAGCATCATGAGGTAATTCTTGGTAATTGCATTCCCGCTGAACCTCCATTCCAGGTCCGTCACCTGCCCGGCCAGTTCCCGTGGAACGGTTCCGTTTGCAATGACAGTTGCCGGATCGACGGTTATCCTGAATTTCTTGGTCGGGAAATAATCGGCTATTCCCCTGCCGGTATTGATCTGCAGCTTTTTCTCATCTTTTACAAGGATATTGAAAAGGTCTTTGACCTCCACATAATCTTTGATGTTTTCCTGCTCGACCAGGTATGTGACGTCGTGGGAACCGTTCCTGTAAAGCTCAGGGGGAAGGGAGAACTCCATAGGTTCCGAATCATAAGCTTTCCGCTTCATTTGTTCGATGTACCAGTCGGTATTGAAGAGGCTGAGGTTACATACCCGCACATCGGTCCGTATTCCTTCAACTTCCTGGGCAAACCAGAGGGGAAAAGTATCGTTGTCGCCATTGGTGAACAGCACCGCATTCGGGGCACAGGAGTTCAGGTAGTTTTCAGCCACTTCAAGCGCGGTCCGGCGGCCGGACCGGTCATGATCGTCATAGCCCTGGGCGCCCATAATGAGCGGCACCAGAAGAAAAACGATTCCTGTTGAGATCATTGCCGCAGGGTCAGGGGATTTCATCTTCCTGGAAAGCAGCTCATAGAGCCACAGCACGCTGAGGCCGATCCAGATGGCAAAGGCGTAAAAAGAAACCGCGTAGGAATAATCACGTTCCCTGGGCTGAGGGGAATGCTGATTGACGTAAATGATAATGGCAAGGCCTGTCATGATGAAGAGCAGCATGACAACCGTCGCGTCTTTGGAATTCTTTTTAAAATGATAAAACAGGCCGAATAAGCCAAAGAGCAATGGCAGGAAATAAAATTTATTATGGGCTTTGTTGGAAAGGCTGTCAGGTATATTATCCTGTGGCCCCAGCCGCATGTTGTCGAGGAAATTGATACCGCTCAGCCAGTTACCATTGAGAATATCTCCGTACATCCCCTGGTTGTCATTTTGCCTTCCGACAAAATTCCAGAAAAAGTAGCGGAAATACATATGATTGATCTGGTAATCATAGAAATAGCGGAGATTCTCGCCGAATGTCGGGATGTGCTTGTTATCGGGATCATTCTTAATCCCTGCCCATTTCTTATAATCATCTATATACCTTTCTTCCTGGTTATTCCACATTCGCGGAAAGATAGTCATATAGGCAGGGTCATAAACCGGTATTGTACCTTCGCGGCTATCCCAGACAATATATTTGCCTGATTTATCGTCACGTTTGTAGACAGGGTCGCCATTTTTACGGTCGATCATCGGGGCATTATAGTAAGGCCCGTACACAAGCGGGATGCTGCCGTACTGTTCGCGGTTCAGGTACGATAAAAGGCTGATAGCATTTTCAGGGTCATTTTCGTCGATTGGTGTGCTTGCGTTGGAGCGGATAACCAGCATGAAAAAAGATGCGTATCCGATCATGATGAAGATAAAGCTCAGCACTACCGTGTTCAGCAAAGCTTTCTTATCCCTCCAGTAATAGAACAATCCGGCAACGGCGCCGGCAGCCAGCAGGCGGCCGAAGAAACTGGCGGCCGAATCGGTTTCCAGCATAAAAAGCACGACCAGAATAGCCGACAGGCCGATAATGATCTTTGGATAGAGTTTATTTTCAGAGTAAGTATAGAGCAATCCAAGAACCAGCAGCGAGATAAGCACCAACAAAAAGAAAATGGTCCCCGAATTAAAAGGCATTCCAAGGGCATTGACGAAAATTCGTTCCGTGTTGGCAAACAGGGAAACTATTTCGGGCACAACCCCGTAAAGGATAAAATATACCAGTAGCAAAGAGATCACAAAAGCGATGGCAAAGCCTTTCCAGCCGGGGACTTTATAATTCTTATAGAAATATACAAAGACTAATGCCGGGATAGCAAGCAGGTCCAGCAGGTGGACGCCAATCGAAATCCCGATCAGGTACGCGATGAGGATCAGCCACCGGTATGAATGAGCTTCCCCGGCAACGGCCTCCCATTTAAGGATTGCCCAAAATGTAATGGACGTCAGGAGGGCTGCCATTGCATAGACTTCACCTTCCACTGCGGAATACCAGAAAGAATCGCAGAAAGCATAGGTAAGCGCGCCAACAACACCGCTTCCTAATATAGCGATCATGTTGGCCCTGCTCATAACGGTGCCTCTGAACAGCTTTTTCGCCAGCATGGTGACCGACCAGAAAAGGAAAGTGATCGTCAGCCCGCTGCAAAGGGCAGATAATGTGTTGACCATCCTGCCGACCGCTGAGGTATTACCGAAGGCAAAAAGCGTAAAGAACCTGGCCAGCAGCTGAAAAAACGGGGCGCCGGGAGGATGTCCGACTTCCAGTTTATAAGCGGTCGAGATGAATTCACCGCAATCCCAGAATGAGGCTGTGGCTTCCGAAGTGAGGATATAAATTATCGATGCAATGACGAAAAGCGCCAGGCCGATCATCCTGTTCAACTTCTTGTAGGTAGGCTCCATAGGTTAATCTCTTTTTATTGAAAATATTCCGCTAAAGTATAAAATAAAGACTTCCTGCATGCCGTTCAATTTTGAACATCCGGCACGTTACGAATTCTTGTTACTTTTGCATAAAATTCAGGTAAGATGAACAGACTGGTATTATTGAGGCACGGCGAGAGCGAATGGAACAAGGAAAATCGTTTTACCGGATGGGTCGACGTGGGGCTTTCCGAACAGGGCATAAAAGAAGCCATTGAGGCCGGGAGGGCCATGAAAGCCAAAGGTTTCCGCTTCAGGGTGGCTTATACATCATACCTGACCAGGGCGATCAAAACCTTATGGCTTGCTCTTGAAGAGATGGACCTGATGTGGATCCCGGAGATCAAGAGCTGGCGGCTGAACGAAAAGCATTATGGTATGCTGCAGGGACTGAACAAAATCGAAATGGCTGAAAAGTACGGAAGCGAGCAGTTACTGCTCTGGCGCAGAAGTTTCGATACCCCTCCTCCACCGATCAGCGAAGAGGACGATAAAAATTCCAAATATGATCCCCGTTATGCAGACCTGAAGGATAAAGACATCCCACGCACCGAGTCGCTCAAACAAGTCATCGACCGGATTTTGCCGATGTGGGAAAATGAAATATCCAAAGCTATCCTTTCTGAAAAGGAAGTACTGATAGCTGCTCATGGAAACAGCCTTCGCGCCATCGTGAAATTTCTGAAGAATATGAGCAACAAAGAGATCCTCGAATTCAACATCCCAACCGGCATTCCCTATGTTTTTGAATTTGACGATAAATTAAACCTGCTTAACGATTACTTTGTCGGAGACCCTGAAGTCATCAGGCAGATGATGGAGAAAGTAGCGAACCAGACAAAGAAGAAATAATTCCGCATGACCAAAAAATGGGTGATCCCCGATATTCATGGATACTCCAGGACTTTACAAGCTCTTATTGAAGACCAGATAAAGCCTTCCCGCAAAGACGCCATATTTTTCCTGGGCGATTATATTGACCGGGGACCTGACAGCAAAGGCGTCATCGATTATATCATCGGTCTTAAGGAAGATGATTACAATATTACGACCCTGCGAGGCAATCATGAAGATTTCCTGTTAAGGACATATGACAATGAGGATATTCAGAAAAACTTCCTGGGAATAACTTACCGTAATAAGCTGAAAAAAGAATGGTTCAGGTACGGCGGGAAAGAGACCCTGAAAAGTTTCCATGTGACTGATGTTCATGAATTACCGGAGAAGTATATCAACTGGATCAGGCAGCTTGAGTATTATATCCTGCTCGATTCCTTTCTCATGGTGCATGCGGGCCTGAATTTCGCCATTGAAGATCCTTTTGGCGATAAGCACTCCATGCTGTGGATCAAGGATTTCAAAGTCGATATGGAAAAAACCGGTTACCGGAAGATTATCCATGGCCACGTTCCCGTCAGTCTGGATTTCATAGAAGTCCTCAGGTCTGGAAATGGTTACGACTATATCGACCTCGATAACGGCATTTACATGGTGAATAAGGAGAGGTTCGGCAATCTCATAGCACTGGAGCTGACCTCCATGCAACTGAAGGTTCAGCCCAATGTCGATATCCCCTGATTATTCCATCAGCATCAGTTTTCCGGTATTAATACCGTTCCCTGCCTGGACGCGATAGAAGTACATGCCTTCTGCCACCCGGTTCCCGTCGCGGTTTGAACCATCCCAGCGCACTTCGTGTTTCCCGGCGCCGACGTTAGAATCAAACAGCCTGTTGACAAGCTGGCCATCCATGTTGAAAATATCTATGGAAACCCGGCTGTCTTCCCTGGTTTCAAAACCAATCACCGTTTCATCGCGGAACGGGTTCGGGTAGCTGCTTACCTGCATTGAATTCACGGGACCATTCTCTTTTACGCTGGTCCAGATACCCTGGATGCCAAAGAAATCGAAAATTTTGATCATCAGGTCGTCCCTGGTATGATCGCCGTCTGTCAATCCGCCCAATTCAAAGGAAAATCCCACTGTCCGGTAGGTGCCGGCATCATGGGATACGGCAGCTCCGTAAACAGGCGAGCTGTTCATGAACATCATCTGGGCAGGCGCGATGGGTTCGATGCGGTCGATATAGGCATTATCGCCGCTGAAGGCAAATGTCAATCCATCGGCAATCGAGCCTGGCTGGCCGTCCAGCTGTACAAGGTCACCGGCACCATCTTCGAGCCCTGTTATATTGAACATCGGGTGCACCGGGGTTGGCACGGAAATCTGGTCGTAAAACCAGGTATCGGCGCCTTCCATATAAACGTTCCCGCCCAGGTTCAGGTAATCGGCCAGCACCTGGCCTTCTTCCGGAGTCAGGACATGATTGTCGGGATAAGTGCCGAGAAGGACAAAAATTGAAGCATACATATTCCTGTCCGGCGGGAAACTATCCATCAGTTCGAACCCGACTTCCAGGTCGATAAGGCTTTGTTCGATGGCGGGGGCGGAGTTGTGGTTCCCGTCCCAATCGAGGAGCAACACCGGTATCTGGCCGATATATATCACGAATTCTCCATGACCGGTAATGTCCAAATCAGCTAAAATGTCGAATAAAAATTCCGGGCCGGTTCCGGCAGGGGCATCCTGGGAAATGGTTACCTGGAAGGATTGTACAGCGGTTGAATCATTTGCAAGATCACCGTAAGCGAGCGGCGAATTGTCTATAGTGACAAAATCGCTTTCGGTTGAAAGGCTTCCCATCAGATTAATTGCCACGGCGGAGCCCGTATTCTTAACGGAGATCACAATGTTATCTGTTTCGCCCGGATCGAGCCTTCCATTATTATTTCCACTGGAATCATCGATCATGTAAGACATCATCTCCAAAACCGGTGCATGGCCCGGGATAACGAAACTGCTGTTCCATGTTTCCCTTCCTGAAGAGCCAGTCGCATCAAGTTCAAACATGGCGATATGCATGTCGGGAATATTTTCAAGGGCGCTGATCTCAAAGCCATCGGTTATCGTCACAGTTTCGCCTGCCGCGATTGGGCCGTATGATTCAGATGTATCAGAGAGGCTTATATATTCATCACCGGAAGAGATATTTGCGGTGACATCCGTCGCATCTGCAGTTCCCACGTTGGTAAGCCCGATGGTCAGGAATACGGTTTCGCCGTAATCGAGGAGGCCGTTGCCATTTCCGGCGGAATCGTCGATCTCGACACTGGATATGGTAACAAATGCCCCGTTAGGCGGAACGACATTCTCATCTTCATAAATCGTTTCCGTATTAAAGCCGGTGACAACGAGCTTTGCGTTTCCCGGGTTCAATGACTGATTGATCGTAACAATACCGTCAGCATCGGTGATCCCGGTGAAAAACAGATCTCCCTGGCTAAGCGTAACCATGGCATTTTCGACAGGACTGCCGGCGGAGGTAACTGTGTCAGTGAACGGAACACCGACCATTACCTGGGTGTTGGAAAGCGTAAGCTCAGCCGGCGTTGCAGTGCGTGCCTGCACGGAAGGATCGCCGAAGAAGTTCCATGTTTTGGCTGTTTCCCAGTCGGAGCTGCCGCCGGATTCCACGCACATCAGCGTAAGGCCGTTAAATACGACAGATCCGAGGGTGGTCCTTTGTTCGGTAGTGCTGATGCCATTCTGCCCCGGGTGAACCGTATAATCGTACCCTCCGATCAGCACATCGTTGAAATAATCCTGTCCGCGCATGGGTTCCTGCCAGGGCTGGCTGATGGAAGCTCCCATGAAGACGATTGCGCCGCCGCCTTCTTTACGCAGCCATGATTCGGCAAAACAGGTGCCCAGGTCAAAATCGCCATTATCGCAGGCAACCGAAAAGATGAACGGAAGTTTATTGCCATTAGTCAGTGCAGCAACATTAGCCGAACTGAAAGCGGTCGTACCCCAGCCATCAATCCAGCCATGGCCGGTATAATTGATCACGCTCGTGCCGGCATTCACGGCAGTTGTAACCATAGCCTGAGTCGCGCCGGGATCATAAATCTGGTTAAAACCGGTGTAGGTCAGCGTATTGAGTTTATCCTGGTATATAATGGTTTCGTGCTGGGCATCCGCCTCGCCGTCATCACCGGCGCCTGCACCTTCGGCAGAAGCCAGTCCGGTGGCGATGCTGTACCATGTACCGCCCATTTCGGGATTTCTTTCATAATCGATCACTTTATTCACCTGGACGGTCACATCGGCAGTTGAATTTGCAGAAAACCGCCCGACGGCGATATCAGGAAAATCGTCGTCTCCTGCCACTGCGCCGACATGCGGATCCTGCGGCCGGCCTGCGGCGGAGGTTTCATCCTGCAAATCGGCCCAATCGCCTACCAGCAGGACATAGAGAATATTGTTGTTATTGTTATATGCAGCCTGTACGGTCTCATTGACATTAGTTCCTGTCGGGACAACCTCCACGGTTACATTATAGCCTTTTTCCCTTTTCCATTGCACATAGGGCTGGATCGCCGCTTCATCCCTGGACGTCACGACTACATAGATATCTCCGAACTGACCGATAGTCAGGTTATCGCGATTCAGGGCAGAATAATTGATAAAGACTGATTTATAGATGCCGTCCATTTCACGCACGATGCTGGCCGGCACTTTAGTAAGCGGGTTTAGGGAAACTGAATTATTCTCCACGAGCCTGACGGTGATGGATTTGTAAACCCTCAGGACCCCGCGCGCAGCATTATACTGGAAAGGATAGACATAAACGCTGGTTCCGCGGATATCTCTCAGGATGAAAGGATCGGTATTTTCCGCCAGTGCGACAGGATACCAGGTGTCAGTGACCGAGCGCGGGTCTATTGAATACGGAACCGTCGCAGGATCCTGGTCGCGGTAAATCACGCCACGCGACGGGACCAGCGGGTTTGCCAGGCCGATCTCTTCATAATCGCCGGGAATGATCTCAAGAGTAACATTTTTTTGCGGATCAATCATGACCGTGGCATTGAGATATGGCAGTTCCGCATATCCTTTTTTCTGTGTCACTATTTTTCCTTCAAAAATGATCCTGGAATAATTCACCCCCTGGAGCGTGATTCCCTCGATATTATAATTATCAAGCTTGAACTCTAGCTGGTGAGTTCCGGTTTGTGGCTGGATATATCTGACCTGAAACCCGTCTGAGGCAAACAGCATCACGGCGGTAACGGCCAGGATCAATGATAAAACTGCTCTTTTCATATTGATAAGTTTATATTTAGATCAAAAGTAATATCTTATTTATTGATAATTAATTTTTTCGTTATTCTTTGGCCGTCTGCATATAAAACGCAGAAATACATCCCTGAACCGAGGCCGGCCGTTTCAATCGTTATCCTGCTGGAACCTGCCGGAAGCATCTTGCTGATAACCGCCTGCATGACTTTATTTCCGGTAAGGTCGAAGATATCGGCTGAAACCCGGGAAGCCGCAGGGAGCTTAATATAAAGTCCCGCTATTTCTTTGGCAGGGTTCGGCAGGATGAAGAAGTCAGCCTGGTCTTTAACCGGAACTTCATTCACTGAAACAAAAGGCACAATGACAGGGAAGATGATATTATCGATCCAGGCAGCATCGGCGCCGGAAGAAACCGAATAATCCTTGTTATAGACCCATTTGAGAGAATGTTGGCCGGCACTGACAGGGTAAGCCACCCTTGCCCAATCCAGTTCACCGTCCCAGCGCTGGATTTCACTGTTATCAATGAAAAATCCGAGCCAGTCGTAGTTTTCGCCGGCCGGATCATCTTCGCATGAGACTTTGCGGATGAAAGAAATGCTATCATCGATCGCCACATTCAGATCGATAGAAATTTCCGAAGTCTGAGAATCAGTTATAGTATCCGACTTTGCAGAATATGCCCCTTCAAAAACTACATTAGTATCTGTCTGCCAGGGTAGTGTTCCTCCCATTATCCACTGGAAATTTTCAAAATTACCGGTTTCGAAATCTTCAACCAGCAGGCCGACAGGTGCATAGAAAAGTCTCACATCATTGTATGGCCCGGAAGAAACATTTAAAGTCAGATCAATTATAGTCCCGGTTTCGATCTCATCCGCCAGGGTTGCGGTAAAGACGGCTTGTTTCGATCCGGCCCAGTTAAGGGTGTCGAAGTTGAAGGTCGTATTTTCAAAAGTGATATAAGGACTGGAAGACTGCAGGAAGGTGAGAACATTGTAAGCGTCGCAATGACCGATATTTTTGCAGTCGATGAGGATGTCAACGGTTTCGCCCGGATCGAGGCGGGAATTTCCGTTACCGCCGGCAGTATCGACAATGTTCATGGTCCCGATTTCCATATCAGGTGCGAACAAGGTCACTGTGAAGGTAGAACCCCATGATTCCCTCGTGTCGCCCTGAATATTAAGATTAAATGTCACAAGGTGCATATCCGGAACATATTCAGCCACTGCAAACTCATAAGCATGAGCCTGCATCACGGAATCCTGCGCCATAATTGTACCGTAATCCTGGTAATCATCAGTCACACTGACATATTGATCTTCCGTGGACAGCGCTGCATTTGAATTTAATGCATCGCCGTTTCCCCAGTTCTTGAGTTCGACATCGACCAGGATATTTTCTCCAAATTCGACCAGTCCATCGTAATCCCCAAGGGAATCATCCGTATATGAATTGTTAAGCATTAAATACGGTCCTGCCGGGTTGGCAATAAGAACGGTGCCGATATATGGCTGATAATTCTGAGCGGTGACGACGACATCCGCATTTCCCGGTGAAGGGACCGTTGCAAGGTTAACCACAGCCAGGCCATTTGAATCGGCCAGTGCTGCGCCAAGCCCGGCGCCATTCATGGAAAGTCCCACATAAGCAAAAGGGACGGCATTGACCGTAAAATTCATATTGCCCAGCGGCAGCAACGGATCGTATGTCACTTCCATTGCCGGCGGTTCAGAGAAGTAAACCATCAGGGAAGGATCGCCCATAAGGTTGTAGGCTTCCCAGTAATACTGCGCTGAACCCGGAACGCCTTCTGTGACGGCCAGGTTCCCTGCAAAGATTTCCTGGTCCATCGAAGTGTACCATTCCCCGAAAAGTTCGCCATGGGAATGAAACACGCGGTCATAATTACCAGGTCCGGTTTCCTCGTATGAAGGAGGATCACCGGATATTGGGCCGACGCCAACGCCAAAGTAATAATCTTCATCCCAGTATGTACTGTTGGAGGCGCCGATATAACCGACGGCCCCTTTGTTGGCGGCACGCAAAAGAGCTTCGCCGAAGCATTCGCCCACCTGGTATTCACTTGTGGAACAGCAATTCCCGATCAGTAATCCATATTTGCCGTCATTTTGAAGGTTCGCGACATCGCTTACCGAGAAACTCGGATCGGCCCATCCGTCAGGAGAACCATGAGCCGTGTAATTCGCAAAGGTAACGCCGTCGCTGATATTCTGGCGCATAATTGCGGCATTCGGGCCGGATTCAGGGTACAGGTAAGTATGCGAATAAATCCCATTCGATTCATTGAAATAATTTTCTGTGCCATAATTGATCTGGCCGTTGCCGTGAACAGGGCCGAAGGTGCCGTCCATGCCGGCGATCATTACGACCGTGTCCAGATATGTCGTTGTCGGCATAGTATACTGCTCATACATCAGGGTCTTATCGATCTGTGGCTGCAACTGAGCCGTATTCTGCGCTGAAAATCTTCCATAGAACATTTCCGGGAAATAATCACCGGTATATTCGCAATAAGGCAGATCGGTCACATGGCTGGCGGCCTGTCCTGTCCAGGTGGGCACCTGTTCGATATCCCCCACGAAAAGGACGAAGGTGGGCGCCGGATCATCCGGGGTGGCATTATTATAAAGATTCTGCAGGTAGGCTTTGATCTGGGAAGTAGTGCTGCCGACCTCCGGATCGCCGGTATAGGCTTCAACAACGCTGAATCCTTTCTTGATCTTCCATTCGATGAACGGTTGCAACTGGTCCTGAAACATGGGATCCGACACGATCACGTACTTGACCGGATACCGGCTGAAGTTCTCACGGCCTGCATTTTCAGGCTGCCTGTAATTGAAAAGCGATTCGAAAACCGGAGAAAAATATTGATTGCCGTAGATCTGTTTATTACGCTCGGTTGCCTGCAGGTCGGCATTTTCGAACACGATTTCATACTCCAGGTTCTCATAAACCCTTATCATCCCTGTAACGGGATTGTATGAAACCGGCGAAATATCAAGCCTGCCGATGTTCACTCCCCTCATGCTTCCGAGAGGTTCGACCGATGCTATGAGGATAGGGCTGAAATCATTGACCCTGTATGCGCTTTTCTCATAAATGAAATCCACAGGTTCACCTGTTTTGGGAACCGGCGGCTGGCTGGGCATAAGGGGGTAAATGATCCCCAGATCTTTCAGTGAATATTCTTTGACAGTATAACTGATCAGGTTGAATTTTACTTCTGCATTTACCGGGATCTCTATCAATTCACTTTTCACGGGCAATTCGGGGTGACCGTACTCGCCATGCCGGGCATAGGAAGGCACAATGATGCGCGTAAAAATACCTTTTTGCGTCTTCACATCAAGGGTGTTGAATTCCGAAAAAGAGAAAGTCAGCTTAAATCCCTGGCCGGTATTTTCCGTGATCCTGATGTCATTTTTATTGCTGTTCAGTTTAACCGGGCTTGCGTCAAGCGTTAAAGCAACCAGGCCGAGAACAACCAATAATCCTGTGCTGATTTTTCCAAAACGAGTAAAAAGCCTCATAATAATTTATTTATGTGAGAATTAAGATTAGTCTTAGGCGAGAATTAAGTGATGATTGAATCGAACAAAGATAAAGTTTTTAATTATCTCGACAAGAAGAAATTCATCCTCTGAGCAAGGTATTTCCGCGATATTTGCCTGACGGGATACCAGGTAGTGGCGGCGCCGATGATGATCACCGTGGCCATAACATAAATGAAATCCTTAAATAAGACTTTAACAGGATAAGCATCCACTATGTAGGTACCCACACCCCCGCCCAGCTTGAGAAGCCCGAATTCCTGCTGTAAAAGGGCAAGCAGGCCGCCAAGAAAAAGCCCCAGCAATCCACCGGCAAGAGAGATCATCATGCCTTCCGCAAAAAATATTTTCCTGATCTGCGATTTGCTCGCGCCCAGGCTCCATAAAACGGCTATATCTTTCTTTTTATCGACGATCAGCATCGAAAGTGAGCCGATCATATTGAATGCCGCGATGACCAGTATCATGGCCAGGATGAAAAAGACGGCCCACTTTTCCGATATCATCACCTGGTAAAGCAACGCCTGCTGCTGGTAACGGTCTTTGATCGTAAAACCTTCACCGAGGATCCCGTTAATTCCTTTGATAACAGAGGCCTGTTTTGCCCCCGGATTCAGCCCGATCTCAAGAGAGGTAACCTCATCCTTATACTCAAGCAGATCTCTTGCCAGGCTGATCGGGACAATGACATAGGAAAGATCAAACTCCTGCTGAATGCTGAAAACACCCGCTACCAGGACTTGCCGGCTATTGAACGTTTGATCTGGCAGGCCTGTCAGTGTTTTTCGTGTCCGCTTTGGGAGGTAAAGGGACATCGGGACGGCAAAATCCGCAGGATAAATACTGAGATAATAGGCCACTCCCGCGCCGATCACGCATGCCGGCCTTTTCGCGCTTCCCAGGGTATAACGGCCGTTCAGCATAAAGCTATCAAGCGGCGTCATCTGCAAAAAACTATCCTCCACCCCTTTCATCATGACAATGCTTTGTTTTTCGCCGAACCTTGCCAGGGCGTTCTCTTCCACTGTTTCTACAACGAAATGTATCCCGGGGACCTGTTTTAATTTGCTTAACTGCTCATCCGTAAGAGTGAAACTTTTTCCCTCGTTTATCGTGACTTTCAGATCGGGATTAAACGTATTATAAAGACCCAGGACGAGCCCTTCAAAACCGTTGAAAACAGACAGAACGATGATCAGCGCCCCGGTTCCCACCATTACGCCGATCACCGATATCAAGGAAATGATATTGATGATGTTATGCGACTTTTTCGCGATGATATAGCGTTTGGCGATGTAGAGAGGAAAGAGCATGGGGCAAAGATAGGAAGATAAAAGATTGGGCGATATTCGATATTCGATATTCGAAACAGGTCAATCAACCATTTACGCACCTTATGCCGCCTCTATCCATTTCAGCCACGCAAACATTACAATGATTACATCCGGAAACGTGTTGTTCATTATCTTTTATTTTTAAGATAAAATCCGGATCATGAATTAATGCGCGACCGATGGCAATCATATCAAAGCCTTCAGCGAAAACCTGCTCCACGCCCTTTGCTGAAACCGCACCGCCCAGATAAACCAGCGGCATCTTCACGGCCTGGCGTATCTGGCGGGCCAGGGGCATGAAGAAGTTCTCCGAGAACCTATATTTTCCGATGATCAATTTTCCGAAAACGGCAAAAGCCGCTTTATGCTGCCACTGTTTTTCCGCTTTGATCATTTCCCACAACGGGACATCGCCGCGCAACAGGTAAAAAGGGGTTTTGCTTGTAAATCCCCCGCTGAGCACCAGCGCATCGACGCCGGCTTTTTCCAGTATCCCGGCCATTTCGACCGATTCACCGATTTCCAGGCCGTTCCTGAATCCATCGCTGAGATTGATCTTGCAGAGGACGGGGAAATCTTCACCGACGGTTTTTCTGACCGCAGCAACCACTTCCAGCGGAAACCGCATCCGGTTTTCCAGGCTTCCCCCGTATTCATCCTTACGCCTGTTGAACGCGGGACTGAGGAACTGGCTCAGCAGGTAACCGTGACCCATATGGATCTCAATGGCGTCAAATCCTGCTTCAACTGCCAGTTTCGCGGAATAAGCAAAGTCTGTAGCAGTCATTTGCAATTGGTCATTGGTCATTGGCTTTGAGCAGAATATACCGCTGAGAAGGCCGTAATTGTTGATGATACGGCTGGGGGCGAGAGGCCGATTACCGGTCACCTGCCTGTTATTGGTGAAAAATCCGCAGTGGGTCAGCTGAATTGCCGCAGCCCCGCCGTTCCGGTGAACTTCATCCGTCAAAGATTTCAATCCCGGCACAACCTCCGGCCGCATATACATCTGCGTTTCGTGCGTCCTGCCGTCGGGATTCACTGATCCGTAAGCGACGGTGGTTAAAGCCACTCCGCCCTTAGCCAGACGGGCATGATGATCAACCAGTTGCTGCGAAGGCAGGTTATCGGTCCACATGCCTTCATTTGTGGCGGTTTTGATAAAACGGTTGCGAAGTTCAAGTTTGCGGAGCTTTATGGGGGAAAAGGCTTTGAAAAGAAAGGATGAGTCTGGCATGAAAGTTTTTTAAGCGAATTTAGGATAAAACAATTTCAATGCACTTCAATTTCCGATTAAAATTGAAATTATAATAGAACGCTGATGAACGCGGATTTAGCGGATCGACGCGGATTTAAATCCGTGAAAATCCGCCGTATCCGCGAAAATCCGCGTGCCATTAATTACTTTGATCATGAAAAAATCAGTTTGTCTCACAGTCATGCCGTTCGCCTGGTTCTCATTTCTCTGAAAGAAATGTCAGCACATCCTGCATCAGGTCCTTCATTTCCAGGTATATTCCGGGTTCGGCAGCGAGAATTTCAGACTCCGGCTGCACAAATTTCGAAGGCGCCAGTTCATTCCGGGAGTGAAAAACCATTTGCTGCAGTAAACTTTCAGTGGTTTCAAGATGAAACTGCAATCCGATCACTTTCCTGCCGATCTGAAACGCCTGGTTTTCGCAGGCTTTGCTTCGGGCAAGATGCATTGCCCCGGGTGGAAGATCGAAAGTATCGCCATGCCAGTGAAACGCAGGGAAAGATTCAGGGAAGGGGAAAACCTGGTGACCTGGCGACTTCAATCCCTCCACTTCATACCATCCGATCTCTTTTTCACGGTTCGGGTAAACCCGGGCGCCAAGGGCATTTGCGATGAGCTGGGCACCGAGGCAGATGCCAAGGACAGACTTTTCCTTATAAATGCAGTCGCGGATGAACTGTTTCTCTTTGACGAGCCAGGGAAAATCCCTTTCATCATTTACGCTCATCGAACCGCCCATGATTATCAGCAGATCAATTTTCCCCGCATCAGGCAGCCGGTCAGATTTATAAAACGGCGTAGAGGTTACTTCAAAGCCTTTCTTTATCAGCCAGGGCTCAATGTTGCCGATGCCTTCATAAGGTAGATGCTGCAATATATGTGCTTGCATTTTAATTTTTTTATGCGACAAAACTAAATAAAATCCTCTGTGCTTAATCTGTGTAAATTTGTGTAATCTGTGGTGATATTTTGTTATATTCACCACGGATTTCACGGATTAACGCAGATTGGACACAGATTAAAAATGATCGCATGAGATTTGAAATTTTACTCATCATACCAGGCAATTCTCCTGAATATTCATTCTTATTCACAGGAAACTGTTCTGCCCTTTCGGAACCCTCAATTATCTACGGATCAGCGGATTGACGATCTCCTCTCCCGCCTGACGCCTGAAGAGAAAGTCTCCCAGATGCTATACAACAGCCCTGCCATCGACCGGCTGGATATCCCTGCGTATAACTGGTGGAACGAATGCCTGCACGGGGTCGGACGGGCCGGAAGAGCTACTGTCTTCCCCCAGGCAATCGGGCTGGCGGCAACTTTTGATGATGATCTTATCTACAGGATTGCAGATGCCATCTCGACGGAAGCCAGGGCAAAATATAATGAAGCTATCCGTAAGAATAACCGGGTCCAGTATCTCGGGCTTACATTCTGGACCCCGAACATCAATATTTTCCGGGATCCCCGCTGGGGCCGCGGACAGGAGACTTACGGGGAAGATCCTTATCTTACCGGCCGGATGGGAAGCGCTTTTGTGAGGGGGCTTCAGGGAAACGACCCGAAATACCTGAAAGCGGCTGCCTGCGCAAAACATTTTGCCGTTCACAGCGGGCCCGAAAAAACGCGCCACGAATTTAATGCACTGCCGGATGAAAAAGACTTCCGCGAGACCTATCTTCCCGCTTTTAAGTCCCTTGTGGATGCCAAGGTCGAAGCCGTCATGTGCGCATACAACAGGCTTTACAATGAACCCTGCTGCGGCAGCAAATATCTTCTGAGCGATATCCTCCGCAATGAATGGGGATTTAAGGGGCATATTGTGACCGACTGCTGGGCGCTGGATGACATATGGTTACGCCATAAGGTGGTTGCTACCCGCGAAGAAGCCGCTGCCATGGCTGCCAAGGCCGGTGTGAATCTGAACTGCGGTTATATCTACAAATATCTTCCTGTCGCCATTGAAAAAGGCCTGATCCCTGAAAGTATCCTCGATACGATCCTGAAGCCGTTGCTCAGGACACGATTCCGTCTCGGCCTGTTCGATCCGCCCGGTATGGTTCCATGGTCGGCCCTCGGCCCTGAAGTCGTCGACAGCCCGGGGCACCAGGACCTGGCCCGTGAAGCGGCCGTTAAATCAATCGTCCTTCTTCAGAATAAAAATAATATCCTGCCGCTGAACCGTGACTCTATCCGCAACATTTTCGTCACCGGCCCCACCGCGGCTGATATCATGGCTTTAGTCGGCAATTACAATGGCTGGGCAGGGGATATGGTCACTTTCCTCGAGGGCATCACACGAAGCTGTTGATGCAGGCACCATCGTGGATTACTCGCAGGGCTGCCAGATGAACACGCCGGGGGCTTATACAGGCTTCTGGGAGGCGAAGATGGCGGATGCGGTAATAGTATGCCTGGGCAATACCAAGATGATGGAGGGAGAAGAAGGCGAAGCCATGCTGAACCCGCAGGGCGGCGACCGTTCCGATATCCGCCTGCCGGAAAGCCAGCGGGAATTCATCAGGCTGATGCGTGAGAAAGTGCCGGACAAGCCGATTATCGCAGTGATCTCGGGCGGAAGCGCTATCGCATTGCAGGAGGTCCTGGATGCCGCTGATGCAGTCCTGTTTGCCTGGTATCCCGGCGAGCAGGGAGGCGCAGCCCTGGCTGACATTATCTTTGGAAAAGTAAATCCATCCGGGAAGTTGCCGGTCACTTTCTATAAATCAGTCGATGATCTTCCTCCTTTTGATGACTACTCGATGAAAGGCCGGACGTACAAGTTTTTCGAAGGGGAGCCACTGTTTCCGTTTGGTTATGGCCTGAGTTATACCACGTTTGATTACCCGAGTTTGTCTGATTAATAAGGGAACTTACAGCCAGGGTGAGAAAGTCCACATGGATTTGACAGTAAAAAATACCGGTGGAAGGGCAGGTGAAGAGGTGGTGCTTGTGTATATTTCCAAAGGAGGTGAAACGATGGAACAAAAGAACTCTGGAACCCTGGAACAATGGAACGATGGAACAGAGGTAAAGCCCGGATTGAATCCGCCACTGAAAGAAAAAACGCTCGTGGGTTTCAGCAGGATTTCCCTGGAAGCCGGTGAAACCAAAACGATCCCAATCGATATCGACCTGATGGATATGCACCAGTGGGATGCTGCAAATAAATGCTATTTTGTTGAGAAAGGAAATTATATTATGCGGATAGAGCTATCAGTTGGCGCAGGATTCATGATGCAGTTCAGCGTCGAATGATCGCCCGATAAATCTTTGGTAAATTTCAAGGTATAAAGGAAGCCAGCCTCAAAATAAATCAATAATATAATATGCAAATAAATTCAGACGAGATCATTAAATTGATGAAAAACTACTTTAAAGAAGACAAGCGGGTTTTAAAAGCTTATCTCTTTGGTTCATACGCCAGGAGTGAAGAACGACCGGATAGCGATTTGGATGTAATGATTGAAATGGCAGATGACGGTCAGTTAACGCTGAAAGATTTTGCTGAAATCAGGCATGATTTGGAAAAAATCCTGAAAAAAAATGTCGACCTGGTTGAAAAGGGATATATCCAGCCGATGGCATGGCTTACTGTTAAAAATGACCTTATACTGATTTATGAGTCCGGTAAATCAAACTGAAAGATTAAATCATATTATTGAAGCAATTACCAGAATAGAGACTTTTTGTAATCAAATTTGGAATACGATCATTAAGGATTTGCCTGAATTAAAAGGGATTATTGGCAAAATCAGGGATAATGAATAATTCAGTAGTGAAAATGGGGTTTATATTTTTAGAAAATTATTAAGTTTATACCTTGATTGGCTGAAAATATAAATATTTAATAATTAATGTTTTAAATTAATTTTAGACTTTATTTTTATAAAAAGTACTAACCTTCAAAACTTAAAGCCATGGCAAAATCTAAAGATGTAAAAAAAGAGACCAAAAAAGCGCCGACCAAGACGTTGAAAGAAAAGAGACTGGAAAAGAAAGAAAAGAAGGAAAAGAAATAGAATGAAACGATATTTCGTTGTCCTTTTCTTTCTTCACGCTTCACTTCTCACACTTCACGCTCAATATGTCCCTGATCCCGATACTGCTGTGCAGAGAAAACTCGGGCAGTGGCAGGATCTCAAATTCGGCCTGCTGATGCACTGGGGGCCGTACAGCCAGTGGGGAGTTGTCGAATCATGGTCGATTTGCGCGGAAGATGAAGACTGGTGCCGGCGCAAATCCGATAATTACGATGAATACAAGGCTGAGTACGAGAAGTTGCAGACAACTTTCAACCCCGTGAATTTCGACCCGGCCATGTGGGCTAAAGCCGCAAAGAACGCGGGAATGAAATACGTCGTTTTTACTACCAAGCACCATGACGGCTTCTGCATGTTCGATACCAGACAAACCAATTATAAAATCACCGATCCTTCCTGTCCTTTCAGCAAAACGGCACGCGCCGACATTACCAGGAACATCTTTGATGCATTCCGGGCCGAAGGGCTCTGGGTCGGGCCGTATTTCTCAAAGCCCGACTGGCACAATGAAAATTACTGGTGGCCAAATTTCGCCACGCCCGACCGGAACGTGAATTACGATATCCGGAAGTATCCGGGGCGCTGGGAAAATTTTATCGATTTCACCCACAAGCAGGTCATGGAACTGATGAGCGATTACGGCCCGATCGATATTCTCTGGCTCGACGGCGGCTGGGTGAGGCCGCTTTCCGATGCGGAAATTTCCAGGTATATCAATGAGCCCGGATACAAATTCCAGCATTACCAGAGCCAGGACATCAGGATGGACGACCTGGTGAAGGAAGCACGCGCCAGGCAGCACGGCCTGATAGTGGTCGACCGGGCAGTACCGGGGAAAAACCAGAATTATCTCACCCCGGAGAATGAAGTCCCGGATAAAATGCTCCCCTACCCATGGGAATCCTGCATCATTTCGGGCGGCGGCTGGTCATGGGTGCCCGATGCAAAATACAAATCCCCGCGGGACGTTGTGCACATGCTGGCCGATATTGTGGCCAAAGGCGGAAACCTGTTGCTCAATATTGCACCGGGGCCTGACGGAACCTGGGATCCGGGGGCCTACCAGTTACTGGAAAAGGTCGGCAACTGGATGAATGTCAACAGTGAAGCGATATACAATACGCGTCCGCTGGCCCCGTACAGGGAAGGGAAATTGTGCTATACCAGGGGGAAGACCGGCTCGCTCTATGCGATTTACCTGGCCGATGTCAATGAACAAGCCCCCCCGGAAAGGATATGGATATCTTCCATGATAATACCGGAAAATGCTGTAGTGACCATGCTTGGAAGCAGTATCGCATTAAAATGGGAATCTTTTGGTAACGGTGCGCTCGTTGAAATCCCTGAGACTTTGCAGGGAAGGCCCCCGTGCGAATTTGCCTGGGTGATAAAAGTGTCTGAATGACCGGCGTTTTAATTTTCTTCTTAGATTTGCTGAATTAAATTCGTTTAAAAATTTAATATCGGACAAACATGAAAATAAAATTACACTCTAAGATCAGCCTGGCTTTAATGGCCATTACCGTTTTGTTTTTCATTAGTAGCGGGAGCGTGTTTTCCCAGAATGTCAGGGTAGAACTGACCCCGTTCGGGGGATATTTGCTTGGCGGAAGCCTTAAGTTCTATGAAGGAAAGTTAAAAATCGAGGACGGAGCCTGTTATGGCGGCAATCTGGCATTCGAGGTCCATAAAGGGACGTTCGTTGAATTATCATATACCAGGATGGATTCCAAAGCAAACTGGCATCCTTACAACGATTACAACTTTTCATACCCGGAAAAAACGGTTGATCTTGCGACCAATTACCTTCAAATCGGATCAGTAAACGAATTCCGCCTGGATAATGAGAAAGTACGTCCCTATGGAACCTTTACCCTGGGAACTTCCTGGTTTCATCCTAAGGAAACCGACGCCAGCGATAAATGGACGTTTGCCATCGGCGCCGGACTTGGATTAAAATATTTCTTTAGCGACCGGGTGGGGATCAGGATCCAGGCAAGGCTATTACTGCCACTGGTATATAACGGTACCGCTTTTTACATTGGCGGAGGCACCAGCGGACTATATGTTTCCAGCACCGAAGCGATTATACAGGGTGATTTCACAGGTGGACTGATCATTGCACTTGGCAAGTGAACAGTAAAAAATGCTCTTTACTTTTCACTTTTCGTTATTCACTTTTCACTAATTTTGCATTTCCGCCTCTTTAGCTCAGCTGGTAGAGCAGCTCACTCGTAATGAGCAGGTCGGGGGTTCGAATCCCCTGAGAGGCTCCACAATACCAATAACAATACCAATACCAATACAATATAATATCAATACCAATATCAATATCAAGTATTTCATTTTATACATCATTGATATTGTTATTGTTATAATTTAAAGCAGCAGAAGTTACTGACCGGATCAATTGATTTGAAAGATTGGCAGTATAGTCTGTTTTACTGATTTTTTCGGTCAGTTTATAAGCTCTGACGGAAAATCGAATCAACCTGTCTTCAATATCAGTCTTCATAATTGTTTTTATTGTTAATCAGGAATTAACATCCAAAATACCCGGTGTGATAAAAATTTTTTTTTGTAAACCTAATCTAGCAGTAACAAAGGATTATCCGACGCACAAAATATTTGTTATTGGTATTGGTATTGAGAAATGAGAAATGAAATAGTATTTTTGTCTTTAAAGCCAAAAACGAAATATGAAAAAAATCCTCTTCAGTTCAGGAAAATACAAGTCGATGCCCAGCATTGCCCTGCTGATCCTGCGGGCTTCCTTCGGCTTAATGATGATCAGGCACGGCTGGCCGAAAATAGTGGATTTCGCATCGATGGCCCCGACATTCCCTGACCCCTTGCATGTCGGCAGCAGCGCTTCCTTAGGCCTTTGCATCTTCGCAGAATTTTTCTGTTCAATACTGGTAGTGCTTGGGTTGGGAACCCGGTTCGCAAGTATCCCCCTTATTATAAATATGGCTGTGATTAGTGCTGTGGTCCTTGCCAGGCATTCTTTTGCCGACAGGGAACTGGCGATGCTCTATTTGTCCGGATTCATAGCCGTCCTGATTTTCGGACCGGGAAGCTATTCGCTGGATAGGGCGATTAGCGGGAAATAAGTCGTCAGTCGTTAGTCGTTAGTCGTTAGTCTTCAGTCGCTTACTACCAACTACTCTCACCTACTCTGCTCCATCATCCATTTCCAGAGTTCCTGATCATTATACGCAGCTGTCCAGCTGTCATGCCCTGCATCCGTGTACAGCGTGTACTTCACATGGCTTCCCAGCGCTTTCAGCGCATTGACCATATTTTCCGACTGCATTGGGGGAACAATATCATCCCTGTCGCCATGAAAAACCCAGATGGGAAGATCCCTGATCTTTTTTGCTTTTCGTAGAGATCAGTCCAACCGCAGATGGGGACAATTGCAGCAAATCTTTCCTGATAAGCAATAGCCATATCCCAGGTTGCGGTACCACCCATGCTGAGACCAGTTACATAAATCCTGTCCGTATCTACATTATACAAACGTACCATTTCATCCAGCAACATATCCAGCACTTCGAGCGTCCAAATTGTATCTTCCTGACATTGTGCCTGAAACCACGATAAACGGGAAAAATTTGCCTTATTCTATCTATTTTGGCTGTCCCTGTTTTTTCAGCATTTCAATTATATCGCCGCGTTCGCCGTAACCATGAAGGAAGAGCAAAAAGGGGCCATTTTTGACTGTCCGCTTTATTATACCCTTTCTGAAGGTATACCAGTAAACTTGATTCCAGTAATTTGCCTTTTTAACCTCGACCTTAAAATATTTTGCGATAAGATACTTCATAACTTGTTACTAATTTAGTCATAATTTTAATGTGTGCTTTAATGCTTCGTAAGAAGTTTTTCCGTCGTGTGCTCCATGTCCAATAAGCCTGGCACGAATAAACGCCATTCTAATTGCTGATCTGTCATAACAGGACAAAAATGGTATGACTCAGGAGGGCAACAAAGGACAGATTTAAGGCACTGTGTTTCAGTTTCTTTATATTTATTGTATATTTACTATTCTATTGTAATTAAAATAGAAAAGATAACAATGAAAAATGTGAAAATCATATTTATAAAATTTAGAAGATATAATTTATGAAATTATTAAAACTTACATTGCTTTTTAGCTTAAGTATAATTACCTATACAAGTTTGCAGGCACAACTTGTTAATATTTTAAGAGAACCGATTAGTCTTACAAATGATCCCTTAAACTTAATTTACGGTAGTTTATCCAACAGCCAAGCACAAAGAAATCCAAAAGAATTAGAAACTTATTTCACAACTAAAAACCCGCTACATGGACAAACCAATACGATCTTACGCAATTACCGAGGTTTATTGTATTGCGGTTGAACATGATACAGGAAACCTCGTTTTAGCAAGCACATCAAGAGGTATAATGCGATCAATAAATGGTGGAAACACATGGCAATATATTGGCGGGTTTTCGAACCCTATGGATGCAGGATGGGCCTATCAATGCGATTGCAATTGACCCGACAAACAGCAATAAGATAATTGCAGGTGATGGCACTGATCAGTTCATGAATATATTTATTTCTGAAGACCATAGCTTAACATGGACCTCCGTTAATCACCCATCCAGTTCAATGTGCATAGATATTTCTGAAGCATATCCCAATAGAGTGGTTACCGGTTCCTAATTCATTTTCCAATCAATTCGCTAAAAGTTCAGATAGAGGATATAACTGGTCCACAATTCCACTGAGCGGAAGCATTACTGGAAGGGTATGGGTTGTCAGATTTCATCCATTAAATGCAGATAAAATATTCGCAGGAGGAGAACAGGGTCTTTTTTATTCCAATGATTTTGGCGCAACCTGGACAGAAATGAATAATGGAATCCCAAACATTGATTATATCAGTATTGAAAGTATTGAATTCAGCCCAACAAATACTGATTCTATTTTAATTTCTTGTGGTTCCGCAAACGGACCTTATATTAGTGCAAATGGTGGGACTAGCTGGACAAACATAAGAAACAACTTATACCAATATGAGTTGTGTTGGGATGCGAGTTTTCCTCTTTGGAGCAGTAATCAAATATACTTAGGCACATACCTTACTGGATTACAGAAGAGTTTTCTACCTTCGATAAATTGGCAAGGTGTAACCCAGCTTAATGAGTTAGTTCCTGTATCGATAGAGGACATTGCAACTTCAATTAATAATAAAATTTTTATTGGCACTCGATACAATGGTGTTTTTAGAAGTGCTGACGGTGGTAATACATATGAAGAAGATAACAATGGAGCAACTTTTGCGAATATGCGTACGGTTAAAATTAATCCTAATAATATAGAAGAGGCATTGTGTGCAGGTTGGTCCGGAGGTATATATAAAACAGTAAATCACGGTAATTCCTGGCAAAAGAAATATTCGCAACTCTGGCTCTCCATTGATATAGCAAACACAAATTCACAAATTTGCTTTGCTGCAGGTAATGAAATTCCAATAGTAAAGTCAATAAATGGTGGAGAGACGTGGAATTGGAGCGCGAATGGAATTGCAAGTGGGCAATTTATAAAAATCGCAATAGATCCCCAAGATGCGAATCACGTAATCGCCCTTTCGCATTATGGTTCTGATTATCACGTTTATCAAACTTACAATGCCGGAGATTTATGGCAACCAGTCTCAGGAATACCAGGTAATGCAGGAGTGTATTCTGTGCACGAAGTAGTTTATGATTATTTAAGTACTTCACCCTACATATATATAGGCACTGATATCGGATTATACTTTTCAACGAATAATGGACAATCATGGTCACAAGCATATCCTGCTTCTCCGGAATCCTTGGGTATCTCGACCCTTAGTCATTTGCCTATACTTTATGGAGTTTCAGAAACTTCGGCATATTATTCCAGCGACCATGGTTTATCTTGGTCTGTTTTGTTCAATTCGCCCAGTGGAGATAACTTGAAACAATGCGTTATCAACAAATTAAACAGTAATGAGATTATACTTTTTGATGAATCTTGTTATTGCTACTATTCTGATGATGGCGGACAGACATGGGAAGATCAATCATTGGGTATTCCTTATGATTATATTTCTAATATTGATATAGATTTTGAATCTAAAACACGCTTCATTGCCACAACTGGGAGAAGTATTTTTACTTAGATCGATTCAACGACCTACATCATCACAGCATCATCTAATCCTGAGAATGGGGGAATCGTTACAGGAGCAGGAACCTATTTTCATTGGCAAACTGCAGTATTAAATGCCACACCAGTTATTGGCTATGCCTTTGAAAATTGGACTGAGAATGATTCGATTGTTTCAACAGATACTACCTATAGTTTTATTGTAATTCAAAATCGCAACCTAGTAGCAAATTTTGATTTAGCGACCTTCAATATTACTGCCACTGCTAATCCAACAAATGGTGGAAATGTTTCAGGTTCTGGTGTTTATCCTTATGGGCAGGTTGTAAACTTGATAACAACCTCCAATTATGGTTTTGATTTCTTGAACTGGACTGAAAATGATAGTATATTTTCAACTGATTCTTCAATCTATTTAACTGTCACTGAAGATCGTGATTTTGTCGCAAATTTCTCAGCCCAAAATTTTAACATAACAGCTATTTCGAATCCAACAGATGCTGGTTCAATTTTCGGTGCTGGAATATATACATATGGTCAAACAGCTACCTTAATAGCTACTCCTAATAGTAATTTTCAATTTGTAGATTGGACAGAAGATGAAATACAAATATCAACTGATTCAATTTTTGTATTTACTGTTTCAGCAAACAGAGAACTGACGGCTAATTTCATATTAATTACGAGAATATTGGCCTCAGATGAAGAAATGGCACACATTTGCATTTATCCGAATCCGAGTAACAATTATATTCATGTAAACCTCAGTAAACTTAATATAGGTTGTCAAAATATTAAAGCTGAAATGTATGATGTATTAGGTAAGCCAATTGCTTTAAATTTTAGTCTGGGTGAGGGTATCATCTCTATTGGTTTGACAGGGATTCCATCAGGAATTTATTACTTATTAATCAAAACAAATGAAAATGTTCTAGATGTTAAAAAAGTAATTATTACGAAAGAATGATTAGAATTATGAATATAACCCCATAATCGAGTAAACGGCCCCACCAGAAGAAACTTACGAGGTGCGCCTCTCACATCACTGTACGTACGTATCCCTTCGACGTGATGCATCTTGACTTGTTTTGAGCCGCCATCTACCTTTGGCGCCAAAAGTTTATATTTTATGCAGAAAACAGAAGCTCGGCAAGCGCAAATGTTTGCCATGATTGAAGAATTATACCAGAGCAAGATGAGCCGGAAAGAATTTTGTCTGCAGAAAGACATCTAGATGAATTGTTTTTATTATTGGCAGAAGAAGTACCGGTGTTTAATTCCAACAGTATTAGTCGTAATTGGTAGCATCTTTATTTGGCGGGCTTTTAAAAAGTGAAGTTTGCATTCCTTCAAGCTCTCTCAATCAAATCCTGCGAAGTAGTTCTGGGGGGTTTTATACCTGATAATTCGGAATTTTGCGAGATATACCCGGTGTGTGAAAAATTTTGTATATTTCCCTGATTAAAACATATCAATATGGCACTAATAACATGTCCGGAATGTGAAAATCAAGTTTCTGATAAAGCTAAAAATTGTCCTGTTTGCGCTTATCCTATTAATCCAGAGGATTTAAAGAACAAGATAAGTACTCCAACGCCATCAATTATTGTTTAGCCAAAAGAAAGTTGTTTTTTACAAACATTAAATGTGGGCTGCATTATAGTTGCAGTGATAATTGGAATAATAGTATTAATTATTATAGGTTCCTTTTTAAGTGGGAAATGATGTACCTGGTCGGGTGAAAATATTTTTTTCTAACCGTTACAAGTAAAAATGCTGTGTTCAAAGTAAAATAATGTGTTGCAGAGATTCTAATGGATTGATATTTTTAATAGTCATTGGAAACAACTTTTTCGGATTAATTCCAAATAGAGATGTAATTTCATAATTCAATAAAAATTTTGTATATTACAAAATTTTGAACCAAAAACTATACATGATGAAAAAAATACATTTATTAGTTATCGGGCTTGGGTTAGCTGGACTACTGAATGCCCAAACAGGCTGGGTAGAGAAAAATTCCAACCTTGCTCTACTGCGTGGTGTTGGCCAGCTCTCCATCGGTTTACTTGATCAAAATGCCATATGGGGATTGCCTGTGGATACCGCAGGATTAATAATAGATGCGCACTCACCAAATCCGTCGACGGAGGTCTGAACTGGTTCCCCGGAACATTTAATGCCGGGACCGGTCTTTCCCCGTTATTTGCCTTTGATGCCACCACATGCTGGGCTGTTTTTAATACAAATGCCAACCAGGGTTTATACAAAACCGTGAACGGCGGCACTACCTGGGTCAAAAAAGGAACAGCCTTCGGCTCCGGTTCTTTTGCAGATTTGATGCATTTCTTTAATGTAAATGATGGCGTTGCAGTGGGAGACCCTAAAGGCGGCTATTATGAAATTTATACTACTACGGACGGAGGCGAAACCTGGACCAGGGTGCCTTCAGCTAATATTCCGGCTCCTTCAGGCAGTGACGAATATGGAATTGCTGCTAATTATGATGCCGTTGGCGATACTATCTGGTTTGGTACTACTAAAGGAAGGATTTTACGTTCGATTGACAAAGGATTTCACTGGACAGCAGCTCTTACAAATTTTGGCGCTGCTGAAACGGTTCAGCCCGAATTTGCTAATGGTTTGAATGGGATTTGTTTCAGATCATACCTGAACATCGGCTTGGAAACTGCAATTGGTGAAACTCATGACGGAGGTACAACCTGGTCAACTGTTAATGTCTCAGGACCTATGTATGCACGTTTTTTCAGCTACGTGCCCGGTACTGAAGCCACTTATGTAGGTTCTTCGGCTGAAGTCAACGCAAATGGTATCTCTTACAGTACGGATGGCGGCCATTCCTGGCAAGCAATTACGGAAGGTTATAATTTCCTGGCAACGGTGTGGCTTGATAATGCAACCGGGTGGGCCGGTTCATTCACACGGTCAGCAAGAACCGTAGGTGGCATTTATATTTATGACGGACCTCCGCTGGAACCGTTTGCCGTGCCTGCAATTTCCCTGAATCCCGATCAAATTAACGCACAGGCTGAACAGGGAGGGACTGATTCACAGGATCTGACAGTTTCAAATATTGGCCAGGCTGATCTTGACTACAGCGTAAGCGTGATATATGATGCTCCCGGAAAAAATTCAAAGGCTGTTTCTCTTGAAGGCAAGGCAAGTACGGTCAGGTCGCTGGGCTATTATGATGCAAAGGCCGATCCTAATCCACATCCTTCATCCTATAACCCGCCTCCAACAGATGATATTATCCTTAATTATGACGGCCCCAACTGGAATGGGATCAAGTTTAGTCCATATCCTGCCACCCCAACAGTTGCAGCCATGTTCCCGACTGATTTAACCCTGCCCCATGCCGGTATGGTGATCAGTTCTGTGGATATTTATCTTTATCAATTGGGCGGAACAGACTTCAGCATCAAGATATATGATATGGGAAATTCATCTCAGCCGGGTGCGCTGCTGGTATCGCAACCATTTAGCGGCACTATCCTGGGCTGGAATAATGTAACCCTCTCAAATCCGGTTTATATTACCGGGGCAGATATCTGGGTGGGTTATCAGTACACACAACCCGACAGTAGTTATATTCCCGGCATTGATGAAGGTATCAATTTCAATCCGAATGGTAACTTTTACACGTCCGGCATAGCCTGGTCCTTATATCCCCTTCAATACAACTGGAATATCCGGGCAAATCTCACGGGTACACCGATAGTTCAGTGGCTTTCAGTAAATCCATCTTCAGGGACGATCACGCCCGGAGGAAGCGATGTTCTTTCAGTTACCTGTGATGCTACCGGCCTTGAACCAGGAACTTACAGTGCAAAACTGCGCTTTGTCAGCAATGACCTGACCAATTCACCTGTAGACGTTCCTGTTACTTTCGAAGTAACCCCTACGGCACTCAACAATCTGTTATTCTCGACTTTGAATTGCAGGCTGACTGGTCGCTGACATTCGATCCGTGGACAGCAGTCGATGTCGATGGTGGAGCAACATACCCTATACAGGATGTACACGTTCCCGCACAGTGGGGAACCTATGGCATTCATTGCCTTCAATCCGGCTACCACTGATCCTCCCCTGACAGGTGACCCGGAACTCCAGCCACATGGTGGTGTAACGATTCGGAGCCTCCATGGCAACGATTCCGCCTCCATTCAATGACGATTGGATTATTTCCCCACAAATAACGCTTGGAATCAATTCGTCCATTACATTATGGGTGAAGTCTTATACAGATCTTTATGGCCTGGAGACCTATAATGTGCTAATTTCGACCACTGATAATAATCCGGCTAGTTTTACTGTTATTTCCGGAGCTGCTCCGTTGGAGGCTCCAATAGTCTGGACCGAAGTATCAATTGATCTTGCCGCATATGATGGCATGACTGTTTATGTTGCCATTCAGTGCGTTTCTGAGGATGCATTCATATTTATGCTGGATTACGTTTGATCGACTATATGGGTGCACCAGTTGGTTTAAATTCGGATTTTTCCGCTACCCCTCTTGAAGGCGCAACGCCATTGAATGTGCAATTTACGGATGAATCCACCGGTAATCCGACAATATGGAAGTGGGATTTTCCGAATGATGGAGTATATGATGCATTCAATCAAAATCCTTCATTTACATATTCACAACCAGGAATATACTCTGTTAAGCTATATGTCCAAAACTCGCTTGAGGTTGATTCATTAATAAAAATTAACTACATCACAGTGAACCAAATTGGATTAAATTCGGATTTTTCTGCTACCCCTCTTGAAGGCGCAGCGCCATTGAATGTGCAATTTACGGATGAATCCACCGGTAATCCGACAATTTGGAAGTGGGATTTTCAGAATGATGGAGTATATGATGCATTCAATCAAAATCCCTCATTTACATATTCACAACCAGGAATATACTCTGTTAAGCTATATGTCAAAAACGCATCAGACAATGACATGGTAATAAAAGTCAATTATATCTCAGTAATAGAAAGTTCTATCCACTCAGGTCTTGTAGCACATTATCCATTTAATGGAAATGCTTATGATGAAAGTGGCAACGGCAACCATGGCACCGTTTACGGTGCGACATTGACACCAGACAGGTTTGGAAATCCAAATTCAGCCTATCACTTCAGTGGATCAGGTCAATATATTGAAGTATTGCCATCATCGAGTCTTAATACATATGAAATGGACAGCTTTTCAGCATCAATGTGGGGTAGATTAAATAATCTTGATGATTTCAATACATTTATTAATATCAGCCGGAAGGATATAGAAATAAATTATGATATCCGGCTTCAAAATAATGGAAAACTTTCCTTTAATAATTTTGGAGGAGGAATTTTTTTAAATGATCCACAGACAGCTATAATTGATAATTGGTATCATATTGTCATTGTATTGAATTATAGTGAAAATTCCGCATTCTTATATATCAATGGTCAACTTATAGATAGTGACATTGGTAATATTACTAAACCGAATAATCCTTATTATACCATCGGAAAGGCTACACGATGGTCCTACTACTTTAATGGGGATTTGGACGATATAAGTATATATAATCGTGTACTTTCTGAAGAGGAAATATTGAGTTTATACGAAGAATCTACAATAGTAATACCAGAAATTTGTATTGTCTCTGTAACTCCAGATGAACATAACAAAGTGATATGGGAAGAACAGCCCTCAACGCAAATTGATTATTATAATGTATATAGAGAATCAACCCAAGCAAATGAATATGAATTAATTGGATATGTTGCTTATGAAGATTCTAGTATGTTCATAGATGAATCTTCTAATCCTCAACAACGGCCTTACAAATACAAAATATCGGCAGTTTCAAACACAGATATAGAAACAGCATTAAGCAACTACCATAGGACGATACATCTTACGATAAACCAGGGTCCGACAGGATGGAACCTGATCTGGAGCCCCTATGAAGGATTCCCATTCAGCACGTACTACATATATCGTGGAATGTATCCAAACTCACTTTTTTTAATTGATTCCATATCCAGCAGCTTTACATCTTACACTGATATCAATCCGCCGTCGGGACCGCTCTATTACGCTATTGAGATTGTCAATGAGGATGGTTGTTACCCAAGCAGAGATGGTGGTTATAATAGGTCAAGGTCAAATATACAGTATAATGGAGTTGTAGGCATGGTAGATTTAGCCGAAACCGGATTCAAAATCTATCCAAATCCTGCTAAAGACAAATTGTATATTCAGTTTGACGGAGTAGGTCATAATATAGATGCAGAGGTGACAATTTATGATTTAAATGGAAAGGCAATGATCTTAAAGCAGATCGTGAGCAAAAAGAACAGTATCAGCCTCAGTAATCTCAGACCAGGTGTTTACATTGTCTGGGTTAAGTCTGACCAGACTTTGCTGACTAGGAAGCTGATTATTTATTAGGATAAACTGGACAGAACTGATGATTTTTCCAGTTCATGCCTGGTGGCGCTAAGCAGAAAAATTATTTGTTTGCCGGTTCGCACGAAGGCGCCCAGCGGGCAGCCATCATGTATTCGTTCCTGGGAACCTGCAAGATCAATAATATCGAACCATTTGGCTAGCTCTCAACTGTTCTGAAACGAATCCCTGATCACTCAATCAACGCCTGGAAGAACTGCTTCCGCAGAATCTGATATAAAAATCCCGGAAATAAACCTTATTTTTATATGCCAGTTAAGATGTAACTGGCCGGAGGGTTACGTTGATATCTCATGGAGTGTCCAGCCGGATGTAGTTTTTACGACCAATTTCAGCGGTCTCAACCTCCTTTTTTCGGAAACCTTTGATTTTACCAGCGCTGACCTGTTCAACTTTCCGATCGGAAGTTATGTGCTGGATGTCTGGATTTCTGCAGTGAACGGAGTACCGGATGACAATCCTGAAAACGATCTCAAATCAAAAGACATGAGTGTATACAGCCATGCCATCGCCCGCAAACCTGCATTTGAAGAATTCACGAGTTCGACCTGCGCGCCCTGCGCTTCTTTCAATACCTCGTTCAATCCCTGGTGCGAAACTCACGCTGAGGATATCACCCTGATCAAATACCAGATGAACTGGCCAAGTCCCGGGGATCCGTATTACACTGCCGAAGGCGGCGTAAGGCGCGATTATTACGGTGTTTCCTATGTCCCGTGGCCGCAGTGCAACGGCGCTTATGTCGATTACAGCATCGGCGCCGTCCAGGCAGCTTATGATAATGCCATCCTGCAGCCGGGCCTTGCCAAAATTGCATCATCCCACACTATAAACGGGACTGTAATTGATGTAAATACGAGCATCCTGCCATTTGCGGGTTTCACAGATTTTGATGCCTATATCGTTGTCGTTGAAAAAATAACTACCGGGAATGTCAGCAGCAACGGCGAAACTTCCTTTCATAACGTCATGATGAAGATGATCCCCGATGCCTACGGGACCACGCTCGACCTGAATGACCGTGAAACTGTGACGCTCACTGAAAGTGTTGATCTTGCCTCGACCAACATTGAAGAATATTCGGACCTGGCTGTCGTGATACTCTTCCAGGACAATGCTTCCAAAGAGATCTTCCAGTCGGAATATTCCATTGAGAATGGATCATTCGCCACTGAAGCAAGCGTTGTGGATATTTCTTATGATGGAATACCGGTACCTGGTTTTAGCCCGGATGTATTCGATTATGAAATCTTACTTCCCGAAGGAACTACGGAAATCCCTGTCGTTGAGGCTACTCCTGCTGAATCCGGTGAAACCGTGATCGTGGTCCCGACCTGGGTGCTCCCCGGCACTACTGTGGTCGATGCATTTGCCGAAGACCTGGTAACCCGGAAAACTTACAATATTCATTTTTCAGTGGAAGTTGGGATTGATGATCCGGCCGTCAAATCTGACGTTATGATATTCCCCAACCCGGCAAATAACCGGATTTTCGTCAAAGGCATTGAAAAAGCCGATATCAGTATCTTCAGCATTACGGGGCAGCAAGTGATGACTGTGAACAGCTTCGATGGTAATTCGATCGATGTTTCCTCTTTGCAAAACGGAATTTATACTATTCAGATAAAAGAGGAAGGCTTTTCAGTTGTGACCAGGAAAATCACCATTTTGAGATAAACCAGCCAGCGCACATAGCGCAGATTGATCATTCAGGGCGCAAAAGAGATTCCAGCCTGATTAAGTTTCTTTTGCGCCCTTTTTTTATATTTTAGCCATTCATTCCCTGAAAATAAAAGATTATGAAAACGATACCAGGTTTTACATCCAGGGTCATTCAGGCAGCCCTTATCCTCCTCATTTCCATGTTTTCTGCCAGATCATCAGCCGGCGCTCTTTTTTATGGCAGTTTAACAATGGATAATGACAGCATAAGCAAAGCCAAATCGGTTCTGAATAAAATTGATGAGCTGACTGATTTTTACGGGAGTTTACGGTTCAAGGTCGGTGTATCTTTTTCAGGAACTACCGGCATACAGGACAATGCCTCCCGCATGGGCATAAAAGGCGCCGTTCCGGTCATCAAAGGCGTCGATGCCATCATGCAACTGGAAGTCGGGGTTAATCTTGTCGGTACTAAAACGACGATCAAGTTCAACGGCGATCCCGGTGGTGCAACCGGTGAAGTGGACAATGTATTCAAATCCAGGCTGGGTTATGTCGGTTTCCGGACAAAATACGGGCAATTCACCTGGGGCAAGCAGTGGTCGGTTTATTCCGACATCGGCGGATTGACTGACTGTTTCAGCGCTTTTGGCGGGGAAGCTTCGGGGACCTACTCTGCGGGAACCGATGGCGCAGTATCCGGCTCGGGAAGGGCTTCAAACTGCTTTCAGTACAGGCTGTCATTGAAATATATCGATGCCGGTGTGCAGGTGCAGAACAGGAATATTACAGATTCAGCCTTGGCATGGGCTGATACTTACGGGGCTTCACTGATGTTTAAAACCCCATTCGGACTAAAATTTGGTGGAGCTTATGACAAAGTCAGGGATGGCATTCAGAATCCGGATTTAAACCAATCGAAATACGGCGATGAAGCCTGGTCAGCAGGGTTTGTCTATGACTCCAAACCGTTATTTATAACCTTTACCAGTTGTAAATTCAATAATCACGAGCTGGATAACCTCGGGAATTATTTCTCCGGTTATGGACTTGAATTATATACCGAATACCGTTTCCGAGGAAAATGGAAGTTTTACGGGGGATTTAATTACCTGCAACCCACAGGAGACGATATAGCCGGAAAATACCGGATCAAGTATCTTGATTTGGGATCAGCTTACTGTTTTGGCAGGACCAGCAAGGTTTTCATTGAGACCAGGCTGGATGACAGCATGGATCATGACGGGACGCGCTCCCGCATAAGCGTGATTGCTTTCGGATTGTTCTATGAATTCGGGTATTAATGCTACTGATAAAAATGAATGAAGCTCCCCGCCGCAGCGGAATATCTGTTTAACCGACGGGTTAACCCGTCGGTTAGAATACTCACGCCCAAAGGGGCGGGGAATTGACCCAACAAGATTAAAAATAACATCTGAATTATCGATTGTTATTTATGAAATTTATCTTTAACTTTATACATTCATTAATCCGGTATATCACATTTTGTTTTATCTGACAAATCACATTAATTACAAATTCAAATAAAATGAAAACCAACTTATTAAGATGCGTGACAAACACGAGCACTGATTCCTCGCATTCTGTGGCTGTCAGAGGACTTGATATTCCTATAACGGGAGGGATAAATTTCCTGTCTTTTGTCAACCGGATTTTTGCCGTTCGTCTATTCATTAGTGCGATGCCTTCTTTCGTCCTGGGTGTCGGCGATAATAATCTTGGCATCACGAAGGATGATTTGAATTCATTCATACTTTATGGCCAGGGAGGAATAGGCATAAACGTTGCCTTCGTTGTGCTGGAAGCCGGGTATAACTATGGTTTCCAGGACTTGCTCAAAAATTATAAATCCAAGCCCGGACAGGTTTTTGTCAGCCTGGGATTCCGGTTTTGATATTTACTTCAAAATAAGGGTATAACCTGTTTTCTGATAAGCAACAGTGATTTACCATTTTAATAAATATCTTTGTGTGTAATTCCTCAATTAAACGTATTAAAACATGATAACTATGAAAATGAAAGTTTTTACCGGGTTGTTATTTTTCTTTCTAATGTCAATAATTATTAGCTGTAATACAAAAAGTACCAATCAGCCAGCATCAGTGATTGATACAGAACAGGTAAAAAAAGATATCCAGGCAAAGGAAAATGAATTTGCTGAGACTTACAATTCGGGAATATTGAAAAACATTGGCTATTATGCTGATGATGCCATATCCTTTTCTCAAAACAGCCCTCCTGAAGTAGGTAAAGAGGCAATTATCAAATTTTTCAAAGCCCATATGGATTCCTTATCAGTACATGATAAGATTTCATTTAAAACCAATGAGGTATTTGTATCAAATGATGGTAATCAAGTGGTCGAAATCGGCTATTTTAAATTAGTCGACACATTAAATAATGTTGTCAATTCAGGAAATTATATGACATTATTTATTAAAAGAGATGGAAAATATTTGAGCCTTCGGGATATGAGCGTCTCAGATATACCGCTTGAGTAAACTTATTATCGTCTGCCTCCGCCACCGCCTCTGCCTCCGCCGCCGCCCCTGCTTCCGCCACCGTAGCCACCGCCTCCATAACTACCGCCGCCTCTGCTTCCGCCACTCCTGGAACCACTGTATGACCCGGCACTGGATCTTGATGAGGACGTGGATGAAGGACGAGTGGATGCTGAAGATCTTCCGGACTGATTGGTTGATGGCTTTGCTGCCGTTGACGATCCTTTAGACTCGCGGGTTGATGCAGAAGCCCCCCCTGCCGGACGGGTTGATGCAGAAGCTCCCCCTGCCGGACGGGTCGATGCAGAAGCCCCGCCTGCCGGACGGGTTGATGCGGAAGCTCCCCCTGCCGGACGGGTTGATGCATTATTCCGGTTATATTTCCCGCTTGCATTATTATGGTTCACGGTATTGGAACTATTCCTGGAGTTATTATTGTAATTGTTATAATTATTTTCATTATGAATATACACATTGCCGCCATGACCGCCATAATAACCACCATGGCAATAATAATTATTATGAGCATAAATACCCACTGCCATTACGGTAAATGCCGCAAAATAAGGCGCGGGATTTACATATGTATATGGAGGATAATAGGGCACATATACAGGTGAATACACATATTGCACGATGGGGGCAGATTCGACTACTATAACACTGGTTGATGCCGGAGCGGCCACGGTAACAGGCTCGGTGCCGGTATAACCCGGATTCGGAGTAACTGCCGGAGTTGCAGATGCAGGTTCAATAACATAATCTTTACCATACAAATCTTTGTCTCCGACTATCTGCATGGTCACTTTTCCCTTGTCATCCTTTGATACCAGAATTACAGCGACATCCTGTTTTTCCTTCTCACTGACGTCGACCTGAAGAATAAAAGTGAAATCATTTTTGTCCTGCTTTGTAACAACCTTGATAAAATCAACTTTATTATCAAGATTCAGATCCAGATTATTGATCCCGGTTTTTTCCGTATTTAATGATTTTTCAAAGTCCTCAATCGTTTTAGACTTTTGAAACAGGTTCAGTACTGCATAAAGATCCAGACCGTCGCCCGGCAAGCCTGTCAATGTTGTATCACCCGCTGCCTTATCTCCCGTCTGGGAAAACACAGGCAAACGCAACAAGCTCAAAGATAAGACCATTAAAATTATTAAGCTGCTCTTCATAAATATATGATATTAAAATAATTTCTAAAATTACAAAAAAACAAACGTTTACGCTATATTTAACTTCTATGGGCCTTAATTTTTAAATACTACCTCCGGGATATTCCCGACTTTGACTTTCCTGGTTTCCCCTGTTAAGAAGATAGAATTTTTCATATTTTTACTGATCTGAAAATCTTACTATCGCAGGATCATACCATGTTAAAATCCAGGAAGATATTAATTATATTTCTGCTTCTTATCCTTATAAATCCACGTGCTTTTTCACTGGAAACCGGGCAAAATAAAAATATCCTCATCCTTTTTTCACTTATTCCAAGCACGCCTGCCTACCGGGTTATCACAGAAGGCCTGCGAACAAAGCTCACCGGGGCTTACGGAGATTCATATAACCTTCATATGGAATACCTTGAATCCGAGCGTTATCCAAAGGGTGAATATCCAAAAGAAAGATTTGATCTATTTAACCAGAAGTATAAAGATGTCAGCCTCGATTTGCTGGTTTGTGTCGGAGTAGATATCCTTGAACCGGTTAATAAAAACGCCAGTGAAAAAATCCTGAACCTTCCGACTATCGTCATCGATTTTGATTTATCGGATTACGGAATTAAACCTTATCTCAAACTAAACGACAGGACTGCAGCCATAGCGATGAAGCTGAATATCCTGGCCACCCTGAATACAGCCCTGGAATTATTCCCGGACCGTAATTCTGTGTTTTTCGTAGGCGGCATTTCCAAATCTGACCGGCTTTATTTTACAGCTACCAGGAATGCTGCGGATAAATTTGACAGGAGCAAAAAATATACATGGATTACTGATGTTTCGATGGACGAGGTTCTGGGCCTTGTGCGCCATCTTCCGGACAACAGTCTGATTGTCATTCCCGGATTCAACAGTGACAGCAAGATGGTGCCTTATTATAACCCGGAATCAATAAGACTCATCAGCCAGGCGGCCTCTGTTCCAGTGTTTGCTTATACTGACATTGGATTCGGTGACGGTGCTGTCGGCGGCTATATCATGAGTTTTAACAAAATTGGCCAGCTTACAGGGGAAATTGCCGTAAAAATCCTTGACGGTACTGATCCGGCATCAATTATCGTTACTGAAAATGAAATTTACAGTTATCTTTTTGACTGGAGGCAACTTAAGCGGTGGAACCTTCTGGATTCCAAACTTATCCCGAAGGGAAGCATTATTCAATTCAAAGAGATAAGTTTTTTCGGAAAATATAAACTGCTAATCATTATTGTTATCCTCTTCTTTTTGTTGCAGTCGATATTAATTATTAGTCTGGTACGGTCGAACAGGAAAAAGGGATTGGTGAGCAGTCAGTTAATCGAAATGGAAAATAAGTTCCGGGAACTGGTGAAGGAAGACAGGATTTTGAGCCTGGGTATGTTGACGGCATCCCTGTCGCATGAACTCAATCAACCTTTAACCTCCATACTGAGTATGTCGCAGGCGGGTAACAGGTACCTGGAATCGGGCAAACCGGATATGGAAATGCTCAAGGAGATCTTTCATAATATTACCGTGAGTGATAAAAGGGCTGCAACTATATTAAGCAGCATCAGGGGGATGATGAAGCTTGAAAAGAGGGACAAGGAAAAAGCCAATCTGAATTTGCTCATTGAAGAACTGGAGATGATATACACAAGCGAGGCAATTGGAAAAGGGATAAAATTAATCCTGGAACTACACGAGCAACCCGTCTTCATCACGGCTGACAAGATCCAGATACAGCAGGTTATCCTGAATTTTATTTCAAATGCCTCACATTCAATAGAAAAAATAAACGCAAAAAATAAAAATATAATTATAAGTGAGGTAGTCGACCAGGAAAATGTTATTGTATCCGTTAGGGATTATGGTGAAGGAATTCCGGAATCCATTAAGAATACTTTATTCAAGCCTTTTATAACATCGAAAAAAGAGGGCTCCGGGATCGGGCTCGCTATCAGCCGGTCGATTATCGATGACCACGAGGGTAAGATCTGGGCAGAAAATATGAGTGACGGCGGCGCCATGTTTTCATTCAGCCTGAAAATATGCAAGGATGATTAAGGAGAACTGCAAGGTTTTTATTATTGACGATGATTCGTCGGTCAGGAAAAGTATTTCCTTTCTGCTGAAATCAGCCGGTTATTCTTTCGAATCCTTCAGCAGTGCTGAAGAATTCCTGGCTTTTGAGGATTTTACAGGACAAGGCTGCATTTTACTTGATATTTTCATGGAAGGAAGATCGGGATTGGATTTACAGGAAGAAATTTCCTGTAAGTTCCCCTGCCTGCCTATTATTTATATCAGTGGGCAGGGAGACATCAACATGAGCGTCCGGGCTCTTAAAGCGGGAGCTGTAAATTTTCTTCAGAAACCGATAGATGACCAGGTAATGTTTCAAGCCATTGAAGAGGCATTGACCATCAGCCTTAATATTTTAAATAATAAGAATGAGGAAAACCGGCTGCAATCCATGGTCGCCTCTCTTACAACCAGAGAATTACAGGTTTTCCGGCATTTAGTGACCGGGAAGCTTAATAAACAAATCGCGGGAGAATTGAATATCACCGTGCATACGGTTAAACTTCACCGGGGAAAGGTTACTGAAAAGCTTGGAGTGAAATCCGTAGCTGAATTAGTCAAGATCGCTGAAAGGCTGAATATCAGATAAGCCCTGCCTTTCTTTTCACTTATTAATGCTCTGTTTATATAGACCAAGGTACTATTTACTTTCCCGTATTGCCATATTAATTTTGATCATTGAACTGAATACCAGGAAATCCGGTAAAAATGATCTATATTATTGATGATGATGATTACGTCAGGATGGGATTTGAGATCCTGTTCAAATCCGCCGGTCTTGAGAGCGCCTCGTACAGAAGCGCAGAAGATTTTTTAGATTTCCTGCCTTCAGTTGAAAATAATATCATCCTTCTGGACATGCACATGCCGGGTATGAGCGGCTGCGAGTTGCTGCAGTATTTATCCAGCCGCAAAATGTTTTTCCCGGTGATTGTGATTACGGCCTTTGATGAAAAGGCCAGCCGGGAGTGCGCCAAAAAATACGGCGTATCGGCCTACCTGCGCAAACCGGTCGACAGTGAAGCCCTGATCGATTTAATACAATATACAGTCAATCCAATATAATTTAAAAAATAAAACTTATGAAAAAAATGAGAATTACAATTATTGCAATGCTTATTTCATTTGCGTCAATCGGCCTGGCGCAAACCGACAGCCTGAAGATTTTTGAAATTTACGGTTTCGCCCAGACCGATTTCGGGTACAGCTTCAACCAGGTCGACCCCAGCTGGTATGATGTCATGCGGCCATCCAAGCTGCCGGCTTACGAAAACCAGTTCGGCACCGACGGCAACGCATATTTCAGCGTGCGCCAGACACGTTTTGGCGTTAAATCCCTTACCCCGACCAAATTCGGCGATTTTACCACCGTTTTTGATTTTGATCTCTTCGGAGTCGGCGCCGATAAGGGGCAAACCACCATTCGTCTCCGGCATGCTTATGGCCAGCTCGGACATTTCGGGGCAGGTCAGACAGAAAGCGCCTTCATGGACCTCGATGTGTTCCCCAATACGCTGGAATACTGGGGCCCATGCGGGATGCTATTCTATAGGAATGTGCAGTTCCGCTGGATACCGATACTTGGAGCAACCAACCTGGTTTTCGCTCTTGAGCTGCCTGGCGCAAGCGCCGACCAGGGTGTTTACTCCGACCGTGTGGAACTTAATAATGTAAAACCGCGTTTCCCCCTCCCCGACCTGTCAGGTCATTACCGGTACGCTGGGAAGAAATGGGGATATGTCCAGCTGGGCGGTATTGTACGCAGCATTAAATGGGAATATCAAAAAACATCAGAGGCCGATTCACTTGACCTGAGCGGCAGTGCGATCGGCTGGGGAATCAGCCTTAGTTCAGGAATTAACATCGGGAAAAAGATTTTATTACACCTGCAGGGTGTTTACGGAGCAGGTGTGGAAAACTACTTCAACGATGCACCGGTGGACATCGGCATTAAAAATAACTTCTCTGACACTCACAAGCCGGTTAAAGGTGTAACGCTACCCAATTTAGGTCTTGTCGGATTTGTTGATATTAACTGGAGCGCTAAATTCACCAGTTCGGTGGGATATTCTACTACCATTATTACTAACTCTGACGGCCAAACGCCTGATGCATATCACCAGGGCCAATTTGTGGAAGCAAACCTGCTCTATTACCCATGGCCCAAAGTAATGACCGGTGTGGAATTCCAATGGATAAACAGGCAGAATAACAGTGACGGGTTCACTTCTTCCGCAACCAAGATCAATTTCACATTAAAGTATAGTTTTTCGCACGCTTTTTACAAGAAAACCAAAGTTTAAATTTCCAATTAATATAAGGAGAAACAAACCATGAAAAATCATTTAACCAGGTCCGCTATGCTGGTAGCAGCGGCCATTACGATGTTTTTATTCATTCAGCCAACTTTAATGCTTGCTCAAACGGGCGGCACCTTAACCAAGGAGAAAATCCAGGCTGCACTGGATGAAGCTTACACTAAATTCAAGGATGTCAAAGAAGGCAAAAATGCCGATTACATCAAGGAACTGGCCTCTGTGGATCCCAAGATTTTTGGTATTGCCCTGATCACAACTGACGGACAGGTCTTTACTAAAGGGGACATCGACTCCAAAGTTTCAATCCAGAGCGTATCCAAAGTCTTCACCATGGCACAGGTCATCGAAGAGCAGGGGCACCAGGCCGTTCAGGATAAGATCGGAGTCGATGCAACCGGTATGAGATTCAATTCCGTTGTAGCCATCGAAGAACGCAAGGGTAAAGAGATCAACCCACTTGTAAATCCCGGCGCTATTGCTGCCACCAGCATGATCGCAGGAGCTGATTCGGCCGCCAAATGGAAGCATATTGTCGAAGTACAGAGCGCTTTCGCCGGCAGAGCCCTTTCTCTGAACATGCCTGTTTACATCAGTGAAGCCGGTGATAACCTGCGTAACCAGGCTATTGCCCATTTGCTGCTTGCATACGGAAGAATGTATTTCGACCCGGTGCAGGCCACGGATATTTATACCAAGCAATGCGCACTGAATGTCAGCGCTAAAGACCTCGCAACAATGGCCGCTACCCTGGCAAATGGCGGAGTGAACCCTGTTACGAAGAAAAAAGTCGTGTCTGTGGAAACCGTAATGTACACTTTACCCGTAATGGCTACAGCAGGATTATATGACGATTCGGGGATATGGTATTACAATTCAGGACTTCCGGCAAAGAGCGGTGTCGGAGGTGGCTTACTGGCAGTATGTCCCGGTAAATTTGGCATCGCGGTTGTATCGCCACCGCTGGATGATGCCGGCAATAGCGTCAAAGCCCAACTTGTCATAAAATATGTGGTTGAAAAACTCGGCGTCAACCCATTTCTAATTCAACCTAAATAATATAACAAATGAAACAGGATCATATTAAAACGAGGCTCCTCCGGATTAAAACAGTTACCGGAATATTGGCGCCCATGGCAGGGATATGCCTGCTCATTTTAATTTCATTCACTGCCCAGGCTCAGCTTACCCTTCCAGACACGGACACAACTTATAAAAACATGGCTGCCGGTGAATTTACTCCCGGGAAAGGTTTCCAGCTCGTGAAATCTAAGTTTGGCAGTTTAAATATAAGTGCTTACGGCATGGCAAGGTGGCTTGACCAGACGTCACCGGATACGACATGGGTGGACCATCTGGGGAACACAAAAACCTTTGACGGACGGAATGATATATACTGGCACCGCGCCATGATTTGGTTCAAGGGCTTTCTTGGTACGCCTAAGCTGACTTACTCCATTACCGTCTGGACTGTTACCACAACGCAGCAAACACTGGTCTTCGGGACCCTCATGTACAGGTTCAACAAATATATCACTGCAGGGGTCGGGATGACTCCTAACGTATGTATCAGAAGTATACAAGGATTATTTCCATTCTTTACCTCTACTGACAGGACCATGGCTGAGGACGGGCTAAGGGGCGGATTTACGAATGGCGTGTTTATTACGGGTGAAATTCTGCCTAAATTGCGCTATACCGCTGTACTGGGAAATAACCTCAGCATACTGGGCATCAAGGCGGCAAATTTGACCCGGCATTTCTCCAAGAGCATTTCCCTGGAGTGGATGCCGACGACCGGCGAATTCGGGCCTCGTGGAGGGAACGGCGACTTTGAGAATCATCAAAAAATCGCAACACGATTTGGCGCTTCGTACTGTCATAGCCGTGAAAACCGCTTTAACAATACTGGTACGCCGAGCCCTGATAACACGCAGGTCCGGCTGTCGGACGGTGTCCTTTTCTTTGAAACTGGCGCCATGGCTCCAGGAGTGACGGTTATAGAAGCTAATTATGACTTAATTGCTGTTGACCTGGGTTTTAAACTCAAAGGATTTGCCCTGCATACTGAATTTTATTACAGGACACTTTCCAAAATTAATGCCGACGGACCGGTGCCTTTAAGTATCGTCACAGATAAAGGTTACACCTTACAAGCGCTTTATATGGCGATCCCGAAAATTCTCTGTGTTTACGCCATAAATTCCATGCTCATCGACGAGTTCAAAAGAAATCCGTATGAAGCAGGCGGCGGAGTGAACATCTATCCTTTAAAAACACGAAGCTGGAGGATCAATGCCCAGGCAATGTATATCTATAAATCTGCTGCCGGCGGAACCTTTGGATTATACACGAACGGCCAGACCGGCACGACGATCACTCTTGGAACAGATATATTACTTTAGTCTAATTTTTTCAGATTGTGCATAATGATATGTTTATTACTGCAGAGGCGCAGAGGCGCGAAGAGATGTTCAATTTATCCTCTGCGTCTTTACGTCTCTGCGGTTTAAAAATATCGATCTTTTTATTTCCGTCTTTGGGTAGGCAATGAACTAAATTTTAAATATTTACAACATGAAAAAACATTTACTTTTCGATGATTACCAGTCGGCAAAAGCCTTTTACTTTTTGCCAATATTACTGGCTTTTCTATTTTTTACAGTAAATCCCGTATTTCCGCAGGCTTCGACTATAAAAGACGGTTATCTTTTCAATGACGACCATGTCCACCTGACCAATTACATCCAGGAAGGCCCTTCTGTTCAGGATTTCCTGAAAGTAATGGGTGATAAGGTAGGCAGAGCGACATTATTCGGGATTCCTTTGCAGCAACAATGGTCATATGCCAATACCGGCTCCTTTGCGCCCTGGTATTACACCCAGACCGATGCCCCGCTGTACTATTATTCTTTCACAGATGCCGTTATCGCAATAGCCTATAAATCGTTAACTCTTGAACAGCAGGCCCGTTTTGATCCGATGATCACCGGGTTTAATCCTTCGGATATGTACGCTGTCGACCATATAAAACGCGTGCTGAAAACTTTCCCCGGCGTGTTTTCCGGGATAGGTGAATTTACGGTTCACAAAGAATTCGTCTCAGCAAAGATCAGCGGGGAGATCTGCAGTCTGATGAATCCTTCGCTCGACAGTATTTTTGCTTTTTGCGCTCAAGCCGGGCTGGTTGTCATTATCCACAGCGATATCGATATGCCCTTTCCTAAACCAGGACAGGAGCCATACCAAGTCATCCAGCTAAGGGATCTTTTTATCCGCCACCCCAACACAACCGTCATCTGGTCGCATTGCGGCCTGGGACGCATTGTTGATCCCATCGATAACATGATTGGCGTGCTTGAAAACGTCTGTAACAAGCCTGAGATGAGTCATGTATATTTTGATCTCTCCTGGGATGAGGCCGCGAAATATATCATAGCCACCCCGGAATCCATCCAGGCCATGGCGGGGCTTCTTAACCGGCATCCCGACCGCTTTATATTCGGAACGGACGAGGTCGGCCCGACTGACCAGGCAAAATACTTGAAAGTTTATAATATGTATACATCCCTGATTGCCCAGCTGACGCCGGAAGCCCGGGAAAAATTCCTCAAAGGGAATTACGAAACGGTTTTCGATAAAGCCCGGAAGGATGTCAGGGCATGGGAAACGGCGAATGTAAAGTAATCCGTAAGATTAAACCATGAAATTTAAAATGATCGCCGGCATAAGGGCTATGGTGATTTGTATGGTCCTTTTTGCCTCCGGCCTGGCCTTGGCTAATCTCACAAGAAACAGACGTCAGAGTAGATAAATATCCATAATTGAGTGAAAAATCAGTAATGATTGAAGATTCAACCTTGAAAATCATTGCAAAATGCATCAACGAATCGTTAAAAAATCCGTTTACCTGGATTTTCCTGATCTGTATTTTTTCAACGGGACTTCAGGCGCAAAAGAATGACACGATTTATCTAACTAATGGCGACAGGCTTACGGGGGAATTGAAGAAATTTGAATACGGGCAATTGACTTTAAGTACCGATGCCATGTTGATAGTCACCGTACGAATTGATGATATAAATACCATTTATTCCGGAAAATTCTACGATATCCTGACTAAATCCGGCTTCAGGTATTATGGTTCACTATTGCCGTCCAATCAGAAGGCAACAGTAAATGTAGTTATATCAAACGACACAGTCCCGAAGCCCTTGTGGGATATTGTCCAGATTTCCAATATCAAGGATAATTTTTTTAAACGGATAGATGGAAATGTCGGCCTGGGGCTCAGTTATACCAAGGCCAGCAAAGTTTTTCAATACAACCTGGCCGGCGCGGTCACGTACAGGACAATTCACTATTCGACAAGGCTCGATTTTAGTTCCATTCTGACCGTTCAGACCGATACGAACAAGTCGAACAATACCAATATCGGGCTGAATGTCACCCGCTACTTACCAAAAAAATGGTTTACCGCTGTGAATATCAACGCACAGAAGAATACCGAACTTGACCTGAAATTAAGGTTGCAGGCCGGTCTGGGCGGAGGCTATGACATTGTGAGATCCAATTTTATCAGATGGTACACTCTCCTTGGGGTGATATACAACAACGAACAATCTATTGATGCGGAAATTACATCCAATAATATAGAACTCCTTGCTGCAACTCAATTCAAAGCTTTTAAGTACAGGACTCCAAAAATCGATGTGACGAACACTTTTAATTATTATTACAGCGTAACGATAAAAAATCGTTTCAGGCTGGAATATGATTTGAGCGCCAAATTTGAAATCGTGAAGGATCTTTACTTCAATCTGACCATTTATGACAGCTATGACAGCAAACCATTTTCAGGGGAATCGGCAAAGAATGACTGGGGAGTCATTACTTCGCTGGAATATAAATTTTAAACCAGAGGGTTTCCAACCCTAGGGTTGGAAACCCTATTTAATTGATTATAAATCAATAATATATATGGAAATGAAAAATGAAATCAACAACAATTCCGTTTATGACACAACTATCCGGTTGTTCATCATTTTATTGATCATTGTCTGGTGCCTGCTGATCATGCTCCCATTTGTCAGCATTATTTTATGGAGCCTGATATTTGCATTGGCGATGGATCCGCTTCACAGTCTGATTACCAGGAAGATGGGTGGAAGACCCAAACTTGCGACATCAATCATTATTTTAGCCATCCTGGCCATAATCATCGTTCCCTCATTCTTTTTAATCGGTTCACTCGTTGAAGAAGTCAAACAACTTAAAGTCAATTACGATAACGGAACGCTGACGATTCCGCCGCCTGCCGAAAAGGTCAAAGACTGGCCCGTTATCGGGCAAACACTTTATGATACCTGGCATTCAGCCTATGTTAACCTGGAACAGTTAGTGATTAAATATAAGGACCAACTGTTTGCAGTCGGGAGTAAATTAGCTAAAGGAATATTAAGCGCTGCAGGAGGAGTGATCCAGATCGTGATAGCGCTTTTCATAGCTGGTATAATGCTGGCTATTGGAGGATTAAAGGAAGCTATAGGAAAATTTTTCAGGAAATTAGCCCCTGACAGGGGAGATGAATTTGCTGATCTTACGAGCAAAACAATCGGTAATGTAGTTAAAGGGGTCCTAGGGGTCGCCCTTATACTGGCCCTGCTGAACGGCATTGTTTTCATGCTGGCCGGTGTCCCGTATGCCGGGATATGGACGCTGCTGGTGTTTGTTTTAGGCGTACTTCAACTGCCACTATTCTTTATAACGCTGCCTGTCATAATATATATGTTTGCAACAAAAGAAGTCATGCCTGCGATTTTATGGACCGTCTTGCTGCTGGTGGCCGGCCTGTCCGACAATATTCTCAAGCCCATTCTGCTTGGCAAGGGAGCTCCGGTTCCCATGCTGGTTATCTTCATAGGGGTAATCGGCGGTTTCATCTTCTCCGGCTTTATCGGGCTCTTTACCGGGGCTATCGTAATGTCAATCGGCTATAAGCTGTTTATTGCATGGATTGATTCTGCACCTGAAGCCGTTAAGTACGGAAAGTTAAAGTAAATTGCTAAATTGTTATATGGTTACTTAAATTATCAAAAGATTGAGGAGGGTTTCCAACCCGAGGGTTGGAAACCCGGATAAACCCAGATATTCCTATCAGTTTTAACGGCGATCCGTGGGATTCAGGTTTGAGATGGTCTAAAGATTTTCCAGTATGACCATGAATACTGAAATTGAGAATCCAAGCACGGTGAAAATGCCGGCCAGTTTGCCACCATGTTCGTACGCTTCAGGAATCATAGAATTGGCAAGCATCATCATAATGGCTCCTCCTGCAAACGACTGAATAAAGGACAGCCATTGATCGGATGCGGAGCTGAAAAGGCTGTATCCGGCAAGGGTCGCGACTGAGCAAACAAGGGCAATCATGAGCCAGAGGATAAATATTTTACCCCTGCTCCAGCCGTTTGCCTTCATGCCGATAGTTCCTGCGATGGCTTCCGGCAGGTTGGAGATAAAAACTGCAACCAGCATGGCAATGCTTACGACACCTCCTTCAAATATTCCCAACCCGATGACGATAGATTCAGGTATACCGTCGAGGATAATTCCTAACACCATCGGAACGACCAGGCTTGATGCAGCCACTCCGCTTTTCAGCTGTTTACGGGCGCCCATCCTTCCAATCAGCCTGTCACTGAAATAAAAAGTGAAAGTCCCGGCAAACAGGCCAAATCCGGGATATCCGGTTCCTTTTCCGAGTTTCAGGGACTCAAAGACCAACTCGTATGAAATGGCGGAGATCAGCGTCCCTGCGCCAAAAGCCATGATGATACCAAGGATCTGTTTTTTAATCGTGAATCTCCCTCCGATGAATCCGCCAAGGATCAGGGAGAAAGATGCCAGCAAGCCCCATAAAAATGCATTCAGCATAAGATTGGATTTTGGTCAGATTTGACAGATTAGATTATTTTGACAAACATAGTAAAAGTTTTTAACAGGATTGGAAACCCTTTTTACCAGAGATCATGCCAGCTCCCGTCGCCATATCCTCTCAGCTTGCCCGCCGTGCTGTCGAAATAGATCATCCCGTCGGCAGGCGAGGCCGGTTCCGTGGTAGGAGTGAGCTGGATGAGGTCTTTGAGCTCGATGATGCCGTTTGCCTGCCTGATGATATTGTTGCCGATGTTGATCTGGTCATTGGCAGAAGGATTTGGTATGTCTGCCTGAAAACCCAGGCAAATATTCCTCTGGCCGGTTCCCACGCTTATGCCTGCCTGGTAACCAATGCCGATATTGCCTTCGCCTTCAGGATCGCCAAATTCGGCTCCCAAAAGGGTTTGCTCACCGATAGCAACTGCATGCGCGCCGTTGTTAAACTTTGCCGCTTCGTCTCCAAAAGCATTCGTACCGTAACCGGTATTGTACATCGCTGCCTGCCTTCCGAGTGCATTGACGGCTGCAGCAGTATTGTACTGGGCCGACATAGCGCCAAAGGCGTTCAGTTCAGAACCCGTATTATTCTTCCCGGATTCGCTTCCCAATGCATTCACCGACCATCCTGAATTATCCATTCCGGCCATAGGGCCAATTCCGTTTACCAGATGGCCCGTGTTATTGTGTAAAGTATAACTTCCCATGGCGACAACATCTCCCCCCTGGTTGACGGCTGCAGCCTCTGTGCCGAAAGCATTCACCTCATTGTTGTTATTGAATTGTGCGGCATTTTCTCCCAATGCATTCACCGAACCTCCCGTATTGTGCTGCGCTGCCTGCAAGCCCAGGGCATTCACGGAACCTCCCAGGTTGAAGCTTGCAGCTGCCCTCCCAAGCGCATTTACAAATTGTCCCGTATTATCATATGCCGCTTTCCAGCCCAATGCAATCAGGTTAGCCCCGGAATTGCTGAAAGCCGCCTGGTTTCCGATGGCAATGACGTCTGCATAGCCATCCGTTTCATCCTCCTTTCCGGCCTCATGACCGATTGCAATATAACTGTCGGTCGTATCATTCCAGTCCTCAAACGCAAGTTCACCAAGGATTATATTGTATTTTCCCCTGAGCGACTGGCTGGCGCTGTTGGCGGATAATATATTATTGTTACCGTCGATCCAGACATCTCCGACGGAACCATTTAAAGTGGTCAGCAACCGGATCCATCTCCCCTGGTCCTGGCGCCAGTAATAAAATCCCGGGCTTACCGGATTGCCTCCACCGCCGAAATTCGTATTGTAAACGAGCAGACCATCTGCAGGAGATGGAATTGTTGTCACATCCGTCACTGAAGCAAGTGAAACACGGGTTATCAACAGACCCTTGTTCGTTTTTTCAAGCTCAAGGACCGCAGAAGAATTTGTCACTGAAGGATTATCACCTATCTTAACCTGGGCAGATGAATAGGTGATCAGGAGCGTCAATGCGACAACTCCTGAAAACTTGGCAAATATCGAAGTTTTCATAATGATGATTTTGCTCAAATTTAAGAAAATCCGAACTTGAAAATCAAGTAAATAGGTTATTTATTTTGTTAAAATTTGATCCTGAATACCTGGCTGTTTTCAGTTGATTCAAAACAATCAGGATCATTAAAATCGACTGCCCTGCCATGAAACAGATCATAAAAATATTTCCTGATATTCTGGCTGATACCTGTTATCCTGGCATAATAATAGGAATGGGTCGTACCGGCCCTGTATTTTGATCCCACGGCTTCAGTAAAATCGACATAAATAGCATTACCGGCCAGGGGCGCAACGGGGCGCTCCCCTAATTGCAAGCCCAAATTTGTCAAAATCCTCAGCAATATCAGATTTTTATCCCCGCTGTTAAAATCAATATAAAGGCGTTTCTGGATATCAAGTTTTTCAACCCATTGGTCATGGTTTTTACTCTCTGCCGCTGCCTCGTTTATTACCAGGTTATCAAAAAGTCCTTTTTCTATATCTTCCAGATAACCTTCTTCCACAATTTTTTCCAGCATATAATTACCAAGGCTGTGAAAGAAAATGCTGAGGTGCTCCCCTTTGATCTTATTGTTTTCCTGATTCGTATAATCCTCTAAAATATGGCACATCTCTTCCAGGTAAGGCGCCGTCAGAAGCGCATTTCTTTTTGAATTTCTGAAATTCGCTATCGGCCCTTTATCAGGGGCTTTGGTAGGCCAGCTGAAAACAATGAAATTGACCTGATGAAGATACTGGATCTCGAGAGCTTCTTTCATCGACGGCAGGAAGGCCTGGCCATCGCCATGCACCCAGACGGCCCAGTCCTTGTAAGGTGCAGGACTCTTCAGCAACTCATCCAGGCTTGTGTATGATTCCCCGTACCATGTATCATCCTCAAAAATAACCTTCAGGAATTTCAACCCCTTCGAGGTATCGACAATGTTGGTATAAATGAGGCCGCCGTTTTTAAGCGTATCTGTTTTTCGATCCGTAACCACAAAAACGCTGTTTGGGTAATTTCCCGCAATTTCCGGGCGGTGCAGGGACTGGCCCGTTGCCGGCAGGTCGAATTGAAGGATGATGAGGATCGGGAAGAATTTTAAAAACCTTAAAAGACTAATATGTCTGAACATAAATGTCTGTTTTGTATTTTGGATTTAACCGGCAGGCCACAGGATCTGACCTCCCGGAATAAAATTAACCGGTTTTTTCATTCGTCCGGTATGAAAGGTATTTACCGACCAGCATCGCGATGACTATTGCCAAATACAACTGGCCGGTGACGGCCGTAAGATACCCGAGCGTCTGCGTCTCCGGGATGCGCGGAGTGATGTCCCCGTATCCCACGGTCGACATCGTTACAAAACTGTAATAATTGAAGGTGATAAAATTCGGATCCTTGATGTTCGCAGGTAAATTGTAGGAATCGGGCATTAATTCATAGCTCAGGTAGGCCAGGCTTCCGGATATTATGCCCAGCAAAAGGTAGATATTGATCGCGGTAATGATCACGTTCATATTAACCGAGGTTGCATTCCGGAGGAACTTGACGAGGTAAAATGCCACAAATACGAAGAATATTGCCAGCATCGCCAGCCTTAATATTTCGAGCCACCTGGAATTGAATCCCGCCGGATCAAGCCAGAAAATAATGATCATAAGTGAAACAGCGATATAACGGAGAAAAAGTCTTTTAGCCCTGTGCGGGGTAGCCGCCACCATGCTCTGGATGAGAAGAAAACTCATGCAGGAAACAAAAAGGATATTGGATAAGAGGCCTTTTCCCGGTAGCGCAGGCAGAACCAGCAAAAGGACCGTAGCAATAAGAAGCAACCTGTACCGGCGCTTATCGATCCATGTCAGGAACTTATTGTAGTGTCTTTTAACCATGGTGTTATGATTTATGATATACCTTGCTGCAAATGGTAAATATAAACATTAATTATTTGCCGCAAATGCTGATAATCCAAATTATTAAAATGTATTTTTGCCTGAAATTTCAGAACAGCATGGATCTTATTGAAGTCAACGGAAAAAAGACCGCCAGGCAGTTCCTTGATGTAGCCAGGCAATTGTACAAACAAGACCCGGTGTGGGTTTGCCCGCTTGACCAGGACATCAATAAGATCTTTGATCCGGGAAAGAATGCGTTTTTTAAAGGTGGCAGTGCGATCCGCTGGATATTAAAGGATGACAGGGGAAAGCTCATTGGAAGGATAGCGGCTTTTTATAATAAAAGGAAAGCCTATCTCTACAAGCAGCCCACCGGCGGAGCGGGTTTTTTCGAATGCATCGATGATCAGAAAGCTGCAGATATCTTGTTTGACGCCGCAAAGAAATGGCTGATCTCGCAGGGAATGGAAGCCATGGATGCGCCCGTCAATTTTGGCGAGAACGATAACTTCTGGGGATTGCTGGTTGAGGGTTATACCCATCCGGCCTATGGAATGCCTTATAACTTCGCCTATTACAAAGACCTCTTTGAATCATACGGCTTCAAGCCCTATTTTACCCAGATCACCAAGCACCTTGACCTGACCGTTCCTTTCCCGGAAAGGTTCTGGAAGATCGCCGAATGGGTAAACAGAAGGCCGGGATATTCTTTCAGGCATTTTACCTATAAAGAAGCAGACAAGTTCCTTCATGACCTGAAGGAAGTCTATGACCAGGCCTGGGCCATGCATGAGCATTTCATACCGCTGGACATGGAAGTGGTAAAAAGGGAACTGGAAAGCGCCAGGCCCATTCTCCAGGAAGATTTTATCTGGTTTGTTTATCATGATGACAAGCCTGTGGCATTTTATATAATGTTCCCCGATATCAACATGATCCTCAGGCATTTTAACGGAAAGATGCACCTATGGAACAAGCTGCGCTTTCTCTATTACAAAAACACGAAGGAGATCACTCGCATCCGCCAGACCATGATGGGAGTGGTTCCGAAATTCCAGGGGCAGGGACTTGAATCGGCCATTTTCTGGCATCTCCGGGAGCCTGTGCTAAAGAAAAGGCCCCATATTACGGAGATGGAACTGTCGTGGGTGGGGGATTTCAATCCTAAAATGATGGCGATCCAGGAAGCTGTTAATGCAAAACCGGGTAAGATTCACATTACCTATCGCAGGCTCTTCAAAGATGATGCTGATTTTCAGCAGGCCGGCAAGATTCCGCCCGGAACCCGGTAAATTGATTGTTAAACCAAAAGATTATTATTTTTTAAGAGATAGATTATGAATGACCTAAACGAATCCAGACAAAAGGTAATCCGATCTTTTCCGCCTACAAATATTTCACTGAAAAACAGGACTTCTGTCTATCTCCTGATCATCATCCTGCTGACTTTCGGCATTTATTCCTACAGGTCGATGCCCAAAGAGCTGTTCCCCGATATCGTGATCCCATATGTTTATGTTCAGACTATTTATCCCGGCAATCCGCCGGTCGATATTGAAAACCTGATCACGCGGCCCATTGAAAATGAGCTCCAGGTAATCAAAGGCGTTAAGGAGATCACCTCAACTTCATCCCAGGATTTTTCGTCCGTTTTCGTGGAATTCAATACCAACGTCAATATCAAGCAAGCCCTCCAGGATGTCAAGGACGCCGTGGACAAAGCGAAAGTAAATCTTCCCGATGACATGCTGAGCGACCCATCGGTGATGGATATAGATTTTGCCGAATTTCCGATCATTTACATTAACCTCTCCGGGGATTACAGCACCACTGAACTGAAAAAGTACGCCGATGACCTGAAGGATGAAATAGAAAAGATCCAGGAAATCACCAGGGTTGATATTACCGGTCTCGATGAGCGGGAAATACAGATCAATGTGGATCCTCACCTCATGGAAATGATGCAGGTCAGCTTTTATGATATTGAAAACGCTATCGGCAGTGAAAACATCTCCATGTCAGGGGGTACTATCAAGCTTGGCGAAACCCGCAGATCTATCCGTGTCATCGGGGAATTCAAAAACATGGAAGAGATCAGGAATATTATCGTTAAGTCGGATAACGGGCAGGCTGTTTATGTCAAGGACCTGGCCGAGGTAGTCGATGGTTTTGCAGAGCCCAAAGATTTTGCGCGCCTGAACGGGCAACCGGTAGTTTCCCTGCATGTGATAAAGAAAGGCGGACAAAACCTGTTATCGGCCACTGATAAAATTTTCGCCCTGCTCGACAATGAAAAAAAGAGCGGATCACTGCCCGCCGATCTGAAAATTACTATAACAAATGATCAGTCGGAGATTGTCCGCCGGCAGCTGAGCGAACTGGAGAACAGCATCATCCTTGGAATCATTCTCGTAGTTATCATCCTTTACCTGTTTCTCGGCACCCGGAATGCGCTGATCGTCGGGCTTGCCATCCCGCTTTCGATGTTTATTTCCTTCGTTATCTTTAACCTGCTGGGCTACAAGCTGAACATGATCATCCTGTTCTCCCTGATCCTCGCGCTGGGAAGGCTTGTGGATGACGCCATCATTGCGGTTGAAAACACTTTCCGGTACGTGGAGAAAGGCTACGACACCCTGAGCGCTGCCCGCCAGGCGGTCGGGGAAATCGCGGTGCCTATCATTGCCTCCACGGCCACCACCTGCTCGGCATTCGTCCCTTTGCTGTTCTGGCACAGTATCATAGGGGATTTCATGAGCTATCTTCCTATAACATTAATTATCACACTGTCTTCTTCGCTATTTGTCGCCGTGGTGATATCACCCGTTCTGACTTCAACCTTTATGAAATCCGGGGATCAGTTCAGCATGCCCAGAAAGAAGAAAATGTGGAAGATCATAGCTGCGCTGCTCTTCCTGAGCATAATCTGTTACCTGGCCGGATGGAATACCCCCGGAAGCCTGCTGGTAATTTTTGCACTTGTGGGCATTATGAATATGTATTTCATGAATGCCGCGGGAAGATGGTTCTCTACAATTTTCCTCGACTGGCTCGATAACCTTTACCAGAATGTGCTCCATTTTGTCCTGAAAAAGAGAAACCCGCTTTATTTCTCTTTCGGCGCATTTTTCGTGCTGCTCCTTACGATATTATTCATGGTCCTGCGCCAGCCGAAAGTCATATTCTTCCCTTCATCCGATCCGCAGTATATTAATCTCCTCGTGCAATTGCCCGTCGGCACCGATATTGATTATACCAACCAGTTCATGAAAACATTCGAGGCGGATGTGGATAATATCCTCCAGCCAAATGAACGTATCGTCAAATCTGTTCTCACTACGGTAGGAAATGGCGCCAGGGGCGAAGATGACGGGTTTTCCCTGTCCGATACACCTCATAAAGGGCTCGTGACCATTACTTTTTTAGAGTATGAGAAACGTGGAGGGGTCAGTACGCGCAATATCATGCAGGAGTTGAGCGACAAACTGATCGGGCGCTATCCCGGCGCGCTTGTATCGATTGAAAAACAGAGAAATGGCCCTCCTACCGGTAAACCCATCAACCTTGAGATCACCGGCGAAGACTTCGACCAGCTGCTTTACCTTTCCGATACTATCCAGAATTACATCGACAACGCCCATATTGACGGCATCGAAGGTCTGAAGATAGATCTCGACGTCGGAAAGCCGGAGATCGTCATCCACATTGACAGGGAGCGGGCCCGCAGGTACGGCCTGTCGACCGGGCAGATTGCCATGACGATCAGAACAGCCCTGTTCGGAAAGAAAATCTCGGATTACAAAATTGGCGAGGACCAGTATCCGATCGAGTTACGCCTTAAGAAGGAATTCAGGAACAATCCTGCCGTTCTGCTCGATCAAAAGGTAACTTTCCGCGATCCCGCAACCGGCCAGATCAAGCAGGTGCCGATCTCTGCCGTGGCGGATATTACTTACACCACGACTTACGACGCCGTGAAAAGGAAGGACCTGACCCGTATGGTGACCGTCTATTCGAATGTGGTCGAAGGCTACAATGCCAATGATATCAATAACCAGTTGAAAAGCATGATGCAGAATTTCAAAATGCCTGCCGGTTATCACTATGAATTTACCGGGGAGCAGCAACAACAGAATGAATCCATGGCATTCCTGGTCACTGCCCTTATCATCGCCCTGGCGCTCATTATGCTCATCCTGGTATCGCAGTTCAATTCCATCATAAAGCCTCTCATTATCATGGCGACCGTGCTTTTCAGCACCATCGGCGTTTTCGGGGGTATCGCCACTTTCAAAATGCCTTTCGTGGTTATCATGACAGGTATCGGGATCATTGCCCTTGCCGGGATCGTGGTCAGCAATGCCATCGTTTTGATGGATTATATGAACCTGCTGAAACTGAGAAAAAAAAGGCAGCTGGGCCTGGCTGATGATGCAACACTGGAGGAAGAGACAGAAGTCCAGTGCCTTGTCGAAGCCGGGAAAACCAGGCTGCGTCCGGTCCTTCTCACCGCTATCACCACCCTTCTCGGATTGTTACCGTTAGCCGTGGGATTGAACATTGATTTTGTATCGCTGTTCGAGCACTTTGATCCCAAGATCTATTTCGGAGGGGACAATGTCTCTTTCTGGGGTCCGATTTCCTGGACGATTATCTTTGGGCTGACTTTCTCGACATTCCTGACACTTTTGATAGTACCGGCCATGTATCACTTGCTCTGGCGGGGCAGGATCCGCATCAGATCGATCTATGCCAGGGTATTTAAACCGCACGATGAAAGACCTTAAAAAATAATTGCTTTTATTCAGAACTTGTTTTCTTTTTATTTGTTATCCAGAAAATAACTCAAGGTTCTGATATGAAAACAATTTATACTTTTTTTACCGGAGTTTTGATGATGCTTTCAGGCATCATGGCCTTTTCGCAGGGAGACGGACAAAATTCCCTCTGGCCCAAGAAATTTGAAGCGGGAAACCAAACGGTGGTCATTTACCAACCCCAGGTGGAAAGCCTTATTAAAGATAAGCTTGAAGCCAGGGCGGCGGTCTCGGTGACCACTCCTGACGATCCTTCTCCCGTTTTCGGCGCTGTCTGGTTTGACTGCAGGATTCTCACCGACTATGATACCCGGATGGTTTCATTTAAAGATTTGAAAGTGACGGCAGTGAAATTCCCTGAAGGCGACCAGGCTAAAACTGACCAGCTTAGCCAATTCCTCGAGCAGGAAATGCCTGAATGGAATTACGAAGCTTCCCTGGATGAGCTGATGTTAAGCCTTGAAGACGCCCAATACCAGGCACAGCTGGCAGGCGACCTGAATAATGCTCCACCGGAGATCATTTTTGTGACCTACCCTGCCGTCCTGGTAACCATCGACGGTGATCCGAGGTTTAAAGACATTGAAAACTCAGGTTATAGTTCAGTGGTCAACACGCCGTTTTTTATTGTCCGTGATAATGCCACGGGCAGATTTTACCTGAAAGGCGGCAAGTACTGGTACAGCTCGTCCAACCTTGACGATGACTGGAATAATATTGACGGCCCCCCGAAAAAAGTAAAGGAAATTGCCAGTAAGGCCATGGGGCAGGATGAAGGCAAATCATCCAAAGATACGCTTCCACAGCCCGTACAACATATATTTGTCAGCACGCATCCGGCTGAGCTTCTTCAGTCGAATGGCGAACCTGATTATGCGCCCCTGGAAGGAACCTCCCTGCTATATATGAAGAATACCACTGATTATATCCTGATGGACATAAACAAGCAGGAATATTATGTCCTCATATCAGGAAGATGGTATGTTTCGCAAAGCCTTTCGGGAAAACCCTGGAAATATGTGCCTGCCGACATGTTGCCGGCCGACTTCGCCAGAATACCTGCCAATTCGGATATGGCAGACGTTCGTGCAAGCGTGGCCGGGACGCAGGAAGCCAAAGAAGCCGTGCTGGCCAACCAGGTTCCCCAGACAGCAGAAGTTGATAGAAAAACCGCGAGCCTTGAGGTGAATTATGACGGCCCGCCTAAATTTCAGCCGATCGGGCAGACAGGCATGCTGTATGCGGTGAATACCAATAAATCGGTTCTGATGATAGATGGCAGATACTATTGCTGCGACGACGCAATCTGGTTCGAATCCGGCGATCCGCTGGGGCCCTGGTCAGTCTGCACCTCTGTCCCCGATAAAATACAGGAAATTCCGCCGGATAACCCCCTGTACAATGTCAAATATGTCAATATCTATGATGTTACCCCCGATTATGTTTATATGGGATATACGCCCGGCTACTGCTACTCTTATGCTTATGGGCCTACCGTCGTCTACGGTACGGGATTTTATTATGATCCATGGTATGGGAACTACTATTACCCCTGGCCTGTAACTTATGGCTTCGGCGTGAACTGGAACCCTTACACCGGGTGGGGATTCTCATTTGGAGTGGGTTTCGGCGGTCCATACGACTGGTTTTGTTTTGGCTGGTATCCGCCATACTATGGTTACTGGGGGCCTGTCGGTTACCGTGGCGGCTATTACCATGGCTATCACCACGGCTACGAGGAGGGGCATGAGCATGGCAGGTACGATTCAAGGAATTATTACGGGCCCCGCGGAGGGACGAGTGTCGACAACAATATTTATTACCGGAGGGAAAAAGGCGTGAACAGCGGAGTAAGGCCTTCGGGGAGGCCATCGGAAGGAAACCGTGCCTCCACCGGCATCCGGAATGCTGCAAGGCCAGTCGCGCCGAATAATGTCATTACCGACAAGCAGGGGAACGTCTACCGGAAAAATGGAGAAAACTACCAGAAGAGGGAAAACGGAAACTGGTCGAATATGGACAGGACCAATAAGAATGTCAGCCCCGGCGCAGGCAACCTGGACAAGGAATTTCAGAACCGTCAGCGCGGGGAATCCAGGACACAGGAATACCGGCAAAACCGTTCCACTTACCAGCAAGCCCGTCCTTCGGGATCATATAACCGGTCAGCGGGAGTGCCTTCAGGCGGCAGGTCGGGGAGTTACGGCGGTGGCGGCAGCGGCGGAAGAAGAAAGTGATCTGCGGGGTTGATATACATTGATATAAATTGAAATACCAAATTTCCATCACGAACCTGAATGGGCAGGAGGTTTTGCAGCGCCAGGCATCGGAACCTCTCACTGCAGTGGATGTTTCAGGACTTACTGCAGGGATTTACTTCGTGAAAGTTGTTTCAGATGAGGACGTGTTGGTGGGAAGGTTCGTGAAGAAATAATAATAATTAATTATTCATCGGATATAATCGACATTTTATATTATTTTTGTCGAATATATCCGACATTATGATTCCAAGAACTTTAGAAAAAATAATAGAAGACAGGTTCTTTTCCGGAAAGTCCATCCTGCTGCTTGGGCCGCGGCAGGTGGGTAAGACCACTCTGATGAAGAATCTGGTCGGGAATTTTAAAGGCAAATCCGTCTGGCTTAATGCCGACGTAGCCATTGACAGGGAATTGCTGAATCAAATTAATTCAAACCGGGCTAAGGATCTTTTCCCACCGGGTTCCATGGTGATCATCGACGAAGCTCAGCGACTTGAAAATTCCGGCCTGACATTAAAGATCATCCATGACAGTTGTCCCGATATTCAATTGATGGCAACCGGTTCAAGTTCTTTCGAGTTGACCGATAAGATCAAAGAGGCTCTTACCGGCAGGAAATGGACATTCCGACTTTTCCCGATTTCCATGGAAGAGTTGGCAGGGGATACCAATATCCTTGAAATATACCGCTCACTTGAAACCCGCATGGTCTATGGCTCCTATCCGGAAGTAATCAACAGGGCAGGCCAGGAAAAAGAAGTCCTTTATGAACTGGTCTCTGATTATCTTTATAAAGATCTCTTTTCAATAAAAGAAGTACGAAAACCGGAAATCCTTGAAAAACTTGCACAAGCACTGGCATTCCAGGTAGGCAGCCAGGTATCTTTCAGAGAACTTTCCAACCTTATCCAGGTTGACAAAGAGACCGTTGAAAAATACATTTACCTCCTTGAAGAGGCATTCATCATATTCCGTTTGAATTCATTTTCCAGGAACCTCAGGAGCGAACTCAAGCGGTCAAGAAAGATATACTTTTATGATAACGGGATAAGAAATGCCTTGATCAGCCAGTATAATCCTTTATCGCTCCGCAATGATGCAGGCGCGCTGTGGGAAAACCTTATGATCTCTGAGCGATTCAAAAGAAATGAGTACCATAGGCTATTTTGCAATACTTATTTCTGGCGGACAAATTTACAGCAGGAGATTGACTATCTTGAGGAATTCGATGGAAAGCTTCATGCTTATGAATTCAAATGGCAGCCATCGAAACGCCGGAAACCCGTTAAATCGTTTATCGATGCTTATCCCGGCAGCGAGGTCCGAGAAATAAACAGGGAAAATTTTATGGAATTCCTGAAATGAGGTGACCATAGGCTAAGGTGAGGTGCGGCAACCAGGCCCGTCCGAAACAGGGTTTCCAACCCGAGGGTTGGAAACCCTCATGGAGAATTTTGTCAGCAGAATCGAAGCCTTCAACTTTTTTGTATATTTGCACTCCCGAATTTCACACTCACACTTCACTTGCACACCCCCCTCATCGGGCACCACACCACACCCTCTTCCGGGATGTAGCGCAGCCCGGTATAGACTCTCCTTATTAATTAATACACAGTTTATTAGCTTACTTTTCTTAAAACATTAATATTCATCATTAAAACATTGTGTAATTTTTATTAAATTTCATTTCCGCTCCTAGAAATCTTATTTTACACCTGCCCGATAAAATCCACTTACATTTTAACAAACATCTTTCTGGCCACAAACCTGCCATCAGAGATTTCTATTTTAACAAAATAAACTCCACTTTGAAATGACTGGCAATTGATTGCTTCCTTTGAATCCGCAAGTCTCGTTTGTTCAAATATGACTTGTCCCTTAATATCATAAATAGTAAGATTCAAAGTAATGTCATTTGGCATATGAATATCAATAATCAATTTATCTCTGCATGGATTTGGGGAAATATCAAATTTATTATCAATAGATATCGAATTTATTCCGGTTGGATTGACTACAGTAATGTTTCCCAGAAGTACATCGGTATGAAATGACCAATTTGTCGCCGTTATTGAACAAAAGAATGAACCAAGTTGTGTAGGATACCCTTCAAGAATGCCATTGACTTGGTCCAAGTAAAAATCCTCAGGTACTTCCCAACCATACCAGCTTACATTATCAATTTCAGTTGTGTCTGTGATTTGAAACCGGAACTCATAGGGATAATACAGGTATGCCGTATCATAATATTCCTGGACTATATACGGATAAAATGCATCCTTTCGGCAAGTTTGGTGAATTGGATTGGTATAAATCAATGTATCATTGTACTTAAAGCACAGAAATTCCCTGAAACCGCCATCTATCGTAACTCCCGGGTACAATATCCCGTTCATGCTTCCGATATCTTCAATCCATATATCTTGACCATTTCTGGCCATATAATCAACTGAAAAACTAAATCTCTTTTTAAATTGTTCATCAATTATCAAAGAATCTATTGCGATGCAAATAAGCACTCGTTCATAATTATAGCAATGATTGACGATGTTGATTGTATCCCCAACTGAAATGCTAAAATCATAAATCAGGCCCTCATTACCTTCAGGGTCACGAAAGTAAACTTCCTGGCTTATAGTATCTTCATATATCAAGCCCATAAACTCATCATCGGAATAAAGTGAGTCTGTAGATTGGAAAACCTTTAAATACCTGTTACCATTCACAATCGTATCTCCATTGAAGTGGACAAAATAATTGTGCAGGCAACATACGACCATCCACGCTCCATATCCGCCAGAGACATAACTCCAACTCTTGGAGGTGTCAGCGATTGAATAATTGCTTTGGCCGAGGCAGTTGAGTGAAACTGATAACAAAAGAATTGCAATGAACGATTTCATAGTTAGCAGGTTAATATCGATTAAGTAAAGATAAGTTAAGTAAATGAAAAATTCCATTTTAACAATATCTTTCTTTGTTCTGCCCTCAGGCCGGGCAGGCCAAATAAATTGTCGAATGCCAATTGTCTATTGTCGATTACTACTGATGCGTTAAAATTGATTACATAAATAACTTATATTGTTCTTTGACATTTTGATTGACCTGTATCTCTGTAAGTAGCTCTGCTATATTTGTTTTATCAAATGAGGATATCCCTAATATTTGCATTATCTCGTATATAGAGAGTGTGCTTTGGAGTTTGAATTTGACATAAGCCACGGTGAGGTATGTGCAGATGGCAACCCAGATATGGATGTTTACTGCATTTTCAGAGTGACCCCATAGTGTTTTTATTGTCAGATTTTGTTTTATCCATTTAAAGAACACCTCAATTTGCCAGCGGTTACGGTACAGCCGAGCGATTTCTAAGGCGGTTACTTCGAAGTTGTTGGTCAGAAAGACGAATATCATGTCTTTCTCATCATCGTAGTATTCGACCATTCGCAGTGTTTCCGGATAAAGGCGCTTTGATTTAGGCCCTTTGAGTTTAATGGCCTTATCGCTTCTTAGTCCGGATTGCTCATCAATATTGAAATTACATTCGGTAACCATGTAATCCAATGTCACTTTTGATCTTGTGACAAAGTATGCCCCGACTTTATGCATCTTGTACAGAGCGACAAAATCAATATATGCTCTGTCCATCAGGTAAATCGCAAAAGGAGAAGGATCTATCTCATCCAGAAAGTTGCTGTCGTTGTATTTACCATCGGTGATGTAAATAAAAGTCGGGATGCTTCCTCTTAAATCGAGCATCGTGTGAACTTTTATGGCCCCCCGAGAGTACTTCCCCGGTGCCCAGCTAAATAGCTTGAGGCTTAACGATATTGTAGTAGAGTCTAAAGCAAATACGTCATTTTCAAGATCAATGCTAGGAATTGGGGTATTAGCATAAAGTGGCCTGACTATGTTAATCAAGTAGTCACCAAAGTCTGCAAAGATCCTCCAGTCCCGGTTCTCATTTGCACGGGAAAGTGTTGATTGATTGACATTTTGCTTTATGCCCAAGTGATAAAGTTTATTTTTATGGGCTTTCAAGCATGTGCAAATATCTCTCAGTGAGTTAAGGGAGGTTAGCTGGCCAAAGAAAAGCTGAACAAACTGGTTCCAGCAGTTGAGCTCTCTAACCCGATAATCCCCATTATATCGACTTACACACTTATCAAACTCATATTTGTTGATGAACTGCAATATCTGAGCGAAAACATACTTACCTGAGTTCATAATTTTGCACTTAATGCGTACAAAACTACAGGTCAATTCAAATCAAAAAATCAAAGAACGCTTATAATAAATTAAATATCAATAATATATAAAGATTTTTTAAAAGTTAACGCATCACCAGTAATTGTCGATTACAAATTAATGTCTGACGTGTGAACTTTTTTTAGAACGTGTCACGAGTCATTAAATCGAAATTTGACAATACGGAATTGACAACCGACAATTATTGCGGTCGCTTATGCGGCAACTGTGTTTAAAATAAGCACAAAGACGGTTTGGAATTTTCTAACACCAGTTGTGGTGGAGCGACCTAGGGACGCGGACTAGCAGCCCAGTCCGACGAAGGAGCGTTCCAGTCGCGGAACCACAACGAAAAGAAAGTAAATTAAAGTTTGCAGGCCAAGTCACCCTTAAATATGCCTTATTTATAAGTAGAAGTGAATTAATATTTAATAAAAAAACTATCTTTGCACTCCCGAATTTCACACCCACACTTCACTTGCACACCCACACCCACACCCTCTTCCGGGATGTAGCGCAGCCCGGTTAGCGCGCCACGTTCGGGACGTGGAGGTCGTGAGTTCGAATCTCACCATCCCGACATTTTGGAGTCAGCAGTCGTTAGTCGTTAGTCGACAGTCGGTTGCTGATTTTTTTATCATACTGCGATTGAAACTAACTCTCAGTCCCCGTTTGAGGCTTTGCCAAAAGCCATTTTTATTATTTTCTCGCAGATTTACGCTGATTGTATCGCAGATTACGGACGCGGATGATAATATATGCATATTAAGAAATCTGCGAAAATCTGCTTATTAATCTGCGAGAATCTGCGAGAAACAAAAAACACTTTACTTCTTCACGAATTTGCTGACCTGTACCGTCCTGTCATACGTTATTTTCACGAAATAAATCCCCTGCGGCAGGTGGCTGATATCGATGACAGACCTGGATTCAGTCCCCTGACAACTTATCAATTCCTGGCTATGAAAATTGAAAACGGAAATTAGAAATTTGGGGGTGGTTTCCGCAGTTTCGATGGTGATCTGGGTGGAAGAGGGATTGGGGTAAATCGCTAAACTTGCTAAAGGTTCCGCTAAATCATCAATGCCGACCACCGTATGGTAATAATTATATAAACTATCGCTATCCGATATCCAACCGCCAGGAGCCCATGCTTTAGATGTTCTGAATATATTGAAACTGTTGGCATCATAGGAGCTGGTTATCAGGTAACCTTTTATCCATATTTCGTTGTCACAATCTTCCATAAATTCAGAGGTCAGGTTATTGTTAGTGTCATAGGAGTAAGTGTATCTTGCAATATCTTTCCATTCGTCATTGCTCCACATCATGAGCAGGTCACCAGTCTTATGATTACCCTGGTAATTATAGGTCCATTTCAGGTAGTTTTCCCAAATGTTATCTTTCCATTTTTGGTATAATGAACTTGTCCGGTTATTATTCGAATCGTAGGTATAAGAGTATAGCAAGTCATTTTCCCAGGATTCACCATTCCATTGCTGGGATAACAGGCTCGTTTGATTATTGTGAGCATCGTAGGAATAAGAATCCAGCCCATAATTGTCCCAGAACCCCGAGTTCCAGTACTGGGATAAGTTGCTCGCCAGGTTATTGTTGGCATCGTAAGTATATGAGTTGAGAGAATAATTCAACCACAAACTGTCGTACCAGTGCTGCACGAGCCCACTGACCTGATTGTTCTCCGCATCAAAATCATAGGTATACAATTTATTATTCTCCCATGTGTCGTTATCCCCTAGTTGTTCCAGTGCGCTCGTTTCATTATTATTGGCATCGAAGGTGAAAGTGTATTTAACGTCATTCTCCAGTGTACCGGCTACCCACATTTGTTCCGTCTGGCTTGTTTTATTGTTTTGGCTATCATAAGTATATGTATATATTTTGTTATTCATCCATCCATTGCCGTCCCAAATTTTTCCCGATTTGTAGGTCAGGTTATTGTAGTCATCATAAACCATATCAATGAATTTACTATAAAGCGTCCAGCCGGTAAAATCGTCATACCAATACCAGGAATAGATGCTATCGTAAATTTGAATTGGCTGGCTTTGTGAATAAGCATTTATAGATAACGCCAGGATTGCAAAAAGTACTGATGATTTCATGAAATTTACTTTTAATGCTTTGTTCCCGAATTGCTATGCTCCACAGGTACAAGAATCTTTAACCACTGGTAAATTTATAAATTAATATCCTAATTTGCAAGTTTTTGGACCTATTAATATTAAAAATGAATTTTTGCCTTTAACATATGATAAGAATAGGCCTGGGTAAAGAATCGCAATCACTTTGCGCTTCAGAGTAAAGAGGGCTCAATCGGGACGTGGGGGTCGTGAGTTCGTCCCGACTGATAATTTTCCCTGAAGAGGGTGCCTCATAAGAGAGCACCCTCTTTTTTATAATTATTTTGCCCTCTAGGCCGGGCGGGCCAAATAAATTGTCGAATGCCAATTGTCTATTGTCGATTACTACTGATGCGTTAAAATTGATTACATAAATAATTCATATTGTTCTTTGACATTTTGATTGACCTGTATTTCTGTAAGTAGCTCTGCTATATTTGTTTTATCAAATGAGGATATCCCTAATATTTGCATTATCTCGTATATAGAGAGTGTGCTTTGGAGCTTGAATTTGACATAAGCCACGATGAGGTAGGTGCAGATGGCAACCCAGATATGGATGTTTACTGCATTTTCAGAGTGCCCCCATAGTGTTTTTATTGTCAGATTTTGTTTTATCCATTTAAAGAACACCTCAATTTGCCAGCGGTTACGGTACAGCCGAGCGATTTCTAAGGCGGTTACTTCGAAGTTGTTGGTCAGAAAGACGAATATCATGTCTTTCTCATCATCGTAGTATTCCACCATTCGCAGTGTTTCCGGATAAAGGCGCTTTGATTTAGGCCCTTTGAGTTTAATGGTCTTATCGCTTCTTAGTCCGGATTGCTCATCAATATTGAAATTGCATTCGGTAACCATGTAATCCAATGTCACTTTTGATCTTGTAACAAAGTATGCCCCGACTTTATGCATCTTGTACAGAGCGACAAAATCAATATATGCTCTGTCCATCAGGTAAATCGCAAAAGGAGAAGGATCTATCTCATCCAGAAAGTTGCTGTCGTTGTATTTACCATCGGTGATGTAAATAAAAGTCGGGATGCTTCCTCTTAAATCGAGCATCGTGTGAACTTTTATGGCCCCCCGAGAGTACTTCCCTGGTGCCCAGCTAAATAGCTTAAGGCTTAACGATATTGTAGTTGAGTCTAAAGCAAATACGTCATTTTCAAGATCAATGTTAGGGATAGGAGTATTGGCATAAAGTGGCCTGACTATATTAATCAAGTAGTCACCAAAGTCTGCAAAGATCCTCCAGTCCCGTTTCTCATTTGCACGGGAAAGTGTTGATTGATTGACATTTTGCTTAATGCCCAAGTGATAAAGTTTATTTTTATGGGCTTTCAAGCATGTGCAAATATCTCTCAGTGAGTTAAGGGAGGTTAGCTGGCCAAAGAAAAGCTGAACAAACTGGTTCCAGCAGTTGAGCTCTCTAACCCGATAATCCCCATTATATCGACTTACACATTTATCAAACTCATATTTGTCGATGAACTGCAATACCTGAGCGAAAACATACTTACCTGAGTTCATAATTTTGCATTTAAAGCGTGCAAAACTACAGGTCAATTCAAATCAAAAAATCAAAGAACGCTTATAATAAATTAAATATCAATAATATATAAAGATTTTTTAAAAGTTAACGCATCACCAGTAATTGTCGATTACAAATTAATGTCTGACGTGTGAACTTTTTTTAGAACGTGTCACGAGTCATTAAATCGAAATTTGACAATACGGAATTGACAACCGACAATTATTGCGGTCGCTCATGCGGCAACCGTGTTTTATTATCTTTTCAATACTAGTTGTGGTGGAGCGACCTAGGGACGGGACTGCGTCCGCCAGCAGGCGGACGAAGGAGCGTTCCAGTCGCGGAACCACAACGAAAAAATACTATTAAAAAAAATACGTTCTCGTGAGTATCACCATCCCGCCTGAAGCCAGCAGAAATGCTGGTTTTTTTGTAAACCCGTTAGTTGTCCGCCAGCCGGCGGAAGGTCGTGAGTTCATCCGCCAGCCGACAGTTGGCAGTCGGTTTTTGCCTTAATTAAAGCAAAAACTGAAATTGCTATTGCAAAATCTTGCGGAAATCAATAGTTTTCATCAACCGGGTATTGGTTCTTCTTAATTTCTGCTACCTGACATCGGGTAAAGTCATAAAAATATCCTGTAATCCAAGTTCCTCTCAGACCATCGGATTTTCCCGTTTCACTTCCTTTTTGTCCCATGGTAATTTTGTTTCCATAAGATTTATTTATCCCTGTAAAGTGATTAAAACCATTGCTGAAAATTAAAGATCATATGGAAACTTATCATCCAAAACTTATGTGCTGCCCTAAATGCAAAAAAGACCTGCAGTTTTTGCCGGAGGCAAAGCTAAACCCGATATTGTCAGGACCTTGCAGGTGCGCCCATTGCGGAATTGAATTTACCTGTTCCGAAGGATTCATACAATTTGTGGGTGACAAAGATATTTACCGGATCAGCGAACGGGAAGAACTGATGCGCTCCATCTATGCCCAATTCTATACCCCGCTGACCAACCTGATGTTCCTGCCTTGTGGCGGGGTGCACCGCGCCCGCTTTGAAGTGCTTGAGCACCTTGAAATAAAAGCCGGTTTGTCGGTGCTGGAAACCGGCATCGGTGCTGGTGATAACATACCCTATATCAACGGCAGGCTTGAAGGGTGCCAGTTTTACGGAGTGGATAATCAGCAGGTCATGCTCCGAAAATGTGCCAGGAATTCAATGAAGTGGAAGCAGCCTGTAAAATTATTCCGTGCCAATGCTGAAGAACTGCCTTTTATAAATAATTCATTTGATGTGGTTTTTCACTTAGGGGCTATTAACCTGTTCAGAGATAAGCAACAGGCAATAGATGAAATGATACGCGTGGCGAAACCCGGGACCAGGATCGTGATTGCCGACGAAACAGAAAAAGCTTCAAAGTTGTTTGCCATTTTTGTGGGCCACCATGAGCCGGTAGTGCCGCCAGTAAGCCTTATTCCAGTAAACATGCTTGATCTCGAACTGAAATACATATGGAACGGTTACGGCTACCTGATCAGTTTCCGTAAACCGGGATGAGTGGAGCCTGCTTTACGATCACCACCACCCCGGCCTTCAACTTTTTTGTGTATTTGCACTCCCGAATTTCACACTCACACTTCACTTGCACACCCGCCTGAACGACGTCAGTCGGGCAGGCCCACACACACACCCTCTTCCGGGATGTAGCGCAGCCCGGTCAGCGCGCCACGTTCGGGACGTGGAGGTCGTGAGTTCGTCCCGACTGATAATTTTCCCTGAAGAGGGTGCCTCATAAGAGAGCACCTTCTTTTTTTATAATTATTTTGCCCTCTAGGCCGGGCGGGCCAAATAAATTGTCGAATGCCAATTGTCTATTGTCGATTACAAATTAATGTCTGACGTGTGAACTTTTTTTAGAACGTGTCACGAGTCATTAAATCGAAATTTGACAATACGGAATTGACAACCGACAATTATTGCGGTCGCTCATGCGGCAACCGTGTTTTATTATCTTTTCAATACTAGTTGTAGTGGAGCGACCTGGGGACGCGGACGAAGGAGCGTTCCAGTCGCGGAACCACAACGAAAAAATACTATTCAAAAAAAATACGTTCTCGTGAATCGCACCATCCCGACTCTTTGGAGTCAGTAGTCGTTAGTCGTTAGACGACAGTCGGTTGCTGATTTTTTTTATTATAAACAGGGTGAGGCTGTCTCAAAAGTCCTTCGTGGAACTTCGTGCAGCCTTCGTGGATCTTCGTGTAATTAATAAGTATTTGTTACACAGAGGTCCACGAAGAAGACACGAAGAAACACGAAGTCAATTTGAACAAATTGATACCTTTTGAGACGGCCTCACCCTGTTGAAATCGCACGGTGCTATTTGAGGTACAGCGCCTTGCTGACCATTACGCTTTTCCCATCCGTTGCATGAATGTAATAAATGCCTTTGTTCATACCGGCAGCAGGCGTCCAGACGATTGCCTTGCCTGTAAGGCTTTCTACCTGCCTGCCTGTCGCATCGAAGATATTTATTATCAATTCCCTGTCACTGCTGATTTTACAGGACTCTGAAAATGGATTGGGCGAAACGTCCATGAAGAAAGGAGCCTTCCCGATATATTCATTTCCGGTAACCAGGAATACCTGGCTTGAAATAGCAGAATTTACCTGGAAGTCGTCGACATAAAGATCGAAAATATGCGTCCCGGGGTCTAAATTCACGACGAAATTATCTCCATTTTTAGGAGAATATTTCGCGTTCCCATCGACGACAAGAATGGAATTAAGGTCATTTCCAAAAGGATAGTTGCAGAATTCGGACCAGTTGACCATTACGGAGCCATTTTCTTCATAAATTTCAAAGGGGCACTCAAAAGCTACCGGCGGGACAGGTTCCTGGTTAATATAGAAATACCCGAGGAAGATTTTTGGTTCAAATGGAGCTGGCGGAAGCAGGTGTATCATCAGGTAAAAAGTCCCTGACCAGTGCTCCGGGGAGGGTTGCACCTCGACATTTAATATCTGACCGCCTATTTCGGAATGCACCACGACCAGATTTTCGTCAAAATAAGGTACTATGAAAGGCTGTACCTGGGGAAGGATTTCAGGAGGATAATAAGCCAGCAGGTCAAATTGCAATAATGAAATAACTCCCGGAATGATGGCCATTAAAGGAGACTCCGCCCCGTCACGCGGCAGTAAAACCGCGTACTGGTCATCGACAGTTTCAAGCTCAGCTTTGTCATGATCCGACAATTTCCCGTCAGTGCCATTGGTTCCTTTAGGTTTCATAACGTCATCCGCCCCATCCGTATGACCAAGGCCAAGAGCGTGTCCCAGTTCATGTGTGGCCACTTCTCCCACGGAGATACCGGTGCATTCGTCCGGATCTATCGTGATTACAGCCGATTCTGCTTTGCCGTCATTATCGCTGTCTGTTTGATTAGTAGTGCCCTGGGTCCCCGCAGGTAAATCACCTTTGACGACTTTAACCGGGGCATCGGCGCCATCAACCTTCAATGGAGGCTTGCACCCTTCCGCATTCCATCGATCAATACCATCCTTAATGGCTTTCTTTTGATCAGCCGAAAAATCGGAACTAATATCGACCCGGAGGGAGTCATTTGTTAAGACTTCACTGTCCCAGGGCCAGAATGGCTCCCATAAGATATTTTCTTCTGAAAAATCCCTGACGTGGATTTGCGCCAGGAGGAGCAGGGGGGAAATCAGCAGAGCTAAAAGGATGCTCTTCTTCACATGAACACGAAAGAGATTTCTGGTTTTCATGGAGGTAAAATTTAAAGATTAATACATAAATCATAGTATAACCGATCTGATTCAATACAATAGCATTGGCTTGTTTTAAAATCAGTATCTCATTATGCGAATTTTCAGGGATTACTGCCAGGAGATGGAAGATAACGGCAGCAAAGGGGCGGATTGCGAAATGCTAATTCGTCAAAGACATTAACCCCCTGTGAATGTCCAAAGATAATATAATAAATGATGAAAATCAAGTATTTAGCCTGATATTTTTAAACCAATACAGGCAGTTGTCAGTCGAAAGCTGGCTGCTGTCTTACTTCACGATCACTACCATCACCGGCCTTCACCTTCTCCTTTTCCATTCCAGTAAGCGCGCCTGATTTGTACGAGATCTTGTAGACATAAGCATCGCCGGGGCAGGGAACGCCGTTTTTCGTTCCATCCCAGCCAATTGATATGTCGTCCGATTCAAACAGCTTCTCTCCCCAGCGGTTAAAGATCAGCATCTGGATAATCTTCCAGGTCCGGGCATCCCGAAACGGGCTTAAAGGTGTCGTTATGCCCGTCATTGTTGGGAGTGAATGCATTGGGGATGTAGAGGCAATTCTCGGGAACTTCGGTAATCACGATATAAACCGAATCGATCCCGGTGCATCCCACATCGGTCACTATCCTCACCCAGTACCAGCCGCCTGTCGTGTCGATCGTAATGGCCTCCGATGTCTCGCCAGTATTCCACTGGTAAGAGTCAAAGCCTGATCCGGCTTCCAGTATATAGCCGGGCATCACGGCCAGCGTGTCGGTCCCGTGGAAATCCGTCACCGGGTTCTCGCCCACCACAAGCTGTATGGTCTTCTGGTCGGTGCAGCCCAGGCTGTCGGTGGCCAGCAGGGTGTAATCCCCGGCGTCGGCCTGGGTGACGCTTGCAAAGGACGGATTGGCCGTGGTCGTGTCCCCGTTGGGGTAAGTCCATTTATAGGTTATGGGCGGATATGTGCTTGTGGCAATGCCGACGATAGTGACCTGTTGCCCGCTGCAAACTGATTTCGACTGGGGGAGCAGGATTTCAGGCGGCTGATAAATAGTCATATCGTCGGTTAAGAACTGCGCCGGGATGGATCCACCCGACAGGTCATGAAAATAGCTTTCCGTCGCACCCGTATACCATGCAAGCTGGCCCTGGCCGGGCTCTTTGGGCGTAAACACCAGGTCGCAGACCGTTGTCAGCCCGTCGAACGTCAATGGAACCGCCGACTGCCAGGTGAGCGTTATAATACCGTTCAGGTTGTCTATCCAGCCTGTGAAGTGATCTGCCAGCAGGGGATTTAAGTTGATATAGCCTTCGCAAAAGAGTTTATCAGTGTTGAAGCTCAGCTTAAGCTGGAATACTGCCACCCCTGTGAATTTGTCCACCTCCACCGGGACGATGGCCGCATCGCCAAGGCAATGCTTGCCAGGTCCGGTAATAGCCTGGAGGTAGTCGAACAGGATAGTGATATTCATGCCTGTTGTGACAGCGCACTGACCTGTATCAGGAGTAAAGGTGAATGCATAAGTTCCAGGAATTGACGTATCTATCGTATCAGGATCCCATGTACCTGTGATGCCGCTAAGTGAAGTGTCAGGCAGAGCGGGTGGAATTGTGTTCTGGCTCAGAGGGCCGATCGGGTCAAACAAAGGTATGATCTGGGCTGTAACTTCCACATCCATGGTCACTATCGAGCCACACTGTCCTTCATCCGGGGTAAAGGTATAGGTCACAATTCCCGGAATTGAAGTATTAATGACAGAAGGATCCCATGAACCGGTGATGGCCGGTATATTATCAGAACTGGTGGGCAATGTGACTGGCGGACTGTTCTGGCAAAGCGGTCCTATCTGTTCAAACAAAGGTGTGATCTCGCTGGTTATCTCTATGTCCATGGTCACTGCAACAGCACACTGGCCTGCATCCGGGGTAAAGGTATAGGTCGAAATTCCCGTGGTTGATGTATTAATGACCGCAGGATTCCACGTGCCGGTGATGGCGGGCACATTCTGAGAGCTATCCGGTAAGGCCGGCGGTTCGCTGAATAGGCAGAGCGGCCCGATCTGGTCAAATAACGGGGTGATATTATCGGTAATCTCTATGTTCATGGTCTTTGCTACAGCACACTGTCCTGCATCCGGTGTAAAGGTATAGGTCGAAATTCCCGGGGCTGATGTATTAATGACCGCAGGATCCCACGTACCTGTGATGGCCGGTATATTGTCAGAAATGGCAGGCAATAGCGGTGGCGGGCTGTTCAGGCATAGCGGGCCGATCTGGTCAAATATTGGTGTGATCTCGGTAGTTATGGTAATTTCCATTGTAACTTCTTCGCCGCACTGACCAGGATCACCCGGTGAAAAGATATATGTGAAGGTCCCAATGGTGTTGGTGTTGATGACAGCCGGGTTCCAGGTTCCCGCGATGCCGTTGAGTGAAGTGTCAGGAAGCGCAGGCGGAACGCTGTACTGGCACAGTGGCCCGATCTGGGCAAATTCAGGAGTGATCTCTGTTATAATCTTGATATCAAGTGTTGCGACCAGAGCGCACTGACCCGGATCAGGCGTAAAGGTATAAGTGAAGGTGCCGGTGCTGGCCGTGCTGATCGTGTCAGGTATCCAGGTTCCTGATATACCATTGAGCGATGTATCCGGCAAAGCCGGCGGAATGCTGTTCAGGCAGAGTGGTCCGATAGAATCAAATACAGGCGTGGTTTCCGGTAAAATAGTGATCGCTAAGGTCGTATCCATCGTGCATGGCACAGTACCATCGGGGCTAAAGGTATAGAAGAAGTTGCCGAGCTGATCAGTGCTTATTGCCGGCGGATTCCAGGTTCCCGAGATGCCGTTGAGCGAAGTGGGCGGCAAAATTGGCGGAGTGCTGTTCAGGCATAGCGGGCCTATGGGATCGAATTCCGGAATGATCTCGGGTAAGATGGTAATAGGCATGTTCACAGCAATGCCGCATTGCGCGGGATCATCCGGGATAAAAGTATATGTGAAGGTACCTGTCCAGGCAGTAATGATCACCGGCGGATTCCAGATGCCGTGGATGCCATTGAGCGATGTATCAGGCAAAGCCGGCGACGCACTGTACTGGCATAGCGGGCCGATAGGTTCAAATACCGGGATGACCTGCGGTAAAATGGTGATTGCAATGGTAGTATCTAAACCGCACTGATTGGAATCCGGCGTAAAAGTAAAGCTGAAGATGCCCGGGTTGGTGGTAATGATAACCGGTGGCTCCCAGGTTCCCGAGATGCCTTCGAGGGAGGTATCAGGCAATGCCGGTGGCAAGCTGTACTGGCAAAGCGGGCCTATGGGTTCAAATAACGGGTTGATCTGCGTCACGACGGCGATATCCATGGTCGTATCCACCCCGCACTGGGTACTGTCATTTGGCGTAAAGATATAAGTGAAGGTTCCCGGTATCGAAGTATCGACTGTATCCGGGTCCCAGGTTCCTGTGATGCCGTTGAGGGAAGTGTCAGGCAAAGCGGGCGGTATGCTGTTAATGCAAAGCGGTCCGATAGGATCAAATGCCGGTACGATCTGATCTGTGATGGTGATCTGTATGGTCGTGTCCACACCACACTGGGCAGGATCATTCGGGCGGAAGGTATAAGGGAAGGTGCCCAATATGCCGGTACTGATCGTCGGCGGGGTCCAGGTTCCCGTGATACCTTCCAGGGAAGTATCGGGCAAGGCAGGCGGTATGCTATTCAGGCAAAGCGGGCCGACAGGCTCAAACTGGGGGCTGATCGCAGAGACAATGGCCAGCTCCAGGCTGGAAACCGACGGATCGCATGCGCCCTCATTGTCCAATACGCCCACGCCGATAAGCGTCAGGGTCACCGTGCCGGCAAGTATATCGTTTGCGCCGGGAGTATAAGCGGGATGCAGGACTGTATCGTAATCGAAAGTCCCGTCTCCGCTCGTTATCCATTGCAATGAACTGCAGCCTGCAGCGGTCGAGGCCATCAGTTTATAGTAGCGGCCTACACAAACCTGGTCATCAGGGCCGGCAGATACGTCGGGGCCTTCAAATATAATAACCTGTCCGGATACCGTATCGGCATCGCAGCCGTTCAAGGCATGTTGTACGACGTCGAGTTCATAGTTACCGGCGGCATAATTCCATATCATCTGCAGGGTGTCGGCATCCGAAGGCAATAATATCCCCGGGCCGGCCGGCGGGGTCAGAATCCAGCTATAGGTAGAGCCTGCCTCGCCGTCAACACCATAGTTGCGGACGGCCCCTGTGCAGACGCTGTCGAGCACAGGAACCTGTGCAGCCATCCGTCCTGCGAGGAGCAGCAAGATCAATAATCCTATATTTCTGAACCGTAATCATCATATTTTACTCAAATTTACTCAATATCGATATATTGGCGAAGTAACAGGTTTCGGTTTAACAATTAATGTCACCGGAGGTCCGGGTGTATTATTGGTCATATATGGGTTGCTTACAGAGGTGATCCAGTACTGGTAATTTCCCGGCACTGTCGGTGTCGGGATCAGCGGGAACGTAAACGGGCTTACCGGCACCGGTTGGGTCCAGGTTGTCGTTCCATCCGTGAAGGTAATCACCCATGGGCCGGGCGCGCCGGTGATCTCGACGGTCATCATGGCCGTATCGCCTGCGCATACTTCTCCGGGATCGAGCAGTATTGCATAGGATAAGCATTCCTCAACCAGGATCTCTCCCACCTTGATATTATTGGTACATGAGTCGGTTGCCGTCACCTTGATGAAATAGGTGCCCGGGACCAGGCACATGACTTCCACGCTGTCGCCGGTATTCACGCCGCCCACGAAAAACGCCTCCGAGGGCGGGCAGTTGCCCGGTATTACTGCCAGGTTGATTCCTGTCACATCGTCATAGAGTTCCCAGGTATAAGTATTCCCCGGGACTTCCACGACCGACCACTTACTGGTTTGGCCTACGCACACGGTATCCCCCTGTGCCCTGGCTTGTGCCAGGAACATCAGTACCGGTATAAATACCAGCACCAGGCGTAATACGATATGTGCGAACCGTTTCACTTTTTAGTCGTTAGTCGCTAGTCGTTAGTCATTAGTCATTATTAATTATTTACTTTTCATTCAACATTCAACATTCAACATTCAACATTAAGTTTTGGAGTCTCGCTCGCCCGGCCGTTTTACGCCAGCCGGACAGGCGACGCCTCACAATTTTATCTTAAAATCCATTTCATTGTCACTAAATCCAAATTTCCGCCAGGGGCAATCCCTGGCCATTATTCATTAATTCTGAATTTCACAACTTCTGTATACCTTTATTCATTTTTCCACGTGTTCTTTCACAGTGTTCAGCCAAGTAGTGTCCAATGTCCGTCCTCCAATCCTCCACCACCAGGCACTCCTCTCCCCTCCTGCTATCTTTCAGCAGGTGCCGGTAGTCTTTCCATCTGTGTTTATGCCTGTTCTGTTTGATGTCGCGATTTTCCGAACAGGTAATGTTTGGCCAGTCGCGCGCAGTGGGCGCAAGGAATTTACAGTCAGCGGCCGGCTGTCGGCGATCGGCAGTAAATTTTCCAACGACCTGACTGACGACTGACGACTGACGACTGACGACTATTTCAAGTTTTCCCTGTCTTCTGATTGTAAGCTCAGCGGTCAGCGTCGGCGTCAGCGGTATTTTCCAACGACTGACTGCCTTTAACTAGACTCACGATCTTTCAAGTTCTCCCATCGTCTTTTGACTGTAAGGAGAGCCAGGTCGGCGGTCCGCGGTCGGCGGTCGGCGGTCAGTTTTTCAAACATCTGACCAATGACTGACGACTGAAGACTGCGACTATCCCAGGTCCTTCCCGGCTTGTACCTTCGTGGGCGGGCGTCCTCGACATTGCCCGCGTTGTTTATATTTTTAGTTGCATCAATTCATTGTTTTACAAAGTTTAGTTTCCAATTTGATGGTGGAATACTGCATTTCCGGTTCCAGGGTTCCAGTTCGCAGTTCCCAGTTCCCAGTTCGCAGTTCCCAGTTCGCCAGTTCGCTGACTGCTGACTGCTGACTGCTGACTGCTGACTGCCGACAGTCCGATTGACAAATCTTCCAATCTTCCAATCTTCCAATCGTCCAATCATCCAACTTTTCCTGCAATTCATAACCTGAAGTATTAATTACTTAAAAAGACAGTTAATTAATTCCCTCAGCCCGGGGCGTAATTTTCCCTTTTCCGCCCTGTTATGGCGGATTTGAAGGTCCCCTTATGGCAAGCCAAACGGGTGTACCTCGTCGCTTATGTTTGCCCCTGAGCTGCATGGTATTCATTTTCAATGTCAACATGCATGTATTTTCATACCGTCCGCCAATGGCGGTAAAAAGCCCGGTTATGCCGAAATTTTGCGCACAGCCCGCTTTCCGTTTATGAAAAAGCAGTGTACGTTACCCATTGGTCATACCAGCAGGTTAGCTGAACTGTGCAAGACACCGCCTGGCGTGCCGCTTGTAACGGTCAGGACGTGCGAGCAGCCTTTGAATATCAGCTAAATCTTCATAAGTCGTAGCTGGAGGTAACATGTTGGATTGTCTATGATCTGCGAGGTCTTCTGCATTATTCGCTTCTACTGCCAGGGAAATATCAGTATTAGCAGGCCTTCATAACTGTTATTATGTCAACCATCAGCACAAATATTGAAATACCCGAGTGGGTATTCGAGCTCAGTTGTGGTGACATTTGCAGGTGAAGTACATTGCCATTTCCAAATTAACTCCACTATTACCATCGGCCAGTATTGGGTTGACACCCCCAAGATAGATCAACAGTTTGTCCAAGTCCGGCTGAAGTGCCGGGTTGGTTGATAAGACCGGCAATCCTTAAATGATACTTCAGCTGAATTACTGACAGTTTGCAATACTAATTCGAATAATAGTGAATTATCGCCATAATCATAATTTATTCCAGGCGCAGCATAAGTAGCCGATGCAATTGGTGATATACAAGTATCAACAAGCTGGTTATAGGCATGTAGTGTCAAAATCACCATACAGTATTCTTAATATCAACGGTAAAATTAAATACCGGGATAATTTGTATACTTTCAGGTTATTTAGCACAACCTGCAAGAGGAGCGTTATACTGCACCGCCACAAAAACAGGCCCGGTAAGCTAAAGTACTACTGGCCCATGTAATACTTACATTATCTGCAGGATCCAGAATTACCATAGCCACTGGTAGCAATAAGTATCACGCGGCGACAGTAAACTCGGCTGAGCACTGTTGTTGGTTCCGCTGCAATAAAATCCGGATCATCGTTACCATACCAGTAAAATTGCTCTCGCTCCCTGGTGTAGGTCGTGACCAGAATAATTATAGGGGGTTACCAGGAGCTGGACGTGTTGCATCTGCCAGGTAAAAACCCCAGATCAGGATCGCTCTTATGGACTGCACATGCTTGTCCGAAAACATGTCAGAAAATGCTACTAACAACCAGTGCCATAAACAGAATTAAAATTGACTTTTTCATAGTTGTAAAATTTAGAATTAAATGAATAATTGATTTTTTATTTTGCCAGAGGCTTACCCCTGGCGGAAATTCAGATTTAGTGTTCAATAAAATTTTCATTGATAATTGTTTTTAAAATTTAACTTCATTTTCCGGGTCCGTAAAAACCCGGCCTGTCCCGAAACGCCTTAGGCGTGAGGGATCTGATAGCTGACTTTTTCTTTCCTGTTTCATAGGCATAATTTTTTGTTCATACTGATTTTTTGGTTGCTTTTGACTGGTGGTTTAATTCATAGGCATTCGTATTTAGTTTGTACTCTGTTTTATATTGTTGCTTGTTGGTTAGGTTATTGGTTATTGGTTATTGGTTATTCGTTTTTTCACTTTTCGTTTTTTCGTATCAATACAACTTAATTACATTGGGTCTTGGTTTTATGGTTATATTTTAATTACAGGCCGCTCGATATATTGCCGTTGCAATCTTCTAATCTATAAGTGATCGTATGATACAACATCCATGATATAATCCACACAGTTCTCCCCCACAGTATAATTCAGACCCACATCGATGGCTGGCCTGTACCATATTGGCCTGGCAGTGGTGGTAGTGAAGCGCCGTTAGGAAAGTCTATGCGCCATGAAACCACGTATCAATCAGCTCTTCCCGGGGTGCAACAGTTATCATCAAATGTTCGAAATATCAAGCTCCAGTACTGAGTTCCCGTTAATGATATACCAGTCAGGCCGTCGGGTCACCGGGTATCCAGTCCAAGGCTCTGGATCCTAGGTTCCAGCTAGCCATCCATCGATATATATTCACGCAAAATTCAAGATTTCCCGGAGGAGTGAAAGTCGGGGGTTCGGTATCCGGATCACTTCCCACCACAAAGCTTTGCGTGGCATTGCATCCGTTTCCGTCGGTCACGTTCACCATGTAGGTCCCGGCTACCAATCCTGTCAGATCTTCGTTATTAGCCTGGCCAGCAGGTACAATACCGCCTCCGCTGGCTGTCCATAAATAAGAATATGGCAGAGTTCCGCCAGTCACGGTAATGTTGATGGAGCCATCGTTGAAACCGGGGCAGGAGGTGTTGGTCACTGTCCCGGTGATTGCAAGGGCATTTATAATAGACGTTGCCCACGTTGCCGTGTTATTGTTAAGGTCAGGGTCTATATAAGGCGGCGCCAAAGCTACTGTAGCCGTATTGCTGAAATTAACCGCATCACAGGCTACCCGGCCGGTAATAGTAACGGTTTTAGCACCCGGGGCTCCCACCCCCATGTTATTGAATTGCACGGTGCCTGTCCACGCGCCCTGGGGTACTCCGTTGATTGTATAAGTAATCGGTGCAACTACCTGTGGAGGAATTGCATCAGTCAGGGTCACCGTAGGCGCTATAGCCGGGCCGTTATTGGTAACGGTGATAGTCCAGGTGATGGCCTGCCCGGCAGTAATAGCCAGCAGGACCGGTTTTTGTCACTACCATATCGCAGGTACCCGTCACAATCACCTCAAAGGAACATGATACCGAATTTCCACAGCCGTCTTTGGCAGTCCACGTAACAAGGGTGGTCCCCTCGTTAAACATCACGCCGTTAAGTGTGTTAAATGGACCGGAATTTGTTGCGCCTGTGAGAATCGCGGTTAAAGACCCAACCGCACAGTTATCAGTTGCTGTTGCATTCCATGAATTGCCTGTATGCTGGTATTGATTACCAACATTCACACCGACAATTTGAGGCGTGTTGAAAGGACAGGTGATCACTGGCGGAATAACATCGTTGACCATGACGGTCATCGCGCACATGGCGTCACAGCCAGTTCCATTAGTAATGGTAAGGGTAAGCACAAAGATACTATCGCAATATAAACCTGCCTTGACCGCGACGCTTGGTCCATGAGGCGAGCTTGATATGATCCCGTTGCCTTCAATTGTCCACAAATAACTTGACATTCCGGTGGGTGCAGTGTAAATATTTCCAGGTGAATTCGGACATATTAAATTATTCCCCGTGATCAGGCAGGAAGGGGCAGGAATGACGCCTAAATATGTGCTGTCACTCACATTGGAAGGACATCCGGAATCATCCCCCACGGTGAGATAATACCATCCTTGATTAAGGAAGGTGACATTTGGGATGATAGGATTTTGAAGATCAGAAACGAATCCGTCGGGTCCCGTCCAGGAAAAAGAATAAGGAGCTACACCTCCTTCTATGTTGGCTTCAAGGTAAAGCGTATCTCCCTCGCAAAGGTCACTGCCGCCGTTTGCAAGGGGATTAATAAAGAGCCGCGGAGGATCGAGCGTACCGAACGAAATATCATCCAGTCCAAAATCATTTCCGCCGGCAACTGTATTCAAATTCCTGATCCTGATAACGGCAGTTGTTGCCGAACCCGAATTCCAGTAATCAGTACTGTAAAAACGAATCCAGTTTAACAGGTTCACCTGTGCTTCCGTTGTTGGTGCAGGGACACCCGGAGCGCCCAAATCAGCAACTGATCCATTCAGCTCGCCATTAATTTCAAATTGTAATTGAGCGGGTGAGGCCGGGTTCAGGTTCATTCCCCAGGCACTGAAATAGTAATTTGTATTAGTGTCAACGTTTACGATTTGCTGCCAGATGATCCTTTGCCTGGGAGGAATACCGATTAATACGGTACTGCCGTTTACCATCATAAAATTCTTTGGACCATCAGAGTTGTTAGTATGATCCCTGCCATGAAAACTAGGGTGGTACCCCTGAGGGGGGTTGGGCCAGCCGGACCACGCACTTAAATTGACGGCATAATAACCCTCCGGCCAGAGCCCCGAAGTGGGGACGCCCGTGTACCAGTTCTGATTCTGTGTATATTCAGTGAAAAAGTCTGGAGATGCAGGGTTAAAATTTGTAAAACTGCCATCTGTGACCAGTTCGTTTGAAGCAGGGAGATAGGCAATGGCCGAACAACCATTACCATCCGTGACAGTGACACTATATATGCCCACTACATCAATATAGATAGTCTGGTTTGTTGCACCTGTATTCCATAGATAAGTGCAGCCGCCTGGGTGAGCTGTAAGCTTGATGTAACGCGAAGAGTCGCAGTAATTGGCGGTGATACTGGCATTTGGCAATGGATGCACCGTAACGGAAATTGGAGAAGAACTGGCAGTACAACCGTTGCCATCCGATACACTCACAGAATAACTGCCAGAGTTATATACATTTATGCTTGGTGTTGTTTCACCTCCCGGTGACCATAAATATGACAAATAATAGATAATCGGAGCAGTAGATGGAATTACCCAGGTTGGCGAATGGGCACAAAGATGTAGCCGTATTTCCATGCCCGGAAGCATCTGTCAGGAAGTCCCTGATCCTTCATCCATTTTATAATAGGCAACAAGATTGGCTGAATTGGCCGGAACAGTTTTATCCCATGCTGCTGTGATCTGGCCATTTGTCCGCGCAGTGTTCCATATCCTCATTTCATCTACCTGCCCGTTAAACTATAAGCCCCACTCCCCAGATTTGTCCCATCTCCTTCCCAATTGTCCAATACTGATTGCAGTTGGGTGCTTGCCTTGCAAGAGTTCTAGGAAGTAGAAACAACCCCATTTAAAAATCCGTCTAATTTAGTGTCTCATCATATCTTACCACTGCATGGTTCCAGGTTCCGTAAGTTACGGTTCCTATTGATATTGCAGTTGCTGTACCTGAAGCGTTCCATACATTAACCTTTACTGTTCCGGTTGCCCGGTACCAACTACTTCAATCTGGCTATCCTGCCAGCCATCGGCACCGTTTGCCTGTCCTCTTTCATCCAAAATCACTCCTGGCATGTTGCTTTGAACCATAGTTCCACAGTCATTGATGTAGTCGGGAAGAAAGAAGTAAGATTTGGAGTGGACCGCATATTGATTGGTTCCATTCAAGTGCTATAGCAGATCCTATTGCGGTTAATTTTACCGAACCCCCCTGGCAAAAAGTAGTCGGTCCGTCCGCTAAAATCAGAGGAGCAGAAGGCAATGAATATACAGTAATGGTTCCTGTCGCAGTTACAGCTATACATGTACCCGTCGTTGTAACCGTGTAATTAAAAACACCTGTCGCAGTCGGTATTCCACTGATTGTAAAGACACCGCCATTATAGGCGCCCGTCACTCCTGAAGGCAAACCGGTCACTGTGGCTCCTGTCCCTCCGCCCGTAATCAAATAAGTGATATTGACGATGGCAGTATTTATGCAAACTGACTGAGCGTCGGTTCCCGGAGCTGAGGTCAGGTTAATGGTTGCAGTCTGTGAGTTTACGGTCACATTAAAACTGCAGTCAGTCCATTTGCCGGAGGCATCGGTCACCTTCCATGTTACCGTCGTCACTCCCGCATTGAAAATAACCCCGGCCAGGGTCGTGTTTCCTGAGCCGGTGGTGGCTCCGATCAACGCATAAGCGATCGTCGGTCCGGCGCAGTTGTCACCAAATGCTGTCGGGTTAAACTCCGTGCCCACTGCCGTATAGGTGCACCCCGGCGGATTGGTTGTCCTTGTCTGGTCGCCCGGGCAGGTTATAGTCGGGAATTCGTTGTCTGCGACGGTTACTGGAAAACTGCATGTAGCCGAGTTACCTGAGGCATCTGTCACTTTCCACGTTACCGTAGTGACTCCCTTATTGAAAACTACGCCGGCCAGGCTGGTGTTTCCGGTTCCGGTTGTGGCGCCGGTCAGTTCATAACTAATTGCCGATCCGCTGCAATTGTCGCTAAATGACAGAGGATTGAATTCTGCACCAACTACTGTATATGTGCAAACACCCAAATTGGTATTCCTGGTTTGATTACCAATACAGCTTATGATCGGATTCTGGTTGTCCGTCACGGTCACTGAATAGCTGCAGGTACTGGTATTGCCCACTGAGTTGGTGGCAGTATAGGCCACTGTTGTTACTCCCACATTAAATACATAATTTCCGACATAATTGATGCCTGTCTCGGGAGAATTGCCTGTTGTCGCGCCTGTCATCTGCCAGGTGAGCTTGCTCATTGCACAATCACCTGTCATTACCGGGTCAGGGGTATTTATAAGTGCGGAGCATAAATTCAGGTCTGCGGTTTTCATGATGTCAAAGGGGCATGTGATTTTAAATGGCAGGATAGTGACATCGAAAGTCTGGGGCGTTAAATTGCAGATCAGGACGCCCCCTTCATTCCGGTCAGCAGTATAAACACCCGGGACCACTGATACTGTAGTAGTTACCTGTAAATTTGTATTGTTATAAACCGTAAAAAATATATTAGCCCTGAATACTTTAGCCATACCGCCTTCAGTATATCCGACCGGACCACCGGAAGGAGGCGCAACATAATTGGGATCTGCCGTCCAGGAATACCTTACCACGCCGGTGAAAGTGAGGTCCATTGAGGCAACGATGTGGTAAGTGAAAGTATCCCCCGGACATACGGGAATTGTTGGATATCCGCTGCTGATAATGGTCGCAGAGTAATCATTCTCCAATGCAATCTGCACAATGTTGCTGGAAAGGGTGGCACATATATTAAAAGCGACGAGCCTGTAATACCTGGAAAGTGCCGGCGGCGTATAACTTAATGGGTTTGTGCCTCCAGTAAAGGCCCAGGGATCATTGCCGTCGATACTCGATTGCCACTGGTATGTAGTGGTGCCTAAGCCACCTGTAGCTGGCACACCAATTATCGGCGCAGGATTGTTACCACCGCAAATAATCTGGCTGCAGCAAATCGACGGCGGAACCATCGGAGGCGACACAGTTATTGTAATCACATTACTGTAATAAGGCCCGCCGCAACTTTGATCTGTCGATTTCACCCGGTAATAAGTTGTCACGGTGAGCGGGGGTGGTTGATAGGTGAGTCCTGATTCTCCCGGGATATCATTCCAGATGACATTATCGGGGCTATTTTGCCACTGGTAAATGAATATGCCTGAACCACCTGAAGAATTGGTGCGCGTGAGAAGGCCCGGCGCTGTATTATAACATACGCTTGTCGGCGGAGAAGCAGTGACAACAGGTGGAATGATCTGTCCCTGAACCGTAATAATCACAGGAGCCGTTGGCGCAGAACAGCTTGTTCCATTTAGTGTACAGGTCGTAATTCTTCTGTACCAGGTAGTCTGGGTCAGTGGCCCGGGAGCATAACCCGGCTGAATAGCGCCCGGGATAATGATCCAGTTGGCCCCGTTATCAATGCTGTATTCCCAGGAATAAGCGGGTGGAGAAGAACCACTTCCCGGCGTCACTGATGTGAGCGGATTTGGCGTTCCCCCGTTGCAGATGGTCTGATCGGCAGCAATGGCGCCGGATTGCACTACAGACTGGACGGTGACGGTGAGGATGTTTGAAAAGGCTTCGCAATTTAAACCATTCAGCGTGGATATAGTGACACGCCGGTATTTGACGGTTTCGGTAAATGGAGGCGGGGGACTTGGATCATAAGTCTCCCCGTTGGCGCCGGGTAATTATTTCCCAATCCGTAAAAGGTGCAATTGATCTTTCCCAGCGGTAAGTAATGGTTCCTGCTCCCGTGCCGGGGGTTATACTGTTAAAAGGTGCCGGATCACCGTTCTGGCAAATAGTTTGGTCGGCAGCGATTGATCCTGCAGAAACCGTGTTTATTGTAACCGTAATGTTGTCAGATCCGCTGCATCCGTTGTTATCCGTAACAGTGTAGGTAAGATCATAAGTTCCGGAAGAAGCGCCGCTGAATATAGGGTCTTCGATATTGGTTGCGCTCAGGTAAACAGCGCCAGATCCGGTCCACAGGTGTGTGGTGTATGTGCCGCTTCCGCCGCTGGGATTGCCGAACAGGGGCAAAGATCCTCCGGCACACAGAACCGCCGGATCAGGCGTAATGCTGGCTGAAGGCCCTGAATTGACAGTGACGGTGATGTCGGCAAAAGCCTGGCATCCGTTATCATCAGTAACAGTATAGGAAAGATAATAATCTCCGGAAGGGGCGCCGCTGAAAACCGGGTTCGGGATATTGGTCAGATCAAGGTAAAATGAACCGGAACCTTCCCACTTGTGTATGCTGTATGTTCCGCTACCTCCGCTTGGGTTGCCGTTCATATCCAGGGAACCGTCAGCACAAAGTACTGCAGGATCTGGCGTTATATCTGCTGAAGGCAAATTATTGACAGTAATAGTGATATTATCAGAGGTATTACATCCGCCGATTGTATCAGTGACGGTGTACGTAAGATTATAGGTTCCCGGAGGCGCCCCGCTGAATACAGGGTCTTCGATATTGTTTGCGCTCAGGTAAACAGCGCCCGTACCTGTCCACAGGTGGACGTAAGTTCCGCTTCCACCACCGGGATTACCGTTTAGCTGCAGTGGATCCCCGTCACAAACATCCGCCGGATCAGGTGATATATTTGCTGTAAGCAGGTAATTTACCGTAACGGTAATGTCCTGTGTAGCCACGCATTGTTTGCTATCTTTAACAGAATAAGTAAGGGCATATAATCCAGGAGGCGCATTGCTGAATACAGGATTCTGAATATTGATATTATTCAGATAAACCGCACCGGAACCTACCCAGAGATGCGTTGTATAAGGTAAGGTTCCGCCGGTTGGATGACCATCTAATTGCACTGATCCGTGATCACAAACTTCAGGATGCTCAGGGGTTATATTGACTGATAAGTCTCCCCACCCGGTGTAATCGCCAAACGTAGTTGCGCCAATTATGGTCAGCACGTTGTTTGCTGCATCGGTCACCGTGTATTGTGTCCATGAGCCATTGTATTTGGAGCTCATGATAGCGGTTTCATTGGGACCGACCACATCTTCCTGGACATAAGTGAAGGTGGCAGTATAAACGGGATTTGTGAAAGTGCCTCCGGGAGTATAGGTCCAGTACCTGTTGATATAATTCGTGGCGCCGGGAGGGATATTTGGATGTGGCGCTTCGATAAGGTTGATGGTGAGGCTGGCGCCGGATACCGTACCGCCTGTGAGATGGAAAGTAGCGGGAGAGTATATGGTATCTGTTCCGATGGGGAAGAGGTAGTTTCCCGTTGAGGGAGTAACGTTCTTTATCAACCTGCCCGTTCCCGAAAATACGATGTAATTGCTGCTGCCCGGCGCCCCGGCAACGGCATTGTTAGTATTAAGGGTCAGGTTGTGGTCACCAAGAGTGATCTTTCCGTTCGTCAATCTTAGTGTTCCATTGGTAATGGTCTGGTTGTTACCCAGCATCGCGCCGGAAGTATTATTAAGCGTCAGGTTATAAAATGTAGTGGCAGAGCTCCCGCCTATATTTTGTGCGCTGCTGCCATTCATTACGACAGTGATATGACCATTCCCGTTTGAACTGGAACTGGTGAAAGTTCCATTGTTGGTCCAATCGGCACCTACATTGATGATGTGTGTTGTCGATGAACCGGGATTATTGCAAGTTATTGTCCCATTAATCGTAATGAATGTACTTACGGTAAGAGTCCGGGGTGTAGTGTTGTTTCCTAAGGTAAGGGTAGCGCCGTTGTTGACTGTGAGGGATGCACATGCTTCATTTGACCTTACAACAGTAACATTATGTCCAGAACATATATTAACAATATCCCCTGCAACAGGATAAGTACCTGTGTTAGCAGAATTACCGCATCCGACAGTCGACCAGGTTGAAGCAAGATTCCATGCAGCACTTGCCTTGGAATAATAGGTTGTCTGAGCCTGAACTAATGATGCAGTCAGCAATAAAATAAACCCGGTCAGGATAGCCTTTCTCAATAATCCAAATCTCTGATTTTCTGCTGGTTGCTTTAAAGGAAGGAAGGAAAAAATGCGATTGATCAGAGACAATAAAAATATGATTCAACCTCCTTTTATATAACGAAGTTCGGAGGGAAGGTGCGGGTCCGGGGGAGATCATGTACCCGCAATGGGGCAATATGGAGGGGGGCGTTATGGTTTTTCCATAGGCCATCTGAATTGGTTAAGAATTGGGGAGTATAATATATTAGAAGGGAATGTATGATCTGGAGAGAGAGGCAGGATTAATATTGAATGTTGAATGTTGAATGTTGAATGTTGAATGTTGAATGTTGAATGTTGAATGATGAATGTTTTGCTGCGAACTGCGAACTGCGAACTGCGAACTGCGAACTGCGAACTGCGAACTGCGAAATCTGCCTGTGCCCTTTTCCATAAGCCGGAAAGGGCCGCAGTCAGCGCCCGTTTTTCATTAAAATTTTTCATACCAAAAGCAACCAAATATCTTTATAACTTATACTGTTATTGACAGTAAAAGTTAAGTCTTCAACACATTAATATAGCGTGTAATAAACGTCCCGTAAGCGCAAACGCTAAGAGACACAAAAACCCATATGACGGAGATCCTTTTCATACGACATTCTCAAATCAACAATCAGCCGATTGGCGAAATATCGACTTTAACCGGACGGATTCCGTATATGGCGTGAAAAAATATGAGACCGGGGGGTAACAGTTTTTTCATGATTTTAGGTTTAGACCACTTGGCTTTGCAAATATATAATATTGTTAATAAATATGCAACTTTTGTTAAAAAAATGTAAAAAATATTCATTCCGTCCAATAAAAAAACTATTCCTGTAATGCGCGCCCACCGGTAATTTACTGATATTGAACAGCTGATGATTCAAAATTATATTTTGAAATAAAAAATTTATTTTATAAATTTATGGTCGATTTAAGGCCAGGTCATGTTTTTCAGATCACTATATGTGCTGTGCGCAGTTACTTTATTCAGCATTACGGCAAAACCCCAGGATGCTGAGTTTTCCCAGTTCTATGCCAACCCGCTGTACCTGAACCCGGCCTTTGCAGGATCCGAAACATGCCCCCGCGTAGTGACCAATTACCGTAACCAGTGGCCCGGTCTGAATGAAAACTTTGTTACTTACTGCGCCTCATATGACCAGTATTTTGAAAAGCTGCACGGCGGTATCGGCGTCCTGACAAGTGTCGACAACGCGGGCGAAGGCATCCTGAAAAGCACCCAGGTATCTTTTATGTATGCATACAGGCTGAGGGCTTCCGAGAACCTCTATTTCAATATGGCTATCCAGGGAACATTCTATCAAAAATCCCTCGACTGGAACCTGCTGCAGTTCGGCGACCAGATCGACCCGCAACAGGGCTTCATCCTGCCCACCTTTGAGACTCCTCCCGATTACACCTCGGTCATTTTCGCCGACTTCGACGCCGGCGTCATCTTCGGCTACAAAGGCATCATGTACGGCGGCGTTGCCGTGCATCACCTGACGGAACCCAATATGGCCTTTTATGTCAGCAATGAAAACAAGCTGCCGATGAAGTTCACCGGGCACTTCGGGTTCAATATAAACCTTGAAAAAGATAAATCGGGACTGGAACCGGAATTCTACCTCGCCCCCAATATCCTTTACCAGCAGCAGGGCAATTTCCACCAGCTCAACGCCGGTCTTTATATCGTCCGCCTGCCGGTTGTCCTTGGTACCTGGTTCCGGCATAACTTCGAAAACGCCGACGCATTTATCATGCTGGTCGGGATAAACTATCAGAACCTAAAAGTCGGCTATAGCTACGATCTCACCCTGTCGAAGCTGAAAAGCAAGACCGGCGGCGCCCATGAAGTTTCTCTCGCCTGGCAGTTCAATTGCATCGACAAAAAATTGAGGCCTCATCCGTATAATGCGCCGGGGTTTTAAGAAGCCGTCTCAAAAGTCCTTCGTGGAACTTCGTGCAGCCTTCGTGGAACTTCGTGTAATTAATAAGTATTTGTTACACAGAGGTCCACGAAGAAGACACGAAGAACCACGAAGTGTCAATTTGAACAAATTCTTGTCTTTTGAAACAGCCTCTTCTTTACAGCATACGTTATTTACATATTTTACTGTAAACCCCCGATTTTCTTGCGGTCCTGTATATATTTATTCCTGGGCGCTTCGTCGTTCCGGTCATTCATTTCACCGAATGCCTTGATTAAAGATGGCGGGATTTCGCCTTTGTATCGTATTTTGTAATATGAAAAACCATTGTAAGGGATTGTGTTTTCGCCGGCTGAAAATATGACTCTTTTTCCTGAATCCCCCTTCCTTAAAGTAACTCATGAAAGCGGTCTTTCTCTCTTTAGTCAAACGTTCAAATTCCGTATTGACGATGACCGAATCGATAAGCACTGCGCATTGCTCCTGTAAGGTAAACAGCATCGAATCTTTCACCTGCCTGTTTATATAACCGACAAATAAGGAATCCCTTATCGACATTTCATCGACCTTCAATGAATCCTCCTTGCTGAAAGATTGGTCATTTATATGGTGGTTCATCATATAAAAGGCCTTCTTAGCTTCAAAGAACAGGATGTATTCTTTTTCTTTTAATTCGTATTGTATGGGAGATACTTTTATAACAGCCTCCGGGTTTTTAGCCAGGAAATCAGCCATTTCTTTGATGAATTTTTCCTGGTGAGGCAATGGAAAGCCTTGCCGCATATTCCATTTCAGGCTGAGTGATTTCTCTATTTCATTTCCCGCATTTTTAACCTTGAAGCGGAACGGGGCCGTTACAGGTTTTATAAAAATATTTCCGATCAGACTAAATATGACATCACTTATATGAAGTTTCGGATCCTTTAAATTTCCTGTTATCGGCATTTCATAATCAATCATGTTGCCGGGCTCACGGATAAGACTCATGATCAGTGGCATCGGAAGCCATTTGTCATTTTCGTTTTTTATTCTGTTGGTCAAACGAGGGTCGACAATGACCAGGTGATTCATGCTTTGTATCTCACTGTTTCTTACAGCCCAGTTGCCTTTTAATTCGAGGGTTCCCCTGTCCAGCGGGAATGACGTATAAGTTATGAGGTAAGGGTTAAAGATAGAAACCGGCACATTGCGAAAATGATATGTCAGATCAAAATCTCCCGTGTCTTTGGGATTTATGCTGAGGAATACCGAAAGATCACCGTATGGCTTGATCCCGGATTCTAAAGTGGCTTTTACCCTGTTCAGCTTTTTATCAACGGAATCTGAAATAATAGTGAGCGGATTTATTTCTAAGGTGAATTTTTCACTTAATGAATAGTCTTCGAATTTCGCGGCACCATTATATATGGCGAGGCGGTTAATATCAAAATCACTCCAAAGAAAGTCCTGTCCAAGTTTTTTTATGTACCTCCCAATGGAAAAAATAAGGTTGAACTCTGATTCGTCTGATAGGACCGCTGACGCTTTGCTTGCAGACGGGCCAAACATTTTTTGAATGTTATCTGAATTTTTGTAGAATCGTTCATACATGAAATATGGCTGGAAGAGCAAAACAGAATCAAAGTAGTATATCTTTTGTTTGGGATTCACATTTTCCATTACAAATAACATCTTCCTGAATGAGGCATAATCTTCTGCAGGATCTTTCCCAGTGTGTAAATCATTAATTGCTAATTTACCTTCAATATTTATATCTTGTGCTTCTTTGAAGCTTCCGGTCGTCTTTATATCGGCGTCGAAATTGGCCCTGAAGGATCCGAAATTGACAATCGGACGCAGGTATTGTTCTATCACATTCAGGTCAAAAGTATTAACTACGACATCCATTGTGTATTTCAGCGATTTTAAATTCATTCCGTAAATTCCTTTCATGCCACCGGTTCCGGGTTCTGAAAGAAAAGAAACATTTGCGGAGATGGTATCTTTGTCCCAGCGCCAGCCATTCGTACTTTCTATATCAACATTTTTTATAGAGAAATGTACCGGGACTACTTCATCCACAAAGTAAAAGTGACCTTCTTCAATTTTCACACTGAGAAAATAGAAATGAAATGGTTTTTTTGTTTTAAGTGGAGGTCCTGCGATTGAATCTCTTAATCGGAAACTTTTCTGGAAGTCATTAAAATTGAAATCGTTTTTTCTTTTAATTATTTTTACTGTTGGCTGGTTAAAAGTAATGGTACTTATTTTCAGCGTTCTGCTGAGCAATTTCCATAAATTCAATTTTGCGGTTATCTCGGCCACCGAAATAAAAACGCTGTCGCTCTTATATTCATAAACTTTGAGATTACTTATATGGACATTTCCGGTGAACAGGTTAACGGAAACCTTGTCCATTGTAATTTTCCGCCCTGTTAATTTCTCATCATTCTTCCGGATATAGTATTTTGTAACAGGTGAAATAATTAATACCAGGACCACAACAATGATTATGATGGAGCCGGCAACAATGATCAGAGATTTTATTGGCCTGGTCATAGTATCTCTATAAAAATATTCGAAGGTAAAACATGCACGCCGCAAAAACTTTACACTTTTATGGATAAAAATTGCATGATTCCCACATTTAAGCGGAACATTACTGCTTCAATAATTTCCCCACCATTACAATCCTGTCATCCGTCACTTTGACAAAATACACTCCCTGCGGCAATTCCGATACATCCAGCAACGTTTGTTTGTCAGATATCTGATATGATGATAAAACCTGGCCGTTCATGTTACAGATAGTCAGAACTGTATTTTTTGCGGGTTTATATGTAAGTAATTCAATAGTCATGACATTGGATGATGGATTTGGATAAATCCGGACTGCCGGCCGCCGGCCGCCGGTCCCTGACTCATCAATGCCAAATCCGCAGGCGGCTTCAACTGCCTCCCGGCTATCACAGCCGGTTGCATTGTCATGGATCTCGACTGTCGCATCCTGACTTTTCAGGTAATCACATATGCTTTTGACGTTACATCCGGATAATCTTTCATTTCCAAAGATCCGCAGATCCTTTATCGAACCGGCTGAAATATTATCCAGGCCTCTCAAATCATTCAATCCATCATTATCTACCACGAGCAGATCCCCGACAACTGATGTCAGGCTCTCCAGATCATTCAGGCCGGTTAAAGATGAGTCGGATGAAATCGTCAGATCCCCTCCGACGGTGTTCAGGTTCTTTAAGGCCTCCAGGCTGGAAAGCGATGGATCCTGGTTTATGAGCACATTGCCGCCGATCCGTTCCAGGCCATCCAATCCTGACAGACTGCTTAAAAGAGTATTTCCCTTGATTTCCATGTTTCCCTCGATGGTTATGATGCTGTCAAGGCCGGGTAATTCCACCATCATTGGATTGGAATTGATCAGAAGATCACCCTTGATAACCGGAACTCCTAAAAACCGGCCAGGGTGTGTCAATGATGCATTATTGGAGATTTTCAGGTCAGTGCCGAGAAAGGCCAGCGAGTCAAAATCAGCCAGGCTCGTTAAGGCATTATTATTATAAATCCAGAGATCCTCGCCAATATGGTTCACCTTTTGTAAAGGCTCCAGGCTGATCAATGAACCATTGTTATATATTCTCAGGTATCCGCCGACGTACGTGAGATTGGCCAGGCCATTCAGGTTTGTCAGCACTTCGTTTTCATCTATGTAGAGGCTGCCACCGATTATGGTCAGATTTTCAATGCCCGTTAAATCCTCCAGATAATAGTCATATTTGATCCATAATGTACCGCCTATTTCCTGCAGCGTTTCGATCCCGGTAAGGTCAGTAATGCCGATGTATTCTATTTTCATGTCTTTACCGATATAAGACAGGTTATCAAATCCCGTCAAATGTCTGAGGACATATCCGCCCCGGATCCAAAGGCTGCCTCCAATGGAATCAAGGTCATGAAAACCTTCAAATGATTGAACTACAAAATTTGATTGCAGGCTTAAATCGCCCCCGATCCTCTTCAATCCGTACAGGCCGGAATAACTGGTAATGTTGTCGAGGATAGACAGCTCCACATTGCCATCGATTGATTGAATATTATTCAGTCCGGTAAAACTTTGCAACTGGTCATTTTCGGTGATCAGCAGGTTCCCTCCGATGGAAGTCAGTGAATTCAATCCATTCAAATTATCGATATTGTTGCCGGATATTTTAACATCTCCTTCAATTCTTGAACAGCCGGGATAATTTACCTGGAAACTGTCGATCTGGGACTGGGCGGAGAACGTTATGCCTTCCGGCAGGCAGGACTGTGAAAGGCCCGTGAGCGACAAAAGAGTCCCGGTCATAATAGCAATCAGCTTTTTCATCATGCTTCTGGTTTTAGTTAATCGAGCCCGGATGGCAGGGAGAAGCCATCATTACCTTGAACAGCCAAATATAATGATAATAAAGATATTTTGCGAGGGGGATGGACTTTATTATTGCGAATGTCAATTTTTCTCTACCTTTGAAAAGAAGTTTTCAATCCCAATTTTCACTGTCATGCGCAAGCTTGCGGCTATCATGTTTACCGACATCGTCGGCTATTCGGGCTTAATGTCGAAGGATGAAAAACTTGCCCTTCAGATACTGGAAAAGAACCACGAAATCATGAGATCGGCACTCGGCCGGTTCAACGGCGAGCTGGTCAAGGAGATGGGCGACGGGACTTTATCCATCTTTCAGAGTTCCTGGGACGCCGTAAGCTGTGCCGTCGACATCCAGAACAAGCTGAGGGAGGATCCTTTCATGAAGCTGCGCATCGGCATCCATATCGGCGATATCATTATTTCCGACCAGGATATTTACGGCGACGGGGTCAATATCGCTTCGCGGATACAAATGCTCTGCGATCCGGGCGCTATATTCTTCTCTGAAAAAGTCTATGACGATATCCGGAATAAATCCGATATTTCAGTTGGTTATATAGGCGAAAAGCACCTTAAGAACATCGACCAGCCGGTCAAGATCTATCACATTTCAGCACCCTCGCTCCTGTTGCCCGAAGAGTCGGCCCGTGATAAAGAACTTATGCCTGCGCCCCCGCATGGCCTGCTCAGGAAGGAACGTGCAGGCCTGGGCCTTAAACAGGTTTTGATAGCCGCGGCCGTCATTCTGACCGGGATCGCGGTTTATTTCCTTGTCACTAATTTCTGGCCGGGAAAAAGCGGGGAACAGCCCTACGTGCCTATCGCCGTGATCAGCTTTGAGAACCAGACCGGCGACAAGAACCTGGATTACCTCCAGAAAGCCATCCCGAACCTGATCATCACAAACCTCGAGCAATCCGGCCTTTTCCAGACGATGTCGTGGGAAAGGATGCAGGATGTGATGGAGCAATCCGGCCAGAAAAACGTCAATTTCATTGATGCCAATATGGGTTTCGATATATGCCGGAGGGAAAGTTTTCCCTTTATCGTGCTCGGAAGCTTTGTCAAGGCCGGGGACGTATTCATGACCGATGTCAAGGTCCTTGATGTGCAGTCGAAAAGGATCATCACCAGTTTCACCACCAGGGGGAACGGGCTGAGCAGCATACTGGATTCGCAGATCGACGAGCTGAGCAAGGACATCTCGCGCAGCGTGGGCATTTCCAACCGGAAAGTCGAGACTGCCACCATGAAGATACTCGATGTTTCGACCAATTCACTTGGGGCCTATGATTACTTTTTAAAAGGCAGGGAAGCATATGATAAAATGTATTTTGACGACGCCAGGCAGTTCCTGGAAAAAGCCGTTAAGACCGATCCGGGTTTTTCCATAGCTCATCTGTATCTTTCACATGCTTATTCATCTCTCGGGATAAGGGAAAAACAAACCGAGGAGCTGGAAAAAGCTTACAGGACTTCCGACAGGGCGACGGAAACCGAAAAGCTTACCATCAAAGCCGCTTACGCAGGCATCATCCTGAATGATCCGCAGCAGCAGCTTGATCTTCTTCTTCAGCTTGCCGTAAAAGCGCCACAGGAGAAAAGAGTGTTCTATTCCCTTGGTATCTGGTACAGGGACAATGGCCATCAGAAGGAAGCGACCGATCAGTTCCTCAAGGCTCTTGAACTGGACCCCAACTATGGAGAAGCCATTAACCAGCTTGCCTACCTGTATTTTAACTCCGGGGATTTTACCAAAGCGCTGGAATACCTGAAAAAATATGCGTCAATATATCCCAATGACGCCAACCCGTTCGATTCGATGGGCGACCTGTTCTGGAGGATGGGCAAACTGGATGAAGCCCTGGAAAATTATAAGCATGCCCTGGAATTAAAGCCGGGCTTTTACATGTCTGCTACTAAAATAGCTTATATCTACGGCATGAAAGAGGATTATCCGCAGGTGAAGCTATGGATGGGAAAAACGCTGGAAGCGGTCCCGAATGAGAACATAAGAAGGCTTATGATCTGGTGTGACGCTTTCGTGGATTATTACTATGGGAAGCTGGAACAATCAAGGCAAACCCAGGATGAGCTGGCTGCTTTTGCAGAGAAAAATACAGATCCGACCCTAAAAATGGGTATCCACTGGCTGAAATCCTACATCTCTTTTGATCTGGGCAATTATGCCGTGGCGCTTAGCGAAAATTCCTCCTATTTGTTTGACGCCCTGAACGATCCGTCTTTCGGACCTAAAGCTGATTCAAGCGGATATTATTTTCTCAGGGGAATATGCCATATTAAACTGAATCAAATGGATTCCGCCAGGATCGACCTGGAAATGACCAGGACCCTGTCTGCCGACCTTAATACTGATTTTAATTACAATTACCTGTTAAAGGAGATCACGATAGCATCGGCTAAATCTTCACAGCTTGACAGTATCTCTCCTTTTAAATTGCAATTCCTCCCGGTATATAGTTTCCCGGGGATCCTTATTTATAACGTGCCTTTCATGAACAACAGCCTTGCGGAGGCTTATATCCGTGCCGGCCGGACGGATAAGGCCATCGCAGAATATAAGCGCCTGCTCACCTTCGATCCCTCCACACCCGACCGTCGGCTGATCAATCCCCGTTATCATTATTATCTTGGCCTCCTTTACGAGGATAAGGGAATGAAAACGGAAGCCGCTGTGCAATTCGGGAAGTTCCTGGAATTGTGGAAAGATGCAGATCCTTCCCTCAAAGAGGTAAAGGATGCGAAGAAAAGGCTGGAAATGCTCTCTGATTAATGGAGCCCCTGCACGATGACAGTACCTGAATTATTGACCTGGAAACCGGGCATTACATCCATATTGCCGGTAACCGTGAGCTGGCTTGTCGAATTCGTCAGCGTAAGGCTGTTACAGTTAATCCCTACCGCCATATTTCCGGTAAATACCGGCCAGTTGGCGGCAGTTGCCGGAATGGTAATATCCGTAAGGGTGGCCGGCGCCAGGTGATTATCCCAGTTCAGCGGATCTGACCAGTCAGCCGAGACATTCCCTACCCACAACCCGGAGTATCCTGCATAAATATAATTGCTAACAGTAAGGGTATTCGGACAGAACGGGCTATTCACGGTCAGGGTCACTGAATAGGAGCCGCCGGTCTGAAATTGCACCTGCGGATTCTGCGAATTTGCGGTAGTTCCGTTGACAAATACCACTGCAGCCGGGCTGAAACTCCAGTTCCAGGAAATTGGCACACCTGTGCTCTGATCGGTAAAAAGCACATCGGTATTAGGGGCCGGGTTCAGGTTGTTTGCGATGAAGGCCGCCGTTGCCGCGAAGCAGCCGCGTTCCCCTACCTGGAAATCGCTGAAGGAATTTACAGCAAGCGCCTGCGTGCTGGTCGATGTGCATATTCCCGTGTTCGTGGAAGACCAGACAGGGGAATTGTACTTATCTATGACGAAATTAGCAGTGTTTGCCCCGGCATCGATATCACCGGTTGCGAAACTGAAAACGGCGTCATATGTATCAAATACAACGCCATTATTTGTCAAAGTCCAGTAGCGGTTGACGCATTTAGTGGGATCGATCCCCGATCCGATAACATTGGGGTGATCGCCGGCGGTAGTCGATCCGGTAAGATACCCTGCAGTGCTGACATTCGCGAATGTAACCACAGCCGGTGTATAAGCCGTCACGGTCCCGATCTCGAATGTCAGGACAATCCCGGCGCCCGTACCAGCATATTTGCGAAGGTTGCCGTCGATAAACCCGGAGGTCCGGGAAACGTTTCCGGCAGATGTTATGGTGAGGGTGTCGGGGCCGGTGGTTATGTTTCCTGTTGTCAGGGTCAGAAGGCCTGTCACGGTAGCATTTACACCCATTGTAAGGCTTCCCGCAGATTTATTTACCGTCATGTTGGTGAACGCCGGGGAAGACGTCCCCAGGATATTCTGAACTGCGGTCCCCGAGAATGTCACTCCGAAGGTGGACGCATTGAAAAGCCCGTTATCCGTGAAGTTGCCCCCGACGACAATATTGCCCGCCGGCGTTGCCCCGGCCAGGTTGCTGATTTTCAGGCTGCCGTAAGTGAGTGCAGATATGGTCTGAGCTGATGAACCCGCATACTCTGTGGTAAGGTTGGTCAGGGCGTTGGTCGTGAACCTGTACTGGCTGGAGAAATCCGCAGTTGCAGCAGTCCTGGTCACCTGCGCGATTCCCGAGCCGGTGATCGTTCCGGCAACGGTGACAGGATTGATAACAACCGCAGCTGCCGGGACCAGTATGGCATTAGCGGCAATGTTGAGGGTCCCGGTCACAATAATGTTCGTGGCGATCGATACCGGAGCAGTTGTATTGGAAATAGTAAGATTGACAAAGTTCGTAGAGAAGCTTCCCCCGAGGTTCTGGGGAACCGTGCCGTTAAAGTTCACTGTGCCGGAAGTGCTGGTAAGCGCGGTGGCGCTGGAATTATTGATAAAGTCCCCTTTGGCCGTGAGCGTCTGCGCTCCGAGCGCCACTATCCCGGAAGTGATGGTGAAGGCGCCGTTGACGGTTGGCCCCGCAGAGAGAGTCAGGGTGTTCGATGCCGGTGAAAAAGCTACTGTAAGATTATTGAAATTTGTCGCTCCCGTGATGGCGCTGCCCGCCACACCATTGAACGAGACCGTCCCGCTGCCCGGCACAAACCCCGCAAGCCCGACCCCGTTCGACCAGGAAGCACCCTTCATATCTATATTGTACGTTGATGCATTCAGCGTCGACGTGGGCGTCCAGCCACCAGGTATGGATAGTGTCCCGTTCACTGTGATATTCCGGTTGAGCGTGACATTCATTCCCTGGACAGTCAGGTTGGTCAGAACTGTTGTACTGACAGGTATCTCAGGCCCGATAGTAATATTCGCAGATGAGGGGGTGTTATAATATACCACGCTCGAAGTCGTCCCGAACACGGGTGTCCCCGAGAAGCTGCCCGTGCCGTATCGGGTTATTGTTGTTGCATTTGCCAGCGTCAGGGTACCTGTCAGCGTGAATACACCGTTCTGTAAGGTTAGCGAACCACTCACGGTATCATTATTCACAACTGTCACGCCTGAAGGATTGTTAATGGTCAGTCCCGTAAATTTCGTGCTCGTCGTCCCACCGATGTTCTGTGGTGTTGTTCCGTTCAGCGTCGTGGTCGTATTCACCGGGTTGAAGGTTCCGTTATTGATGAAGTCTCCCCCGAAGGACCAGGCATAGCCATTGGCCCAGATCACCGAGGTGTTGTTGGTGAAGTTGCCCCTGATAGACATGGTCGCTCCCGAAAACGCAGTAAGCGCCCCGGAATTCACTGTGAGTGTACCTCCTATTATTACGCTCGATGAGGATCCGTTAAGCTTGACCTGACCCCCGGCGCCACAAGCGATTACGACATTGCCCATCGTCATCGAACTCAGGAAGGGAGGCTGGAGGTATTGTAAGACGGTGCCGTTGAAAACAACCGTAACATTCCCCATAGATAATCCGGAACTCCCTGCGAAGCTCCCGCCTACGAACAGGTTTTGTGTCCCAACCATGGTCAGCGTCGTTGAGCTCTGGCCGAAATTACCCTTCACCGTCGCGTCAGATCCCATTGTCCAGGTGAAATTGCCCGTCCCGTTTATTATCAGATTATTGTAGTTCCTGTCGGTGATAGTAAAAGACAAACTACTCACACCTGCGTAAGTGACGGTCCCGCTGGCGCTCAGACCGGTCAGATCGAAAACTCCCGTCCCCTGCGTCTGCAGGGAGGTTCCTGTGGCCGGGCCGAGCCCGTTAACATTCGAGGTCTGGAGGTTTCCTGAGGACCCCATGGTCACGGTGGTCGTCCCGGATGATCCCGTCTGGATCACACCCAGCTTCCCCAGGTTCAGGGTCCCGTTCACTGTGATGGCACTGCTGACATCGAATGTCAATGTACAGGCTGTCGTGGTGCTGGTAAACTGCAAGGTCCCGGTGACCGTGAGATTCCCCATGTATGCATTCGCATCCATCGTGACAGTATGGCCGGTGGCGATCGTCACGTTGTCGCCAAAACCCGGAACATAGCCGCTGTTCCAGACCGTAACATCACTCCAATTCCCGGTTTTAAGGCTTGTGATGGCCCCGGGCGTCCTGGTTGTAAAGCTCCAGGGTGTAGTCCAGTCGCCCGTACCGGTACCGTTATATGCAGACACCCGCCAGTAATGCGTCTGGTTCGATGCCAGTGGGGTAGTAATGGTATAGGATCCGGTCAAAATTCCGGTTTGATCTACGACAATATTCGAAAACAGGTTATCTGTCGCAACCTGGATATTGTATCCGGTTGCCCCGAGAACTGTATTCCAGGTAAAAGTCGGCAGTACGGTAATATTCGTCGAAGTATTAGCCGGTGCGATGAGAGCCGGGATTCCCGGGGCTGATACCAGCGTCGTGAATGAGAATGGCACTGACCATGGGCTTGTTCCATTGATGTTAGTGCCGTTCACCCTCCAGTAATAAGTGGAGTTCGGGGCAAGATAAAGGACGGCGGTATAGGAAGCAGGTATGATCCCCGGCACATCAATCACTATGGAGGTAAATGCCAGATCGTTCGCCACCTGTATTCTATAAGTATCCGCACCTGTTGCGGCACCCCAGGTGAAAGCAGGCAGGAGCGCCACGCCGGTTGAAACATCAGCCGGTGTTGCCAGGATCGGCGCCGGAGGCACTGCAATAATAGTAGTAAAACTGAATGTCGACGCCCATGGGCCCGTACCTGCCAGGTTTGTTGCACTGACCCGCCAGTAGTACAAAGTGCTGTTGTTTAGCGTCGGGGAAACTGTCCAGGATGTGCCGGCGATACCTGTCGTGGTTGCTACAATGTTTGTGAAGCCCCCATCCGTGGCAACATCGATATTATAAGTATCTGCCCCATAAACCACATTCCATGTCAGGGTCGGTGTTATAAGCTGGTTTATGGCGCCATTGGCAGGCGTAACCAGCACAGGCGCAGCAGGGGTCACCGGGATGATCTGGCCGATAGCGAAGTCGCCGAAAGTGGTCATTCCAGTCGATTGTAAGCTGGTGGCAGTGCGGATGCCTGCCGGGTCGATCGACCAGGTCGCCCCGTTATAATTACGCGATTCAAATTTCGTATAGTCAGCGCCTGCGTCGACATCCGCCGGTACCCAGGTAAAAGTCGGGGAATAAGTCGTGAACACAATTCCGCTGTTCGTCAGGGTATAATAACGGTTGATGTCTTTTGTGGCATCGATGCCGGAGGTACCAATGTTCGGATGTTCTGATCCGGCCGTTGTCGCTGTAAGCGATCCGGCGGTAGTGATGCCGGCAAATGTCACGCTGACCGGGGCGTAATCTGCCCCTGAACCGATTTCAAAGTTCTTGCTGACATTGCTTCCGGTGAGGAATGCCTTGTTGAAGTTACCGACTATATGACCGCTGGTACGTGATACGCTTCCGGCGCTTGTCATGGAGAGTGTATTCGCACCGGTTGTGATATTTCCACTGGTAAGAGTAAGCATATTTGTCAGAGATTCATTATTTCCCAGGGTAAGCCCCGCCGGATTATTCATTGTCAGCTTGTAAAATGTTGTAGAGAAAGTTCCCCCGAGGTTCTGGGGAACCGCGCCGTTAAAGTTCACTGTGCCGAGTTCCGCTGTTAAGTGCGAGTGGCACTGGAATTATTGATAAAGTCCCCCTTGGCCGTGAGCGTCTGCGCTCCGAGCGCCACATATCCCGGAAGTGATGGTGAAGGCGCCGTTGACGGTAGGCCCCGCAGAGAGAGTCAGGGTGTTCGATGCCGGTGAAAAAGCTACTGTAAGATTATTGAAATTTGTCGCTCCCGTGATGGTGCTGCCCGCCACACCATTGAACGAGACCGTCCCGCTGCCCGGCACAAACCCCGCAAGCCCGACCCCGTTCGACCAGGAAGCACCCTTCATATCTATATTGTACGTTGATGCATTCAGCGTCGACGTGGGCGTCCAGCCACCCGGTATGGATAGTGTCCCGTTCACTGTGATATTCCGGTTGAGCGTGACATTCATTCCCTGGACAGTCAGGTTGGTCAGAACTGTTGTACTGACAGGTATCTCAGGCCCGATAGTAATATTCGCAGATGAGGGGGTGTTATAATATACCACGCTCGAAGTCGTCCCGAACACGGGTGTCCCGGAGATGCTGCCCGTGCCATATCGGGTTATTGTAGTTGCATTTGCCAGCGTCAGTGTACCTGTCAGCGTGAATACACCGTTCTGTAAGGTTAGCGAACCACTCACGGTATCATTATTCACAACTGTCACGCCTGCAGGGTTGTTAATGGTCAGGCCCGTAAATTTCGTGCTCGTCGTCCCACCGATGTTCTGTGGTGTTGTTCCGTTCAGCGTCGTGGTCGTATTCGCCGGGTTGAAGGTTCCGTTATTGATGAAGTCTCCCCCGAAGGACCAGGCATAGCCATTGGCCCAGATCACCGAGGTGTTGTTGGTGAAGTTGCCCCTGATGGACATGGTCGCTCCCGAAAACGCAGTGAGCGCCCCGGAATTCACTGTGAGTGTACCTCCTATTATTACGCTCGATGAGGATCCGTTAAGCTTGACCTGACCCCCGGCGCCACATGCGATTACGACATTGCCCATCGTCATTGAACTCAGGAAGGGAGGCTGGAGGTATTGTAAGACGGTGCCGTTGAAAACAACCGTAACATTCCCCATAGATAATCCGGAACTCCCTGCGAAGCTCCCGCCTACGAACAGGTTCTGTGTCCCAACCATGGTCAGCGTCGTTGAGCTCTGGCCGAAATTACCCTTCACCGTCGCGTCAGATCCCATTGTCCAGGTGAAATTGCCCGTCCCGTTTATTACCAGATTATTGTAGTTCCTGTCGGTGATAGTAAAAGACAAACTACTCACACCTGCGTAAGTGACGGTCCCCGTAGTGCTCAGACTGGTCAGATCGAAAACTCCCGTCCCCTGCGTCTGCAGGGAGGTTCCTGTGGCCGGGCCGAGCCCGTTAACATTCGAGGTCTGCAGGTTTCCTGAGGACCCCATGGTTACGGTGGTCGTCCCGGATGATCCCGTCTGGATCACACCCAGTTTCCCCAGGTTCAGGGTCCCGTTCACTGTGATGACACTGCTGACATCGAATGTCAATGTACAGGCTGTCGTGGTGCTGGTAAACTGCAAGGTCCCGGTGATGGTAAGGTTTGCAATTGCTGCATTCGCATCCATCGTGACAGTATGGCCGGTGGCGATCGTCACGTTGTCGCCTGCGCCGGGCACTATGCCGCCGACCCAGGTTCCCGGTGCGCTCCAGTTACCTGAGGCGTTTGAAGTAATGTCCGCGGCTGATACCGGAATAAATGTAACAACCGATAAAAACAAACCCACCGCAAAAAATAATGGTTTTGTATACGCCAGGCCTGTATTCGTAAACCCGAAGAAATAATGCGTGAATTTTTTCATTTTATGATATTTAATAGTTTATGATCTGCTGCTTAAATATAATCAAAATGCTTATATATAATTGAATGTCTGATCGATAGAACATTATTTTGAACAGCGCCAAGAAAAAATGGCCATTCAGCCATTTATGCATCAATATTATTACTTTGATACTACGGCACAGTTATATAATTTTGTGATAAACTTGCAAAATTCCCACTTAATCAGAATGCTTGCCAACAGATCGAAAAATAAAAAAATTACAGACCTCTATAAAACAATGGTTATTTTGAACAGGCATCTAATCTTACTAATATTTACGGCATTTTACGGAGGAATTCATGCCCAGGACTGGGAATTCAGCAAAGAAAGGGATGGTATTTCCATTTATACCCGCCACGAAGGGAACAGCCATTATAAATCATTCAAAGGCGAAGTTGAGCTCAGGGCGGATTTTAAAGAAGTATGCAATCTTATTGAAGATGTGGAAACTTGTGATAAATGGGATGAGGACATCCGTGAGACCAGGATCCTGGCAAAAGAAAAAGGAAAATATTATACGGTATTATGTCATTTACTCCGTCCCCTGGCCTTTTACAGACAGGGATCTGTGCGTGGAGGCCACCATATCTGATGATCCAAATACCGGCTGCAGGATATTTTCGGCCATTTCAGCCCCGGATGCAGTTCCCAGGGATCCGCACCTGGTCAGGATTGTTGATTACTGGCAAAAATGGATTATCGTTCCTGCAGCAAACGGCCATGTGCATATCACCATGGAAGGTTTTGCCGATCCTGCCGGGGATATCCCGGCCTGGCTTGCGAATATGGCTATCACCGACACCCCGTTGAATGTGCTGGGTGAGATACGAAGGAGGACGATGAAGTGAGATCGTTAGTCGTTAGTCGTTAGTCAGCAGTCAGCAGCCAGCAATGACCACTAACCAATAACCAATAACCAATAACCAGTAACCAAGGACCAGGAACACCAGGAACCAATGACCAGGAACCACAGGAACCAGGCCAGGACCCAAGGACCAGGAACCAGTAACTTACTCCACCCTGATCCAGTAAGTATTTCTTCCAATCCACGAAATGCCAATATATCCCCTTATTTTCAAGGATTTATCTTCGCCTAAATTCATGTAGCAGTCGTACGTCTTACCGTTCTTGGGATCATAAATGGTCCCGTCTTCCCATTCTCCTTCGCCGTCGTATACAAAATCCTTGAGCAGGATAAGTCCCATAACAGGCCTGTTCCGAAGGGTTTCATCGCTGTTTTCATCATCCAGCTTGGGTTTCCCGGTGAGAGTATCGATAGGATCTTTCAGCCATACGATCTTGCCGAAATATTTACCGTTTTCCTTGTAGATCTGGATATGGGCATCCTTGTCCTCGTTCAGCCATTTTCCTAATATTGCGTCGCCCGCCGCCTGAGAAAAAACAAAAGCTGCAAGCATGATCCCGCCCAGGGTAAGTGCTGCTCTCAGAAATGATTTCTTCATAATATAATTTTTAATGTATTAAGATTAGTATATGCAAATAACTGAATAAATTTCAAATGATCCATAAATATTGGAAATACGGTTTCATTATAAGTATAAAAATGATGGATTCCGGTTCTTTTGATTACTTTTACGCGTTGACAATCGATTATTAACCTATGGCCGGGGAAAAAGATAAAGAGAAGAAAGGCGTTGCCTTAGTCAGCGTTTTTGCTGCGGTATTCCTGACATTTTTTAAATTCATCATCGGCGTCGTCACCGGCAGCCTCGGTATCCTTTCAGAAGCCCTGCACTCCGCCCTTGACCTTGTTGCAGCAGTTATTACATTATTTGCAGTCAGGATGTCCGGCAAACCTTCAGATGAAGATCACAATTACGGCCATGGCAAAATTGAGAATTTTTCAGCGCTGATCGAAACCCTGCTATTGCTGGTCACCTGCGTCTGGATCATTTATGAAGCAATCAACCGGATTTCCAGCGGCAAAGGCCTGGAATTGAACCTGCTCCAGACCATCTTCGGGTTTGTCGTCGTTATTACTTCCATTGTCGTCGATGCCTGGCGTTCGGCGAAATTAAAAAGAGTCGCAAAGAAATATAAAAGCCAGGCACTCGAGGCGGATGCCCTTCATTTTTCCACGGATATCTGGAGTTCCTCGGTAGTCCTTGCCGGTTTGATTTGTGTGAAGGTGTATCAATGGACAGACTGGCGGATATTCTATTATGCAGACTCAGTGGCAGCCCTGATCGTTGCCGTAATTGTCATTTATATATGTTATACTATGAGCAGGGAGGCTGTTAATTCTCTCCTGGATAAGGCGCCGAAAAAAGAATCCGACGATGTAAGGGAAATCATCAGGAATTTTCCTGAAGTCATCGAATCCCATGATATCAGGATCCGGCAGTCAGGCGGGCAGTTGCTAATTGAAGCCACCATTCATGTAAATAATGACCTTTCGCTTGTCGAGGCTCATAATATTTCCGAAAAGCTTGAAAAAAGGTTACTTGAATATGATAAATTTTCTATGGTCAATATTCATGTTGAACCCCATAAACATTAAAGAAAGAAAATGCGCCCGCGGTTATTTATTATTCTTTTCTTTCTTTCAGGAAAACTTGTCTCACAGGATGCTTTTCAGGAAATGGACAGGGTTTACGGCCTGGATCAGTTGCTTTTTAACGGGGAAAAATATACTTATTTCCTGCCCGGGGGAACCGGAGGGAACCAGTACCTCTCCTCAGCCGATTTTGTCGCCGGGGAAGTGATCATAAGGGGAAAACGTTATGAAGGCATCTCCCTGAATTATGACATTTACAACCAGCAGCTCCTTCTGCAATATACCGATGAAACAGGGGCATCCAATATTATCGGAATCTCGAAGGCATGGCTGGAAAGTTTCAGCCTTGACGGCAGGAAATTCATAAGCCTCAGCCCTGACAAAGCCCCGGTGATTTACCAGGTCCTGGGCGACGGGCCTTTGTTCATTCTCTACTATTGGTGGAAAGACCTGAAACTGGATAATTCCACGGGAGGCTCAAATTTTGTCTTCTCCCCTCCCAAAAAGTACCAGTACGTCCTTATCGATGATAAATTGCGCTCGTATGGCAACAAGCGCAGCTTTATATCGCTGTTTGACCCGGTGCACCAGGATGAAATCAGGAATTATATCAAGGATCACAGGATCATTATGAAGAAGGCTTCCGACGAGGCTATGACAGAGCTAATCGATTATATCGGTAAATTATAATCAGGTGACGAATTTTCTGCTGCTCATACACTTGTTTTTCGCTCCTGTTCAGGTAACCCCGGAAGCACCTGATACAATTATAGCCTGTCATGTCAGCAATATGCCTTTTTCAGAGTTTTGTACGTTCATCAGGCGGGAATCGGGGGCTGCAATTTATTATCGCGAATCCTGGGTCAAAGGGCTTACCGTGACGATCGATACGGACCGGGTCAGCGTCAGATCGGCGGTTGAGACGGCTTTAAAAGGAACCGGCCTGGAGGTCTCCGCCTGGAATGGCGGCCTGGTCGTTCTTCCCCGGGAAAAGCTCTTGCAGAAATTGCCTGACTATGGATCAGCGCAGGCAAAGGCCGTTTCTGAGGATACGACGGGAAAGTCACTTACTCAAAGCGAGGAAAGATACCTGGTCGGGAGGAAGGCGGATGTAGCCCAGGTCATCCGGGTAGGCAAAAAAGGGGCCAATGGAACCAAACCCATGGTGACCATCCGCGGCAGGGTGACGGAGCTCCAGACCGGCGAGCCGGTTATCGGCGCCACCATGTATATCGACGAGTTGAAGAACGGAACCACAACCGACCAGAAAGGTTTTCTTTCCATGGTCCTGAAACCCGGTACCTATACGGCAGTCTTTGCTTACATGGGGCTGGAAAGAAAGAAGTACCAGCTGGAAATACTGTCGGACGGCGAGTTCAGCATCGAGATGCAGAAAGCTGTCATCCAGATGAAAGAGGTGCTGGTTTACGGCGACCGGCAGATGAACATCCGTCTCGCCGATCCGGGGCTTGAAAAGATCTCCGCCAAGGCGATCAAGGAGATACCTACGATGATGGGCGAGCGTGATATCCTGAAAATATCCGAGATGCTCCCCGGCATTGTGACCGTAGGCGAAGGCTCGGCCGGCCTGAATGTCCGCGGAGGCAATTATGACCAGAACGCCTTTTTCATCAATAAAATACCGGTTTATAACACTTCCCATCTTTTCGGTTTTTTCCCCGCTTTCAATGCCGATATCATCCAGGATTTCTCCATTTACAAAGGCCATATCCCGGCGCAATACGGCGGCAGGCTCAGTTCGGTCTTCGATATCGTTGCCCGCCAGGGAAACCGCAAGCGTTTCAGCGCGCGTGGAGGGATCAGCCCGGTTGCAGCCAGCCTGCTGGTCGAAGGACCTGTCAAGAAAGATACCAGCTCTTTCCTGGTCAGCGGAAGGTATCTCTATTCCGACTGGATCCTGAAACAGATCAATGATCCTGTGATCAGTACCAGCAAGGCCGGCTTCAGTGATTTTACGGCATCATGGAATTATGATTTCAAAAAGAGCCAGTTGTTTGTCTTCGGCTATTACAGCCAGGATAATTTCCGGCTATCGGACATCAACAGGTATAAATATTCCAACAGCGGCGCTTCGTTAAATTTCAGCCATAATTTCAGCACCGCCGTGAGGGGCGAATTTGTGGTGACGGCTGCAAAGTATGACTTCAGTACCACTGATCAGCAGGAGGAGCAGACTGCATACCAGCAAAATTTTGCGATTGGCGATTACCGGTTCACCGCAGACTTCACTCATGGCCTTAACGAAAAGAACACGCTGGAATATGGAGCGGGCGTGACATTTTACAAGCTCGACCGCGGGACGGTAAAGCCTTACGGGGTAAATTCGCTGCGATTGCCGGTCGCGCTGGGCGAAGAGCAGGGAGTGGAAAGCGCCGTGTACATATCGGACGTATATGATGCATTGCCCTGGCTGAATATCACTGCCGGGTTCCGCCTGGCGCTTTTCAATCCTCTCGGCCCCAAAACAGTTTATACTTACAAGCCGGGGGTGCCGAAAGACTCGCGCTATATAGCCGACACTTTGTATTATGGCAGCGGCAAGGCGATCAAATGGTACTACGAGCCGGATATCCGCATCGCTTTTAATATCCGTACCGATCCTTACGGCGCTCTTAAAATTGCCTTTAACCAGATGCACCAGAACCTTTTCCTGCTTAACAACACGATAGCCCTTGCGCCTAATGCCCAGTGGATACTTTCAGATTATTACCTTTCCCCGGCCAGGTGCAACCAGGTTTCTGCCGGGGTGTTCCGCACTTTTCCAATGCCCGGCTGGGAAACTTCCCTTGAATTCTATTACAAGGAGACCTTAAATTATCCTGAATTCGTCGATGGCGCCGATTTCCTTTCCAACCCGCTGGTGGAAACCACCGTTTTACCGGGGAATCAAAAGGCTTACGGGCTGGAATTCCTTCTGCGCCATAGCGGCGGCCGGCTGGAGGGTTGGCTGGCCTATACCTATTCCCGTTCCATCGTGCAGGTAAACGGCGACCTGCCATGGGAAAAAATTAACGGCGGGCTGGCCTATCCGGCGAACTATGATATCCCCCACGTGCTGAACATGGTGGCCAACTATCATTTCAGCCGCAGGGTGACTGCCTCCGGCGTCGTCACCTACCAGACCGGCCGGCCGGTGACTTACCCGCTTTCAGTTTACTTTATCAACGATATACCTTATCTTGATTATTCAAAACGCAATGAATACAGGATACCCGACTATTTCAGGGTCGATCTTTCCCTCACCATCGAGGGCACCCTGAAAAAAAACAAATTCATCCATAATTCGGCGATATTCAGCATTTATAATGTTACTGGCCGGGAGAACCCTTATTCAGTTTACTTTAAACTGGATAACGGGCAGATCAGAAGTTACCAGTACAGTGTCATCGGCGTGCCGGTTTTTACCATTACCTGGCTTTTCAAACTCGGAAATTATGCGTCGGATTAAGGAACATCATACCATTACTGGCCCTTTTGCTGCTGACCACCTGCATCAAGCCATACAACCCGAACCTGGAGGGCAATGCGGCAAATAAGATTGTCGTTTCAGGCAGGATCAACAATATGGAAGGATGGCAGGAGGTAAATATTTCCAGGTCCTCGCCCGTGGAATATGCAACCTACGTCCCTTTATCGGGCTGTACGGTCAATGTTATGGATAATAATGGAAACACTTTCCCCTTCCCGGATAACGGACAGGGAATCTACCGGGCCTGGATCGGGCAGCAATTCCTGGTCCCCGGCACGTCTTACAAAATAAGCATCGATACCCCGGAGGGAGATAAGATTGAATCCTCCTTCGACACGCTCATGCCCGGCCCCCTGCTGGACAGCGTTTACTATATCATCGAAGACGCCCCGACCTCCGATCCCAATGTCTTTAACAGGGGCATGCAATTTTATGTAGACCTGAATGCCACCGAATCCGATAGTAAAAATTACAAGTGGGAGATCCGGGAAACCTGGGAATACCATACTGCTCATCCCAAGACCTATTACTATGACGGAAGATTCCACCAGCTCATTCCGCCCGATTATTCGACTAATGTCTGCTGGGCCGATAAGGAGGTGAGAAATGTCTATGATCTGTCGACAAAGACCCTTTCGCAGAATGCTTATCATCAGTTCCCCCTGCATTTTGTCGACGGCCATTCCTCCAGGCTTGCGATCCTTTACAGCATCCTGGTCACCCAGCTTACCCTCAGCGAAAATTCCTTCAGTTACTGGGAGCAAATGCGGACCAACAGCAACGATCCCGGGGGGCTCTATGAAAAACAGCCCTTTGCCATAAAGGGAAACCTGCAAAACCTGACCAATCCGGATAAAGAAGTGCTCGGATATTTTTATGCCGTATCAGAGTCGTCAAAAAGATATTTTTACCAGGATATTGAAGGGCTGGAACTCGATTTTTCTAATGTTTGCTGGGAGCATCCGGTTCCAATGTCGGGCTGGGCAGGATATAACAGATGGGATTATCCCGTCTATTATTATTACAATGATGGCGGCTCACTCATGATATTGAGCAATGAATGTGTCGACTGCCGCCTGCAGGGTGGGAAGCTGACTAAACCTGATTTCTGGCCGTAAGATGAAAAAGAAATTTTCAGCATATTTTCTTTTGATGCTTTTCCTGCTGATTATTTCAGCCGGGCTAAAATCACAGGGCACTACCGGCGGCTATCCGGTTGAAAGAGTGCAGGTTTGTACCGACCGTAAAATGTACATTTCCGGGGAAAATATTTCTATTTCAGCTTTGGTTTATACAAAGAATGATATCGGCGGGGATTTCAGCCGCATATTGTACTGCGAGCTGATCACGCCTGCCGGCACCCGGATAGCGGGAGGAAAATACCCTTTCGAAAAATCATCGTCAGAAGGCTGTCTGCACATCCCCGATGAGGCCATAAGCGGCATCTACTACCTGAAATCATACACCCGCTATATGAGAAACGGCAGCCAGGATAAATATAATTATATCATGCTGAAGATTGTCAATCCATTTAATACCATAGTGCTTGAAGGCAATGATAACGGGCATACGTCCGATATTCCGGCCAAAGAACAATCCAGGCGGCATTCCGGCCTGCAGTACAAAATTTCAACTGATAAAGAAAGATATGCTGCCCGTGAAAATATAAAAATCAAGGTTGAAGGCAATGCGTTGCAGGAGCCCGGTTTGAAATTATGTCTTTCCGTGGTTCCTTTTTTTCCAGGAGACTCCATCTCAATTCAAGGAGACTCCATCTCAAATAAACGAGACTCCATCTCACATGAACTTCAATATTATCCCGAAACACGGGGGATATCGATATCGGGCAGGTTGCTGGAGACCCAAACGGGAAATCCTGTTCCGAACAGGCTGGTGAATCTCTCCGTCATCGGGGATAAAGACATCATGGCTGTCCGGACAAATACGGCCGGCCGATTTTATTTCTCCCTGCCCGGCTATTCAGGGAACCGGGATATTTTCCTGTGCGGCGAAGATATCCCTGAAAACCCGTCAGAAATCTATATCGACAATGATTTTTGCTCCAGGCCCGTAAGCCTTCCTGCGCCTGCATTTCATCTCACGGAAGAAGAGAAGCAAGCAGCTTATCATATGGCCGTCAATCAAAAGGTCACTTCAGCATTCCTGGATGATACTTTAGCAAGCAAGCCTGTTCGTCCGCCAAATGACATTCCATTCTATGGCAAAGCGACAAATATCCTGGTAATGGACGCCTATATTGACCTGCCGACCATTGAGGATTATTTCAATGAACTTCTCGGCGCCGTAAGAATCAAAAAGAACAAGGGGCACAAGGTTTTCAGGTTTGTTTCAAGCAGGATCGAGATGACGATTTACGATCCACTGGTACTGATCGATTGGGTGGCCGTGAATGATGCGGAGAAAATACTTGCACTGTCGCCAAAGTCTCTGGACAGGATAGAGCTTGTGGATGCACCCTATGTCAAGGGAAATATCACCTACGGGGGGATCATCAGCTTTGTGTCGAGAAAGAATGATTTCGCCGGAATCGACCTGCCTGCCTCAGGAACATTTATCAACTACAAATTCCTTGAATCGTGTTCCCAAAACATTTCTTCCGGCCTGGTACCGGAAAATATTCCCGACTCCCGCAATACCGTTTACTGGAACCCGGATGTCAGAACAGATGACAGAGGTTCCGCGGAACTCCTTTTCACCGCGCCCGACACACCCGGGAAATACACCGCCGTGCTTACGGGGATGGGGTCATCGGGAGAAAGCACAATTATTAGACAGGTATTTGAGATTCTTGCAAAATAATTGAAGATATTGGAATCAGACCGGCACCTGCAAAGTGTACTTAACCCCTTTACCAGGCTCCGATTCGATCTGCATCTTACCATTTAAGAAATTCACCCTGGACTGGATGCTCTTAAGTCCGAGGGAATCGGATTCCAGTTTCTCCCTGATATCAAAACCTTTTCCATCATCCGAATAACTTATATCGAGCAGGCCGGGCAGTTCACCGATACGAATTTCAATGTTCCGGGCTTTTGCATGTTTCAGGGTGTTGTTAACCATTTCCTGGACGATCCGGTAGAGCATGATCTCCTTGTTTTCGGGCAACCGCTCCTGGCTGCCCGTAATGGTGCAAACGGCTCTAAGGTCGCCAGCATCGTCAATGCGCTCGAAGAGATCCCCGACGGCTTCAAAAAATCCAAGCTTGGTGAGGAGTCCGGGCATCATATTGTGGGAGATCTTTCTCACGTCGCCGCTGGCCTGCTCCAGCATCTTTGTTGCCTTTTCGATCAGCTCTTTATTTTCCGGGCTTTTATCGCTGATAATGGAAAATTGCATTCTGGTGGCGGACAGAAGTACGCCAAGGCCATCGTGAAGCTCCGTAGCTATGCGTTTCCTTTCTTCTTCCTGGCCTTCAACAAGCAATTTGGCCGCCATCAGTTTCTTTTCTTCTTCCAGTTGAAGGATCTTTTGTTCGGCAACTATCTTTTCATGGGCAACCTTCTGGCGGAAATAAATAAAGATGAACAATGCGATTGCCAGGATTCCGACTATGGTAAACATGAAAGCGTTACGCTGGTAGGTTTTCTGAAGGTTTTCCTTTTCCAGTGTTAAAATACGGGCCTGGTCTTTTTCCTTCTCATATTTCAGCACAAGTTCATTAATGCTTTTTGTTTTTTCAAGGCTGAAAATACTGTCATAGGCATTCTTGTAATCTTTCTGATAAATCAGTGCATTCTTATAATTGCCGATCTTTTCGAAATTATTTGAACTATTGCGGTAATAAAAAAGAAGCAGATCACGGTCGCCGGTTTTCTTTGCAAACAGCATGCAGGAATCCTGCAATGCCAGCGACTGGCGTATATTTCCCTGTTCTGAATAAACAGCCGCTTTATTAAGTATAGCCGTAATGATGCCCCTGGGATAATTGATGTCCCGGTAGATCTTTAGCGCTTTATCAAATTTTTCAAAGGCTGTGGGATAATTTTTAAGCTTAAAATACACATCGCCGGAGTTATTGTTAACATCTGCAATCCCCCTCTTGTCCTTAAGTTCAACGAAAAGTTTTTCCGCTTTGACATAATAGCCGGCGGCATCCGTTAATTCTCCGTTCGCTCCCGCGACCTGGCCGAGGTTATTATAATTGCCCGCCATCAGGAAGGTATTGTTGGTTTTCAGGCCGATTTCCAGGCTTCTGTTAAAATACTTCAGTGCAATATCATATTGCTCATTGTTAAAGTAAACATTCCCAAGGTTTCTCAAGATCAGCCCCAGGTTTTTCTGATCGTTCTTTTTTTCGCAAATGCCAATCGCTTTCATATAATAAAAAGCTGCGGAGTCAGTTTTTGATTCCCCGTTAAAATAAATACTTCCCAGGCAATTATAATTTGCAAGAATGATGGTGCTGTCTTTTAACGGTATACAATAGGCAAGGCTTTTCCGGCAATAATACCGGGCCATCTCATAATCGCTCATATCCGTCAGGAGGCTCCCGAGGTGGAAATAGCCCTTGGCAAGGCGCAGACTGTCATTCAGGCCAATAAATATTTCCAGGTATTTATCGGTATAGCTCAATGAAGCCTTAAAATCTGAATTTCTTTTACACAGGACGCTTTTCAGGTAATAAGCATCTCCAAGCCCCTTTTTGTAATCAATGCGCGACGATAAGCCGATCGCATCGTCACAATATCGCATAGCGCTGTCCAATTGATTGCTGCCATACAAGTTTTTTGTCAGCATGATCAGATTATCCGCTTTTTCAACGTCATCGGGCTGACGGGCAATAATAGATTTAAGGCTGTCGCCGGCCTGGGCCCGGACCGGTCCTTCGTTCGGCAAGCTGAATAATACTGTCAGGGGGATAATTGCACGCAGGAATAGAATAAAATCTTTTTTCATGTTATATATTTTACATCAAATCAATAATCCACAGAAATTAATGTGGCCGTATCAAAAGAAGTTTTTTTAAGCTGTGACTGCAGGTATCCGGATGAAATATTTCACTCCTTCATCCGGTTTAGAATCCATTGTAAGATTTCCGTTTAAAAAATTCACCCTTGATTTGATGCTGTTAAGCCCTATAGATTTTGATTCGGGCGTCTTTTCGGCATCAAATCCTTTACCGTCATCCGAATAATTTATATTAAGATTGTCATCGACGGCCATGATCTGAAGGCGGATATTTTTCGCACCTGCATGCCTTATGGTATTGTTCACCATTTCCTGGATGATCCTGTAAAGCATGATCTCCTGGTTTTCCGGCAATCTCCGGAGATTATCGGCAATTTCTAGCTGCGCTTTAAGGTTCCCTTTATCGTTAATGTTGTCAAAGAGATCTTCGACAGCTTCGTACAGCCCAAGTTTGGTGAGCAATCCGGGCATCATATTATAGGATATTTTACGCACGTCACTGGAGGCTTGTTCCAATAGCTGAGAGGCTCTTTCTATAATCGGAGTGTTTGCCGGGTTGGTATCATGGATAGACGAGAACTGCATTTTGGCCGCTGACAATAATACCCCAAGGCCATCATGAAGATCATTGGCAATCCTTTTCCGTTCTTCTTCCTGTCCTTCCACCAGCGCTTTTGCCGCTAAAAATTTCTTTTCCTCTTCAAGCTTCAGGATCTTTTGTTCAGCAATGATCTTATCTTTAATGGCTCTCTGACGGAAATAAAGCACCAGGAACAAGGCAAGCGCAATTACGACCACTCCGGTGAACAGGTATGCGTTCCGCTGGATTGTCCGCTTCCGGAGGCTCAGGTCCATCTGCAAATTTTCTTTCTCAAGAACCAGAATCTGCGACTGGTCCTTTTCTTTTTCATATTTTAATGTCAAGTCCGCAATAAGCTTTTCTTTATCCATATTAAAGATACTGTCTTTCAAATTATAAAAGAGAGTCTGGTATTCATATGCTTCCCGGTAATTTCCCATTCTTCTGTATATATCGGAAATATTCGACAGGGCTGATTTCTGAAGGCTTTTATAACCATGTTTGATTGAAAGGGACAGAGCTGTATCGTGAAGGGAAAGGGCTTCCTTATATTTTCCCTGTTCACAAGTCACACAGCCAATATTTCCCAGACAAGTTACAATTCCCAGCATCTGGTTTTTTCTCCGGTAAATCTCAAGTGCTTTGTTATAACCCTGAAGAGCTCGTGAATAATCTTTCATATCACGAAACACATTAGCCCTTGAATTCTCTATATCAGCCATTGGAATAGAATCGTCGATTGTTTTTGCCAGCGATTCTGCCTCACCAAAATATTTTAGCGCCAGGTCGGGTTTATTCCAGGCGTTTGAATTGTTTGCCAGACTTGTCAGGTTTTGTACTATAGTTTTCTGGTCATTATTCTGCCTGTTAATTTCCAGGCTTTTATTAAGATATTCATCGGCTTTACCAAATTCTTCCATCCTGGTAAAGGCAGTTCCCAGGTTCCTGTACAATTTACCCAATAATGATTTCCTGCCCGTAACTTCACAATACTTAATGGCTTTAACGAAATAAATTGCCGAGGAATCAAATTCATAAATATCACTGTAAAGGCCTGCCATCGAATTGTATATCGCTATATACTTAAGGGTATCTTTCAGGATTAAATTTAAAGTAAGGCATTCCCGGAAATAATATAATGCAGAGTCGTTATCGCCCCTGTTTTTAATCAGATTCCCATAGAGGTAATATCCTTTGAACAGCCCGGTGAGATCATTTAATGGTTTAATTAATTTTATATACTTGACGATTAAAGGAAAAGCAGCGTTGTCATCGCCTTTTATACTAAAAATTATACTTTGCATAAAACATCCTTCTGCAATACCTTTTGGATAGCCGAGCATTTGCGATAATGACTCTGTTTTTTTTGCGTAAGCCATAGTGCTATCCAATAACTGGCTGTTGTAAAAAGCCACGGTAAGCAAAATCAGGTTATCGGCTTTTTGCCTGCTATCCTTCAATTGAGCAAGTACCTGCTTAAGGCTGTCGATCTTAACTTGTTTGAGTGCAGCATTGTCCGCTGCAATGGATATCATGAACTGCCACGCAATTAAATAGAAAATAATCATGATTCTCATTTTCATGAGCAAATCCCCTTTCATTTTAGTTACCTGCCGATAAGGTCAGGTAAGCGTTAATTTAACCGATTACAACAATACTTGAATTGTCATTCGTATTGTTCGCGTTTTGACCCACGACTGCATTATCCTTGAAGAATTTGACATATACTGTTTTAGCGGTGATGTTGCCGATTATTGCCCTGACCTGGCTTTCGTTCAGGCCGGTCCCTATATTCTGAAGACCGGTATAAACAGTCAATAAGTCCGGGGGGGAAGTTTCAGTGACAGCCTGATAGTCACCGCGTTATTCTGTAAACTGCTCACAGCTACCGCGACATATTCACCGGGCGCGACTTCCACGGTGATATTTGAAACGATGCTCAGCATGCCTGTTCCTGTAGAATATCTCCAGGAAAGGATTTGGGAGGGTTGATAATTTGCCATGATTTATTGGTTTTTTGGGTTTATTAGAAGCTATGCTGCAAAACATGAGCTAAATATACGCAATTAATTGTCGGTAAGGATGCAATAATTGCAGGTTTGTTTGCGCGGCACGAAAACGATCCATGTTTATAACAGCTCGATATCGGAATTTTCCGCTGCATTAACTTTGACGCCTTTGACCCAACCGGGCAGATTTTTGATTCTGAAGACAACTTCGACTTCCAGTTCCACATCGATAAAATCCTGGTGTGTCTCATTCAAAGCAAAATCGAGTTCAAAAATCCCATCCGCCGGTTCGGATGCGTAGTCTTTTGGAATTAGCACAGGGGCGATCAGCTTTTTGATGGTTGCGATTCCCCTGGCTTTTATGGCCATCAGATCCGGTTCGGCGGCTTCCTTTACGATCCGGATATCCTTGACATAAGTTATTTCATTCTTCATGCGTGCAATATTATGAGGTTTAAAAAAAACACCCATGGCAGAATACACTGAAAAAAAAATCTAGTGGTTTTCTGCTATGGATTTGCATGAACCTCATTATATATTTGCTCATCAAAAGGAATAAAAATCCTGGTCTGGTTTTGGCAGTGTACCAATTGCCCAAACATGATCACCTGGAAAAAGCAGGCATATACAATGTATGGCTTTTTACAAAAATAGTGATCATAAAAGGAGAAGCGGCGCTCCGGGGCAGTTTTGCAACAACAAAATGGAGTAGAAGTAATCCTTCCTTAAGTACCATCCTGGTACGAAAGTCAGTTAATCCGGTTGGCTGAACCAGCAGGAAACCCGCTCAGATAGCGGGTTTTTTTATTTCAGGGCGAGTTATAAGACGACAACTTCTGCCTGGCTGGAGATGGTATTAGTGACCTGGCCCCCCACTGCGCCTTTTGTGTTGTAAATTATGCAATGCATGGTGAATGCGTCCTGGCTCTTACTAAGCCGGACTTTAATTGCCTCCTGGACGATCGCGGTGAGTGTCCTGGGATCCATACTTGCTGAAGCTTCAGGAACTTTTTCCATAAATTTGACCAGCCTGTCCTGCTCCAGGATATATGAATCCACAGCAGAATTGTCGACAGCCGTAATATAGTTCAATGTCGCTTCCGCCACACTGCTGTAATTGGGATCCCTGCCGACAACAGTGTACCCCGCCGGTAAAAATACGCTGACTGAAGATTTAATATAAACGGCATTTTCTGCTGTAATGTACGTGTAATGGTCAAGGCGCTGGAAAGGTTCGAAATATTTCATGGTTTTAGGTTTTAATGAATTAATCGATTAAGATAACTATTTTAATATCATAAGGATAGTAAAGCTAATCCAGGAAATCATTCTCGGTCGCCCAGCGGATCAGGCCGGCTGTATTTTTAACCCCGGCTTTGCTCATCAGGTTTGCACGGTGGCTTTCAACGGTGTGGAAACTGATGAAAAGCTTGTCGGCAATTTCCTGTGTGGATAACTCTTTACCGATGAGCCGCAGTATTTCCAGCTCCCTTTCAGTAAGTTTGGGGAAAAGAGCATTGTTGTCATCCATTATTTTTAACTCCTGGCTGATTAATCTGATGGAAAGCCTGTCGCAAAAGTAACTCTCGCCGCCGTACACGGTCCTGATAGCTTTCTCCAGGACATCCTTACCGGCATCTTTCAACAGGTATCCCGAAGCCCCGTTTTTCACCATCTGCTTCACAAATCTCTTTTCATCATACTGTGAAAGGGCAATAATCTTAACATCCGGAAATTTCTTACGGACCATTTTTGTGCAATTCAGTCCATCGAGCTTCGGCATGTTGATATCCATGAAAATAATATCAACATGAAGCCCTTCATCCAGTTTTTCAAGGACCTGGTAACCGTTGTAAACTTCGCCAACAACCTGGATATCGGGGATACCGGCAAGGGTGGTTTTGATACCGTCAATCAGAAGCTGATGGTCGTCTGCAATTAAAATATCGATCATGACTGGGTTGGATTTTTGGCAACACAAATATAATCATTTAATTAACTTTTTCAATCATGATCTTTTTACAGGATAAAACAGACCCTCCACAGTGATGCCATCCCTGAATTCTGCTAAAAAAAATGATGGTGACATTCTGCCAGGATTTCCACACGCGACCAATCTACCTTTGTTTCATTAACGATAAGAAAAAAATGAAAGTTCTTCCTATCATTAAAAATATTTAAACGAAACTTATAAAAACGAAGGCTATGAAAACAATGCAAACATCTTTAGAAATGGCGGTTTTTGTTCTCTATCCCATATTTGTGCTGATCGTTGTAGCTTATACGCTCCTGTGAAAAGGCTTCAGGTGAAGCAGGTAATGGGTTATGCGCCAGTAGCAGAGGTTGTTTCTTATTAAGAGACAGCCTTTGCCCGTATTATATCTCCTGCATCGGCAGGCTGAGATGCATGCTGAAGCTGATCTTCCGGGAAATATCGTTGATATCGGTGAACTGGCCGCTCAACGAACCCTCAAAATTCATCCCGTCATTTCTGACAATGGTAAGTTCTGCCTGGTCTTCCCGGAAATAGTAAACCGTACCGTTAAAATTTATCCCGAACTCGATCAATTGTCCTTCAGGGCTTGGAAATTGCACAAATCCGGCGCCTGTATCGTAAAACACCAGGGTCATGATATTCTCACCGGTTGTTGCCTGGTTATTATCAGTACCCAAAACAAGATGGATATATTGCGTGGTTTCGTTTGCGGGGGACCAGAATCCCATATTCGGCGTAAATGTATGGCTGTAGCCGTTAAATTCACCATCCGTGATTTTGATGGTGTTCATCGCTTCACCGGACCCGTCCTTCTTGCAGGAGTCAAGAATGGAAACAACGATGATCAATACCATGAAAATGAATACCTTTTTCATCATGTGATTATGTTTATATGTCGAAAACAAGTTGAATTATTTGACAAATTTACTACAAAAAGTTCCCTCCCCGCTTTGCTTAAACGCCGGGAACTGATCCATGATCAGATATTTCACATACTTCTTCCTGATCTTATTATTATCTTTGTGCCCTTCGACAGAAAACCATGCCAATGTGACCGATTAATAATATTTTATACCTTGGCAACAAAATTGATCGTTCATTGTTTCATTTAAAATTTTTAAAACTATGTTTTTAGGACCAATCTGGATCATATTTATAGTCTTTATGTTGCTTAGCTGGGCAATATCCGCTACACTTAAATCGAAATTCGCGAAATATTCCAAAATCCCCGTTTATAATAACATGACCGGGAAAGATGTAGCTGAAAAGATGCTCAGGGACAATGGCATCGGTGACGTGAAGGTGGTTTCGACTCCCGGCATGCTAAGCGACCATTACAACCCGGCCAATAAGACCGTAAACCTGAGCCCTGATGTTTATAACCTCAGCAGTGTCTCTTCGGCTGCTGTCGCCGCCCATGAATGCGGACACGCAGTCCAGCATGCCGAGGCTTACAGCTTCCTGCAGATGCGGTCAAAGCTGGTCCCGGTCGTAAGCTTTACCTCGAGATGGGTGCAATGGGTGCTGCTTGCCGGGATTCTGCTGGTACAGACCGTGCCATCCGTCTTATTCATCGGTATTATCCTTTTCGGGCTTACCACTTTGTTCAGTTTCATCACGCTTCCCGTCGAAATCAATGCTTCAAAAAGGGCGCTGGTATGGCTAAATAACAGCGGCATTACAAGTGCACAGAACCATGACAAGGCGGAGGACGCGCTCCGCTGGGCTGCATACACCTATGTTGTTGCGGCATTAGGATCGCTGGCCACTTTGCTGTATTATATCATGATCTTCATGGGCAGACGGAACTAATATCATACCGGATGAAAAAATACGCGCTTGTCACCGGGGGTTCCAGGGGAATCGGAAGGGCCGTCTGCCTGAAACTGGCAGAAGCAGGCTTGCCGGTCATCATCAACTTTAAATCCGGCGAAGAAGAAGCGCGTCTGACGAAAAAGCTTATCGATGACCGTGGAGGTGAATCGGAACTTCTCCAGTTTGATGTCAGCCTGGAAAAAGAGACGGAAAAAGCGCTTGATGGCTGGATAAATGCGCACCCTGAGGCTTATATTGCATTCCTTATCAATAATGCCGGGATAAGGAAAGATAACCTCCTGGTTTTCATGACTGATGACGAGTGGAAAAATGTCCTGGAAACAAATCTCGGAAGTTTTTTTTACCTGACGCGAAAGGTGCTCAAGGATATGCTGGTGAATAAGTATGGCCGGATTGTCAATGTTGTTTCCCTTTCGGGGATAAAAGGCTTGCCCGGCCAGGTGAATTATTCGGCGGCCAAAGCAGGCGTTATTGGCGCGACAAAAGCGCTCGCACAGGAGGTCGGGCGTAAGAATGTGACGGTAAATGCCGTAGCGCCGGGTTTTATCAGGACGGATATGACAAAAGACCTGGATGAGAAGGAGCACAAAGCCCTCATTCCGCTGAACCGTTTCGGGGAACCGGAAGAAGTCGCGGAAGTAGTGGCATTCCTGGTATCAGATAAGGCATCCTATATAACAGGTGAAATTATTTCCGTAAATGGAGGACTGTATACTTAATGTTGAATGTTGAATGTTGAATTTGAATGTTTAATTAAAAAATCCCGAACTTAAAACTAAAACCTTAAACCTTAAACCTATTCATGAATCGCGTAGTTATAACCGGGATGGGGATCTATTCGACGATCGGGAAGAACCTCGATGAAGTCAGGAAATCATTGTACCTTGGCAAATCCGGTATCGGGCTGGATCCTGCCCGCAAGGAAATGGGGTTCCGCTCGTGCCTGACCGGGATCATTGAACGGCCGCAGCTGAAAGGTCTGCTCGACAGGCGGCAGCGGGTAGGCATGGCACAACAGGCAGAATTTGCCTATATGTCCACCGTTGAAGCGCTGAAGCAGGCCAACATCGACCAGGATTACCTTGATAATATTGAAGCAGGCATATTGTTTGGCAATGACAGTTCCGCTGTTCCCGTCATCGAGACTATTGATATTATGCGCGAAAAAAGGGACACCGCGCTGGTTGGATCAGGACTGATCTTTCAGACGATGAATTCCACTATCTCGATGAACCTTTCGGTTATTTTCAAGCTCAAAGGAATCAACCTTACTGTCAGTGGCGCCTGTGCAAGCGGTTCCCACGCCATCGGCATCGCTTACTACCTCATCCAGAACGGTTTGCAGGAATGCATCATTACCGGCGGAGGGCAGGAGGTCAATATGGAGTCGATGGGAAATTTTGATGCCCTGAATGCTTTCTCCATCAGGGAAAATGAACCGGGCCGGGCATCACGCCCGTTTGATCGTGACCGTGACGGCCTTGTGCCGAGCGGCGGGGCGGCAACGCTCATTCTGGAAAGTCACGAATCTGCAAAACGCAGGGGCGCAAAGATCCTGGGGGAAGTGATCGGCTATGGCTTTTCTTCCAACGGCGACCATATTTCCGTACCCAACCTCGACGGACCGGTAAAAGCGATCAGGATGGCGCTTAAAGATGCGAACCTGATGGCTAAAGACATTGAATATATTAATGCCCACGCCACGTCCACCCTGGTTGGCGACGCAAAAGAAGCCGAGGCGCTGGACATAGTATTCGGTGATTCCAGGCCATGGGTCAGCTCTACCAAATCGATGACCGGCCATGAAATGTGGATGGGAGGCGCCAGCGAGGTGGTATATTCAATCCTGATGATGCAGAACGGCTTCATCGCTCCGAATATCAATTTCGAAAACCCCGACGAATACTCTGCCAAACTGAACATCCCGGCAAAGACCATACAGCGGCCGTTTAACATTTTCCTTTCCAATGCATTCGGGTTTGGAGGAACAAATTCTGCACTGATTGTAAGGAGCATGAATCGTGAGTAGAAAGGCAATTAAGTAGTCATAAAGTTGTCTTTTTAAATTTTAGAAAACCCAATCGCCAGCCACAAACTGTCCAATTGCCAACTATCCGGTTGCCCAACTCACTAATCAGGTCACACTGTTTAATGACACTGTAAATGTGCTTCCTGAACCAAATTCACTGTCAACTGTGATAAGTCCATCCTGTGCTTCAATAAATTCTTTGCTGATGGCAAGGCCTAAACCGGAACCTGATTTACTGCTTCCGGGCACCTGGAAATAACGATCAAAGATCTTTTCTTTATATTGAGGAGCAATCCCCATGCCCGTGTCCATTACGGTAAATTTTACCCTTTTATTTTCTTCCGCGATGTTTAAAAAAATCGTCGAATTTTCGTAAGAGTAACGTATGGCATTTGAAATAAGGTTGGCCAAAACCCATGCTGTTTTTTCACTGTCAGCCTGTATTTTTGGTAAATTCTCCTGGCTGCTGATCTGAAAATTTATCTGCTTCTGGTCCGCTTGCGTTTTCGTTGCATTTATAGCATAAAGCAATATTTCTTTGGGTTCTGAGGGCACAATTGAAAGCTGGATGTTGCCGCTTTCAACTTGCGTCATATTCAACAATTCCCCGGTAATTTTCAATAAACGGTTTGCATCATCATTAATGTTTTCCAAAAGATTTTTTTGCTCCTCGTTGAGTTTTCCGATTTGTTCATTTTCCATTAAATGCAAGCTCATTTTAATTGATGATATAGGTGTTTTAAACTCATGTGAGACAGTAGCAATAAAGTTAGTTTTGGCAAAATCCAGCTCCTTGAAAGCAGTAATATTTCTCAGTACGATTACATGTCCTATGTGACGGGAGGTTTGTTCACCGGTTGGCGTAATAGTAATAGCGATTATCTCTTTTTCAAAATAGCTCTCCTTATTATCTGCAAATATTTTAATGGGATTTTCATGATTTCTTTTATAATACCCTTCGGGAGAAATTAAATCCTTCATTAAACGTCTTACCAGATCATTGGTCAGGGCAATATCTTTGGCATCTTTCCCAACGATTTCTTCCTGTTTAAGGCCTGTGACTTTAAAAGCTTCTTCATTGGCAAAAAGGATGATATTATTTTCATCCAATACTATAACAGGATCATGCATTTTATTAATCAGGGTTTCTATTCGTTTCTTTTCAAATAAAATCCTTGCAAGCTTACTGCTGTCATATTCTTCCAGCTTTTGAGCCATTACATTGAATGCATGCGCCAATTCGCCAAATTCGCTATGACTTTCAAAATGAACGCGTTCTTTGTAATTTTTATCGGCTATCTGCTTTATACTTTCTGTCAGATCGCGGATCGGGTTGGCAATGCTACCGGGCAGATTGATCAATAAAATAAATGCAATTAAAAAACAAACGGTTCCGGTCAACGCAATCCACCACGTCGCATTTTTTGCTGTTTGTTTGGCTATGTTGCTTTTACGTTCAATAGCCTGCATGTTTAAAAGCATGATATCGGTTAAATCTTTCCTGATCGAAATATAAAGCTGGTTATCCATTGGATTTTTTTTCAGCAGATCATAATCGGAAGAAAGTTTGTCGGTCAATTCCTTCTCCCCTATTTCAGTAATATTGTTTTTCTGCTTTTTAAGGTTTTCGGAAAATTTATTAATGCTTTCTGGATTTGTAATATCTTCGTCCAGGGCTATCAACATATTGCGTGAATAATCGAGGGTATTGTAATTTGCAACAAGAATATTCTGTGTATCCTTATTTAAGGCATTGATGTCGACTGATCCGATTACTGCCAGCAGAATGATGAAAAGGAATAACAGGCCCACTCCCAATGTAAGCTTGACTTTTATTTTCATGACAATATAACTAAATCAATATCCAGTGATTTTAATTTCATCAACAATTCTCTAAACGAATTGGAAGCCCTGATAAATGCGATCAGGTTGAAATGTGGTCTTCCGATGCAAATAGTTGTTATTTCCCTTTCTTTAGCAACTTCTGAAATGGTTTTTGCGACATATTTATTTTCTCTTTTTATTATTTCTGCTCCTAATTCGGTGGCAAGCTTGAAGTTGTTAATAAGATGCCTTTGTTTGTCAAGTGCAATTTTATCCGGACCTTCCTTGGGTGTTTGCACATAAAGCACAAACCATTTGCTGTTATAATAACTGGCCAGCCTGGCCGTTTTCCGGATGATTATATTGGCGGCTTTGTCATTGCTGCTGATACAGGCTAAAAACCGCTCATGCCGTAAGGCAATATTTTTAGGGATTTCAGTTTCAACCTTTCTTTCGACCTGTGAGGCAACTTCTTTTAAGGCAAGTTCACGAAGCTGAAGAATATTTTCCGGTTTAAAAAAATTCCTGAGCGCTGTTTCAATATTCTCTGCATGGTAAATTTTCCCTTCCTTCAATCGTACGATTAATTCATCTGCAGTCATATCAAGGTTAACCACTTCATCGGCTAATCCTAGGACTTTATCAGGGATGCGTTCCTTAACTTCGATGCCTGAAATTTTCCTGATTTCCTCGTTCAGGCTTTCAATATGCTGAATGTTTACCGCACTGATTACATTGATGCCCGTATCCAGGATATCCATAACGTCCTGCCAGCGTTTTTCGTTTTTACTACCTTTTATGTTAGTATGCGCAAGTTCGTCAACAATCACCACTTCGGGATGGAGATTCAGAATTGCCGCGACATCCATTTCTTCAAGTTCTTTGCCGTTGTAAAAAATGCTTCTTCTTGGAATAACCGGAAGGCCTTCAATCAGGGCGATAGTATCGGCGCGGTTGTGGGGCTCAATATACCCGATTTTTACATCAATGCCGTTTTTTAACAGTGCGTGTGCTTCCTGTAGCATCTTGTATGTCTTACCCACACCTGCACTCATGCCGATATATATCTTGAACTTACCACGCCTTGATTTGCGGATAAGTTCAAGAAAATGTTCAACATTCTGTTCTTTTAAATCCTCATCAGACATTATAAAGTAATGGCAAGTGACGTAGTAACAAAGGTATTTGTATTTACTGATTGGGTATCATGAATAAAGATTTTATCCTTGCTGTCAAGTATTCTTCCTTCAATCCTCCACACTATATTATCAGTTATTCTGTAATCGAAGTTCAGGGAATATCCCATAACCTGAAATCCATTTTCGGTTCCGGAAGCTATAATGATTCCATTTTTATCCACTGTAAAATTCTCCTCTTACTGTCATGGAAAACTTACCTGTGAATTGGTATTTCAAAATCAAAACTGGACTGTATAGGTTGTTGTAACCAATGCTGTCCGTGCTTTTCTGCTCCATACAATAATCGAATCCAAGTGTGATTATGAATTTGTCGGTTGGGTGAAATACACCATAGAAGTTGTGATAGTAGCGCATCTGTTTTAAAGTATCAGCTTTATCATTTCCTATGAAGGTGCTGTAGTTCAAAGTTATTTTAGTGTTTGGAGTGAAAGTAATTTGTGTTCCGAAAGCAGGTGTATTGTTTCCATCAACTCTTGCAATCCGCTGCCATCCATTAATAACCAATGCAGAAAGATACCATTTACTGTTATCAGAAGTGTAACTGATTTTGATTCCGCTTTCATAGCTCGGCGTATTCTCAGCTAATATGCTACGTGTAAGAGCATCGCAAACTATCCCAACCGGACTTTCGAAGCCGATGTGTGAGGGCAGAATTCCGCAATCGAACCACAGATTTTTATTCCTGGATAATTTCACTCCAACATTCGCTTGCCACAAATGACGGAGTAATTCCTGCTCCGCTGATAAATTGTATTGCGGATAAGTTCCTGCCATCAATCCCAAATTGGCGCGTACTTTTTGTGAAGAATAATTTGCATTTATGTAACCGAGATTGAGATTGAACTCGTTGTGCCGGGAGTAATTATAGAAGAAGGATGGTCGTTCATGATTAGCCGGTTGATTGAAATCATAAGAGTAATATACTTCGACGTATCCTGAAAATGTAAATGAGGATTTACCGTTATCTGTTTGAGCATTTGCTGTTAGCGCAAATACTCCCAATAATATAAAAATGGTTTTTTTCATTGTTTGGATTAGTTAAGATTATCAAGAGCAATATTTAATTTAAGCATATTCAGGATAAAGATCAGTTATCATACAGATCATTTCATTCAGAAACAGGCAATTTTCGTCTTTCCAGTCATTATGAATATTCAGATCAGTTATATGCTTCAGGCAAGCTTTTTTAAGTTTGATGGGTAACATCTTTTTAACGAGTTTTTGCATATTTGCAATTTTATTTGAGGTTATCTAATGATATATTAAGTTTTAAAACATTTACCCTTGAAGGGCCCAGCATCCCAAGCAATGGCTTTTCAGTGTGCTTATTTACTAAGGCAATAATTTTATCTTCAGGAATATTTCTCGCTTTTGCAATGCGAGCTACCTGGATCAATGCAGCTTTTGGAGAAATATGTGGGTCCAGCCCGCTTCCGGATGCAGTGACCATTTCAACCGGTATGTCTGACTTATTAACCATGGGATTATGTACCAGGAATGTATCGATACGTGCCTGTACCTGTGCCAGGTATTCTTCATTGGTGGGTCCTTTGTTGCTTGCTCCCGAACCCGCAGCATTGTATCCTACGGCAGACGGGCGGGACCAGAAATAATTATCGGCAGTGAATGACTGGCCTATATTGACAAAACCGTAATGCAGATTATCAACTGAGTTATTGTATTTTATCGTTTCTCCTTTGCCATTATTGGGAGCAACCAGCTGGCCGATTCCCCAGACAATTAAGGTGTAGGCGCCGACAAAGAACAGGATGCAAACAATTGTCAGTTTTATTGCAGGTAATATATGTTTTTTCATAGTGTTAGATTTATTTTATCAGATAAATAAGGACACAACCATATCAATAAGCTTTATGCCAATGAAAGGGATAATAACACCGCCTCCACCATAAATGAACAAATTGCGTCGCAACAATGCACTCGCACCGATCGGTTTGTAAGCAACGCCTTTTAATGCAAGCGGAATAAGCATGGGAATAATGATGGCATTAAATATGATAGCTGAAAGAATGGCGGTTGCAGGTGAACTCAAATGCATTATGTTTAAAGCCTGCAATGCCGGAATAGAAGTAATAAACAGTGCAGGAACGATTGCAAAATATTTTGCCACATCATTTGCAATAGAAAATGTGGTAAGTGTCCCGCGTGTCATTAACAATTGTTTTCCAATTTCAACTATTTCAATCAACTTTGTGGGATCATTATCCAGGTCAACCATATTCCCGGCATCTTTTGCGGCCTGTGTCCCGCTGTTCATCGCTACACCCACATCTGCCTGGGCAAGCGCAGGGGCATCGTTGGTTCCGTCACCCATCATGGCCACTAATTTTCCGGCTTGTTGCTCTTTGCGGATGTAATTCATTTTGTCTTCGGGGGTTGCCTCGGCAAGGAAATCTTCTACACCTGCTTTTTCGGCAATGTATTTTGCCGTCAGCGGATTATCGCCCGTAACCATTACCGTTTTCACACCCATTTTCATCAAGCGCTGGAACCGTTCCTGGATGCCGGGCTTGATAATATCCTGCAGTTCAATCACTCCTAATATTATTTCATTTTCAGAAACAACCAGTGGTGTTCCGCCATTGGAGGAAATCACTTTAACTTTCTCTTCTGTTTCTTTTGGAAAACTATTTCCGGAAGCTTCCGAACTTTTTCTTATGGTATCGTAAGCGCCTTTACGGATACTTGTTCCGGAAAAATCAATTCCGGAACTTCTTGTCTCCGCTGAAAACTTTATGAAAGTAGGATTGTCAATTTTATAACTCGAAGGATCGATACCGGCCAATTCAATAATTGATTTCCCTTCGGGTGTATCATCAGACATTGAACTTAAAATGGTACACCTTATAAAATGCTTTATGTCAATTCCATCAGCCGGATAAAAGGTAGTGGCCTTCCTGTTGCCAATGGTTATCGTCCCTGTTTTATCAAGAAGCAAGGTGTCAAGGTCACCGGCTGTTTCAACGGCTTTGCCGGATTTAGCGATCACGTTTGCGCGCAACGCCCTGTCCATGCCTGCAATACCTATGGCTGAAAGCAAACCGCCGATAGTGGTAGGAATTAAACAAACAAAAAGTGAAATGTATGCAGCTATTGTAATGGCTGTGTGGGCATAATCAGCATAAAATTTTAATGTAACACAAACTATGGTAAATATCAGGGTAAAGCCGGCAAGCAATATTGTCAATGCTATTTCATTTGGGGTTTTCTGACGTGATGCGCCTTCCACCAAAGCAATCATTTTATCCAGGAAACTTTCACCCGGATCCGTTGTAACACGAACTTTTATTTTATCGGATAATATTTTTGTTCCGCCTGTGACACTGCTTTTATCTCCTCCCGCTTCACGAATTACAGGCGCTGATTCTCCAGTGATCGCGCTTTCATCAATCGTGGCAAGTCCTTCAATTATTTCTCCATCCATCGGAATAATATCCCCGGTTTCGCAAATAAAAATGTCACCTTTCCGGAGTTGTGATGATGGTATAATTGTTAATTCGTTTACAGACATTTCGCTAATCGGCTTTATCCATTTTGCAGGTGTCTCCTTTCTTATTTTTCTTAAACTGGTTGCCTGAGCTTTTCCTCTGGCTTCAGCCATAGCTTCAGCAAAATTGGCAAATAATACAGTGAGCAAAAGGATAAGGAATATTGCGAAGTTATACACGACTGCACCCTGAGAAGTATCACCCGAGAGCAGGCAGTAAAATATTACACATAACATTACTGCTGTTCCTATCTCTACCGTAAACATGACAGGGTTATGGAACAAAATGCGGGGATCGAGCTTAACAAATGACTGAACCAACGCTTCTTTCACCAGGTCTTTCTGGAAGAGGGCGGTTTTTCTAGGTCTTTTAGCCATAATCTTATGGTTGTTTTTAATGATAAATTAAAGCATTGAAAAATATTCGGCAATTGGTCCCAAAGCCAGTGCGGGGAAATAGGATAAAGCTGTTACGATAAAGATCACCGCAAATATCATTATGCCGAAAGTCAACGTATCGGTTTTTAAAGTACCCGCACTTTCCGGTATGTATTTTTTGTTTGCTAAAATGCCTGCAATGGCTACCGGGCCAATAATGGGCAGATAACGGGAAAGTATAAGCACGATGCCTGTGCTGATATTCCACCAGGGAGTATTGTCCCCTAAACCTTCAAACCCGCTGCCGTTATTTGCATTGGCTGATGTGTATTCATAGAGCATTTCAGAGAATCCGTGAAAACCGGGATTGTTCAACCAGGGCAATGTTGGGTTATTGGCAAACAAATAAGCGGCAAATGCGGTCCCTCCTTTAATAAGCAAAGCCGATAAAAGCGTAACGATGACTGCAATTTTCATTTCCTTTGCCTCTATTTTCTTCCCGAGGAATTCCGGGGTTCGCCCCACCATCAATCCCGAGATAAAAACAGCTATGATGATGAATATGTAGAAGTTTAATATGCCAACACCGCAACCGCCGTAAAATGCATTCACCATCATGGCAAGCATTTCATTCATCCCTGACAGAGGCATGAAACTGTCGTGAAAGGAGTTTACAGAACCTGTAGATATAACGGTAGTGACAATGCTCCAATAGGCAGAAGCGGGTGTGCCAAAGCGTACTTCCTTTCCTTCCATTGCTCCGGCATGAATGTCGACACCCATTTTTGCGATTTCAGGGTTGCCATGTTGCTCCATAACCATATTGGGAATGGTGAGACACAGGAATCCCACAGTCATTACACCGAAAATCATCCAGGCAAGCTTTTTTCTTTTTAAATAAAATCCCAGTGCAAAAACCATGGCCATCGGAATGAGCAACTGGGCAATCATTTCAACCATGTTGGTCAGGTAGTTTGGGTTTTCAAAAGGATGGGCGGAGTTCGCGCCAAACCATCCGCCACCGTTTGTTCCCAAATGTTTTATAGGGATAAATGCCGCAACAGGACCTCTTGAAACTTGGACCGTGTCGCCTTGAAGTGAAGTAATAGTGTCTTTGCCTTTAAAAGTCATTGGCATGCCGTTCAGCAGAAAAATAATTGCAACAACTACAGAAAGAGGCAATAAAATTCTAGTCATGGATTTTATAAAGTAGTTGTAAAAATTGCCGAGCTTATCGGTAGTACGTGCTTTTAAAGCGTTGAATACAACAGCAGCAGCAGCCAGCCCGGTTGCGGCAGAAACAAACTGCAAAAACATCAGACAAACTAACTGTGATAAATAAGTAACACCAGTCTCGCCTGAGTAATGCTGCAAATTGCAGTTTACAAGGAAGCTGATTGCCGTATTAAATGCCAGGTCCGGCGTCATTGATGGATTGCCATCCGGGTTCATCGGCAACCATCCCTGGTTCATCAGGATAAACATGGCGAATAAAAACCAGATAAGGTTAATGGTGAGCATTGCCACCATGCTTTCCTTCCAGTTCATCTCTCTTTTTGCATCAATGCCGCTGATGCGGAAAAAGAAATTTTCGAGTGGCGCTAAAAAATCAAGTATCGATTTTTCTCCACCATAAACCTTAGCTATGTATTTGCCAAATGGAATAGCAAGCACCAGCGTAAGGACAAACATGAAGATGACTCCAAGTATTTCTGAGTTCATAGTTTAAATTTTTTCAGCTTTAAGTAAAACATAGCAGAGGTAACAGAACACTGCAATACAGAGTACGAATAAGGCTATCATAATTTTTTAGTGTTAAATTTTTTCGAAGAAGTCAATTGATCCATAAAAGAGGGCGAAACAGAGCAGTCCCACAATTAAAAGTATTATTGTTATCATGGTTAAATTACTTATAGTTAAAAGCGAATTTTAATTTCAAGTAAACAATATAGAGTATGGATAATGCAAGTAACCAGGCAAACACTATTTTCAAAATTTCCTTGATATTGAATTTTCTTTTACTCATTTTTTCCGGAAGCTTCATGCCAAAATCCGTTCCCTATATTTCAGTAACGAATCATTTGATTTAATATGAATGACTTACAAAAAAAAGGAAGGACGAAAAAAGGAAAATCCTTTCGTTTTGAAAGGGTAAATACTTGCGAAATGAAAGTATGTCAGCTTATTTTATACTCTTCGAGTTTTCGGTAAAGAGTTGTAAGTGCAATATTAAGTAAACGTGCAGTTTCTGTCTTATTTCCGTTGGTATAGTTGAGAACTTTCTGAATATGCAATTTTTCTGCACTTGCAATATCAAATGCAGAAAGTGTTTTGTGTTTGTTGCTGGGATAAACATTGTTTTGCAATTCAACAGGCAATGAATCAAGGGTAATAACATCTCCATTCGTTAAAATAACACCTCGCTCAATCACATTTTTCAATTCCCGGATATTTCCATGCCATGAATGTTGTTTGAGGGCTTCCAGACAATCATCTGAAATGCTTTTAATTTTTTTATTTGTCTTGGTTGAAAACTGAATTGCAAAATGATATGCAAAGGGTTCAATATCAGTCACCCGTTCCCGCAAAGGAGGCAGCTTTATTTGAAATACGGAAATACGATAAAACAAATCCTCCCTGAAATTTCCAGCTGCAATTTCCTGTTGCAAATCCGTGTTTGTGGCTGCAATAATACGTATGTTTACTTTGGTAGGCTTGCTTTCGCCCACTTTTATAAACTCGCCTGTTTCAAGGATCCGCAGTAATTTGGCCTGCAACTCCATTGCCATTTCGTCAATCTCATCTAAAAAAATCGTCCCATTATTGGCTTCTTCAAAGAGTCCTTTTTGATCTCTGGTAGCCCCGGTAAAAGCTCCAAGTTTATGTCCGAACATCTCGCTTTCTAGGAGGTCTTTGCTGAATGCCGAACAATTGATAGCTACAAAATTCTGTTTGCTTCTTTTGCTTGCCCGGTGAATGGATTGGGCAAACACTTCTTTTCCGGTTCCTGTTTCTCCGGTCAGTAAAACTGTGGTGTCTGTTTCTGCCACTTTTTTGGCTAAATCAATGGCTTTCAGAATGGCTTTTGAATTTCCTATTATTTTGTCAAATGAGTGTTTATATCCTAATTGTCTTTCTAATTGTTGAACCCTTCTCGATAAATCCACTTTTTCAGCGGCACGGTAAAGTAGCGGAATTATTTTATTGTTGTCATCCCCTTTGGTGATATAGTCAAACGCACCGTTTTTAATGGCTTGCACACCATCCGGAATGTTGCCGTAAGCAGTCAGTAAAATAATCTCAGCAAGCGGATACTTGTCTTTTATTTTTTTTGAAAGCGCCAGTCCATTGCCATCGGGTAGTTTTACATCACAAAGTATTATGTCAATATCCGTTTTTTCCAGTTTTTTGAAAGCCGACCTGCAATCTTCCGCCTGCAATACTTCATAACCCTCCAGGCTTATAATCCTTGTCAGTAAGTTTCTCAGCTTTTCTTCATCGTCTATGATTAATACTGTTTTCAATTCTGACATTTTTAATTGTCATACAAATTTAGCATTTAATACCTGATGATAGTAAAGGAAATATCACAAGATGGTTGATGCGTATTGGTTATTGGATATTGGTATTGCACGTGGAAAATTCGCGCACATACAGGACAAAACAAATTAATAGCTAAATTGCTAAACTGTTATAGCTTACCGTTATCCACTATCCGTTATCCGCTATCCGCTGACCGTTGACTGCTGACCGCTGACCGCTGACTGCCGACTGTCAACCGTCAGCTGCCTACTTTTTTTTCATTTTCTGATCAAAATTTACTTTATTTTTGTTCCCTGTAATTGAGTATAATAATCCGGGCAAATGGAGAAATCTACTATTATTGGAGAAATCAATGGTTTTTTGGTGGATGAGTTTGAGATTGAGCAGCGTATGATCAATCCGGAAGCTTCCTGGAAAGATATCGGAATCGACAGCCTGGATTTCGTGGATATCGTGGTGATCATCGAGAAAAGCTACGGCTTCAAACTCAAAGGAGAAGAAATGGCTAATATTAAAACGCTCGGCCAGTTTTACGATTATATTTACCAGCGCATCCAAAACCAGAATTAGCCATGGCCACCTGGCAGGGAAAAACGCGCGGAGGACTTACCGGTCACCGGATTTTCGTTTTTATCCTGCAATACCTTGGTCTATCACCAGCTTATTTCCTTCTCTGCTTCGTATCTTTCTATTATTTTATATTTAGCCGAAAATCTAACCGATCCATTTACAGCTATTTCAGGAATATCCGTCATTATTCATCAATAAAGGCCAGAAAGGCCGTTTACTGCAACTATTACACTCTTAGGCCAGATCCTGATCGATAAAGTAGCGATCTATTCCGGCATGGTGGACAAATTCACTTTCGATCTTGACGATGAAAAGCACCTGGCGGCTATGGACAAAGGAGGATTCATGCTCAGCGCCCATATCGGCAACTGGGAAATGGCCGGTAAAAAATCGGACCGGATCAACAAGACGATGAACCTGGTCATGCTCGATGCAGAACACGAGCGGATCAAAGAGTATCTCGATTCGGTCATGAAAGAGCGTAATGTCCGCATCATCCCGCTGAAAGATGATCTCTCGCACCTGATCGCCATCCGGCAGGCGCTGGATAAAGGCGAGCTGATCGCCATCCACGGCGACCGCTACCTTGAGGGAATGAAGACCCTCACGGCAAAATTTTTCGGGAAAGATGCCCGTTTCCCGGAGGGGCCGTTTTACCTGGCATTGCGGATGAATGCCCCGGTGAGTTTCGCTTTCGCGATGAAGGATGGCAGCAGGCATTATCATTTTTATGCCACTCCGCCTAAATTATACAACATCCCTGAAGGAAAACGAATTAGTCAGAAACATCTGGTTTCTGTACTACAAGATTATATAGAAGCTTTGGAAAACATGCTGAAAAAATATCCTGAGCAGTGGTTTAATTATTATGAGTTCTGGGAGAGTTGAAAATTGGACAATTGGACAATTGGACAGTTGGACAGAAATGAAAAATAAAAAGTGAAAAACGAAAAATGAAAAAGATTCTCGTCATATATTATACTCAAACAGGCCAGTTAAAGCAAATTGTCGATTCAATTTCCAGTCCTTTAAAAAATGATTGCCAGCTGTTTTTTGAAGAACTAAAACCTGTTCCCGCCTATCCTTTTCCATGGAAAGGCATGCCTTTCTTCCAGGTTTTCCCGGAATCGGTGAAAGAAATTCCCTGCGAACTTGAACCTTTCAGGAATGACGTCAATGCCAATTACGACCTGATCATCCTGGCTTACCAGGTCTGGTATTTATCTCCTTCGATCCCCGTAAATTCTTTTCTTCAAAGTGAAACCGCTAAAAAATTATTGAATGGCAGGCCGGTTTTAACTGTCAGCGGGGTCAGGAACATGTGGATCATGGCGCAGGAAAGGGTGAAATCCATGGTCAAAGAGGCGGGAGGCAGACTGATTGGAAATATTGTCCTGGCTGATCCTGCAGCAAATCTGACCAGCGTCATTACCATCGTCCGGTGGATGATGAAAGGTGAGAAATCTTCCTTCCGGTGGTTTGGGATAAATTTTCCACCCGCCGGGGTTCCTGAGAAGGACATCAGAAAAGCCTCCGTTTTTGGTGACATCATCCAAAAGTCCCTGGTATCAGGTAATTTCGAAAATCTACAGGATAAGCTTTTTTCAGCCGGCGCGGTCAGGGTCAGCCCGGTTCTGATGAATATTGAAAAACGGGGAAAGATGATGTTCAGCATCTGGGCAAAAATGATCCTGAGAAAAGGCGCTTATAACGATCCGGCCAGGGAAGGAAGACTGACGCTGTTCAAGTATTATCTTTTCACGGTCATTTATCTTGTCTCACCATTCGTTTCCGCTATTTTCTGGTTGATTTTCAAGATTAATCCCCGGGCTGCATCGCAGATTGAAAAAAGATATGGATCTGAGATGGAGTCTCAGAAAATTGAGATGGAGTCTCGGTAAATATTTTATCTTTGCCGCCTCATTGTGACTTTGAATCTGACTGAATATGATCAAAGAGGTTTACATTACACGTCTGGCAAAATTCTTACCTAACCTGCCGGTTAAAAATGATCAGATGGAGGAATTCCTGGGGATGGTCGATGGGAAACCATCCAAGGCAAAAACGATCATCCTGCGTAACAACCAGATAACCCAACGCTACTATGCGCTCGATGCTGAAGGGAAGCTGACGCACACCAACGCCCGGCTTACGGCTGAAGCCATCCGGGGACTTTTTGATGACCGGCTGACCGTTAACGATATTGACCTGCTGGCATGCGGCACAACTTCGCCAGATCAAACCCTGCCTTCACATGCTTCTATGGTTCACGGAGAATTGGGCGGCAAACCGCTGGAGATCATCTCCCCTGCCGGCTCCTGTGCCACAGGCATGCACGCGATGAAATATGCCTTCCTTTCGGTTAAATCCGGTGAAAAAAATAATGCAGTATGCTCGGGTTCTGAGCTCTTTTCCAGTTACATGCTATCGCGTAATTTTGAGAAGGAGACTGAAATGCTTCATCTGCTCGACCAGGAGCCTATCCTGGCATTCGAAAAAGATTTTCTCCGCTGGATGCTCTCTGATGGCGCCGGAGCAGCCCTCCTGCAAAACAAACCAAATCCTGACGGTCTTTCCCTGCGAATCGACTGGATCGAATCAATTTCCCTGGCCAACCAATTGGAGACCTGCATGTATTCCGGCGGCGAAAAACAGGATGACGGCCGGATCAAAGGATGGCGTGAATTTGAAGCAGAAGAACTTTTAAACCGGTCGATATTTTCTTTGCGTCAGGACGTGAAACTGCTCGGCGAAAATATTTACCAGATGGGCGATTCCTTGTTGGCGGACATCATGAAGAGAAGAAAAATTGAAGCGAATGATATTGATTATTTCCTTCCTCACATTTCTTCCGAATATTTCCGTCACCGGATTGATTCTGATATCACAAGGAAAGGATTCCACATACCCCAGGAAAAGTGGTTCACAAATCTTGTAAGTCTGGGAAATGTCGGCGCCGCATCGATTTATTTCATGCTCGAAGAAATATTTCATTCCGGATTGTTGAAGAAAGGCCAGAAACTTTTACTGGGCGTCCCTGAGAGCGCCAGATTTTCCTACGTTTACGGGCTCGTCACCGTGGTTTGATATCTTTGCTTATCTTTGCCTGCTTTATCTGAATCAGGGTTCATTCTATGTTAGTTTCCGAAGCAAATATCCAGGATCTGATCCCCCAGCGCTATCCCATGGTGATGGTCGACCGCCTTTTATCCTGTGATGAAAAACAAGTCGTGTCGCAGCTTAAAATCCGACAGGATAATTTTTTCCTGGACAACAGGGGACTTACTTCATCCGGTATTCTGGAAGCGATGGCCCAGGCAGTTGCGGCAAGAGCGGGGTACCTGGTAAAAAACCTTCCGGATGGCATGAACAAAAAAATACCGGTGGGCGTTATAGGCAGCATCAAAAACTTTAAACTTTATTTTCAGCCAGGTATCGGATCGTCAATTGAAACCACGGTCAATATAGAACATGAGGTATTAAATGCTGCGGTTGTTCATGGCAAGGTAGCGGTGGAAGGAAAACTGGCGGCCGAGGGCGACATGCAGATTTTTATAACTGAAGATCAACCGGGATAAGCATGAAAAAGAAGGAAGTTCCGCAAGACCAGGGACTGACTGAAGGTCTGTTTGAAGATGTCTGCTATGTGCTGGATGAAAACGGTAATTATACCAGTGTTACCAGTACCGGCTGGCAGCCAAAGACTGATGCCATGCTGCAGGCCTGGGAAGTCATCAATGAAAAAGTGGAGCAGGTCAGGAAGCGTGTATTATCCGGAGAGCTCAGCCCAATTGCCTATTACATGGAAAAGAATCTCATGGATATAAAACTTTTGGCTGAATACACCGGCCTGCCAAAAAGAAAGATCAGAAAACATCTAAGACCGGATCATTTCGACAAACTGGACTATGAAATCCTGTCGCGTTATGCGGAGACCTTCGGGATCAATCTGGATATGCTGCGTAATTTCCGTGAAACCGTGAAAGATAAATGAGCGAAAACGCACATACAATTGATTTTGACCATAAGCAGGCCGCCCATTGTGAAAATGGCGTGACTTCCAATCTCCTGCGCTTTTACCAGATCAAACTGAGCGAGCCGATGGTGTTCGGCATTGGTTCGGGGCTTTTCTTTTCCTACATGCCTTTCATGAAACTGAACGACCTGCCGGTCGTATCATTCAGGCCCTGGCCGGGCATGATCTTCAACCGGATCACAAAACGGCTCGGGCTTGAAGATTCAGCGTTTCAAGTTCAAGGACCAGGCTGAATCCATGGAAGCACTTGACCGGAACCTCCGCCAGGGGATCCCTACCGGCTGCCTCGTCGGGGTTTACCATCTCACATATTTCCCGCAGGCATACCGTTTTCATTTCAATGCCCATAATATCGTTGTCGTAGGCAGGGAAAACGGCGAATATCTTGTCAGCGATCCTATCATGCCCGGTATCGAGCGCCTCAGCCATCATGACCTGCAGCGCGTCCGCTTTGCAAAAGGGACTTATCCGCCTAAAGGCAGGATGTATTTCATCACCGGCATTTCATCCGACTATAATCTTAAAGAAGCCATTGTCAAAGGCATCAGGCAGGTATGCAAGGACATGCTGGAGATACCGGTCCCGCTTTTCGGCGTGAAAGGCATACGTTATTTATCAAGGCAGATGCGCAAATGGCCGTCAAAACTGGGTGAGAAAAAAGCTTCCCTGTACATGGGCCAGGTTGTCAGGATGCTGGAGGAAATAGGGACCGGCGGGGCGGGATTCCGTTTCATTTATGCTGCTTTCCTTCAGGAATCCGCGCAGGAGCTGGAGCAGCCGTGGCTGAACGATGTGTCGATGGAAATGACCGAAGCGGGCGACCGCTGGAGGGAATTCGGCGTCATTGCGGGGCGGATCTTTAAAAACCGTGCCGGCCAGGAAGACAGTTACATTGCTGCCGCTGAAGTTCTGATGGATATCGCTGACCGTGAAGAAAAAATATACCGGAGATTACGCCAAATCAAACTCTCCTGATGTCCGTCCCTGCCGCCATAGAAATCCACGATCTTGTAAAAATTTATAAGGGAACCGATTAACCTGCCCTGAACGGGGTCAGTTTTATTGTCCCGGAAGGTGAGATTTTTGGTTTGCTTGGTCCTAACGGCGCAGGGAAAACCACGACCATCAACATTCTTTGCGGAATTATTAAAGCTACTGCGGGAAGCATCAGGGTTTCCGGCCTGGAACTACCCCGTGACCTGGAGGATATCAAGCGCCATATAGGGGTGGTACCCCAGGATATTGCTCTCTATCCTACCCTGACGGCCAGGGAAAACCTGTTTTTCGTCGGCAGCATGTATGGTCTGTCGGGGAAACAGCTAAAAGAACGCGTTGACCGTTATATGTCAGTATTCGGACTGGAAAAATTCAGCAATCGGCTTATCCAGACGTACTCCGGCGGGATGAAACGCCGTGTCAACCTGATAGCCGGGATCCTTCACGAGCCGCGCATTCTCTTTCTCGATGAACCGACTGCAGGTATCGATGTCCAATCCAGGACAGTCATTGTTGAGTACCTGAAGCAACTGAATGCTGAAGGCACTACGATTATTTATACGTCCCATTATATGGAAGAGGCAGAAATACTATGCTCTCTCATCGCTATCCTGGATAACGGGAAGATCATCGCACAGGGCCGGCCGTCGGAAATGATCCGCAGCCAGCCTGGATATACAAACCTGGAAAGCATTTTTCTTAATCTTACCGGCAAAAAACTGAGGGATTACTGATGCACAGGCTTATTGCTTCCATAAAAAAAGAATTCCTGCTCCTGGTCCGCGACCTGGCGGGCCTGGGCTTAATTTTCCTGATGCCTGTCGTTCTGGTCTTTGTCATGACCCTTATCCAGGATGCGACTTTCCGAAAAATGAATAATACGAACATCGTACTTTTATACCTTGATGAAGACCATGACACCCTGGGAATCCAGGTTAAGCAGGGGCTTGAAAGAGAAGGTTATTTTGATCTTGTGACCGGTTTGAAAAACCGGGTACTTGATGAAAAGGCTGTCCTGAACGAGGTTACTAAGGGTAATTATGTTATTGGCGTGGTAGTGCGCGCCGGATCGACCGAAGCCATCAGGGCGAGAGGAAAGAGACTGGTGGAGCAGGCACTGGGCGGACCTGCCGGCACCGCAGCCGGGGATACGACGGCTGAAGCCAGGATCATCATCTATTTTGACCCCGCTATACAAATCTCATTTAAAGTGAGCGTGAGAAATGCACTGGAAAATTTCACATCGAAAATCGAAGAAGGCATCATGTTCAAGGCACTTTCCGACGGGCTTGCGGGATACCTTCCCGAACCGGGCGTTAAGCTGAAAGATCCGGGCAGCGGCATCATCTACCAGGAAATTTATGCAGCAGATAAATATTCGCAAATCATCCCTAATTCTGTCCAGCATAATGTACCGGCGTGGACGATCTTCGCCATGTTTTTCATTATCATTCCCATTACCGGAAATCTGATCATGGAAAAGGAAAGCGGGCTGGCCACCAGGCTGAGGGTTATGCCCGGGAATCAGCTCCAGGCCTTGGGCGCCAAAATATCGGTCTATGCCATGGTCGGCATAGTCCAATTTGTCATTTTGCTGGTATTCGCCAAGTTAGTGTTTCCATTCTTTCAGCTTCCGATGCTGGAACTGGGTCCGGAAAAACCTGCCCTTTTCCTGATGGCGCTGGCAACGACCCTTGCCGCCACCGGCTATAGCGTACTGGTGGGCACGGTTGCACGGACGCGCGACCAGGCAGCCGTTTTCGGGATGGTATCGGTGATCATCCTGGCTGCCATCGGCGGTATCTGGGTACCGGTCTTTATGATGCCCGACCTGATGCAGGCCGCCAGCATCATCTCGCCGCTCAACTGGAGCCTCGACGGATTCTATGATATTTTGCTGAGAGGTGGCGGGATCCGTGAGATAGCCGGAAACTTCTGCACATTGATCGGATTCTTTGCCGTAACTTTGATAGTCGCTATATGGGTTAGCGGGAGAAGGGGAAGACAATAAAACATCCAATTCATTGTAGAGACGTTGCATGCAACGTCTCTACAAAAAAACAAACAAACACGAATGACCAATAACCTGTTAATTTCCACGATTGAATTCCCCGTCCGCTTCAGCGAAGTAGATTCCATGCATATTGTCTGGCACGGTCATTATGTAAAATATATGGAAGAAGGGCGGGAAGACTTTGGCAGGAAATTCGGCATCAACTACATGCTTATCAAATCAAACGGGTATACCGCGCCGGTGGTGAAGCTGACATGCGACTATAAGAAAAATCTTTCCTACGATGATAATGTGATCGTCGAAACCCGATTTATCGACAGCGAGGCAGCCAAGATCATTTATCACTTCGATATCTACCGCGCATCCGATAAAGAACTTGTGGCAAAAGGCGAAAGCGTTCAGGTATTCCTGGATATTAACAACGAACTGGTACTGACCATCCCGCCATTCTTCGAGGCATGGAAAAAAAAGTGGGGCTTACGCTGAGAATGTCTAATTTTGCCCGTCAAAACCCCGATCATGCGCAGGGTATATTTCGGAGCCGATAACATCATCACTTCTTTAGGGTTCAGTACCGAAGATAACGCCCGGCAAATCCTGGCAGGCATTTCCGGTATAAATGTTTTGGAAGACAAGGGCCTGTTCCCCGTCCCGGTAGCTTTTTCAGCCGTTAATACAGATGAACTGGAAATCTGCTTTATTGCTTTACTTAAGAAATCATGCATCCCTGCATTTGAAATTAATTTTTCCCGTCTTGAGAAAATGTTCCTGGTTTCCATTGCCGGGGCATTACAGAATTCACGGGTCGATCCAGGCGATCCGCGGACAATCATGGTTATTTCCACGACAAAAGGCAACATTGATGGATTAGTCGGCAAATCGACCATCGACTATCGACCATCGAGAATCCTGTTATGGGAACTGGCCGGTTTCGTAGCTCAATTGTTCAATTGCTCAAATAGCCCGGTTATTATCAGTAATGCATGCACATCAGGCTCTGTGGCCATCATAGAGGCGGCAAGGCTGATTGCTTCAGGGCAGTATGACCATGCCATTGTTACCGGCGGGGATATCGTATCGGAGTTTGTCTTATCCGGATTTCAATCGTTCCAGGCATTGAGCGCCGAAGCCTGCAAGCCTTTTGACGCCGGCCGCACCGGTCTTTCGCTGGGAGAAGGCTGCGGTACCGTCATTTTGACCACTGACCGGGCACTGGCAGGTGAAGGGTCACCGGTGACATACCTTGGTGGCGCCACCAGCAACGACGCCAACCATATATCCGGTCCTTCAAGGGACGGCGAAGGGCTTTACCTGGCTATCAATGCCGCGATGAACGAAGCAGACATAACAGCAGCCGGCGATCTTGATTTTATCTCGGCTCATGGCACGGCTACGCCGTATAATGATGAGATGGAGTCTCTTGCCCTGGCCCGGGCAGGCCTGGAGCATGTCCCGGTGAATAGTTTTAAAGGTTATATAGGGCATACCCTGGGCGCGGCAGGCGTTATCGAGACTATCCTGTCGGTTTATTCCATCCGCAACGGGATCCTTTTCAAATCCATTGGTTATCAGACTAACGGCGTCTCGAAACCATTGAACGTCATCACACATAACATTCTTATACCCGTCCGCCGTATTTTAAAGACAGCATCCGGGTTTGGGGGGTGCAATGCGGGGTTGGTTATTGGTTATTAGTTATTGGTTATTGGTTATTGGTTATTGGTTAGTGGTTATTGGTGAGTGGTTATTGGATTTCAATGCTCACTATTCATTCAGTTTAATATCCATGCTTAAGGCAGCTAAATAGTGTCATGCAGATGGGAACCTTCAGTTAAATTTAAGGTGAGCAAAACTTTAATTTAAACAGACAATTATGTGATAATTTATTTCGTATATTTAATAATCAATTTTATATCGACCTTAATGAACAAATTCCCCTCATTATGAAAAAAATTTACCTGGTCTGGATTATCATCCTTGCTTTATCTGTACCCGATTTGATGGCGCAGGAAAAGAATGATACTATTCCGAAAAAAACCAAGAAGGAAAAGCCTGTTTTATTGACCCCCTTTCACTGGAATGTGATCAAGTTTAACCCAACTCCCATGCTGATCTGGGGTGACAGGAGGAATATAACCTTTGCCTATGAAAGACTTATTAAAAAAGATATGTCTCTCTCACTGCAGCTTGGTTATCTCCTGTTTCCAAATCTTCTCAGTGATACCGTCGCTAACACTGTTATAATTTATAACAGGACCAGGACAGGGGTAAATGCGGCATTTGATTACCGTTATTATCCCTTTTCGCGAAACTCTCGTCCTGCCCCCGATGGCGTTTACATCGGCGGATACGCATCCTATTATGGCATGAAGTTCAATAATAAGTTTGATATTCTTCAAACTACCAATACTCAGCAAGGGTTACTTGACGCAAAATTAAATATTATCAATTTTGGATTTGAACTGGGATATCAATTCATATTTTGGAAGCGGGTTTCTCTTGATCTTATCTTATTCGGCCCTTCCTATAGCATTTTTACCGGAAATATCAACATTACGGGTGATCTGGATTATGACCAGATTCAGAATATAGACCAGGAACTCGTCGATAAATTCTTTGACCGTTTTCCCTATCTGAAGAGCGTAGTCGACTCTGATGGGCTGCATTTTACCGGGAAAAAATCAAAGATCATGACCCTTTTAAGATATTCTGTATCTGTCGGTTTTCATTTTTGAGTCACTTTGAAGATTATGCAAAATCACAGTCATGAAAAAACTCTTTCTCTCCTTAGTTATAACAATAATATTCCTGGCGGACGCTAATGCCCAGGAGGTAGGGCATTACGCCGGCGGGGCGCTGAATATCCGCGATTATATAGTGCCCGAGGCAGGATTTTACGCCATAGCCTACAATTACTTTTACACTACCAAAAGGCTTAACGATCTAAAAGGCAACCAGATCAATTCTCTCGTTACTCCCGGCAGCGACACGTTGATCAAACTCGACTTCGATGTAAATGTTTACGCCCTGGCGCCGACCATTGTCTGGGTGACCAAAATTGAAAAGCTCGGCATCAAGTACGGCGCTTTCATTTCTCCAAATTTTCTTAACGCAAGTCTCAATGCTGTCGCCTCAACCCTGAGGGAGAGGGGCGGCTCGGTGAAGGCCGGCACTTTCGGGAACGGGGACCTGATGGTGCAGCCGCTCTGGTTCGGCAAAACCATGCCGCACTGGGACGTCTCGCTGGCCTATGCCTTCTATGCCCCTACAGGCAGGTACGAAATCGAGAGAGATACGCTGCCAATTGCCGGTATTATTAAAATGGAAAGTTCCGACAATCTTGGATACGGCTTCTGGACGCACCAGCTCCAGGCAGCCGGTGCATGGTATCCATGGACGGACATGCGGATGGCTGTTGCGGGTACCGTGACATACGAAATTAATGGCATGAAGAAGGATTTTGACCTGAAACCAGGCCAGAACCTGTCTTTCACCTGGGGTATCAGCGAATATGCGCCCCTCAGTAAAGACGAGAACTGGCTGCTCGAAATCGGGATTGCAGGCTACGATACCTGGCAGATCTCTGAAGATAAAGGCGTTGACGCAGTTTCCGGGCTCGACCAGGTCCATGGCATAGGCGGGCAGCTCGGCTTCACTTACATGCCATGGGTCCTGTACCTTAATTTCAACGGCTTCTATGAATTCAAGGCCTATGATCGCACCCAGGGCAGCTCAATAGGCGCCACCCTCGGAATTATGTTTTAATTTTCATCTTAAAAATATAATATAACGAAGAATTTACAGAAATTCGTCAAAAATTATATTTCTAAAATGATGAAAAGATTTCTTCTCTTTATGATTGCGATTGTGGTATCATCTTCTATCCTGCCGGCCCAGGATAATCATGATACTATCACCAAAGGCAACAGGAAAGAAAGACCTGTCCTGCCTGAACCCTATCACAGGAATACAATCAAGTTCAATCCGACGCCCATGGTGATCTGGTCGGAGATCAGGAATCTCACTTTTTCGTATGAGAGGATGATAAATAACAATATGTCGCTCTCGCTGCAGGTGGGTTTCCTGCGGTTACCATTTCTTATCGACGATACCCTGGCGAATGTGCTTTATATTACCGACAGAAACAAGACAGGAATGAACTTCGCTTTCGATTATCGTTACTATGTTTTTGCGAGAAACCCGCGGCCTGCCCCGGATGGCTTGTATATCGGCGGGTACCTGTCATATTACGGATCCAATTTTAACAGCAAATTCAATGTCCTGGGCACACCGGAGGACCAGTATGGTGAAATGAAAGGGAATCTGAATATCGCTAACCTGGGTTTCGAACTGGGTTACCAGTTTATTTTCTGGAAACGGTTTTCGATCGATATGCTCTTATTCGGCCCTTCCCTGAGCTATTTCGGGGGAAAACTGAATTTTTCAGGTAATCTTGATCCCGACACGATTGAAAATATCGACCAGGCACTCGTCGATAAATTATTAGAGCGTTATCCCGCATTAGGCGCCTTGTTCAGCCAGGGAGACCTTACTTTTACCGGGAACAGGACGAAGTTCGATACTTTTTTCAGGTACAGCATCCAGCTCGGGTATCATTTTTAATAAAAATCAAACCTTCTAAATTATTATCTTTGATTAAAATTTAATTTATGAAGAAAATCCTACTCTTAATTTCTTTTGTCCTGATTGGGTTTTCGACCCTGTTTGCCCAGGAATCGTACACTCTTCAGCAGGATGAACTGATCATGGGCGACACGGCAAAAACCAAAAAAACCAAAGAAGAAAAGAATTGCCAGCCGCAGGCATTGGGAGACTGGATTAAGCAAGTTCTGGGGAAAGAGGAAAGCAAGCCAAAACCTCCGAAGGATTTCAACGCGCTTGTACTGCCTAACATCAGCTCGAATCCCACCAACGGGTTTATACTTGGCGTGGGGGGCGCGTTGAGCTGGTACATGGGGTCCAGGGAAACCACGAGGGTATCTGCCGCTGGTTTTACCGTGGCTTACACTTCCAAAAATCAATTGATCTCATTTATAAAACCGAATATATATACCAAGGATGACAAATTGTTCCTGCAGGGTGACTGGCGATTTTACCTGTACAGCCAGCCGACTTACGGCCTGGGCACAAATTCCCCTCCTGATACAAGCAATCTTCAAATGCCTTCCAACTTTCACTGGGACGGGGAAGGCGGATCATCTGATTCAATTGCTTTTCCGATGAAATTCAACTATGTCAAGATCCATGAAATCGTGAACTTCAAGTTAAAAAAGAATTTTTATGCCGGCGTGGGCTATCATCTCGACTTATATTCCAGTATCAAGGATACCAAATACAAGCCTGCAACGGATTCGACGCCGGAACTCGAAACTCCCCATCATTACTGGTCGCACAAACACGGATTCGATTCGTCAAAGTACATTCTCTCAGGCATCAGCGCCAACATCCTTTATGATTCCCGTGACAACATGATCAATGCCTATAAAGGAATTTACGCCAATATCAACTACCGTTATAATTTCAATGTGCTTGGCAGCAGCGAGGATGCTTCCACACTTTGGGCGGAATTCAGGTACTACAAAAGCCTGTCGAAAAAATTGCCCAGGCATGTCATTGCCTGCTGGTTCTTCGGCGATTTCAACCTGACCGGTAACATGCCCTACCTTACCCTTCCGGCTTTGGGCGAGGACCAGCGGGCGCGTTCCGGCAGAGGTTATACCAACGGTCGATATAGAGGGAAGAACCTGGTTTATGGTGAAATAGAGTATCGTTTCCCGATTTCACAGTGTTCGCAGATCCTGGGAGGGGTTGTATTCGTGAATGCCACCACGACGGATAATCCCAACCTGAACGTCAACCTCTTCCAGTACGTCCAGCCGGGAGTTGGTTTCGGCATCAGGGTTATGGTCAACAAAAATTTCAGGACAAATATCAATCTGGATATAGCTATCGGGCATAAATCAAGCGGATTCTATTTCTCGGGGCAGGAGACATTCTGATATATGATTACCGAGTTTCGATTTCGATATTCGATATCATATTGACTTAGCCATTTGGTCAGGCAATCTGGAAAAAATATGGGACTGCTTAAAAAATCCATAGGTTTAAAAATATTCTCAATCGTGCTTGCCATAATTATAATTATGGTAGGGGTTTCTATTTTGAATGTGTACCTGGAGAGACGCGTCGGCCAGGCGCTCCACCGGGTCTCGAACCGCTACCTGGTTGCTTATGGCGCACTTGCCCGTGCAAACCTGAGGTCGGCTGAACAGGCTATGAATGTCCGCGGTTTTTTAATTGCCAGGATGCTTGACAAGCCTGAAGATATCCTGAAAGCAGCAGCAGAGCAAATCAAGCTGAAAGGACAGCAATTCTGGGAAGAAACGGCCCTGTTTCATGAAATGATTGGGCTGGAACTTAAGGAAAAGGATCACCCGGTCGATGTCACCACACTTGCCCGCATGGATGAGCAGGTAAAGGGGATCGAAGCTTCGCAGAAGTTTTTTGAAGGGGAATTGCAAAATATGATCGTAGAAATCAATAATGGCAACCTGAATAAAGTGACCGATAATTTTGCGCGGCTTGACAAATGGAGGCAAGATTATAATGAGACCCTCGACGGTACCCGGCAACTCATGCTTGCTACGACTCAGAATGCCTCTTCTGAAGTTCTTTCGCTTCAGGAGCGCCTGAACCTGATCAGCATCGTTCTGGTTGCTCTCGCCACAATCCTTGCCATCGCTTTTGCAGCTTATGTTACCAAAACCATTGTAAAGCCGGTCCACGTGCTTCTTAACGGAACCAATTCCGTCATTGACGGCCGCCTGGAAATCTCTTTACCCGTTACTTCGACTGACGAAATAGGAACTCTCACCCAGGCGTTTAATTCGATGACGGGTGAGCTCCGCAAAGCCAGTGCAGTCAGGGATATGTTTGGAAAATACATCGATCCCCGCATTGTCAGGGACCTGATAGAAAAGACACAATTAAATGTGAATAACGGCGAGCGTGAGATCATGACCGTCATGTTTTGTGATATGGCCGGTTTCACTAATATAAGCGAAGGACTGACCCCAAACTCCCTTGTCAATCTTTTAAACCGTTATTTTACTTTGATGTCGGAAGCCGTGCAGGAAAATGACGGGGTCATCGATAAATTCATCGGCGATGCGATCATGGCGTACTGGGGTATGCCTTTTAACAAGGAAAGCAAGCAGGCGATGCTGGCAGCCCAGGCAGCTTTGGGTATGTTTCCTAAGATCAAGAAATTCCGGGATGAACTGCCGGAACTCCTAGGCATCCGGCGCAACCTGCCTGAGATATCAATTCGTATCGGTATCGCAACAGGTGAAGTGGTGGTCGGTAATATCGGTTCGGATATAACTAAAAATTTCACCGTGATAGGCGATACCGTGAATCTCGCTTCGCGGCTGGAAGGGGTGAACAAGGCCTATGGGACCCGTATACTTGTCAATGAGGAAACCTTTGATCTCCTGAATGAAAATATTGTCACCCGTGAGATCGATTCCATTTTGGTTACCGGTAAAAATGAACCGAAAAGGGTGTTTGAAATCATGGGCATGCAGGGCATGCTGACGCCGGATATAATCAACCTGAAAGAAAAATTTGCTGAAGGCCTCGCGGCATACCGCCGCCTGGACCTTGATACTGCCCTAAAAGCATTCAATGCCTGCCGGGAGATTGCCCCTGAAGATAAACCGACAGAAGTATTCCTGAAAAGGCTGGACTATTTCAGGGAAAATCCGCCTGAATCATCCTGGAACGGGGTTTGGGTTTTTACCCAGAAATAAAGTCAGATTTCGAATGCACAATGCACGAATGCTTAAGTGAATTCCTTTTGAATTCGTGCATTGTGCATTTAAAATCTAACTTCTAAAACGTCTCATTCAGATTGAAATAGATCCCGAATTCTCCATCAATGCCAAAACCGAAATCGACTGCCAGATTTGTAAAGGTTTTCCTGTTGAACATAATGCGTAAACCCACTCCTGCAGCCGGATCAAAATATTCGAAGAGCTCCCTGCTGGCATCATCGGAACTGGCTGTGCTTGCATTAATAAAAACGACGCCTCCCAGTATGCCTGAATATTTACTGATCGGAAAGCGATATTCGGATTCGCCGTAGATAAAATTCACTCCCCTGATGCTGCCCTGGACATAACCTCTCCCGGTGCGGTTGTACATATCCCAGGATAAAGCGGGCAGTCCCAGGTAAGGCACATCGCCACCCAAGGTAAACTGGCCGATATACCAGAAACCGATCAGGTGATCGGGACGATTTTTTGAAAGATTTACGTAAGTTCTGAATTCCGAATTCAGCATCAGGCTATACTTCGTACTACCCAGAAAAGTGAAATTCGGCCGGAAAGCAATGTTGGCAAAATAACCTTTCGTCGGACGGATAGAATTATCACGGCTGTCAATGAGAAGTTCCAGGCTTAGTCCCGACATAGTCTGCTTTTCAGGGTCAAATCCATGGTCGGTGCAATAGGTGTAATGGCTGGTGAGCCGTTGGGGCACAGTATCCAGATCCAGTTTCCGATCGACTATTTTTGAATAGTTATCCAGGCAATAGCCAAAGCCGGCGTATACTAATTGAGTGATCTTGAAATAAAAAGTTTCGTAAAACCTGATATAATCATAATCTATAAGTTCTTGTTCAGGTGCAATCTCGGCGGTCTGCCCCCCGTCATTAAAGAAAATTCCCCTCTTGTCTTTGTGAGCGACGCCGGTTCCCAAACCATATGTCGGTTGTGAAAAGACTAGGTAACGCCAGTCACCGCGGAAAATGAAACGTGAGTTATCGGTTATCGCATTTGTCCTGCAAGTGAGGATTATCTGCCTCTGCGTAGTCAGGTTAATAGCAGCCACTATCGACGAAATAGGTGTTGTTTCCGGTTTACCCATATATATACCGATCGTACTGCCCACGCCGATCACCATACCGTAGGCCGGGTTGTAGCCAACAAACGGCGTGATGGAGAAGTATGGCTTGAAAAGCACTACCGGCGCAGCAGTGACACTGTCGCGCTCTGCCCGCTTACTTTTTTTGGTAAAGATGGAAAAGACATCATCCTGTTTGAATGTTTTTGGCCGGGTTTGAGCTGGAAGGATTTTGGATACCAGTAACGATGCGATAAATAAAAGGACGAAATATTTTTTCGGCAGAAGGTTCATTTGACAAATATAGTATTAAATAGAAAAAACGAAAGTCAACGAGGCGAGGAGAGTTTGGAATCCGAGACTCCATCTCGAATTAATGAGACTCCATCTCAATTTCAGAAATCGGCCAATCGTCCAATTTTAGTACTTTTGTTTCTTCAAGAGTCAATCCATCATGCTTATCACGCGACACTGCTCAGTCTCTCCTCCCTTCATCAAACTTAATGGTTCGGTTGCTTTTGATCAGGCTTCGCCGGAACCGGCTGAATTCCTTAAATCCGCCTATCGCAGCCTTCACATACAGTACCCGAAATTCTTCAAAATGGATCCGCTGTGCAAGCTGGCTTTTCTTACTGCCGAGATCCTGCTTAAAGGTATGGACCTGCTTTCCCGGTATTCATCTGAAGAAACCGGGTTGATCATCCTTAATTCATCTTCCTCCCTTGAAACCGATGAAAAACACCAGGAAAGCATCAGCGACCGGGGGAATTATTTCCCCAGCCCGTCAGTCTTTGTATATACTCTTGCTAATATCATGACCGGCGAGATCGCCATCAGGCATAAGATAAAAGGGGAAAATGCCGTATTCATCAGCGAAAAGCCGGATATCCCATTGATGTTCCAGGTTGTCAGTGAACTTTTTTCAATGAATAGGGTGGGCTGCTGCATAACCGGGTGGGTCGAAGCCTACCACGAAAGGCTTTCGTCGTGCCTGATGCTGGTTGAAAATGATGAAAAGGCAAAATCATTAAGCAGACACAGGGAAATACTTATCTTTGACCCCTCAAATATCGAAAGAATTTTTAAAGAGAATCTATTGGATGGAAGAATTAACGCTAAAGCTTAAAAAAGAGATTATTGAGGTTCTGAACCTTGAAGATATCAAGCCTGAGGATATTGATACGGATGCAGCATTGTTTGGCGACGGGCTGGGACTGGATTCCATCGACGCGCTGGAGCTGATCGTACTTCTGGAAAAAAATTACGGCATCAAGATCGAAGATCCTAAGGAAGGACGCAAGATTTTCACTTCTGTCCGTACGATGGCCGATTTCATTCTCGAGCATCAAAAAAAGTAACCGATGTCAAACAGGGTCTTTGTCACGGGCATCGGTATCATCACTGCCATAGGGAAAAATACGGTCGAAACCCTGGATTCTCTTCAGGCTTCCCGGTCCGGTATCAGCCTCCTGTCAGTCCTTGAATCGATCCATCGTGATATTCTCCCTGCCGGCGAAATTAAAATGACCAATGAAGAACTGGGTGCAATGGCCGGCATCACCGACCTGCCGGATATGCACTCCCGTACCGACCTGCTGGGACTGATCGCAGCCGAAGAAGCCGTGAAAAATTCAGGTATGGATCCTGAAGAAAACACCTTTCGCACCGGGGTCATCTCTGCCACTACTGTCGGCGGAATGGACCGGACCGAGATCAATTACCGGAACTACCACCTGGGGGCGCCTTACAACTATTTCATACTGACGCACGACTGTCGCTACAGCACTGAAAAAATAGCAGTCCGGCTTGGCATTCGCGATATGGTCAGCACCATCAGCACGGCGTGTTCTTCGTCTGCCAATTCGATAATGTACGGCGCAAAACTCATCCGCCATGGGATAATTGACCGCGCAGTTGCCGGCGGTACCGACGGGATGTCGAAATACGCGCTCAACGGGTTCAATACGCTGATGATCCTGGATAAGAAACCTAGCAAGCCTTTCGATAAGAACCGGATGGGGCTGAACGTGGGAGAAGGCGCCGCGTTTCTCGTCCTCGAATCCGAAAAAGCCGTCGGCAGCAGGATCCCGCTCTGCGAGTTCACCGGCTATGCCAATGCCAACGATGCTTACCATCAGACCGCTTCCTCCCCGGAGGGCTTCGGGCCTTACCTGTCGATGTCGCAGGCGCTGGGTTCCGCTGGGCTGAAGCCTTCAGACATTCAGTACATCAATGCCCATGGCACAGGGACCGATAACAACGACCTCACTGAAGGCATCGCCATTGAGAAAATATTCGGGGATAACATGCCATTGGTTTCATCGACCAAGCCATTTACAGGACATACGCTTGGCGCCGCTGCGGCTGTCGAAGCAGTGATCTCGGTGCTTTCCATTACAAACCGGATGGTTTTCCCGAACCTGAATTTCAGCGAAAAAATGGATGAGCTGCATTTTGAGCCGGTCAGGGAATTAATAAAGGGAAAGTATCTCCGGCATGTTTTAAGCAATTCCTTCGGTTTCGGCGGAAACGATTCGACACTCATTTTTTCAGCCTGCTGATATGGAAGCTTTTATCCGGAGCATAGGAAATATCTCACCGCAACCGACGTTCGACAACAGCGTCTTTCTCGAAGACATCCGTGAATACCGCACTGCCTGGCTTCAATCCATTGAACCCGATTATAAGAATTACATCAAGCCCATCCAGTTGCGCCGCATGAGCCGGCTGCTCAAAATGGGGGTGACGGCTGCCGGCATCTGTCTTCACGAAGCCGGTATTGAAAAACCGGATGCCATCATCACCGGGACCGGACTGGGCATGATCGAGGAAACCGAAAAATTCCTGAACAATATTATCGATAACGGTGAAAGGCTGCTCAACCCTACCGCCTTCATCCAATCGACGCATAATACCGTCGGCGCCCATATTGCCGTCATGCTTAGCTGTAACGAGTACAACCTGACGCACGTGCACGGCCCTGTCGCACTGGAGCATGCCTTGCTCGACAGCCTGATGTGGCTGGAGGAAAGGCCATCTGACAAGGTGCTTCTCGGCGGCGTCGAAGAGATCACGAAAGATCATTTCGCGCTGATCGACAGCCTGGGAACCTGGAAAAAAGGTGAGATCAGCAACCTGGAACTGCTGAAAGATAAGACGCCCGGCACTATCGCAGGGGAAGGCGCATCTTTCTTCCTGTTAAGCAAGGAGGAAAATCCTGCCAATTATGGCCATATCCTGGGTCTGTCTACCCGGTTCAACCCGGATCTGGAACCCATCGCCGTGAACTATATTGAGGAATTCCTGTCTTCCTATAGGCTGAGCACAGGCGATATCGACACAGTCATCCTGGGCCTGAACGGCGATCCGGTATCCGATGCGGTTTATGAGCCTGTTAAAAGCCATTTCGACGGAACAGCGAATCAGACATGGTACAAACATCTGAGCGGCGAGCATTACCTGGCATCATCTTTTGCACTCTGGCTGGGCGCCGGCATGCTGAAACACCAGAAAGTCCCCGGCATCGTGAGGCTGAACGAAAATTCAAAAGAAGCCGGAATTAAAAATATTCTCATCCACAATCATTACCAAAATCTCTACCACTCACTCATCCTGGTCACATCATGTTAAAATTCCGCACTGCAGGCGTTTTGGCGGTCATCCTTGCAGTCCCGGTTTTCCTGCTGATGATCTTTCATCCTCAATACTGGTGGCTCCTGCTTCCCATAATTGCATTGTATCTGGTTATGATCGTAATGGGTTCGGTCAATATCCGTTCCGGTTTCTACCTGCAGGCACTGTGCAAAGGAAAAGCAACCGAAAAAATAATAGCCCTGACTTTTGATGACGGCCCCGATCCGGTAAATACCCCCCTGGTCCTTGATATACTTGATAAACAACATATCAGGGCAACTTTTTTTCTCATCGGGATGAAGGCGGAAAAACACCCTGGTCTGGTCAGCCTGATCCATTCAGAAGGACATCTTACCGGTGTTCATTCCTATAGCCATTCATTCCTTTTTGATTTTTTAAGCAGTGGTAAGATGGAACAGGATTTATCAATGGCCGAAGGGATCATCATGAAATTGACCGGCAAGAGGCCGGTCTTATTCAGGCCCCCGTATGGCGTTACGAACCCGGCTGTAGCGAAAGCCGTAAAGAAGCTGGGATATAAAGTGATCGGCTGGTCGGTAAGGAGTCTTGATACCCGGATAAAAGATGCTGACGGGATTGCAGAACGGGTAACGAGGAAGCTTCATCCCGGCGCGGTGATCCTGATGCACGACACGCAGGACGCGACACCAGTGGCGCTTGAGAAGATCATTAAGAGGGCGAAGGAAGAAGGATACCGGTTTGCAGGGATTGAGGAAATGCCCGGGGTTGAAGTTTTTGAAAAATAAAATTTAATATTTCGGGTATGAAATACATATTATTGCTGATTTCTTTAATTTTTATGATCGTTCCGCAGGATGGAAAATACCGGCTTGCCGTCAAAGTGACCGGCCTGAAGCCTATTACGGGAAGCTATCTTTATGTCAGCCTGCACCAGCGGCCGGAGTACTTTCAATATCCCGACAGCGCCCTGATGAAAGCCAGAATCCTTGTGAACAAAGAGACCGAAACGGTCCTGTTCGACAATCTCCCTGCCGGCCATTATGCAATTGCACTCTACCACGATGAGAACCTGAACGGGAAACTGGACGTCAACGCATTGGGCATGCCCCGGGAAGGTTACGGCTTCTCGACCAAAACACCGGTGCCGGGCAGGCCGAAATTTGAACAGGCAGCATTTGATTTCATCCGGAATGATACAATTGTGGTCCAGATCAATTATAAATCTTCAGGAAATCAGAAGAATGATTCTTCTCATTAATTTTAACTTAGCCACAAAAGACACGAGGGGTTAAATAATCAAATTATGAAATTTTTAAAAACTATTTTATTATTTCCAGTCTTTCTGATATCCTTAACGGTTTTCTCCCAGGAATCCAAAGAAACTCCCGTTAAGGACCCGGCAAAAATCATCGAACAGATCAACCTTTTCTCACAAAAGACCAATACCATCACAAGCGATTTCACGCAAGTCAAAGAAATGAGCTTTATGGAAGAAAGAGTTACATCTGAGGGCAGGTTTTATTTTAAGAAAGAAAAGCAACTTAGATGGGAATATACGGAACCGTTCAAATATGTCATCATTTTGAACGGCGACAGGATGAGGATCATTGACGAGGGAAAAAGCAAGGATTTTGAGGCCGGCTCAAACCGGATGTTCAGGGAGATCAGCGATATCATGACCGGTATGGTGAACGGCACCCTGCTGAACAGCTCGCAATTCACCTCGGCGTGGTCCGAAACTGAAGAATATTACAAGGCAGAACTTATACCCACAGGGACGACCCTGAGGGAATACCTGGCGCGCATTGAAATTAAGCTGAACAAACAGGATTTTACGGTTGATGAGATTAAGATGTTTGAACGATCAGGAGATTACACCCAGATCATTTTCCGGAATAAAAAGCTGAATGAAACGGTACCCGCTGAAATATTTCGCCTGGATTAGCCTCATGGCAATGGCTGTTGCTTCCTGCCGTTCACCGGGGCTTTATATTTCCGGAGAACAGGCGGCTAAGTCCAGGGAATCGTTTGAAACCGGTTCATTTGAAAAAATGTCCTTCAAGGCGACCGTGATTTTCAGGGAAAGAGAATTGCAGGGGATCATGCTGGTCAAGAAAGCCCCGGACGGGAATTACAGGATAGCTTTTTATAATGAATTAGGCATGACTTACCTGGAGGGGACTCTGGAGAATTCTTCAAGACATAAAAACCTTATCGTAAAGAATATCGCTCCAGACATCGATCATAAAATTTTCCTGAAAAATTTTGAAAAATGCCTTGAGGCGGTTTTCCCAGGGAAATTAAATCCCCGCTTCCCAGCCCGCCCCCATGCCTCTGTTCCTCCGGCTGATGGAGGAAATATCATTTCGGTGTACCTTCGCAACGGGTTTGTACTTGAGCTTTCACCACAGATTGCACAAATTAACACAGATTAAGCACAGGATGATTTTATAAGTATTATGCACTATGCACGATTGCTTAAGGATTACAAATGGCGACCTGATGACTACTTAATGACCACTTAATGACTACTTTATGACAAGCCTCTACACAATAAATATTTTAAATGCTGACGAAAGCACCTTCGCTGCCAGGATCACCTTCAACCCCTCCCATCCGGTTTTCGACGGCCATTTTCCGGGTCAACCGGTCGTGCCCGGCGTTGTACTTGTCGAGATTGCTGCCGCCGTCATCTCAAAGATCACCGGGACGGAGATGGTCGTCAGGGAAGCGTCAGTCATTAAATTCCTGCAGGTTATAGATCCGTCGGTCAACCCGGTCCTGTTGCTCGATGGTTCAATTATTAAAGTTGAAGGAAACAGTTACAAGGCAGATTTGAATTTTTCTTCGGAAGGGATACTTTTTGCTAAACTCAGGGGAATAATACTGGAGATGATCTCCTGACAGAGATTGCATTAAAGAGAACTTTCGGTTCACGCTCCGGAGGAAAATCAATTATGATTAAATTTGTGATCTGGAAACATTTTGAATATCAGATTAAATGAAGATGATGAAAAATCCTATTTTTTCCCGTTTTGTTTTATTTGCTGCTGTTTTAGCTTTACCGGCCTTCACTTTTACGACCGGACGCTCCTTTTTTAACCCGGTCAATCCGCCGCAGGAAAAAGTCACGCCTGATTTTCCGGACTCTGTGCAGAAAGTCTTCGAATCATCCTGTTTTGATTGCCATTCAGACAGAAGCGCCAATGATAAAGCATTATCCAAGATGAACCTGTCGGAATGGGGCCAGCTTTCAGCTGCCAAAAAAGTCGGCAAGATGCAGGATATCATCGATAAGCTCAACAAAGGCGACATGCCCCCTGCCAAGTATGTGGCCAAATATCCCGACCGCGCTCCAAGCAAGGATCAAAAAGACATCCTTATTAAATGGGCTACAGAAGAATCAAATAAACTCATGAACAAATGAAAAAAGTATTATTGATTATCGCCGGCTCAATCCTTGGCCTGTTGATCATTATCCAGTTCTTTCAACCAAAGAAGAACGATAATATCACAAATCCGCAAAATGATATCATGTTCGCGGTTGACGTACCTTCAGCAGTCAGGCAAAAGATCGTAAGTGCCTGTTACGACTGTCATTCCGAAAAAACGGTCTATCCTTTTTATAACAGGTTTGCCCCTGTTTCCTGGCTGCTGGCAATGGACATACGTCAGGCTAAAAAGCATATGGATTTCTCGGCATGGGCTACCTATGACAAGAAAAAGCAGATCAAGCTCCTGTCGGATATTTGCGATGAGCTCAAGGCGCATGATATGCCATTGAAAAGGTACGTTATCATGCACAGCAAAGCTGTAATCAACAAAGATGAACTTGCAGAGATTTGCCAGTGGACAGAGACAGCGGCTGAGCAAGTCATGAACCCCAAAAAATAAATGTCCCGGCATACCGGCGTTTTATCTATGCCCGATTCAACCCAATATCAAAACTTTAAAACGCCGGGATGCTGTGTCATTATCCCGACCTATAATAATGACGGAACACTGGAAAAGGTGATCCGGGGGGTACTGAATTTTACCGACCAGATCATAATCGTAAACGACGGCTCGACCGACCGGACGCGTCAAATACTGGAGAAATTCGCTGATCTGACTATTATTCATCTGCCAAAAAACAAAGGAAAGGGATTCGCTATCCGCCAGGGCTTCAGGGAAGCATTAAAACAGGGCTACAGTTATGCCATCACGATTGACTCCGACGGCCAGCACCTGCCGGAAGATCTCCCGAGGTTCATCGAAAAGCTGGAAAAAGAGCCTCGCTCCCTGGTCATTGGATCACGCAATCTCAAACAGGCCGGGATCCCCGGCGGCAGTGCATTTGGAAACCGCTTCTCCAACTTCTGGACCTGGGTGGAAACGGGCTATAAACTTCCTGATACCCAGTCGGGCTATCGTTTGTACCCGTTGAAACGGATCGAAAATATCCGTTTCCTGACCAACCGTTTTGAATTCGAGATCGAAGCGCTGGTCCGTTCTGCCTGGAAAGGCATTCCCCTGACTTCTGTTCCCGTCAGCGTGATCTATCCCCCCGGCAAAGAAAGGATTTCTCATTTCCGCCCTTTTACCGACTTTGCGCGGATCAGCCTGCTGAATACCTGCCTTGTCCTTCTCGCCCTGTTTTTCTTCAGGCCCTGGATGATCATCATGAAAATGAGCCGGAACGGGTTCCGGGAAATGATCCGGAAACATCTCTTCAATCCGGAAGAATCTAACTTTAAAAAATCCGCATCCATAGCATTGGGGGTGTTCATGGGCATTGCGCCGGTGTGGGGCTGGCAGATGGTCATCGCCCTGGCGCTGGCAATGTTGCTCAAGCTCAATAAGGTCATCACACTGGTTGCTTCCAACATCAGTATCCCGCCAATTCTCCCATTTATTCTTTTTGGAAGCTATGTTACCGGTGGACTTGTCCTCGGCAATCATGAGATCATTCAATTCAATTCCGGAATCACCTTTGAATTCCTTAAAAAAAACCTGTTGCAATATATCGTCGGAGCTTTGGTTTTCGGCCTGGCCATGGGGATCCTGGCCGGCTCCATAAGCTGGCTCCTGCTTACGATCTTCAGGCGGAGACAAAAAATCGTACAAGCCGGTATCAGCCGGTAAAATTTAAACACAGCCCAAACTTATCTTCTGAAAATGAGCCGCCTTTTCATCATCATATATGACTTCTTCGTCCGCCGGAGGCTGGTTTTCTTCCTGTTTACGGGACTTACGATAGGAGTCATTATATGGTTCGCTTTGCGCATAAAGTTTACGGAAGATATTTCTAAAGTCCTGCCCCATAATGAAAAAGTAGACCAGTACCTGGAGGTCGTCAACCAATCGGCTTTTGCCGATGAACTTGTGATCTTCATCAGGGCCTGCCGATACGACCAGCTATTATTCCCCCGGAAGACCTTATTAATTTTGCCGGGGAACTCGCCGACTCTGTGCGGTCATCCCTGGTGCCGGCCCTGGTGGCCAATATCCGGGAAAGGGCCGATGATGAAGCCGTGAGGGGAATATATGAAGAGCTTCATCAAAACCTTCCTCTTTTCCTTGATGACAGCGACTACCGCTTGCTCGATTCGCTCACCACCGGTCCTGCCATCGACCGGGCAGTACGTTCTGACTATAAGAACCTGGTCTCCCCTGCAGGCATTGTGACAAAAGACATCCTGCTGAACGATCCCCTCGGCTTTACCGGTATCGCTTTAAAAAAGCTCGAATCTTTCAAACTCGATGAAAGTTACCGAACAATTGACGGGTATATCTTCTCCGGCGACCTTAAATATCTTGTACTTTTCCTGACGCCCGCGCACAAATCTACAGAAACAGCTAAAAACAGCCTCCTGCTGGAAAAACTGAACAGTCATCCTTCAAACTGTCAGCAGGCATCATGAAGGAAATATAAAAGCGGGCTATTTCGGCACGGTTGCCGTGTCAGTTGCAAATGCCGGCCAGCTCAAACGCGACATCATGATCACCATGAGCCTGGCCATCGTACTTTTAATCCTCTTTATCGGGTTTTATTTCGGCCAGTTCAGGGTGATCCCGGCCATCGTGCTTACCACCCTGATGAGCGCGGGGATTTCCGTCGCGGTACTTTCGCTGATGAGCCGTGAAATCTCCGCCATTTCCCTGGGATTCGGCGCGGTTTTACTTGGAATTGCCATAGCGTATAATATACATTACCTGAACCATCTCAGGGAAATGAAAGATCCCCGTAAGGTCCTGAAAGAGATTGCATTGCCCATTATCATGAGCGGTATCATTTCTTCCGGTGATTTTTTCACGCTGCTCCTGGTCAGGTCGGAAGCAGTCCGGGACCTCGGGCTTTTTGCCGGTTTCAGCATACTGGCCGCAGGTTTTCTCACTCTGATCTTTCTTCCTCATCTTACAAAAAAAATTAACTGGGAGCAGACCAGGGAAAACCTGGTCAACCGGTCTGTCATGAAACTGGCTTCTTTTCCTGTCGAGAAATACAGGATGGTGACGATTATCATCCTGTTGCTGACGGTAGTATTCTTTTTCACTTCACGGAGGATTACTTTTGAAGGCGACCTCACCGGGATGAGCTATATGCCTGCAAGAGCTGAAAAAAGCGGAATCCACCCTTGAGAAAATCAGCCAGTATACCCTGCGGTCGGTATTCGTCGTTACAAGGGGGAAAAACCTGGATGAAGCGCTGGCCCGCACCACGACGTTCCTCGACAGGGCAGAGCAACTGAAAAAGCAGGGGCTGGTGCGGAAATATACTGCCATTACCTCACTTTCCGTGCCTGAGGATGTTCAGCAGGCCCGGATAAAACGCTGGAATGAATACTGGTCTCCGGAAAAGAAAACTTTGCTGCAGGAAAGGCTCGCCCTGGCCGCACAGCAAACCGGTTTTAAACCGTCAGGATTTGACGGCTTCCTTGAATGGCTCAATAAAAATTTTACCCCTGCCGGCCCGGATGACTTGCCTGGCCTGACCAGCCTTTTCCTGAAGCCCTATATTTCGGAAGGCCCTCAGATGGCTACCGTTACAACCGTTTTGAAAGTACGGCAGGAAGATAAGCCCCTTCTTTATGATGCCCTGAAGGGAGAAGAATCTTCATTCATATTCGACAAGCAATACCTGACAAGCACTTTCATGGATATATTGAACGCCGATTTCAACAAGCTGGTGATCATTTCCCTGCTGATCGTCTTCTTCATCTTGCTGATTTCTTACGGCCGCATAGAACTGGCGCTCATCAGCTTCATCCCGATGTTCATCAGCTGGATCTGGACGTTGGGGATCATGGGGCTGTTCGGGATAAAGCTCAATATCTTCAACATCATCATCACTTCCTTTGTCTTTGGCCTTGGCGTCGATTATGCCCTGTTTTCCTTACAGGGAATGCTTCAAAAATATAAATTCGGGCACAGCGACATTGACTCTTACAGGTCGTCGGTGCTCATGGATGCCCTGACGACGCTGATCGGCCTGGGTGTACTGGTGCTTGCAGTCCATCCCGCGCTAAGGATAATGGCTTATGCGGCGATAATCGGCATAGTTTCAGTCTGGTTCGTCACCTGGAGCCTGATACCGGTCCTGTTTAACTGGCTTGTTTACATGGATAACCGGAAAAGGCCCGTTCCGGTGAACCTGCAGGATTTCTTCTTTTCAATTTTATCTCTTGCCATCTTTGTCATGGCCAGCATCCTGAACCTTGTATTCGGTCTTTTCTTTTTCAAACTCTTAAGGCTGAAGAGCAAACGTCTGAAAGACTCGTTTCATTACGGGATGATGCTTTCAGCGAGGTTCCTCATCTATACTAATTTTCTGTCACCAAAAAAAATCATCAGACCCGCAGAGGAGGATTTTAGCAAACCCGCGATGCTGATTGCAAACCATCAGTCGCATATTGATATTGCGCTCATCCTCATGCTTCATCCCAGGCTGCTGGAGATGACCAACGACCGCGTCCAGCGGAGCAGGCTCTACGGGCCATTGGTTAAAATGGCAGAGTTTCATGCGATCTCAGACGGTATGGAGTCCCTTACGCCAAAGCTCAGGAAGAATGTCGAAGAAGGATACTCAATCCTCATCTTTCCTGAGGGTACCCGCTCGCCGGATACGCACATCCAGCGTTTTCACAAGGGCGCCTTTTACATCGCCGATGAACTGGGCATCGATATTTTACCGGTGATCATTCATGGTTCAGGATCGGTTATGACCAAAGGAGAGTATTTTCTCAAACACGGCCATCTTATAATAAAATTCCTGCCCAGGATAAGCCCTGATGATGAGCGGTTCGGCGAAGGGCTGCTGGAAAAATCCAGGGCAATCCGGCGGTATGTTGCGGAAGAATATCGTAAAGTCGCTGAATCGGCAGAAACCCCTTCCTATTTCAGGAGTAAGCTTGTGAAGAATTATCTTTATAAGGGACCTGTCCTGGAATGGTACCTGAAAGTAAAGATCCGCCTGGAAAAGAACTACGAATTTTTCCACAGGCAGCTGCCTGGCGAAGGACAGATCACGGATATCGGCTGCGGTTACGGTTTCATGGCTTACATGCTTGGCTTCTTGTCGAAAGGCAGGATGATAACAGGCATTGATTACGACCAGGATAAAATCGACGTGGCGAATAATTGTCCTGAAAAAAATGAACGCTTAAGTTTTATCTGCGGAAATGTTCTTGAGATGGACCTCCCAAAGAGCAGGGCCTTTATTTTGTCTGATGTGCTGCACTATTTCCCGGAAACAGAACAGGAAAAACTTATCATCCGCTGCATTGAAAACCTGGAAGACGGAGGTACCCTGATCATCCGTGATGCTGATAAGCATATGGGAAGGAAGCATTTCGGCACAAGAATATCGGAATTTTTCAGCACGCGGATAGGATTCAACCAGACGGGGAAAGGCAGCAACAAGCTTTATTTCACCAGCCGGGCAAAAATATCGGAAATTCTTTCCCGTTATGATATGCAAATGGAAGTGATAGATGAGGCGAAAATGACGTCGAATATTGTGATTATTGCAACAGCCCGCACCCCGTCGGGACGTATCAAACTTTGATCTTTGAACTTTGAACTTTGACTTTATAATCATCGGCAGTGGCATCGGCGGCCTGGTCAGTGGGATCATCCTGGCAAAGGAAGGCCATTCGGTTTGCATTCTCGAGAAGAATCGTCAGGCCGGCGGCAACCTGGGGAGTTTTGACCGTGACGGGAACAGGTTCAGCACGGGTCTGCATTATATCGGCAGCATGGAGGAAGGGCAGACCCTGCATCGTTTTTTTAAGTACCTGGGAATTTTGCCCGGGCTGAAACTGAAGAGGCTGGATACGGAAGGTTATGACCGGGTTGTCTTTGGTGAAGAAGAAACAAATTACAACCTGGCCCAGGGTTGGGATCTGTTCGGGGATTCGATGAAAAGGAAGTTCCCGCAGGAGAAAGCAGCAATTGACAGTTACGTTGCGACAGTCAGGGAGTCGATCAGGGGCATCCCATTGTATGACCTGGAAACTGCCGGCTCATTCAATCTTGACCTTTCCCGGATAAACCGCTGCACAATGTCGTTCCTCGGCAGCATCACGGAAAACCGCAGGCTGCGGCACGTCCTTGCCGCCGGCAACAGCGTCTACCACGGCGCCGCACAACGTACGCCGCTCTACATGCACTCCTGCATCCGCAATTCTTTCGTCAGCAGCGCCTGGAAAGTCACCGGCGGAGGTGATCACCTGGCAAGCCTGTTGTTAAAGACGCTTTCCACCTGCGGCGGAAAGGTCATAACCGACGCACAGGTCTCAGGTTTTTCAGTGAATAATGATGGGATTGATGCTGTGATCCTGCAAGATGGAAGGAAGTTCTTCGGGAAACAAATCATCTCTGCCATTCACCCGGCCACAACCCTCAGGCTGACCGGGCTGGAAGGCATCCGCAAAGGGTACCGGAACCGCATCGAAGGGCTGGAAAACACGGCCGGTTTCTTCACTCTTTATCTCGTCTTCAGGGAAAACTTTTTCCCTTACATGAATTATAATCTCTTCCAGTATTATAACGATAATTATTTTTCAGATGAGCTTAATGCCGATCACTGGCCGCACTCTTATGTTGTTTATACGCCGTTTAATGATGAAGGTGAGAACTTCACCAGGACAGCGAGCATCATATCTTTCATGAAGAACGAGGACTGCAGGAAATGGGTTGATTTGCCGGCTGACCGGCGAGGACAGGATTACTATGACTTCAGGGAAATGAAAGCGGAGAAGCTCCTGGATGCGGTGGAAAAACGTTACCCCCGCATCAGGGAAGGGATAGAAAAGTACTATGTCTCGACTCCGGTCACTTTCAGGGATTTCACAGGCAGTCCCGAAGGCAGCGGCTATGGTATCCTGAAGGATTGTAAAGATCCTCTCAGGTCCATCATCCTTCCCAGGACGAAAATCCCCAATCTCTTTTTTACAGGGCAAAGCCTGAATATTCACGGTATCCTGGGAACGACCACATCGGCATTTATAACCTGTTCGGAATTTATAGGCTTTCAAAACCTGGTCAACAAGATCATACATGCCTGAAAGGAGATCCATAAGAATCCTTCTTTACATTTTGACCGGTTTGCTGGTCATCATAGCCGGATTGTACATTTATTACCTGATCGCCACCAAGGTGTCTGAACCGTCCGTGGCCGAATCACGGAAGTTTTCGATGGAGAGGATCAGCAAGGGGCCGGATGAATATTCCTGTGATCATGGCTGGCTGAGGAAAGAACGTGAAGGCTGGTGGGAAATGTACCTTGAGGGAAGCCCTTATGAAATTGGCTATGCTCACGGCCTGCTGACAAAGGAGCTGATGTACGGGCAGGAAAAGGCCTTCCTGGACAGGCTGGGGGAACTTATTCCATCCAAATTTTACCAGGATTTTATGCTCGGTTTTGCCAGGTTTTTTAACAGGGACCTGGACGAATATGTGCTTCCGCAATTTCAGCAGGAAATATTAGGTATATCGAGGTTTGCGTCGCACGACTTTGATTTTATGGGCCCTGCTTTTGCCCGGATGCTGAATTATCATGCGGCGCACGACCTGGGGCATGCTGTCCAGAACATGAACCTCGTCGCCTGCACGGCCTTTGGCGCATGGGGCAGCCGCTCGGCCGACAGCAGCCTGATCCTCGGAAGGAATTTTGATTTTTACATCAATGACGCATTTGCGGAAAATAAAATACTTTGCTTTGTGCATCCTGACAGCGGCTACAGTTTTGTTTCCGTCACCTGGGCAGGATTCGCCGGTGTGGTATCGGGGATGAACGAAAAAGGGCTGACCGTTACGCTGAACGCGGCTAAATCTTCCATCCCCACAGGCGCCAAAACCCCCGTTTCGCTACTTGCAAGGGAAATCCTGCAATATGCCTCCAACATCGCCGAGGCTTATGCGATTGCCGATAAACGGCAAACCTTCGTAGCAGAATCTTTCCTGATCGGTTCAGCGGAGGATCACAAAGCCGTAGTCATCGAGAAATCGCCCGATAAAATTTCCGTCTTCGATCCTGACACTAATTTCCTGGTTGTCACCAATCATTTTCAGTCCGATACTTTCCTGAAAGATCAGCTTAACCTGGAAAATATAGAGAATGAAACCTCTGTTTACCGTTTAAGGCGTTGCGAAGAGCTGCTGTTGTCCCAACCGCAGGTCAGCCCGGCAAATGCAGCTTCGATCCTACGGGATTACAAAGGATTGCATGGCAAGGACATCGGCCTGGGCAACGAAAAGGCCGTCAATCAATTTATCGCACATCATTCCATTATATTTCAACCCGAAAGAAGGAGGCTGTGGGTAGCCGGCCCGCCATGGCAACTGGGTGAATATTGGGCATATGACATGGATTCGGTATTTGCCCATAGCCGGGCAACGGCAGTTCCTGCCGACAGCCTGCAACTGGCAGCGATATACCCGAACCTGCAAAAATACAGGACCCTGGCCGGGAAAATAGAACAGGGACAATACGCCGAAGGCGATGCCGATTCGCTGATCCGTTATAATCCCGGATATTTCCAATCATACCGGATACTGGGGGATTATTTCAGGGCTAAGGGCCAAGGACAGAGGGCATCGGAATATTACCGGATCGCATTGGAAAAAGAGGCGCCTTCGGCAGCGGAGAGGAAGTCGGCATCAGCAGCCGGCAGTCGCTAGTCATTGATCATCAGGTGGTCATTGATCGTCATCGTTTGTTTTACGGAATATGGAATTTGTAAGCAATTATGATATTTTCGTACTTTTGACCCATTAGTTACTGTGCCATATACTAAACCTTTAATCTGACATGACCTCTTACCTGCCATTTATTAAGAAGTATGCATTGGTCCTGATAGCTGTTGTCGGGATCATTGCTTATGCCAATTCTTTTAATGATTCTTTTCAATTTGACGATGGTTACCATATTGTCGACGGTAACAAGATCAAGAATATCGATAATGTGCTGAAGGCATCACACTGGTTGGCCATCGGAAACCGGCCACTGGCCTTCTTCACCCTTGCGGTCGATTACAAGCTGGCGAACAAGGATAAGGCCGGGATGCCATCGGTAACGCAATTCCACATCACCAACATTCTTTTTCACATCCTGGCCGGTTTCATGGCATTTTTGCTGTCGCTGGAAATCATGTCCCTGGCAATATTCAAAAAGAATAAAATTATCGGCAATTACAAGATCCTGATCGCCCTTTTCTCTGCCTTCATTTTTGTTGCCCATCCTATCCAGACACAGGCTGTCACCTATATAATCCAGAGAATGTCGGTCATGGCAGGTTTCTTCTATATGTGGGCCGTTTTGCTTTATATCAGGGGAAGAAATGTCCATCTGAAAAAACCGTCAACGAAGAAATGGAAACCCTATGCATTTTACGCCGGGGCATTCTTCGCCGGCTTCCTTGGTTTCATTTCAAAACAAAATGGTATCACATTCCCGCTCGCATTTATCCTGGCAGAGATCTTATTCATACGGGACGACCAGCAAAAAATCGACCGGAAATTCATTACATATCTTTCATCCGTAGTCGGGGCAATTGTAGTTATCGGTCTCATTGCCAAGGGCCTGCCCACCGAATTTGATAAGATCAGCCGCTCGGAATATCTTCTGACCCAGTTCCGCGTCCTGATGAATTACTGGCAGCTGCTGTTCCTCCCGATAAACCAGCATCTTGACTATTATTATACCATCTCAACTTCACTATGGGGGCTGAAAGAACTGTCAAGCTTAATCGGTATTATCCTGACCATCATGCTGGCTGTCTGGTTGTACAGGAAAAATTGGCTTATTGTCTCATTTGCGATCTTCTGGTTTTATCTGACGCTTTCCGTTGAATCCAGTATCATACCTATCCGGGACGTCATCTTTGAACATCGTCTTTATCTTGCCGTTTTCGGTTTTGGCTTTGCCATCAGTTACCTGGTTTTTTATTTTCTCAGCGCCAAAAAAGAGATATATCCTGTCATCGCCCTTTCGTTGCTTACGCTGGTTTACGTCGGAGCTTCCCTTAAACGGAACAGCGTCTGGAAAAACCCTCTTACCCTCTGGTCCGACAGTGTGAAGAAAGACCCGAAAAGGGAAAGGGCCTGGTACTGGCTTGCGACATATTATATGTCGGAAAAAGATAACGAAAATGCCCTGAAAAGCTATGATACCTCGATCAAATGCAATCCCGGGTTTCCGCTTGCATATAATGGCAGGGGAAACCTTAAAAAAGAGTCCGGCGACCTGAAAGGGGCCGTCGCTGATTATAATATGGCCATCAAGCTTGATCCCAAGTACGTTACGGCTTATTATAACAGGGGTATCGCCTATGCTGCAATGAACAACCTGGATGAATCCATCAGGGATTATGACCGCAGTATCCAGCTGGGTAACAGGGCTTCGGCTGTTTTTTACAACAGGGGAAATGCCAAAAGAAGGAACAAAAATTACGCATCGGCCATTGAAGATTATAACAAAGCCATTAAGATCTCACCTGATTATCCGTTGACCTATTTCAACAAAGGCTTGACTGAAGCGGCCATGCAAGACCATGAGGCTGCCATTAAGGATATCGACAAGGCAATCAGGCTGGACCCGAAGAATCATCTGTTTTACAACGGGAAAGGCGTTTCATTGATCGCTTTAAAAAAATACCAGGAAGCTGTTAGTAACTTTGACAAATCAGTGCAAATCAAGCCTGATTTCGGGCAGGCATACTATAACCGGGGCTATGTCAAGCAAATAGGGCTGAATGACCAGACCGGGGCTTGCAAAGATTGGAAAACCGCAGTGGACTATGGCTACAAAGCTGCATTGATTTATATCAAACAATATTGTCAGTAGAACTTTACCTGCTTAACCGTAAGAATGAAAAAGATCCTGATCATCGTTCCTGCTTATAATGAAGCGGATAATATCAGGGATGTCATCCGGAAACTTCATGCCGAAAATGGGGACTGGGATGTGCTGGTGATTAATGATGCCTCGACCGATAATACCAGTGTAATTGCCAGGGAAACCGGATATGCGGAAGTAATTGACCTGCCCTATAACCTTGGGATCGGCGGATGCGTCCAGACAGGTTTCCGTTATGCCAGGAACAAAGATTACGATTTTGCGCTTCAGTTCGATGGCGATGGGCAGCACAATGAAAAAGAGATCGGCAAACTCCTGGAAATTATATTGAATAATGAAGCGGATGTAGTCATCGGTTCCAGGTTCAGAAGGAAGCACAACGGTTTTAAATCCTCCTCATCCAGGAGGATGGGCATCAGGGTCTTCGAGTGGTTCTCTTACATCCTGATCAGGCAACGAATCACCGACCATACTTCGGGTTTCAGGGCCTATAACCGGAGGGCTGTCCGTTTTCTTGCCAATTATTACCCCAGTGATTATCCTGAGCCTGAAGTCGTTATCCTTCTAGGAAAAAACGGCTTTAAGATCCGGGAAACCTTCACCCAGATGCATGAGCGGAAAGGCGGCGTTTCTTCAATTCCACTGACAAAAGGCCCATATTATATGATCAAGGTCATGCTGTCGATGTTTATGTCAGCAATCCGGTCTAAAATAATTCGAAATGAATAAAGAATTCAGCTCTATCGCCCATAATATACAGACCACGCAGTATATTGCCATTGCCGTGAGCATCGGTCTTTTCCTTTATATCTTTTACCTGGTCAGAAACAAAAAGATAAAAGAGGAATATTCGTTGCTCTGGCTTGCTTCAAGCCTGGTTTTCATTATATTTTCAATCTGGAGGCACGGCCTGGAATTTTTCGCAAAACTCATCGGGATCGCCTACCCTCCCGCTGCCCTTTTCCTGATCCTGCTGCTGGCTATATTCCTTATCCTTATCGAATTCTCAGTCAATATCTCCAAGCTCGCGGAGAAAAATAAAATACTGGCACAGGAACTGGGCATCCTGAGAATGGAGCTGGAAAAACTGAAGGAACAGGCTTCGCACGCCGAAGGAAAATGAATAAGGAAAATCATAAGTTCTATCTTCTTGTCCTCGCATTCTTCATCACTTTAACAGCGCCAAACTTGTTGTCGGAAGGCATGTTCAAAGATGGCCTCATCTATGCGGCCATCGCAAGGAACATGGCAACTGGTCTCGGATCAGTCTGGCATCCCCATTTCACCGATACCTATTTCCCGGTTTTCTATGAACATCCGCCGCTCGCTATTTTTTTACAAAGCTTGTTCTTCAGGATATCAGGGGATAGCTTTTTTACTGAAAGGATTTATTCATTCGCTACTTTCCTGGTTACCGGTTGGATCATTTATAAAATATGGGGCAACTTAATAAAAGATGATAGTTCTTATACAGGGTGGTTTGTCCTTTTGATCTTTCTGACAATGCCTCTTATTTCGTGGGCTGCACCCAACAATTTTCTTGAAAATACCATGATGGTTTTTTGCGGCCTTTCTGTGCTGTTTATCCTCAAAAGCTACGAGTATAAAAAGTATTTGTATCTTGGCCTCGCCGGGCTGATGCTTAGCTGTGGATGGCTATGCAAAGGATTTACCGCCTGGTTCCCCCTTTCATTACCCTTATGGATATTTATTTTTATAAGAAAAGACGGCCTGAAAAGATTTATCGGCGACAGTCTTTATCTAACCTTACTGACAATTCTTCCTTTAATTCTTCTCTGCCTCTTTAATCCAAACGCCAGGGAAAATATCTTTAATTATTTATCGGGCCAGGTTATGCACAGCATCAGCGAAGTGCAGACCGTAAGTAACCGTTTTTATATTTTATTAAGATTATTAATGGAGATGATCTTCCCGTCAATCATTGCCTTCTTTTTGCTACTATACTATTCCCGGAAAAATCTTTTAAAAAATGATATCAGGAAAAACTGGCTGAAAGTCTTTTTATTACTGGGCCTTTCGGGCGTCCTGCCAATCATGATAAGTATGAAACAAAGCAGCTTCTACATGCTGGCTGCCCTGCCGTACTTTGCAATTTCCCTGGGATTGCTTGCAAAACCTGCCATCACGCATTTCATGGATAAATTCTTGATTCCGGGTAAACTTAAAAATATAGCCTTGAATTTCCTGGCTTACATATTATTGACAGGCAGCATTGCGCTCAATTTAAGTTATGTGCATCATGTCGGGAATAATGAAGATAAGAGCCTGACTGACATTAAAATGACTGCCGGAAATAATCATGATTCAACAATTAAAGATTTCAGGGAACTCATGCATGACGCGGGGATCATCATGGATATAATCCCTGCTTCGGCAACCGTGAGCGTTTCAAAAAGCATTTACAGGGATCTCTTTTATCATGGTTATTTCGGCAGGTCGAAAAATATCAGCCTTGACGGGAACCAGGCTAATTTGCACCCGTATTTCATAGCCATGAAGACAGAGCCTTTTATCCTGGCTGACCAATATTCAGAGGTAATATTAAATACTGATTGCATTGCCCTGTACAGAAAGCATGAAACAAATCGAGAGAATAGGGAGCAATCAATCAGCCTTCCGGAAAAGATTGATCAGCCGGTAAGAATTAATGATCTTGAAAATATTGAACCGGTGGGCGGCCCGGTTGAAGAATGACGGGCCATATTTCTTAGACACGGCATACTGCTCAAAAAACTGGTCACGAAAACCCGTCTCGCTCTTGGATGACCCGTGCCTCCTGAAACTCGCAAGATCTTTGTAGATCACACCGGCAGGTACAATTCCTGCAAATCTCAGCCAGAGATCATAATCCATGGCGTAATGCAAATCAACGCTGAGAGGCCCTGCTTCCTCGAACAGGTCCTTCCGGAAAAAAACAGCAGGTTGTGAAATGAAATTCTCTCTTAAAAGCTTACTTAAGGTAAATTTTTTCAAACGGGCGTTTTTATAGCGCGTGATCCATTTCCACTGCTCGTTTCCTGAACTGTCGATAATGCGGCACCGACCGTAAGCCCACCGGCAATCAGGGTGGTCCCGGAAGTAATCTGCCACGGTTTGCAAAGCGCCGGGGAAGTAAAGGTCATCAGAATTCAGCCAGCCGATGATCTCCCCGGAAGCCATCCGTATCCCTTTATTGACAGCGTCGGCCTGGCCGCGGTCCGGCTCAGAAATCCACCTGACCGTATCACCAAGCGATCTTAAATAATCTACCGAGCCATCTGTAGATCCTCCGTCAACAATAATATGTTCTAATTCAAGGCTTAAATCCTGGATTTTGACACTTTCTATCGTCTGCTTCAGGAACGAAACCTGGTTAAAAGAAGGGGTTATGACGGAGATCTTCATTTTCTTCTGAAATACCGAAAAGCATAATTGACAGTAGTCATGATCTTCCTGAACAAAAAACCGGGATCAAAGTAAAATTTCGAAGAGTTGTCAATTGCAATAAGCCGGTTCTTATAAAAATGATACTCACGGATTGTATACCAGTATGCAAGTTCCTTTTTCTCATGACATTTGAGGAGCCGCAAAAAATAGTTCTTCTCTTCAAAATCCTTTTTCTTTCCGAGGGAAAAATAATCTCCCGGAATATCTTCAATAACATTCATTTCATGAGGCTTCATCTCCCTGCCAAACGTTTTGAAAGGCCCGGAACATTTCCTGGATGAAAGAAACATTTCTTTTTGGTTGAGATCGCCGGATTTCATACCGTAAAGGTCGACTTCAAAATCAGCACCTGATAATGACGGCGCCAGTCTTTTCAACCTTTCCGGATCCATTTCACAATATACATCGTATACTGCATTTGAATTTTTAAGGGATTTAAACTGAAAAGTCTTCTTTTCAACCAATAGCGGCACCTGCAAAAATGTTTCCCTGATCCTGATATTTGTGCCTTCATCTCCGAAAATGGTTGTCAGCGATACTCTTGGATAGACAAAATAAAGATCATGCCCGGCCAGGTATTTTATAAAATATTTCTTCCATGAATTCTCCGGCCAGAGGCCGATGTTGGGTGGTAAATTCCCGGGTGATCCATCCTCCTGATCATACCAGCTGCGGAATCCCTTCCACCATTTGCTGCTCCAGAATTGTCCCCACGAAGAGGCATATTGCAGGAAGAAAATATCCGAGTCATCAGCCAGCGGCCTGAAAGGGAACTGGGCAGTTTCATTATAGGCATGCGAATAAAGTGAGATGCCGGATATCTTAGGATCATCCTTATAATAATCGAAAGCCTGCAGGGCATATTGATAAAAAACCGGCGAAACAAAGAGATCGTCTTCCAGGACAATTACCCCGTCATAATCCGCACTGAGATCGCCACATGACAGGATATGTTTCCGCAAACCCAGATTAACTTCGTGAAAGATAAGCTTTTTTTCTCCAAACGGCCATTCAAATGCCGTTGCAATTCCTTTGACGACCTCATCTCCACCCCCGTCGATGCTGATGATCAGATCCACATGGCCGGGATAAGATGCTTTCATCAAAGAATCCAGCAACCTTTTAATTGCTTCCGGCCTGTTAAAGCCGACGACAATAATGGGGACCGAAGCATTCATCCTTCAAAAATACGGGTTTATTCCGGAAAATAATATGATTAACTTAGCGGAGTTTTTCTGATGAGGGATGAGTTGCAACCGACGGGTTAACCCATCGGTTGAATGACCATCTGAAAAAATATCTATTATTACGACCAATTATGCCGAAAGTTGCACTTATCACAGGGTATTACAGGGCAGGACGGGGCCTACCTTGCAGAATTCCTTCTTAAAAAGGGATACACTGTCCACGGGGTCAAAAGAAGGAGTTCCCTCATTAACACGGAAAGGATTGATCATCTTTACGAAGATCCGCATGTTGAGAACCAGAAGTTTATCCTGCATTACGGAGATCTGACGGATTCCACCAACCTGATCCGGATCATCCAGTCCATCCAGCCTGACGAAGTATATAACCTGGGCGCGCAGTCGCATGTCAGGGTAAGTTTTGATACTCCTGAATACACGGCCAATGCCGATGCTGTCGGAGCACTGCGCCTTCTCGAGGCTATCCGTCTCCTGGGGCTATCGGCAAAGACAAAGTTTTACCAGGCAAGCACCAGCGAGCTGTTCGGCCTTGCCCAGGAAGTACCGCAAACTGAAAAAACCCCGTTTTATCCCCGCTCGCCCTATGCCGTGTCAAAATTGTACGCTTACTGGATTACCGTGAATTACCGTGAGGCCTACCATATTTTCGGCTGCAACGGAATTCTTTTCAATCATGAGTCGCCAATCCGGGGGGAAACATTCGTGACCCGCAAGATCACGAGGGCTGTGGCCAGGATTGCACTTGGACTGCAGGATAAACTGTTCCTGGGCAACCTGGATGCAAAACGCGACTGGGGACATGCCAGAGATTTTGTCAGGGCCATGTACCTGATGATGCAGCAGGATATCCCTGACGATTATGTTATTGCCACAGGTAAAACCACGGAAGTCAGGGATTTTATCAGGAAGGCGTTCAGTCATGTCGGAGCGGAAATCGAATTCCGGGGAAAAGGGATTGATGAAAAGGCATATATAAGTAAAATGCACGATGCACAATGGGAAATGGGAGAAGGGAATTGTGTACTGGAAATCGATCCGCGATATTTCAGGCCAACGGAGGTAGACCTGCTGCTGGGCGATGCATCGAAAGCAAAATCAAAGCTGGGCTGGGAGCCGGAATTCACTCTGGATGAGATGATCGGAGAAATGATGCAATCCGACCTGAGGCTCATGAAAAAAGACCAGTACCTGAAAAACGGCGGCTTCAAAATAATGAATTACAATGAATAAGGACTCAAAGATATATATTGCAGGGCATACCGGCATGGTTGGGTCAGCGATATTGAGAAACCTGCAGCATAAGGGATATCACAATTTCGTCCTCCGCTCCCTGGAAGAACTTGACCTCCTGAGGCAGGCGGATACGGAAGATTTTTTCAAGTCGGAAAAACCGGAGTATGTGATCGATGCAGCGGCAAAAGTAGGCGGGATTGTGGCTAATAGTAATTTCCGGGCCCAGTTCATCTACGAAAACCTGATGATCCAGAATAACATCATCCATGCCGCCTGGCAGAACGGCGTCAAAAAGCTGCTGTTCCTCGGGAGTTCCTGCATTTATCCCAGGCTGGCCCCCCAGCCACTGAAAGAAGAATACCTGCTCACGGGTCCGCTCGAGCCCACCAATGAGCCTTATGCCATCGCCAAGATCGCCGGCATAAAGATGTGCGAGAGCTATTACAGGCAGTACGGCTGCAACTTTATATCGGTGATGCCGACCAATCTATATGGCCCCAACGATAATTTCGATCTTCAGAATTCTCACGTTCTGCCGGCCCTGATCAGGCGGTTTCATTTGGCGAAATGTTTAATGGAAAGTGATTGGGACTCCATCTCAAAAAATTTATTTAGAAACCCTATCGGAGTAGTGAATGGAAGCGCTTCACGAGACTCCATCTCAAAGATCCTTACGGAACAGGGCATTTCAAGAGGTTCAGAACGAGACTCCATCTCGGTAAGTCTCTGGGGAACCGGCACCCCCCTCCGCGAGTTCATGCATGTCGACGACATGGCCGCGGCCTGCATCTTTCTCATGGAAACCCTGGAGGCGGAAACGCTCTATGATAAATTCGGCCTGACCCACGTGAATATCGGCACCGGGATTGAAATCTCCATCGCCCGGCTTGCATCCCTGGTGGCTGAAATTGTGGGCTTTAAAGGTCAAATACGGTTCGATCCCTCCAAACCCGACGGCACGCCAAGGAAACTTATGGATGTGAATCTTCTCGAAAAATCTGGCTACAGGCATACTACCAGCCTGGAGTCAGGGATACGGTCTGTTTATCAATGGTACTGCAATCATTAAGTTATGAAGCCATTTATGTTCATCCGCAGGTTTTACAATGAAGGAATCGATTTTCTCAGGCAAATCTATCTGAACAGGTTTGTTATCATCGAGCTCACCAAAAGGGATTTCAAATCAAAATATGTCAGCAACCTTTTCGGGCTTTCCTGGGCCATCCTTGAACCCCTTGCGATGATGGTCGTCCTTTGGTTCATTTTTACTTTTGTCAGGCCAGGTAAAAGCACTACATTCCCTTTCCCGCTTTTCCTGATCTCAGGTTTGATCGCTTATGACTTTTTCAACAAAACACTGAATTCGGCAACACGCGGCATTGCCAATTATGGATTCCTGATCAATAAAGTGAATTTCAGGTCGGCGATTATTCCCCTCGTAAAAATTTCCTCGGAAGTCATCCTGCATTTAATCATCCTGGTTATTGTGTGCATCATACTGGTATTGAATGGTATACCGGTTACTTTTTACTGGCTGCAGGTTTTTTATTACCTTTTCGCCATGATCTTCCTGCTTACCGGGATAACGTGGTTCACTTCTTCAATATCTCTTTTCTTTCCCGATATCAATTATATCATTACCATTGTGATGAGGGTGTTGTTTTTCTTCACCCCCGTATTCTGGGAAGCGAAGAATATCCCTGCACGTCTGCTGATCTTTTTTCGGATGAACCCTTTATATTACCTTGTCGATGGCTACAGGGACAGTTTTCTTTACCAGGTACCATTCTGGGATCACGGCATTGATACAATTTACTTTTGGTGTATGGCTTTCATCTTCTTCCTGATCGGTGTGGTAGTCTTTAAAAGATTAAGGCCCTATTTTGCAGAAATGGTTTAGATAATCGGGATATGAACAGAAATGTTGCGATAGAAATAAAGAACGTCAGCAAGAAATTCAAGCTTTACGCGAGCAGGAAGCACCAGGCTTTGGAAGCCCTTTTCCCTTTTCTCCACAGGAATCATACAGATTTTTATGCAATAAAGGACTTCGACCTGGTAGTTAATAAGGGAGATATTCTCGGGGTCATCGGCCGCAACGGATCGGGTAAATCCACCCTGATGAAGCTCGTGGCCGGGGTGATCCAGCCAACCACCGGGACTGTAAAAGTAAAAGGGAACCTGGTACCGCTTCTCGAGCTCGGATCAGGCTTTCACAGGGATTTTACAGGCTATGAAAATATCTACTTCTATACTGCAGTCATGGGATATCCAAAAAAAAAGGTTCTGGAAAAGACCGCAGAGATCATAGAGTTCGCCGATATAGGGGATTTTATCCACCAGCCATTAAAAAATTATAGCAGTGGAATGAAGGCCCGGCTGGCTTTTTCCGTTTCTGTAAATATTGACCCCGATATCCTGATCCTGGATGAAGTGCTTTCAGTCGGTGATGCGGTCTTCAAGGAAAAAAGCTATGATAAGATCAAGGAATTCTTTGATAAAGGCAAAACCATCCTGTATGTTTCTCATTCAATGGAGTCCATAAAAACTCTGTGTAACCGGGCTATCTTCATTGATAAGGGAATACTGGTCATTGACGGGGATCCTGAGAGTGTCATTGCTAAGTATTTTACAATGTACCCCGGAAAACAAAAAGGCCAGAATATAAAGGAGATCGAGTGACTATGCCTAATAAGATGAACTTCCTAAGCAAAAATCTGCGACCCTGGTCATTTTTATGGGTAATACAAAGGTTTACCTCGGTAGTAAAAGAAGGCAGGTTGCCCCAGATCAGGCTGGCCAACTTGATGTATGACCTGCGGCTGACCAGGAAGATCAATGCCCGCCTGAAGAAATCAGTAAGTGGCTTTGAAACAATTCCGGATAATTCTGCAGGCGATGTATTCAATTTCAACCCTTCCGTTGAATATCATCCTTTTGTCGTTAATGAAGATGTGCCTGCTGATAAGTTGTCAAAGATCAACCTCTATTTTGATCACGTCTATGTCCTTAACCTGGGCAGGAGGATCGACCGAAGGGTGGAAATGATCCAGAAGCTTGTCAGGTACCGGATAAAAGCGGAAATATTCGAAGCAGAGGATGGCTATATCGCTGAAAATCAAAAAGAGTTTTTGGAATATTATAAGAAACCGATTGCTGCCGAAGGTACCCATCACCTGGAACGATCCCTCAGAAAGAAGATGATCGCCAGCCCGGGGGCCTGGGGTTACCTGAAAACTTACAAAAAAATATTGCTGGATGCAAAGAAAAACTCTTTCAGGAATGTCCTCTGCCTGGATGACGATATCCTATTTCATCATTCATTTGAAAATCTGATTGATACGGCTGTCAGTTCAATTCCACACAACTGGAAACTCCTGTATCTCGGAGCTACCCAGCATTTGTGGGATGTCCCATATAACCTGAATTATCCTGGCCATATTAAGGAAAAGGAGTTCGCTGGCTCGCCGTATTATTATCCTGTAAGAACTGATGGATCCTTTGCCGTTGGCCTGGATTCATCAATTTTTAACGAGCTTCTGGATGAGATCGACCTTATGAATTGTTCCCTGGATTCGGGTCCTTTGAGAGCTATCCAGCAAAAATATCCTGTACAATGCTATGTAATTGTCCCGAACCTGATCATTGCTGATGTCAGTCAGAGTGATATCGGTGTGGAACGAAACCAGGAACATCTGGCAAAAAGGCTGCGCTGGAAAATGGGACTTTATGATTATCCATTCCGAAAAGAACTGGTAAGTGTTATCATGCCAGCTTATAATGCCGGATCGACCATTGAAAAAAGCATACGTTCCATACTTTTGCAAAACTACAGGGAACTGGAGATGATCGTTGCAGACGACGGTAGCACTGACAGCACTCCCGAAATCGTACAAAGGCTTACCAGGGAAGATAGCCGGGTCAGGCTGGTGCGCCTGGAAAATAACCAGGGCTGCTACCCGGCCCGGAATGCGGCGCTCAGGGCATCTCAGGGAAAATACATTGCCATCCAGGACAGCGATGATATTTCCCTGTCAACAAGGATTCAAACACAATTGATCCCGCTTATGACGGGGAAGGCTGAATTCACGTTGACAAGGATATTCAGGAGTCGCTGCACGGTGGATGAACTTGATCCGGTAAAACAAAAACAGATGATTCAGCTTGTGCTCGACCGGAGGATAAAATCTGCAGCCGGATTGTATGATTACCGCGACAGGCCTGTAATCGGTTTCATGACCTCCATGTTCACCAGGAAATTATTTGAAGAACTGGGCCTCTTCTGGGAAAGCCGCTTCGGGGCCGACGCCGAATTCCTCGAAAGAATTTTATGGCACAAGGCCGGCATACTGCTTGATAGTAAAGACGGCACGGTTCATACATACCTGATGAATAAAAAATCAATCCCGGGAATATATGAAAGGATTGATAAAGTCCAGCTGATCAGTATCAGCATGACCGGAGAAAATATTACCAATAGCCACAGCAGGCAGGAAAAAGAAGAATTTGAAAGTATTTGGCGAAAACGCCTGAAAGGCTTGCATGATTATACATACCCGGTTTTATAAAATTAATGATGAAGATCATGTCACTCCTGGGACAAGCCCATGTTCCCTCTTTGCCTGCCCCTTGCAGCACTGATATAACGATGCAGGCTGTTGCCGTTAGGACCCACGGCTTTCAACAGGCTCCTTTCATTTCAGGCTCATTAGTTTTTCAAGAAGGGATTTTTTTCGACGGGGAACTTCATTATGGACCAGCATCTGGGAAAACAACTGGTTTTTGATCAGGATCAGAGTCCAGCCTGGAAAATATTTTTTAAGAACCTTCTCCCTTTCGGCTTTTTTCTTCACCATCTGGCGGGAAACTCCTCCCGTATTGAAGACCACTACAGGCATGTTGAGGTATTTCCCGGCGATCCTGTTCTTCAACATGATCCTCAACAAAAAATCCAGGTCCGCCACTATTTTATATTGCTCGTCAAAATTGCCGCATTCTTCAAACAATGACCGCTCAAAGAAAAATGCCTGCTGTGGGATCCCCTTGAAAAGATAGTAAAACCTGCTCACGTCGCTGTATCTGATCCAGCCTTTCCCCTTTTGCTTGTCGAGCATCAGGACGTTAGCATGGATCCAACGTTTGCGGCTGGTTTTAAACATATCGATGACGATCTCTGCAGCCCTCTGATGCAAATAGTGATCGCCGGAATTCAGGAAATGGACGTACCTGCCCCCTGCAAGTGCCAATCCCTTGTTCATGGCGTCGTATATTCCATTATCCGGCGCTGATATGTAAAAATCAATGAAATCTTCATATTTCCTGATGATCTTAACCGTGCCGTCCTCCGAACCGCCATCCAGGATGATCAGTTCGATGTTCCCGTAACTTTGATGAATGGCGCTTTCTATGCTTTCGCCGATATTATCAACCTCATTTTTTACGACCATGATAATGGAAAGCAAGGGCTTTTCATCGCTGTCTTTCTTGCCAAAGCCCTTTTTTCTGAGCCCGCCTGTTTCAGTGCCGGTGAATTGATTAGGAATTGCCGGTTCTGTTTTATGCAAATTCCTGTGCGTAGAATATAAAGGATTTACTTTAAGGTTTTCCATTGGAATCATCAAAGATCAATGACAGGCAACCAGGCGAAATAATCAATAAATTTATAGTTAATTTGCGAATAAGAAAAATTTAACCCCTATGCAGTCATTTTTTTCGGGATTTACCTGCCTTTGCAAAGCCAGGGACAAAGCAATCCCTTCACCCGATTCGAAGTTGAACCTGGATGTTTCTTTCGGAGACTGGGCTCTGATGATAGAATATTCGGATGAATGTGATTTAATTGAGGAAGACGGGATTTCCGTTCTGTTGTATGGATATCTTTATAAAGGGCTGAAGACCGGCGAAATCCCCGGACTTTACAGGAAGCACGGAAAAATGACCGGGCGGTATCTGGCCGGATCTTATGCCATGCTGATCATTGACCACAAGGGGAAAAAAGCAGTCATTATCTCCGACAGGACATCTTCCAGGCCTCTTTATTTATGGCACGAACAGGATTGCTGGATGGTTTCGACGTCGTGGTTCCGGGTAGCAGGCAGCTTACCCGGCCAGGCTGAGCTGGATTATGCGGGAGTTGCATGGTATCTGTCCAATGGCGTCATTCATAACAGCCACACCCTGTTCAGGAATATTTGCCGACTGGAAAAGGCCACAAGCTATACAGCAGACATCAGGATATTCGAACCGTTTACATACTGGGATTTCGATTTCCTGGATGCTCCGGGTTCAGGCGAAGCGGAAAAATATCTGCCCCGTTTAAAGGAAACCCTTGCAGGTTCCGTTTCGGACTGCCTTCCTGCTAATGAAAAGGAACCTGTTTTCTTATCCCTCAGTGCAGGATATGATTCGTCTGGGTTACTCGCTGTTTTAAAGTATTCGCTCGGCAGGCAGGGAATCAAAACGTTTTCCTATGGCCTGGATGAAGTTACTCCCCAAAGCGATCCTTATCTTGCCAGGGAACTGGCCGCAATGGCCGGGTACGATCATTCCTTCGTGCTTTCCTATGCGCACGATTTCGTGAACAGCATTGAAACCAATGCTTTATGGGGTGACGGGATGTCCAACTTTTGCGATGAAGTGCATACCTGGCAGCAGCTTATGCCGGGTGTACACAATGACAGGCCCGCGTGCCTTTTCGGGGATACGATCTTCTGGAGCGGCAACATTAAGACTCTTCTCGCCGATGAAGCGGAGGTGCTGGAATCAATCATGATCAGGGATTCGGGATATCTTCCATGGCTGGTGGGTTATGTTCCCGCAGAAAGTTTTTCCCGCTTTCGCCGGGTTCTGGAGGAAGAATGCCGGTTATTGCTTGAAAAATCACGGAAAAGATCCCGTTGTCTCCTTGACCAGGCTCATTACCTTGTTCTGGAAACCCGTTCAAGGAATGCACACGCTCCCTGGCGCGCCAATTTCTGCAGCAGGGCTTTCATTCCTTATAATCCTTGGTACCACGACGATTGCCTTGAATTAAACAAATCCATTCCCGCTTCTCTCCGGGACCAGAAAAGCCTTTTCATTAAGGCTGTCCGCGAAATAGCCCCGGAACTGTTCAAGGAAGAACGGGCCCGAAGAATGGGTTATGTACCTGACTGGAAAACGGAGATCAAAAGAAATAAAGATTTGATCCTTGAAAAGTACCTGCTAAACATGGAGAATCCTCAGCTTGATAGCATCATCCCGGCTGAGACGGTCATTCAGATCATGACTAAGGAGATCCTTGCAAAGAATATGGTCAATAAATCCGGCGTATTTCATACCTGGCTTAAAAAAATTCCTTTCGTCAGTAAACCTCCTGCTAAACCCGCTCTGAAAAGAAAAATACTGGCTCCTGAAAAATTCATCCTGCGTTACCTGGTCTTAAAAAGGACACTGGAGCTTGTCGGGGAAAAGAGGCGTGAAGCATGATATTCAGTAAGGAAGGCTTGATTTTTGCCTGTGAATGGCCAGTAATTCATCGGTTATAGCGCCGATATTTTCATCCATGCTTTCATCCGACAGGCATAGTTTCCTGGCAGGATTCCCCCATGTATCCCCGAGTTCATCGAAATTAAACACTTTATCCGTTTCTCTGCCGGTAACGAATAGATCGAAGAAGGGCATGTACGGGAGATAAGCATCGGTCAGCTCATGCGTGATCCAGAGCACATTGATCTGTCCCGGCTGCGGATAATACAACTGGTCTGAAGTAAAGCTGATAACGACATTATCTTTCAGAATTCCATGCTTGTACCATTCTTCCGGCCGATCCACCCTGACGGGAAAGTTATCCTTCTTAAGGCCATTTTCCAAAGAACTAATCGGGCGTAAGGCGGGATCATCCCGGTCAGCCTGGTTTTCGGCGATCGGGGATTTAACGGCAACAGAAAGGTGGTTTTCTATTCGCCTGATGATGAATTGCTGAAAGGGATCCGGGCCGGGAACGGACGCCATCATTCTCAGGATGTCCTGATCCGGTGTTTCCGGTCCGATCTGAGTGAAAACCTCTTCATAAGCCATGTCAAACGGAAATCCCCATTCTCCGTCATCCGACCATGTGACGCGGATCAGGGAATCTTTTTCGCCACCATTCAGAGCCGGATCAAACTGTCCGGCATTAACTGTCAGATCCGTTTCCCCTAAACTGACACTTTCACTATCCTGTATCAGGCTCGTTTCCCATCCAAGCTTATCTCTAAGCAGGACTGACAAAAATTTTATTTTAATGTCTGTTTCATCATTCCTTTTGATCTGCGTTCCTGAAATGATCTTCACGACCGGCTTTTGATCCGTCCAGAAGCCATCACCGAACAGGCTTTTCAGGTAATTAAACCTGACCAGGTAACCGAACCGGTGGGTCAGCAATAGCAGATTATGGATTTTCAGAGGAGCTTTGTACATCCTTTCTTTTCTCCTCGTAAAGCTTTCATTGTGGATCATCCCGAGATCATGGACCACGATGAGTTGTTTTCCCGATTCTTTATAAATTATCAACGACAGGTCAATGTCCTCGTAACCGTAAACATAGTTTTCATTGAACCCTCCGGCTCGTATAAAGTCACTCTTACGGCAGAGCATGGCAGCAGCGCATATTGCAGGATTCAGGGCATGACCCGATCCAGGTTCCTGGCTGATTATGGGTACGATCGTATCCCTGAAGAGATGGCATGAATCGTATTTCGTGATATAGAAAGACGGAGGGAAAGTCCCGGCCGGCCTGAACTGGTCTTCTTTCTTCTGACGGTAGACAAAACGGATCCCCGAATGCTGCACCCGGCCTGACCGGTTAAAATTCTCATCCGGAAAATACAGTACCGGGGCGATTATGCCGGCCTCGGGATGCTGGTCCATATAACTGACCAGATCCCCGATCACATCCTGGTCAAATATGATATCGTTATTTAAGAAGAACAGGTATTCCGCATCGGTTTGCCCGGCAGCATAATTATTGGAATAAGAATATGTGAAATTACGGTCGAACGGAATAAGCCGGATGTTCAACCTTTCCTTGTAATGCCTGATGATCTTCCTGCTTCCGTTATCCGAACCATGATCGACCAGGATGATCTCATAATCAGGGTAAGTATTGTATGAAATAAAGGATTTGAAGAGCTTTTCCACGTGATCTTCCCCGTTCCGGTTCAGGACGATGATTCCTACTTTTCCCTTTTTCTTCTCCACCGTTGATGTAAAATGCACCGGTCCGGCAAACTCCCTGCTCAATGCCGAAAAGATATAGGGCGAAACGGGATTTTCATTTTCAGCCTGTGATTTCTCCGATTCGGCCAGCAGGATGTTTGCTATGTCTGATCGCCGAGGTCGCAACGACTGCCGCAACAGGTTGATTTGTTTTATGATTTTATCAAGGTAGACCCGCTCACTGTAATTATCCAGGACATGAATCCTTCCAGCCGCACCCATTTCAGCCCAGGTTTCCGGATGATCCGTCAGCCAGGTCAGCTTTTCCGAGAGCGCAGGAATATCTTTCTCAGGGACAAGGAATCCTGTGATTCCATCCCTGATTGCGTCCAGGAAACCGTTGTGGGCCGTCGCAATGACAGGCATGCCGGTAAGTTGCGATTCCAGGAGTACCATCCCGAGGCCCTCGGTCTCGCCATCTTTCGCAGTAATGCTGGCAAGGATGAAAATATCCGAACCTAGCATGGCCTCGATCACTTTATCCTTGCCCTGGTTTCCCAAAAGCCTGATCCTGCCAGAACATCCGAGACCAGTGATAAGGGAAGCAAGTTCATCTTTCAGTGGCCCCTCGCCGATGATATCATACTCGAGACCCTCGTCTTTTTTCATGCATCCTGCTACCGCCCGGATGGAATATTGGAGCCCTTTTTTCTCGACAAGCCGCGCGATAGTCAGCAACCTGGTCTTCTCCCTCTTCACGCGGATTTTAAAAGGATAATTAGCATCGTCCACGGGAAGGCCGGGAACCGACAATTTTTCAGGAGGGCAGCCAAGGCCTTTTATCTTGTCCGCAGAAAAATTTGAGTTGGCGAAAAACCAGTCCGCATGATGGAACATCTCGGGATAATTGTACTGATCGAACCGAAGGCGCTTTGAAAAGTCGAAACCATGAAAAAATACCACAAAAGGTATGTTGAATATTTTTCGCAGGATGATCAGTTCGCCGGCATGAAGGGCAAAATGAAAATAAATTACATCAGGTTTCTTTTCATTAATATGATCGATCAGATCAGCCAGGTGGACAAGCGATAACCGCCTGCTCATCTTTTTCATGGAATAAACGGATACCTTCAGTTTATCCTGAATAGGGATTTTCGCCCGAAAGAACAATTTTACCTGCCCATATATAGTCCGCAGGATAATATTCTTCCATTTTTTTATCCCGTGAGACATATTGAGATAATAGGTCCGATCCAGAAGGTGATATCGACTGACGTCTTCATGGGTACAGTCGGCATCAGCCGGTTTGTTCAAAGAAACGATACTGATGCGGATTCCTCGCCTGATCATTCCCGTGATCTCGTTCAGGGTCGACATCTCTGTTATGGTCGGAAATGATCTTAATATATAGAGAATATGTAATTTGCCGCTGTCCATTCCGCTTATCATTCAGATTTCATTATGTTCACTGTGGCTTATCCCACAAAACGAGGCAAAATTAATACTCCTGGCAGAATAAATCTTATGGTTATTCATAATTGGTGACAAAAGCCTGTCTCTAAAAAATAATATTAGTATATCTTTGAAAACTCAGATTTGCAAATATGGTACTAAATCGACTAAATCGAATCCAATGGAAGGAATTTCCTTTATTATCTTCTCTTCGAACAATGCATGCACGATAGAAAGAAGTATTAAAAGTATAATCCAGACCATCCCATCCAGCTTTAAACACTTCTCGATAACTGTCTTTGACCATGATTCCGGGGACGGAACAAGAAACAATGACCTCCATAATCTCTTTCCGGATGGCACAATGATTACCTCATATTTTTCCTTATCAATTTTTTTCAGGCTGTCCATCACTTCATCCAGGAATTCGCCCTGATTGAAACATGGAATGATTATGATTACAGAGGCTTTGGAATTCAGGAACAAAAGGACTTTGAAGAAAAATAAACCGGGTAATCCGGCAATATAGGCTTAATATCCAAATCAATTAAACAGCCGATTATTATTAAAGATCACTTTTCTTTTTTTTAATTATATAGCCCGGCCTGTCCTTCACCTCCTCAAATATCCGCCAGATATATTCTGCAATAATACCCAGTGAAAAAAGTATTAAACCGCTAAAAAATGAAATAAAAATAACTGTCGTCGTCCAGCCTGGAATCGAGAACCCTAACAATGATCTTTCGCCGCCGAGCTTTTCAATAATTGTAAATATGATCAGTAAGAAAGAGAAAAAAGAAGTGACGAGGCCCATGTATGTGATAAGGTGTATGGGAAAATTTGAGGAAGTTAAAAAGGAATCGGTTGCCTGTATGATTTTCTTTTTAATGGTCCACCTGGATTTTGATTTTGACCGGGGCCGGTCGAAAGGAATGAAGACCGGATCAAATCCCATTCGTAATACCTCAACTGTAGTAGAAGTATGAATAGGGTGAATCCGTTTATTAAAAATATCAATGATCTCCCTGTCGGCAAGAAATATATCACAGCCGCCCGGAGGATACTTCACTACCGAAAGCGCATTCATCATCCTGTAATACATCTTTGAGTAAGCATCTTTAATCATGCCATCATGGCGTGATACACGGTAAGGAATCACAAGTTTGTTGCCTTTCTCCCACTGCCTGTACATGGCCACGTAAATCTCAATTGGTTGCTGGCCATCGTCGGGTATTGAGGTAGCGCACGCACCGCTGCAGACTGAAAAGCCGGCAAACTTGGCGTAATGGCTGGTAAAATTGCGGCTCAATTGATAGGCTCTCGCACGGCTATCCTCTTTTTCAAGTTCCCGGGCTACGCTGAAAGAATCATCTTTTGAACCGTCATCGATAATGATGAATTCAAAAGGAATTTTTTCGGTTTCCATGACTTCAGCCACCTGTCTGAAAACAGCCTTGATTTTGTCCTGGCTGTTGTAGGAAAGCAGAATGATCGATAGAAGTCTTTCATTTTTCATATTTCAATTGCATATGGAACATTTTAGTTAACTAATACCTAATGATTTTTTTATACTCTTTTTTAAAAAATAGATTTGAATAAAAATATCCTGAATTGATATACTATGCTTTCCAATGATTACTCTTTTAATTAAGGATAAAGTTCCCGGAATTAAAGAATCATTTCTGTTAGTCATCTTTATCGCTTTATACAGTGAAATATCCCTGACACAACTAATTATAATCATATCTTATTATCCATCAGATTTCGCATTGCTGTTTGTCATAATATTTCTGATCAATAAAGAAATCCCCCCGATCAAGTTATTAATGATGATAAACGAGAAACCAATAAAAGATACTAATAAACAACTTTCCTTGTTGATTCCAAACAATCCATAAATCAGAATATGCTCCTTCTCTTATCCCTATACCTCCGATAGAAATTGGTAATAACAGGATTACAGATAAAAGTGTGTTGCCAAATAAATTCACGGTAAAGGGAATCGGAGATCTTGATCCCCTGCCAGATAATATTACCACAAATTGTACCGGCAATTAAAATGATCAGGCTAAATATTATCGAAATCAATATAAACCGCAATGATAAAAATGTTTTCAGGAATTCTTTCAAGTAGTTTGTATTGTATATATTCAAAATTTTATCCGGATAAAGCCTGATTATAAAAGCACTTATTGACCGACTATATAGTCTTCTGTTGATTTAAAATTCTATGCACGATATGATTTTTTCTGAACAGGTACGAAATAATCAATCCAACGATAATAACTACAAGTATGATATTGCTATATATGATAATCTTCCTTACTATTTCATTTGAAACTGAAATAAACAAGCCAAAAAAAAGTACGCATAATCCGGAGGCAATCAAGCCGGAAATCTGTTTCCATCAGGATAATGCTGATATTCAATATGTATCCTTTCCCATCTTTGTCAGTATTAAGTACCCGGTAAGTATCTATACCCAAACCGGCAGGTACGAAATATCCGATAAAAATACCTTCGTAATATATTCTCATAGAGACCAAATACTCTTATTTGAATTTCCAAACCTCTTCAAGAGGATTTTCCATCGTATTATCGAGACCAAGAACTGGATCGGGAAAAAAAGCAGGGCGACTACAATTAAGCTGAATTCCGCATTTCTAAATACAAGCTTCAATTCGGAAAAATCTATGTTCCTTAAAACCAGAAATAATAGAACACAAGGAACTATAATTTTTAAATATTTATAGGTTTTTCTTATTTCCAATGACTGCTGCTATTATAAATTTAGACATGTATGTTCTGATTCTTAATTTTATACGGCCATTTTTCTTCTCGTTTCTGAAATTTTAAAATAGCAGGATTCAGAATAATTCCATCTTGTATTTCAATAGCTTTGCTTATAGTTTCATTATTCTTACACGCTTTTGGTCCGCCGTGAATTACCTTCAAATAGGGTAACAAAGCAATGGAAATCTCATATGAAGCCGCCTCGTGCAAAAATGACGGGACGTGATCAACTGCATAATATTTAATGTTTCTCTCAATCAGAAATGATGGATCCTTAAAACTGGTCGGCCTGGCAAAAAAGAAACCCATGCCCTCATCACAGCTGATATCAATTATAAGTGCATTGTCTTTGATTTTATGCAGGTTCTGTCTTGTAATAAAATTGATTGGAGCTAATGGGTTCTGCAAAATGCCATTGCATATGATGTCATGTTTAGAAAGGTGATCTATGAATGGAGTATGCACCCCATTTTCATTATGAATGAAAATTTCATTTCCGTCAGTAAAAAACCGTTTGAAAGAAATATTCAGCTGCTTGTCTTTAATTTCTTCTGACGGTCTTCTTGAGTAAACCATTATATCATGGTATCCTCTCAATTTCAAGGCATTTATTACTCCCCGGCTCACGGAGCCATAGCTTATGATTCCTGCCGATAAATTATTCCCGTAATTTCCATCCATTCCATATAAACTTAAAGCATGATGCACAGCTGCATAGCCTGCTATTTCATTATTTCTGTAAAAAACATGCATAAGTTTTTCCCCTGCATTACTCCATTTAAACATAGCTTCCCAGGCAATTAATGTCAGTTTTTTATCAATTGCCTTCTGTGCATAATCTGCTTGCTGAACACAGTGTATCCATCCCCACAAAACCTGATTTTCTTTCATCGCATCCAAATCACCTAAAACGGGCTTTGTAAGAACTATCACATCACATTTACGGAAAATCTCTTCTCTCGAAAGGATCCCGCAACCGAATGAGACCAACCTGAAATTATCATAACCATATGCTAAGCCGTAATCATTTTCGAAAAAAATATCTTTTAGAACTTCCTTATCCAAATGTTCTGCAAATTCTGGCAGAATTGGTATCCTTTTTTCATTTTCTTTGAATGAAGTCTTTATGAATCCAATTTTCATGTTATTACTTATAATTTATTATTGACAGAAAGTACAATTTTGAAACTATTATTCTTTTAATCGGTTTATAATAAATGGAATTTTTCCTGAAGATTTCTTTTCAAGTTCCTCGACAATCATAAAATCAACATGCATTTCGTCACCAAATCTGAGTTTAAGACCAGTTAAAATATCGTTAAAATATGATTCTTGAAAATCACGGTCTATAATAAGATTAACTGTCAAATGGTCAATGGCATCCTGTATATATTGGGATGTTACCACGCCATTTGTAAAAGTAATAGGACCTTCGGCAATGAATATATACCTTCCATCAGGTGTACGAATATAATCATCCTTTCTTCCTTCAATTTCATTCACTTGTATAAATTCTCGATCCGCGCCGGGTCTGGCTTTTAAAATGCTGATAATATCACTCGTTCTGTAACGTATCAAAGGCATAGAATAGTTATAAAAACTTGTGCCGACAAGTTCACCACACCTGTCATCCGTAATGTTTCCTTCTTCATCAACAATTTCGGGATAAAAATAATCTTCCATAATATATCTGTTATGCTTATTCGTTTCACAAATCATCACAGTGTTTTCAGCATGGCTGTAAAAGTCAAATACAGGCGCCTGATAATTTTCTTCAAGTTTTTTTCTGATATGAGGAGTTAAAGTTTCACCAAAGCATAAAATTGCTTTTGGTTTATGAATTGGCAATTGCGACTCTTTTAAAATCTGACTGAACAATAATAAGGAACGGGCATATCCGGAATAATAAGATGGTCTGGATTTAAGTAAAATCTTTCCAATTTTTATACAATTTTTTTCAGATAACCTGTTTGAATTTAAAACAATTGAATTGTCCAGGATTTTATAACAATATTCTTCCCTTTTTATATTGTCATCTATGCCTTTAATATAAAATATCAGATTCCCCAGTCTATAACCAGTCCATTGATAAGCCCTGGCCGTTGCAGCCCATTTATTTGCAACACTGGGATAATCCAATAAAATATTTAAAGGCGTCCCCGTGGAGCCACTCGTCTTTTTCCATATCATCCCATATCTGCCTGCATTATCAGCAATAAAATCTTTGTATCGCGTTCGTAATATATCTTTATCCAGGAGTGGAATTTTTGTAATGTCCTCGAGTCCCTTAAATGTTTGAGGATTCAAGTCAATTCTTTTGAATAATTGTCTGTAGTAAGGTACATTTTTGCCTGAATGTCTTACTATTTCTATTAATTTTTTTTCATGATATTCCGTAATTTGCTCACGCGTCCAAAATTGGCTTTTCAAATAGAAGCTTCGTCGTTTAACGGATAATATTATTTTATCTAATGCCTTCATATAAACTTTGCCGAAATTCTACCATTTAACGCTTTTCCATTTGCTGCCAATATCTGTTTTATATTAACCGGCTGTCCTTTTTATTAATCACCATACTATTTTTTTGCTGTTTCGCACGGTACTGTACTGTTCATTTACCAGGTTAATCCGTGAAATTATTAATTGCCTCAACGACCCTCATCACATCCGCTTTCGTCATCACCGGGCTGATTGGCAAGCTAAGAGCCTCATTATGTATCTTCTCTGTAACAGGGAAATTAAGCCTGTTCCATTCTTTATATGAAGCCTGCCTGTGCGGAGGTATGGGATAGTGAATCATTGTTTGTATGTCATTACCAGTTAAATATTTCTGCAATATATCCCTACGACTAAAGCAGATTACGAAAAGATGCCAGACATGTTCAAGATTGTTACTTATTTCTAATTCCTGGTTTTGAGTCGGTGGTAAGATAATTTCCGGATGATTGATGTTATCACGGTAGTATTGTGCGACTTTTCTTCGCTGTTCATTTTCTTTATCGAGATATTTTAATTTAACATCCAGAAAAGCTGCCTGGACTTCATCCATTCTGCAATTAAATCCCTGGTATTCATTAAAATATTTTTTCCGCGAGCCATAATTGCCAAGTGCCCTGACAATGCCTGCCAATTCAGGATCATTTGTCGTCACCGCCCCTGCATCGCCGAGCGCACCCAAATTTTTACCCGGATAAAAGCTATTTCCGGCAGCGTTGCCTAATGAACCGCTTTTTTTTCCATTCCACTCAGCGCCTATTGCCTGGGCATTATCTTCAATTATCTTTAATTTGTATCTGGCGGCAATTTCTTCCAGATCTTTCGACCAGCAGACTCTCCCGTAAAGATGAACAACCATGATCGCCCTTGTACGGCTGGTAATATGTTTTTCTACCAGGGATAAATCCATATTGTAAGTATGAATATCCGGTTCTATGAGTATGGGCTTAAGCCGGCTGTCAGTAATGGCAAGTATTGACGCAATGTAAGTATTGGCAGGTACGATTATTTCATCACCTTCCTTCATGACACCCATTTCAATATATGCTTTCAGAATTAATCTTAAGGCATCCAAACCATTGGATACACCAACGGCATGATTTACTCCGATAAAACTGGCAAGATTGTCTTCAAAAAGTTTCACCCTTTCTCCCAGGAGATACCAGCCCGAATCAATTACCCCGGCAGCAGCCCTCTTTAGTTCAAAAGCATATTGAGCGTTAATAGCCTGGAGATCAAGAAACTTTATCATTTCAATCAATTCGTATTCTTTTTAAAAACTTAGCCGGACTTCCGATATGTATTTCATAATCGGGTATGTCATGTGTTATTAAAGAATCAGCTCCGGCAACAGCATAATTACCGATATTTCTTTTTTCGAGGACTTTTGCGCCAAGTGCTACATCGGAGACTTTACCAATGGTTATGTAGGAGCTGGTAATAGAACCTACCGAGAAATGGCAGAGAGGACCGACATTTGTATTATGACCGATCAGTGCATTGGCCATGATCAAAGAACAATATCCTAATTTAACTCCGGGTCCGACATAGCAGTTTGACATTACAAATACACCGGGGCCTAACTCTGCACTTTTTGCTACAAAGGCCGTTTTATGGATTATCCTTGCAAACCTGTTCAAAGGAATGTTCATTTTTAGAAAAACATCCTCGCTTTTGACATTTCTCCCGATCATGTGGATGGCATACATAAAATAGTAATCCTGGTCCAGGAATTTATCTATTTCGTCTGTGCCTCCTAAAACCGGGTAGCCAAGTATTGATTTCCCTTTTTCAAAATCATTAAGAAAACCCGCAACTTCCCATTCGTAGTCGCTAAACTTGTCCCTGTTATCTTCAATGCAGGAAGCAATTACACCTGCGTTACCTTCTCCCCCGATTATAATAACCTTCTTGCTCATCGATTTTTATTGGATATAAGTTCATATTTTTTTAATACTTTTCGGGCTGAAATAAGGATCGGCGGCCCTATAAACTTACCGTCAATAATAGTAACACCCTTGCCCTCTTTTTTTGCAATTTCATTTAGTTTTATGACTTCCCGGGCATATTCAATTTCCTTTATTGTCGGAGAATAATATTTGTGCACCAGATCTATCTCTTTTGGATGCAAACAAAGCATTCCTTCAAAACCGAGATTCTTGGCCGTGATAATATTCCTTTCAAGGTCTTCCAGGTCATGAACGCGGATGTGTACTGTGTCAATGGGGATCACATCACTGGCTCTTGCCGCCATCGCAATCATAGCACGAGGATTGAATAAACTCATTGACTCAGTATCATGGACGCCTTCCAAATCCCCGATAAAATCCTCCGAGCCAAAAGCAATAGCAATTACCCTTTTTGATGACTTACAAATTTCTTCGGCATGAAGTACGGCGGAACTTGTCTCTATTAACGGTATCAGCTTAAATGTTCCAATAGGAATGCCTTTCTCAAATTCAATAGTATCCAGTAATTTATCGATAAAATAAACATCCTCTCCTGTTTTTGATTTCGGGTACATAAAACCGTGTATGCCTTCTATTGCCAGTTGTTCTATATCTTTCAGCAATTCCCCGCTTTCCCTGTCATTGATCCGTGGAAACAACAGATTCCGGTCGAATTTTTTCTTTTTAACAAAGGAAATAATCGTGTCCCTGGCTATTTGCTTGTTTATCCTTGGTTGGACAGAATCCTCCAAGTCCAGGAGCAGAATATCAGCTCCTGATTTGCAAGCGCTGTTCATAAGCTTTTCATTATGACCAGGTACAAACAGTAAACTTCTAAGAAGATAATCAGCCTCCATAATTTTTCTTTTTAATGAGTACCTTTCTGCGAAAGATGAGCACATCTTCCTTTCTTTGATTATATGCAGTGGTTTCTACTTTAATGATACCCCTGTCATTTTTAGATTTCGATTCCGTTTTATCCAAAACTTTAGTCCTTGCATAGATCGTATCACCGATAAAAACAGGAGCCAGATGTTTGACAGATTCATATTCCAGATTCGCAATCGCTTTTCCACTGATATCGGGCACTGACAATCCAACTGCCAGTGAAATTACCAGCGTTCCCACAACGAGGATCCTGCCATATTGATTCTTTTCGGCATAGTCTGTGTTTGTGTGAACCGGATGAAAATTCATTGTAAGTAATGAAAACAGGTTATTATCACTTTCAAAAATAGTCTTGGAAAGTTGATGATCAATCACCTGCCCCGGATAAAAATCCTCAAAGTAATCACCTATGCTTATCAGTGCCATGATTAATGTAATTTAAGATCTCTTTTATTCTGTCAATCTCCATTGAAGTGATGTCAATTGCCTCAATAAAACTTTTTGTTAAATATAATATAATGTCATGTGCATATCTGTATGAATCGTATTTATTTTTGGCGATCATAGCGCTATAATCATGACTGCCTGTAATTAAGAAAATCAGAATAATTCCTTATGTAATCACCTGCATCATATTTATGGGAGGTCAATACGAGGCATACTGCTCCCGAAGAAAATCCTTTTTCCGCTGCCCAGATGCCGGGTGGAACATGTAATCCAAAGTAAGGCCTGTTCAATAAAACGGTTCGCTTATTCTTCCCGTCATCCATTTCAATTTCAAAACTACCGCTGACTGCAATAAGGAATTGATGGTTTTCCTTATGCGCATGTGCACCTCTATCTTCTCCACCCGGAATATCATAAATATAAAAAAGCCTCTTTACGTCAAATGGCAGGTTGATATTATTTTCAATAATACTGATGTTCCCGGCCCTGTTATTAGACCTGCGCAATTCAATTACGGAACAATCAAATACAGTTATTTTTTCTTGTCTTTCAACCATTGCTGATAACCTCCATAATCTCTGATATAATCTTTTTCACTGAAATAAGTGGAAGATAAAACTAATGCAACAGAATTAGTGCTGAAATTTTCCATCTGGCGCCAGAAGCCGTTTGGAACATAAAGGCCATAATACGATCGATTTAAAGAAAAGACGTGCTTTTCATTTCCATTATCGACCACAACATCAAAGCTGCCTGAAAGGGCGATAATAAATTCCCGCTGTTGCCTGAAAGCATGTCCTCCGCGAATCTGACCTCCCGGCACATCATAAATCCAGTATACCCTTTTTATTTTGAAAGGGATATGATTTTCTTCTTCGATGAATGTAAGATTGCCACGCCGGTCTTCAACTTTAGGCAAATCGCATATTTTACAATCATTAATTTTCATTGCTGTGATCTTTTATTCATCATCTTTTTATAATCCCAGCCTTAGGCTGTCATTCCTTTCCGGGATACCGCCGAAAAGGATGTCCTCCCTGTTAATTCCCGTTGAGAATAGCGAATCGACGGCTGATTCATAGCCTTTATATCCCTTACCGGAAATAAGGTTTGCAGCCATGCCCTGTTCATTAAAATGAAATATTGTCCAGGGTGAGTCTTTGCTTTTATCGTCTGTCCAGCGCAAGGCGTAATGCATACGCTTGTTCCGGCTTGAATCTGCATAAAAACACCTGAACAGGCAGGTTTTTTTTGTCGTGTCTATATCCATGCTACGATAATTCCATGGATTGTTATATAAATGAAACGGGTCATAAAAGCACTTTTCCTCCATGATTTGCCCTCTCACATCTCTTCTTTTTAATATGTATTGTAAAGTGCCATTTGATTTATCTGTAACTCCGTTACCCATAGATAGCCATGTATTTCCCGGTGAAGCAACTACAATTTGAGCATCACCCGGTAAATTGCAGGTTTCCAGCGTTTGCTCAAGACTGATGAATTGGTCCCGGGGAATCCTGTATAAGCTGTTGAAGTGAATTTGTCTGTTGAATCCCATAAAAATTATACCTAAAATCAGAATATAAATAAAAGGATTTTTACGATTTGTAATTGACCCGGTTAAAATACCGGTCGATATGACAAGCATAAAGCCAAATGCAATTGACGCGATGGTAAAGTATCTTGAGGTAAAGTCATGTGAATAAAATAAAAATGGTATGGTTGAAAAGGCCAGCCATGTCAATGGAAATAAAAAATAACAGATAAGAAAATGCACGTCAGGTGGTTTGTCTGATAATTGGTTCGGATCAAGAATATACTTCAATCGTTCAGGTTTCAAAATCACTATTAACATGCCCGATAAAATAATGATTATTAAGATAATATTCAGTATGCCGGCGTTAAACAAGCCATGGAATGGATTAATGAAATCCAGGAAATGAATGGTGCGGAATTTTATCTCGGAAGCAGTCAGGTTATTGTGGACACTGTTTATTGCACCAGACGGCTTGCTGATAATAAGTATGGCTTTACGAATTGCGATAAAGGATATTAAAGAGCCTAATAAGAATTGTTTATATGAAAGTTTCCTGAAAATAAATATCAGAAACAGGAATGCAGGCAGCATCGATGCTATTAATTCAGTTGATTCTGTCGCCAGATAATAAAATGTCGCAGCCAGGATAAAATCAGTGATGGGAAATCCAGTCCGTTTTGAAAACTTCAAAATGAAGTGTACGGAGGTCAGCGCAAACAGGATGGCCGGCAGCATATAACTTCCGACCAAATAGGTCGGGACTCTCACTTCGTTGGGCAGGATGAAAGGGAATACGGCAATTGCAGTGGAAGCAAACTTATTCAGCTGAAAATGATTATGTGAAATATAAAATAACAATAAAGCGCTCGGGATGCTGAATAGGAAAAGAATTAAAAATCTGGCAAAAAAAACAGAAGTGGATGTGGCTATTTTAATTATTTCCAGGGTAAATATGGCATGCAATATATTCCGTTTGAAATGTAAATCATTTATTGTCTTATTGAATAAATTGAAGTAATATCCCTGATCGTCTGTTAATATCCCATTAAAGCCCCAGATAGATATTATATTAAAAATGAAAATTATACTGATGATTATTAAATAAGGAAGGATTGTTTTCCACGATTCGTATTTACGGATTAGAATCATATGGTCAGTTCATGGTACAGACTAAAATTATTAAATATTCTGTCACGCAAATGATAAATGGCGATTACCCTTGATTATATCCTCAGTAAAAATAGGCAATTAATTTTCGGTTTCACGGCCTATTTCCACGATACATTTTCCCGGATTATCTTTGCCGGGACCCCTCCCACAAGGGTGCGGGGAGGGACATCATGGGTAACCACGGCGCCAGCCGCGATGACAGCCCCTTCTCCAATGGTTACCCCCTTTAATATAATTGCCCTCAGTCCGATCCAGACATTATCATTGATAACAATCGGTTCTGCTTCATTAATATCGGCACCGTTAATGTAATGATTGTCAGAATCCCTGATCATCACTCCCTTTCCCATGAAAACATGATTCCCGATTTTTATACTTTGAAAACAGGTGATGTCAACATCTCTGTTAGTCCCCCCACTGCCTATCTCCATTTTTGCACCTTTATTCACCGAGACAAAACTCCCGGAACGGAAGTTAAAATTTCCATGAACAATAAGTTCTGCATCGTCATCGATTTTTAAGGTCGAAAAATTATAATGAGTTGACGGATAGTTTAAACCGAACCTTAACCTTCCATCAGGGTCAATCCTTAATTTCCCTATCCTGCTGATGCTAACCTTAGTTCTCGGGAATATAATTATCCTGAATTTATTGAAGTAGCCCATGCGCAGGTTCAGAAATATGGTCTTAAACCATCGGCTTCCTTTGAGGGCAAGCAACATGTCAGATATTATCATTTTTTTATCAGGTGATGATCGATCAAAGTTATCAATTATCTTTTACGATGTCTATGATGCCATCGAAAGATTAAATAACTTCATTTAAAGAGATCATAGAAAAATCTTGCCGGAGCAGTCAGAAACCTACCTATTTTATAGCTCCAGGAGTTTTTAATTATAATGATTTCCCGGTTTAAATCCAGATTTTCCATATTTTGACCCGGAACAATTCTTTTCATTTCAATAAAGGAATTAGTCTGTTTTTTCAGAGGGTTAGCGAGTATTTGTTCATATTTCATTAATTCATTTTTGAAAGCGGCATCTTTAAGCGACAAATATTTCCGGATAGTTATTTCATCATCATAATTTCTATTTTTCAATTCTTTCTTATGATACGCTGTTATTGTCTCATGATACAGCTTAATTATGTTATCCATATAAACAGGAAATGATGCGTCACTCCGGATTTTATGAGACAATTGCCTGGTATCTTCAATATTGAATTTTTTAATCTCCTGAATGACCTGGTCAGTGTTGATATGCCCGTTTAAAGTCTTTATCCAGAAACTATTTCTTCTATAATTATCATAATTGTCAAGAGTAACTGATTCTCCAATCCCAAGAGAATCACAAACAATAACTCCAGCTCCTGTTGCCAGCGATTCCATTGCAGCTTTGCCCTTTGCAAAAACTAAATCATAATTGTGCAATTTATTCTCAGGATCTACGACCGAATTTCCCAATCCTGTCCCCAATCCATCAAGTTCCATATCCATCTTGGAACAAGCCTCCTTAATTACCCTGAAATAATTATTCTTCGTTGCATAGTTGCTAAAAACAAGCGCTTTTGAGGGTTTGACCGAGAATTTCTGTCTCAGTTTAAATCTGGAAGTGTCTACCCAATTTAATAAGACCCCGGTCTTCTTTTCATCGATTCCATTATCGATGATCAATCGGTCCAGGCAATTATAATCAACTGCCATATATTTTGCAATTTGACTATATTTCGGAGGTGTGTCTGCAGGATGTGTCCGGTCACGGAGAAAATAAACCGCCGGCACACCCGGAAACCAGGTCATTGCATCCATCGACGGGACAAAGTGCTGCGCATGGATCAGGTCGGGCTTCAGTGTAAGATCCTGCATTGAATCCACGACGTGAATACCTGCATTCCTGATCTCATCTGCGACAGCCCCCAACTCAGGGGAATAAACTTCGATATGAATGCCCCGTTTATGCAGGGCAATGGCAAGGTCCCTGACTCCCACTTCCGTACCGGTATGATTGGAAAGCCAAATATTTGTGATCAGGATATTCATCAGGACATTTATAAGTAAAATTAATATTCCTTGTAAATAAATCCGAAGCCAGGCGTAATTTTACGCAAAGATGCATAACCGGATCAAAATAAATCGATGTTCAGAGTCGATTTTCTTTATTTTTGATAATCCTTCAAGAAATTAGACACACACCATATGGTTTCCAATGATCTGATCATAAATTTCACCCCGACAGGGATGATCCCTACAAAAAAAATCACCCCTTTGGTACCGGTAACCGTATCGGAAATAATAGAAGATATCCATGAAGCCGTGGAATTAGGTATTACCATGGTTCATCTGCATCCCAGGGATGAAATTACCGGCGAACCCACGTATAAAATGGAAGTATTCGGTAAGATCATCGAAGGTATCCGCCGGTTTTCAAAAGATCTGATCGTCTGCGTATCATTGAGCGGGAGAAATTTCAAGGAACTGGATCAAAGATCGGAAGCTCTTCTGTTGGACGGGGATCTGAAACCTGACATGGGCAGTTTGACACTCAGTTCTTTGAATTTCAATAATATGGCAAGCATCAATCCACCTGATTTGATCATAGCCCTGGCAGCACAAATGAAAGAAAGGAAAATCATGCCTGAGCTGGAAGCGTTTGATGCCGGAATGATCAATTATGCAAAATACCTTGAAAAGAAAGGTTGGCTTGAACCTCCCCACTACTTCAACCTTTTGCTCGGCAACATTGCATGCGCCCAGGCCGATATCCTTCATGCCGGAATCATGATCCAGGATCTGCCAGAAAAATCTTACTGGAGCCTGGCGGGAATCGGGGATAAACAACTTAAAATGAACTCTCTTGCCATTTCTTTCGGTGGCGGGGTAAGGGTCGGCCTCGAGGACAATATCTGGTACGACCAGGGAAGGACCAGGCTGGCAAAAAATTCAGACCTGCTGAAAAGGATTCATAACCTGGCCGAGGCCAATGAAAGAAAATTAATGGCGCCTGGCAAACTGAGACAACTGCTCAACCTGAAAGCAGGCTTCGGGGAATATGGCCGCAATTAATAATGTCTGATTTTTAAATCTCCATCATATGTCGCTATTCAGAAATTTTAAGCTCCGGCTGAAATACAGGAAGGTCAGGTTTTACAATCTTTCACTTACCGAGATCCAGGAAAACGTTGAAATAGGTGAAGGCAGCAGGATAGGATCCTTCAGCCTTATCCAGAAAAATGTCCGGATCGGTAAAAATTGCACCATTGGATCATTCTGCAACATCAGCAGCGGCGTAATCATCGGCGACAATGTCAGCATCCAGACAGGCTGCCATATTACGAGGGGTGTTCAGATCGGATCAGGTTGTTTTATCGGCCCCGGGGTGATCACTATGAACAGCAAGTATATGAGCGGGAATATCCGGCCGCCCGTCATTGGGGAAAATACAAAGATCGGAGGGGGAAGCTGCATACTGCCTGAAATCCGGATCGGAGACAATGTTTTTATAGGCGCCGGCAGCGTGGTGACTAAAAATATCAATGACTACGAAAAAGTACTGGGTAACCCGGCCCGGGCTGTTCAGGCCGGAAATAATTCAAAGTAGGGGCTTACTGCGAAAGGTCACTTTTGCCTGAAAAGTTCGTAAATATATCTTGCAGGAAAGGTAATGCATCTCCCCATGCGGTAACTCCAGGATTTTTTTATCAGGTTGATTTCTTTCTCCATTTGCAGGATTGGATCCTGGTAACGCCTGATCAGTTTCTCTTTCTCAACCCTTGAATGCTTTTTATACTGGAATGATCGCCTGGAAATTTCATTAATTCTTTTCTGAATTATTATATTCTTTTGTGACAGATATTCCCCGACGGTTTTGATGTCATCATAATTGGTTTTTTTATCCTGCCTTTGATGATATTCATTAATCGCTGAATGATACAGATTCAGAATATTTTCCACATATGAAGTGAATGATGCCTCTTTCCTGATCATAAGAGCTGCTTCAAGGATATCATCTTTTCTGTACTTATTTATTTCTCCGATAACCAGGTCGGCTTCAATGGGTCTCGTCAATGTTTTCATCCCAAAATTAAATTTCCGGAAATGAGCGAAATTTTCCCGCGTGACAAATCCCCCCAATCCCCTGTAATCGCAAGTGATCACCCCTGCGCCGGTGGCCAGGGCTTCCATGGCTGCTTTTGCCTTGGCAAAAACGATATCATAATGAGGTAAAATATCCTCAGGGAACATGGTTTCATTTTTAAACCCTGTTCCTATTCCTTCCAGTTCAATATTTACCCTTGCGCATGCTTCCTGCAGGATTCTGAAATAATTATCCTTTGTAGCGTAATTACTAAAGACCAGCGCCCTGGAAGGTTTTTCAGATATATTTCCCCTGAGTTTGAAACGATCCGTATCGACCCAGTTGTACAAAACAAAAGTGTCTTTCTCTTCGATTCCGTTATCAATGATAAGCCGGTCGAGGCAATTATAGTCAACGGCGATGTACCTGACAACCTGGGAATATTTCGGCGGAGTATCTGCAGGATGGGTCCGGTCGTGAAGAAAATAAACTGCCGGCACATCCGGAAACCTTGTCATTACATCCATCGACGGGACAAAGTGCTGCGCGTGGATCAGGTCGGGCTTCATTTCCAGATCCTGCACTGAATCCGTAACGTGAATGCCTGCATTCCTGATCTCATTCGCAACAGCTCCTAATTCAGGGGAATATACTTCGACATGAATGCCCTTTTTGTACAGAGCTATAGCAAGATCCCTGACTCCCACCTCGGTGCCGGCGTGATGTGACAGCCATATATTTGTGATCAGAATATTCATCAAATTTTTTATACGTAAAATTACCGTCCCAGTGTTAAAAAATCTTGTGCCATTTCAAAATGGGTACAATAATATCCAAACAGAAAAAAACCGCCGGACTTCAGCAGCCCGGCGGCAATTCATAAAGACTAACTATATAAGCCTTATTCTATTCCAGTACATGGATATTCTTTGCTGCACAGATTTCTTTCAGCTGCTTCGGCCACACGGTAACGCTGGTTTCGCCCAGGTGTGCGGTTCTCAGTAGGTACATGAATGTACGTGATTGCCCGATTCCTCCGCCGATGCTCAGCGGGATCTGGTCGTTCAGAATAGCCTTGTGGTACGGGAGTTTCAGGAAATCAAGCTGTCCGGTAATTTCCAGCTGCTGCTTTAAGGTTTCCTTGGTCACCCTGATACCCATGGAGGTCAGCTCATGCCTTCTCTTCGTAACCGGGTTCCATACCAGGATATCACCATTGAGTCCATGCATCGTTTTGCCATTTTTGGTGACGCTTGGAGTTACCCAATCGTCATAGTCGGCGGCACGCATCTCATGCGGATAGCCGTCTGCCAGCACCCAGCCGATACCGATGATAAATACTGCAGGAAAGTCCTGGACGATTTTAGTTTCACGTTGTTTCCTGGGAAGATCCGGGTACATATCAAGGATTTCTTCAGCGTGCAGGAACTTAAGCTCTTCAGGAAAATTTGGGTATTTAGCCGTCCTGAGTTCCGGGAATTTTTCCCTGGCCAGCTGGCTTGCGCCATAGATCACTTTCCAGATTTTCTTCACGATATCCTTAAGAAAATCAAGATTGCGCTGGTCGGCGGTAATAACTCTTTCCCAATCCCACTGGTCAACATAAGAGGAGTGATCGTGATCCAGGAAATAATCTTTGCGGACCGCCCGCATATCGGTGTTTATCCCTTCGCCTACTTTGCAGTCAAATTGTTTGAGTGCCATTCTCTTCCATTTAGTGGCGGCTTGCACAACCTGTGCTTCTATCCTTTTTTCAAGGCCGAGTCCGCAGGGAAAATCAATCGGTGTGCGTGAGCCGTCGCGGTCGAGGTAATCGTTAACTCCACTATCCTTTGATACGATCAAAGGCACCTGCACCATCTGAATATTCAATTCTTTTGCCATGTTTTCCTCAATGTAGTGCTTTATCATGTAAAGCGCTTCCATCCTCTTCATCGGCGTTAACAGCGGCGAGTAATCGTTAGGCAGGATCTTTGCAACCTCTTCATAGGTACTGATTCCGGGCCCTGCCAGGTCAGCTTGTTTGTTTTGCATAATAATACTGTTTTGTTAGATTAAAAAATTATAATTACTTGTGTGAACTTTAATATGTACTAAATCATCCGTTGGGGCGGTAAATTTACAAATTTATAAATTCAGAATGTGTGAAGATGAAAAATTAGTTCGCAGTTCGCAGTTCCCAGTTCGCGGTCGGCGGTCGGCGGTGGCGTTAAGCATTGAAATTAAACATTTTGTTTAAAACATGTTGTTTAACGCAAAATGTTTTGTATCTTTGTGGAAAAAATGAATCCATTTATCATCAAAGGATATGCTGGTCCCGAATTCTTTTGCGACCGGCGAAGAGGAAACCGACAGGCTTCTGAACGCTATCAATAATCAGCGCAATCTGACCTTGGTTTCATTGAGAAAAATGGGTAAAACCGGATTAATTTACCACACATTTGAAAAGTTATCCAGGGATAAATACGATAAAATATATATTGACATCTTCGATACGGTAAATCTGACCGGGTTTATTAACAAGTTTGCCAGTTCTCTTTTATCGCTTAAAAAGACATTCGGAGAAAAAATCCTTGAGTATATTGAATCATTCCGATACATCAGGCCTGTTATCTCCGTTGATCCTCTTTCAGGAATGCCAACGGCTTCTTTTAAGATATCTTCGGAAGAAGAAGCTCAGCAAACCATGAGTGACCTTTTTAAGATATTGGCCGAAAAAAGTCTTTCGAAATCAATTGTGCTGGCAATTGATGAATTTCAGCAGATAACCAAATATCCGGAGAAAAATGTTGAAGCATTAATAAGAGGAAATATTCAAAACCTTCATAATGTGACAATTATTTTTTCGGGAAGCAATAAATCAATGCTGGGACAAATTTTTTCCAATCCTTCAAGACCTTTTTATCAGAGTACTGAACTTATGTACCTTGAAGAAATTCAGCATCTTTCCTATATAGATTTCATCAGAAATGTCTTTTTAAACCATGAAATTAAGATTGATGATGATGCCATCGGGGATATTCTTTACTGGACCAGGGGCCATACCTATTATGTACAATACTGCTGTAACAAGTTATTTGAGTTAAAATCCGGAAATATATCGAAGGATGAAATTCAAAGAACCTGCAACGAGATATTAAGGGATCACGAACCATTCTATTTTGATTTGAGGAATCTTTTGACTCAGCTCCAGTGGCAATTATTAAAAGCCATTGCTAAAGAAAAAGGAGCAAAAAGTATTACTTCATCGGCATTTATCAAACAATATGATCTTACAAGTGCAAGCACTATTAAGCGGGGCATTGAATCCCTGCTTGAAAAAGAGCTAATATACAGAAGTAAAGACCAGTACTTTTTGCAAGATGTATTCTTTTCAAGATGGCTGGAGTTGCAAGAATAGTTGGCAGTTCGCAGTTCCATCAGTTCCCAGTCGGTGGTCGGCAATTAGTGCTAACCTGAACTGGGAACTGGGAACTGGGAACTGCGAACTAAAAAATCTTGCAATTCTGCCCAAATTTTCGTATTATCGCAAATTGAATCAACCAATTAACTTTAAGAAGTTGAATACAAAGGAATTCATACATGCTCTGGCTGAAAAACTAAATGTCAGCCACAAGGAAGCGGCGGAACTGCTTCAGCAAACCACCCTGGTTTTTCGCGAGACTGTTTTCGAAGAAAAAAAACTTACCATTCAGCACCTGGGAAGTTTTCAGATGAAAAAGACCAACAGCCGCACGGCTTTTATCCCTGCCCTGAATAAAAAAGCCCTGGTGCCGCCGCACAGCAATATCGCATTTCATCCGGCCGAAACATTTAAGGATAAACTTAAAAACACCACCCACCTATGAGTGATACCTTATCTGCCGGGGATATCATAGAACGGCTGTCCAAACAACCGGGCATCAAAAAGCAACAGGCCGGTAAAATCCTTCGCGCCATCCCTGAAATTATTGAAGAAGGACTAAAACGCGATGGTGAAGTACGCGTAAAAGGCCTGGGGACTTTTCGCCTGAAATGGACCAGGGGGAAAGTCGGCCGAAATCCTAAAACCGGTGAAAGAGTGGATATCCCTGCACATAACCGCCCGGTTTTCCTTCCTGAAAGATCTTTTAAAGATTATATCAACCGCGATAACCGTCTGCTCAGCTATAAAATTATTCCTTCTGTACCTCAGGAGATTCATGAAGAGGAAATTTACGTTCAAAGTCATGCGGAATTAAAACCCGAACCGGTACCTGAACCTGAACCGGAGCATGAACCGGAACCTGAACATCAGCATGGGCCTGACGCTGAACTGCTGATGGAAGATGATGAAGAGACTGAACCGGAACCGCGCCGGGCAAAGCACCGCGTACACTGGATCATTCCGGTTGCCATTTCTATCATAGCTGTTTTGGTTGTCATATTTTATTTCAGGAACTTCTATCAACCCAGTCGTCAGTCGTCAGTCGTCAGTCGTCAGTCAGTCGTCAGTAGTCCGTCGGTAGTCGGCAGTCAGCAGCCGGAAATCGACAATCGACAATCGACAATCGACAATCGACAATCGACAATCGACAATCCAAGACCTGTCCCGACCCCGGCTCAGTCGGGATCGGCGGTCGGCGGTCAGACTTCTGAGCTCGTCACTGTTGCCGAAGGTACTCATCTTTTCCAGCTTGCCCGTGAAACTTACGGCAATCCTTATCTCTGGGTTCTCATTTACAGGGAAAACCTGGATAAAATACCTGATCCCGACTGGTAGACTCCGGAGTTGAACTGACAATACCTGCTCTCGAAGGCAGCCCGGAAAAGCTTACTGATAATGATTCAATGGCTGTTTCAGAAGGATACCGCCTGTTGTACGAATATTATAAAGCCCGTAATGATCCGAGGGCCGGGGATTTTCAGAAAGCGATGAACCGATTTAAAGGAATATAAGATGTAGGACTGTAAGACTTAAGACTGCTTCAGTCTTCCGAAAACTTCCTCACCATCTCCCTGTAAGTGCTGAAAACATTGGCTCTTGAAACAAACCCAACGTATTTCCCTTTGACAAGAACGGGCAGGTTATATTTGTCGTAATCGGAGAATTTTGCCGCCACGGTTTCCATGGAATCATCCGGAGATACATGAGGTAGCGGGAGTTACCATGATGTTTTTCACGATGACGGTATCGTAAAGTTCCGGTTTGAACATGATATGCCGTACATCGTCGAGCCTGATAAAGCCATGAAACTTGTTTTTTTCATCCACTACCGGGAAGATATTCCGGTTGGAATCGGAAATGATCTGGATAAGTTCGCGCAACTTCGCTTCAGGGTGGATGGTCTTGAAATCGGTTTCAATCAGGTCATCTAACTTCAGCATCGACATCACGGTTTTATCTTTGTGATGTGTGATGAGTTCACCGCGTTCCGCCAGCTGGTATGTATATACGGAATTATGGACAAACATCCTTGTCGTGGCATAGCTGATGGTCGATACCAGCATTAGCGGGACGATCAGGCTGTACCCGCCGGTGATCTCCGCAATGAGGAAAATGCCTGTCAGCGGGGCATGCAGCACCCCGGCAATGATCCCGCTCATGCCGACCATGGCAAAATTGGTTCCCGACAGTATGGTCAGCCCCGTATAATTTATGGCTTGAGCGAAAAACAGCCCTGTGAAGACGCCCATAAACAAGGAAGGCGCAAAGATCCCCCCCACTCCGCCGGCTCCAAAAGTTGTGGCCGTTGCCACGACTTTGAAGAAAAGTACCAGGATGAACAGCAGGAAAACGATCCATATGCTGTCCTGGAACTCGTAAAAAGGGCTGCCGTTGAAAAGCGGGCTGTAATCGCCTTTCATGCATGTGTTGACGGCCTCGTAGCCTTCCCCGTAAAGGGATGGGAAAGAAAAAGATCAGCATGCCCAGGACCGCGCCGCCGGACACCCATCGCACCCACCATTTTTCGATCTTTTTAAAATATTTCTCCACCCTGACGTACATCTTTGTGAAATACACCGAGACCATCCCGGTTATGACGCCCAGCAGGATGTAGTAAGGTATGTGATGAAAGTGGAATGCTTCTGTGATCTCAAAAGGATAAAGGACGGCGTTACCCAGGAAGAAGTAGGACGTCAGCAAAGCCGTGACCGATGCGATTAGCAATGGGATGAGGGAGGTCATGGTCAGATCGATCATGAGCACTTCGACGGCAAAGACGATTGCTGCGATCGGGGATTTGAAGATGGCTGCCATTGCTCCGGCGCAGGCCAGGGTCATCATCAGGATCACGTCTTTGTAGCTGAGCCGCAGGTACTGGCCCAGGTTGGAGCCCACTGCGGCGCCGGTGGCCAATGCGGGGCCTTCCAGTCCCACCGAGCCGCCGAAGCCTACCGTCAGCGCGCTGCCGACAATGGAGGAGAACATGTTATGCTTTTTAATGATCCCGTTATTCCGGCTGATGGCATAAAGGATGCTGGGAACGCCATGGTCCACGCGGTCTTTAATGATATATTTCACGAAAAGGATCGTCAGCAGGATACCGATGGCGGGGAGGGCAAAATAGAGGAAATTCACATCGTAAATCGAAGAACCGCCTACCAGTAATTCGCTGATAAAGCGGACGGAATTTTTGAGTACGACGGCGGCAATCCCGGAAAGGATGCCGATGACCACGCTGATGATCATAAGGAATGTCTGGTGGTTCATCTTTTTAGTCTGCCAGACCATGAACCTGAACCAAATCCCGCGAATGTTAGAGAGCTGCATATTGATTGCTAAGGTATTGAAAATAATTCAAATGACTCATTATTTTCATTATAGTAATCCTTAAAACCATACATTAAAATTATACCTTTACAGGTAAACATTTCGCTGACGATTTACAGTCAGAAAGACCAAGATGGTAAATTTATTATATTTAAATAATTATAATAGCTTGATTAATAGGCTGATTTTATGAAGACTAAACGTCAATTCTTAATTTTATTAATCATAATTGTCTTGTCAAAGCCAGGCCTTACCCAGCCCTGGTATTTCAATGAACTCTATAACCCTAACAATACCTGGGCAAGCGGACTTAGTATTATAGGAACATCAAATGGATATTTTGGATGTGCAATATCCGGCGATAGCGTTTCAGATTATTATTATAATACTTGCACTTTTTTGTTAAATCCAGAGGGGGAGATTGTATTCTGGAAAAATTTTGGAAAGAATGGATATGATTTTTATCCGGGATATTATGGTTCATTGGTTCAAACTCAATATAGTTGTTATGCTTTATTTGGATCCCAACATAATTTCCAAACAGGCTTTTCTAATGGCATTTTTTACAAATTTAATTCTGACGGTGATACGTTATTCTCTAAGACCTTTTTCAGTGATTCATTTAACACGTTGATAGGTAGAACTTGCACCAGCACGCTGGATGGAGGTTATGTACTTTTTGGAGAAGTTTCAGTCGGCCTAAATTTTAGTGATGTAATACTTATAAAAACCGATAGTGGAGGAAATGAGATTTGGCGTAAATTATATGGAACATCAGTTGATGATTGGGCAGTCAGTATTGTTCAAACGAATGATTTCGGTTATGCCCTAGGGACATGGGCTTACATTCCAGGTCAAATTGAAACAGCTGATCCACTTATTATTAAAACTGATAGCTTAGGTAATTTCGAATGGTCTTTAAATCTAGGTGGATCTTATGGAGATGATAAGGTCATGGTCAGTACAACAAACGATAGTTGCATCATTGCACTTAGTGCTTATGCCGATTCTATGTATACACCTGAATACGCTTATACCCGAATTAATCTAATAAAAATTGATCAGGATGGGAATACAATCTGGAATCGGAAATACGGAGCTTCAAAAGCTGTCAATTTTATTACAAATATTATTTCTCTAGAAAATGGCGATTTCATGGCTTGTGGTTATTGTAGATATTCAGCGTACCTGGATCCTGTCGGTTGGCTTTTTAAATTTGATTATACCGGTGATAGTCTATGGTATCATGAATATTTTTATTATCCTGAAAATCCTAGTTATAGCCTGAATTATTTATACGATGTTTCTAATACCATGGATAACGGATTTATTGCTGCAGGATGCTCAAGTACATTATTTCCTCCAAATCAAACCGTGAAAATGTGGGTATTAAAAGTAGATAGTGTTGGATGCGAGATTGAGAATTGTTTGGTGGGGATTGAAGAGCCGGGAGGCGGGGAAGCGGGGAAGCCGGGAGACTTGGAGATATGGCCAAATCCGGCAAGAGATTGGATTATGCTTTCATTCCCGGAAAATAGTTCCAACGATGTTACCGAACTGGTAATCTATAATATTTTCGGGCAGGATGTATTGAAAATGGTAGTCATTCCTCGAAACCGCTCGGTGTCCCTGAAGGTTTCAAATTTATCACCGGGGATTTATCTTATTACTTGCAAAGATTCTAAAAAGAGGATGCTGAATGGGAAGTTCGTGGTATCGAGGTAGTCGCTCTTATTAAAAATTTACCGTCCTTTGCATGAAACCCCGCTCACGCCGTGAAGATCATAACCTATAACGTTAACGGAATCCGTTCCGCTATCCAGAAAGGCCTGCTAGACTGGCTGGAAGAAGCTGGTCCCGATATTTTATTGCTCCAGGAAACAAAGGCACAGCCCGGTCAAATCCCTGTTCTCGACTTCGAAATGATGGGTTACCGGGGGTTCTGGCATTCAGCGGAAAAGAAAGGCTATAGTGGAGTTGCCATCCTGACTAAAATTGAGCCGGATAAGGTTATTTCGGGGATGGGTATGAAGATTTACGACGATGAAGGGCGCTTTCTCCGGGCGGATTTTGGCGATCTGTCCGTCATTTCGGTCTATCATCCCTCCGGCACCAGCGGTGACCACCGCCAGGATTTCAAGATGAAATGGCTGAATGATTTTCAGATTTATGTCGATAATCTGAAGAAAGAAAGGCCCGGGCTGGTCATCTCCGGTGACTATAACATCTGCCACCAGGCCATCGACATTCATGATCCTGTGCGAAATGCCAATTATTCCGGCTTCCTGCCCGAAGAAAGGGAATGGATGACGAAATTCCTGAATACCGGCTTTATCGATACTTTCCGGCATTTCAACAAGGAGCCCCATCATTACACCTGGTGGAGCTACAGGGTCGACGCCCGTCCCAGGAACCTCGGCTGGCGCATCGATTACCATATGGTCACAAAAGAAATGGAAGACCGGCTGCTCGGAGCGACCATCCTTAAAGACGCGATGCACTCCGATCATTGCCCGGTGGAGCTGGAACTAAAGTAGTTCCAGCGTTCCAATGTTCCAATGTTTCAGGGTTTTGGGTTTTTAGTCACATGAACTGTTTGGAACACTGGAACTTTGGAACACTGGAACTTTGGAACACTGGAACTTTGGAACAATAATCCTCAAATGCTAACGTTATTCAATTCCAATTTAATCTATTTTATGTAGTCCGATTTTTCTACCTTTAAATCCTTATTTCCAACCAATCAAAAATTAAAGAGTATGAAAACATTCATAAATCTTACCCTGAAAACCGCATTCATCCTGGCGGCATTTTTATTGATTACTACAAGCTGCAAGAAAGATAATAACCCTGGCGCCTCAATATTCCTCCCCAGATCAAGCTTTGTAATGGATTTCAAGGATTTTTCCAACCCTGAATGACACACATTGGCTCAAGGGAAATCGTTACCTATCCAGAACTGGGGATATTCATTCAGCACGGTCGTGGTATGGCAAACCCTCTCAACACCGGACTCGCCATTCCGATTGCTTCTTTCAGGGAATCCTTCAAACATGAAGCTGTTTATCATCCCGACCTGGGAAACTGGACATGGTCATATAATTTCACGGTAAGTTTAGGTCGTTTACGAAGCGGTAGCTTACCGGGTACCCTGGAAACCGACAGCGTCGTCTGGGAAATGCGTATCACGACAGGTTCCGAATTCGCAGATGTTCTGTGGTACTATGGCAAATCGGCCCTGGATAAGAGCGGCGGATACTGGATCCTCCAGGAAAATCCGTTAAATCCACGAATCCTTTCCTTCTGATCGACTGGCATCAGTATTTCCAGATGGCACAAAAGACATTACCTATACGAATATCAAGGCCGAGCCCCGCAAATGGCGGCTATATTTCTCACGGAACCACTCTGAATTATCTCAACAGGTTCTATCATATCTATAATAAAAGCCTTGACAATCTCACTGAAATGGAATGGAGCTCAGTGAACAAGGACGGACATGTCAAAGACCTGAATCATTTCGGGGATGATCTGTGGCATTGCTGGGATACGAGCCTGAAAGATGTGGTGTGCCCGTAGATAGCTGGCTTAAAAAATCCCATTGACAACATCAGTAATATTAGTTGCAAATACCAGATCGATCTTGTAGTTCTTCTGAACAAGCGATTTACGATTGTATTTGGAAAGAAACATCCGCCCGAAACCAAGTTTCTCAGCTTCGGCAACTCGCTGCTCGATGCGGTTCACGGCACGGATCTCGCCGGAAAGGCCTACTTCAGCGGCAAAACAGGTCTTGCTTTCGATGGAAATATCGGAATTGGACGAAAGAATGGCTGCCACGACGGCAAGGTCGATCGCAGGATCGTCCACCCGCAGGCCGCCTGCAATATTGAGGAAGACATCTTTCATCCCTAAACGGAAGCCGCTTCTTTTTTCCAGCACGGCCAGAAGCATATTCAGCCGGCGGGTATCAAAACCCGTGGTGGAGCGCTGCGGGGTGCCATAAGCCGCTGAGCTCACCAGCGCCTGGATCTCGATCAGCATAGGGCGCAAACCTTCAATGGATGCCGCAATGGCTACGCCGCTGACATCTTTTTCACGCTGGGAGATCAGGATTTCCGAAGGATTTTTGACTTCCCGCAGGCCGTTGTCATGCATTTCATATATACCGAGTTCGGAAGTCGGGCCAAAACGGTTTTTCACCGAGCGGAGGATGCGATAACCATAATTCCGCTCTCCTTCAAAGCTCAGCACTGTGTCGACCATATGCTCCAGTATCTTTGGACCCGCCAGGGAACCGTCTTTGATAATATGGCCGATGAGGATGACCGGCGTTGCGGTGGTCTTGGCATAGCGTTGCATCTCCGCGGCGCATTCCCGGATCTGGGAAATGCTGCCCGCAGGGGAATCGAGAATATCCGTTTGCAAAGTTTGAATGGAGTCAATGATGACCAGCGACGGCCTGATCTCGTCGAGCTGGTGCAGAATGCCGGCAGTGCCTGTTTCCGTCATGATGAAGCATTCCGTATTCTTAGCCCCGACCCTGTCGGCCCTCATTTTGATCTGCTGGGCGCTTTCTTCGCCCGTGACGTATAAAATCTTCCGATCCTTCATCTGCAGGGCAACCTGGAGCAACAGGGTGGATTTACCGATACCCGGCTCCCCTCCCACCAATATCAGCGATCCCGGGACCAGACCTCCGCCGAGCACGCGGTCCAGTTCACCGTTCATCGTCATCATCCTTTCCCCTTTTTCACCCGAAATTTCCTGCACCCTCACCGGTTTCTGACTCTTCCCGTCCTCCCGTCTTACCGTCTTACCCTCAATTTTAACCACCTCCTCCACATACGTATTCCATTCCCCGCAAGCCGGGCACCTGCCAATCCATTTAGGTGACTGAGAGCCGCAATTCTGGCAGAAGAAAACCGTTTTTACTTTGGATGACATTCCGATCAGTTTTAAAGATTAAAATTACGAAGAATTTGTTTTGCCCTATGCCATCCGCTTTATTCACCACAGAGGACACAGATTAACACAGAGTTAACACAGAAAGAATTTACAGTTTACATTTTACAGTTTACAATCTAGAATCGTAACAATATCAATATCAATAACAATACCAATAACTAATACCCAGTAACCAACTTAACACTTAAGACTCAAAACTTAACACTAAAAAACAGAGAGTACTCTCGTTTGAAAACACCCTCTGGTCGACTCAGGCTCCCTTGAGCTGGCAGGTATCTGATTTTTTAATTTATGACTTATTTCCCTGGACTCCAGCTGGTTTCAGTATACCCGGTTTCTGCGTTGATCTTAAAATTCAAATACGAGAATTTACGGAAGCAGCAACAATCGCCATATTCTACTGAGACTTTTCCGTTCATATCTGCTACAGGAACACCGGTACTCCCTGAATTGATGGCCGGGGAATAGCAGGTCTTGCCTTTGACGACGAATCCGGGACCATGACAGCTCACATAAGAGCTTTTAGTATTGCAGTCAGGAATGTATTTGCCAGGGATGGTAGCATGTGCCGCATTGTAGTTGATTTCCAGGTGGTAATGGCATATGGCTTCCCACGCACCTACATCATAACTCAGTTTATAAGTTTTTGTGTTATACAAAGTGCCACCGGTATAGTGGGCTTTAACAGTATCACCCGCATTGAGAAAACTCATGTAATTGTCAGACATATCGGTAATCGCTTTATTGTCTTTTGTAAAATCCACCCAGGTATCGATGACTTTATAGATGCTTTTGAAAATGGTGACAATGACATTTGCAGTCGTTCCTTTCTGAACCATCTGGTTCAACTGTTCAGTCAGCAATTCAGGGGAAATTTTTTCAGTTTTAAGACTGAACAAAAGATCATTCGCTGTCGGAATATCCCCATCAGGATAAGTTTTCAAATTCCTTGATTCATCGATCATCTTTATTACAGAAGGCAAAGAAAATCCATCACCGATGATGAGTTCAACCAGCAGACCGGCGTCCAGTTCGTTGAGCACAATGTAATCCAGGAAGTGCTGATGGACTGAAGCTATTTCTTCCTCGGTCAGAAAATTCAAGCCATGCTGGTTGGCCCACAAAGGCATGAATAAGAGCAGCTTTTCCCTGTATAACGGGAAAAAGATATTCTCATACCCTTCGGTCATTTTGACAGTTTCCTTATGAACCAGGTAAAGTACCGGGTGACCTTCCATACCATAGTCCACGACCTCATCGATCATCTGAACGACAGTATCTTCATCGGTAGTAAAGGAGTATTTAAGGGTTTGACCGGCAGTATACGGAGTGGTCTCATTCGGTACCGCTGTGTTCTCATCATCTTCCTTACATGAAGGAATGAAGACGAGGGCTTCAATGATTAGTACCAGGAAAATATATATATTTTTCATGATCTTACTTTTTATTTCGTGATGATTGTTTTATTTAGTGTTTGAATCCCATGAGGTTTCGTCATAACCCAGATCACCGGTGAGATTGAATGTGAGTTTTGCATGCCTTGAAAAGCAGCAGCAATCCCCATAATTGATGATGACCGTATTGCTGCTGGTGGCGATTGGGTTTTCATTTGTGCCGATGGTAACCGGGGTTCCCCATTCGGTATATCCTTCAACATGCATGCCTCCGGAGCAATGGACCGATTTCACGATCATCCCGCACCTGTTGATATATTGACCGGGCAGCGTCTCGTGGTGGGCATCATAATAGGTCTCGATATAGAAGGAAGCGGTTGCCAGTGTGCAATACTTGACAGAATAGGTCGGTGATGTTTGGTATGGCTTACCTGAGATGTAATCCATGGGATTGGTGTCATCCTGGTGCAGATAGCTGGTATAGGAATCTTCCAGGTCAACGCTCGGCGCCCCATGTTCGATAAAGAAGACGATGAATTTGCTGATGTACACTATAGCTTTGCAAACAGCCTTGATCACCGCTGTAACGACTCCTCGGTCTCCATTTCCCTGCCTGATGGATGCTGCCAGGTTTATCCCCTTTTCATTGGCCATACTGAAGTATGCTTCAGGCGTTATCCCCGTTTCATTTACCGCACTCATGAATTCCGCAGGTCTCATTCCCGATTCTTCCAGAGACCTGAGGATGCTGTTCGCGTCGTTATACTGGCCCGGTTTGGCTGATGATTTCACTGCCGCGTTGGCAGCATTTATGATATCCACGGCGGCCTGCAATTCCGCACTGTTCTGGCCTAAAGAAATGAGCAAAGGCAGATCTGTCCTGAAGGAGATCAGGAACTGGCTAAGGATATAAAAGGCTTCCTGCCTTCTCGCCAGGCCCTGGGGTGAAATATCATTCAAATCGATTACAGTTCCAATTAACTGCCCCCATATTACGATAAATTCATGAAGACGCTGGCGGCTCACTGAACGGAATACATTCGAATAATGGTTTCCATTCCAGATATCCACGCCGTTGAGCGTATGAGACTGGTTCACATAAAAGAGCGCCTGCCTTGCTTCGCTCCCCAGGTTGACAACAGTGTCGATCATCGATTCGATGACAACGTCGTCCTTGCTGATTTCACTGGTCACGATCTGGCCTGCATAAATGACAGGATTATCCGCGACAACAGGTGTTTCGGATTCTTCATCGTTGTTACAGGCGATCGGCCCGATCAGGAAGGCTACCAGCAGAATGCTGAAATAGAAAATACTTTTTTTCTTCATTGTAATGGTTTTTATGGTTAATATTAGGGATAATGTGATCAACCTGGGCCTTCATTGAAATTTTCCCGCCAATGCAGGGTTGTCTGAATTGTGTTACAGTAGAATCGAAGTCTGGTTAGAGTTAGCACGAGAAAATCAAAATGAAAGCCATATTCGCTATGACTTAATTAGTGAGGCAATTTACTAAAAAAATATTACGAGTCAAGTACTAGCCTGAAAAATTACTGGTCGATTTTAAGTTTTAAGTCGGGTTACTCTTCAAATGTTGAATTTTCCCCATTATATTGACTACCCGATCATCCTGAAAACACTTAAAATTTTTGAGGTAGAGTATCCTTCAGTTAGCGGTATGGTCACCACCTCGCCTCCCCCGGCTTTCACGATATCAGCGCCGATAATGGTCTCTTTAGTATAATCCCCTCCTTTGACCAGCACATCCGGTTGAACGAGCTTTATCAGTTCATACGGGGTGTCTTCATCAAACAAGATCACAGCATCGACCATGCGAAGGGACGCCAGCACCAGTGCGCGCGACATTTCGTCCTGAACCGGCCGGCCTGCTCCCTTGATCCTTTTAACGGAAGCATCGCTGTTCAACCCGATGATGAGTACCTGACCCCTGTCGCGCGACTGGGACAAATATTCAATATGGCCGCGGTGGATGATATCAAAGACGCCATTGGTAAAGACGATCTTATTATTAAAGAACCGCCACATGGCAATACGGTTGCCGAGAACTGCGCGGTCAAATATCTTATTCCGGGTGACTTCAAGAGTTGTCATAGCTTATTTTCGATTTTTTAAAAACCAATATGTAATAGGATAGTGCGCCCAATACGATTATCATAATGGATTGAGCTGCCCAGAGGATGATGGAATACGATACGGCTGGTTCGGATGGGATCAGGTAAATCTCGGTCAGAATCGCCTTGACGATGAACTGGTAGGCGCCAATGCCGCCCGGCACCGGCGCGACCATCCCCAGGCTGCCCAGGGACATTACAGTGATGGCATCGCAGAAACTCAGGCCGGAAGTTGCTTCAAGTGCAAAGAAAGCAGTATATGCCATTAATGTGTAGAGCGTCCAGATCACGAGGGTCAGCCCGATAAATGACCATTTCTGCCTTATTTTCATGATTGTTTTTGCCCCGTCGAGCAAGCCTTTGACGAAATCTTTAGCCTTATTGTAAATATGATGTTCCCTGATCCGGTTGAAGAATATCCTGAACAGCACCAGCGGCAAAACCACGGCCAGGGCCAATAGGACAATGGCTATCACCAGGTTATTCCTGTTTGCAATTCCGGTCAGGTATGAAATAATATATTTGTTGACGAAATTGCTCAGCATGCTTATCTGCAGAAAAATCACGGCCAGAATGATCAGAAGCAGGACGACCATGTCGAAAACCCTTTCGGAAATGACCGTTCCAAAAAGGGCATTGAAAGGGATGCCTTTCTTTTTGGACAGGACGCCGCAACGGGTCACCTCCCCGAGCCTGGGAAAGGCGGTGTTGGCCAGGTATCCGACCATCACGGCGTAAAATGTCGTTGTGGTGTCCGGCTTGTATCCCATCGAACGGATCAGGATATTCCAGCGCATTGCCCTGGCAATATGGCTTAATACGCCTAAAATAATGGAAAGAAGGAGCCATTCATATCTGGCGGCGCGGATTTCAGCTACCACATCCTTTATATCGATCTTGCGGAAGACCAGCCAGAGCAGCACCAATCCTATCAGCAGAAAGAAAAGATACTGGATGACGGAAAGGATGCGCTTCTTCAAGGGCTTTTACTTTAGATGGTTGTCGGCATCAGGGATTGCAACGGCGGGTTGAAAATTCCTGGCTTCTTCGGGACTCATTGTTGCGTAAGCCGCAATGATTACCAGGTCGCCGACTGCCACTTTTCTTGCAGCGGCCCCGTATACGCCGATAATGCCTGAACCTCTCGCTTCTTTGATAACATAGGTTTCAAAACGTTCGCCGTTATTTATATCGAAGACATGGACTTTTTCATAATTGAACATATTTGCGGCGTCCATGAGGTCTTCATCAATACCTATGCTGCCGACATAATTCAGGCCGGAAAGGGTGACTTTCGCCCTGTGTATTTTTGACTTAAGTAGTTTAACGTTCATTTTCAAGAGGTTACCCCCGCGAAGCGGGATGAAATTTCAGCGTGCAAAGTTAGAAAATAAAATCATATTGTCGATCAACCGAACGCTTCCTAAAAATGCCGCTACGCATGCAATCAATTCCGGGGCATCTTCCCAGCTCCCGACGGGCTGTAATGAGGCGACATCGGCAATTTCGAAATAATCTACAATAAAACCCTTACGTTCAAGCCTTTCTGCTGATATCCTTCTGACTTCGTCAACCGGCAATTTTTTTGCAAGTTCCCTGGCCCCGAGCAGAGTACGGTAAATCTCAGGAGCTGTCTCACGTTCACCCGCACTCAGCCTGCGGTTGCGTGAGCTCATTGCAAGGCCGTCCGCCTCGCGGACTGTCGGGCATGGCACTATTTCAACCGGCAGGTTTTCCATCTTTACCAGCAATTGTATGATCCTGAGCTGCTGAAAGTCTTTTTCACCGAAATAAGCCCTGTCAGGATGAATGATATCAAACAATCTTTTCACGACAATTGCCACCCCGTTGAAATGGCCCGGGCGGTGAGCACCTTCCATCACTTTATCAAGTTCGCCAAAATCGTACTTTTCTGTCACCGGCACCGGGTACATTTCCCTGACTGAAGGTACAAAAACCAGGTCACAGCCGGTTTCTTCCAATAAATGCAGGTCATTTTCAAGAGTCCGGGGATATTTCGCCAGGTCTTCGGGATTATTGAACTGTATCGGGTTCACAAATATGCTGACCGAGGTAATATCGTTTTCGGCGCATGATCTGCCGACAAGCCTGAGGTGCCCTTCATGCAAAGCCCCCAAGGTCGGCACAAACCCGGCAGACTTACCGGCTTTTCTGTTGCCGGCAAGCCACTGCCCCGCTTCCGGGATTGAATGAGCTACCATCATCCTGTTATCCCCAAAACTAATTGTCATTAAAAAACAACAGCAGATCTTTTTCAAGAGTCGTGGCCGGAGTTTCCACGATCCTGCCAATTTCCTTTCCTTTGCGGGAAATGATGAAAGTCGGCACCTTCTGAATATTATATGGCGCCGTTTCAACCGCACCTGCCTCCTTATCGCTGCTGACACATATCATACTGACATTTTTCCCGCTGAAATAAATCCTGTCAAGAATTTTGAAAAATTTTGGAACCTGCTCCTGGCTGTCGCTGCACCATGTGCCTAAAACGATCAGTATCTCAATCCCTTCCTTCTTCTTCCTTAATTGAGCTAAGACAGTTTTATCGGGCTTGTATATCTTATAATATTGTGCAAACAATTTTCCGAAATCACCCTGTTCAAGACCCGGCCGGTCACAGTTGCCATAAAGGATTTCCTTATCCAGCTTTGGATCGGTGATCTTATTGTTCATCTCCTGCGAAAATATAATCACAGGCATCATGACCGTTACTAATAAAATTGCAGATCTCACGTTTTTAAACATATCAGGTCATATTTTAAACAAAAGTAAGACAAAGATGTTTAGCTTAAACCGTTAGCAGTGAAGTTAGCAAGACCTTTCTGCCCGTTAAAACGGATAAAACCATTAACTTTGCACAAATATTTCAATTATGGCTACCAGCGACCGCTCTTTCAGTGAAAACCTCGATCTGCTCATCAAACTTCTGAGGAAGCTCAAAGATAAGTCACAGTTTGAAGGCATGCCCGGGGTACCTAAAATGTTCATCACCAACTTCGACTTTTTCCTTCAGAATTATGAAAAGATGAAAGATCAGATCTCTGAACAGTTGCTGCAGCAATTCGGGGAGCCGATCAAACAGATGGTGGCCGATATGGTGGAACAACTACAGGAAGAGCTGGATGAAAGCATGCTCTCAGGGGAAGATACTTCTGACGACAGCCCTGTTATTACCGGGCACAGGAAAACCATTGAAGAAATCGATGAATTGCTTAAAAAACCCGGTTTATCCGGAGATGAAATCGATCGCTTATTAGATGAAAGGAAGCGAATTAAGAATGAATAGAGAACCGGTGACAAGGTGATAACAATAGAACAATAGAACAATAGAACGGTCAATCGATGAAAATAAAAAGCAGCATAGCCCTGAGTGAATCCGGTTTCATCTTCAATCCGGATACGGGGGAATCGTTCACGCTTAATCCAACCGGTCAGAAGCTTTTCGGTTTGATCAGGGAAGGAAAGGAATACCAGGCCATCCGGAAGTATTTCCTGGAAAATTTCGATGCTGAGGAATCCATCTTTGAAAAGGATTTTGAAGATTTTATCCATATGATGACCAGTTATCAAATGATGGAACCTGATGAGCAAGCGTAAGATCACCGTTGCCGTAACGGCGCTGAATGCCATCGACAGCCCGGGGCCCGGTGTTTCTGTGATCCGGGGTCTTAAAGAATCCCGGATTTTTGATGTCAGGATCATTGGCCTCTCCTACGAATCACTCGAGCCCGGGATCTATATGCATGACATTGTCGATAAAGTATACCAGATCCCTTATCCCACGGCAGGGATCGAGTCACTGATGGCTAGGATTGAATATATCCATTCAAAGGAAAACCTCGATGTGATCATTCCCAATTTTGATGCCGAGCTCTTTCCTTTCATCCGGCTGGAGGCACAGCTAAAAGCAATGGGTATTCACACTTTGCTGCCGACCGAAAAACAGTTTGAAGAACGTCACAAGATAAACCTGCCGGAGTTTGGCAAAAAATACGGGATCAAAGTGCCTGACAGCATTTCCGTTAACTACGCAGGTGAAATCCCCAAAGCCGGTGAAAAAATCCGTTACCCCCTGCTTGTCAAAGGAAAATACTATGACGCCCATGTAGCTTTCACGGTCGAGCATGCAAAGGAATATTTTAATAAGATCAGCTCCAAATGGGGATTACCCATCATTCTCCAGGAATATGTCAAAGGCATTGAGTACAACGTGATCGGGCTGGGTGACGGTAATGGGAACAGGATAGCGGCGGTCCCGATCCGGAAGCAATATATCACCGACAAAGGCAAAGCCTGGGGCGGTATTTCTGTCGGGGATGAGAATATGATAAAGCTTACCGATCATTTTATCAAATCGACCGGCTGGCGCGGGCCATTTGAGCTCGAGCTGATGAAAGATGAAAAGAATGAATTCTCTCTCCTGGAGATCAATCCCAGGATCCCGGCATGGGTCTACCTGGCAATAGGCGTAGGGCAGAATATTCCTGAAGCCCTGGTAAGGCTGGCTTTGGGAGAAACTATCGGACCATATAAATCCTATGAGGTCGGGAAAATGTTCATCCGGTATTCATGGGACATGATCGTGGATTTGAAGGAATACCAGCAGATTTCGACTTATGGAGAGCTGTGAGCAGTCGGCAGTCGGCAGTCGGCAGTCAGCAGTCAACAAATTTGCAAATGACCAAGGACCAATAACCAGGAACCAATAACCAGGAACCAAGGACCAATAACCAATAACCAATAACCAATAACCAATAACCAATAACCAATAACCAGGGACCAATGACCAAAAAACAACGATACGAAAGGCCGGCGATCAAGAGGCTGGAAACCCACATGCCGAACAAATTCGGTCTCAGGACGGCTTATGTGCCCATGACCCATATCGACGGGGTCGCGGTGAAAGACCTGCTGAAGGATCATGGATCGCCTCTTTTCGTGATCTCCGAGCAAACAATACGGGAAAAGTACCGTGAAGCCCGGCAGGCATTCACTACACGGTACCCGAAAGTTCAGTTTGCCTGGTCTTATAAGACTAATTACCTGAACGCGGTTTGCCTTGTTTTTCACCAGGAAGGGTCATGGGCGGAAGTAGTGTCAGGTTTTGAATATGATAAGGCAATTGCCAACGGCGTCGACAGCAGGTACATCATTTTTAACGGCCCTGACAAGCATGAAGAAGATCTGCAGAAGGCGATCGTCAACAATTCCCTGATCCATATCGACCATCTGGAAGAATTATATACCATCATAAAACTCGCAGGGGCACTGAAAAAACGCCCGCGGGTCGCTATCCGTGTCAATATGGATACCGGTACTTACCCGATCTGGGACCGGTTCGGCTTTAATTATGAAAACGGGCAGGCATGGGATGCCCTGAACAAGATCATGCGCTCCGGCAAGGTGGAGCTGACCGGCCTGCATTGCCATATCGGCACCTTTATGCTCAGTCCTTCCGCTTATTCCGCTGCGGCCACTAAACTGGCGGACCTGGCGCTCGGTATCCAGAAACGTTATAATCACGAGATCAAATACATCGATCTTGGCGGTGGATTCCCCTCAGGCAATACCCTCAAAGGATCATTCCTGCCGGGAACAGATACAAATCCGGGATTTGATGTGATGGCTGAAGCCATAACCTCCGCACTGGTCAACAGCAATTTTCCCCCGGACAAAATGCCTCTTTTAATCCTGGAAACAGGCCGGGCTCTGATCGATGATGCAGGCTTCCTGCTCGGAACGGTTATTTCCAACAAACGTTCCTCGACCGGAAAACGGATCACTATCGTTGATGTAGGGGTCAATATCTTATTCACCTCATTCTGGTACGATCATAAAATCACTCCTGCACAGCCTTTTTCAAACTATACAGAAGAAACCATGCTTTACGGCCCCCTTTGCATGAACATCGATGTGGTCAGGGAAAATGCCGTGCTTCCGCTGCTTAACAAGGGTGACCAGTTCGTGATCCATCATGTGGGAGCCTATGATATGACGCAATGGATGCAATTTATAACTTTGCGTCCGAGAGTGGTCATGATCGATACGGATGGACACGTTCATATCATCAGAGAGCGTGAAACGCTGAAGAGTGTAAACCAATATGAATCAGTACCGGAACACCTGAGAAAATTTGAGCTCTGATAAGAAATCATATTTGTCGGTCCTGCAGGGTATTCCAAACAGCTATGCCCTGGTCTTTTTCTCTAATAACCAGGTCCTCGCCTCAATCCTGATCCTGGTTACATTTTTCGATTATATCTCCGGCCTGGCCGGCCTGGTGGCCATTATTATTTCTAACACGGTTGCATGGCTCGCCGGACTGAATGTCGATAAGATCAGGAGAGGTTATTACGGTTTCAATTCGCTCCTCGTCGGGCTGGGCATCGGATTGTTTTTTGCCCCGACTCCGGAATTCTGGCTGATACTGGCTTTCAGCGCCCTGCTTACGTTCTTCCTGACCGTAGCCCTGGAAGGAATTATCGGGAAATACAATCTCCCTTACCTGAGTGTGCCTTTCCTGTTGGGTATCTGGCTGATATTTATGGCATCGCGGGACTACATTACCCTCCGGATAAGCGACCGGGGAGTTTACAGCATGAATGAAATGTACATCCTGGGCGGTATAACCATGGTCAGGATATATGAATGGTTCAACTATATCTCACTGCCGCAGTCGCTGGTCGTTTACTTCCGCTCATTGGGCGCCATCTTTTTCCAGTACCATCTTTTTCCCGGAGTGCTTATCGCGGCCGGCCTGCTGATTTACTCCCGGATCGCCTTTACCCTGTCATTCGTCGGCTTTTACGCCGCTTACATTTTCTACCAGTTTATCGGCGCCGACCTCACAACGCTCAATTATACTTATATCGGATTTAATTTTATCCTCACGGCCATCGCCATCGGGGGCTTCTTTATCATACCCTCATGGTATTCTTTCCTCTGGGTCATACTTCTTACACCAATTACATCCATCCTGCTGACTGCTTTTAAAATGCTGTTCACATTCAATCAGTTATCGATATATTCTCTTCCATTCAACCTTATCGTCCTGATTTTTCTTTATGTGCTAAAGTTCCGTGAGAGGCATTTTAATAAGCCTGAACTGGTTGTCTACCAGCAATTTTCACCTGAAAACAATCTTTATTCACAGCTCAATAATGAAAAGCGCTTCGGTAATTATCCCTGGTTCAAAGTAGCCCTTCCATTCTGGGGCGAATGGGCCGTTACGCAGGCTCATAACGGGGATATCACCCATATAGGAAACTGGAGGCATGCATGGGATTTTGAAATTAAAGATGAAAAAGGGCATTCATACCGTAATACCGGGGCAGACGTCTCTGATTATTATTGTTATGATAAACCCGTCCTGGCGCCCGCCGATGGATGGATAGAGGATTTTACCGGCGATATAGGGGATAACCGCGTCGGTGAGGTCAACCTTGAGCAAAACTGGGGCAATACGGTGGTGATCCGGCATTCGGAGCAGCTTTACAGCGCCCTGAGCCACCTGAAAAAAGAATCCCTGAAGGTATCCAAAGGCGATTTCGTTAAAAAAGGTGAAATTATTGCCCATTGCGGCAGTTCAGGACGTTCCCCTGTCCCTCACCTGCACTTCCAGTTCCAGTCGACACCGCAAATCGGCTCAAAAACACTTGATCTGCCGTTGCTTCATTATATCCTCAAATCACCCGGTTACCTGCTGCGCTCATCCGATTATCCATTGAAGGACCAAACTGTAAGTAATATCGAAAATAATGACCTTTTGCGGAAATCATATAATTTTGTCCCCGGACAGGAAATCATTTTCAGGAATGACAAGCTTGACATGTCCGAAAGGGAGGTGCACTGGGAAATCAGGGTGGATTATCTCAATAATACCTTCATATTTTGCAGGATGACAGACTCTAAAGCATTTTATGTGAACGAAGGAGATATGTTTTATTTTACCCATTTTGAGGGGGACAAACATTCCCTGCTGTATTATTTCTACCTGGGCAGTTATAAAGTGATTTACGGCTTTTACCGCAACCTGAAAATCGAAGATCATTTCCCTCTGAGTGCACTGACCCGCGGGCCGCTGATGTACATCCAGGACTTCCTGGCGCCTTTCTATCTCTTTACCGGGTCCATATTCAGGCTTGATTATGTAAAATCCACCGGCCATATCGCGGATCCGGAGATGCAGTTGCATTCGGAAGCTTTCGTCGATCTGCCGTTCCGGTCAGTCAGGCAATGGTCCTTTGATCTCTTTTTCAGGGAGGATCTTTTAGATAAGTTTATCATTTGTGAAAACCGGAAAGAACCATCAGTATGGATAAGGCAAAAAAATACCTGATCCTGATCCTTTTTGCGACGGGTTCCCTGGCCATCCGGGCACAGGAGAACAGTATGACTTTTAGGGAAGCCGACAGCCTGAGCCTCGATCTTTATAATAAAGGCGAATGGAAAGACCTGATAAGTCTTTGCAACCAGGCTATCAGGGAAGGCTACGATTATTACTACCTGCGGATGAGGGCAGGCATAGCCAGCTTTGAAACCAGGAGATATATGAAAGCCGCGCTGCATTTCCGGGAAGCCCTGGTATTTAACGAAAACGATCCCGTGGCGGAGGAATACCTTTACGGCTGCTACCTGGAGCTTAACAGGAGTACGGATGCCATTAATACATTTGATAAGCTTCCTCCCTCCGCCAGGGAAAAACTGAAAAAAACCCTTCCCTTACTGCACCGGCTGAATATAGAGGCAGGCCCGATCTTTAGCGACCAGATGCAGGAATATGATCTGATCGACCTGGATGGGGAAGATAATATCTATGGCCAGGCCGATATCACCAGGCAGGGATATTATTTCAGCCCGGGATTAGCCTGGGGATTTAAAAAAGGTTACGGCATATATGGGGCTTACAGCCAGGTTGGGCTCAGCAAAGAAAAACGGGTAAAAATCGGTGACTCATTATATGTGGATGACAAATACCCTCTGACCCAGAGCCAGTTTTATCTCAGCGGGATGGTACCGCTTGGCAGGGGATTCTATGTGCTTCCGGCAGTGAATTTCATTCTTGACCGTTATGAGACCATCATGCCATTATATGATTCTGCTTCCGCGGGGTATCTTTTCTCCCGGGAACAAACGAAGCTTCAGTCATATATTGGGTATCTCCTGGTCATGAAAGATTTTCATATCGTCCAGACCGGTATATTTGCCGCAATCTCGAACCTGAATGAAAAAGAACAGATCCAGGCTGGTTTTCAAATAGTGGTTTTTCCCTGGGGAAACCTGAACTTTTATCTTTCGTCGAAACTGTTGAATAACAGGAATGATGGCATAAACAATATTATTTTCGAACAAATGGTCGGAACAAGGATCTTCAAGCCGGTTTGGCTCGAACTCTGCGTTACGGTCGGCCAGTTAAAAAATTATCATGAGCATAATGCATTTGTAGTTTACAATATCACAGATAAGATACAGTTCAAGGGAGGGGCAAAACTTATATATACCATTGATTCCAGGTGGACGGTCACTGCTGAATATTTATACCTGGTAAGAAGAGGGCAGTATCTCCAGTATTCCGCCGCTGATGTTCCTGAAGGCCAGCCGCCTTTCCCCGTCACGATGTATAAGGATTTTCGGAATAATATCATTTTAGTCGGACTTAATTGGAAATTTTAAGACTATGAAAAAATTAATCATTTTGGTTATTTCATCGTTATCACTGGCAGTAAGTGCTTCCGGGCAGGATTTTACGGCAATCGGCGCGGCTTTCACAAATAGTTATACCTATGAAAAAGAAAGCAAATACACGGAAGCGGCCGGGGAAATGAAAAAGATCTATGACGCTGGCTCATATGAGATCAATGTCCGCCTTGGATGGCTGACCTATGAGGCAGGCTCCTACCCGGAATCGATGAGCTATTATCAAAAAGCAATCGACCTGAAGCCATATGCCGTCGAACCGCGCTTTGGATATGTTTTACCTGCAGTTGCAACGGGCGATTATACTAAAGCCGAAGAACAGTACAATCAGATCCTTTTGGTCGATCCGATGAATGCCAGAGCCAACTACTGGCTGGGCATGATTTTCTACAACCGCCAGCAATATGATGTCGCAATAAAATATTTTGAGAAAGTCGCCAATTTGTACCCGTTTGATTATGATTCCACCATCATGTACGCCTGGACAAATTACAAGCTGAATAAGCTCCGGGAAGCGAAAGTACTGTTTCAGAAAGCCCTTCTGATCGCTCCCGGTGATGCTTCGGCGCTGGAAGGGCTGAAAATGATACAGTGAGAAGTCAGCAGTCGGCAATCATTCAACATTCAACATTCAACATTCAACATTATTTATGAAAAGAACCGGTCTTATATTTCTTACCCTGCTGATTCTTTCAGGAGCAGCAACTATCACAGGATGCAAAAACAATGACAAAAAACCTCAGGCCGTCCATGTGGATAAAAAAGCTGATCTGACCATCAACGCCAAGCGGCTTTGGGTCGATTATTCCATGAACAAAGATATTGCAGCCCCTAAATACGACAACAAAGAGATCGAGGTTATAGGAGGAATCATGCGGGTAGAAACGGTCAAGGATAGCACAGTTGTCGTTTTTGCTTATAAAAAGGGGGCCAACGGAGATGAAGGCATAAGAGTGACCATGCTGCCGGAATTCAGCCAGGCTGCAAAAGGGATAAATCCTTTTAAAAATGTTAAAATCAAAGGCTCTTGCAAAGGTTATAACGGACAGGATGTTATAATGACAGAGGGGTCAATTATTGGAAACCAGTAGGCCGCCATTAAACGGTAGGCGGTCGGCAGTCAGCGGTCAGCGGTCAGCGGTCAGCGGCTTGTCCCTCGAAGCGCAGCGAAGAGGGATCAGCGGTCAGCGGTCAGAACTCAGAACTCAGAACCCGGAATGACAATTGCCCCCTCATTTACGTCCAGGGTGCCGCGATTTTCAATCTTTCCCGTGATATTCAGGGTGCCTCCGTTCATTATGGTAAGCGATGAACCTTCTTCGATCCGGATATTCTTACAGGACCCCGACCCGTAGAGGCGGGGATAATTTGACAGGCCGGGAGGGATCAGCACATTCCAGTTTTCACCGGGAATCATTCCTTTCGACCAGTTTGAAGAGTTGCCCCAGTCCTGGTCGATAGCCCCGGTCCATTCATAATAATTATGGTAGCTGAACGATTCAATGACCGTACCATTATCCATTATTGCGGTGAAATAAAGTGTGTCGGTATCAATATGGATTTTGCAGAAATGATGGGATGAACTTGTCGCTACAATGAAGGGATCACCGGGATCCGGGGTGTGGAGCGGTGCACCTCCGCCGCCCGTGGTAATATGTTCTATCCCGCTGACCTCAGCCCTGGAATAATAATGATTATGCCCGTTGAACACGAACTGCACGCCATACTCCAGGCACAAGGGCTGCAGGATCTCCTGGACATCCGCATCGTTCGAGTGCCCTCCGCCGGCAGACCAGCCGGGGTCGTGAAAAAGAAGGAATTTCCACGGTTTGGCGCTTGACGCCAGGTCTGTCGCAATCCATTCATACTGCGCGCTGCCGGGAGCATATGTGGTGTCCTGGTCAATAATGCACACATGGACCGGCCCGTAATCGAATGACCAGTAAAAGCGGCTCGAAGTGACGTAAGGATAAGGGAAATACTTCTTAAAAATCAACCCGGTCCCTTCATGATTGCCTTTAGAACTAATGATCGGAACAGTCCGGAATAATTCCCTTATATCGCTGTAATCCGCGCTGAAAAACTGCTCATCCCATTTGCTCTCCACATTTCCATCGCTCACCAGGTCGCCCGATAAAAGAGCTATGGTCTGCGCTTCAGGATCGGCAGCGTAGTTCATGACAATCCTTTTTGCAACGGAATCATGGAAATTTGGATTTGACCGGGTATCACCGTAAACGAATAATTCTGTTTCCGTCGCTCCTTCTGCAGGAGCAGCCCGGAAATTGCCGGTCACCGTATCTGTCCCGGCAATGACTCTGAAATAATATTTGGCCGAAGGAGCCAGGCCCGTAATAGTGTATTTATACTGGTGGTCGGTTCCGTATTCAGACGCCGGTTCATTTCCCAGGGAATAAGCGGTGTCCGTTCCCCACGCTACATATCCGGGGCAGATCACGTACGTCTGCCAGATCACCTCCATTTCCGTGTTGTTCCCGGTATAAATGAGATAAGGTATCTTATGCAAATAGATCAGCTCCGGCGCCGGTCCGGGATTGTATCCGAATCCGGGGCTCAAAGCCGGATTCTGAAGCACCAGGCCTGCCAGCATGCAGGTCCCGATCATTCCTGCCAGTATTTTCATACGAATCAAATTCAATATAAAGATATTCGTTTTTCACGATGATGCAGGATCATTTTTGTGGCATTAATGAAACTCCCCGCTGCAAGCAGCCTGGTGTTAGTTATAAGACGTTTTATCAACTGCTCCAACGGGTAAACCCGTTGGTTAAAATACGCTCACCACAATGGGCAGGGATTAATCCGGAAATGATTATATTTGTATGGATGACAAATACCATGACCGATGCCGGATAAAAAAATAGGAATTTTCTACGGTTCTTCCACTGGACAGACCGAACATGTGGCTGAAAAGCTCCAGCAATTGCTGGGTGAGGAAAATGCTGACCTGATCAATATCGATGGCGCAGTAAAAAAAGATCTTGAAAAGTACAAATACCTTATTCTCGGCACTCCCACCTGGGGCTTAGGCGAAATGCAGGACGACTGGGAGGATTTTTCCGGAATCCTTGAAAAAGCTGACCTGAAAGGGAAAAAGATTGCTCTGTTCGGCCTGGGCGACCAGGATACCTACCCGGAAAGTTTTGCGGACGGAGTAGGAATCCTTTATGATAAGATCCGCAAGAAAACCACGATCGTTGGAAAGTGGCCGCGGGAAGGCTACGAGTTTTCCGAATCGGAAGCATTCCGTGGCGGTTCATTCGTCGGCCTTATCTTAGATCAGGAAAACCAGCCGGAGCAGACAGCCGAACGCCTGGATAAATGGGTTGAACTCCTCAAAAAAGAATTTGTTTGATTGAGCGGGGAACTGCGAACTGCGAACTGCGAACTTCTTTATCCGCAGTGAAAATACTTCTGCACCAGCTTCATGATCTCTTCTTCATTCAGGCCGATGTCACGGCGGAGGTTCTCATCATTGAAAGATTTCAGATAGCTGATGATCCAGTCGATCATTCCTTCCGAGAAAATACCGTGCTTCATGTAAATTGATTTATGCTTTTCGAGTGCCCGGGCGGATTCCCAGCAGGAAACCGGAAGCTGTGAAAGCCCTTTCAGCCGATTCTTATGTTCTTCTTTAAATATATTGACGTCGACGTAATGCTGCTCGGCATATTTCAGCGAATCTTTCATTGTCAGCCCGTGCATGGCAGCCACCGCAAGCCCGGCCATCAGAAGATAGATATCGGCAGTTCCGTCGGCTCCACGGTACTCTACAGTCTGCTTTTCGTAAAAATTGTTTTCTGGCGCTTCTTCAAGCGGATTCGCCAGATGTACCATGTTCACACTGCCTGTCCACCCCAGCGGGACCCGCACCAGTACCGAACGGTTGCGGTCGCCCCAGCAGATATTCGTCGGGGCTTCCTGGTGAGGAATCAGACGGAAGTAGGAAGTCGGGTTGATATTTCCGAAAGAAGTAAGCGAGGGCGCAAGATCCAGGAAACCGGAAATCATCTTTTTAGCCGTATCGCTGAGCCTCCCCTTCTCGATCATCACATTCTTGCCGTCTTTCATCAGCCGCGTGTGGATGTGCAACCCGCTGCCGGCTTTGCCGCGCGTGATCTTTGGAGCAAAAGAGACCCTGACCCCGTATTTATATGCCAGTGTCCTCAGCATCCATTTGGCGATAAGAAGTTGCTCGGCCGCACTTTCCAGAGGGCAGGGCAGGAATTCGATCTCATTTTGCTCGTACATCAGGTCGCCGACCTCAAAGTTACCAACCTCCGAATGGCCGTATTTGATCTGTCCTCCTGCCTGCGCTATCGCCTGCATGGCCTCCGTACGCAAATGCTCCCATTTGGTAAAAGGAGTCGATTCATGGTAACCATGCTGATCTGCTGCATTATATAGATCTTCTTTCTGGCTGATCACATAATATTCCAGCTCACCCATGGCCTGCAACTCAAAACCGGTCCTTTCCTTTAATGCTTTGTCGGCTTTCTTCAGAATATATTCCGGTGAACTCTCAAGTGGCTCGCCGTCTTTATTAAAATAAGAACAAATTATATCGAGGGTAGGTATTTCGGTAAAAGGATTGACGAAGGCCGTCCGGTACTTCGGGATCACGTAAAGATCGCTTGAACCGGCTCCTATAAAAGAAAAAAGGCTTGATCCATCCACCCGTTCACCCATAGTCAGGATCGTTTCAAGGTGCTGGCGGCTGTTGATGATGAAATTCAGGGTTTTCAAACGCCCGTCCCAGCCCACGTACCTGAAATTGATCATTTCAATATTGTTGTCTTCAACGTATTTCATGATATCCTGCCTTGTAAAATCTTCTGCAGGTTTATTCAGGTACTGAACCAGCGGGTTAGGATTCATCTCGGTGAAAGCTTTCATGCGAGCCACAATTAGAATGTTGTTCAAAAAGGAGCGCAAACATATAAAATTTTAAGATATAAACCGGCTAAACTGACAAAATAGCTGAGGTTTAAAATTTGGCTAAATTTGTATCCATAACCAATTCAAGATGGGCGGCAATGAGGTGCTATTCTTTTCCGGGTTCCTGGTTCTGATCCTGATATTACTTTTCATCGATCTGGGGATCTTCAGCAGGCACCACCATGTGGTTTCACTGAAGGAGTCCGCTGGATGGACAATTTTTTGGGTAGGGTTATCGGTGGGTTTTTATTTCTTTCTTCGCTTTCATGGCGATCTGATTCATGGATTTGATACGGTTGAAGAGCTTCAGCAGAGCATCAGCAGGTTTAATCACCCGATTAACATTGAAGGCTTAAATCTGAAAGAAGCGATTATAATTTATAACCACAGCCTGTCCCTTCAATACCTTACCGGCTACATCATTGAATATTCCCTTAGTACGGATAATGTTTTTGTGATCCTTCTTATCTTCCTCTCCTTTAAAGTCCCTGAAAAATATTATAAAAGGGTCCTTTTCTGGGGAATCCTGGGAGCTATCGTCATGCGCTTTGTTTTCATTTTTTCCTTATCCGCGATCATTTACCGCTTTGCCTGGGTGATTGATTCTTTTCGGGGCTTTCCTGGTGTTTACCGCCTGGCGTATGTTGAGGGATTTTATCAAAAAGAAGGAAGAAAAAATTGATGTCCAGCACCATCCCATGGTAAGGCTGACTAAAAAGTTCTTCCCGGTTCATCCACATTTTGAAGGACATAAATTCTGGGTGAGAGAAAACGGAAAATTTAACGTTACCCCCTTGTTTATCGTTTTGATGGTGATCGAGTTCAGTGACCTTGTCTTCGCCGTTGATTCAGTACCCGCCATTTTCGCCGTAACGAGCGATCCTTATATCGTATTTTTCTCCAATATCTTCGCTATCATGGGACTCAGGTCGTTGTTCTTCCTGATTTCGCATTTCTTCAGTAAATTCTTCTTTCTGAAAGTAGGGCTGGCTGTATTATTGGCTTTTATCGGCGTCAAAATGCTGATCCATGATTTCTATAAAATCACCACTAATGCTTCCCTGGTTGTTATTTCAATCATACTCGTGACAAGCATTATTGCGTCGTGGATTCATAATATGAGGAAAAGGTAAGTAAGCAGTTCGCAGTTCGCAGTTCGCAGTTCCCAGTTCGCAGTTCGCAGTTCGCAGTTCCCAGTTCGCAGTTCGCAGTTGGCAGTTCGCGGTTTCCGATCGATGGTTGGCCGAACTCCGAAGGAGTTCAATATGAATAGAGAAGTGCGATAATTAATAAAAATCTCCCTCCCTTCGATAATATGTCAAAATGTGGGAATGTCTCACAGGGAGGGTTGGGGAGGGTTCGGTAATTGGATGATTGGACGATTGTCCAACTTCTTTCAAACTTTTCCTGTTAGTTTCCTCGCTGCCGCATAGGGGCTGATTTTCCCGGAAAGTATATCCTGCTGAATAGAATGTAATTTCTTTGAGATTACCGGATTATTATAAAACTTCTGGCGGATGGATTCTTCGATGGTATCTGTGAATGCCTGGAGCGCCTGTTCTTTCCTGCGCAACTCGAAATAATCCGAAGCTTTGGTTATCTCCATGTATTTTCCAATCATCTGCCAGACCTCTGTGATCCCTTTCCCGTCTGTCGACGATGCCGTAAGCACCAAAGGGCTCCATCCCGATTGGGAAGGCGGAAAAAGGTGAAGCGCGTTTTTGTATTCCGTGGCGGCCTGTCCGGCTTTGCGGATATTATCCCCATCGGCTTTGTTGATCACAATTGCATCGGCCATTTCCATAATGCCCCGCTTGATGCCCTGCAGTTCATCTCCTGCCCCTGCCAGCATTAGGAGCAGGAAAAAATCGACCATGGAATGAACGGCGGTTTCAGATTGCCCCACGCCGACGGTCTCAACAAAAATGATATTGAAACCCGCCGCCTCGCAAAGAATGATCGATTCGCGTGTATTCCTTGCCACGCCGCCCAGCGTGCCTTTTGATGATGAAGGACGGATGAATGCATTGGGGTCGTTGGCCAGGTCTTCCATCCTTGTCTTATCTCCCAGGATGCTGCCTTTGGTGCGCTGGCTGCTTGGATCGATAGCCAGTACGGCAATTTTGTTACCTTTTGCGGTAAGATATTTTCCCAGTGCTTCAATGAATGTACTTTTCCCGACCCCGGGCACGCCCGTGATGCCAACCCTGACGGATTTTCCCGAAAACGGCACGCAGGCCCCGATGATCTCCTGGGCAAGTTCCTGGTGACGGTGCAAAGAGCTTTCCACCAGCGTAATAGCCTTGCTCAGCAAAGTGCGGTCGCCTTTGCGGATCCCTTCCAGGTAAGCGGCAGCATCAAGTTCCCTCGGGATGGAGTCCCTGAATTTGCGGGCCGCTTCCGGGTTCAGCGAGGAAGGCTGGTCCACTCCTTCCTTGATCCGTAATGCAGAACCGTCTTTATGTTCTTTTTCAATCATTACAGCAAATTTAAAGTATTTTTTATACTTTTGCAGGCTCAAAACTCTCCGTAGCTTAGTCCCGAAAAAACGGGAAATGGAAAATAATCTCTCCGTAGCTCAGTTGGTAGAGCAATTGACTCTTAATCAATGGGTCCCAGGTTCGAATCCTGGCGGGGAGACAAAGTTAGTTTTGAGTTTTAAGGTTTAAGTGTTGAGTTGCTGCTTTTAGTGGCGACTTTTTTATTGCTGATTATGAATTCAAAGGATCGAATTCAGGCGTATAATGTTTAATTTTGTGTAATTCAATCAATATGGTAAAGAAAGATAAGATACAATACTGGATCGAACTTTCTGATTATGATCTTGAAACTGCAAATGCTATGCTTAAGAGTGGGCGGTATTTATATGTCGGTTTCATGTGTCATCAAACTATAGAAAAGATGCTAAAAGGGTATTATTCATCTTTACATGATGAAATCCCTCCCTTTACGCACAATCTCGCATATTTGATCGAAAAATCAAAGTTGGGAAATGAGCTGACGGAAGATCAGCAAACCTTTGTCGATGAGTTAGAACCACTTAATATTGAGGCCAGATACCCAGAATATAGAGAAAGGCTACTTAAACAACTGACAAAGAATAAATGTCTTGAATTAATTGATAAAACAACTGGTTTACAACAATGGATCAAGAAGAAGCTATTGGAAAAGTAAAACGCTTTGCCAAATTGGTTAAAGAGCAATTCGATATTTCAAGAGTTGTTCTGTTTGGTTCTTATGCCAATGGGACAGCTAATGCGCATAGCGATATTGACGTGGCCCTGGTTGTGAAAAAGATGGATAAAGGATTCTTTGAAGTGGAGCCGGTTCTATGGAGAATACGCCGACAGATCGATCCACTGATTGAGCCTATCCTGATAGAAGAAGATAATGACCCTGCAGGATTTTTAGAAGAAATTACCAGGACCGGGATTGAAATCCAATAAATTTTTCAATCCTGCAAATCATTTTATACTGAAGGTCCCATGTTCGAATCCTGGCGGGGAGACGAGAAAATCAACCACTTACAAACGAAAATGTAAGTGGTTTTTAGTTTTACGCCGGATATACGCCAGTATTCCATAAAACCGCATAATTAAATTGTGCCTTAACTGGTAAACTATTTGCTGACGCTTGACAATTGTGTTTCGAACTTTTTAGCTTGCAATTTGTTTTACATTACGATAATAATACCTGATAAAATGGCGAGAATTACCCTAAACGGCTCGGATTTTGAATATGTTGAAAATGGCAGTGGGTCACCTGTCATTTTTGTACACGGCGGTATTACCGATTACCGGATTTGGAAAGATCAAATGGACCCTTTTGCCAAAAAATTCCGGGTTTTTGCATACAGCAGGCGTTATCATTATCCGAACGAATGGAAAAGCGATGGTTCTGATTACACTATCGGTTTACATTCCCGGGATCTGGTAGCTTTTATCAAAGCGCTCAATCTTGAAGGAGTGAACCTAATCGGTAATTCATACGGAGCTTTCATTTCCTTAATGACAGCAATTAATAATCCCGGTTTGATTAAGGCGCTTGTTCTTAATGAACCTCCAGTCCTCCCGTTATTGGTATCCGATACTGACAATCCTTTTCAATTACTTTCACTTTTCATCAGAGATTTTTCTACTGCAAAAAGTTTTATGAATTTCGGGTTGAAACATATGAAACCTGCAATGAAAGCACTTAAAGACAATCAGATGGAAAAAGGCGTCAGATTATTTGCTGACGGAGCATTAGGCGAAGGCAGGTTTGAGAAAATACCCATAGAAGCCAGATCAACCTTTATGGATAATGCAGAGGCACTTAAAGCTGAATTGTTGGGGCCCGGGTTTCCACCATTTCCAAAAGATAAAGCAGGCCAGCTGTCCATTCCCGTGCTGTTTGTGTGCGGGATAAACAGCCCGAAATTTCTTTTATCCATTACTAATTTGCTCTTAAATATTTTACCAAATGCCGAAAAAGTTATTATTCCTGATGCTTCACATCTGACACACAGAGAAAACCCCATTGACTATAACGAAAAAGTCCTGGGATTTCTTTCAACGCACATTTAATTGGATACAACAATCTGACCTGACCACCCCCCGACCGATTTAAATTGACCATTTTCATAAGAATGTTGGGGGTAAAATTTTACCCCAAAACATTTCTTTTTTCGCAACTGGCGGGGATTTACGATAATTTGATTATATATTAGGCAGGTTATGAAGACATTAGAAATTCATCCCGAAGACCCCACCACCAATTTCTTAACCGGAATTTACAAGAACCTGCCCGATAAAACGGTCATAACTAGTAACATAACCAAAGAAGAGTCAAAGATGTTGATATTTAACTAAAAATATCCCATTTTAATACAAAGAATTATTATCGGAACCTGCCATCAATTGACGAACAGGTTCATTAAAATCAAACCTTCACCTTCTTAGTTTTAGAAGTACGAATCCTTTTTGCTTTTTGAGAATGAATATATTCACTGATTGCTTTTTCTTCTTCCTCAGTCAAAGCAGAACCTTGTGCTCCAATTGTGTCAACATCTAATTCTATCGTTCTGGTCTTCATGGCATTAAATAAAATTTGTCAATGCTCCTATTTGCAATCAATTTGCCAATCCGCCATTCTGGCGATATTCAACCTACCTGGATCCTGATAACATCTTGATGATATGCCTGGCGAGATTTTCGTTTATTTCATTGTGCCGGGGCACAGGTTGTGACTTTTTGGTTTCGGGATTAATATACCAGTCATGCTTTGCCCCATGCCGAACCAGGTTGCATCCCAGGTTTTCGATCTGTTTTATAAGATCTTTCCGTTTCATGCAACCTCTAACTTGCCTTTTTTTCTCACAAAGGGAATTTTCCCGGATGTAAGGTCATTAAATAAATCTTTTAAGTTTTCCTTAAGCTCATCCATGTTAGACCCTTGTGTCATGTAATCAGGATATTCCTCAAGATATCCAAGCCAGAATTCGCCATCTTGCCAATATATATAACTGATTTTCATCTGAGATGATTTTAGTAATTACAAAAATAATCTAAAAAGAGAAGAAAATTAATATCGTGATTGGCTATTTCCAATTAATCGAAAATCGATCCTTCCTATGTCAGGTCTGATAATTCTAACTGAAAAAAAACACGCCGGAAAACACGCCGGAAACAAGGGAAAAAGAGGAAAAGTATCATGTATTTTGAAAAAAAGTCTTAAGTAAAGCTGTTCCACTTTGCAAATGAGCCCCTACTATTTTTAGGACACTTCTAAAGTAGAGATTTCCGGGTCGGGAAAAGAAAGAAATCCAAAACCAGTAATTTTTTTTAATACTCTTTTGAGAATAAGCAGCACGGTTCAAATTTTCATATCGGCTTCTATTGTTTTTTTTCATACATTTGATAAAAATAATACAATGAAAACTGACAAAAAGAAAATCAAATTCATCCCTGACGTTCACATCCTGGGAGATCTGAAAGATGTCGGGAAACTGATTAAGCTGGCTAATAAGAAAAAGAACCTGGTTATCTATCGTAACGGCGAGACCGGAACGCTTTATGCCAACAGCGGTAAAAAAATGCTGGAATGCTCTGCTAAAGACATTGCCAAGCTGGGTAAAGACCATCGCCTGATCTATTTTGATTTCTTCCCGGGCGCAAAAGAAATGAAAGCCGATAAAGAGATTATCGCTGAAGAAAAAAAACCAAGACAAAGAAGAGTGAAAACGGCTCAGGCACCAATCATAAAGAAACGGGTGGCAAAAAAACCGGTGGCGGCAAAAATAGAAAAGGTTGAAAAGGTCGCCGTTAAAAGGAAGCCGAGGGTTAAAAAAGCTGCCCCGGAAAAAAAGGGATTGCTTGAAACAGCTTTAGAGGACATCATCCAGGCCGAGCCGCCAAAAGAATAAACTTATAAGTTTGAAGCTCACCTGATAAACCCCGATCCGGATAATCCGGGGCGGGGTTTTTTGTCTTTCCCGTTTTTCGACAATTTTCATGATCTTTGCATCCATGTCCCAACTCTACCTCTGTTCCATCAACTCAGGGAGCAACGGAAACTGCTACTATATCGGCAACGACCATGATGCTGTCCTGGTCGATGCCGGCATATCCAACCGGGAAACCGAACGCCGCATGGCACGGCTGGGCCTGTCGCTAATGAAGGTCAGGGCTATCCTGATCTCCCATGATCACAGCGATCATACACGGGGCGTGGAGGTACTTTCCAGGAGACACAGGATACCGGTTTATATCACTCCTGCAACTCATAAGAACAGCAGGCTGCGGCTGGATCCCCGTCTTGTGAGGCCGTTTACCGCCCATGAACCCCTGCACTTCGGCAGCCTGACCGTGAACCCCTTTCCCAAACAGCATGACGCCATCGATCCGCATAGTTTCACCGTCACCGGCGACGGCATCACCGTTGGCGTATTCACAGATATCGGTGAGGCCTGCGAACAGGTAGCCCGTCACTTCGGCTTATGCCATGCCGCTTTCCTGGAAGCTAACTACGATGAGACCATGCTGGAAGAAGGCCGTTACCCGGTATTCCTGAAACGTCGTATAAGCGGGGATCACGGCCACCTTTCCAACATGCAGGCTATGGAAATCTTTAACAGCCACCGTGCCCCTTTTCTGGATCTGATTATACTATCTCACCTCTCGGCGCAGAACAATCATCCGCAAATTGTGCATGACCTGTTCTCACAGCACTCCAATGGCATCCGCATCGCTATCGCATCGCGATACCAGGAATCAGAAATATACTATGTCCGGAAAAGATAGTTCCAATGTTCCAATGTTCCAAAGTTCCAAAGTTCCACTGTTCCCCGCTCACCGCTCACCGCTCACCGTTCCACCTTTTCACTGTATCGCTTTCCCTACCGAAATATTCAGCCTCACCAGGTTAATGGCATAGTCAATCCTGGCGCGGAGCAGGATCACCCGGCTTTCTTCCAGAGCAGATTTCGGCATCGAGCAGGTCGAGGTTGGTGATGGCCCCGGTTTTAAAGGATACATTTGCAAGGTCGAGGGCCTGTTCCGCCTGCTTCACCTGCAGCATGCCCTGGTCGATCTTTTTCATGGAGGCAAGGAGGCTGGTCTGGTTCTGGTATACTTCGGTCGAAACTTCCCGGGAAGTCTGTTCGGTTTCACTCCGTGACATGCTGATCTGAGAGTTGGCCATCATGATGCTGTACTTCCTGCGGGTCGCATCGAAGATAGGGATGTTCAGACCCACGCCGGCGGCATAATTGGCAGTCATTTTATTCAGCTCGGGGATATATCCGTTCTTCCAGCCCCCGTCAATAAAAACGCTCAGGGTCGGGTTATCCATCACTTTCACGGAACGCAGGTTCAACCTGGCATGTTCTTCCTTCAGACGCGCCATGATCATTTCGTAACGGTTATTCATGGCATAGATGATAAGCGAATCAGGTGAAATGCCTGGCTGTGATGATATATAATCGCCCTTTACGATCAACGGCGTCGTGACCGGAAGGCCCATCAGCGAGCACAGGATAGCCTGCTGGGTTTGCCTCGACGCCTCCAGGTCCACTTTCTGGTTTTCGGCATTGGACAGCCTTACCTGCGTGGAAAGTATCTCATACTGGGTCGATGAGCCGGTCTGCTCCTTCAGGGTCACAAAATCCAGGTGCTTCTGCAGCGTCCCGATCTGGTTATCCTTGATCCTGATGGCTTCCTGGAGGTAGATCAGTGTATAATAACTCACTGAAGTGACCAGGGTAAGCCTCTGGCGGACCATCTCTACATTCTTTTCCGTGAGTTCCTTATTTGATTTTTCAAGATCGATGTTCCGGGCAGTCTTCTCAAAATCATAGACATTCTCGTAAACACCCACCGAAATATTGTAATTATTATTAGGCGCAAACTTGAACTGGCCCAGGTTAGGAATGGTCATCTCCGGCACCGGGCCAATGCGCGTATAACCTGCATCTGCTGCAATGTAAGGATAATAGCCCGATTTAGCCATGCCGATTCCCGCATCGGCTGCCCCGATCGCTTCCTGTGCCTTGACGACAGATGGGTAATATGCCCGGACCTGCTTCAGGATCACGGGAAGCGATAACGAATCGTTGACATTTATCCGGGTGGAATCCTGCTGCGCTGATACCGGGGTCCAGATTCCCATTCCGGTGAGTGCAGCAAAGACAAAGCAGAATATCCTGTAATTGGCTTTCATATCTTTTTAATGTTCTTTTGTACTTTAAGGAAGAAAACAGGTATGACGCTGATCAGGGTGATGATAGCCGCGATCAGGAAGTCGTCGCATATGGCCTGCACAAAGGCCTGCCGGCTGATGTTCGACATGAGGAGGAATTTCCCCTGCTGGGCTGCCATGGAGGCAGTACTGCCTGCATTGTGAACAAGGAAGTTGCTGATGTTGGCCATGAAGCCTTTGAATGCAGGCGAATTCTGATCAAGACCTTCGCCGTATGATTGCGAATGAAAAATCACCCTTGAGGTCAGCAGGGTTGAAAGCATCGCTACGCCAAAACTTCCGCCGATCTGCCGCAATACATTGATCAGCCCCGACGCCTGTCCCATCTTTTCCCGGGGCAATCCAATGGTCGCGATAGAGGTCAGCGGGCTGAACATCAGTCCCATCGACAGTCCCCTGAGGTAAAGCGTAAGCATGATGAAGGAGTGTTCGGTCAGATAAGACATCATGCTGTTCAGGTAAAAGCTGAAGGCCAGCATAAACGCACCGATAATGATAGGTATCTTGGGATTGATCTTATGTGAAGTTATTCCCACCAATGGCGCCGCTATACCCTGGATGATCCCGACCGGCAGGAAGACCGAGCCGGCCTGAATGGCGGTATAGCCCAGTGAATTCTGCAGGTAAAGCGGAAGCAGGAATGTGCTTCCGAACATTCCGATACCGAAGATAAAAATTACCAAGTTGCTGATGGCAAAATTGAATTCTTTAAACAGGCTGAGTTCAATAAGAGGCTCCCTGATGGTCAGCTCGGTGACGAGGAAAACGGCCAGCGATATGGCGGCAATGCCGAAGCAGATCAGCACGACAGGTGAATACCAGCCGTCAGCATTTGTGGATGCATTCCCTTCCGTAAAGGCATATAATAAGACGGGCAGGAAAACGCTGACGGAGATCAGTCCGACAGGATCAAATTTGCGCTTCCTCGGGCTCCTGTATTCTTTCTGGATGATGGCCGTTGCCAGCATGCCGGCGATCCCGACAGGAACGTTCACGTCGAATATCAGAGGCCAGTTGAAGTTATCGACGAGGTAACCGCCGATAAGCGGTCCGAAAGAGACCGACGCAGCGGAAGCGATAGACCAGAATCCCAGAGCGAGGGTTCTTTGCTCGGGCGGGAATTCGCGGGTAATGATCGCCATGCCCACCGGCATAAGCATACCGGCGCCGAGTCCCTGGATCACCCGTGAAATAATCAGCATGTTTTCAGTTGAGGAATAACCGCAAAGGAAAGATCCGGCCGTGAAAAAGAACAATCCAAGGAAATAGATCCTTTTATAGCCGAACCGGTCGGCCATCCATCCCGAAGTGGGCAGCATAACCGCCAGGGCAAGCATATAGGCAGTCAGCACCCATTCGATCTTATCGATCCCAACGCCGAACGAAGCCATGATCTTCGGAAGGCCCACATTTACGATGGTGGCGTCGAGCACAGCCATGAAGGTGCCGATCATCACGTTGCCCAGCACCCACCAGCGGTAGGAAGGGCTTTGATCGTCGAACGTTGCGTTCAGCGACCGGATGTATTGCCGGAACCCGTGAAGCGGCTTTATTTTAAGCATTCCTATTTGTAGATTTTGATAACGACCGACATGCCGGATACCAGCCTGTGCATGACGGTAGTGTCTTTACTGTCGCAACTATCGATTGAAATTTTGACCGGGATGCGCTGGGTTACCTTGGTGAAGTTGCCGGAGGCATTGTTGGGCGGGATGAGGGAAAACTGCGCCGCCGTATTGGTACCGATATTAAAGACTTTGCCATAGAACGTCGCGCCGTGGAATGCATCCACGGTAAATTCGGCCTGCTGCTTGTCCCTGATGCCCCCGACCTTTGTCTCTTCATAGAAAGCAGTAACCCAGAAAAGAGAATCTTTTGTGATGGTATATACCGACTGGCCCGGTTGAACTATATCTCCCGGCAGCAGCCATCGTTTGGCAACCCGTCCCGCAGCCGGGGAAAATATGCGGGTATTCCTGAGCGACGTCTCAATGGTTCCGATCTGGGCCGTTGCGGTCTTGATAGCCGTAGCAGCGCTCTCGATCATGGCCCTGCTGACAGGCAACTGGGCGCGTGAAGCTTCAAGCTGCGCGACCGCAGCCTGGTATGCCTTGCTGATATGATCCAGTTGTTCTTTGGGGATCACTTTTCCCTCGTACTGGATCGTCGCACGGTCAAGATCTTCTTTTGCCTTTTCGACATTGATCTCCTGGACCTTGATACCTTTCTGGTCAAGTTCGTATTTTGCAGTTGCCTGGGCAACTGAGGCAATAGCCTGGTCACGGGCGGCCGAGGCCTGGACACGCTGCGCCACCAGGTCGCTGCTGTCGAGTTCCACCAGGAGCTGTCCCATGGCCACCGTGTCGCCCTCATCAGCATTAATTTTTATTATCCTTCCCAATATTTTTGAGCTGACTGACACCCTGTCAGCATCGATGTAGGCGTCATCTGTCGTGTAATATTTATTGTACTGCCTGTAATAGTACCAGCCTGCTATAATGACAGCCAGTACGACCAATCCGAGTAAAATATAGGCTCTTATTTTCCTGCCTTTTGATGGACCCTGTGCTTTTTCCTCCGCCATATGATCATTAATGATTTTCGTTGATAAATAATATGATTTTATATATCCCTGATCCAGAAACGCCTTCGGATATTGATCCTGCTTTCATAATTTTTCCAGATGGATAAAATTTTAAGATTTTCTTCCAGTTGCGGATGAGTAAGGGCAATTTTTATTCCATTTTCTATATACGCTTTAGTGAGTTCATGAAAAACCAGCGCCAGGATACCTTTACCTTGGTAATCGGGCCTTACACCGAGAAGGTACATGTGGATGATATCATTTTTCCGAATAGCCCGGAGGATATGGATAAATCCTAAAGGGAACAGCGACCCGTTCGCTTTTCTGAGCGCCTTGGCAAGGCTCGGCATGGTAATGCCAAAACCCGCCACATCATCATTTTCATCTATGATCAGAGAAACAAATTCAGGGCGTATAAAATCAAAGTACATCTTTGTATAATAATCCATCTGTTTCTGCGACAGGGCCGTGAATCCGTAAAGATCCTTATATGCATCGTTGAGCATGGTAAACATCTTCTTTGCATAAGGTCTTATCTCTTTTGCCTTTTTTGGCTTCAGCAAATGAAGCTTGTACTTATCCAGGACGATCCGGCTCAGCCTTTCTACCTTTTCGGGAACTTCAGACGGAACCCTGATCTCACATTGTATAGTATCGGCCGCTTTGGTAAAGCCAAGCTTTTCCACATGGTCCACGTAATAAGGATAATTATATATAGCAGACAGGCTGGACATTTCATCGAATCCTTCAATTATCATCCCTTCAGGGTCCATGTCATTAAAGCCGAAAGGGCCGTGGATCCCGGTCATCCCCTTTGATTTGCCCCATTCGGTCACCGTTTCTATCAATGCTTCAGAGACTTCCGGGTCATCGGTAAAGTCGATCCATCCGAACCTGACGAGATTTGTTTTCCATCTCAGGTTTTCATGAGGATTGATGATCCCCGCAACACGCCCTACAGGAACTCCATCGCGGTAAGCCATCCAGTATTTGGCCTCGCAATACTCAAAAGCCGGATTTTTATCTCTCCGAAGGGTATTCATCTCATCGAATTTCAACGGCGGAACCCAGTAGGAATTGCCTTTGTAAAGCTTAAAAGGGTAGTTCACAAATTTTTTCAGGTCCTTTCGCGTGACGACCTGCCTGATCTCAAGTTTCTCCATTCTTTGACAGTTTTCATATCAAAGATAATTTTTTCTTAACAATGGAGAATTTTAATCCTTCCGCCCATATCCCTCACTCCCACTTCACTGCATCAACCGGATCACGTGTCGCAGCATAGTAAGCATGATAAATAATTGTGATCAGCGCAACCGCCAGCGCTATGAGCGCTGAAACAAGGAAAATCCAGGCATAGTCGGTCACGTTTATCCTGTAAGCAAAGGATTCCAGCCAGTAGTCTATAAGGAAATATGATACCGGCCAGGCAATGAGAGCCGACAGCAATATCCATTTGGTGAATTCACGGGAAAGCCTGTACAAGAGGCCAATGACAGAGGCGCCCAGTATTTTCCTGATACCGATCTCCTTGGTGCGCTGCTCGATGCTGAAGAGTGCAAGGCCGAACAGGCCGAGGCAGGCAATCAGCATGGCAAGAACGGTGAACGCGATGAAAAGCTCAGCCATCTTTTGTTCCGATTTGTACATGTCCTTGTACTCTTCCTTCATGAAATAATAATCGAAAGGGAAAGCCTGCTCCACCTCTTCCCATTTCTGCCTTAGCTGATCAATGCTGTTTGCCGTATTTCCCGGGTTCAATCTGACGGCAAGATAATCGGGCTTATCCCTGTTGATCAGGATCATTGATGGTTCGATGGGATCATGCATCGATTTGAAATGGAAATCTTCCACCACCCCGACGACGGTAAAGTAAGTCTTGAGACTGTCCTCCCTTCCGAAATCGTATATTTTTTTACCGATCGGTTCCAACCAGCCCAGTTTCTTCACCAGGGCCTCATTGATGACTGCCGCCGTCGTATCTGTCCCGTAATCCCTGGAAAACTCTCTTCCTTCTTTTATCTTCATTCCAAATACATCAATGAAATCATAGTCCCCGCGAAGGGTATAAATTATCCAGGGTGATTTGGAATCAATCCCTTCCGGGCAATAACCCGTGCCATCGATACTCCTTCCGGGAGTCGACGAAGTCAGGCTGATCATTTTCACCGCGGGAAGCTGTTCAAAGACGGTCTTCAGCGTCTTGCCCTTCTCCTTCAGCCGGTCAGCTTTCAAGGGGATGATCACGAGGTTTTCCTTGTCATACCCCATTTTCTTATTGCTGACGAATTTCATCTGTTCATAAATGAGCAGGGTGCAAACCAGCATGGCGATGGAAATGGAAAATTGCAGGACCACCAGCAGGTTGCGTAAAACTGATTTCTTTATACCACCATACGCTTCGCCTTTGATAGCCTGTATCGGCTGAAAGGACGACAGGACAAATGCAGGGTAGGTCCCTGCAAAAAAGCCGACGAATAAGCAAAGGCCAAGGACAACCGCAACTGTAAGAGGCCTGTGAAAATATGGTTCCAGGTCCAGGCCTGTCATGTCGCTGAAAACAGGCATGAGGGCTTCCACCATTATAAGCGCGAGGATCATGCAGAAAAGGGTGAGAAACATGGACTCGACGAGGAATTGCCGTACGAGCTGGCCTCGCGTGGCCCCGGACACCTTACGCATGCCCACTTCACGGCTCCGCCTGGACGATCGGGCCGTACTGAGGTTCATGAAATTGATGCAGGCGATGACCAGGATAAATAAAGCAACGGCAGAAAAAATATAAATGTACGAGATGTCGCTGTTCGGTTCCAGTTCAGCCAGCAGGTTGGAATGCAAATGGATGCCCGTCACCGGCTGGAGGTACGGTATCATTTCGATTTTATACTCACTGGCCTTTTCCCCAAACCCTTCGCGGATGGCAGTTTTGATTTTTCCCCCGAAGGCTGCTGCATCGGTACCGGGATAAAGCCGAATGTACGAATACAGCATAAGCGATCCCCAGTTATCTTTATATCGCCCTTCTCCAAGTTCCTTCATAAGGGTATTGAATGATCCCAGCATAGTGAATTTCAGATGGGTATTCGCCGGTATATCTTTCAGCACGCCGGTAATCTTCATGCTGACCTGGTCGTTTAACCGGAGAATTTTTCCCATGGGATCCTCGTCCCCGAAATATTTCCTGGCGATCGTTTCTGTAAGCACGATGCTGTAAGGCTCCGCCAGTGCCGTTGCCGGGTCGCCGCGGAGCATTTCGAAAGTGAAGACATCAAGGAAGGCAGTATCGACAAAATAAAGGCCTTCGATATAAAACTTCTTATCGCCTATGGCCAGGAATGCATTATCCCCGTACTTGCTGATCCTGGAGTATGACCTGACCTCGGGGAAATTTCGCTTCAGAGCGACAGGCAAAGGCGGCATCGAGGCTGCAACATTAAAAAAATCCTCGCCGATCCTGCCTTTCACGGCAACCCGGTAAACATCTTCATAATCCCTGTTAAACTTATCATAGCCAAGTTCATAAGAAATATAGGTGAAAATGATGAGGCAGGTCGCTATGCCGATGGCAAGCCCGAAGAGGTTGATAAAGGTGTATCCCCGGTGCCGCCAGAAATTGCGTAAGGTCGTTTTCAGGTAATGTCCCAGCATAAATTATGGTTTATTCCCATTTAACTGTATCCACCGGGTTGCTTGTTGCTGCCCTGACGATGTAAAAACTGATGGTCAGCATGCCCGTAACGAACGCCGACAGGCCGGCCAGCAGGAAATAAGCCCAGTTCAGGGTGGTGTGATAGATGAAACTGTCGTTCAGCCAGATGTCGAGCCGCCACCATGCCACCGGGATGGCAAGGATAAAAGCTATAAGGATCAGCAGGACAAATTCCTTGTAGAGAAGGCTGAGGATGCTGCCCACGGATGCGCCCAGTATCTTTCTGATCCCGATCTCTTTCGTCCGTTGCTCTGTTACAAAGGATGATAACCCCAGCAACCCGAGCAGGGCGATGAATATGGCGACGATCGTGGCAATGTTGAAGATCACCCCGATCTTATGTTCTCCCGTGTACTGATTATCGAGTATCCGGGTAATGTATTTGTAATCGAACGGCCGGCCCGCACCGAATGAGTTCCACTTATCTGCGATGAATGCCAGGGCCTCTTTTTCCTTCCCTTCTTTCAGCCTGACCGTCATCTGGTACCTGGGCACCGGGCTGATGAATAAGATGATCGGTTCTATTTTGTTATGCAACGACCGGTAATGAAAATCTTTCACTACCCCGATCACTTTCATCATGCGCCCGGGACTTCCCTGGAGGTCAAATCCGTACTGCAGCTTTTTCCCGATGGGATTGTCTTCCCATCCGAGCGTTTTCACCCCGGTTTCATTGATGATGACCGCCTCCTCCTTGTCGGTTCCCATATTCTTGTCAAAATCACGCCCGTTGACGATCTCCATGCCCATTGTTTTGACATAGTCATAGTCGGTCTGTGCAAGGATCAATGCCATTTCTACCATACCTTCGGCCCTTTCAACGCGCAGGACCTGTATCCACTGAATGTCGCCGGGCACGCCTATACTGTTCGTAGCGCCGACTATATCTGGGTTCTGCAGCAATTCCTGCTTGAATGCTTCTGATTTGCTGCGGAATGTCGAATCCTGCATCTCCAGGACAACCAGGTCATCTTTTTTAAAGCCCAGGTCGGTGTTGCGCAGGAAGCTCAACTGGCTTGACACGACTATGGTCCCGATGATCATGATTATGGCGATGAAAAACTGGATGACGACGAGCACTTTACGGAGGAAACCGCTTTTTCTGCCGGTTTTTGAAGCTGTCCCCCTTAAAACTGTCATAGGGATAAAGGACGAAAGATAAAAAGACGGGTAGCTTCCTGATAAAACGCCAACCAGCAAAGTAATGAACAGGACCATGCCGATGACGAACGGCTGGGTAAATAGCGAGAACTCGAGCGATTTGCCTGAAAGCTGGTTGAAATCGGGCAGCAGTATGAAAACTGCGCAAAGGGCTATGACCAGCGCTATGACAGCCATGAAGACCGATTCGGAAAGAAACTGCGTGACAAGCTGGTTCCTGTATGCGCCGACCACCTTCCTCATGCCGACTTCCCTGGCCCTGTTGGCTGATCTTGCTGTAGCCATGTTCATATAGTTAATGATGGCCAGGAGCAGGATGAAGAATGCAACCGCCGTAAAAATATAAATATAGGCCATACTGCCTGTTGGCAGCTCGGCGCCGAGCCCCTGGGCAAAATGGGTCTTTGCAAGAGGCGTGTAACGAAGCGAAAAACTTGCATTGATCTGGTCTCCGACAGGTTTCATGTATTTCTCATAAAAGGCCGGAAACCTGTCGACAATACTCTGCATGCCAGCATTTGGATTCAGAAGAACGAAAGTATATACACCAATGTTCCAGAAAGCCATTGGCTGCATATTATTGAAGTTATCCCTGCCGATGATCTCTTCCAGAGAAGCCACCGACAAAAGGGCATCGTACTTAAGGTGGGAATTAGCTGGCAGGTCTTCAATTACAGCAGTGACTTTATATGATTTGCCTGAGCCTGACCGGATCATTTCACCGATTGGATTTTTATCGCCGAAGTATTTCTTTGCTATCTTTTGAGTAAGCACCATGGTAAATGGCTCGGACAGGGCTTTTTCAGGCGAACCCGAGAGGAAATGAATAGTAAACACATCGGCAATATTCGAATCGGCAAAATAAAAGCCTTCCTCGTAATATTCCTTGTCCCCATATGTGAACAGCGTATTGCCCACCGGGTTCAGGCGCACAAAAGCTTCCACCTCGGGAAATTCCAGCTTAAATGCGGGTCCCATAGGTATGGGGACTATTGCAAAAACGTCATGGCGGTTGGAAATATTAAAATCCGACTCGAGGCGGTATATCCTGTCATGCTTCTTATTGTACTTATCATACATAAGTTCATCCCTGACATAAAGAAGGATGAAGATAAACGCCGCCAGGCCGATAGATAGCCCAAGGATATTGAGGAAGGCATAGAATTTGTTTCTCAATAAATTGCGGAAAGCGGAAGTAAGGAAGTTCTTAAACATGGTTCTATTGTTCTATTGTTCAATTGTTCAATTGTTCTATGACTGCCCTATGCCCTTTGCCCTATGCCCATGCCTAAGCCCGTATATTCTCAGTCACGATCTGGCCGTCGAACAACCTGATAATGCGCTGGGCATATTCGGCGTCACGCTGGGAATGGGTCACGATGATCAGTGTCGTTCCCTGCTGGTTCAGGCGCTCGAGCAGGTTCATCACTTCTTCGCCGTTAGCGGAATCAAGGTTACCGGTTGGCTCATCGGCGAGGATCAGTTTGGGGTTTGCAACGACGGCACGGGCCACGGCCACTCGCTGCTGCTGTCCGCCGGAAAGTTGCAGCGGGAAATGCTTCCTGCGGTGCGTGATCTGCATCTGTTCCAGGGCTTCTCCAACCCTTCTTTTCCTTTCAGTCGCCGTTAAGCCCAGGTATATCAGCGGCAGTTCTACATTTTCAAAAACATTCAGCTCGTCGATCAGGTTAAAATTCTGAAAGACAAAACCGATATTTTCTTTTCGCATCCTTGCCCGCTGCCGCTCAGTGAAACGGGATACTTCGGCCCCGTTGAAGAAATATTCCCCTCCGGTCGGGTTGTCGAGCAGGCCGAGAATGTTGAGCAGCGTGGATTTGCCACAGCCCGAAGGTCCCATGATGGCAACAAATTCACCCGGGTTGATGCCGAAGCTTACATTGTTCAAAGCTGTTGTTTCCACCTCATCCGTGCGGAATACCTTGGTTAAATTGACAGTTTTAATCATTTTTTTACGTTTTATGTCTAAATTTTTAGTGTAAAGTCATTAGGTTGTTATTGGTTATTGGTTATTGGTTATTGGTTATTGGTTATTGGTTATTGGTTATTGGTTATTGGTTATTGGTTCTTGGTTATTGGTCATTGGTTCTTGGTCATTGGTAAATTTTTGACTGCGAACTGCGAACTGCCAACTGCCAACTGCGAACTGCGAACTGCGAACTGCGAACTGCGAACTGTCAACTTCCCTTCCTCCTGAACATCAGCGGCACCTTGCCATTCGCCGGGGCCCCGATCTCGACAAGCTCCCAGTCTTTCTCATGGGCAGCGATCTTATGCTTCAATACGGTCACTTTATCTTGTGGCGGAGCGCCTTCTGCTTCAAAATGCAGCAGTTCAACCCTGTAATGGATGACTTTTTTGCGGCCATTGATCGTCACTTCGATCTCCACATTCTGTTCGGGTTCAAAATCCGGGACAACGATTACTATTTCGCGCATATTGGTTATTGGTTATTGGTTCTTGGTTATTGGTTCTTGGTTCATTGGTTCTGTTCTGGTTCTTGGTTCTTGGTTCTTGGTTCTTGGTTCTTGGTTCTTGGTCATTGGTTATTGGTAAATTTTTGACTGCGAACTGCTAACTGCGAACTGCGAACTACTTAAGCATCAATTTATCTTTATTTCCAAAGCTGTCATATGAAGAGATAATCACTTCGTCCCCGGGCGCCAGGCCTTCCAGCACCTCGTAGAAGCGCGTGTTCTGCCTGCCCAGGCGGATATTTCTCTTCACTGCATAATCTCCTGACGGGTCTACTATATAAACCCAGTTCCCGCCCGTCTGCTGGAAAAATCCTCCTCTTTTCAGGATGATGGCTTCAGCCGGTGTACTGAACTGCAGGCGCATCTGGATGGTCTGTCCGCGCTTGATATTATCCGGAACATCACTTTTGAAAAGCATATCCACCTGGAAAGCCCCCCCTGTGACTCCCGTATATATCTTGTTTACGTACAACTGGTAAGTTTTCCCGCCGAAATCCAGTTCCGCCTCCTGTCCCGGGGTAACCCTTGAAACATATCGCTCATCGATATTGGCCCGCATCTTATAGCCGTCCATCAGGTCTATCTGTCCAAGCCGCTCTCCCGCCGACCGGGTCTCACCTATTTCAACATTAAATGAAGAAAGTATCCCGTCGGCCGGAGCCCTGACCAGGAGCTTTTCCATATTGCTCCTCAGTAAGGTAAGATTTGTCTTCATCCGCTCCACAGAAGCTGAGATCTGCCTTTTCTGCTCTTCGGCTGAAATGGAATCCAGGCGCTGCAGTTCAAGGCTGATCACAAGCTGCTTGCTCGAAAACTCGTAATCCCTGCCGGCATCCTGGAATTGCTTCTGGGTGTAAACTCCTTCATCGTAAAGCTTTTTAGCCCGCTCATATTCAATTTTCACCCCGTCGATCTGGTACAAAAGATTGGTGATCTCCTTCTGGCGGAGGAATTTATTTTGTTCCAGCGAGATACGGGAATTCTGCAGGTTATTGATGGCATCGTACATCCTGGTTTCCTGGTCCATGTAACTCAGTTGCATGTTTGCGTTGCTTAGCTTAAGGATGGTATCGCCCTGCTTCACCTCAGCTCCGTCTTCCACAAATTTCTTATCAACAGTCCCACCTAACACAGCATCAATATAAATGGTGGTCCTGGGCATCACTACACCATCCACCGGGATGAACTCCTGGAAATTATCCAAAGCTACTTTATCAATGGTGACCTGGTTTTTATCTATGTTGAGCCGGCTCGACCTGTCCCTTAAAAGAAATATGTAAGCCAGGAATAATACAAAAACCGCTATAGCGGCATACTGAAGAATCTTTTTAGCAGTCCATTTCTTCTTTTCTATGATTCTGTCCATTCAATCTGGTTTTTGATCGTTATTTTTTTATCTAAATCCGTGCCATTAACATTATATCTTTGAATAGCAATACTATATGATGATGAAGTTAATAAATGGTGTTCAAAATCGATCAGTTTTTTGTACATTGGCGAACATAATTTTTATCTTTATACACTCTTTCAGAAGATTATTGAATTATGGATGAAAATCAGGAAAAGATCCCTGCGCGGATATTGATCGTCGACGATGATAAAGATGTACTGCTTGCCGCAAGGCTGTTTTTAAAACAACATGTCGAAGTGGTTCACACGGAGGAGAACCCGGAGAAACTGCCCAACCTGATCAACAGCGAGAATTATGACATGGTGCTTCTCGACATGAATTTCGCGCCGGATGCCACCAGCGGTAAAGAGGGATTTTACTGGCTCAACAAGATCCTCGAAGCCGATCCTTCCATCGTCGTGATACTCATCACGGGCTATGGCGATATTGAGCTTGCCGTCCAGGGTATTAAGGAAGGCGCCACCAATTTCCTGCTGAAACCTTGGGAAAACAGGAAACTGCTTGCTACCATCAAGACTTCGATCCAGCTCAGGCAGTCGAAAGTGGAGCTCCAGGACCTTCGGACCAAACAGAAAGTCATAATGGCTGACCAAAACCAGCCTTATGCGACCATTATCGCCAATTCACCGGCTATGCAAAAAGTGCTGGCCTCGGCGCAGAGGGTTGCCGGCACGGAGGCCAACGTCTTGATCCTGGGGGAAAACGGCACGGGGAAAGAGCTGATCGCCAGGGCTATCCACCGTGCTTCTGGCAGGAAGGATGAAGTTTTTATCAGCGTTGACCTTGGCGCTATAAGCGAATCCCTGTTTGAAAGCGAATTGTTCGGCTTTAAGAAAGGCGCTTTCACCGATGCCAAGGAAGACCGTCCCGGGCGGTTCGAAGCGGCCAACAAAGGCTCTATTTTCCTCGACGAGATTGGAAATCTCTCTCTGTCCCTTCAGTCTAAACTGCTGAGCGTCCTGCAGAACCGGAACGTGATAAGGCTGGGGACAAATAAAGAGATCCCGATCGATGTCCGCCTGATCTGCGCTACCAATATGCCGCTCTACCAGATGGTCAAAGAAGGCAAATTCCGCCAGGACCTGCTTTACAGGATCAATACGGTGGAAGTGCATGTGCCGTCGCTTCGCGAAAGGGTCGAGGATATCCCGCCGCTGATCGATCATTTCCTGGATATCTATTGCAAGAAATACAAGATACCTGCCAAAAGGCTCAGTGAAGATACTGTTGCACGGCTTAAAAAGCATGACTGGCCAGGGAATATACGCGAGTTGCAGCATTCCGTCGAAAGAGCGGTGATAATGAGCGATTCGCATATCCTCCAGCCGCATGATTTCTTCCTCTCGGGCCCCGGCGATGATAAAAGCGATAGCCTTGACCTGGATAATTTAAACCTGGAAGAGGCTGAAAGGATGCTTGTACGCAAAGTCGTAGACAAACATGGCGGAAATATAAGTAAGGCCGCAAAAGAACTGGGGCTGACACGCGCTTCACTCTATCGCAGAATTGAAAAATATGGTCTTTAACCGTTTCCGGATTGCAATTGCCTGGAGGGTAATACTGCTTGCCCTCACATTATTTTTGTTTTTTCTGATGCTCGGATTTCCCCGGTACAGTTTTTCGGCAATTATACTCGGATTTATTTTCATTCTTGAGGTCATCCTTCTTGTCAGGTATGTTGAAAGGACTAACCGAAAGCTTACCAGGTTTTTTGAAAGCATCCGCTATGCCGATTTCTCCAGCTCTTTTTCCGATCCGGGACTGGGGAAAAGTTTCGAGGATCTGTCCCGTGAATTTAATGAAGTCATCGAGACTTTCAGGAAATACCGGACCGAAAAGGAAGAACATTTCAATTACCTGCAAACAGTTATTCAGCATGTTTCAATTGGAATAATCGTTTTCAATCGTGACGGAAAGGTGGAAGTTTTTAACCAGGGCATAAGTAAATTGTTGAAAATAAGGAATATCCGCTTTATATCTGATCTTAAAAAAATTAAAGACGATCTTCCTTCCACCCTGATGGGAATGAAAGCCGGAAGGAGCACGCTTTTTAAGGTATTTTGCTGCGATGAGCTCCTCCAGCTGTCGATCACAGCCACTGAGTTCAGAATGCACGGCGAGGATTACACGCTTGTTTCCATGCAGAATATCAGCAGCGAACTGGATGAAAAAGAAATTGAATCCTGGCAGAAAATGATCCGCGTCCTGACCCATGAGATCATGAATTCCATTACGCCTATCACTTCGCTGGCTTCTACGGTGCATGATATGACGATAAGACGGGAGGACGGGAAGATAAAGCTGAATAATCTGGATGAAGAAGATGTCGAAAGCCTGGATAGTGCCATTACTACCATCCAGAGCCGCAGCCGGGGATTGCTGAATTTTGTGGAAGTTTATCGCGATCTGACACGAATTCCCAAGCCGAATTTCCGCTATTTCCGGATCCAGGAGCTTTTCGACCGCTGCCACCTGCTGCTTAAGCCGAAGATGGACGAGCTGGGCATCATTTGCACCAGCAAGATCTTTCCTCCTGACCTCATGATCACAGCAGATCCGGATCTGATCGACCAGGTGGTCATCAACCTCATGCTCAACGCTATCGACGCGGTAAAAGAGGTCGAAAATCCCAGGATCAGCATTCTTGCCACGATCAGCAGCAACAACAGGGTGGTCATCGATATCAGTGACAATGGGACAGGAATCAAGCCGGATATCATAGATAAGATCTTCATGCCATTTTTCACTTCAAAAAAGAACGGTAACGGCATCGGGCTGAGCCTTTCGCGCCAGATCATGCATCTGCACAAAGGAAGTATCCTCGTTCGGTCAAAACCGGAAGAAGGAACTGTTTTTACCCTGATTTTTTAGGACATGTTCCAGGAATGAAGCAAATACAAATCATTGTATTACTTTCGCATAATGATCAGGCGCTTCTTCCTCATAATATCGCAATTCCTTCTTATTGCCTCAATATCGGCGCAAAATAACCCTGAGAAATTTTCGCTTAAGTATCCGGATAACACGGATTCTCTGTCGTCCGGTCTGAACGAACTGACCATCTTTATCATTCCGTCAAAAGTTCAGTATGACTGGTCATCTCCTTATTCTCTCTATAAAAGCTATTTCAGTAATTATAAACATAACATTTTTCAAAAGGAAAAATATATTCTCGGCCATGCTTTTATCGAGCTCCGGTCGCCTCTTATTCCGGGAACGATTTTCAGCGGCATGCGCACGGTTACGCGAAAAGAGCAGAGAGACCTGGTACTAAAACAACACTACGGACTGGCTATTCTTGGCGCCGATATTGAAGGGGAGCTTGAGACCAATGCAGAACTCGAGAATAAAGCTGATAAATATTCGCGTAAAGGCCGGCTTGCTTTCATGACTTTTTTTATCAGCGATGAAGCTACAATAAGGCTGCTCCGGTTTTTTCAGGATTATAAAACCGGCATTGACAGCGTTGGATCTCACGGTGCAAGATATGGCGGGGCTTTCTGGCCAAGGTACAAAGGAGAAGGTTCCGGATGTTCGGCCTTTGCTGTCAGCTTCCTCGATCTGGCCGGGCTGCTCAGGGACGAATACGACCAATGGCTGGTTAAGATCAATATACCCATGGATCTGATCGGCGGGCCTTATAATCATTTCAATGATGTGAGATTCAGCGATATCAAAAAGTATAAGAGCTGGGCAGGCAACTGCAATCCCGATACGACCTGCTACGAGCCTCTGGAAATTTATGATCCTTCTCTCATGTATGAATGGATCGTAAAAACGGCCTATAAAGCTGACAGCATTGATGATCTCCGCGTAACGCCCATGATGCTGAACCAGGCCAAAGGCATCAGGATCGATTGCCGGTATGTGCGCGTGCCAAAGGATGAAGAGATTTTTATGGAACGTGAAAAAACGTCTATTTTCATAGATTATTATCATCAGAAATATGGATCAGGGCACTGATCTGATCAAGAAAACCGATGAACCGTATTAAAAGATGTACGAATGAAGTTCATTCGTACATCATAACTATTGACTTTTGAAAGATTGAATGTTAATTTTGCAATGTAAACCGATGATCTTTTTACTTCTTACCATTTGAAAATATAAACTTTAAATTAAACGAATATGAAAAAAATCTATCTTTTATTTGTAATGCTATTGTCATTGGCCTTAATTGGCAATTATGCGTTAGGCCAGGTGACATCCAAAGACGCCGAATACGGGAGAATGAAAGCGCAGGGATTGATTCCTGCACCTCCACAGGCTCATCCGGTTGAACCGATCTCCACTATTCAGCCCACAGACCCGGGCACGAGGATTCTTGCGCTTAAGGTCCCGCTTGATGGAACTTTTACTCAGGTTTCATTCCAGGCTGATTATACCGGCGGTAGCGGCTTCTATTCGGATGACGGATCAACACTGTCTATAGATTTACCATTTACATTCTGCTTTTACGGGACCAATGAATCTGCATTTTACATCAACAACAATGGCAATGTTTCATTCGGAGGCCCATACAGCACGTTTAGTTCCAGCGGTTTCCCGATTGGAGGTTTTCCGATGCTGGCTCCATTCTGGGCTGATGTAGATACACGCGGAGGAAACCTGGGAAGCGTCTGGATGAAAATTACACCGACAGCAGTTATAGTTATCTGGGATTATGTCGGCTATTATCAAATGCACGGTGATCTCAGGAATACTTTTGAGCTCATCTTCACAGATGGGTTTGACCCGCTTATTGGTGTCGGTAATAATGTCGCTTTCAGTTACACGACCATGCAATGGACCACCGGTGATGCATCTGGCGGTGCCGGCGGTTTCGGTGGCACCCCGGCAACGGTTGGCGTGAACAAAGGCGACGGGATCAAATATGCGCTGGTAGGTCGTTTTGACCATGCCGGAGCTGATTACAACGGCGCGGGCGGTTTGAGCGGAATCAGTTTCTTGGATGGAAAATATTATACTTTCGACGCTTGCCAGGAAAATGTTGTCATTCCAACTACCCCCATTTCAGACTGGGCACTCTACATCGGTATCTTCCTGATCCTTTCCTTCGCTGTAATCCGTTTCAGAAGGATTGTGTAAGTTGAATCATCGACGATATTATTATTTAAAAGGCGGCTCCATTTGAGCCGTCTTTTATTTTTCCATAAATACAACTTTTGTAAGCACCTCTCCCACTACCCGCAGCGTTTCCTTATCGATCCTGTCATAGGTGTCGCCGGTGGTGTGCCAGTATTCATAAAAGCTGCCGTTGGAGGAATTAGGATCGAGATGGATGATATCGATGGCAGGGACTTTCAGGATATCGTTTATGAAATAATGGTCATCATTGATATATCCCCCGTTTTCTTCAGGGAAATAATCCCCGTAGCCTAGGCCGGCGGCAATTTTCCATACCTTATTGACCTTATCGGGGGCATAAAACATGGAAAATCCTTCCCTGAGAAATTTTGCTCCTTTAGCACCGACCATATCGAGTAAAATGACAAACCTCGCCCGGTAATTCGGAATGTGCGGGTTCTTCGACCAGTATTGCGAACCAAGCCCCCAATCCTCATCGTGCTCTCCAGACTGGCTGTCCTGCGGTGGACCGTAATCTTCCATATCGAAAAAAATGATGTCAACGCCGATATCAGGATGGTTATCCCTCAATATCCTGGCTATTTCAAGAAGGATCCCGACTCCGCTGGCGCCGTCGTTGGCGCCCATAACCGGCTCCCTGCGCCGTGAAAGATCCTTGTCATGATCGGCAAAAGGACGTGAATCCCAGTGTGAGCAAAGCATAATACGCGCTTTCTTATCCGGGTTGAAAGATGCGATGAGGTTCTCACCCGTAAAAACCGTTCCGCTATAAACCCGGCATTTAAAATCCTGCCGGGTAACATAAGGCGTAAAGGACAACAGTTTGCTATTCAGCCAGGAAGCGCATGCAGTGTGCGCATTGCTCCCGGGAACCCTCGCACCGAAATCCGTCTGAATTTTGACATACCTCAATGCAGAATCGGCATTAAATGACGGGATATTGATTTTAGACGTCACTGAAGCGGGGCTCTCCGAAGGTTTTTCTTTAGGCACCGGGCCCTTACAACTAACCGAAATAAGTATCAACACAAAGATTACCGCAATGACCCGTAGAGTGGAATTTTTTCTCACAGATTTCACAGATTTTATGCTCCACTCCCTAGTCTACCTCTCCGATCCAACTGACGAAAAGCTTACCACACCCATTGGCGGAGCAACTTAGCCTGGAACTTAAAACTTTTATAGTAAGTCATTTGCCAGGTTAGCCAGCTCGCTTCTTTCCCCCTTTTCCAGCCTGACATGAGCATAGATCGGGTGATACTTGATCTTGTCGATCAGGTACGACAGCCCGTTGCTCTGCGCGTCAAGATAAGGGGTATCGATCTGGTATATATCGCCGGTAAAAATGATCTTGGTGTTTTCCCCAGCTCGCGTGATGATAGTTTTAACCTCGTGCGGAGTCAGGTTCTGCGCTTCATCCACAATAAAGAAAACATTGGAAATGCTTCTGCCCCTGATATATGCGAGCGGCGTAATAACCAGCTTTTCGCTTTCCAGCGCATCGGAGATCTTCTTGAATTCCTTGTCGCTTTCGCTGTACTGGTTCTGTATGAATTTCAGGTTATCATAAAGCGGCTCCATGTATGGGCTCAGCTTATCCTTGATATCACCGGGCAGGTAACCGATATCTTTGTTGCTCAGCGGTACAATGGGCCGGGCAAGATATATCTGCTTATAGTTCTTTTTCTGATCAAGCGCTCCTGCCAGCGCCAGCAGGGTTTTTCCCGTCCCCGCAACCCCCTGGAGGGTAACCAGCTTCACCCGCGGATTGCGGATGGCATGCAGGGCAAACACCTGTTCGGCATTGCGCGGCGTGATCTTGTATGCCTGCGTTTTTTCGACCCTTTCCAGCTTCCCCAGGAGAGGATTAAAAAATGCAAGCGCCGATGAGTTGCCATTTTTAAGAATAAAATAATGATTCGGTATCGGGCTTTCAAGGCCGAGATCCATCGGGTCAATCAGGCCTTCGGCATAGAGCTTATCGATGATAACTTTGTCTACCCCTTCAATCGTAGATTTCCCGGGATAAAGCGATTCCAGGTCCTGGATCTTTCCAGTTTCAAAATCCTCTGCCTGGATGTCGAGAGATTTGGCTTTCAGGCGCAGGTTAATATCCTTGGTAACCAGTATGACCGGACGTTGCGGGTGTTCCTCCTGCATGACCATTGCCGCGTTGAGGATACGGTGATCAGGCTTGTTGCCGTCGAATATGGAACGGGCATCAATCGGACTATCATTCTCATTCATGATCACCCTGAAACACCCGGCGTCCTGACGGTCAATCTCTATCCAGTTTGTCAGCGAGTGGTTTGAAGATAACCGGTCCATGATCCTGATAAACTCCCGTGCCTCAAAATTCTTGGTATCATTTCCTTTCTTGAAATTGTCAAGTTCTTCAAGGACAGTGATCGGAATGGCAATGTCATTGTCTTCAAAACTGTATATGGCATTGTGGTTGTAAAGAATGACGGAAGTATCCAGAACAAAAATCTTGGCAACTTTACTCTTCTTCCTGGGCATACCTGTTTATGTTAAATTCTGAATGTTGAAGGTTGAGTTCAGCGTAAAAGTAGATAAATTTACCGAACCTTTCAAGCCACATTTTTAATCTTATTGCTGAACCGGGTGAAATGAGCGTATTTACGCGGAATCGTCTCAGGCGTCAATTTTTACTGTAATTTTACGAGAAGACAGAATTTGACCTGTAGATAAGCAAAATCTTGTGTATCTGCAGGTTGACGACTGGCGACTGCGACTTTCAAAATAAATCCCATCTATGCAGAACAGACTCTTCCTCCTCGATGCCATGGCCCTCATTTATCTTAATGTTTAATGATGATCGACTTGATGTTCCCCCATCTTCCCGTTACCCGTTAACTGGCAATGAAGAAGATAGAAAAATAACGGATTGATTAAAATTTTGGCCAAAAATAGGAAAAAGAAGCGACTTTTTAAGAAGGATTTATCAACGATCTGATATCTTGAGAAATTAACAATTTTTCTTTATCTTATTGTGAAATTACAGTGGTTTTGCCTTAACTTTAAACTGTAAGCTTCCGCGAACTTCGGTCATTTAAAATTAGAGTTAATTAATAAATAAGGTCCTCCCAAAATTAGGACACTTCTAAAGTGGAGATTTCCGGGTCTTTTTGTATTTCCCATTCTATCTAAGAGAATCCTATTCAATAACTAACTTTACTTTTATCGGTCAAACCTCTCTCTTAATAATTTAGCAATGACTATTGTTTCGTGATAATTCCTTCCGGTTGATTGAATAACCATGCCATAGCCGGCATCCTCCCAATGAAGCACAATTTCAATTTTTCCATCTGAAAATGTTCTTCGGATAAATCTGTTTGTCCTTCTGTTATTTGGAAGAGAATTAATAACAGAAATAACAAATCCCGATTGTAATATTCTTTCGGCGAAAGCTTGTAAAATATCTTTTCCGTGGTCGTCCCTTAAATGTACAGATTTTTCATCAGGGTTTAATTCTGTTTCTTCTAATACAACTACCTTGTTCGATTCTAAAAATCCTTTTAATGTCTTACTGATTAAATCAAAATCAGCAATGTTATGAATCGTTACGGTAGTTTGCGCTAATGTTTCAGAATCAGTCTTGTAAATATCAATTTCGTTATTGCACCAAAAAGAATGAGAATTTAAACTTATACTTGCAGTCTGTTGAATATAAGCTAAACCAAGTCCGACACAATAAGATTCTTCAATTTCAAGTTCTTCGTTTTCAAGAGTATACGCATCAATTTCTTCTGCCAAATCCTCAAGAACATCATTGCTAAAGGGTCGTCTGATAATGTTAATAATTTGTTGTTTTTCCAGCCCTTGTAATTCATTAATCCATTGATAGATAGTTTTCTCAGGCAAAACTTGTATTTCTGCAATATTACTTGGGAAAATCAAACTATCAATAGAATATTCTTCTTTGAGTCTTTTATAAGTAACCAACATTGTTAAAAATGCACCTTTCAAGTCACTACTTGATCTGAAAAAAGGGCGAAAAGAAATTTCATTGAATGCAACATTCATACTTAAAGGAGTTTCATCAGTTGATCATTCCATTCGTCAAGCATATCTTTGGGGTACTCACTTAATTCTCCTTTTTCATCAATTTCTATATTCGTGATTTTAGAGTACTGCTCATCTGATTCAATGACTTTTTCAAAATAGTATATCAATGCTTTATTCTTGGCTATTAAATTCTCTTTAACGGCGACCCTGATGCCGTTAATAATATGGTCACTGTGCGTTTCAACAATAATCTGCACTCCGCTCATGGCAGCAATTGACATTAACCTGCCTAATATTACCTGTCCGCGAGGATGAATATGTGATTCGGGATTTTCAATAATCAGTAAATCGCCAGGTTTTGATTTTAATAAAGCTAAGACAACTGGTAAAACATACGTAATGCCAAATCCAACGTTTTCAGCCTTAAAACGGTTGGTATTTCCAAGATTGGGTTGTTTGAAAACATATTCCAGCAAAACATTTTCAGACGAAACCTCTGTCGTACGAATATTGACATTTGGTGAAATTTCGCCCATCCAAAGATTAAGTTGGTTAATTAAAGTTTTTACAATTATTTCTTCATTTGTGACTTCATCTTTTGTTTTTGAGCTTGGATGAAGTAATGCCTCTATTTCTATTTCATCGTTACCGAAAGCTTCAATGTAATGGGCAGTAAATTCACCTCTGTTTCCAATATTTTTTAGTTCTACTACTTGGGAATAGTTTTTTAATGTCAGTGAGTTTGGTTCTTGCCTGTTAGCATTGAGGTATTGAAAATTATTATTAAATAAAGATTCATTATTAAGTATGTTCTCAAGAAGAATGTCCTCAAAGAAATCTTTCTTGAATTTCAATATTCTGAATATATCCGCATCAATTGTATAATCAAAAGAGAAATTAATTTCATCACTATCGGAAAATTTAATATGTGTTGAAAAAGGAGATTTCTTTGAGTATTGATAAAGTGCATCCTTGGTTGTGCCGATTTTAGTGTATTCACCATTTAAACTTAATTCGCCGTTAGCAATATTTTTAGATTGGCGGAACACTAAAAGATTCTGGATAAATGATGATTTTCCCATACCATTCAATCCTAACAGAATATTAAGATGCCGTAAAGGGAAATACTTGCTTTTTATTGACTTAAAGTTCTTGATTTCAATTGATTCAATCATAATTACATGGTATGAAGTTTTATTAACTGAATTATTTCACTGTGCCGATATAGAGTTTTATTTTTATCACCAGTTGAACTTGTAACTGCGGCGAAAAAAATTTCATCATGAGCTAATTTGTCGATAAGAGCTCTCTTAAAGGCTATTCTATTAACTTTCAATAATTCCCGCTGATCATCAGAAATACGTGCAAATTGAGCAGATAGTGCATCAAATAAGGCCTTATTTATTGGAGGTAATCTACTATATGAACCTCTCACTTTTCTAAATGCCTCTTTTTTAAATATATTGTAGGCAAGAGTCATCGATTTTGAAAAATCAACTTTAATTTTATCTAATTGATCCTGTTTCAAAGTATTTAGAGCGGCCATTGCTTTGCTCATAAACGTATCGAGGTCTGGTTGGTAACTTTCGTGGCCGAAAAGATAGAAAGCAAGAAAGCGGTTGGCAAAATCTCTGTCGAGCATCCGATGGGTTTTAATTTTATTTCCCGTAGCTTTTAATAAATGCCTCATTTTTTGCTAATTCTGCGATAAATATGGCAGGTGTACCCTGGAATAAAGCATGTCGGATTTCTTGTGGTTCGAGGATCAATCCGCCAGTATTAATTCTTTTGAAAATATTGAACTTTACATCGGTAGGTGTCCCGGGTAAAATTTTATAAATTACAACCTGCGATTCTTCTATTAATCGCTGCAGATCATGCGGCAAATCATCCCAACCTTTTCCATCAAGTTGTGTGAGAAATTCGAGATTGGTAAGTTTTAGATTCTTGTTGACACAGAAATTTCTAATAGAACTCAAGCGTTGCAAACCGTCTACAATCAGCCAATAGTTTTCTTTTGTGGCATCGAAGAAAAAAGCTGGTAATGGAAATCTTATTAAAATGGATTCAATCAATCTACTTTGTTTGACTACATCCCATAAATCATCTTTCCTTTGGAAATACTCTTCTGTATTCATAGCAACAGTATTGCTTTGAATCCTTTTTATTAAAGTATCCAATGAAGGAGTTTTTGTTTCAATATTTATTTTCGTAGGATCAAAAGGTTTTTCCATTAACCTCACTGACTCATCAACTTGTTCAATTTCTATGTCATTTTCCCATTCCGGGTCATTATTATTCAGGTTCATTTGTTCTTCCATAATTTATAGGCGATTTGTGCAGAATGAATTCAGGTAGAGTTTTTTCAATTCTTTTAATTAGTCATGATACATTTTTAATAAATCGTGGTTCACCAAATAGCAATTTAAAGGATTTTACATTGTCAAGCTGAGGTTTAAGTTTTTCATAAGCGTAAATTGTAAAATAGGCGGTTACAAAGGAAAGGTTGGAACCGTTCTCTTTGTTATCGGTTAGGAATTCGCCGACGCTTCCATTGGAAAAGTTGTTACGAATGCTTTTTGCATTTTTTTTTGTAGTTACTTCTTTCATCAGGCTTCTAAGATAATCAAAATAATGCATTATTTAGTCAGTAAGCAAACACTTAATAAAAACCCACAGGCATGAGGAACATACTGCTAAACTCAAATTTGTTTTTCATTCTTTTATATCTCTTATTCCATCTCAAGAGCACACTGTATAAGGTATTCCGGAACAGATATACAATTTTCAATTCAGAGCTTTTAGATTTTCCAGTGCAAACGGTGCGAATTTATGGATCTGGCTTACAATTTCACAATTATCAAGCTTTTCGCAATCTGCACATGTCCGGTAACCTCGTGATATGACGCATTTCCTCACCTGGCATTCTGCACAGTGAGACAGTTTGACACCGAGCTCCATTCACCCGGTGCAATTAATGGATTCAACGGAAATATCAGGGGTGCCAAACTGGGTTTTCCATTTTTCGACTGTCTATGCACATAGTTTGTCATCGTTCGCAAGAGTTGCTATCCTGACCTCGCATTCAGCACAGTTAAGTCCGCAACATGCAATTAGTTTTTCCATCGTTATTGATCTTTCAGTGGTTAATATCTCTTTTTGAATATTAATTTACATTCGATAATTAAGATTAGATCATGCCTTCAAACAGTTCATTTAAATAGTTCTTGTTATGCTCCAAAATGAAAATATCACTTCCCTTAAAATCAGTTTTGTATACATTATCCTTACCAAAGTTTTGTTGCTTCTACTGTATTCAGTTATAGATAGAAATCTTAGCATAAAGATTCAAGGTCATGTTTTTCCTTCTTCAACCAGTTTGATCCTTAAAGCATCTTGAAATTCATTGATACTCTGTGTCCAAAATCTAACTTTCTCATCATTAACATTTCCTAGCATCAATATCCTTTAGGGTCAATGAAAATGATATTCATAATATTTTTCCTCTTTATGCATTGATGAAATTGGGGTAAAATGAAACTGTTTCAACAAAGAAATCCAATTCCTTTACTTTGAATAATTACTTAATACAAATCTCTCTTCCAACTAATTCATTGGTTTTTAACAAAAGATAAGTTCTTAGATCTTAATCAATTCAGTTTCACTTTTTCAGTTTTACAAAACAATTTTATTTCTTCAAAATATATTCCCTTGCTGAATGAAGCAATTGGAGAATAAAGGTGATTGTCAAAATGAATAGTCGAAATTCATTTGTGCTCATTTTTATAAAAGTTCTCTATTTCTTCTTTCGATTGATGACTCCTGTACCATCTTTTCAGGCACTTTTAAAATTAATTTTTGGTCTTCGGGGAAAAGTTCAGGAAATAATGAAGAATTGAGTAATTGAGTTTAAATTATTTGTCAGATGTTTCTTCTCAATGTCTCATTATGTTTTCTCATCATCTTCAGACATTTGTTCATAGCGGTTCAGTTTTGCTTTATTTAAATTCTTTTGAATCAAATTTGTTCGATTATCCATAATTGATAATTGTACTGGCTATTAATTCTTTGAGTACTTCTTGTTCAATTACAAGATTAAAATAGCCTCGTAATATCTGTGGGTATTTAATAAAAGTAAGGGCTATGCCAGTCGATTAGTATTAAAAAAAAGGATTTGTGAGCGGATTTATTTCCAGATTATAGTCAGCCTGAGCATCCGCTAATGCGGATGTCATTGCACTTGTAAAGGTAACTTTGGCCTGAGATCAATTGTAAATCTTTGAGCAATTTATGGAATATATTTTAAAGTAACCATTTTTTTTAAACCGAAAATTTATGAAGTTTTAAAAGTAAAATTTTGTTATCCAGTCATCTTTTCTGTTAAATCTTATCAAAATTCAACATATTCCGGGATATTAATTCATAAACTGTTATTAAAAAGGCTTTCAGTGATTGGCATTCATTCAAAAATTGAAAATATTATAAAGCTTTTTCTTGATCAGCTGGTATGTCTTTTTCCGGATTTGTTTTACCCTAAAAACAAAGTCCTCTTCCGAAGAGCTGGATAATTTGCAGGGCCTTCGAAGCTCCCATATTTCACAATCCGATATTGCTAACTCACAACTATTAATCCTTCAATAAAACTTTCAACCCAATGACCATGTTAATCTGTAATGTTTTCATTCAGCTGATCAATTCGCTTTTAAAATATCAGCCACGTTTTACTTCGTACCAGGTAAAGCCTCTTTAATTTTACTTTTTAACCATTTTACATCCACCAAATAATTATTCCGAATAATTGTTAGCTATTACCGGCTACTAAGGCTATTTCTCCTTCTGCAGTTTAATTTCAAATAAATAGAAGATCCGCTTCCATTAAAAATTTTACTTAAAATCTTTTCAGCCGATATAACACTAGCCTTACATAATAAAAGCGGTCATTCAAAATATCATTGCCTTTGGACAACACGGCAAGCTCCCAGGAAAGCAAACTCAATTTCTATTTAAACCAGGTAGTGTTGGTCAAAACCCAATCCAGGAAAATAAGGATATTGACAACATCCAAGGTCTGTTGAACATTTTCTTCGCTATCACTTCTCCCTACAACCTTACTTCCTACAAATATCCAAAGAGGTTTTTCAATTTTATATTCCTTTAAATTTTCACTATCTTGTTCAAATAGTTCAAGTTGCTCATAATACGTAAGCAAGCCTGCAGTAAGAACAATGTTAGTTCTGAGCTTCATTGTAATCTTTTAAAGTTCAAATCTCACTATAAAAATCCTTCACGTAACCATCAGAATAAAAGTAGCGGTAACTGTAATCAAAAATGATGGCTTTACTCTATTCTTCTAAAAGAAAGCCTGTGTTTTTCCATATTACTTACCCGAAAGCAGCCGGTATTCAAAAATGAATCCTTCTTTAGCCAGTGCTTCCCGAAGCTTTTTCCAAGTTTTTTCTTCACTGCTTTGCCCTTTATGGCCTTCGTCAATAAAAACCAGATTATTAGTTTCACTGAAGTAGGAAACATCAACACTGACACCTTCTCCTTTTTTTTCACCGGTAAGTTTGGTCACTTCAATAATCAGCACTTCACCTTTCCAGGTCTTCAAACTCTCATCGCTCCGTTGTATTGTTTACAAAGGATTCCACTCAGGTGCAACTCTTCAAAATGTTGCCGGCTCAAGCCTGCGTTGGGAGTAATCAGGATATATTTTCCCAGTTGGGAAAATGTTTCGTCATCTACCAGTAGTTGATGTGCATCAACAGCGTTTTTCCGCTTCCTGTTGCCATCCAGTAAGCAAGCTTCTGAAGGTCGGTTTCTTCAAAACTTATTGCATTAATATTCGCTTCAGCACAATAATCATCTGCATATCCGTTCAATTCCTGAAGCAGTTGGACCTTGCTTAAAGCCAATTTTTCAAAATAGTATTCCGAGAAAAGAATAGCCAGGTATTGAAAGTATTTCAGGCTGAAATCGGTTTCGTTGCGGTTCGTTTTCAATTAGTCTTCATACCCTTTGATAGCTTCATCATAACGCTTCAGTTCATACTCAGGCATATTGATCTCTTTGCCAAGCAATGCATGCAGCATATAGCTGTTACCTGCTGCATCGAAGCCTTCAGGAGTTTGATTAAAATCTTCCCGCAAACTGTCAAACTCTTTGTAACCTATAAGATAAAGGAAGAATTTGTTGAAAACTAGATTCTTTTCTAAATTCATCGTTTAATTCATTCTGTTTTTAAACACTTCTTCAATCATCATGGCTCCTTCAATGGCACTTGTTATTCACATATAACAGATCGTAGCCGGTTTCTTTCAAAGCCTGAGTTATAAAATCACGGTCACCGGCATAATCAATTTCAGTAACATCCCGCCACACAACGACGATTTTCCGGTTCTGGCGGTCAGTTCCGGTTACAAACAGGTAATCACGTTTCTGATGTTCCGTTTTTTTATAACTGCTTACATGTAAGCCGATAAGGTAGTTGAAGGTTTCCACCACATCAACTATTTGCTCTGTATAATTATAACTGTCGAATACTTTCAGTGAATAAGCAAAGGGATTTCTGAACGCATTGAGATTCAGGAATTCCTTACTTCCGGAAGTCTCAAATTGCAGAAAATACTTGGGGACGTAATCGGTAAAATGCAACTGGGCCTGCATGGTATCAATTTGGGCATTAAAAGCAATATTCTCAAGGCTTTCCTCGTACTGCTCCAGGCGCTGGTATTTGAAGAAAATGCCAAGACCGTTCTCGCTTTGAGGTTGGCCTTCCTCCAGTCAAAGGAGTAGGCAACTTTTTTATGCGGGGGATTATGGTGTTATAAACATAATTTGCCTGTTCAATCAAAATAGTTTTTCTTTTACCTTCATCATCTCGATTGAGTAATAAAGCAGCATGGAATGTTCTTCCAGAGCCCGGAAAATAATCTAATATTGTACTTTCTCTATCAGCTCCCATAATGTATAGGCAATCCTTAACTGCCCAGATTGATTTTGGATATGAGAATTTACTGGTGCCAAAAAGGTCTTTAAGTGTTTTTGTACCATGCTCAGTTGCAGAATATTTGGCATCTGACCAAAATGTAAGTGGTGTAATCCCTTCAGTATTGGGTCTATATTTATAATATATTTGAATTGTTTTATCTTTACTGATCCTACATTGGAATTGACTATAGTCATTTCTAACATTTTCTTCACTCCATCTCCAATTTTTCTCTATTCCATTTTCATTAATGGGATAAACTATTGTTTCACTTGGTAGACTTTTTTCTTCGATTTTCCATAACTCGTTTTCTTCTTCCCATTTCATCTCTGGTATGCTAATCGTACCTGTTATAATGTCCGCATAAACAGGGTACCATTGCCGTTTGCCATCTTCTCTATTTGAGTTAGATCCTTCTCTTCTAAAGTTTCTCCATTCAAATAAACTCTCACTATCTTTTTCATTATAGCGTTTGAGTTGATTTTCTGTTCTGGGTAATTTTTTAATAATCGACTTTTCAGTGTTTTTTGCAAATATTGCATACTCATGAGCAATTGCTAATCCTGCTTCGGTTGGTCTCCCTGAAGGATTAATCCTAATAACAATGACACCACTAATATTATTTGTTCCAAACTCATTATGTATCAAAATAGATAGTTCTTTCATCTGAACATCATCGATTGTTACACAGAAGTTACCATCTTCTTTCAATAATTGTCGCCCTAACCTAAGTCTGTCAGATATAAGCGTTATCCAACAGGAGTTTTTATAACTATTTTTATAAATAATTTCACTTGCATTTGTATTGTACGGTGGATCAATGTATTCAATTTTAATTAATCCTTGGTATTTTTCTTGAATAGTTTGTAAGCCATGATAGTTGTCAGAATGAATTACCAAACCATCGCTTATATCCTCAAGATTATTACTTGCTGATATTTTACAAATAAGCTTCCACTTCAAATCATCAGTAAAATGCACTGTATCAATGGGTAGCTTTTTATAACTTCCATCTTCATTTTTAATATCCTCCGGTTTTAGCTCTCCCAATTTACTGAGAATGTTTTCGCCGAACAGGGTTTTCCATTCTTCCAGTTGCTTTTCGTTTTTCAAGACTTCAGCAAGGATTTCTTCGGTAAATTCCGGGGTAGTAAAAGAAGCTAATTTGTCGAGTGTGATGACATAATGAGTATTAATGACAAACTTTTTCTTTTCCCAGAGCTTTTTCTGAAAGTCTTCAACCTGGCTGATGAAATCGATAATGGTAGAAGCTATGTTTTTAAAGGTCTTGATGATATTGAACTGGAGCTTGATCTTTTCATAATGGGTTACAGTGTCAAAAACAGTCAGATCGTCGAGTTTCAGCAATTCGCTTTTAATATAGAAATCAAGTTCGCGGTTCAGGAAACCTTTCAGGTCTTTGTGAATGAAAAAATCATAATTATTTCGAGCTGAATAACGGTATAGCTCAAGCGCCAGTTTGGTTTTTTCATTTACGGTTTTATTGAGTTCTGCCAGCACAGTGTGTTTCCCTAACGATTTCATAATAACGGTAAGAGCATATTCGTTGAGTTCTTCCTGGTTTTTCCCTTTGCCTTCCTTCTCACCGTTTGTCAAAGCGCGGTATTCAAAGAAAATATTTATTTCCTCTTCACTTGTTTCTACAGGATTTTCAGTAATAACGAAGTACTTATTATTCTCACTCTTCGCGTTTCCGTTTTCCTCCTGTGTTTCGCGCAGTTTGAAATGAACATTATAATACCCGGTTGGCGAGGTAACACGGAAGGAATACTTCCTGAAAAGCTCGCTGCTTTTGATATAATACTGGTCGGCGTTTGCCCAGTGGAAGTAAGTTTCTTCTCCATTGTAAGGTACAACATACTTATCTGATTTGCCGTACCTTCTCTTGCTGATGAAGTCGCCTTTGTCGTAATAACGGTTAAAAAATATGGTCAGGTGGTTATAAATAAGAGGCTCGGCATCGCTGGTGCTTATCTGGTGCTCAAGTTGTGCCTTTAAGGATTTATAATGATCAATTTCAGCTTTAAAATCCTCTTCATAAAAAGAAATCCTGCCGGTATCATCCTTCTTAACTGCTTCAAGGTATTTGCTTATTTCGGAAGATTTTTCAAGTTCCTGAACTTGTTTACTTAGATTTTCGCTTTCTACGGAAGCCAGTATATTTAGTTGTTCCCTGACCTTTTCGGTTAAAAGTTGGGTTATAAATTCCTCAATTTCAGCTATTTTATAATGAAGAATTTTATAAATACCAAAATCAAGATCAGCGCTGTCAAATTGGAATAACTTCGTCAGGAAGTCCTGTAAAGTCCTTAATGTTTCTGATGTTTTTGTTTCGGTTTTCATTGCTTCTTCCTTGAAATTTGATATTTTATTTGCTTTTCAGCTACAGCCAATGCTTTTAAAGCTAAATCTTCATCACCGATTTCATACACAACCTTATCGCTCAGAAAAAGTACCAAAAGTTCATCAAGGTCGTAATTATAAAGTTTAGCAAGCTTAAGAACGACTTCTCGGCTCAATCGTCTTTCCCCTCTTTCCATTTTGCTAAGAATGGCTACATCAATGTCAATGATTGCCGCCACTTTTCTGAGAGGAAGTTTGTTGTCTTCCCTCAAATTTCTGAGTTTCTCTCTGATGTTTTCTGTTGACATATTCAGCGTTGACTATTTTAGTCAAAAATACTAATCTGAACCGGAAAATCAACTATGATCTGCTTAAAATTTCCAACAAGTTGATAAATTCCATAAAGTGTTCGATGATAATGCTTTTTATGTAATAGAAACTGGAAGGTTTTTATTTTCAAATCTGAATCTCACAACCCAAGATCTTTGTCGGCGCCATACCGCCATAAAATTACATCTACGACATGGTGGGACATCCCGTATTTTTCACTAATGAAAGCAACAAGTTCATCAACCGTCGATGAGCATTTGTCTGCAGCACGAACAAGCCAGATATCAGGTTTAGGAATATCTTCTAAGCCTATATTTTTTGCCAGATGGGCTTTCGTAATTGGTCCAATACCAGGTAATTGCTCAAGCTTGTCGATGCCTTCTTTCTTCAAGCGTTTTTTGAACGTCGGAAATCCTTCTTCAGCAATCATCTTACAACCTCCCAGGAAAGATTTAGCCTTCGTTTCATTATTAAATACTGCAAGTACTGGTTTGATGGATCTCATTCTTGCAAGTATTTCTAAATCAAAATTTTTGAAAGCGATTTTTAAATCCGGAAAGTGCGCCTCAATTGTTGACGCTTTGAAGCCACTGCGATATACAACCTGACAATAATTATAAAGAAACTGCTTTGATTTGAGGTTCTTAAATGTATCCGGACTTACGGAAGTTACCCATTCAAGTTCATCCTGGCAATATTCTTCACAATAGGTTTTTGCTGCTTCAAACATATTTATGGCTGTATCTTTATGCATAATTTTCTTATACCTTTATGTATTGTCATACTTCCTTGCTAAATTACGACATTCAGAATTGTATTTAAAAAGACATATGCTTTTGTTTCCATTTTATAGTGTAAAAATTATATTTTCGTTCTTCAGCAGCACGAAAGAAGCATTGATGCAGATTTCATGTATTTGATTGTTGAGTGAGTGATTTAGTATATATGTTTTTTTTCAAGCATGATGGTGGCTGTCATGGGGGAAGCAGCGGAAATGACCGGGAAAGCATTGCTGAAAACAGGAAAGCCGGTAGTCCTCGTTCTTTTCACCGGCAGGCCGCTGGTCCTGAAATGGGAACAGCAAAACATCCCCGCCATCCTGAATGTATGGTTTGGCGGCACCCAGGCCGGTAATGCAATCGCGGACGTCATTTTCGGCAAGGTCAATCCTTCCGGTAAACTACCTGTTACTTTCCCGCAGAATGTCGGGCAAATACCAATATATTACAACCATAAAAATACCGGGCGACCGAAGCCGGAAGGTAAATGGTTCCAGAAATACCAGTCCGGTTACCTCGACGTTTCCAACGATCCGCTTTATCCCTTCGGATTTGGCCTGAGCTATACGAACTTTACTTATGGAGATCTTGTACCTCGATAAAACACACCTGACGGGGAATCAGACCCTGACTGCCAGCATCAGCCTTACCAATTCCGGCAAATTTGACGGAGCTGAAGTGGTCCAGCTTTATATCAGGGACCTTGTGGGAAGCATCACCCGGCCGGTGAAAGAGCTGAAAGGCTTCCAAAAAGTATTCCTGAGAGCCGGTGAATCCCGGACGGTCTCTTTCACTATTACCCCGGAGGACCTGAAATTTTATAATTATGATCTCAAATATGACTGGGAGCCAGGTGAATTCATCATCATGGCTGGCGGCAATTCGCAGGATGTAAAGTCCGCCAGTGTGAGCTGGGCGAAATGAATTGTCATTTTCTTTAAGTCTGATAACAGGCCATATTTGATATATTGCAATGGCACGCGAATTTACCCGAATACGGCGGATTTACGCGAATTTGGTCAGTGCTGACTGAATATTAGGTACTTTTACACGACTGACGACTGACGACTGACGACTTTTAAAATAAATCCCCTTCATGGAAAACAAACTTTTCCTCCTCGACGCCATGGCCCTGATCTACCGGGCTTATTTCGCCCTGAATAAAAATCCACGGATCAATTCAAAAGGGCTGAATACTTCGGCTATCCTGGGATTTGCCAATACGCTTTACGATATCCTCCAGAATGAAAAGCCTCATTATATCGGCATCGCTTTCGACTCCTTCGCCCCTACCCTGCGGGAAGCTGAATTCGCTGCTTATAAAGCCCACCGGGAATCCATCCCTGAAGACATCGTTACCTCTCTCCCATATATCCGCCGCCTGATAGAAGGTTTTAATATCCCGATCATTGAACTGGAAGGCTATGAGGCTGATGATATTATCGGCACTCTTGCCATGAAGGCTGCTAAAAAGGATTTCATGACGTATATGGTTACATCCGATAAGGATTTTGGCCAGCTTGTCGGTGATAAAATATTCATTTACAAACCGCCCCGCATGGGAAATAAATGGGAGATACTCGGTGTTGAAGAAGTCTGCAATCGCTACCAGATTAAACGGCCGGAACAGCTGATCGATATCCTCGGCCTGTGGGGCGATGCATCGGATAATATCCCGGGAATTCCCGGTATCGGCGAGAAAAGGGCCATCGAGCTGGTCCAGCAATTCGGCAGCATCGAGAACCTGCTGGCTAACACGGATAAGCTGCAGGGAAAGATGAAAGAAAATGTGGAAGCTTTCGCTGACCAGGGGCTTCTTTCCAAGAAACTGGCCACCATTGTGCTGGATGTCCCTGTCGAATTTGAAGAAGCACAGGCTGATCCTTGAGGATCCCGACAGGGAAGCCCTGAAGGAACTTTTCAATGAACTTGAATTTCGCACCTTCGCCAAAAGGGTCTTTACGGATCTGTCCGGTCAGGAAGAACCCCAGCCTACCGGCACCCAACCTGCCCGCCCGCAGCAGCATGATCTCTTCAGCACCCTGGCAAGCGATGAAAACGGGACGAACGGCGGGACTCCATCCCAAGGGATGGAGTCCCGGGTTAAGGATATTAAACCTGAATATCATCTCGTAGATACTGATGAAAAGCGAAAGGAGCTTGCCGATCGATTGAAGAAGGAAAAATCATTCTGTTTCGACACGGAAACCACCGGCCTTGATCCCAACAATTCGGAGCTTGTCGGGATTTCCTTTGCATTCAAACCAAAGGAAGCCTTCTTTGTCATCATGCCTGAGCAATACCAGCCGACCCTTGATATTGTCAAACAGTTCAAGCCTTTTTTAGAGGATGAGAAAATCTCTAAAACCGGCCAGAACATGAAATTTGATATTGCCATCCTGAAATGGTACGAGGTGGATGTTAAAGGAAAGCTGTTCGACACCATGCTGGCACATTACCTGCTCGAGCCCGATATGCGCCATAATATGGATTACCTGGCCGAGACCTATCTCAATTATAAAACGATCCATATCGATGAACTCATCGGGAAAAAAGGCAAAAACCAGCTTACCATGCGGTCTGTCATGCCTGACCTGCTTTCAGAATATTCCTGCGAGGATGCCGATATCACCCTTCAGCTGCGGCAAAAGTTCGAACCACTGCTCGATAAGGCTGGCCTTCGCAAGCTCTTTGATGAGATCGAAATTCCGCTGGTCCCTGTTCTGGCTTCCATGGAAGCCGAGGGAGTGATGATCGATATAGACAGCGCTGAAGGATTATTCAGTCCAGCTCGGAAAAGAAATAACCGAAGTGGAAAAGCAGATATTTGAACAGGCGGGGCAATCATTCAATATATCATCTCCCAAACAACTCGGTGAGATTCTGTTCGAGAAACTGAAAGTGACGGATAATCCTTCCAGGACCGCCACAAAACAATATTCCACCGGTGAAGAAGTGCTGGTCAAACTTCTGTTCCGGCACCCGATCATCCAGCTTATCCTTGATTACCGTTCGCTTACCAAGCTGAAATCGACTTATGTCGATACCCTTCCGGAACTGATCAGCCCCCGCGACCGGAGGATCCACACCTCCTACAACCAGGCTGTGGCTTCAACGGGAAGACTGAGCTCCAACAATCCCAACCTGCAGAACATTCCGATCCGGACCGAAAGGGGCCGGGAGATCCGCAAAGCCTTTGTGCCGCGGAACAAAGATTATATCCTGCTGTCGGCCGACTACTCGCAGATCGAACTAAGGATCATTGCAGAGCTCAGCGAAGATCCGAATATGATAGAAGCATTCCGCAAAGGCCTGGATATCCATGCTGCCACGGCCGCCAGGGTGTACGGGATCCCGTTGAAGGAAATCACCCCTGAAATGAGAAGGAAAGCTAAAACCGTCAACTTCGGAATTATTTACGGGATCTCGGCATTCGGCCTGTCGGAAAGACTTAACATCCCGCGCCGGGAGGCCGCCGATATCATAGATGCATACTTCAGGCAGTACCCGGGGATCAGGCAATACATGGATAAGACCATCGCCTTTGCACGGGAGCATGGCTACGTCGAAACATTCATGGGCAGGCGCCGGCATATCCGCGATATTAATTCAGGAAATGGCGTCGTCCGTGGTTTCGCAGAGCGCAACGCCATCAACGCCCCGATACAGGGCTCTTCCGCCGATATGATCAAGATCGCCATGATCAATATTCATAATGAATTCAACAGGCTGAACCTCAAAAGCAGGATGATACTCCAGGTCCATGACGAATTGGTGTTCGATGTGCACCGGCCGGAGCTGGAAAAAGTAAAACCAATCATCAGGGAAATGATGGTACATGCTGTTCCCCTGACAGTCCCCGTCGAAGTAGATATTAATGCAGGTGAAAATTGGTTGGAGGCGCACTGAGGGCGTAGGGCATACATGAAATTTTAAAATATACCCGGATAGAAAAAAATTTAATGCCCTATGCTCATAGCTCTATGCCCTATGCCATTTCAATTTTTAACTTTGCCTCAAATTGACTGACCATGGATCTTAAAAATGATCATCGCATCGTCATGACTCTGGACGCCGGTGGTACAAATTTCGTCTTCAACGCCGTCCGGGGCGGGGAAGAAATGTTCGAGCCGCACCGGCTAAAATCCAAAGGAGCCACCCTCGATGAGGTACTGAATAAGATCATCTCCGGCTTCAGCAATGTCAAAAGTGCGCTGGACGAGAATCCTGTTGCCATCAGCTTCAGCTTTCCCGGCCCTGCCGATTATCCGCGCGGGATTATCGGCGACCTGGAAAACCTGCCGACTTTTCGCGGCGGCGTGGCTTTAAAAGATATGCTGGAAGATAAATTCGGCATCCCGGTTTTTATTAATAACGATGGAGACCTTTTTGCATATGGTGAAGCTATCGGCGGGATACTCCCGGAAATCAACGCGAAACTGGAAGCCGCAGGCAATCCTAAAAGATATCATAACCTTTTCGGGGTGACATTTGGAACAGGATTTGGTGGTGGGATTGTCCACAACGGGCAGTTATTCCTGGGCGACAACTCGGCCGGCGGCGAAGTGAACCGGATGCGGAACAAGCTTTATCCATCGACCAGCGCTGAAGATAGTACTGCCATCCGCGGCGTACGGCGGGTTTACGCGCGTGAAGCAGGCATACCATTCGACAATTCCCCGAATCCGAAGGAAATCCAGGATATTGTGCTGGGTACCTTCGAAGGAAACCGGAAAGCAGCTCTGAAGGCCTGGGAGGAAATGGCCGTTGTGGCCGGCGATACCTTTGCAAATGCAATCACCCTGATCGACGGGATTATCGTCATCGGCGGCGGGCTGGCAGGCGCTTACCAAGTCTTTCTGCAACAAGTAGTGGATGAAATGAATTCAAATTTCCTTTCTATCGGAGGTCATCATTTTCCGCGCCTTGAAATCACGGCACTGAACCTGGAAAACCCGACGGAAATGGAAAAATTCCTGGAAAACCAATTCCGTGAAATAAAAGTTCCTTTTAGCAAACGGGTAGTCAATTATAATCCAAGCCGCTATATCGGCGTCGGCATATCCAGGCTGGGCACTTCAAAAGCAGTGTCAATCGGATCTTATGCTTTTGCACTGGCAGAGCTTGAAAAAACCTCTGTGTAACTCTGCTTTGACTCTGCGTAATTCTGCGGAACTTTTAAAAGCTAAATGGCAAAGCAACGCAAAGCATACGCGAAGTTTCGCAAAGTTAAAGCCTCGAACAATAGAACAATAGGGCCAACTGTTTGTTAGACCTGATAATCTGTAATAAACATTTTCATGAAACTCTTCCCTATCGAAACCGGCAACCTGAAACTCGACGGCGGCGCCATGTTCGGCGTTGTCCCTAAAACCTTATGGTCAAAAGTATATCCCGCCGATGAAAACAATCTCTGCAACTGGGCTATGAGATGCCTGCTGGTCGTCGACGGTGACCGGAAAATACTGATCGACGACGGGATCGGCGATAAGCAGGACTGGCATTTCCTCCGCCATTATTATCTGAATGGCGAAGATGATCTCGAAAGTTCCCTGGCAAAAGCCGGTTATACAAAGGATGACATCACCGACGTGATCCTTACCCATCTTCATTTCGACCATTGCGGGGGAAGTGTTGAATGGAACCAGGAACGGACCGGCTATAAACTTGCTTTTCCGAATGCGGGTTACTGGGCGAGCCGCCAGCAATACGAATGGGCCATTGAGCCGAACCATCGCGAAAGCGCCTCGTTTCTGAAGGAAAACATCCTTCCGATTGAAGAAAGTGGCCATCTTAAGCTGATCGAAGGCGATGGGGAAATACTTCCAAATATCAATATTAAACTTTATCACGGCCACACGGAAGGCCAGGTCATTCCTCATATAAATTATAATGGAAGAACGGTTGTCTTTATGGCCGACCTTCTTCCTTCAACGGCGCACGTACCCATGCCGTGGATCATGGCTTACGATACGCGCCCGTTGATAACTTTAGAAGATAAGGAAAGATTTTTTAAAGAAGCCCTGGAAAACGATTATATCCTCTTTTTCGAGCACGATATTTATAATGAATGCTGCACGCTTGAAATGACTGACAAAGGGATCAAGGTAAAGAATACATTTAAGCTGGAAAGCGCAGGGCATATGCTCTAATCTTCTTCCTTCAGGTTCTCCTCGTATTCCTTCAGCAGCTTTTCCTGGATATCGCTCGGCACCGGCGCATATTCGTTGAATTTCATCGTATAGCTGGCCCGGCCGCTGGTAAGAGAGCTCAGAGCGGTTGAATAGCGGTTCAGTTCCGCAAGCGGGACCCTGGCTTTGATCGTTCCGCCATCCATGCCCATGATGATGGCGCGCCTTCCCTGTAAATCGGTCATGACGCCGCCCATTTTATCTGCCGGTACGAAAACTTCCACATCGTAGATCGGTTCCAGGATCTTCGGGCTGGCTTCCTTGAATGCCATGCTGAAGGCGGTGCGGCCGGCAAGCTTGAAGGATATTTCATTGGAGTCGACCGGGTGCATCTTGCCGTCATATACGTAAACCCTGATGTCGCGGGCATATGAGCCGGTCAGCGGGCCTTGTTCCATCTTTTCCATGATGCCTTTCATGATGGCCGGGATAAAGCGCGCATCAATAGAACCACCGACGATACAGTTGTACAATATCAGCTTTCCGCCCCATTCAAGCTGGATTTCATCCTTTCCCCTGACGGAAACCGAGATTTCCGATTCACCTTTTGAAATTGTCAGTGGCGTAACCGAGGACTGGCGCATAGTTTGCTTCAGTTTAAATGAAGAGGCATCGGGTTTGCCCTCTTCATGTGGCTCAATGACCAGGTGCACTTCGCCGAACTGGCCGGCGCCGCCCGATTGCTTTTTATGCTGGTAGGTAGCCTGGGCAACGCGGGTTATGGTTTCACGGTAAGGGATACGCGGCGGCAGGAAGTTCACCTGGATCTTGATATTGTTTTCCAGGTGCCATTTGGCAATGTTCAGGTGCAACTCGCCCTGTCCTTCCAGGATCAGCTGGCGCAATTCTTTTTTATAGCCTGAAATGATCGTCTGGTCCATCTTGTGCAATTCGTTCAGCGCCATGCCAAGCTTCTCGTCGTCAGCCTGGTTGACCGCCTTGACCGCAACCCTGAACTTGGAATCAGGATATTCTATCGGCGGAATCTTTTCATCCGAGAATTTCGGGGCGTTGAGCGTCTGGTTCGTCAGCGTGTTCTTAAGCTTGATCGTAGCGCCGATATCGCCGGCAACCATCTTATCGACTTTCTCGCGGTTCTTGCCGGCGAAAACATAGACCTGGGAGATCCTTTCCTTGGTGGCATTGGTGCCGTTGATCATATCTTCGGCTTCTTTGATCTCGCCGCCGTATATCTTGAAAAAGCTCACTTCGCCGAGATGGGGCTCGATGGAAGTCTTAAAGACGAAAGCGATAGCAGGACCAGCCGGGTTACAGCTAATATCCTTTCCGGAAACGGTTTTAGTGGACGGCATTTCGTTAGGTGCGGGAACGCTGTTAGTCACAAATTCCAGCAACCTTCCGACGCCCATATTCTGTTTGGCATTGATGCAAAGCACAGGGAAAATGCCGCGGTTACGGATACCCAGCTTTAGTCCTTTTGAAATTTCTTCTTCAGTAAGGGTGCCGTTCTCGAAAAACGATTCCATCAGAGACTCATCGATCGCAGCCAGGTCTTCGATCAGCTTTGACTGGTGCTCTTCGGCCTTTGCTTTTTCATTTGCAGGAATATCCAGGATTTCGGGCTTTCCGCCGCCATCAGGATACTTGTACATTTTCATCTGGAGCACATCGATGATAGAATTGAAGCCATGGCCCGTATGAAGCGGGTACTGGGCAATAGCGACCGCCCCGCTGAATGAATGCCTGAGCTGATTCACGGTATCGTCGAAATTGGAATTGTCGTGCTCCAGGTGGTTGATGGCAAAGATCACCGGCTTTTGCAGCCTGGCGCAGAGGCGCCAGGTCGTTTCAGTTCCGGGTTCGACGCCGTTCTGGGCGTTCACTACGGAAATAGCTGCATCGACAACTTTCATCGCTGAAATGACTTCACCGACGAAATCATCGAACCCCGGGGTATCGATTATGTTGATCTTGTTATTATTATAGATCGAATAGAGTACCGAAGAATAGACCGAATTCTGCCTTTCGATCTCGATGTCGCGGTAGTCCGATACCGTGTTTTTGTCTTCGACTGTTCCCCTGCGGTTGATGACGCCACCTTCGAAGAGCATATCTTCGGCAAGGGTTGTTTTGCCTGTTTTAGCGCCGCCGATCAACGCGATGTTCCTGATCTCGTTCGTTTGAAATACCTTCATTTGCTGCGAATTATGAATGATTAAAAGTTAGTCCCTGAATGAGGGACGCAAAAGTAGAAAAAATCCTGGAACTTTCAAGGTGAGCAGAGAAAAAAGTTGGCAGTTCGCAGTTGGCAGTTCCCAGTTCCCAGTTCGCAGTTCGCAGTTGGCAGTTCGCAGTTGGCAGTTCCCGGTTCGCAGTCACTGGTTGGTCGAACTCCGGAGGAGTTCAATATTAATAGAAGAGGCGGATAACCAACAGTATATCTCCCTCCCTTTGATGCCGTGTCAAATGCAGAAACGTCTCACAGGGAGGGTCGGGGAGGGTTCGGCATGTTCCTTTTTTGCTTTACAATTCATTTGAATTATACCATTGCCAACTGGGAACTGCGAACTGGGAACTGCGAACTGATCAAATCTCTGCAATCATTCTCCTCGCCTCTCTCCATCCCTCTTCATCAATCTTCGGCCCGATCACCTCAATCACTTTTCCTGCAAGGATAGCCCCTATCCTGCCGCACTTTTCCAGGGGCATGCCATTCACCATCCCGTAGAGGAACCCCGAAGCATAAAGATCCCCCGCGCCTGTCGTATCAACGCTTTTGACCGGCAAAATCCCAATCTTCAACTGCTGACCGCTGACTGCGAACTGCGAACTGCCAACTGCGAACTGCGAACCGGCAACCAACGATCCATCCTTCCCGATCTTCACCACGGCTATGTCACAAAGATCAGCCATCCTGTCCAGCGCCTCAGCGGGTTCGCTTCCCGTCAGGCTCCGCGCTTCTTCTTCGTTGGCAAAAACTATATCGACGTATTTCTCCAGCATTTCTTCGAGGAAATCCCGGTTTTGTTCAACGACGTTATAGCTGGCCAGGTCAAGTGACACTTTCATACCTGATCCTCTGGCCATTTTCAGGGCTGCTTCAAGCAGTGCATGGTCATGGACGATATATCCTTCGATATGGAAGATATCATATCCGGAAAAGGTCTCCAGCGACAGATCATCAATGTTAAAATGCATAGCAGCGCCAAGATAGGTTGCGAACGTCCGTTCCGTATCGGGACTGATGAGGGCCATCGCACGGCCGGTTGAAATATTGCTCTGGCTGAGGTGGGCATTGATACCGGCGTTTACCATATCATCGTGGAACACCTTTCCCATTTCGTCCTTCCCGATTGTACCTATAAATCCTGTTTCCACACCGAGGTTAGCCAGCCCGTGTATCGTATTGGCGGCAGATCCACCCGAGCGGACCGTTTTCTGAAGATGTACCGTTTTATCGTAGATCTTATGCGACCGTTCGGCATCCACAAGCGTCATGCTTCCTTTCGGAAGCCCGAATTCGTGGAGGTAATCGTCATGATCCAGCTGGGTCATGATATCCACAAGGGCGTTTCCCATACCAAGGACTCTCTTCATTGTTACGAAGGTAATTAATAAGAGATGGCAAAGATAGAACTTCACAGAACATAAAATTTTGGCAAATTAATGATCATCGATTAACTTTGTGCATAATCACGACCGGTTATTCTTCATCAATCATTTAAAATCTACGTATGAAAAGACAACTGCTATTTTCACTGATTGGCGCTGTCATCATTTTTGTATGGCAGTTTTTGTCATTTGCAATGCCGAACTTCCACAATCCTACCATGGGATACACCCCGCTGCAGGATGAACTCCTGCAAAAATTCCAGGAGCTTAACCTTAAACCGGGCATGTATGTCTTGGGTATGCCCGATCCTTCTTCTACCAGGGAAGAACAGAAAGCATCCATGAAATCCCATGAAGGGAAGCCCTGGGCAGTGATCAATTACCAGATGAGCAACTCTATGGACATGGTAAGGCCAATGATCAGAGGATTCCTGGTTTGTTTTGTAATTTCATTCCTACTGTTCTGGATTTTCCTGCAGCAAAAAGATGCGTCGCTAAGGAACAGGCTGCTCGTTTCACTGGCAGTCGGCCTGATCGGGTTCTTCTTCGTGCCTTATACCCGCTATATCTGGTACAGGGAGCCGGATATCTGGGCATATTTTGCCGATGGAATCGTGCCATGGCTGATCCTGGGTTTCGTCGGGCATAAGATGCTTCCGTTCAAAAAACGGGATTCAGGTAAAGATACTGTTTTAACCTAAATTAGTTGACCGGTCCTTGTTTATATAAATATAATATCTTTACTGTCGAGCTTTATTTTGCTAATTGCCGAACGGATAACAGGTATCTTATTCTAAACAATTAGACTGCCGTTTCAAGGTGAAATCAAAAATGTTCATAATTGCATGGCTGCTGATGTTGGCATCGGGGCCATACTCTTTGCAACCGGCAATCATAGCGTTGCCAGCATCGGAAGGTTTTTGCAGGGAGCCGGCGGGGTAGTTCCGTCATGAAGAAGCAACAACTAACATAACTGAATATGGAATCCATCAAAGAAATTTACAAGATCGGAAACGGCCCTTCAAGCAGCCACACGATGGGCCCTGCCAAAGCAGCCTCGATTTTTAAAGAGAGAAATCCTGAAGCCGCTTCATTTCATGTGATCCTTTACGGCAGCCTCGCAGCCACGGGGAAAGGCCACCTCACGGATAAGGCGATCATAGAGTCCCTCTCCCCTGTTCCCGTTGAGATCACCTGGAAAGCTTCGGAAACTATCCCGCCGCATCCGAACGGCATGAAATTCCAGGCATTGGATTCTGCAGGGGCGATCAGGCAGGAATGGACCACTTTCAGCATCGGAGGAGGCGACATCAGCGATAGCGGAATGCGGGAGAGCAAGAACAAGGTCTATGAAATGAGCACAATGAAGGAGATCCTGGAACACTGCGAGAACCATGGCTGTTCTTTCTGGGAATTTGTGCAGGAACGGGAAGCCCCGGGGTTATGGGATTACCTGGGGGAAGTCTGGAAGGCCATGCAGGAAGCCATTTTACGTGGTCTGGAAACCGAGGGCATGTTTCATGGCGGATTGCGTGTTTCCCGCAGGGCAAGCTCATTCCATACCATGGCTAAGAATTTCCAGGAAGCTGTCAACCGTCGTCCATTGGTTTTCGCGTATGCCCTTGCTGTTTCCGAAGAAAACGCGGCCGGCGGCAGGGTGGTGACCGCCCCGACATGCGGTTCATGCGGTGTTATACCGGCAGTATTGTATCTTTTCAAGACCGAGACCGACACATCTGAGACTAAAATACTCCGTGCTTTGGCCACTGCGGGCCTTGTCGGCAACCTGATCAAGACCAATGCATCGGTCGCCGGGGCTGAAGTCGGTTGCCAGGGCGAAGTGGGAAGCGCTTGTTCCATGGCCGCTGCAGCTGCCGCCCAGTTGCTGGGAGGCAGTATCCGGCATGTTGAGTACGCTGCTGCCATAGGTATGGAGCACTTCCTGGGACTCACCTGCGATCCTATGCGAGGACTCGTCCAGATCCCCTGCATTGAGAGAAACGCCCAGGGCGCTTCACGTGCCATCGATGCAGCGATATTCGCCAGGATGACCGACGGGCACCATTTCGTTCCCTTTGATAAGGTCATCCGGGTCATGAAACAGACAGGCCACGATCTGCCGTCTATCTACAGGGAAACCGCAGAAGGAGGACTTGCGATAGAATGAATATAAACCTGGCCAAAAATCACCTGACATGAAAAATTGCATTTTAGTAAAGATTAGATGGTGAAGTGAACACGTACCAAATAACAAATTCATATGAAAACACTCAGACTGATCATTACTATCGCTGCAATTGCTATCATTGGGAGCAGTTGCTCGTTGTCAACATCTCAAAATGCCGTTGCAACCGGTGATCCGCTCAGCCAATGGAACGAGGGACCGGCTAAATCATCTGTTCTTTCCCTGGTTAACGCGGTCACCGACCGTAACGATTCACATTATCTTCCTGAAAAGGAACGTGTGGCTGTTTTTGATATGGATGGTACGATATTGCTTGAAAAGCCAAACTTCGTCCTTTTCGACTTTATCATAAGAATGATGATGGGTCAGATTGCCGCCAAACCGGAATTAAAACAGCAACAACCGTTCAAAGCCATTTACGAGCAGGACTGGGCCTATTTTGACACCCGCGGCCTGTACGGTGATGATGGTCTGTACAGTCTTTTGCTTTATGCAACGGAGGGGTATACCGAAGCCCGGTACCGGGATGAAGTGCAGAAATATTTAAGTACTGTCCGTGACAAACGGTACGGCAAATCTTACAATCAACTGGTCTTTGCTCCGATGGTGCAGTTGATCAAATACCTGCAGGACCATCAGTTCGAAGTTTATATCGTATCGGGCTCCGACCCGCAGTTTACCCGCGTCTTTTCCGAAGAAGCAGCCGGCATTCCGGTCCAGAATGTCATTGGCACGACTGTTCTGACCAAATGGGTCGAAACCGATACCGGATCTTACTTCATTAGGGTGCACAAGTTTGTTGAACCCATTGACGATGAAGGCGGCAAACCGGTCAACATTCTCAACAAAACAGGCCGAATTCCGGTATTAGCCGTTGGTAATTCCACTGGCGACTATCAAATGTTGGAATACAGCAAAAATGTCCCCTTCAGCCTGCAAATGATCGTGAACCATGATGATTCCCTTCGGGAATACAATTACGAGGCTGATAAAATGAAAATGCTGTGCAAGGACAAAGGCTGGCAGGAAATAAGCATGAAGAATGATTTCAGGGTAATATTCGCCGAATAATTGATTGACCTCAGCAGCCAATGTCGCTTATGCGGCAACTATGATTGTTTTTGATTATTGCTTTATTTTATGCGGTTCTCGCATGTCCACTTAGCCCCATTTTCACCCGAAAATGCAGTATGGATACCGACTCTTTAGCGGTTGTTGTTCTTATATCTGTCTTGAGGTAATAAATTACGGTTTGGGAAAAGATATTTTGTATTATAATTTTTCAACCAATCAATAAGTTTTAATACCCCTACTACATTAAACACAATTCCGAGCAGGATTCCCACAACAAAATCAGTAATTGTAGCCAGACCCTCCACAGTTATTATTTTGAAAAAGAAAAAGCTGATTGGGGCAAATAAGATCAAACTTGTTACCATTCCTGCATTAAAGACTGTTTTGCCTTTTATATTGAACACAAATGTGTGAGCAATTGTATTTCCAATGGAAACCATTATTGTTGCGATTCCTAACCAAATTGCCTTTTCAGCTAATATTGCAGCCAGGAAATAAGACCCCCACGCCAGAAATACATTTATATAAAACGCCGTATTGGGATTTAATGGAAACCGATCTGGATTATCACTTCTGAACAAAACTTTATTAACCATCCCTGGAAATGTACCTACAATTCTGTATTCCTCTAACTGATGAAAGAAAAGAGAAACCAGACTTATCCACATTATTAATTCGTAATTAGTTAGCTGCGTTCGATAAATAATAATATACAGGATAGTTAATACAGATAAAACACCTCCAATATCAAACCAATGCTTTCTAAATAGGTTCATAATTTTAAATTATAAATTAGCAGTAATAACCTGTCATAGTAATAGCCGTTTTTGTCCTCCGGACATCCACCGGTGTCATCGTCAAAAGGTGGTCAGTTTGGATCGACAGAACTTAGATTATCAGATAGTTTTTCACATAATTCTCTCAAAGTTATTCAATTTTGTGGAAGATAAACCTTGATTAAGACATTATACTTCCTGTCAGATGGTGGAAGTCTGAAAAACCGTAAATTTCATCAAATTCTGGCGTATTTCTGGCAAGTCAATAAAAAAACCACCTACAAATATTATGTAAGTGGTTTATTTTGTGAGCTCACCGAAGTTAGCTATTGTCTAAATTTCTTAATATTGGAACAGATAGATAAAATTACGGGAGATTTTCATTACGGCCCGGAATACTCCTACATGCCTTCCATCTTTTCATGTGTCATCATATCTCCCAAAAGCAGCCATTTACCGCCTTCTTTGACATAGAACTCAACAATTTTCCCTTTCGTCATTTTTTGCTCCTTCTTGTCAGGCATGGTATACGTCGCTAAATACATATAATAATAATCGACAACGGCTGTATTTTCCATCACGACAATTCTTGCAGGATTTAATTCAAAATGTTCAGCTTTGACCATATCCTTCATCGACTGATACATCTGAATCACCTGTTCTTTAGACATTGGCAGCGGGTCTTTATCACTCCACCCCTGATATTTTTCATGTATAAGGGATGCCATTCCGGGAATATCGCCGGCTGACCACTTTGTCCAGCTATCCTCGACAACCTGCCAGACCTCTTTCTGTGCTTTCGTCCATTCCTGGGCAAAAACAGTCGTTGTTGCGGTGAAAGAAATAAGCGCAACTGCTACGATTTTTAATAAATTTTTCATTGATTTGTTTTGAATTGTTACAAAAAATAATTGATAATCAGAAAAATATAATGTTTTATTGAAGAATATTTGTTACAAAATTGTTTTTTTAGTGATCAATTTGCTCCGGCGGGGATCAGCATATGCATCATCTTTGTTATTATAATATCAGGTGAATAAATTTTCACAATGCAAAATTAAGCCCGTTAAGCCCGTTAATTGTTACATATTAATTGTTAAATATTGCATATTTCCCACATTTCATTCATGTTCCGAATGGATTTATAGTTTGTATCCCCGATTAGGAAAAGTGATAGTGGTGAATCCGGAAGTAAATTTATATTGCTGAAAGTTTTATATTGCTTACTTATTCTTATATTTAATTTTTAGAAACTTGTTTCGTGATAAATTAACTATAATAACAGTTAAACCAAAGGAGAACCTGAATGAAAAAAAAGAGCACTTTATTTAAGTTTGTTGCAGCCGCGCTTTTTCCGGCGTTTTTAGCGACAACAGCAATGGTGGATGCACAGACGGCCAGGTATAAGATGACCACCGACATTCCTGCATCGGTCACCACTGCTGACAACGTCGAGACATCGATCGGCACACTGAGGTTCTTCGATGGTTTCCCCGACTCCGCGACAGTACAGAAGGTCTATGATAACCTCGATTTCCAGCGTGGTGTTCAAGCATTTCTCAATTCCTTACCGGCAGAGGTATTGTACTGTATACGCTCGGGCCTTCGGATCTTCGGCCCGGAAAACCAGACCGTGCTTATCTCTGAATCGCTGCTGGATTCACGCTCATTGGTTGCAGTGCCGAACACCGAGACTATCTACAACTTTGTCTGGCTGGATGCAAAAGATGGTCCACTGGTTGTCGAAATGCCGCCAGACATTCTTGGCTTTATTAACGACTTTTGGGGCCGCTTCGTCTCCGATGTGGGCAAGCCCGGTCCGGATAAAGGCAAGGGCGGGAACTATCTGTTGCTCCCGCCTGGTTACACAGGTACAGTGCCTGAAGGTTACTTCGTTCTGCATTCACGCACCTATGGGAATTTCATCTGTTTTCGCGGCTTTATAATGAATGGTGACCTTCGGCCTGCGGTCGATAATACGAAAAATCACTTTCGTGTCTATCCGTTGTCCAAAGTGACAGACCAACCCGCTATGAACTTTGTGAACTTTTCCGGAAAGGATTTCAACACTATGCCTGCCACCGACGCGTCGTTATTTGAGCATGTTGCTCAGGTTGTTCAGGAAGAGCCACTCGACGCAGTCGACCCGGAAACACGCGGTCTGCTAGCTTCCATTGGCATTCGGAAGAGTTCCCCGTTTGTGCCCGGTGAACGTATGAAAAGCATCCTTGCCGATGCCGCTGCCGTTGGTAATGCTACCGGACGCGTTCTCGTCTTCAGCACCCGTGACCGGAACGCTTTCTTCTATCCGAACAGCGCGTGGCAGACGGCCTGGATAGGCAACGACCTCGACTGGTCACCCGGCGGCGTGCTTGACCTTGACGCACGAACGCTTTTCTTTTACTTTGGCTGGGGAGTCAGCCCGGCGATGACGCTCAAGATGGTCGGCATCGGCTCGCAATATGCCATGGCAGACCGCGACGGCACCGGCCAGTACCTCGACGGCGCGAAGACTTACCGGTTGCACCTGCCACAGAACATACCAGCGAAGGACTTCTGGTCAGTGGTCGTTTACGATCCCCAGACACGCTCGATGCTGCAGACCGACCAGCAGTTCCCCAGCATGAGCAGCCAGAGGAAAGGTGTCATTATAAATACTGACACCTCGGTGGATATCTATTTCGGCCCGAAAGCGCCTCCAGGAAAGGAGGCCAATTGGATACAGACCATACCCGGCAAAGGGTGGTTCGCCGGCTTTCGGCTTTATGGCCCGCTTGAGCCCTGGTTCGATCAAACCTGGAGGCCCGGGGAGATTGAGCTGGTGAAATAGAACATATTCAACTGATTGTTTCCGCCGGACAAATGAATCTGGTTTTCAATCTAACTTTTCAAGATCATTCAGTTTCCAGGTTTTATCAATGATTCCCTCAAGCGGACCGTAAAACCTGAACATCAGCAATAAACCTTTTCCCGGATTTGTTGGGACCCAGTTATTTTCTTTTCCATCGGGTGCTTTCGGGCCGAAATAGACATCAATGGATCCGTCAGTGTTTACTGCCGCACCAGTGCGGTTGCCTACCGACTTATTTATATTGCCCCCGGCATCCAGCAAACTCCGGGTAGTTGGATCGTAAGCAGTGACAGCCCAGAAATTCTTTACGGGAACATCGGGTATAACATGCAGCTTGTAATTTTTACTACCATCGAGATACTCGCCGTTTTTATCACGGAATGCCGTTAAATAGGTCGTTCCTGCGCCCGGTGTTGTGGATAATAAATTTGGCGAAACAATTATTGTCGCATAATGGAATAAGATACGGGCATCAATATCCGCTACCCCATCGCGATCAAAGGTGGTATTGTAAACGAATATTTTCTGCCAATGGCGATCGGGCCAGTACTTACTGTCGGGTGACCGGGAGGCAAACATGATGGTCCTGCTCATGGCTACTCCCAATTTAGCTCCCTGGTCAAGGATGCGTTTCATTCGGTCATCCGGATGAAAAGGCTGTCCCTTGACAATGCCCAGTGCAGCCAGGCGGCCCAGTTGTTCGGCACCGAACAGTTCCTTTGGCTCATACTGGATAATCTCATTCAGCATCTCAAAAGCAGTCCCATCTTCAGGGACCAGAGTATTGATCCCAATTCCGTTTGTATTCAGGTACATCCCCTGGCGCGGCCCGGTGGCATAAGGATAAATTTTCAGATTTTGCTTAAAATAATCAACCCCTTTCTGACCAGTGCCGATATCACCCATTCCGCGCATCATAACTAAAACTCTGTAACTTGGTGATTTTATGACAAAGTATCCTTCCGGTATATTGCCGTTGTATCCGGGAGGTAAAAAAAGGTACATGCCTCCTTTTCCTTTATCAGGCCCAGCAAAACCAAAATCAACCAGAAATTTATAGGCTGCATCATCAGCCGTTCCAAACATGCCCGGAGGAATGTCCACTACTGTAACACCGTCAATTTTCAGATCCAGGGAGCCACCGGCATATACTGTGGAATTATTGCCTGTAAGGTAAAGTTCACTTGGCATAACGCCGGGACCCGGGGAAACTGATATGTCAGATGAGCTTTTAAAACCAAAATCACGGATCTGTCCTATGATTTCAGTATAAAGTGATAGTGCCGGGCTAAAATCCAGGTATGCCTGCGTGGCTCTTTGCAGATCCAGTTCATCATAAATCCTTTGCACTGTTTCCTCCGTAGGAAAAGCTCCCAGTTCGAATTTTAAGTCGCCGAAGCTGGTCTCAAGCTTATCGGGTGCCGGTTTAAAATCCTTGCTTGTTTGCTTTTTACCGGCTGACTCATAAAGATTTTGTGTCCCATTCTCTATCTGGGCAGCCACCGGAAGGAGAAGGCCTGCCATCAGCCAGCAGATGAGCATTGGTTTTAAAAATGAGGTTGTTTTCATTTTATTGTTTTAATTAGTTAGAAATCTGTATCTTCCGAAGGTCCTGGTATCATTATGCGGTGAATGCCGGCGACAAGTGAACCAGTAAATATATAACTAAATCGAATATTATCAAAGCGAAAAATCGTATGATCCCGGTTTTCCGTAAAATAAAGATTCCATCCGGTGACAACCGGATGGAATCTTATTAAAATCAGTATATTGAAAAATGTTATTTAAATTCCACCTGCATTTCAACCCTCCTGTTCTTCTGACGGCCTTCAGGGGTGTTATTATCGGCGATAGGCATGGATTCACCAAACCATTCCACTATCAGCTGGCTTTGTGGAACTCCCTTACCTGTGAGGTAGTTGGCAGTAGACTGTGCCCGGTTTTTAGACAGGGTCATGTTATAGGCGTCAGTGCCGACATTATCAGTATGGCCTGATATCTTCAGTTTCCATTCAGGTTTGCTGACCAAAAGGGCAGCCAGCTCATCCATTGAAGCAAAGGAAGAGGAGCGGATAATGGCTTTAGCAGTTTCAAATTCAAGGTTCTCAAAAGCAGTATTTATAATGGCAGCTTCTTCAGCTTTAATGACGGGACAGCCAAAGTTAGCCGGATCTCCCGGTGTAAGCGGGCACTTATCGTCTTTATCGGGCACTCCGTCGCCATCGGAATCGGTCCAGGGACAGCCGAAATTTTCCGGCGGGCCTGGCAGGGTGGGACAATGGTCTTCAGAATCCTTCACGCCATCACCGTCGGTATCGAGGAATGGGCAGCCACCGTACTGAGCCAGGCCGGCAACATCAGGGCAATTGTCTTTATAATCCGGAACTCCGTCGCCATCTCGGTCGGGACAGCCATTCGTAATTGCAGGACCGGGGACATCCGGACATTCATCTTTACTGTCCATTACACCGTCGCCATCCCTGTCGGGGCAACCCTGGGTAAGTTTTGAACCAGGTTGATCAGGGCACAAATCATCTTTATCCGGAACTCCGTCGCCATCCCTGTCGACAACGACAGTACATCCATCCGCATCAACCAAAGCGCCTGCCGGTGTATCCGGGCATTTATCCTTTTTATCTACTACGCCATCCCCGTCAGAATCTTTGCTTGATGGTCCTAAGCTAAAGGTAAATCCCAGGCTTTGATCCAGCTGCCAGTCGTTGTTATCGCCTGCTGTTTTTGTATCGCGATTGTCATGATTGGTCCAACCGACGGTCATAATATACCTGATGCTTATATTCTTGTATATCCTGAAATTAATACCAATTCCGGCGGGAATAACCAAATCGTAGCCGGGCTCGGTAATTGGCGGCGGAACCACTTCAGATCCGGTAATTTCCGACAGATACCTCATACCAATGCCTGCAAAGATGTAAGGCCTGAATATTGCCGATTCCTTTTCGATGAAATTGAACTGTACCTGGATATCGCCATAAGTTTTATGGGCCCCGAATCTGATGGCATCCTGATCACTTTTTTCATAAAAGCCATGTCCTCCATAACTTCCATTGACTGCAATGTTAAACCATGAGTTCAGGTAACGTGACAAAGACAATTGGCCATAGCCATAAAATGCTTTGTTAAATTTGAAGAAACCGCTACCAAGATCACCATCGTATTCGGACCTGCCATAATACAAACCAAGGTTCCATGGCTTTTCTTTTGTCTGGGCATAGCCAGAGGTGATGCTTAATAGTGTAAACAATAATAGGTAAAGAATTTTTTTCATTGCTTTAATTTTTAATTATAAGTTATACTTTCATCTTGTTTGCCGCTTCCGAAAGCGGATCATATTATTATAGATGTCGTTATTAAAACCAAATCATTTTGTTTCGAGGGTCAACCTATTATGACTGTGATAATTTTTCACAATACAAAGATCAGCCTTATTAATCCGGAAAGCGTTACACAATTAAATAAAGGGTTTACATAATTCACACATTATCAATTATGAAAAACTTATTTTAACTTAATAGCAGTATCACAAACAGCAGTCTGTGAATTATGTAATTCTTATATATAATAGTGTAATGTTTTCCTTATTTAAATGGCTGACCTTTGCATGCTAATATCTTAAACGATGAAAAAAAAGATAATTCAGCTTAACATCAGCGAATACCTGGCTTACATCCTGCTTTATGCTGCCAATGCCGATTTTGAAACAGATAAGGAGGAGCTGGAAATTATCCGTGAAACTGTCACCAAAAAGGAGTTCCGGAGGGTCAAAAATGCATTTGATAATGCCGGTGAAACTGAACGGCTGGATGTGATCATGCATTACAGGGATGCCTATATTGGTTTGCTGAATGACACTTCTTTAGTCACAAATCAACTCAAATCTATTTTCATGGCCGATGACAAATATTCTGCGGTAGAGAAGGCCGTGTTCATCTTTCTGAAAAAGTTGCTGAATCTCTGAAATGGGAGGTGTGAGAAGCGAAGCAGCTTTTTTCAGGAATGGTAAGAAATGTCACAGCATGCTGGAATCGCAGCGGGTTCTATTTTTTGATCAGCAGGTAAATCAGAATCACAGCAGAAGCAATCATAAGAGCCAATGCCGCAAATCCAAGAATATTTGAAGTTATTCCGTTTGTGTGTTTATCCTTGTTGGAAATAAGGCCGATTCTGGCGCACATGTCCTGGATGGAAGCCATGAGAGGAAATGTAATTAGTGCCGTCCAGAGCGTTGAAAGGCCGTAACCAGCGCCTGCCTGTGAATAAGTAGCAATGCCCGAAGGATCATCATCACTCGCCCCGGTTACCAGACCGGGACCCAATATTTTCCAGAAACGATAAAATCTATAAGAAATTCTTTGCAGGTGGTTCATTTTTTGACGTTGCGATTCACAACTTTAATCACCAGCCAAACAATAACAACAAGCACTGCAATTCCTATAATCCAGCCCCAGCCATATCCCATCCCCCAGCCATGATTTATTCCATTCATCATAACATAATGTTTTAAATTTCGTGGAAATTTTTTAGCGTACAAAGGTGAGTCACTTCTTTTCCGAAAGTGTTACACAATCCTTGAAAAGATTTGTAATATTCACACATTCTCAGATATTTGACAGCGGGCATGCCACTGGCATTTCTAGACAGGAAAGCTTATTCAGATTTAAGTTTATATTCTTTTCCCAGAAGGTCAGCCAATCTCTTTGCCTGCGCTTTAGATTTCATAGCTTGTCTTTCCATAATAAGTGTAGCGGAATATAATAAGTGGCAACTCATAATCACGGAATTAATGACAATAGGATCAGCGCTTAATAAGGGCGGATTGTCCTGTGGTTTTTCAAAATCAGCAGTGTAAAATCCCACTTTTATAGTTTTAATCATCTTTTGAAATACGGCGCCATCAAACAACTTTTCATTCGAGATAAAAATATGTTTCAATGCGTCATCAAGGATGGCACCTTCAGAATCAAACCATTGCAGCGACTGGTAATACGATGTAATGCTGTCCAGAATATTTTCCTGATCAATCAAACGAAGACTACCAGAACTCTTTAATTGGTCAAAAGTTTTTGTATTGGGGTAGTACCGATCTGTGACAGTTGTGAGTCTTCGGACAAGATAATAAATTTCAGATGTGTTTTCACTTTTACCTTTTAACATTGGTATAAATTTATCAGTCAGTTCCCTGCTGGTAGCATTTTCACTCATAGTCGAATCGAACATGATAATATCGGATCTGAGATCTGCAACCATCGATTCCATATATTTGTGGATCTGCACTTTATCCTTTAAACGCTCCCTATAACTCTCTGCCATAAACCCTGCAGTCACGGCAAAAAAGATCATTAAAAACTCAAATAAATAAGTGATCCATTTAGTATGTGGATCAAGATGCGGATGATGATGTACTTCCATCGGTTCTGCTTTTGGTAAAAACCCTTACGATATGGATGTTAACGTTTATGGCTCTGTCGCTGTTCAGCATGCCGGTAAGCATAACAGCTCCATGCCCGGTAAATAAATATAAAGTCTGGATACAGTGAATATTAGCTTAGTATAAAATTTACTGAATCACTATTTTTTCCGTCTGCATCTTTTGTCCCGAACCAGATTTTACCAGGTATATTCCTTCAGGTTGGCCTGAAAGATCTATTTCAGATACCGGATTAGTAAGTTCGGAATGATAAATTCTTTCACCAAGCAGGTTGTATATTTCAACTATTTCCTTTTCTGTAGTCAGTGTGATTGAGAATTTCCCGTTGCTGGGATTAGGAAAAACAGAAACGGAAGGTTGTCCTGCAATTTCATTTACCGAAAGCAGAGGGCACAATCCGTTAACCTGCACAGGAACGTGGCTGTCGGTGGTATTTCCGATTCCAAGTTCACCATTGCCGTTGCTTCCCCATGACCAGGCTGTACCATCATATTTCCGGGCAAGGGAATGTGCCTCACCTGCTGCAATTGCTGTCGCACCTGCAAGAGAACTGACCTGCACCGGAACATTGCTGCTGGTGGTAGTTCCATTTCCCAGTTGTCCCTTGTCATTTCTTCCAAAAGCCCAAACAGTCTCATCGTTTTTCAGGACTAGCGAATGTCCACGCCCGCCGGCAATTTTACTGATACCAGTCAGTGAACCTACTGCAACGGGAACATTGCTCTCGTTATAGGTTCCGTTTCCAAGCTGGCCGTTGTCATTAAATCCCCAGGCCCAAACAGTGCCATCATTCTTCAATGCCAGGGCATGAAAATACCCGCAGGATATCGCGATAATCCCTGTGAGTGAACTTACCTGGACCGGAATATTGGTGCTGGTGTTGGTTCCGTTACCGAGCTCACCGTCATCATTAAATCCCCAGGCCCAGACCGAGCCGTCTTTTTTCAGGGCAAGGGTGAAATTGGTGCCTGCTGAAATGGCAATGATGCCTGTGAGTGTGAGCACAGGAACAGGGACATTGCTATTGGTGTAGGTTCCGTTTCCAAGCGCTCCTTCACCGTTAAATCCCCAGGCCCATACTGTGCTGTCATTTTTCAGGGCAACGGAATGGTAACGTCCGCCCGCGATGGCGGTGATACCTGTGATAGCGCTTGCTACAGGAACATTGCTGCTGGCATTGGTTCCATCGCCGAGTGCACCGTTCCCGTTGTCGCCCCAGGCCCATACCGAACCATCTGTTTTCAGGGCAAGTGAATGCCGGTCCCCGCAGGAAACGGCTTTGACGCCGGTGATAGAACTTACTTCAACGGGAACATTACTATCGGTGTTGGTTGCATTACCAAGCTGGCCATTGGTATTATAACCCCAGGCCTTTACGGTATTATCCCCGCAGACCGCAAGGGAAAAAGCTCTTCCTCCGGCAAGGGGCTGTGCATTGGTAGTGCTGCTCAAGCAGAATATTGCGAGCAATGAGAGAGTGTAAATTAGTTTTTTCATTTCAGATCATATTTAATTTAAAATATTCATTTTAATTAACCTATGCGTCGAGTTTACAGTGATACCCCGTTTTGAAAATCGTCTTCAAAGAGTTCTTTGGTAAAGATATAGTTTTAATAAGAGGGTCGAAAACAAAATAAATTAAATCTTAAAATTTTATCAATATCTTATGTTAAGTTGGAAATAACAAAAAAATAGGAACTTTCTTAAGTCAATTTCCACCGAAACAATCAATATTTTCATGATATGTTCCGGGATAGACCAAGATCACATCACCAGCGGAAGACAAACTCCCTGAATCTGTAATCAAATGCTGACCGGCAGAAACGCAATGAATTGCACTTGTTAATGAACAAATATATAATATATATGTTTGTATATTAATTATTGGTCGTATCTTGTGAAAAAAGCAATTGATTTTATTTAATAAACCACTTTAAAATGAAAAATGACACATTGGAAAACAGGATGAGAATGTTACATAATCGTGAGAAAATTTCCGATGAAAAACTATTAATGGGCTCAACCCGTGGTAAATTCCCCGTTGTACTTGATGGTGGCAAAACCGTAATTTATATTTCCGACAAAAGCAAGGAAACCGAAACCAGGCTCAGATACGAATTGTTGAAGAAAGGCAAGGAACCCTGTCCATTCCGGAAACTAAATTTCATAATTTTTTCAAGGGTTAAATGGCTTCTGTCTTAATCCTTTTTATAACCCACAGGTCAGGTAGATTGTTATTTCAGTTCGTCGAACATCTTGGCCAGCGTTTCCATATTTTCGGAAAAAACCTGACAATGACCCGACGGTTCTATTTCATCAAAGCCATCTATTCCCTTTTCCAATCGCGGCTCTATTTTTTTCGCCCGATCAAGATATTTCCTTGAGTTAATCTTGTCATTTTTGTTAAAGAATAATATGGAAATATAAAGTGGCGTACGAAAGTTTTCACTGTCAAGTTCGGCGCATTTGATGAAATTTGAATCGGCTTTATCATTATCACCTTTTTCCAGATAAAACCTGCCAAGATTATTGTAAAGAGGTGCGCTTGTTGAGTCTTTCTTTAATCCTATTGTTGCTATGGCGATAGCAGCGTCAATATCATTGTGTCGATAAAAAACATCGCTCAGTATACACATATAAACTGGATCAGGATCAAGTTCAATAGCTTTTTTTAAATCGGTAACGGCTCCCTGATAATCCTGAAGGTTATCTTTTGCCACGCCACGGTTATAGTATGGCACAGCCCAATTGGTGTCAAGATTGATAGACTTAGTGTAGTATTCGATGGCATCCTCATATTTTCTTTGCCTTAAATATACGTTGCCACTGGCGAAGTAATACTGTTTATTGTTTTTTTCAAGTTTGATCGCTTTCGAATAATCAGCGGACGCTGCTTTATACTGTCCACGTTCGAATCTGACAAGTCCTCTGAAAAAGTAGGCATCAGACCATTCAGGAACAATTTTAATGCTTTTGTTTATATCCTCCAGCGCACTGTCATATTCCTGTAAGTAATAATATGCTAATCCGCGCATTGCAATAAAGTAACCGGTGTTTTTTAAATAATAATCATCAGCATTTATATCTTGAACTGCGATTTCCTTTGTCAGAAAATCAATTGCACCCCTATAATCTCGTGCAATTAAATATTCCTGGTATTTATCCTCTATTTTTTCACGATAAATCTTTTTTTCATCACTTATTTTGGTCGTAGTGTCTTGCCCTGCCAGAAAAAGATTGTGACCAACTATAAAAAGCAGGAGAAAGAGAATTTTTGTTTTCATAACTGTATGATTTGGCGACCTAAATGTAAGCAAAATTGGGCGGATATGCAAGCGAAACGAGTTAAGACAGCCTTCCATTGCCGTAGTCTGAAACCAGACGTTGGATTATGAAAATCAGGTTTGATGAAAATGATCTTCCAACTGAAATATATGAAAGAGAAATAGAATACTATTAGTACACAGCCGGAAAATATTACCAGGAAAGGTGCTAAAAACAGACCACTATTTATTATTTATTATCAATATTTAAGAGTAAGAATTTAAATCGGGCCGTACTGTTCAATTTGTTCGGCGTATCCACATTAAAATTGTACCTTTACTGGTGAACTTTTTGCTGACGATTTACAGAATGGTATGACTCAGAAGGAGATAAGTGGACATCCGGTGAACTATTTTTATCTGGAGACTCAACACCAATTACACCTGATTTTTCAAATAGTTCATTTAAAATCAGAAAAAGTGAAAGTGTCGATCCGGTGTATGGATTCACCTGTCCAGTATAACATCCCTTTGTCTTTTAATATATTATCATCATTTTCCTTATTACAGGAACAGGATGTTAGCATTATGAGAAAAAGATTAAAAAAAATTGTTGCTTTCATTAATCTGTAATTTTTGATTACTGATGCCGGTGTTAATTATCGAATGAGTTTAAAATATTTGAAATAGCGACATCCTTTGTTCAATCAATCCAATTTTGGTGCCAATATATTGGCAAATTGTGGTGGTATATAAGGAAGAGTTGCAAACACCGAATCACCTGGCAATAAAAGAAAAGGGAGACATTTCTGTCGCCCAGTCCACTTCGGCTCCCCTTATTGCTCAAAGTTGCAGCTGATACTATACAAGCCGGAAAAGACTATAAGAGAAGGCCGGTGAAAATAGTTGCAGTATTCTCCACAAGGGCATTCAAATCGTTATTAATAGTAAGTTATATTCATGATTATAAAGACACGGTCTCCTTTGGGGCGTTTCAATACGACTTTGTCACCGACTTTTTTGTCGGTCAGAACCCTGGCAAGGGGCGATAAAAAAGAGATCTTTCCCCTTGAAATGTTTGCCTCGTCAACACCCACAATCTGGAAAGTCTCCATTTCATTGGTCCCCTCTGTTTTCAGGATCACCGTGGCGCCAAACCTTATTTCATCCTTTGGCTGATCTCCCAGGTCGATGATCCTTGCTTCGCTGATCCGGTTGTTCAGCAGCTTCAGTTTTGCTGTGATATTGTTCACCGCTATCCGCCGTTCATTTTCATTGACGAAGTCGAGGTTTTTTATTTCATCCATCAGTGCCTGTTGCTCGGCCAGCAGTTCATCCATACCCGCCCGGGTCACGTAGTTGGTAAACGCCACCGGCAAATGGGCCCTGGGTGGCACCATCGGGACATCTTCCTGATCGTCTTCTTTGACAAATCCTCTGCTCATAGCTCATTATTACAACCTGTAAAGTTATGAAAATGCGCGGTCATAAAAGATCAGGCGAAAACCCGATCAGCCGATCAGTCGATATTACATTGAATGTTACATCGAATATCGCCTGTTCGAGATTTCGTCCGATGCCCCTGGCGTGACCGCACCGGCTAATGTCGCTTTTGCGGCAACTGTGTTTGTTTTTGATTATTGCATTATTTTATACGGTTCTCGCTATGTGAGAGGAAGCGCTGATCTGATCGGAAAATAATTCTAATCATCCTTTATGAATCCTATCTTTTTCCGGTTTGCCTGTTCTTCCTGCTGCTGTTTGTCATGTTCAAGCTGATTTAAGTATTCAAATATCAAGATAATTTTATCATCATGACCGGACAATTTTAGTTCAATTTCATTCAATTTTGCAATTATATCCTTATGCGTGATAAAAAGTTCCCTCATCTTGACAAAAATCCGGATAATCCTGATATTAACAAGAATAGCCTGTTCACTATTCAGAACACTTGATAACATGGCAATGCCTTGTTCAGAAAATGCCATTGGAGGATAACGCAAACCTCCCCAACTTGAGGTGCCAAATTGGCTCCTCAAGATTTCAAGTTCTTGCCGGGAGAGTTCAAACATAAAATCAGAAGGAAATCTTTTTATATTTCTCCTTACCGCTCTTTTTAGCTGCTTTGTTTCAACACCATATAATTCTGCCAGGTCCATATCCAGCATCACCTTTTGCTCTCTGATCATATAAATCTTAGTAAAGATCAATTCATCAGGGATTAAGATCTTTGTACTTTCACTCATAAGCGACTTTTTTCTGTTTATCCGGATTTTCATAAAATATACCCGGTCGGTAAACAGATTTTTTTACCAAGTATCTAAATTTTTTTCAAGTGAATTGAAAATGAGCTAATCCAGGAATATCAGGCTTACTAAAGGGGGGAGAAATTGGATTGGAAGATTGGGGGATTGGAAGATTGACTGATTTATCAAAGTTGCAGCCAGTTGACTTCCTTTCTGTAAAAATATAGTGAGGATTCCAATTGCATTTTATTGGAATATCCTCTAAATTTACGGGTAGTAATTTGATGTGGATACTAACATGCCCATAATGAAATATTTACTTATTACCCTTGTAATAGCTTTTGTCTGCCTTTCCACTAATGCAGATGCCCAGACAGAAGCCCAGGATCCAGGATGGCAATGGGGACGACTTTCAAATGTCGAGAATTCATTCGGAAATATAGGTATCAGAACCAATTTTTACAATGATATTTACACTTTTGAGTGGTATATCGACACTATATACATTGAAGATACCGCTTTCTTTCATTCCGGCGGGTATCCAAATAACCAGGACTTTCACATTGCTGTTGTAAAGAGAAATTCCAAAGGGGAGTTTATTAAGGCACTGGATCTTTATACACCCCAGAATATGGATTTGTATTATTCTGATATGGAGATAGATAATGCATCCAATATTTATATTTACGGTTCATTCCAGGACACTTTGTTTATTAATGATACTATTGTTATACCAGCTAATCCAGGGTTTGGGGGAGATATATATCTTCTAAAACTTGATCAGGATCTCAATTTTCAATGGGCAAAACAAATCTCAGACCCGAGCACGGATGACCCTGGTGGAATTGCCATTTCTAAGGATAATAATTTATATATATCAACATATCATATGAATGGCGGCTATGATACAATTCACCAATTCATTAACTTTTTCAACCAGGATTCAACAGAAATTCTTACCGGATTAATTTCATTATTAAAGTTAGATACTGCCGGAAACATCATCTGGCGGAATGAAATCCGGAAACCCCGGAACGGATATGCCTTCCTGAGAAATACCACCATTGGCGAAGACGGGAATATCTATTTAGCGGGCAACATGACAGGCCACGCTGATTTTTACATACAGGGAGATACAATCCATTTTCCGACCGATCCGGATTTTGCGAATGACTCATTCGTTTTAAAATTTGATCCTGACGGTAACAAGCTGGATGGATTTTATCTGCCATTCAAAGAAATGAGCCCTGTTGATACATGGCTTTGCATTGATCAGAGTAGCAATTACTATATATCTGTAATTGTTTACGAATCCATGATTTTCGGATCTGATACCATTCAGGTGCCCACCAATGGTATTGGTTATTTGATTGCCAGGATGGACACTTCCTTTAATCCTGAATGGTGTCAGGTTGTTATAAGTCCAAATGGGGGACTACAGCCATTTCAGCTCGAACTAATTCATGACAGCCCCGCTTTTGCTTTTCATGGTAAAGGTCATTTTACTTTTATGGATAGTCTTTACGCTTACAATGCAAATGGACAAATTTTAACGGGAATGTTCAGTCCTGAAGGAGACCTGGAAGAATTTCAGGTTACCGAGGCAAGTTATGGTACTATATTGAATAATATCTATGTGGATAACTGCGGGAATTTAATGATTGAAGGGAATATTCAGGGAACTGCACATTATGGTACCGATACGATCAATGCCGGATATGGATTTCACCGGTTTTTAGCAAAAAATAATCGAAATCCTTTATCATATCTTGAAATGCCGGCAGATACAACCGGGTGCGGGCAAGTTACACTTTTTGCGCCCGAAGGCTATCTTTATTATCAATGGAATGATGAACCAACGGGTCAGAATTGGTTCATAGTCGACAGCTCAACGATTATTAATGTTAAAGCTGCCAATGAAGACGGATGCTGGTCGGAAGCTGAGACAATTGTTAATATTTACCCCGTTATCGAGTTCTTTCTGGGCGCTGACAAAACAATACTATTAACAGATACGCTGGAATTGAGTGCACCTGCTGGATATGAAAATTATTTATGGTCGACCGGTGACACAACATCATTCCTGGCAGTCCCTGCGGCGGAATTGCAAATTGGGAATAATCTGATCTGGCTTGATATAAATACTGGCCCCTGTTCCGCCTCTGATACGATTATGGTCAAAGTTATCGATAATTCAATGGTGCAGGAAAATGAACGACCGGATATTCTGATTTATCCTAATCCTGCTGAAACAAATTTCCAGATTATCTCACGGTCAGGAGAGGTTCCGGAGACCATTTCAATTTATAACTGCGATGGGAATAGGGTATTGAAGCTACATCCAACAAACAACCAAATTGAAATTAGAAGTTTAGAGCGCGGGGTTTACATCGTTGAGCTGGATTTCCACGATTTCGCAATCAAGCGAAAACTGATTGTTCTTTAGGGAAGTTGCAAACACCGAATCACCTGGCAATAAAAGAAAAAGGCGACATTTCTGTCGCCCGGTCCACTTCTGCTCCCCTAATGGGTAAAATATCGAAACTATTTCGCCTGGGGTTATTCTCCACGAATAGAACGACTTATCCTGATAAAGAATAGGGATGGCAGGATGTATTATTATCAGGAATCCAGCATTCCGTTATCCCGGCACATGTTGGTCAATTTGCTTCGGCGTTGACTAGAATTCATCAGCTCTGTCCAGCGCCTGGACTTGAGCCATTAAACAACCTCCATTTCCAATTATTATGTTTTTTAACCATTATTCCAGTAAATCGATAAGGGGCTTTTATTTTTTCATCCGTTCCCAGTGAAATGATAATGGCTCCATCAACAAAGACCCAGGCGGTCTTCTTATTATAATCAATGTCAATTCTATTCATTTCTAATGAAACTCTTTCATTTGGAAATATAGAATTAAAATGTCCTTTGATTTGCTCCTTCCCTTTCCAAATTTCTGCACTGTCAGAACCAACAAACATTATATTCTCAGAATCGTCGAACAAAGACATCATTTGATCAGTATTTGCGTTTTGAGCAGCAATATTGAAAAGTTTCAATGCCTCAGCAATTTCATTTTTTACCTTTTCAGAGAAATTCTGTGCCGATCCCGAATATAGTATAATCGAAAATCCAATCAGAAATGCAAACCGAAGTAGTACACCTGCTTTCATAATTTAGTTTTAATATTGGGTTTATTTCTGTTAATACTTGTGTAAATGCAATGTGGGATGACAAGATTATTGATTGAAAACTACTTATGAGTACTAGATTTTGGCGTAAATCTAACATAAAATAAAAAACCACTCGCGAAAATAATCGCAAGTGGTAGATTTTGAGAGCTCCCCTAAGTTGTTAAAGTTGCAACTGATAGCTCTATGTTTTCGGCATAATCCATAATTTTACCCATCTGAAAAATATCTTCTAATCAATACCGGATCTTTATCAGAAATCAAAAGGCACGAGAACCGTTAATGTAAAATGGATGATTTTAAAGTGAAATTCGAAATTCGGATTGACTGGAGTGAAATTGACCTGTTCGGTCACATTAACAATCTGGCAATTATGAAATATGTCCAGGCTGCAAGGGTTAATTATCTTGAATTAGTCGGATTGATGCAGATGCAGGCTGAATATACCGATAGCTGACAAAGCTGATTTTACTTGTTTTTTGGATTTTTTTACATTATCTTTGTTTAGTCTAATTATATAAAAACGGAGGTTAAGATGCCATTATTCTTAGATATTCATAAACATATTCCGGGTTTGACCAAACAGGCTGTTGCGGATGCTCATGCAAAAGATCTTGAAATTCAAGAAAAATATGGTGTAAAATACCACAAGTATTGGTATGATGATAAAAATGGCAAGGTATTCTGTCTTGTGGAAGCTCCTGATAAAGAATCAGCTATTGCCGTTCATCGCGAAGCGCACGGTCTTGTAGCTGATGAAATTATTGAGGTTCATGAAGGAGAATGATTAGAGTGAAGAAAGCGGTTAAGTTGATCGCCCTCTGCCGATTTTAATTGCTAATTCTATCTTTTAGATAATCTCTGGTATAAGGCATTCAGGTCACTCCGGCGAAGAGTGGTTAAAGCGAGTGTATTTGCATATGTTACATTTATTGTCAGATCATATATCGCCAGATCGGGATTTCGCCTGATTAAAAAGGGGCTGCACATTCGTGCGCCCCTTTTTTGCTGCTCCCCTGATTTGTCAAAGTTGCATCCGGATGACTTTTACTCTGCAGATATGGTATGAGTTAAGGTGGCAAATTTAAATCGGCAAAAAGTGGTCAGTTTAACCGACGCAGCTACCAGGAGATTGACAATCACCTGATATTATTATAGACAATTATGCTCTGCTTATTCTGACAAACCGATACATGGCCACAACAACGATCAGGCCGATACCGAGGAATAAAGCCCAGGTGGATACCGGTACTTGCTGTTGACCGGCGCTACCGATAGTGATATCGTCAATTCCGAAGTGGTTTTCAATTCCGTTGAAATAGACAGATTTTGCCGTGCCGGCAAATGACACATTGACCATATCCCAATGACAAAAGTCACCGTTGGGATCACCGGTACAATTTAGATTAGAGTTAACTGGTAAATGTACTTCAGCTAACCACGATCCCGTTCCGTTAAGTCCACTCCAAACCTCTACCGAACCACGTACAAGATCAGCGGTGTAATAAAATGAAAATCCTGAAGTGATTCCGGCAGGGACTTCCATGTCAACGAAAGATCCATTGGTGAAGAACATCACGGTATTTGGAGACGGTTCATTTGCGAAATTTCCTGAACCTCCGGCATCTGCGTCGATTAAGGAATACGCACCTCCCCAAAATTCAATTCCATAATTGGTTCCGGAGTATCCCTGCCGGCTTGTACCGCCAGCGTAAAATTCCCAAATAGTATCATTGTTCCCTAGACCTTCAAAATCCAGTACGATTTCACCATTACGGCCCGAATGGTTGTATTGCCGGCCAAGTTGTATGATTTCATCATGAGTGATGGTAACTTTTGCACCGGGATTGGAAATCCCCTGCCCCTGTTGCGCAAAAAGCCCTACCGCCAACAGAATCAACAGGGCTGCAATCAATAATCGTTTCATGATATTTTTATTTTGGTTAAGATTATAATTAATATTCCGGCTTAGTCAAATGCATATGTTGACCGAATTTACCACCCTTTGCCGATTTGAATTTGCCACCCCACGGCAGAGTGTCTTGTAGTCGTCAAACTAATGTTCAGAATGTTGTTTAATTTCATAGGAGTAGTTCCATCAAAGATACCGATTAATATGTTAAGATTTATTTCTATAATTTTTTCCAATAAGATTTTCTTTTCCTCTCCAATCAGGCATTATCAGAGACTAAATCTTTCCTCACCGCCTTGCTCACGTTTTACCCCCCCTGGATAAAAAGGGTATCAAAACCATCAATTCAAAACAAATCTGTAATTCAATCTTCAAATCTTCAAATCTGCCAATCCCCCAATCCCCCAATCCTCCAATCCTCCAATCCCCCAATCCTCCAATCACCCAATCCCCCAATCCTCCAATCACCCAATCCCCCAATCCTCCAATCACCCAATCAAAAAAGCCCGTATCCGCATAGCGGAACGGGCTTTTTTGCTGCTCCCCGAAATTGGCTATTATCTAAATTCTCAGATCGGGCCCGATTTTATACAGGCTTAATTGAAATAAGTCACCTTAATCCTCGTAAATTTCATCCCGGGTATAATACAGGTAAATAAACCATCCGCCCGAGCCTTCATTCAAATCTTGTTTGTAAACGCCATAATAATCCATCAATACCCCATACCAGTTATTGTCTGTGCCTGTGAATTGCGAATAATAGCTATTGGCTTTTGCAACATGTTCCACCCGTAAACCGGTGATAACATAATCCGGGGGCCCGCCTGACCTCCGGTACGCCAGGTTTAGATATTGTCCCCCGGCCCCTTTATTCAGGTCTTCAGGCAGCATAACCCATCCTGTTCCCGGCAGTTCACCGATAGTGTGTCCGGCGGTCTGGTCTATCACCGTAACTTCTGCGATGGGGCTGAAGGTCAGATCGTTGTCATATCCCAATAAATAGTAAATATAAATTAGAGAGCCGCCCACAGAGGCATTCAGGTCAGCAGGCAGGCGATGATATTCTCTGTCTTCAATCAGCAGGGGGTCGGCTACATTTCCGAAGAACACTTTGACATCCAGCATACATAGTTTGGGTTCCGGATTTACTATAATTTCATGATTGGCGGACCAGGATTCATAAGCCGTGAGAAGTGCCTCTTTTCGGTCCTGATTATCTACCAGGTCCCAGACGGGAACCAGGCCATGCTGGGTAAAATTGCAGAACACCATATTATTATCAACACTGTTTATCCACTTATCGTAGTCGTCTTTATTGATAATGTCCTGTCCGAACTCACTTTGTCCACCATAAACATGAAGGATTTTTTTCTGGCTCTTCATGAATGTCGTATATTCTTCTTCAGTGACCATCCCCGCACCGCCTCCGACTGAAACCCCGCCTTTGGAAAAGCTTGCTTCAGCATATACGCCGATACCTTTCTGCGTGTTAAGATGCCTGGACATTGCTGAAACATTGTAATCGAGTCTTCCGCCCAGAATAACACCTGTAAGGCAATGCGTCCCATAAATATCAAAAATGTATTCGGGACTTACAGAAGGATCATTCAGCTTGCTTCTGGCTGTTGCAGTAAGGTAGGGTTTCAGCTCCTCTGCTGAAATATCGATCGGCAACCTTATCTGGACCTTTTGTATCATGCTTTTAACTGTAGCAAATGAATAGGATTCATAAGAATAGCATTCTTCATAAAAATTCGTTGTAACGGAACCGCTGAAAAAGTTATAGCTGCCGCTTAAATACGCATTTACAGCAAGCTCCTCACGGTATTCTTCAATGGTCGTTCCGGTTGTAGTTGTAAATGTGCTGTTTTCAACGGTTTTGGTTTCAATCAGCCCGTCAGCATTCAGTTTATCTACGTCCAGTATTGCGGCTTTTAATTTATATACATCGGCATAATTTTCAAATACATCATATCCGGCACCAAGACTTTCCTTCCCTTCAGGAGGTATGGGTACACTCATATCATCGGACTTTTTGCATGAATTAAAAATGGAGAATGAAAAAAGGATTAAAACGGCCATGATTTTAATCAGATTCCATTTTTTTAAAAAATGCCTTACCGGAAGAGTAATAATCGTTTTCATTTCAATTTATTATTAAAAAATTACAGGATACGATAGAAAGATATCTGGCTCGTAAATATAATCAATTTAGGTGTTAAAATCAAGGATATTATTTTGTTTTAGTGACTGGTAGATTCAACCCGTAAGTGCAACGTTATTTTTAAAATTAGTCAAATAAATCCATAGGGGTGAGTTAAAGTTTAGTTTTTTCCTTGGTCTCTTATTTAACTTCAAATTTATCAGGTTAATATAGTTTTGGTCGTAATCCACGAATGAAGACTTTTTAGGGATGTATTGCCTTATGAGTTTATTAGTATTTTCATTAAGACCTCTTTCCCAGGAAGAATAGGGATGGGCGAAGTAAAAATCAGCCTGAAGCTTGTTAGCGATCATCTGGTGGCGAGTAAACTCGGATCCGTTATCCGATGTAATGGACAGGACTTTTTCTTTATAGGGGGCCATCAGATTCACCACAGCACTGGCCAGCTCATCGGCATTCTTACCGTTAAGTTTTGCCATCAGGGTAAATGCTGATTTTCTTTCTACCAGGGTTACGATGGCGCCTTTGTTATTCTTGCCGACAATGGTATCAATTTCCCAATCGCCGTAACGCTGTTTATTATTGATCACTTCAGGCCTTTGGTCAATAAATACCCGGTTTTTTATGGTTTGGAATGTTGCTTTTCCGCTTCCATATCGTCGATGTTGTTTTTTATGACCTGTTCTCAGATGACCATAAAGATCGCCACCTGCAGCCTTATTCTGCCAGATGAACTGATAGATCCGTTCATGGCTGATCATGGGTATATTATTTTTATCACAATACCCTTTGATCTGTTCCGGAGACCATTGCTCTTGAGTTAGTTTCTCCCGGATGAACTTTTCCATGCCGGGAGTAAATTTTCGGTTAAGGGAAAAACGCTCTTTTCGTTCATTGGCCATTTCCTGGGCACAGACGGCATTATAACTGCCAAACTTCTTGGCATTACGCTTTAATTCCCGACTAACTGTGCTTTTACTTACACCCAGGTGATCAGCAATAAAACTGATGGAATGTCCTGCTCTTTCAAGTGCTGAAATCCGGTGCCTTTGTCCCTGGTTCAGATGTGAATATCTCTTCTGCATACAACAGATTTTTTAGAAAGGACCTAGTTCACAGGTATACTTTCATTTATATAATCTGTTGCACTTACTACTTGAATTTATAATCGGTATATTCAGCCTGCATCTGCATCAATCCGATTAATTCAAGATAATTAACCCTTGCAGACTGGACATATTTCATAATTGCCAGATTGTTAATGTGACCGAACAGGTCAATTTCACTCCAGTCAATCCGAATTTCGAATTTCACTTTAAAATCATCCATTTTACGTTAACGGTTCTCGTGCCTTTTGATTTCTGATAAAGATCCGGTATTGATCAGAAGATATTTTTCAGATGGGTAAAATTATGGATTATGCCGAAAACATAGAGCTATCAGTTGCAACTTTAACAACTTAGGGGAGCTCTCAAAATCTACCACTTGCGATTATTTTCGCGAGTGGTTTTTTATTTTATGTTAGATTTACGCCAAAATCTAGTACTCATAAGTAGTTTTCAATCAATAATCTTGTCATCCCACATTGCATTTACACAAGTATTAACAGAAATAAACCCAATATTAAAACTAAATTATGAAAGCAGGTGTACTACTTCGGTTTGCATTTCTGATTGGATTTTCGATTATACTATATTCGGGATCGGCACAGAATTTCTCTGAAAAGGTAAAAAATGAAATTGCTGAGGCATTGAAACTTTTCAATATTGCTGCTCAAAACGCAAATACTGATCAAATGATGTCTTTGTTCGACGATTCTGAGAATATAATGTTTGTTGGTTCTGACAGTGCAGAAATTTGGAAAGGGAAGGAGCAAATCAAAGGACATTTTAATTCTATATTTCCAAATGAAAGAGTTTCATTAGAAATGAATAGAATTGACATTGATTATAATAAGAAGACCGCCTGGGTCTTTGTTGATGGAGCCATTATCATTTCACTGGGAACGGGTGAAAAAATAAAAGCCCCTTATCGATTTACTGGAATAATGGTTAAAAAACATAATAATTGGAAATGGAGGTTGTTTAATGGCTCAAGTCCAGGCGCTGGACAGAGCTGATGAATTCTAGTCAACGCCGAAGCAAATTGACCAACATGTGCCGGGATAACGGAATGCTGGATTCCTGATAATAATACATCCTGCCGTCCCTATTCTTTATCAGGATAAGTCGTTGTATTCGTGGAGAATAACCCCAGGCGAAATAGTTTCGATATTTTACCCATTAGGGGAGCAGAAGTGGACCGGGCGACAGAAATGTCGCCTTTTTCTTTTATTGCCAGGTGATTCGGTGTTTGCAACTTCCCTAAAGAACAATCAGTTTTCGCTTGATTGCGAAATCGTGGAAATCCAGCTCAACGATGTAAACCCCGCGCTCTAAACTTCTAATTTCAATTTGGTTATTTGTTGGATGTAGCTTCAATACCCTATTCCCATCGCAGTTATAAATTGAAGTGGTCTCCGGAACCTCTCCTGACCGTGAGATAATCTGGAAATTTGTTTCAGCAGGATTAGGATAAATCAGAATATCCGGTCGTTCATTTTCCTGCACCATTGAATTATCGATAACTTTGACCATAATCGTATCAGAGGCGGAACAGGGGCCAGTATTTATATCAAGCCAGATCAGATTATTCCCAATTTGCAATTCCGCCGCAGGCACTGCCAGGAATGATGTTGTGTCACCGGTCGACCATAAATAGTGGTCATATTCATTAGGTGCACTTAATTGCAGAGTATCTGTTAATAGTATTGTTGTGTCAGCGCCAATAAAGAACTCGATAACAGGGTAAATATTAACAATTGTCTCAGCTTCCGACCAGCATCCATCTTCATTGGCAGCTTTAACATTAATAATCGTTGAGCTGTCGACTATGAACCAATTCTGATCTGTTGGTTCATCATTCCATTGATAATAAAGATAGCCTTCGGGCGCAAAAAGTGTAACTTGCCCGCACCCGGTTGTATCTGCCGGCATTTCAAGATATGATATAGGATTTCGATTATTTTTTGCTAAAAACCGGTGAAATCCATATCCGGCATTGATCGTATCGGTACCATAATGTGCAGTTCCCTGAATATTCCCTTCAATCATTAAATTCCCGCAGTTATCCACATAGATATTATTCAATATAGTACCATAACTTGCCTCGGTAACCTGAAATTCTTCCAGGTCTCCTTCAGGACTGAACATTCCCGTTAAAATTTGTCCATTTGCATTGTAAGCGTAAAGACTATCCATAAAAGTAAAATGACCTTTACCATGAAAAGCAAAAGCGGGGCTGTCATGAATTAGTTCGAGCTGAAATGGCTGTAGTCCCCCATTTGGACTTATAACAACCTGACACCATTCAGGATTAAAGGAAGTGTCCATCCTGGCAATCAAATAACCAATACCATTGGTGGGCACCTGAATGGTATCAGATCCGAAAATCATGGATTCGTAAACAATTACAGATATATAGTAATTGCTACTCTGATCAATGCAAAGCCATGTATCAACAGGGCTCATTTCTTTGAATGGCAGATAAAATCCATCCAGCTTGTTACCGTCAGGATCAAATTTTAAAACGAATGAGTCATTCGCAAAATCCGGATCGGTCGGAAAATGGATTGTATCTCCCTGTATGTAAAAATCAGCGTGGCCTGTCATGTTGCCCGCTAAATAGATATTCCCGTCTTCGCCAATGGTGGTATTTCTCAGGAAGGCATATCCGTTCCGGGGTTTCCGGATTTCATTCCGCCAGATGATGTTTCCGGCATATCTAACTTTAATAATGAAATTAATCCGGTAAGAATTTCTGTTGAATCCTGGTTGAAAAAGTTAATGAATTGGTGAATTGTATCATAGCCGCCATTCATATGATATGTTGATATATATAAATTATTATCCTTAGAAATGGCAATTCCACCAGGGTCATCCGTGCTCGGGTCTGAGATTTGTTTTGCCCATTGAAAATTGAGATCCTGATCAAGTTTTAGAAGATATATATCTCCCCCAAACCCTGGATTAGCTGGTATAACAATAGTATCATTAATAAACAAAGTGTCCTGGAATGAACCGTAAATATAAATATTGGATGCATTATCTATCTCCATATCAGAATAATACAAATCCATATTCTGGGGTGTATAAAGATCCAGTGCCTTAATAAACTCCCCTTTGGAATTTCTCTTTACAACAGCAATGTGAAAGTCCTGGTTATTTGGATACCCGCCGGAATGAAAGAAAGCGGTATCTTCAATGTATATAGTGTCGATATACCACTCAAAAGTGTAAATATCATTGTAAAAATTGGTTCTGATACCTATATTTCCGAATGAATTCTCGACATTTGAAAGTCGTCCCCATTGCCATCCTGGATCCTGGGCTTCTGTCTGGGCATCTGCATTAGTGGAAAGGCAGACAAAAGCTATTACAAGGGTAATAAGTAAATATTTCATTATGGGCATGTTAGTATCCACATCAAATTACTACCCGTAAATTTAGAGGATATTCCAATAAAATGCAATTGGAATCCTCACTATATTTTTACAGAAAGGAAGTCAACTGGCTGCAACTTTGATAAATCAGTCAATCTTCCAATCCCCCAATCTTCCAATCCAATTTCTCCCCCCTTTAGTAAGCCTGATATTCCTGGATTAGCTCATTTTCAATTCACTTGAAAAAAATTTAGATACTTGGTAAAAAAATCTGTTTACCGACCGGGTATATTTTATGAAAATCCGGATAAACAGAAAAAAGTCGCTTATGAGTGAAAGTACAAAGATCTTAATCCCTGATGAATTGATCTTTACTAAGATTTATATGATCAGAGAGCAAAAGGTGATGCTGGATATGGACCTGGCAGAATTATATGGTGTTGAAACAAAGCAGCTAAAAAGAGCGGTAAGGAGAAATATAAAAAGATTTCCTTCTGATTTTATGTTTGAACTCTCCCGGCAAGAACTTGAAATCTTGAGGAGCCAATTTGGCACCTCAAGTTGGGGAGGTTTGCGTTATCCTCCAATGGCATTTTCTGAACAAGGCATTGCCATGTTATCAAGTGTTCTGAATAGTGAACAGGCTATTCTTGTTAATATCAGGATTATCCGGATTTTTGTCAAGATGAGGGAACTTTTTATCACGCATAAGGATATAATTGCAAAATTGAATGAAATTGAACTAAAATTGTCCGGTCATGATGATAAAATTATCTTGATATTTGAATACTTAAATCAGCTTGAACATGACAAACAGCAGCAGGAAGAACAGGCAAACCGGAAAAAGATAGGATTCATAAAGGATGATTAGAATTATTTTCCGATCAGATCAGCGCTTCCTCTCACATAGCGAGAACCGTATAAAATAATGCAATAATCAAAAACAAACACAGTTGCCGCAAAAGCGACATTAGCCGGTGCGGTCACGCCGAGGGCATCGGACGAAATCTCGAACAGGCGATATTCGATGTAACATTCAATGTAATATCGACTGATCGGCTGATCGGGTTTTCGCCTGATCTTTTATGACCGCGCATTTTCATAACTTTACAGGTTGTAATAATGAGCTATGAGCAGAGGATTTGTCAAAGAAGACGATCAGGAAGATGTCCCGATGGTGCCACCCAGGGCCCATTTGCCGGTGGGAGTCACCAACTACGTGACCCGGGCGGGTATGGATGAACTGCTGGCCGAGCAACAGGCACTGATGGATGAAATAAAAAACCTCGACTTCGTCAATGAAAATGAACGGCGGATAGCGGTGAACAATATCACAGCAAAACTGAAGCTGCTGAACAACCGGATCAGCGAAGCAAGGATCATCGACCTGGGAGATCAGCCAAAGGATGAAATAAGGTTTGGCGCCACGGTGATCCTGAAAACAGAGGGGACCAATGAAATGGAGACTTTCCAGATTGTGGGTGTTGACGAGGCAAACATTTCAAGGGGAAAGATCTCTTTTTTATCGCCCCTTGCCAGGGTTCTGACCGACAAAAAAGTCGGTGACAAAGTCGTATTGAAACGCCCCAAAGGAGACCGTGTCTTTATAATCATGAATATAACTTACTATTAATAACGATTTGAATGCCCTTGTGGAGAATACTGCAACTATTTTCACCGGCCTTCTCTTATAGTCTTTTCCGGCTTGTATAGTATCAGCTGCAACTTTGAGCAATAAGGGGAGCCGAAGTGGACTGGGCGACAGAAATGTCTCCCTTTTCTTTTATTGCCAGGTGATTCGGTGTTTGCAACTCTTCCTTATATACCACCACAATTTGCCAATATATTGGCACCAAAATTGGATTGATTGAACAAAGGATGTCGCTATTTCAAATATTTTAAACTCATTCGATAATTAACACCGGCATCAGTAATCAAAAATTACAGATTAATGAAAGCAACAATTTTTTTTAATCTTTTTCTCATAATGCTAACATCCTGTTCCTGTAATAAGGAAAATGATGATAATATATTAAAAGACAAAGGGATGTTATACTGGACAGGTGAATCCATACACCGGATCGACACTTTCACTTTTTCTGATTTTAAATGAACTATTTGAAAAATCAGGTGTAATTGGTGTTGAGTCTCCAGATAAAAATAGTTCACCGGATGTCCACTTATCTCCTTCTGAGTCATACCATTCTGTAAATCGTCAGCAAAAAGTTCACCAGTAAAGGTACAATTTTAATGTGGATACGCCGAACAAATTGAACAGTACGGCCCGATTTAAATTCTTACTCTTAAATATTGATAATAAATAATAAATAGTGGTCTGTTTTTAGCACCTTTCCTGGTAATATTTTCCGGCTGTGTACTAATAGTATTCTATTTCTCTTTCATATATTTCAGTTGGAAGATCATTTTCATCAAACCTGATTTTCATAATCCAACGTCTGGTTTCAGACTACGGCAATGGAAGGCTGTCTTAACTCGTTTCGCTTGCATATCCGCCCAATTTTGCTTACATTTAGGTTGCTAAATCGTACAGTTATGAAAACAAAAATTCTCTTTCTCCTGCTTTTTATAGTTGGTTACAATCTTCTTCTGGCAGGGCAAGACACTACGACCAATATAAGTGATGAAAAAAAGATTTATCGTGATAAAATAGAGGATAAATACCAGGAATATTTAATTGCACAAGATTATAGGGGTGCAATTGATTTTCTGACAAAGGAAATCGCAATTCAAGATATAAAGGCTGATGAGTATTATTTAAAAAACACCGGTTACTTTATTGCAATGCGCGGATTAGCATATTATTACTTACAGGAATATGACAGTGCGCTGAACGATATGAACAAAAGCATTAAAATTGTTCCTGAATGGTCTGATGCCTACTTTTTCAGGGACTTGTCAGATTCGAACGTGGACAGTATAAAGCAGCGTTCGCTGATTATTCGAAAGCGATCAAACTTGAAAAAAACAATAAACAGTATTACTTCGCCAGTGGCAACGTATATTTAAGGCAAAGAAAATATGAGGATGCTATCGAAGACTACACTATGTCTATCAATCTTGACACCAATTGGGCTGTGCCATACTATAACCGTGGCGTGGCAAAAGATAACCTTCAGGATTATCAGGGAGCCGTTACCGATTTAAAAAAAGCCATTGAACTCGATCCTGATCCAGTTTATATGTGTATACTGAGCGATGTTTTTTATCGACACAATGATATTGACGCTGCTATTGATATCGCAATATTAGGATTAAAGAAAGACTCAACAAGCGCACCTCTTTACAATAATCTTGGCAGGTCTTATCTGGAAAGAGGTGATAATGATAAAGCCGATTCAAATTTCAGCAAATGCGTCGAACTTGACAGTGAAAACTTTCGTACGCCACTTTATTTTTCCATATTATTCTATAACAAAAATGACAAGGTAAACTCAAAGAAATATCTTGATCAGGCGAAAAAAATAGAGCCGCGATTAGAGAAGGGAATAGATGGCTTTGATGAAATAGAACCGTCGGGTCATTGTCAGGTTTTTTCTGAAAATATGGAAACGCTGGCAAAGATGTTCGATGAACTGAAATAACAATCTGCCTGACCTGTGGGTTATAAAAAGGATTAAGACAGAAGCCATTTAACCCTTGAAAAAATTATGAAATTTAGTTTCCGGAATGGACAGGTTCCTTGCCTTTCTTCAACAATTCGTATCTGAGCCTGGTTTCGGTTTCCTTGCTTTTGTCGGAAATATAAATTACGGTTTTGCCACCATCAAGTACAACGGGGAATTTACTGATTATTTCGGACAAATAAGGCCACCTATTTCGGTGTAAACTAGGCCAGTCATTTCGGACGAAAGTAGGCCACTATTTCAAAGGGCAACATGGGGGTAAAAGTATTAATTTTTTTCTATTGATTTTCTTCTTAACGACTCTCCTTTAATTTCAAAGCGGTGAGCTGAACCTGACAATCTGTCCATAATCGCATCGGCCAGTGTGGGTTCATTGATATACTGGTGCCATTTGTTAACCGGTAACTGGGAAGTGATGATGGTGGACCGTTTGCCATACCGGTCCTCCAGCACCTGCAGAAAGGCTATCCTTACCTGATTGTCCATGGGAGTCAGCCCAAAGTCATCGATAATGATCAGCGGTTGTTTTTCGATATGGTTCAGTAGTTTGATATAACTCCCTTCTAATTTAGATAAGGCCAGCTTTTCGGCGAACCGATTCATGCCCAGGTACAGGGTTTTGTGCCCCAGGGTACACGCCTGCCGCCCAAAGGCGCAGGCGAGATAACTTTTCCCGCAGCCCGTGGGGCCGGTGATGAGGATATTTTCGGCCCGTTGTAAAAAAGTGCAATCGGCCAGCGCAAGGATCTGATCCCGGGTCAGGTTACGTTGCGGGGAGCACTGAACCTGTTCCAGTACCGCGTCATAGCGCAGATTACTGAGTTTAAGGTACAGTTGGGTGCGCTGCTGGGGACGGCTGAGTTGCTCCGCCTCAGCCAGTCGGGCCATGAGCTCGTGGATAGTGGGAACTCATGAGTTGGTAAGGTCAGGGTGGTCTCATAGGCTTGAGCCATACCAAGCAGTTTGAGCTGTTGGAGTTTTTCCAGTGTTTGGTCTGTGTTGATCATGTGTTTTTGTTTTAAGGTGGATAACTAAGATTTATTGATAGGATTCTGCACCCCGGATGTTTTCATGTTCAGGGATGCTGATCATAAGGTCTGGTTGTGAAGCAGCCCGGTCAAGATTGTGTTCCAGGATGTTCCGGATGACGGTATAGGTCACCTTGTAACCTGCCAGGGCACGCTGGCAGGCAGCCTCCAACCGGTCAGTGCCGTATTTTTCACCCAGGCGGAAAACTCCCAGGCAAGAGTTATAGGTTTGCTCGATGAAGATTTTCTGATCGAGTATCCGAGTAACGGCTGTGGTTGTGTGGATGCCGACCGGGGTGGCTTTTTCGATAAAATACTCACGGTTCCAGCCCTTACTCCGGGCGTAGTGCCGGTGATGAGCAGGCATATGCTCTTCCAGGGTGGTGTACCCGTTTCGGTGGTAATTGCGTTTATGGAAAGCGATACGGATCGTATCAAGATAGATCTCAACATGTTCGATATCATAAATGATGTTTACGGTTCTGCCGATATACTTAAATGGAACACTGTAATGATGCCAGTCCTGTCCCAGGGTGACGTGATAGTTACGCTGAACCTTTGCAATGACCTTATTCTTGGGGATAAATGGTTCCTGGGGCAAGGCAAGCAGCAACGGTTTTTCATGTAGCAGGAAACGGTCCCGACGGCTATAATCACAACGCTGAAAGTTACGGCTATTAAACCGTTCCAGTTCCTCCCACAAGGCATCATTGATCTCTTGGACACTGTGAAAAACATGGTTGCGCAACCGGGCGTAAATCCGGTTATAAACAGCGTTCACATGGCTTTAAACCGTAGCTTTACCCGGGGTTTTCTAACCCGGGCAGCCATCATCGTCGTACCGTAATGCAGGGACCACTGTTGAGCCAGTTCATCAAAAGAAGGCTCGTACCGGTCGCTTTTTTTGACAATCTGTTTCATGTTGTCGGTTTTGACCGAGTTGGGAACGCCCCCAAAATAATTCATTGCTTGATTCAGGGTATGGACATCCGTGCCCGATGGGCTGACAATGAGGCTTCCAAGTAAGTATAATCAGAGAAGGGAAGCGTACAGACCAGAATCGGACAATAAATGACCTCACCGGTTGCAGATCGGTAAAAGGGATTTTACTTCCCGCAAAATCGAACATCATGCTGGCGGCAGGTTCATGGTCAAAATGCATGACCGCCTGCTGTATTTGCAAGTAACGGTTCAGATGTTCACAAAACTGCGTATAACCATATCCTTCAGGCACCTTAACACGGTATTCTTCCCATAGGATCATTCGGGTTACGTGGGGCTTATTCAGTTCATCGTTAAATCCCGGATACGTTCTTGCAGATCAGCATTCCGCCAGTCGTTGTCGATCCGGTCAGATTCTTTATACATCAGAGAAGAAAGTTCCTCATCGTTTAGCTTCAACATTTCGTCAAAGCCTTTCCCAAGCACGGAAAACTGTTTAACGTACCCGTTGATTGTTTCCCGGGCTGCATGCAATATCCCGGCTATTTCACGGTTGCTCCTGCCCTGGCTTTTAAGTTGTAAAATACGTCGTATTTGCAACATGGTTATTGGTTTATTTGCCATCGTGTAAAGTTTTTCTTCTTTATACGATGCCATGCTGCTTTTGAAATAAGTGGCCTACTTTATGCCGGAATGTCAGTAGTTTATTTCCGCTTCGGAACAAAAACTATCCAGGATCCTGATGAAAATTTTACCAGTTTGCTGGCCTGGTTTGCTCCGAAATGACTGGCCTAGTTTACACCGAAATAGGTGGCCTACTTTACCCCAAATGACTGGCCTAGTTTAGTCCGAAATAGTCATATGGCGCTTTTAGGCAATGTTTGTGGTGGTTTATTATCCGTTAACCATTGATAAAACTCATCCATCACGGGCTTAGACTCAACCATTCGTAATGATTTGCGTTGGCTAAAACCAAGCTGTTGTTCCCGGGCCTTTCGCTCTGTGTCATATAATTTCTGGATCAAGGTCATCGCATGTCCCGCTCGGGTCTGATCATTCTTTTGGGCTTCATCGAACTTGCGTCGTGCATGTGCCATGCAGGCAAGTAAGGTGATGTTTGGGTTTTGATCAAAGGCCACATATCCGGCGTAACCATCTGCCTGTAATGCGCCATTAAAATCTTTGAGTAACTGCGTTGGACCTTCCCGGCCACGCCCTTTTTGATAATCAAAGAATACGGATTTGGTAATCGGGTTGTAATAAACCCAATAATAGCCTTTGTGAGTTGAGCCGGGTTTATCTTCTGTCAGTACTGCAATTGGCGTTTCATCAGCCATCAGATAATCACCTGCGAGTACCCGTTTTTTCAGGCAATCATATACTGGCTCTGCAAGATCACACCCACCGCGGAACCAATCGTTAATCGTACTTTCGGCCAGGTCAATGCCCAGGCGTTTGAGCATCTGGCGCTGACGATAAATGGGAGATGATCAACATACTTGCTAACCATCAGATGTGACAATAAACCGGGACCGACATTACCACGGGGAATGGGCAAAGAAGGAAGATCAGCGATAACAATGCTACCATCTGGCAAGAGGTATTTGGCCCGAATATACTTCTTAACAATGATCCTGGCCTCAATATACTCTAAGATCTCTGTTTCAACCGTACCTATCATTTTTGCACCACTCAGATCAATGGCAGGTTCCAGGACAATTTCCTCTCTTTGCAGATGTGCTGGCAATTTCGGGCGTCCATGACCATTTGCTTTCTCTGCTTTGTTAACAGAAGGATCAACCTCTTTCGTTGTGGACGTCACAGTCTCAGCTTTGGTAGCAAGCTTTGATTCATCAGCAGCAATAAAACGTTCACTCTTTGAGCCATGGAATAATCTTTTGAGCTTGTCGAGTTCAAATCTCAAACGCTCAACCGTTGATTTTAGCTGAGCATTTTCAGCCAGGATGCGATTATATTCTTCCCTGGAAGGATTAACCTGGTCGGCTGAGTTATCTGGTTTTTTGTCTTGTTCAACCATAGAATAAAGGTATGTAAAAAACCTTTACAACCCTTGAAAATACTGCATTTTCGAAGGTTTTTATCAACAAGATTTTGTCAGTAAGTACCGCTTTCTTGTTCGTATATGATGCAATGAGATCCCCTGAACCATCATCACCAACTCCGGCCAGTGAATAACCGTGCTGGAACTGTTCAAAACGCTCAGTGGCAACTCGAATGTCCCGCTTTCCAGACGTTTGTAGTACAGGATGAACCCGCCGAACTCCCAGCGCAACAGCTTCATCCGGTTACGCGGACGATTGATGAATAAAAACACCTCGCCCGAAAGCGGATTACGTTTCATGCCTGTTTCAACTAACTGACACAGGCTGTCAAAGCTCTTGCGCATATCCGTGGGTTGGTTGTAAAGAAAATAATGAAGGGATTCTGATAAGGCGAACATATCTCAGGCTAAACGAAGCAGTGAGCTGATCACAGAAATCGGGGTCCCTGCAGGTAATTGCAAACTGATCCCGTTAGGATAGGATAAAACAATTGGTTGTGGGAATCCCTGCCTGGAACCCGTTCCGGTCCGCACCTGCATAAATCCAGGCCTGTCCGCTCCGGCTTGCTGCCGGTACTTCTTCTGCCAATAATAAAAACAATTTATCGCGATGTTCTTTTGACTACAAAATTCCTTCCGGGTCATCTTACTCTGGAATAGTTCTTCAACCATGGCAAACATCTGCGCCTGCCGATTTTCTTGATTCAGCATAGAATTTAAAAGTTTGGGCGACAAATATAGATGGAGTCTTAGAACCGGTCAAGATGCATCAGACCGAAGGGTTACAAACTTACGACATGAGTATTCTGTAGACCCTTTTGATAATATCCGATTTTTATTTTTCTGCACAAGTGATTAATTCACCTTATTTCGATTGCCTTCAAACTGCAAAAATCATTTATGATAATATCCAGGGAATAAAGGTTGGAGAAAAAGATGCGGATGAATATTCGCTTGATGAAATGGCAGAATTTGGTAAGAAATTAGAGAATATATTAGAAAAGGAGTAAATTATTACACCTCGACTTTTTCTATATTTTTATTTAATTCTTCTGATAATGCAACAAGATTTAAAGTCGGTAACAGTATTGGTTTAAAACCAGATTGAATCGTTAGTGTGCTTATATAGGCTCTAATGTAAGGAAATATAATAGCTGGTGCATTAAGTGTAAAAAACTTATAAAGGTTATCCTCATCAATATTATTAAACTTAAATATTGACTCTGTTGCTATTTCAATCAATTTTTCTTTCTTAATATCAACTATTTCAATTGATAAGTAAAGTCGAAAAAGATTAGTTTTTACAAAGAATTTACCATGAGGGTAAAATTCAACATTTAATTCGTTTCCTCTCTCCTTCTCAAAATCAAAAAAACTTCTTGTAATTTTAAAATCTACAAAACCAAATGATGATTTTTCTGCTGTTATCATGCTGCTAATGGAAAGGTTTCTTCTTCTTGAAAAACTTGAATATCATTGCTATGACTGAATATGTTTACGCTAGATTCAAAATTAAAGCTATATATCAAATCATTCAAATTAATACTACCCAAAGTTGTAAAACTACTAAGTGCCTCATCCCTTACTAAATAAGGATTACGTTTTTCTTCAAAATTTAAGTAATTCAATGGAATATCTTCGGTTATGAAACAAATTGAAGCATTCAAATTTTGATCATAAGCCTTCAATGAAATTTCCGCATCAAATGAATTGAATTTCATGGAATTATATATCTCCTTTGAAGGTAGTTTGAAAAAATGAGTATTGGAATATGTATCATATACATAAAAACACTCTAAAAGATTAGTAAATCTTTCAAACAGTTTATCAAGAACAATATTTACGAAGTCCTTATCTTTCATAACTGAAGGTTTTTTTCAAAGTCGTAATAACTTCACTTGCTAAACAATAAGCAGCATCACTTTGTTCTTTTTCAATAGTAATTTCTTTGTAATCCGAATTGGTTCTTATGCTTTTTAACTGATTTATTTTATTCTTGAACGCTTTTGCATCTTCTAATTTGTCCAATTCAATTATTCTCCTATGCACGTACTCAATAACATATTCGTGTTCGCTTTTTATATTAGCAGGATCAATACGTCTATTGCTATAAATAGCACTATCATCCACTCCTAAAATATTAATAATAATATGTTTTACTGCTTGGAAACATGAATAATAACTACAATGAATGCTTGAACAGTGGTGGTAGTTAGGAGATTCTTTTAAAGCAAATGCAGCATCATAATTTATTACTGATTTATTCCTCAAAATGATTGACATAACTTTCAATAAGAAATAAATGGGATGCAAAAATAGATAATTATTTTCTAAATATACAAATATTATTCCACATTCATTAAAATCAATATTATTTTCCTCATAATTAGACTTATACCACCCTCCCCAGCTTCTTCAGAACTTTCATATCAGACATTTTCTGACCGGAAGCATCCTCTTTTAAAAATTCCCTAACATCTTCGACAATCAAAGCGATTCCCTGGTGAGAAGGATTGATGAACTGACCATTTTTGAAGATCAGTCTTTCCGGAAACAAGATTTTCAGGATTGGCTTGGTGTTCGGTGGTTGTTCAGAGGGTTCCCTCGTCAGCGAAAGAGTAGTAACCCTCACTAGTTAGTATGATGTGATCAATGACTTGAAGGTCCAGCATCAAACCTGCTTCTTTGTTCTTCCTCGTTAAGCGAATGTCCTGTTCGCTTGGTTGTAGGTTACCACTTGGGTGGTTGTGTGCCAGGATTATGCTGGAAGCATTGCTTTTCAGTGCGATTTGGAATATAACCTTTGGATCAGCTACCGTCCCGCTGAGACCTCCAGATGAGACCTTAGCCCAACCTAAGCATGCGGTTAGCTCTGTTGAGACACCGCTGTGCGGATACGGGCTTTTTTGATTGGGTGATTGGAGGATTGGCAGATTTGAAGATTGAATGATAGATTTGTCTTGTCCTGAAATAAGTTTACAGAAAATGTAAACTAAAAACAGGATTATGAAACTTGTCTTGTCGCCAAATCATCCAATCCCCCAATCTCCCAATCCTCCAATCATTAAATATCATCCCTCCGACCGGGTATATTATTCGAAAAACCGGATTAACAGTTAAGGTATCACAAAATGTGATACCTATCTGGAATCACCCTTTCTAAATATATTATTAGACTTTGGTATGATGAATGAAAAAAGTGATAAGCTTATTCTGCCTGATGAAGCTATTATCAGCAAAATCTACCTTGTAAGAGGGAGAAAGGTTATGCTTGATAAGGATTTAGCAGAGCTATATGAAGTGAAAGCATTGCGGTTACGCCAACAGGTGAAAAGAAACAATGAACGCTTTCCTGAAAACTTTATGTTCAGGTTAACAGAAGAGGAAACAGATCTTATGATATCGCAAAAGGCGATACCTTCAAAACAACATCTGGGTGGCCATTTACCCTACGTTTTTACGGAACATGGTGTTTTAATGCTTGCCAATGTTTTAAAAAGTGCACGAGCAATGAAAATGAGCATCAGGATAATTGAAGTGTTTGTCAAAGTCCGTGAAATGTTGCTCACTCATAAAGACATTCTTTTAAAACTGGAAAGAATAGAACAAAAATTATTGGGGCATGACGACAGCATCATGCTTATTTTCGAATACCTCCGACAGCTTGAACAAGCCAGGCAGCAGCAGGAAGACCAGATAAACCGAAAAAGGATCGGTTTCCGGAAGGAGGATTAAAGAATACCTACAGTGACCTTTTTATTCTTAAAATGTTTAATGACAGAAGTAGGTATTTGTTCATAACAGAGACGCAGACAAACCGGTGCTAATGAAAACATTCCGAATGGAGATCATTGAAGACCGGCACGGGAAACGATCTACCATCATTGCAGGCCAACTCCCTGTTGGACAATGGCATGATGTAATCGGGGAAAAAACGGTCGCTGATGCTATACTGGACCGGATTGTACATAATGCTTACCGCATTGAAATGGTCGGCGAATCGCTCAGAAAAAGGCAGGCTTTATTGAATTAACCTTGAAAAATATTAATGGTGAATAAATGTATATTTGTATAACAGTCCGAACGCGATAAAATCAAGGGAAAATGAGGAAAAATGGCGGTGGTCAATTTAGAGCGGAAATCGGGTGGTCAACTTCGAGCGGAAAGTGGTGGTCAATATCAGCGGAAAATGCAGTCGTTGCAACTATTTATTTATAAAAACTGCAATTTAACATATCATCATCACTTGTAATCGGTTCTAGGATACAAGTAGTGGAAAAGTTGTTTTCGTGTGTGGCGTCAGAGAGTAATTCCATATTTTATTTTTCACCCTCTCCTGAAGCGTCAGTAAGGGATATAGGGAAGATTTGTTCAATCATGGAGGCAACGTACCGAGTGACCGTAGACTTTCGTTAAGTTATTACTGTACAAATTAGCACTGGCATAGTATAGTTTCCTGGAGTGCGTTGCCATAGCTGAGTACTCCGACGCAGACCAGAAGACCCCGTCAGAGAAAAGCTTGGTGAAGTACCCGGTGGGATCGTCCCAGCGTATGCCACCGGGCAACCCTGTGAATCCGCTTGAGTTGCTTGCACCTGTGTTCGGGGATGTCCAATGTGTAGTACCGGTTTCTTTCATCTTTCCGCCTGCAACACTTTCGCCGCCAAGATAGGCTGTAAGAGTGGCCCATTCTGCATCAGTCGGTATATGCCACCCTGTTGGGCAAATCCCCTGCACATTTACCATTGGCACGGGGTTCCATGAGGTGGTGTTGGTTGCACCGTTCAAATACTGCACTATTTCAGCCCATTGATATAATCCACCATAGACATCACAATTGGAGGAAAGGTTAAAACTGCAATACTTTTCGATGGCCCCGTTGTTCGTTTGATCCTGGTCTCCAAGGATAGCAGTTCCTATGTTCAGGTTTTCGGTCATCCAGCATTGCATCCCGATAATCACCGAGTTATAGGTCTTCCCACCGTAAGATACAGTGCCGCAACTTTGACCATCGCCGTTGGTCATAACATTCCATGAGGTACCATTAAACCAGCAAAGCAGGTTGAGGGTCGAATTGTAAACGATTAAACCTGCCGAAGGTGATGAAATTGCATTTATTTGCACATTTGTCATTCGTGGTGGAAGAAAACCTTGTGTCGTGCTGCTTATCTCAAGTGCAGCAGTTGGAGATGACGTACCAATGCCAACGCTGGCATTGTTGCCTAATACAAGTGAATTGCTCTGATTTACCTGAGCATTATAACCAATGGCTGTTGCATTGGTCAGACCGGATGGTCCTGAAGCATTCGCTCCGATGTAGGTGTTTTGTTGACCGCTGGCGTTACTGGCTCCGGCCATATAGCCTAATGCAGTGTTAAAAGATCCGCTACTATTGGCAAGTGACTGGTACCCTGTTGCTGTGTTACCATCCCCATTATTATTGGAATTGAGTGATTCAAAACCATCAGCAGTATTAAAATTTCCGATAGTATTCCAATAGAGGCTCCCAAAACCGGTTGAAGTATTATTATAACCAGTCATATTATTCAGGAGAGCACCAAAACCGGTTGCCGTATTGCGATCACCGGTGAGGTTATTAACGAGAGCAGCATATCCGTTGGCAGTATTGAAGGACCCGGTGGTATTTAAGTAAAGTGTATGGGATCCATTGGCTGTATTTTGCTCCCCTTCGGTATTGGAAAAGAGCGCATTGTGGCCGATGGCTGTATTATTGTTACCGATGGTATTTGAATTAAGGGATTGGAATCCCCATGATGTATTAAATAGTAAATGATCAATTTTACCAGCCAACTGATTATTGACCTTAAATGAAAGTGGTGCATTATCGGTAGTACCGAGAAAGTTGCCAGCAGGATTTGTACCGCTGTTACCTGTAAGACCCCATGATGCACCGGATATGGCAAGCACCCAGACAGGACTTGCGTTGCTGCTGAATTATAATACAATCCGGGAGAATTATCTGTCTGATATATCATTAACCCACCTGCAGGGCTGGCAATCGCATTTCTCTGCACCAGTGTCATCCTAGGTATCAATAATCCTTTATCAGTTGATTTCACATCCAGCATTGCAGATGGATCCGGAGTGCTGTTGTCTGGACTGATGCCCACCTGGGCTAAAACGCTGATTCCTGAAAACAGGGACAAGGTTAGAATACTGAGGAAATTTTTCATTGTATAGAAATCAATTGTGAATAATATAACAATATGAATTTCAATGTATTATTAACAAATATACATATATTTATTTGTTATTGTATTGTTAAATATGGTAATGTGGTCAAAAATACCAGTTGATTTTTGACCACATTATCATGATTCACAATATCAACACTTTCACTCTACAGAAAGAAAGTCACCTGGCTGCAACTATGACAACTTAGGGGAGCAGCTTATTCTGCCAGATGAAGCAATTATCAGCAAAATCTACCTTGTAAGAGGTAGAAAGGTTATGCTTGATAAGGACCTGGCAGAATTATATGGCGTTGAAAATAAACAGCTAAAAAGAGCGGTTAGAAGAAATACCAAAAGATTTCCTCCCGATTTCATGTTCGAACTATCTCAGATAGAATTTGAAAACTTGAGGAGTCAATTTGGCACCTCAAGTTGGGGAGGCCTCCGTTATCATCCAATGGCATTCATTGAACAGGGGATTGCAATGTTATCCAGCATCCTGAATAGTGATCGTGCCATACTGGTAAATATCCGCTATCGTTTGATCCTTTAGATTTACTTACTTTTAACCTGAAGAATTTTTTTAGGTAACTTACGGATGATGACAAACCGACAAAATACATTTGTGCTTCGGCATCGATTCCTGGTAATATTTTTACTTGTATTATTAAATCTCCTTTGTCATTATTCATATTCCCAGGAAACAAATAAAGACGCTTCCGCGACTAATTATAATAAAAATGCCATAAAAGGGATAGTATTGTTAGCAGGCGAAGTTATTTTTAAAAGAATGGGTTTTGTATCCGCTGGTTACGAAAGGAACATTTCCAAACACAGTATCATCGAATTAGGAGGTTATTACTATAAGTACATTGGTGATGAGCATTCTCCGGAAAATGAAGGTATTTGTATCATGTCAGGTTACAAATATGTCATTACTTCAACTAAAAGAATATTTAACAATACATGGTTAAGTGCATATCTGGTATACTTTAAAACCACGCATTATCCTTTTCAGGATCCTGCTTCTCCTGAAATATCTATAACTTATTTAAACGGAATTGGTTGTTCTGTGGGAAGAAAAATGTATTTCACAAAAAATAAAAACTGGTTTTTTGAGATCGGTATTGGGGCAGCATTTAACATATTTAACATTAAGCCGGCATCTCCGCATCCTTGTGAGCCATTATCAGTTTTACCTATGCCAATTTTACAAATAGGAGGAAAATTCTAAGCTTGAATGATCATATAGTGAACACATTATATCTGTAGAAAGAAAGTTCCCTGGCTGCAACTTTGACAAATCAGGGGAGCGGCAAAAAAGCCCGTACCGAGTACTCGAAAGTGGGCTTTTTTCATCGGACGATCGGCTGTTCGGGATTTCACCTGATTATTTATGACAGCGCATTTTCATAACTTTAAAGTTTGTAATAATGAGCTATGAGCAGAGGATTTGTCAAAGAAGACGATCAGGAAGATGTCCCGATGGTGCCACCCAGGGCCCATTTGCCCGTGGGAGTCACCAACTACGTAACCAAGGCGGGCATGGATGAACTGCTGGCTGAGCAAAAGGCACTGATGGATGAAATAAAAAACCTTGACATCGTCAGTGAAAATGAACGGCGGATAGCGGTGAACAATATCACAGCAAAACTGAAGCTGCTGAACAACCGGATCAGCGAAGCGAGGATCATCGACCTGGAAGATCAGCCAAAGGATGAAATAAGGTTTGGCGCCACGGTAACCCTGAAAACACAGGGGACCAATGACATGCAAACTTTCCAGGTTGTGGGTGTTGACGAGGCAAACATTTCAAGGGGAAAGATCTCTTTTTTATCGCCCCTGACCAGGGTTCTAACCAACAAAAAAGTCGGTGACAAAGTCGTATTGAAACGCCCCCAAGGAGACCGTGTCTTTATAATCATGAATATAACCTACTGATAATAACGATTTAAGATTTATATACCTTTGGCTATGGCAACAAAATAACAGGACCTTGGTGATCACATCTTTGTAGCTAACAATCAACCTGATATAATTATCCTATTAAATATTTCATCCATGAATTACAGATTTCATAATGCAGAAAAAGGAGTGATGTATGAAATTATCCTCCCAAAAAAGATCCAGTATCAGGATTTTCTGTTTGCTTCATTGGTCAACGGCTTTCGTACTTTTACCTTTTCAGAGTACTTTAAGAAGAACGAGGAATCTGTCAAACAATTATTTGAGAAATACTCGGATATAATATACATGAAAAGGAATATCCTGGAGTTATTCGACAAAGATTATAACCCAATTTTTCAGGGATATTCGATGTATGAAGTTGATGGAGTTTTTCGCCATGATGATAGTGTGGCTTTTGATGAAGAACTAACACAAATAATCAGAATTTACTTCATTCCTGATTATATCAGTATTGCTGAAAGATTTCCTTCCTATTCTAATCTTGAAATATTAAAATTTGCTGACACTTACTTCTCTTTGTCAACGAATATGTATAGAAGGATGCAGCAATTTATTAATACTGAAAAAGATATTATGAATGCGGGTATGTTTCACCCTCGAAAGCATAATGAATTAAGCGATTATTTTAATAATTGGGTTGACGCAGTATCCGTATTTGTTTTCGGTTACATTATGCATGAGATATGTCTGCATTTAAGTGCCTATTATGATGAAAAAAAAATAAAAGAATTGGAAAAAGAGATTTGGGTCACTTCCCAATGGGGCATTCTGATAAACAGGACAAAGTTAAAAGTTTAAAACTGGTGCGATGATGAAGTTCATATATTTTATATTATTGCTTTTAATTATCGGTGCAGGATGTCGGAAAGAGAATGAGCCACCCATCATTGAGCCGGATCTTATTTTCCTGTTTATCCAAACTCCTGGTGGAAATATCTCGTTAATGATTCTGTCATACGATATGATACAACCAGCGATGATTATATCGTCCATTCATATTTGATCTTTGATGATCCTGAAAAATATTCAGATGCCGCCAGGGTTCCATTTTTAAATGGTCAACCGATTTATAAATACAATTTTGTCGAATCGATAGGTTATCCTGATAATTATTACGGGCTTCATGAGCTCTGGCCTATTCTTTCTGAAACGGTCGGATATTCTTTCTGGATTTCCCTGGTTTGATAGAAGATATGATCAGTTGAATGAGAAAGTAACTATGAAAAGCAAGACATTTAATGGAACAGACTCTGTCCTGCTCCTGGTAAGCGGTTGGACTAATTTATCTATTGACTACTATGTTAATCCGGAAATAAGGTACCGCACATTTGTAAAAGGAATTGGTCTTGCCAGTGATATTGTAGTTGATACCGTAACTTCAGATACCCTTTCAAAGAAAATTTTACTGGACTACTTTGTGAATCATCCATAATGACGAATCGATCTACTCATATAATTGAGTATGTATATGATAACTTGTTTGGAATTGATCGGCTTTCATTGAACCAGGTTATTGGCCTGGTGCACCTAATAAAAGGCCCCATTGAATTTCATGTAACTAACAAAAGCATATGACGAATGATCCATGAATTAATTATTTCCGGGCTGGGCAAATATAACCGCAACCATTCCTGGAAATAGATGAAAATTACAATCATGAAGGCTGAACAAGCTATAGTTAAAACAAATTTTAAAGTTTTCATAAGAACTTCCGTTCTTATTGTATTGATTTGTGAATTAACATAAAGAACTTCTCATTTTTTTTGTTGATATAGCAAAAGTATGGTGAACCGAAAGGAAAAACATGGCAGAATATGACTATAATTATTTTTGGTTGTATTTGGGGAGGGAGGTCGGGAGGGGGCTGACCCGCCGGGATTGGGGCCGGAGAAATTTAGATAATAGCGAAAGTCGGGAGCAGCAAAAAAGCCCGTCCCGAGTACTCGGGAGTGGGCTTTTTCATCGGACGAAATCCCGATCAGACGATATTCCATGTAACATTATATGTAATATCGGCTGATCGCCTATTCGGGATTTCACCTGATTTAATAGATCGCCCGATCGGCTGTTCGGGATTTCAACTGATTATTTATGACAGCGCATTTTCCTAACTTTACAGGTTGTAATAATGAGCTATGAGCAGAGGATTTGTCAAAGAAGACGACCAGGAAGATGTCCCGATGGTGCCACCCAGGGCCCATTTGCCGGTGGGAGTCACCAACTACGTGACCCGGGCGGGTATGGATGAACTGCTGGCCGAGCAACAGGCGTTGATGGAAGAAAAAGAGAACCTGGACATCGTCAGTGAAAATGAACGGCGGATAGCGGTGAACAATATCACAGCAAAACTGAAACTGCTGAACAACCGGATCACGGAAGCCAGGATCATCGACCTGGAAGATCAGCCAAAGGATGAAATAAGGTTTGGCGCCACGGTAACTTTAAAAATAGAGGGGACCAATGACATGCAAACTTTCCAGGTTGTGGGTGTTGACGAGGCAAACATTTCCAGGGGAAAGATCTCTTTTATCGCCCCTGGCCAGGGTTCTGACCAACAAAAAAGTCGGTGACAAAGTCGTATTGAAACGCCCCAAAGGCAACCGTGTCTTTATAATCATGAATATAACCTACCGTAAATAAAGATCTGAACGCCTGGTTTAAAATTGCAGGTATACCCATGCTGGTTTAGTTATATCTGCCTGAGGGATAGTCAATCGTATTGGTTTTGTAGTTCCTGAACCAACCAATTAATCCCTACCT
>CAWGKX010000014.1:0-965550 GCA_963823285.1 uncultured Bacteroidales bacterium | reverse complement strand
ATATTTTGTACTTTGAGTTTGGTGATTTCCGAGAAACCGTCTCCATTATTATCATAAGGGCTCTGCCGTCTTTGTTGAAGTAAAGAGCGTTATACCTGCTTTATTATCATCAGAAACAACCGATGCATTTAAGGTCGTCTTTATGTCAGATTTTCATACCAATAATGGTTGTGGTATTTGATATTGTTGCAGAATCAGAGTTGGTTTCTTCGTGATAATGTTAATGGTACCTCCTATGTATTTGTACCAAAATAGCAGAACCACCACCACGAACCACTTCCACTCGTTCTAGGATATTTGTTGGGATTTGTTCGATGCCATACACACTCTGCAAAGCACTATAAATAGGACGACTGTCAATTAGTATTTGCGAATATGTACCATCCAGTCCATTTATCGACTTGTGGCAGACCGCAATTCTGCAGGTGATTTCAGTTCTTAACCCTGGCTGAAAATTTAAACCCTGAGCAAGACATACAGAATTAGTATTTTCAAAAACTTTTGGACTTAAAATATTAACTATTGTAGGGGCTTCTCTTCGATTGGTTTCGTTACTATTAGCTGAAACGGCAATACCCTCCAACATTATTTGGTCTTCTTCCATTTCAAAATTTTCTTCTAAACTTTTAACTGAAGTCAGGTCGATTTCTTTTTCAATTGTTTTATATCCAACTCCGGATACAACCAATGTAAATTTACCAGTTGGCAGGTTTTTTAAAAAATAATGACCCGTGGCATCCGTCGCTGTTGCTATTGTTGTTCCTTTTATTGATATATTTATAAATGGGAGGTATTCTTTAGAGGTTTTATTCACCACATGGCCGGTTACGTGTTGATCTGATTTGTTTTGGGCAAATCCTGCTATTGAACAAAATTGCAGAATTACTAAAACCCATAAATTTATTTTCATTGAATTTCCTTTCAAATATTACACAATATGATTATTTGAGCAATTAGTTTTCTAATTGCATCAACAAAAAATGGGTGAATTTTAGATATTCACCGGAAGAAAGTTAATTGTGAATGTTAAAAGGTGGTGCCCGTAATGAAAATGAATATTTTGACTCACTACAACAATGAATTGAAAAGTAGTTTAACAAAAGTTTATCAAAATAAAAAGTCTTTTGAGTTTCAAGTACTATTTTGTTTAATGTATATAAAAAGAACTCAAAACCAGGTATAGGACATTTATCGTGATATACATGAAAATGGTGTTCGTTTTTTGCAGTACAAATAAAATGATCATGATGGTGAAAACGACTGTCTAATAGCTTAACAGACATTGGTGTCAGGAAAACAAACACCAATGATATCGAAATAATATGTTTAAGCTTTTTTGTCATATTCTATTTTGCAAGTATAGTTATTTTTTAAATGAAGCTACCAATAAAAAGGGAGTTACTAATGAGCCGAGCCAATAGATACCGGATCTCGTGGTGACAGGTTGTTTACAACTCCTACGTTACTCACCTTTCATCGGAGGATGAAAGGTTTTAGAAGGTTTAAATAACCGACGGGTTAAAACAGATACCCCCCGCAGCAGTGAGCTTCATTCCTTTATTGCTTGTCCTTCAGGATTTTTTTACAAAGAGTACCGTGATGAGGCGGACGGATTCAGAAAGATTCTTAATTTTGAATACCATTGCATTTTTCTGGTAGCGCATCATTCAAACTATGTAAAATCTTGCTAACTTTATTTTACAATTTTCGAATATGAAAGCATCCACGGTCATACATTCCATATCGAAATTTTTTAAGAAGTTTAAAGTATCTTTTCTGCGTGAAAATGCCAAGATCATCATCCAGTCCATACTTACTCTTTTATTTATCGGACTGGCAATCTGGTTTGTAAAACATCAGAAGACCGAACTGCAGAATGTCCACCATCTTCTTTCCACAACCAGGTTGCAGTTCCTCTTGATCGGCAGTGGCCTAACCCTCGTCTATATCGTTTTGCAGGGGCTGATGTATAAGGCTGCTTTCGCTTCAGTTCAGAGCAGGGTGCCCTTGCATGCGACGATCATGCTTTTCCTTAAAAGGAATGTGATCAGCGTTTTCCTGCCTGCCGGCGGAGTTTCTTCACTGGCGTTCTTTACGGATGCCATTGAGAAAAGAGGGATCTCCAAAACACAGATCCACCTGGCTTCATCGATCTATGCTTTCACGGGGATCTTTTCGGCGGCGCTGGTTGCCATACCTGCATTCCTTTATGCGATAATCGATAAGAGCATCGGTTCCGGGGAAATATGGGCGCTTATGGGGCTGATCGTGATGATCATCCTGATCTACTTGGCCTACAGGTCGGTTAAAAATAAAGGGATTGTCCATCGCTGGCTGGTCAGGATCCTTCCTGTCACAGAGGTTTTCCTCGAGGATATGAGAACCAGGAAGATGAATAAAAAATATTTTATTCTTGCCGTCCTTGCATCAATCTGCATTGAATTTGCCGGGATCCTCCTGCTGTATGTATCCATGATGGCCCTTCATCTCCAGGCTTATATTGTCGCCGCCATCATGGGATATATCGTTTCGGTGGTATCACTGATCATATCCCCATTTTTAAGAGGACTGGGAGCCGTGGAAGTCTCGATGGTCTTTATCCTGGTGCGATTCGGCTTTACCCAGGTTGAGGCTATCTCGGTCACGCTGTTGTACCGTTTTTTTGAGTTCTGGCTCACTTTATTTATCGGTGTGTTTAGCTTCCTGCTAAAGATCAACAGGCTTCTCATGCGAATCATCCCTGCCGTGCTTCTTTTCGGCCTGGGTATCATCAATATTATCTCGGTGCTGACACCGGCCATTGCATCCCGGCTCGACCGCCTGCAGAATTTCCTGCCCGTCGATGCCATCAATGCCTCCAACTATTTTGTTTTTGCAGCAGGGCTGTTCTTGCTGGTAACTGCCGCTTTCATGCTGAAGGGATTGCGGTCCGCCTGGTGGACAGCGTTTTTGCTGAGTATTGTTTCTTTTATCGGCCATTTAACTAAAGCAATCGATTATGAGGAAGCTATCGTCGCTTTAATTGTCATTATCGTTTTACTTATCACTTATAAAGAGTATTATGTGAAATCCAATCCGAAACTGAGCGCATTCGGGCTTCAGACCGCATTGCTCACTATGCTTGCCGTGTTGATCTACGGGATCATAGGGTTTTATTTTCTTGACAAAAAACATTTCGGTATTGATTTCAGCTTCCAGGAATCTATCCGCAATACCCTGCTGAATTATTTCCTCGTCGGGAATGCCGGCCTTGTCCCTCATGATTCGTTTTCAAGGCATTTTCTGCTGTCCATAAAGATCAGCGGTTCGTTTTCCATGATATTTATCGTTTACGTGTTTATCCGTCCCTATGTGGTTAAGAAAGCCCGCACCGATGAGGAGTTCGAAAGATCTAAAATGCTTGTGAAAGCACATGGAAATTCAGGATTGGATTATTTTAAAACATATTATGATAAATCCATCTACACAGTTCCGGGATTTAATGCTTTCATTTCTTACCGCGTTTCAGGAAATTTTGCCGTTGTGCTGGAAAATCCCGTTGCAGATAATCCTGACGCCATGAGGGAATGCATCGTTTCTTTCGATAAGTTTTGTTATGACAGCGGAATGAAAAGTATATACTACCGTGTTCCTGAGGAAAGCCTTCCGGTCTACGCTGATTTGAAGAAAAAGAATTTATTTCTCGGCCAGGAAGGAGTGATAGACCTTTCCACCTTCACCCTGGAAGGAGGGGATCGCAAAACACTTCGCCATGCGGTCAACAAGGTCACTGAAGAAGGATATAAGACGACGGTTCATACGCCGCCTGTCATGGACGGAATTCTGCAAAAGGTCAAATCGGTCTCCGATGAATGGCTTGTCGATACCGGGCGAAGCGAGATCATCTTTTCCCAGGGAATGTTCAGGTGGGAGGAATTGAAGCAGCAAACGCTCATCACAGTCGAAAGCCCGGAAGAAAAGATCATCGCATTTCTCAACATCATCCCCGATTATGCCCCGGGCGAAGGTACTTACGATTTGATGCGCAAATCGGCGGATGCGCCGAACGGAACATCGGAATTTCTCCTCATCCGGTTATGCGAATATTTCAAATCGCAGGGCTGTCGCTATGTGAACCTCGGCTTTGCGCCGATTTCCGGCATTGACGAAGCGCATACCTTCCCCGAAAAATCAATACGGTTTGCGTATGAAAAGTTGCGTTCTTTTTCACATTACAAAGGCTTAAGGGAATTTAAAGAAAGATTCTTTCCGGAATGGTACAATAAATACCTCGTCTATCAGCATGATTATGATCTTTTGCAGGTCCCGCGGGTATTGTCCCGCGTCATTAAGCCTATTGATTAGAGGATAATACCGAAATCCGTCGATTCAACTCATCATCAAATTTAAGGAACTGATCCAGCATGATTCCCTTCTGCCGGTCATATTCCTTACGCGTATTGAGCTTGACCTGGTGTTCCCGGATGGTGCCGGTAAACTTTAAATTCAGGTCACGACCGTTGCCGAGATCCACGGAACCATCTTCGGTCTCAATAACGCGCTTCTTCATCGGTTTTAAACAAGCAAATCCGACAAATTCATCCTGATGCTTAGGTCTACCAGGGAATCATCCGGCGAGTAGGTACCGAAAACTTCCATATTGGAAACACTGTTTTTTATGAATACATTTTGAAAGTAAAGCTTCTCCCGAACATAGTAAGAATTGAAATCAAGGTTACTGACCAGGATGTCCTCTTTTGCTTTCTGCCTGGCAAATGACAGGACCTTTTCAACCGGGATCACGTTTGACAACCTTGCATCGGATACCTTGAACTCGAATTTCCAAAAGTTATCTTTATCAATCGGTTTAAGCCGATTGTCGAATTTGAAGTAAAGATCCGATGTCCATGATATATTTCCTGCAACGCTTTCAGCCGTGAGAAATGACTGGCCAAAGTTTCCCAATGAATAGAGAAGCACTTTTGTGTCCACACCGGATGCGCTTGAAATGACATTCCCTGTATAGGTACTATCATCATTTTTAAGTAAAATACCTTCCACGTTGACCTTTCCACCGGCATAATTAAAAACGGATCTCTTTATTTCAGTCCTTCCTTCTGAAATGTTTCCGATGATGGTGACGCTGTCGGCCAGGATATGAGCATAATTGATCTTGTTGGTGAATAGGCTGAAGCTCAGGTTCGTTTTCATCGGGCCAAAATGGATGAATTCGTTCATGCGCTGCCTGGATGGATCCAAAGATTTATCAATATCGGAAAAGGTCAGCAGGAATGATTTCACATCGAGGGAATCGAATGAAAGGCCAATATGTCCGGTCAGGGTACTGCTGGTATCCGCCCAATGTGCAAGACTGAGGCTCATGTCTGTTTTACCCAGCGGTAACTGTGCTTTCAGGCTGCTGAGATTTATTATTTCCGGAGTCAGTGAAACTTTAGCCGAGATATTACAAAACGCCATTTCGCCCGACATGAGCGTGTCGAGAAGTATATTGGCGCTGATATCCAGCCCCGGTGGAAATCGTGGTTTATCATTTAATGTCGTTGAAATATCTTTCCCTGCAGCGCCCAGCAAATCCTGTAAATTCAGCTTTCTTGCCGACAGGTCAGCCTGGGCCCAGACTGATTCCAGCCGGTTACCTTTAAATGAAAGTAATCCGTTGCATTTAATGTTCAACCCTTTGTAGCCCAGGGTTAAATTCCGGATGAGGAACGAGTCCCGGATGGATTCAGCCTGGAGGCTGATCTGGTCGAATTCCCCGAATTTCCCTTTCAGTTTCCCGATAGCGGCAGTGATTGCCAGCTGGCTGTGTGCATGAAGATAATCCATGAGAAGGTTCGGGGCCGTATCGTTCGGGTTTACCACCATCAGACCGGTGAGGTCAATAAGATCAAACCCGGCATTGATCTCGCCTCTGATATCCTTTTTATAGATCAGTTCATCGAGGTCGGCAAGCCGGCCGCTGAAATGGAAGGCTTGATCGTCCAGCTTGCCGCGGAAACTTTCAATATCCACTGTATTGCCTTTCAACCGGAGCATTCCGTTATCTATTTGAATTTTGAATATGGAGTCCTGCAGAAAGACATTCACCTTCTCAAAACGTACTTCGCCGGATGCCAGGTCACTTACGGTAATGCCGCTCTTTTTAAAATCGGCGATTTTTCCTTCAATATTAATTTTTGCACTGATTTTGCCCGAAGCGGTGATCATCCTGGTCGGCTTTACTATCTGGCTCAGTTCAATAACGGAAACCAGCCTGGCGGAAATTTGCGGCGACCGTGAGATCGTTCACCCTGATCTTTCCATCAATGTAGCTGTCCGATACCTGTGCATGAATCGTGTCAATGTAGATGCCTGCGGTCTCCGGCGAGTGCCTGTCACCGTTATTGTAATTTCCGGTGATGAATAAGCTCGTGAGAGGAAAGGGAAGCATACTGCTTTCCAGCCTGGCATCCCTGACGGCAAAATCAAGTTCCGTGTATGGTTTTTGAAAAGCATTGATAAGTCCTTTCTGGCGGAAATCCAAGGTGGCTTTGGCATCAGGATTAGTTTGTTTAAAATCGTTGCCGGTTTTCAGGTTAAAGAGTGAAAGAAAAGCATTCAGATCATTCTCGGAACTAATGGAAAGATCGATGAACGTGCCGTTTACCATCCTGGTCAGGACAAGCGAAGGCACCAGTTTAAGCTCATTTGCCGTCAGCGTTCCCTGTTTTAAAGTCCGTACCCCGGTTTCGCTGTTCATTTCAAATTCCAGGCCGTCGGCCCTGGCTTCCAGCTTTGAAAAGATCACGTTTCCCGCGGCAACAAGCGAATCCAGGCTTCCATTGATATTCCCGCGAATAATGGTCACAGGCTTGTTAATTTCCACATCCAGCCTGCCTTCCGTGATATGGACCCGGGTCAGGTTTTTCTTCACCCGGCTTTCGGAAATAAATAAAATATTTTTCACGATCAGTTTCTGTGAGGCCAGTATCAGGGCAAAGCGGGATTTGCCCGGGTTTGCATTTTGCGGGGAAGGGATGCGGGTCTGCTTTCCCTGTTCATCCGTAAATAAAGTCAACTCGCCGTCGGTGATCACCACCTGCTCTATATCCAGCGAATCGCTCAGGATCTTTTCCAGGTTGAATATTATGGTGGCTTTCCCGATCCTGATCGCCTCGGTATCCTCGGCATAGACGGACAGGTCGTTGATATCGAGGCGCATCCTGGGAAAATTCCTCAGGAGCGAGACACTGACATGTCTGAAGGAAATATCCGCTCCGAGCTCACTTTTAACGAAAGAGGCCAGCTTCCGGTGCACCTGTTTCTCATAGTTAAACGAGAGGATCCAGAGCATCGCGGTGACGACCACCAGAAGGCTCCCGGTAATAATTGCAAAGTATACCAGGAATCGCCTGGTAAATATGCCGGTATGATCCATCGGAATGAATTGGGTAATCCAAAGTTAAGAAAAAGGAGCATTCCTTTTGGTAGCTTCGCATTCCAGCTGGGGAATCTGCTCGTAATGGCCGGTCTTGAGCCCTTCTCTCACCTTCTTGAGCACGTCCTTACGGGAAGCTTGTTTTTGGTCGCATTCATCACCTTGCAGTAGTTATAGGTGAAAGCGCCGTGCCAGTTCCCGGCAATATGCGCATCTGCGCTGGTCTGGTTTGGCCTGCAGGCTGCCCAGAGGATATGGTGTGTGATGCCTTTTTCGAGGAACGACTGGTACAGCCCGCGGGAACGGCGTCCTTCCACCTTCTTGAATGCTTCATAGGAGGGAGGCGGCATCCAGCGCGGTTTGCGGTCCGGCAGCAGGTCCAGGGCCCGGAGGCCGTCGCCGCTGTGACAGGTGTCCATATAAACCTCCAGTAGAACACTCGCAGGTAATTGTACGAAAAGATCATGCAACTCGTCATCCAGGATGATGTGTTTCGGATCCCAGACATCGCCGGCAGAAGCCAGGTCGTGGGGACAAAAGGCCTCATCCGCATTGTCCGGCTCGTCCCCGTTCAGGTCCGGCACCTGCGTCCCGTGGCTGGACATGGAAAATACAAGGTGATCGTATTTGCCTTTTTTTGCGCCGGTCACCATTTCTTTGAGGCTCTTCATGATGTTCGCCTTCGTAGCTTTGGCATCCGTGAGCTTGACGATTTCCGTGGCGCCGAAGCCATGCCATTTTTTAAGCAGGGATTCCATGTCGTTTGCATCATTCACGCAGCCCTGAAGGGCGCTGTCGGGATAATTCTTAAAATTGTTGATCCCGACACAAAGTGCTTTTTTTGTCATAATTACCTCCTTTTTTTAACTGTTTACGGATGACCGGCAAATGCGTTTAAGTGTAAAAGTAGCTATAATAAGGACCAATAGCAATATATATTTATCATTTATCCAAGCGACAATTATAGTCCTTCTTTTATTATCTGGTCATTTTCAAAAGTATTGACATCGGCTGATTTTTTATCTTCATAACCGACCTCCAATTGCGCAGATTCACTGTCAAAACCCCAAATTTTGACAGTTATAAATCCACTTTCAGATTCCCATAAATATTCATAAGAGCATTTATCTTCAGATATAGCTTGTAATTCATGGCCATCGCCTTCTTTATAAGGGCCCGAAAAAGTAGAATATTTATCGGTAGGGGGGCCGTACTTTTCAGCCATTTTTTCACAAAGCGAATTAAATTCGCTTTTTATACCGGACCAGGTATATTGTTCGGGTAAAAAAACATTGACTTTCCAGACCATTTTAGTCTTAGGACTGACTAATACCATTAGTTCAGCATCCTGGCCTATAAATTTGCCGTTATATGAATAAATATTGTCATCCTCTTTACCAAAAGCAGGCTTGGAGATGAATCCTTTATCCTGAAGTTGCAGCTTGAAATCTTTATAAGGTAGTCCCAGTGGGATGTTCATAAAGGTCGTCTGACAAAAACAACTACTTGTAATAAGAACTAAACCTATAATACAAACTACTTTTTTCATTTCTTTAATTTTAAGCGTTAAAGATTATCCCGATGAATATTTTCCGATACAAAATTAACTAATGTTTTATGTCAAATAGGTACAGCGGCAACGGTGTTTTTTTTCTTTCAACACTAGTTGTGGTGTAGCGACCTGAGGAAGCGGACTGCGTCCGCCAGCTAGGCGGGAGGCGAAGGAGGTTTCGCAGTCGCGGAACCACAACGAAAAAAATCAATAACTCATTTATCAAAAAGGTAATCCACTTATTAGAAAAAGACGTCTCAATATCGATCCTCCTCTTTATTTTTTTAATTATTTGCCCTCAGGCCGGGCGGGCCTCGTTGCCGCAACACGACTGAACCTGGCGCTTTCCTCCTCCTTAAGTCGGAGGAATCCCGACTTTGTCGGGACCGCACCAGCTTATGTCGCTTATGCGGCAACGGTGTTTTTTTTGGATTTAAACACTAGTTGTGGTGGAGCGACCGAAGGAAGCGGACTGGAATCTCCCCTCTCCGGGTGGAGAGAGCCTGTCCCGCTTTCGGCGGGAGGGACAAAGGGGGTGAGGCTGTCGCGGAACCACAACGAAAAAAATCAATAACTCATTTATCAAAAAGGTAATCCACTTATTAGAAAAAGACGTCTCAATAGCGATCATCCTCTTTATTTTTTTAATTATTTGCCCTCAGGCCGGGCGGGCCTCGTTGCCGCAACACGACTGAACCTGGCGCTTTCCTCCGCCTTCGTCGGAGGAATCCCGACTTTGTCGGGACCGCACCAGCTTAGGTCGCTTATGCGGCAACGGTGTTTTTTTTCTTTCAACACTAGTTGTGGTGGAGCGACCGAAGGAAGCGGACTGGTAATCTCCCCCTCTCCGGGTGGAGAGAGCCTGTCCCGCTTTCGGCGGGAGGGACAAAGGGGGTGAGGCTGTCGCGGAACCACAACGAAAAAAAGATTATGCATAGAAAATAGCCTTTTCTATTCATACCATCCCTTATGTATATAGAAAATTGAAAAATTCAGACAGATCAGTAGTGAAATAATTTGTTCAGTGTCGTGAGTAAACAGTAAATTCATGTATTTCTTTCGTACCTACGGCTCAGGTGCTCTGCGGCCTATCCGCATTACAGTCCTACAGTCTTACCGTCCTATCATCTTACTTTCCGATGCAGAAAGTATTAAACGCTTGATATCAGATATTTACAAATTAGAGGTACAAATAAGGTACAAACTATTCAAAAATCTTCACTCCATAACCTTAATAAGTATGTCCTGATACAACCGCGGGTCAGGCAGTCAGATTGTTTATACGTTAATGATCTATCCTTTTTAGGCATTACAGTTTGAAAAATAATTTCTTTGCCTTGTATATCGCATCGAATTAGTTTAAATTTATGGCATTATTTGGAAAAACAAAACTTGCAGGTTAATAATGAATAAGTTACAAGCCAAATTAAGGATGAGAGATGCAGTGGTTGTTACCGGCCCGATTTGGTACGGTAAATGCACTGTGTTTATCCTGCGATTTTGGACGGGTAAATGCCAGTTTTTGTATGTCTAAATCGGAAATAACAGCACCAGTGCGTTTACACATACGTTAGGTACTACTGAGATTAATAAAAAATAATGAAAAAATTTTGGATAATAAGTTCACTAATTCCTTTTTCATTTTATTTAATTTGGATTCTCTCAAGGATTATGGATTCTCCAATTTTTCTTTCATTCATGTCCCTAATTCCTATAATGTTAATTTTTTCAATGATATGGGCTATTTTGATGCTATTAAAGATTAAAATATTGAGGTTAAAAATAGTTCCGTTATTAATTATATCATTGATCCCAATAATTGATTCAATGTTTGGAATTCGATTTGAAATTGAGAATTTAGTTCGTCCCAAAAAACTTTTAGTTGCTAGTTATGAAGGGACAAGTTGGGGTGAAGTATTAAATCTAAGAATAAATAACAAGTTTGAATTTGAAGTTTCAACATGGACTGGAACAGAAGTTTATCCTGGAGAATATATAATTACAAATGACACATTAAATCTTGTTTTTTCGAATCGAGTACCAGATATTTTTGGAGAAAGACCATTATATTGGGTTATTGATAAAAATGAAAATAAGTTAAATGTACTGACTGACAAAGGCAATAGCTTTGAAATGAATATATTGAGGAATGATTTAAGGTAATCTCAGCAGTACCTAACGTATGCACAAAGGCCAGCCCGGAGATCAATTGTCCGTCCAGGCGGGGCGCGTATTAAGGAACATGGAAAAAGGAACAAGGAAAATGTGTAAATTTAATGCGCCCGCCTGGCCGGCCAAATTAAACCCGGGCCAGGCCTTTGTGCGCGAGCGTCAGTCTGTCTAAAAACCATCAATATTAACCAAAATTTGTGAATAAGTCAAGTCTTTAAGTCACTTTATTATACAGGGCTTTCCGTATATTTAAAGTATGAAATTCATACAAGGATACGACAGAACCCAGGTGCAACTGTTTCCCGTTTGCCTTGATCAAACCATCGATGTTGACAATGAAGTCAGGCTTATCGAACTTTTTGTAGAAAGTTTGCCGTTGGCTGAATACGGATTTAAGATGGAATTTGTTGAAAATGGCCGGCCGGCGTATTATCCGGGGGACTTATTGAAGCTGTTTATATACGGCTATATGAACAAGGTCCGCACCACGCGGGACCTGGAAAAGGAGTGCAAGCGCAACATAGAAGTGATGTGGCTGATGAGATGCCTTCAACCGGATCATAACACGATCGCCAATTTCCGCAGGGCAAATCCGAAGGCAATCAGGAAGGTGTTCAGGGCGACCGTTCAGATCGCCAGGCATTTCAAGTTGATCGGAGGCAAGCTCATCGCGGGCGACAGCACCAAACTGCAGGCACAAAACAGCCGGAAGAATAATTTCAACGCGAAGAAGATCGAGCGGCACGTTGCGTATATTGATAAAAAGCTGGAGGAATACAGCAAATTGCTGGCGCAATCGGATGGGGATGAGCAGGAAGAAATACAAGAGGAAATCCGCAAGCATACCCAACGCAAAGACCACTACAAGAAAATTGAAGACCAACTGCAAACCAGCGGAGAGACCCAGGTGTCGACCTCAGACCCGGAAAGCCGGCTGTTGGTTACGGGGAATAAAGGACCTGAGGTAGCTTATAACGTGCAGGTCACCACGGATGCAGCAAACTGTCTTCCGATCGATTACAAGGTGACCAACAGCAATGACAACAAGGCCATGGGAAATATGCTTCGCAGGGCCAAGAGCATACTGGGGACCAATGAATTTACCGCTTTGTATGATAAAGGCTACCATACCGGAAGTGAATTTGAAATAGCTCAGGAACTGGGCATTGAAACCCTGGTTGCCATTCCGGATGCTCCCGGCAACAACCATGCTCCAGACCCGTTGTACGATGTGGAAAATTTCACCTATTCAGAGGAAAGAGATTTCTACACCTGTCCCCAGGGATCGGAGCTTAAGACGAATGGGAGCTGGTATGAAAAGAAGGGCTTGCGGTTCAAGCAATACAAAACCAGGGCATGTCGCAATTGTCCGGTAAAGGCGCAATGCACAACTGCCAAAGAGCATGGGCGGATGATCCAGCGGAGCGAATATGCGGCCTATATTGAACAGAACAAGATCAACATCACCTGGAAGCAGCATTTATATAAGAACCGCAAAGCGATCGTGGAGCATCCCTTTGGCACGATCAAGCGACAATGGGGCTTTGATTACGTGCTGACGAAAAAAGGGATGGAACGAGCTGGTGCCGATGTCGGGCTGATGTTTACTGCATACAATCTTAGAAGGATCATCAACATCATCGGACAGAAAAACTTCAAAGAATACCTAAAAAAGGTACTTTTTCCCGTTTTTTCCTCCTATGAGTTCATATGGCGCCCGGTATTGAAATTATTAAGATCAGAGCAGGAATACCGGGATAATTTTCCGGGATCGAAAAACATCATTTTTGAACCGGTTATTACCGGTTTTTAGCTACAAAAATCCGTATTATCGGGAGGTTAATAGACAGACTGACGTTATGGTGTATTTAATGGATAAAATGAAAAGTTTTGTAGTCCATTCGCTAATTCTTCTCTTGATCTTTTTGTCAAGTTGCTCAACTATTGTCACATCACTTTATGGTTTGAAATCGAATAAACACAGAAGTGTTGAAAGCATTGAAAAATATTCCAAGAAGTATAAAATACCAAATCAAGACCTGTATGTAATTGATTCATCTTACATTTCATTCATTCATGAAATTGATTCATCTGGTTGGGAATTGGCTAAAAAGCATTTTCAACCATTACAAGCTTTGTACTTCGATCATACGGGTACATTAATTTCTTTTCATAATAATTGCTATGCTGGCGGATTTCCTAATCTTAAATGGAATAGGGACGGTTTATTTGAAACATTTGTGCCGAAAACTCAAATTGCAGTTGATTCTTTATTAAATTTTGAAAAACAGCTTCACTATTTAAAGACAATTAAAGGAGATAAACTCAACCCATCAAACTATAGTTCAGCAAATTATAATGTTGTAGTTTATTGGGGCATAAATTGGGGAAGACAAAGCAAAAGATTGATCAAATATATAATAGTAAATTGTAATCTTGCTAAAAATGAATCTATAAACATACTTTTCGCCAATGACGATGATTTCATAGAGCACTTTGCACAATGAATATTAAACACACCATAACAATCGCGCAGCGCCCAGCCCGAACATTAAAATTTTGCCCGGCCAGGCGGGCGGTAGGTGATCCCTCGCTGCGCTTCGGGATGACGTTCTGAGGAGAGGAGACCCAGAGCGGCGCGGCGCAAAGGAAAGTCAGAACTCCATACTTACGTGGCGCCGCGCCGCTCATGTTTTCATCAGCCAATCACGTCATCCCGATCCGCCAACTGGCGGAGAGGGATCTGCTTGCAATTTGTAATACTAATTCATAACTTTACACTCTCGCACCGCCCGCCTGCCGGCCAAATAACCCGGCCCAGGGCGCTGCGCTGGAACGTTAGGCTTTATGCTTGATATTTAAAATTATGGACTTAGCAATTAATCTGGCATATTATCATAAGAAAGACTGGTCCCGATTTCTTGAAATAATTGACGACCGAGACGATCAGCATGAAAACTGGGAAGATTGGTACAATGATTTCAAAAGAATAAAAAAGAAACTTATTCGGCAAGGATTTACTGTTTATGAGTATCCAGTCAATCTGGACGAATTAATTGTTTACTGTAAAAGTTTCGGAATTAAGATTGACGGCAAAGCAAGATCAAGTTTTGCCTCTAAAGCAAGACCAGGTGAATGATAATCAAATAAAATTAGTCAAGGAGGTATTATCCACATGGAATCCTCTTGGAGATCAAGCCAAAAGCGTTCATGATCTCAATGATTATGAAACGGAAGCGATTGATATCCTGTTTAATATTGAAATGGAAATTAACCCGTCAAATGCTAAGAAGCCAAAGAAGTTTATCAGAAATATTGTGAAAGAAGTACTAAACGAGGCTTTTGGACTTTGGCTAACTGATGAAGAATGTGATGAACCATCTGACAAAGTCATTAGGATATTACAACTTGACACTGAGCGAATCAAGCACAAAGCCTAACGAGCGCGCAGCGCCCAGCCCGGAGATTCCCGCCTTCGCGGGAATGACGGACTTCGCGTGATAATAATGTAACGGCGCGGCACACCTTAAAAAAGTAACAATGGAGTGCCGCGCCGTCTTGTTTTTCCCTTTCCTAACGCGTCATTCCCGCGCAAGCGGGAATCTGCTTGCTATTTGCACTAGAACTTTTAACTTTACATCTGAAGATCCCGCATCAGGGCGCCCGCTGTAAAAGATTTGCCTAATTTCTTGTGAAATAAATATCGAAATGTTCTATATTTATGACTTAGTAGGATCGATGATGTGCGGTTCAGAAATATGGATCTTTTGGCCTGAGATGAATATATACACAATGATTTTGCACAGACGTTGCACAATATTTTATAAGATTAGTTAGGATTTAAAACGGTGTACAACGGAAGCGCATCGCCCAGCCCGGGAGAAAAAAATCGTCAGTCATCAGTCGTCAGTCTTTAGTCGTTAGTCTTTGATTTTGAGTTAATTTCATGACTGCCGACTAATGACCAGCGACTAACGACTAAAAGGAACGGGCCATGGCGCTGAGTGATGCCGATCCGCCGGCAGGCGGAGAGGGATCTGCTTGCAATTTGTATTACTAATTCCTAACTTTACACTCTCTTGGCGCCCTCCGCCAAAGGCGGACAAATAACCCGGCTCAGGGCGCTACGTTCGAGCGTTGTGCGAAATGCTTGGGAGAAAGTAAAATTAAAGGAGATGCCTTATGAATACCAAAAAAACACTTCAAAATGAAAAGGTTAATGTAAAGATAATATTATCAGCTTTATGGATTGCAGTAATGTTTATCTATGTTTATGCTGATATAAAAACATTGTTTCAACCAGAAATTCCCGAACAGATTATTTCAGGTATCGTAGCTGGAATGACAATTAATCAAAGTTTTTTATTCACAGCTGCAATATTAATGTCCATTCCAGCAATAATGATAGTACTCTCACTTATTCTAAAGCCTAGTATAAACCGAAGGGTAAACATTATTGTTAGTTTTCTACTTATAGTACTTATAATCATTACTCGTTTTGTGCCTGGTAAATTATGGTACTACTATATCTATTATCAATCAATTGAAGCAATTTTTCATTTACTAATTATTTGGTATGCATGGAGATGGCCATTACAAGAAAAAGCGATAGAATAGAAATCTCAAGCACATCGAACAATGAGCCGTCAGCCGGCAATGCGGGCGGTTTCCGGAGGCAGGCATTCACCAAACCTGCAAATGATAGAGGTAAGGAAAAGAAACAACAAGTAAATCCCGCACTGTGGCTGCCGGCGGGGCGTTAGGGACATTTTATTAATTCAATTTATTTATTATATCAATGATTTTCCGGAATTGTATGAAGAAATGCAGAAGTATATAAAGAGTCTTAAATCAATGTGATCAATCGACCGAACGGATAATATATATGGTACCTTTATTCCTTCCGATCGATTGAATATGATGTTCGTTCAGCAAATATTGTATATCCTTTTTGAGGGTATTTTGCGAACCGGCTGGTATTGCAATGCATATATCACTGAACTTGACAGGCTGATTTGAACGAATCACTTCAAGCACTTCTTTCTGCCTGGGATTCAAATATCCGCCTTTGTCCTTATAAACATCGTACTTTTTCTTTAGAAGATCGATCATCTCCTGCATGCAATCCAGGAAAAATAGTACCCAGGCGTATATTTTTTCTTTCTTTGCTGAACGATTTTTCTGACCCATCATCAGGGCTTCATAATATTCTTTTTTTCGGCGCTCGATAATGTTCTCAAATGAAACATATTGAATAAAAGAATAGTCCTGTTTCAATAGCAAAAGGGTTGTCAGCAGGCGCGATAGTCGCCCGTTCCCGTCCTGAAACGGATGTATGGACAGGAATTCGTAAATAAAAACAGGAATGATCATTAAAGGATGAACATTCCTTTTCTCAAGCTGCTCATTGGTCCATTCAAGAATTTCCCGGATCTCTTTATCTACAAGATAAGGTTCGGTAGTGTTGAAGATCACTTTGCTCTGACCATCAGGATAATTGGCCACCACCTTATTAGGAAAATTTTTGTATTTGCCTTTGTGCCGGGCGTCTTTTTCACTGTACTTTAACAGTATTCCGTGAAACTGTTTGATATAGTTCTCAGTTAAAGAAATATCACTGAAATTGGAATAAACCAGATCAATTGCTTCATAATATCCCACTACTTCCTGTTCATCCCTTGACTTAAGCTCCGTGATTTTTATTTTATGAAGCAAGGTTTGAATTTCTTCATCATTCATCGTGGCTCCTTCAATACGCGTCGATGATCCGATGCTTTGGACGGTTGCGACCTGGCGGAGCTCCCTGAGATACCTGTTCTCCTTTTTTTCCATGGTCAGCCATGTTGCCCTGAAACCATCTATTGCACTGATCTTCTTAAGGATTTCCTGGTTGATTTTAAAATCGAATTCAAGTTTTTCTTCAAACATTTATACCTGTATTATGTCTGTATTATACCCGGTAAAAATACAACAATTTATTTAAATACCCCTATTTTATCCATATTATACCTGAAAAATTAGTTATCGACGCGGTAGCTGTGCTCACGCGAGATGCTAAACGGTCACAAAAGCACCCTATACTGATTTTGTGACATTTACTTTCCGATGCAGAATCTTCCGAAAATATTTCCGAGAATCTCATCCGTCGTGATCTGCCCTGTGATTTCCCCGAGGTGATAAAGCGCCGTGCGCAGATCGACCGTTACCAGGTCGCTGGAAACGCCGCCGGAAAGACCTGCCAGCACTGCTTCTACTGATTGCAGGGCGCCGTTAAGCGCCTCGTAATGCCGGACATTTGATACGACAGCCGTGTCCTGCACCTCCATCTTGCCAACGACCTCCACCAACCGTTCCAGGATAAGGTTGATGTTCTCCTTGCGCTTGGCTGAGATAAAGATACACTCTTGCTCCAGCAGCCCTTTCAGCCCCTTCGGCGTCTCTTCAAGCAGGTCGCTTTTATTGGCAACTAAAATGAATGTTTTATCATTTTTTAATTTGTCAACCGCAACTTTGCCCTTTGAACTTTGCCCTTTGAACTCCTCCAGGTCCTGTAGAACGGTATCAGAATATCCTGTCGCGATATCGAATAAATATAGCACCACAGCGGCCTGCTCAATCTTCTCATACGTCCGCTCAATCCCCTGCGATTCGACCTGGTCGGAAGAATGGCGGAGCCCTGCCGTATCTATGAAGCGGAAGGCATAATTATGAATGACAATTGTATCTTCGATTGTGTCGCGCGTGGTGCCGGGAATTTCGGAAACTATGGCTCGTTCTTCATTCAGGATGGCATTGAGCAGGGTTGATTTGCCGACATTCGGTTTTCCGATAATGGCCACGGGTATCCCGGTTTTCAAAACATTTCCGTAGGAAAAGGAAGATACAAGATGCTCTATTTCCGATTTGATTTCATTCAGCAGCTTGACCAGCTCGGTACGGTTTGCAAATTCGACGTCTTCCTGGCTGAAATCAAGTTCAAGCTCGATAAGAGAAGCGAAGTCGAGCAGGCGGGCCCGCAATTCGCTTATCTTCTTCGAAAAGCCGCCTCGCATCTGTTGCAAGGCCAGGTCGTGCGCGGAACGTGATGAGGCTGCGATAAGATCGGCAACTGCTTCCGCCTGGGAAAGATCGAATTTCCCGTTCAGGAACGCCCGCAGCGTGAACTCGCCGGGCTTTGCATGGCGGGCGCCTTTGCTGATGAGCAGTTCGATGATTTTCTGCTGAATATAAGATGAGCCGTGACAGGAAATTTCCACCGCATTTTCACCGGTGTAGGAGTGAGGCTTGCGGAAGACACTGAGCAGCACTTCATCAAGCATTTCCTGTTTATCCGAGATCGTACCGAAATGGAGAGTATGCGTGGCGGCTTTCGAAATTTTGGAGCCCTTTTTTTTAGGGGAGAAAACTTCTTCGCAAATCAATAATGCATCAGGGCCGGAGACCCGTATAATGGCTATTGCACCCATCCCGGGCGGGGTGGCAATGGCGCATATTGTTTCCTGGCGACCCGGATCGATCATTTGTACAGTCTTTGCAAGCAAAATTAGGCATTTCTTTTTGGAATAGGTTAATTTCCTAATTTTGTCGTCAGCCTCTACCTTAAATCCCTTTTCCTTACACAGGTTGGAGAACGCAGGCAAGTCCCCAACTTAAACCTTAAACACTTAAAACTTAACACTTATATGAGCGTTTTAGTCAACAAGAATTCACGCGTCCTGGTGCAGGGATTCACCGGCCAGGAAGGTACTTTTCATGCCGGCCAGATGATCGAATACGGCACAAATGTGATCGGAGGCGTGACCCCCGGCAAGGGCGGCACTTTTCATCTTGACAGGCCGGTATTTGATACTGTCAGTGAAGCTGTCGACAAAGAAGGAGCCAATGTGTCGATCATATTTGTCCCGCCATCGTTTGCTTCCGACGCCATCATGGAAGCTGCGGATGCAGGATTGAAGGTGATAGTTTGCATTACGGAGGGTATCCCGGTGAAAGACATGATCATGGTGAAGGATTATCTTCAATGCCGTAACTCAAGGCTGGTGGGCCCCAACTGCCCGGGGATCATTACGCCGGGGGAGGCAAAAGTGGGGATCATGCCCGGCTTTATCCATTCCCCGGGACCGATTGGCATTGTTTCCCGCTCAGGAACGTTAACCTACGAAGCGGTAGACCAGCTCACAAAAATCGGCCTGGGGCAGTCAACTGCCATCGGCATCGGAGGCGACCCCATCATCGGCACTACAATTTTGGATGCAGTGAGATTATTCACCAAAGGATCCTAAAACAAAAGGCATTGTTTTGATTGGCGAAATTGGCGGTCCGATGGAAGCTGAAGCCGCCCAGTGGCTCAAAAAGAACGGTACCAAGCCTGTTGTTGCATTCATAGCCGGCGCCACCGCACCCAAAGGCCGCACCATGGGCCATGCCGGAGCCATCATCGGCGGAAAAGAAGACACAGCCCAGGCTAAAAAAGCCATTTTAAGGGAATGCGGCATTCATGTAGTGGACTCACCTGCCGATATTGGCAGAAGAATGAAGGAAGTTTTAAGTGTTAAGGTTTAAGGTTTAAGTTGGGGAATTATTTTAAGTTTTAAGGTTTAAGTGTTTAAGTGTTAAGTTAAAGACTTATTTATTGTCTGAATATCTAGACATTTAATAATACCCGAACTTAAACCTTAACACTTAAACCTAAACACTAATATCGTACGATCCAGGCTTCCTTAAAGTCATCCCTCAGCCTTTTCCTGGCGTCAACTGCTTCCTTTTGGGTCGGATAATCTGAGAGCGAAACGCGATAAGTCGTATCCTTGACCAGGACCTTGGCGCGCGGAAAATCTTCTTTTCTGTATTTTTCAGCCATTTTAGCAGCATCGCCCATAGAGCCAAAGCTTCCGAAAATGATGTAATACCTGCCCGTGGGACCTGTCACAACCGGATTCTTTACTTCTTTCATAGGCAATACAAGCTTATCGGCATCGGGGGAATCCGGACAAATTGCAGGTTCCGGAATGGTATCCTGCAATTCACCGACCCAGACACAGGCATATCCTTTGTAAAGGCCGACGCCAACGGCTTTCCATTTGAAGTTGCTCCATTTTTTCTGGTTGAGTAGTATTTCCCGGGTCTGTCCGACAGATTTCCAGAAACGAAGGACCGTATCGGGCTTAAGCTCCTCACTGTCCCAGTAAGCCAGCTCATGGCCTTCACCGGGATATTTAGCGAGTTCCTTCGGTTTATTGACAATGCATAAAGGATTGGGGGTGAGGCCGGAGTGGCAGCAGGGAGTCCACTGGCCTTTGTCAGACCAGCTGTTCAGGCTGCAGATTGAAGTATCCGGATTATTAATATAAAGATCCCGGGCATGGATTTTAGCCACATAACACAGCGATCTGGAGATGGGGATAATACCCAGACCCTGTTTGGTCCTGTAATCATTAATCAGGGTATAAAGCCTATACTCGTCTTTTGTCAGGCAGAAATCCGGTACCTGGCCTGAAACCTTACCCGCTATCAGTAAAGATAAAACAGCAATTATTCTGAATAACCCTGGCATGGCCGAATTAATTGTAAGACAAAGTTACGAATAAAATCCGGCTATAAAAAGAGTTAAAATAATGTAGCGAGAGAGGGAAATGCCTGCCCGCCTCCTGGGGGCAACCCTCGTCCGCCAGCCGGCGGATGGGAGCTGGAAATCCCTAGAATTCTTCGATTTCTCCTTTTTCATTAACCAGCACGCCCCAGTTAACGACGATCAGGTCACCATCAACAAAGAAAAAATCGATCATGGCATCATCATATGATACCCGGCGCTCACCGGTAGTTTCCAGTTCCATTTCCGCAACTTCATAGCCTTTTTCCTTCATAAGAGCTATGATATCATTTTCAGTCATATCAAAGACTGATTGGCCATACATCTTGGCATCGGGGTTTTCGGTTTCAATACAGGCCACCACGGATTTCTCCCTGCCTTCAAAGAATACGGTTATCCCTTGTTCATAATAATACAGAACAACCGTATTAAAACCATCGACATCTTCGATATTTTCGACATCTTCCGGCTGGCCAAGGAAAGTGATGACTTTTTCAGAAGTGTCACCAAACCGGATTTCTCCGAAACCTGTTTTTGGGGATATGTCTAATGTTAAGGCATTCATAGCTTATTATTTAAATGGTGAATCAGGCTCTTTTGCCATATGGTTATATACCACACGGTCCATTATAAAAGGAAATAATTTATTCAGAATGACGGTCATCTTACCCTGAGTTGTCATGACCAGGATTTTTTTGTGCTTCTCAATTGCATTCGAGATTCTGACTGCCACCTCTTCGGCTTTCATCATACTTTCTTCATCCCGAGGGGATTCACCCTGGAAGGAACCATCGGCTGCCAAAGCAGTATTTCTGATGTTTGATGCAGTGAACCCCGGACATGCGATCAGGACATGCAGACCTTTCCTGCGATTTTCAATCCGGAGGGTTTCCAGGAATCCCTGTATGGCAAATTTGGATGCTGAATAGCCGGTTCTGCCCGGCAACCCTTTATAACCTGCAATAGATGAAACACCCACCACAGATCCTTTTGATTTTAAAAGGTAAGGTAAAGCAAACCTGGTACAACAAACAGTACCCCAGAAGTTAACATCCATCAGGCGCCGCATTACCTGAAGATCGACATGTTCAAACAAAGCACGCATTGAAATGCCGGCATTATTGATCAGGACATCTATCCTGCCGAATTTTTCCATTGCGGCATCTATAAGTTTACGGCAATCAGCTTCCAGGCTGACATCAGTCTTTACAGCCAATACCCTTGTCCCGGCAATCTTTAAAGCTTCTTCGATTTCGGCAAGTTTATCCTCCGACCGGGCAGCAATTACAACGATGGCACCCCTGGCGCTCATTTCAAATGCCAGGGCTTTTCCTATGCCTGAAGAAGCCCCCGTTATGATTACAACCTTATCTTTCATTCCTTGTTGATATTAGCGCAATGTTATAATATTTTTCCCTAACAGCACAAAATATTTTTGTTAAGAATTTAAAAAATCGGTCTGACAGGGAGGCGAAGAGCAAAAAAGTGCTAATTTTGCAGCCTTTTGAACGGCGAGATAGCTCAGGTGGTTAGAGCGTCGGATTCATAACCCGGAGGTCGAGGGTTCAATTCCCTCTCTCGCTACATTGAAAGTCAGGTAACTACCTGACTTTTTTGTTTTCCGGAGATTTATGAGGTAAGGTGACGAGGTAAGGAAGACGGACGGTGATTTTGCCTGAACCTACCTGTATTTCACCACCATTGCCCCATCATAACATATTGCAACTTGCTTCATAAATAATCGGCTAAAAACTTGATATCCACCTTTTTTTCAATATATTTGGATATCCAAAAGGGGTCAATAATCAAAAACCATTCCGATGCAAAAGTTCTGCATCATTTTGATTGTGCTGCTTGTTGCAAGCTGGGCAAAGGCACAGTCTAAGCAGCCTTGTTCATCCTGTCTGCCAGAAGGCATCACATTTACCAGTCAAGCACAGGTTGACAGTTTTCAGATAAATAATCCAAACTGTACCTATGTTGAGGGTAATGTTATTATTAATAATTTGTGGTCTGGAACTGATATTACTAACCTTGATGGGCTTAGCGTATTGACCTCAATTGGGGGTACCCTTCGTATGCAAGACAACGATTATCTTATCAACATTACTGGACTTATTAATTTACATTCCATTGGTGGCGCTCTTCACATAGATTCTAATCCTGCTTTAACAAGCCTCTCGGGGTTGGACAGTGTAAGTTCTGTTGGTGGTATGGTTATTGAATCGAGTGAAGGTCTTACTAACCTCACGGGATTGGGCAGTTTGAGTGCTATATATGGCGATTGCATTATTGAGTTTAATCATCACCTGACAAATTTAGCGGGGCTGGATAATCTAAATTCTATCGAAGGGAATGTTCGTATTAAAAATAATACCCTGGTCAATTTTACAGGACTTGAAAGTCTGAATTTCATAGGGGGTAATGTTATAATACACAATGGCTGGGGGTTGAGTAGCCTGACGGGCTTAGAAAATCTGACCTCTATCGGCGGATATCTTCATTTTTTTAATGACAATTCGCTAACCAATCTGACAGGATTAAATAATCTGAATTACATAGGCGGTTATCTTTTAATCGACGGTAATAGTGGGCTTGTGACTCTAACAGGATTGGAAAGTCTTGATTCTATCGGGGGCGAACTTAAAATAGGAATGAATGATACACTGATAAGTTTGGCAGCGCTGTCTAATTTAAATCTGATCGGCGGCAATCTTGTAGTTTTTCAAAACAATTCCCTCACAAATTTGACTGGATTAGATAATATTAATGCGGAATCAATAATTGATTTATATTTTACGGATAACATAGCCTTATCCACTTGTGATGTCCTAAGTGTCTGCAATTATCTGGCAAGCCCCAATGGTGTCATTCTACTTTATGGTAACGCTATTGGCTGCACCAGCCAACAAGAAATAGAAGCCGCCTGCGGAGTTGGATTGGATGAGTCGGCGGTCAGCGATCAGCAGTCGGCAGTCAACATATACCCCAACCCCGCATCCTCTTTAATTACTATCTCAACGCCCGCCAAGCCAGATAAGAACACATTTATGACCATTTATAACATCAGCGGTCAGCAACTCATACAGCGCCAGATCACGGAACAACAAACGGTGGTTGATGTGTCCGGGTTGCCGCAAGGGGTTTACTTTTTAAGGATACGGATGGATACGACAGTGCAGATGGGGAAGTTTGTGAAGGAGTAATCTCCGTAAATCCCAAATTCCAAGCACCAAATTCCAAGCAAAACTTAAAAATCCAAAAACAAAATCCCAAACTAATTCTTTACTGTTTTGAATTTTTAGTTTTAAGAATTGGAATTTGTCTGGTATTTGGAATTTGGTGCTTGGAATTTGATAGGCTTTACCCCATAAAATGGCTTAGAAAAGAAAAAGCCGGCTGCCGACCGCTGACTGCCGACTTTAAAAGTCGGGTGATGATCCGCCGGCTGGCGGACTAGCTTTCAAATTCTATCTCTCATTCGCTTGACTTTCATATATTAATTCCTTATATTTGAGCACCCAAAAGGGAATTTGTCTTTGACGATTTAAAGCACCCTGTTCTTCCTTTCTGCTGCCCATATTCTGGACACCACAGGCAGTGATCCCTTCGGACTTATAGTATTCTAATTACCAAGTTTATTGAGGATTTCTAAAAACCAGACCAATGAAAAAGTTCTATGTTTTATTGTTTGCGCTGTTTGTAATAAACGGGGCAGCAGGACAGGGATCACTTCCTGCCTTTAGTAGATGTGATCTTGAAAAAAATAGCCATGCTATTGCCCATCTGCAAAATAATCCGGCTCGATCCGCCATCATTCAGCTATTTGACAGTATCCACGAATGGAATTGGGACACATTGAGCATCGGGTGGAAGATCAACTATAAGTACATTAATATTGTGTATGATGAGAACTTTAACCTGACCAGTGAATTAAGGCAAAAATGGAATGATAGTTACTGGGAAAATTATTACCTGGCTAACTATTTTTTTGATGAAAACAACAATTGGACGGGTTTTCTAGGCCAGATTTGGAATGGCAGCACCTGGGAAAATTCATACCAGGACAATTTTACGTATGATGACAATAACAATTTGATAGTGGAACTGATAGAACTTTGGAATGGCAGCTCCTGGGAAAATGCTTATCAATGGTTATATACTTACGATGCGAGCAATAATCAGACCAGTGAAATATACCAGAGTTGGAATGGAAGTGCCTGGGAGAATATACAGAAATTTATCTACACCTATGATGCAGGCAATTTTAAAACCAGTAAAGTGGAACAAAACTGGAATGGAAGCACCTGGGAGAATTTTATGCGCACAAATTACGCATATGATGCCAATCTCAATCTGACAAGCGAGGAATATCAATTTTGGAACATGAACTATTGGTCTAATTCCGGTAGAAATCTATATGTATATAATGCATATAATCAGATAATTAACGATTTTTATCAATACTGGATCGGCAGTGGATGGGAAGATAATATGCAGGGTACTTACACCTATGATGCCAGCGATAATCTGATAAGCTATTTTAGTATGGACTGGAATGGCAGCGCCTGGGAGAATTCCCAGCAGTGCTTATATGCCTACGATAATAATAACAATCTGATCAGCAGATTAAACCAGAACTGGGATGGAAACGATTGGGTGAATATCTATCAGACTGCAAATACTTATGATTTTGATAACCTCATAATCAGTGATTCATATAAATTCTTTAATGAATCCGGAACGGCAGTAAGGGAAGGTGACAGTACTTTCAATTATTATCATACATGGGTTGGAATAGATGATTTGATAAAACCTGCAGAAAATATTTCTGCTTATCCCAATCCCATATCCTCAGTCGTCAATCTTTCATTGCCTGATAGTTTTATCATGGGAAAGACATTTCTGACAATATATAACATTGATGGTCAGCAACTCCATTGGCACAAGATAACGGAGCCAAATATGGTGATTGATGTTTCGGGGTTACCACAGGGGGTTTATTTGGTAAAAGTGAGCAATGACAGAACGGTGCATGTGGGGAAGTTTGTGAAGCAATAGAACAATAGAACAATAGAACAATAGAATAAAAACCAAACCGATGAAAAAGTTCTACATCATTTTGATTGCGCTACTTATGGTAAGCGGCGCAAGCGGACAGGGTTCAAACCCAGCATCACCAATTAATCCATCTTCACAAAATCATTATCAAGCCCTTAGTCAGCAACATCCGACACCAAATTCATTGGAAGATGCCATTCTACATCAAACACGCCAAAATCAGTCATTAATTCAAATATATGATAGCATCTATTTGTGGCAATGGGACCAACCCAGCAATGGGTGGAAGATTAATAATAGAATCATTGATATAGTTTACGATGCCAACAATAATCTGATAAGTGAATTATATCAACAATGGAACGGAGGCGCTTGGGTGAATTCTTATCTAATAAATTATAATTACGATGCTGACAACAATAAACTAAGTTATTTTTTGCAATTATGGGACGGTAGCGCCTGGGCAAACGGTTCTCAATACGCCTATACATACGATGCCAATAATAATTTGACAAGTGAATTATTCCAATATTTGATCGACAACGTTTTGGTGAATTCCTTGCAAACCTTTTTCACCTATGATGCCAACAATAATCAGACAAATATTTTAGCCCAATACTGGCAAGACAACGCCTGGGTGAATGACTTACAGTCTATATATACTTACGATGCCAATAATAATCGTGTAAGTGACCGATATCAAAACTGGAATGGCGGCGAATGGGTGAATGAATCTCAATGCTTTTATACCTATGATGGCAATAAAAATCTGACAAGTTACATATCGCAAAACTGGAACGGAAGCGACTGGGTTAATTCCTTGCAAACCTTATTCACCTATGATGCCAGCAATAATCAGATAAATGAATTAGACCAATATTGGCAAGACACCGCCTGGGTGAATTCCTCACAATATATATATGCCTACGATGCTAATAATAATCGTGTAAATGACCTATGGCAAAACTGGAACGGTAGCTCATGGGAGAATTACCAACAGGGTATTTACACCTATAATGCCAGTAATAATATGACAAGTGGATTAGGCCAATACTGGCAAGATACTGCCTGGGTGAATTCTTCACAATATATAGGTACCTACGATGCAAATAATAATATTGTTAATGAGCTGTGGCAAAACTGGAATGGTAGCTCTTGGGAGAATTACGAGCAGTTAACGTATAACTATGCCAATAATAATCTGATAAAGAAATTACGGCAAAAGTGGAACGGCAGCGACTGGGTAAATGTCATACATAACGCTTATATCTATGATGCTAACAATTTTTTAATAAGCCAATCGTATAAAGGTTGGAATATCGATGGTACTGCAGTGACTAGTGGTGATAGCAGCAACTATTATTTTCATACAGTCCTTGGAATAAATGACCAACCTCTAACCTTAGAATCTTTGAAGATATACCCCAACCCCGCATACACCCAAATCACCATCTCAACAGCTCACCAACCCAAATAAGAACACATTTATGACCATATTTAACATCAGCGGTCAGCAAATGATGACTCGCCAGATTATGGAAAAACACACGGTGGTTGATGTGTCGGGGTTGCCAACCGGGGTTTATTTTTTAAGGATAACGGATGATACGACAGTGCAGGTGGGGAAGTTTGTGAAGGAGTAATCTCCTTAAATTCCAAATTTCCAACCGCCAACCTACCTGCAATATTTTTTAATATTCCCTCCAGCTCCCTGGTAACCCAGGCTTGCTGCCTTTTTCCAATCCTCGCAGGCGCCTTTTAAATCACCGGATTTATACTTCGCTAAGCCCCGGTTGTTATAGGTTACGCCATCTTTTGGTTTTTGTTCAAGGGCCTTGGTGAAATCCTGGATCGCCCCAGGGTAATCATCAATTTTACCCCTGGCTACGCCCCGGTTCATATATGCTTCGGTGAAACCCGGCTTCAATTCTAATGTCTTTCCGTAATCCTCAATGGACCCCCGGATATCGCCAAGCCTGAATTTGGCGGCGCCACGGTTGCAGTATGCCTCGGCAAATCCCGGATACTGTTCGATAGCCTTATTGAAATCTCCCAGTGCGTTCCTGAAATCCCCCTGGTTACACCTGGCAAGGCCCCGGTTATAATATGCATCGGGATAATTGGGCGTCAATCCTATGGCCATGGTGTAATCCCCAATCGCCCCTTTCAAATCTTTGAGACTGGATTTTAAATTGCCACGGTTGTAAAAAGCTTTTGAATAACCCGGATCTAATGTTAAAGCTTTGTCATAATCAACGATGGCCCTGCTTGGCGAGCCAAATTCCTTCCAGGAATTACCCCTGTTGAAATATAAGCTTGGATTTTTAGGATCAAGGTCTATTGCTTTATTGTAGTCCCTTATCGCTCCTTTGATATCGCCAAGTTTGCTCTTTGCATTGGCACGGTTATTATATGCTTCAGCCATGAAGGTGTCTGATTTGATCGCCTCATTATAATCACGGATCGCGCCTGTGTAATCTCCTTTATCGGCTTTCTCAAGGCCGCTTTTAACGTATTTGTCCGCCTTGGGCGTGCAGCCCTGGATAAAAGCATTAAAAAATATGACGGTTGCAATATAGAAAATCAGCTTTTTCATATCTCTGTCCGGTAAGATTACCGATTAAAATTATAAATATTTTTTGCGGGAAGACAGATAAATAAAAAAAGTGGTGCTGATAAAAGCCCGGAAATTGTTTATGGAAGTTATAACTTTGTTAGATTAAGGTTTGGTTGGATTTATTAGCTGCCTGCCAATTTGCTGCAGGCACAGCGCGATTATTTCGGAGCCCACACCTACGAAAGGATTGACAAACCCCGCGGCGAATTTTTCCATACAAACTGGACCGGACATGGGGGGGATACCTCGTCTTCCAGTTACAATGCATAGCCTCACCCGCTGTTATGGTATTAATTGTCAGTTGTCGGTTGGCAACCGATAATTATTAAGTGGGAGTGAGGCTGGAATCTGGAATCTGGAATCTGGAATTTGGAATTTGGAATTTGGAATTTGGAATTACTCCCTCCTTGCCCTCGGATGATACTGCAGTATGTTGCTCCGCAAATAATCCCTGTCGAGGTGGGTATAGATCTCGGTAGTAGTGATTGACGAGTGGCCGAGCATTTCCTGTACGGCCCTCAGGTCGGCGCCGGCATCGATCAGATGAGTGGCAAAGGAATGCCGGAAAGTATGAGGACTGATGGTTTTCCTTATGCCGGCCTTTTCAGCAAGGTTTTTAATGATATAAAAAACCATGACCCTTGTGATTTTCTTTCCCCGTTTATTTAAAAAGATGAAATCTTCCTGGCCTTTCTGGATATTGATATGGCTTCGGACCTGGTGCAGGTAAATTTCGAGCTGGTTCAGGGCATTATTTCCTACCGGAACCAGCCGTTGTTTGTTTCCTTTGCCAATAACCGAGATAAACCCGTCGGCGGCACGGATATCCGATATCTTTAAGCCGGTCAGCTCGCTTACGCGCAAACCGCATCCGTAAAGGAATTCCAGGATAGTCTTGTTCCTTTCCCCCTCGGGTGTGCTCAGGTCGAAAGCATTAAAAAGCATTTTGATTTCCTCGACGCTCAGCGTATCGGGAAGATCTCTTCCAATTCTTGGCGATTCAAGCAATTCCGCAGGATTAGCCCGGATAATGTTTTCCAGCAGGAGGTATTTGAAAAAGGACTTTAACCCGGATATGACCCTTGCCTGGGTCCGGGCGCTCATGCCAAGACCGTTAATCCATTTGAGGAAATCCTGCAGATTTGCCAGCCTGATATCACCCGGCTGCAGGTCAAGCTGATGGTCATCAAGATACTGTATCAGTTTTTCAACGTCATGGCTGTATGCATCAATGGAATTTACAGACAGCGATTTTTCCAGTTTAAGAAATGATGTAAATCCTTTTGTATAAATTGCCCAGTTCAAAATATGATTGAAATTTTGATAAAGTTAATAGGTTATTTTGAAATATAATCTTATCTTTGCAGCCCAAAAAATTAAAGAGTATTAAACAATGGCGAAGAAATCGAAAGATCAGAGGATACAGGTTATCATGGAATGCACGGAGCACAAGAACAGCGGATTGCCGGGCACTTCCAGGTATATTACCACCAAGAACAAGAAAAATACGCCGGAGAGATTGGAGCTGAAGAAGTTCAACCCGATCATGAAAAAAGTTACGGTTCATAAAGAAATTAAATAGTTCTTAACTATGGCAAAGAAAGTAATTGCAACCCTTCAGACACAGGGTAAAGAGTTTTCAAAGCTGATCCGGATGGTGAAATCGCCTAAAACCGGCGCTTACGTTTTCAAAGAAACGATGATTCCCAATGACCAGATCAAAAATGTCATTGAAAAGAAATAACTGATTGTCCATCAAATCGGTACATAAAAGCTTTTCCTGCCGGAAGAGCTTTTTTTATATCATTAAAAAATTCTGCCATGGGTTTATTTTCGATTTTTTCCAAAGAGAAGAAAGAAAGCCTCGATAAAGGGCTCGACAAAACGCGGCAAAATGTATTTTCCAGGATTACACGCGCTGTCGCGGGTAAATCGCGCGTCGATGACGAAGTGCTTGATAATCTTGAGGAGATACTGGTCACATCCGATGTCGGCGTGGAAACCACCCTGAAGATCATAGAGCGCATTCAGCAGCGGGTAGCACGCGACAAATACGTTGGGACCGATGAACTGAACCGTGTCCTGAAGGAAGAAACAGCAGCGCTGCTCCAGGAAAATTCAAAAGAAGAAAAGTTCGATTTTTCTTCGGAAAATCTCCCGAAACCTTATGTGATCATGGTAGTTGGGGTGAACGGCGTCGGAAAAACAACGACTATCGGCAAACTTGCTTTCCAGTTCAAGGCTGCCGGCAAGTCGGTTATGCTTGGCGCTGCCGATACTTTCCGGGCTGCCGCTGTGGAGCAATTGACTATCTGGGCGGGACGCGCAGGCGTCCCCATCATTGACCAGGGAATGAATGCCGATCCGGCTGCAGTGGCCTTTGATACTGTGAAATCAGCCAGTGCCCAGGGAATCGACGTAGTCATTATCGACACGGCAGGCCGGCTGCATAACAAAATCAACCTGATGAATGAGCTGTCGAAAATCAGGCGGGTGGTACAGAAGGTCATACCGGAAGCCCCGCATGAGGTCCTGCTGGTGCTGGATGCCAGCACAGGCCAGAATGCCATCGAACAAACCAGGCAGTTCACTGCCGCCACGGAAGTCAATGCCCTGGCGCTCACCAAGCTCGATGGTACAGCTAAAGGAGGCGTTGCCATTGGGATTTCAGACCAGTTCAAAATACCCGTTAAATATATCGGCCTGGGTGAAAAAATAGAAGATCTCCAGATATTCGACCGGGAGGAGTTTGTGGATAGTTTGTTCGGAGAGATGAAATAGTTCCAGGGTTCCAGGGTTCCAGGGTTCCAGGGTTCCAGGGTTCCAGGGTTCCAGGGTTCCAAAGTTACAGATTATATAGTTAAAATATTGAAAACCAAAGGTCCCCGTCATAAAATAAATATTATAACACTGGGTTGTTCCAAAAACCTGGTGGATTCGGAAGTTCTCATGGGACAGTTACGCGCCGCGAATGCCGAAGTGACCCATGAGTCGGATGAGCCTTCAGATGTGGTCGTCATTAATACCTGCGGTTTTATTAACGATGCGAAGGAAGAATCGATTGATACAGTACTTCGGTATATTGAAGCAAAGAAAGCAGGGCTGGTGGGAAAGGTTTACGTGATGGGATGCCTGTCGCAACGATATAAAAAGGAGCTTGGGGTTGAATTACCCGAGGTTGACGGTTTCTATGGGGTGAATGACCTGCCGCAGATTCTCAGGGAACTGGGGGTTGATTACAGGAAAGAGCTGGTCGGCGAACGTATGCTGACGACACCGGGACACTATGCGTACCTGAAGATTTCGGAGGGGTGCAATAAGAAATGCTCTTTCTGTGCTATCCCGCTCATCCGTGGAAAGCATGTTTCCCGACCCCTGGAAGAACTGGTCCGGGAAGCGTCAATGCTTGCCCGAACCGGCGTGAAGGAGCTTATTTTAATTGCACAGGATCTTACTTATTACGGCTTTGACCTCTATCATGAGAGGAAACTGGAAAGCCTTCTTCATAAATTGACGGAAATAGCCGGACTCGAATGGATCCGGCTCCACTATGCCTATCCCTCTGATTTTCCTTTAGAAATAGCGGATTTGATGAATAAAAACCCAAAGATCTGCAATTACCTTGATATACCTTTGCAACATATAAGCGATCCTCTTTTGAGATCAATGAAAAGAGGAATTACCAGGGAAAAAACACTCAATCTGCTGGATGCCATTCGTGCAAAAAATCCCGGGATATCCATCCGGACTACCCTGATGGTCGGATATCCCAATGAAACAGAGGAGCATTTTGAAGAGCTGAAAGCATTTGTTAAGAATCAGCGCTTTGATCGGCTGGGTGTATTCACGTATTCACCGGAAGAAGATACTTCGGCTTTCGACCATCCCGATAATGTGCCTGATGAAGTTAAAAAAGCGCGCATGGAAGAAATCATGGAGATCCAGCAGGAAATATCCCTTGAAAAAAACCATGAAAAAGTCGGTAAGGAGATAGAGGTACTGATTGACCGTAAAGAAGGAGACCTGTATGTGGGCCGTTCCGAATCCGATTCTCCTGAGGTAGATAATGAAATATTGATCAATTCCCCCTTATCTTTGCATATTGGTAATTTTTACCGTGTAAAAATTGGACGGGCAGACTATTTCGACCTTTATGGAACCTTAATTAATTCGTAATATGAAAAAAATTGCTTTTTTATTCTTTACATGTTTTCTTTGCTTTTCGCTTATCAAAACTGTCCGAAGCCAGGATGCCGGTCCGGCAAACGTAAAAAATGGCTATACAATTGAAAAGTCAGGCGATCTGACTCTTGAGGGAAATTATATCGAAGGCAAAAAAGAAGGTAACTGGATTACTTATTATCCTACCGGCTTGCTCAGCAAAGTCCAGGAATTTCATAACGGGAAGAAAGACGGATTGTTTCTCGAGATCGACAATAAAGGCGGTATAATGGATGAGGCCCACTATAAGGATGATAAACTGGACGGAGTCAGTAAATCCTTTGGCAGGGGTGGAAAATTGAGCTGGGAGAAACATTACAAAATGAACCACCTTGATGGATCAAGTAAAATTTATTATGAAGGCGGGATCATACAGGAAGATGCCTGGTACAAGAATGGCCAGCGGGACAGCATTACATCCTGGTACGATAGCAAAGGTCAAAGAATTCTTTCAAATCAATATAAAGCCGGAAAGTTTGATGGCCCGTCAATAGCTTATTATGCAAATGGGAACGTAAAAACTGAACAATTTTATGTGCTTGATGTTCTGAATGGACCTTATAAAGAGTTCTATGAAAATGGCACACTTAAGCAGAGCGGTAATTATGTGAATGGTCAGAAAAGAGATGTCTGGAATTCATACGCCGAGAGCGGTAAACTTAAACAGAGCGGCAAGTACAAGGATGATAAAAAAATCGATGTATGGTCTACTTATGATGAGAATGGCAAAGTAATAAAAAAAGAGAAATTCTAATATTCTGTCCGATGTCAAAAGGATTTTACAAATCCCCGCCGCCATACAACGAAGCTGTATTATCGTATGCGCCGGGCACGCCGGAGCGGAGGGCGGTCAAAGAAGCTATTACAGGTTTCAGGTCTGAACAGATCGATATCCCCATGTATATTGGCGGTCAGGCGGTTCGAACTGATGATCGTATTGCCATGAACCCGCCACACGACCATCATCATATCCTGGGTTATTACCACAAAGGAACAGGGGAACATGTTCTTCAGGCTATAGATGCCGCCCTTGCTGCCAGGCCGAAGTGGCAATCGCTGACCTGGGACCAGCGGGCGGCAATTTTTCTCAAGGCTGCCGAGCTGATCAGCGGGCCATACCGGGCCAGGCTTAATGCCGCGACCATGCTCTGCCAGTCAAAGAACGTTTACCAGGCGGAAATTGATGCGGCCTGCGAACTGACTGATTTTCTCCGGTTCAATGTTCATTTCATGACAGGGATATATCACAATCAGCCCATTTCATCACCCGGAGCCTGGAATAAAATGGAGTGGAGGCCACTGGAAGGATTTGTATATGCAATCACACCGTTCAATTTTACTTCGATTGCCGGGAACCTCCCTTCGGCCCCGGCACTGATGGGAAATGTCGTAGTCTGGAAACCTGCGGGCAGCCAGGTTTATTCGGCTAATGTCATTATGGAGGTTTTCAGGGAAGCCGGCCTGCCTGACGGGGTGATCAACATGATCATGGTGGATGGAGCCGTCGGCGGCAAGATCATGTCAAGGCACCCGGAATTTGTGGGTGTGCATTATACAGGCTCCAGTGCAGTGTTCAATAAGATCTGGAAAGCAATAGGAGAGAATGTGGCTTTGCATAATACCTTCCCGAAAATTGTCGGTGAAACCGGCGGAAAAGACTTCATTATAGCCCATAAATCGGCAAATGCCAAGGCGGTTGCAACTGCTCTCAGCCGCGGAGCCTTTGAATACCAGGGGCAAAAATGCTCAGCCGCCTCCAGGGCATATATTCCACGGAGCCTCTGGCCGGAGGTGAGGGATATCATGCTTGCCGACCTGGAATCTTTCCGGATGGGAGGCGTGGAAGACTTCCGCAATTTCATCAATGCGGTTATAGATGAGGTATCCTTTGATAAACTTGCAGGCTTTATCGACAGGGCAAAACAGGATAAAGACGTCGAAATCATTGCAGGCGGCAATTATGATAAATCAGTCGGGTATTTCATCGAGCCTACCGTTATCCTTACCAGGAATCCACGTTATGTGACCATGTGCGAAGAAATTTTCGGCCCTGTACTTACCGTTTATGTATATGAAGATGATAAATATGAGGAAACCCTGGATATCCTGGATAAGACTTCGCCTTATGCACTGACCGGTTCAGTTTTTGCTCAGGACCGGTTCATTATCGATCATACCACAAGGAAGCTGGTCAATGCAGCCGGTAATTTCTATATCAACGATAAACCGACGGGCGCAATGGTAGGTCAGCAGCCATTTGGCGGGGCCAGGGCATCAGGTACGAACGATAAATCAGGTTCATTCCTGAACCTTCTAAGATGGGTTTCGCCAAGGTCGATCAAGGAAAATTTTAACCCGCCGGAAGACTACCGCTATCCATTTATGGCGGAGGAATGAGCTTAATTATTTTCTTTTAAGGAAAATTTCAGAATTACCCTTATTTGGCGATCGGCTTAACGCCGTTAGCGATTACATATTTCTTGGGAAGGGGTTTCTTGTGTTTAAAAGAACCCAGTGTCTGGACGTGAGATGAATCATTGAAAATAGCACATGAGGATGTAATCCCTGCCAGGGAGCCTATAAGCAGAAGCAAAACAAATATCCTGATAATTCTTTTCATCTGGTAACAACCTTTTAATTGCTGGGTTCAGACCCATCAAAATTTGAGGCTATAAATATATAAAAATAACGTTCATAAAGCAGTGAATATTTTTTTTTCGTAAATATTACATGTCTCTTATAAGCTAGTATATTTGTCATGGTGACGGCGTTCCTGGTTTCCTGCCGGAGATCAGGAGATAATAGGGAACCGGGTGGAAATCCCGGACAGTGCCCGCTGCTGTAAGCCCCGGCCTTTTTAAGGTCATCATCGACGGCAATCATATGCCACTGTCCCGGTTTAATGGGATGGGAAGGCAGCCGGTCGGTGGGGTAAGTCAGAAAACCTGCCATCACGCAAGTATTTTTCACGAGCTTCCGGGTCAGAAGCAAGGCTGAATTGGTGACTTTTCGCTTTTTTCAGGCTTTTTCCCCGGTTTGTCTTAAAAATGGTATAACGATTTACGTATGCGAATTACATTACGTATTTTAATCTTCCTCATATCCATCTCCGGCGTGGTTGCCAGGGATGTGTTACCGGATACCATTATCAATCTTAAGGATGTAAGGATTTATTCTTCCCGGATCAACCGCTTCGCTAAAGGCCAGGAGGTTCAAAAGCTTGACAGCCTTACCCGGGCCGAATATCCGGGTGGTTCACTCGCCGAGCTCATCACCGGTTTTACTTCTGCTTATGTGAGAAACTACGGCCAGGGCACCTTGTCGACTCTCTCATTAAGAGGAACTTCCGCCAATCATACAGCCTTGCTGTGGAATGGCATCCGTATTTCACCTCCAAATATCGGGTATCTCGACCTGTCGCTTGTCCAGGGTGGTTTTTTTAAAGATATATCCGTCCTTTATGGCGGTGCAAGCCCGATGTTTGGCAGCGGGTCGATAGGAGGAAGCATTCACCTGGAAAACATTCCCGTTTTTGAGAAATCCGGCTTTGATGGCGACTTTGATCTTTCGGCCGGCAGCTTTGGTTCAATGGCAATCGAAGCAAATGGATCAGTTTATCGACCTGAATTTTATTCAAGAACGGCCTTTTCCATTATAAATTCAAATAATGATTTTTCATATGATAATCTTCAGGGAGAGAAAGAAAAGCTGCCGCATGCGTCAATATTCAAATCCGGTTTCATCCAGGATATTGCATATAAAATAGCTCCGGACCAGTACCTTATGGCCAGCGCCTGGTTCCAGTATGCTAACCGGAATATACCTCCGACACTTACTGAAGCCTCATCAGAAGCCAATCAAAACGACCGCTCCTGGAGGACTATGATTTTATGGAAAGACTATCATGAATCGTTCAATCTGGAAGCGAAGCTGGCCTATTTCAATGAATATACGAAATATACCGATCCGCCCGCATCGGTTTATTCAATCATCAAAAGCCAGTCGCTTACCGGTGCATTTGAAAGTACCTGGAATATTGCGAAGAATTCGGCCATTTTTGCCGGATCGCAGTTTACTTATGAATATGCGGACCTTGTAAATTATGAGCATCCGCGGGACCAGCAAAACCTGGCTGTTTACGCTTCTTACAGGCACAATTTTCCTTCGTTCAAATGGCAGGCCAGCCTCAACGGACGGCAGGAATTCCTCACAGGTTATCAATCGCCTTTTTTATTTTCAGCAGGAGCGGAGGGCAGGATATGGCACTTTATTTCCGGCAGGCTGAATGTTTCCCGGAACTTCCGTGCTCCTACCTTAAATGAAAGGTACTGGCAGCCAGGAGGCGACCCTGATCTCAAACCGGAAGAAAGCTGGAATGAAGAAGCCGGCATTACGCTGGAAAATCAATTTGCTTTATGTGATTTAAAATTCAGCCTGACTGCCTTTAATTCCAATGTCGATAACTGGATACTCTGGTTGCAATCGCCTGGGTCCAGCTATTGGTCGGCTGAAAATGCCCAGGATGTGTGGTCCCGCGGATTTGAATTATCAGGGAATCAATCGATAAGACTTGGTGAGATCAATATTTTCCTGCTGGAATCGTATACCTATTCAAAATCGACTAATGAGAAGAAACTTTTCGAACTTGATGCATCTTACAAAAAGCAATTGATCTACACCCCGTTACATCGTTTTGTCATAAAAGCAGGGGCACTTTATAAAGGATTCAACCTGACTTTAAATGGTGATTTTACCGGTGAAGTTTTTACCACAAAAGATAATTTGGAATCCCTTCCGCCTCATTTCATCCTGGATGCTGTGGTATCTAAATCATTCAAAATAAAGAAAGGATATCCGTTCACAGTACAATTTAATCTTAATAATGTTTTAAATAAGGATTACCAGGTCGTTCCATACCGGCCTATGCCGGGTATCAATTTCCTGGTGACGTTGAAAGTAGCAGTCGCCAGTCATCAGTCGTTAGTCGTTAGTCGTTAGTCATTAGTCATTTGAGCATTAGACATTAAACATTCAACATTCAACATTCAACATTCAACATTCAACATTCAACATTATATTATGAATTCAACTAAATCACTTCTATCGCTCATTGCTGCTGTGGCAATTTTAACTGCCTGCAATAAAAATAGCGATATCAAACCCTCCGGAAACTGGTCGAACAGCGTTTTTATCGTCAATGAAGGCCCTTTCCAGAGCGGAAGCGGGACAATCAGCGCATTTAACAGGGAAAACCGGGTGGTGACGCCTGATTTGTTCGAAGCTGCCAACGGACGGCCGCTTGGAAATGTGGTCCAGTCGATAACTGTTTATAAGGATAAGGTATTTATAGTGGTCAATAATTCTAATAAGATAGAAGTTGTTAATCTAGACGATTTTAAATCGGTCGCCACAATTGAAAACATCATGCTGCCACGGTATTTTATTGATCTGGATGAGAACAGGGGAATCGTTTCCTGCTGGGATTCGACGGTCAAAGTGATCAGCCTGGCTGATTATTCGATCATTTCTTCCGTCAAAACCGGTACCGGTCCTGACGAAATGGCTGTTGCCGGCGATTACCTGTTCGTAATTAACTCCGGAGGATTCGATACCGATAGCACGGTTTCCGTTATCAGCATAAGCGATATTGAACCTGCGGGAACCATAACAGTCGGCCACAGGCCCTCGGGGATCACAAAGGATATAAACGGGAAAATTTGGATTCTCTGCTCGGGCAAGGGCTGGAACGGATTTCCTAATCCGGGAGATACGCCGGCCAGGCTGGTTTGCCTTGATCCTGCGACCCTCGGGATCGTCAGGGTGATTATGTTTCCGGATACTGAGAACCATCCCGATAATTTAATTATCAACAGGACTAAGGATACGCTTTATTACAATCATCCGCAGGGGATTTTTGCTTTCCCGGTCGCTGCTGACAATTTATATACCCAGCCTCTGATCACGGGGAGCATAATGTATTATGGTATAGGTTATGATGATGTGAACAAGATTATCTATGCGTCGGACCCGCTCGATTTCACCCAGAATGGATGGGTCTACCGGTATAATGCAAAAGACGGCACACCAGTAGATTCTTTCATGGTAGGCATTGTCCCTAATGGCTTCTGCTTTAACCAGTAAGACCTTATTAATTACAAAAATTGCATATCTTTGACAAAAAGAAATAGTATGAAAACTAAAATTGATTGTGCGTGGAAGCAGGATTTTACTTTCGAAGCGGAAGTAGACGGATTTAAAGTCATGATGGATACATTACCTGCCTCAGGAGGTGGAAATAACGGTCCGCGCCCTAAACCGCTTGTTCTGACTGCCCTGGCAGGATGTACCGGGATGGATGTGGTTTTGGTTCTGAAAAAGATGAGGGTGGAACTGGAATACTTTAACATATCTGTGGAAGGTGAGGAAAGAGAAGAACATCCCAAGTATTATCACAAAATACATGTCATATATGAATTGAAAGGAAAGAACCTGGATATGGAAAAAGCGGAAAAAGCAGTAATTCTTTCCCGGGATAAGTATTGTTCGGTATTTGCACTTTTGCGTTTTGGAGCAGAAATTACATACGAAATCAAGATCCTGGGCTGATCAGATCGATCAGTTCGCTCAGCATCATTGCTGTGGCTCCCCAGATCACATGGCCATTAATATAATAACATGCGACTTTTAGCTTGATATCGGGGAAGATCGTGATGTCTTTCTCCTGCCTGTTCTCTCCATTTAATAAATTATCCAGCGATATTTCCAGTACCCGGTCGACTTCATCAGGATCGGGCCGGAAATCAGGATGTTCGTTAATATAACCTACTACCGGCGTTACAAGGAAATTACTGGGCGGAATGAAAAGGTCGGTAAGATTACCTATCGGTATAATCTTATCCCTGTCGACTCCAATTTCTTCTTCAGCTTCGCGTAAAGCCGTAGCGACCATGTCTTTATCCCCGGCTTCCCAGCTTCCTCCCGGAAATGAGATTTGCCCGCTGTGCACACCGGGGTACTCCGTTCTTTTGATTAAAACAAGACCGATATGATCATCATAAGGGTAAAACAGGATCAGGACTGCGCTTTTCCTGGCATCATAAGGGACAATAAATTTACCATTCTTTATCAGACGGGGTATATTGGCCATCTTGAGCTGCGAAGAAACGCCGGGGAGCGGTCCCGCCATCTTCTTTTTGATTTCGTCTATGAATCCTGAGAATATCATCAACTTCCTGGTCTCACAAAAAATTAACGTGCAAAAATGCTATTTTTTTACTATTTTCGTTTGAGTTTTTAACGATTTGTATTTAATATACTTTTGTTCAGATAAATAATCGTCTTTATGGTAAAGGAAAAACTGAAACCGGCAGATAGAAGCGACGAAGTTACCCCGGATGAAAAAGAATTGATCCTGTACAATGATGATGTCAATACGTTTGAATATGTCATCAATACTTTGATAGAAGTCTGCGGCCATGATCCGCTCCAGGCAGAGCAATGTGCGCTGACTGCTCATTTTAACGGGAAATGCGGCATTAAAAACGGCCCGTTCGATGTCCTCAAACCAGTGTATGATGAGATGACGAACAGGGAACTCACAGTTACCATCTCCTGAAAATATTCTCAGGTAACTGATTTAAACTTTCCCGGTTAGCTTAACGAATTAGCGGTGTGATGATTTCAGAGGTAGAACTTCAGAAAATTTCAGTAAAATATGACGGTCTGCTGGCAGTTGCCCAGGGTATACTGAAAGCGGACGATCGCCAGTTACTGGATAATGCGTTTGCTTATTGCAGGGAGGTTTACGGGGATTCGCGCCATTTGACGGGTGATCTGCTGATCTGTCACTCTTTAGCCGTTGCCAGGATTGCCGCCGAGGAAATGGGACTGGGAATTAACCCGGTTATCGCAGCACTTCTTCATGATGCCGTAGTCATTAAGTCAGTCAATATTGAAGATATCAGGAAGAGATTCGGACCAGTTATCGCTGACCTGGTAAAGGGTTATGCCCGGATCACAACCTTCCGACCGGCAAAGTCTCTTTGCAGTCGGATACTTTCAGAAAACTGTTCCTGGCAGTGGCCGATGATATCCGGGTGATCCTGCTCAAGCTGGCCCACAGGCTCAGGGATATGCGGATGATAGAAAAGCTCCCGGCCGAATACCGGGCAAGGTATATCAGTGAGGTCAATCATCTTTACAGCCCTATCGCCCACCGGTTAGGCCTCTACCGTGTCAAAAAAGAACTGGAGGACCTTTCGATGAAGTTCAGCCAGCCGGGAGTCTACCAGCAAATTGCCCAGAAAATACGCGAGACAGAATCGAAGCGCAATGCTTTCATCAATGAGTTCATCGCTCCTATTCAACGCGAACTATTTAAGCAGGGGCTTGTCTTTGATATAAAGGGCCGGCCGAAATCAATCCCTTCTATCTGGGAGAAGATGCAAAAACAAGATGTGGAATTTGAGCAGGTCTTTGACTTGTTCGCTATCAGGATCATCCTGAATTCGACCCCGGAGAACGAAAAATCGGACTGCTGGAAGGCCTATTCAGTGGTTACGAACATATATCAGCCCAATCCGAAAAGGTTGCGCGACTGGATTTCATCTCCCAAGGCATCCGGTTACGAATCTCTTCATACTACTGTCAAAGGACCGCACGACCGCTGGGTGGAAGTGCAGATACGCTCCGTGAGGATGGACGAAGTAGCTGAAAAAGGACAGGCGGCCCATTGGAAATATAAAGGCTTTGCGTCAAAAGAGGATACGGAAAAATGGATGCTCCAGGTCAGGGATATTATCGAGCACCCGGAACAGATCGTGTTTGACGAGACAGAAAAATCTTCAAAAGACAAGGATGCTAAAAAAGTGTTCGTATTTACACCGAATGGCGACCTGAAGGAACTGGACGAAGGTTCTACCGTGCTTGACTTTGCTTTTGAGGTGCATACCAGTGTGGGTTATTCCTGCACAGGCGCAAAGATCAATGACAAGATAGTCCCATTGAAACAGGTCCTGGAAAATGGCGACAAGGTTGAGATCATTACTTCGAAGATCCAGAGGCCGAAAATGGACTGGCTGAATTTTGTAGTCACCACCAAGGCTAAAAACAAGATAAAACGGGCACTGAAAGAGGAGCAGTTCCTGGAAGCCGAAAAAGGCAACGAAATCCTGCGAAGGAAGTTCAGGAACTGGAAGATACCTTTTACCGATGAGAATATCGACCGGTTGATCAGGAAATATAAGCTTTCGTCTTCCATCGATCTGTACGGGCTGATCTACCATGAAAAGATCGATCTGATCGAGTTAAAGCGTTTGTTGCTGGGTGAACCTGTAAAAGCAGACGAGGGCAAGGCATTACCGGAGAAGGAGTCAAAGACATCGAAGGCCGGTAAACCTGGTCCGACAGAACAGGATGATGTGCTGTTCATCGATACAAATCTGAAAAAGGTCAACTACAAGCTGGCCCGCTGCTGCAACCCTGTGCCCGGCGATCCTGTGTTCGGCTTTGTGACAATCAGCCGCGGTATCACCATCCACCATCAGAATTGCCCTAATTCCAGACAATTGCTGACACGGTACGGCTACCGGAAAATTGAAGTACAGTGGAAGGGGATGGAAGATAAAGAGTCTTTCCGCGCCACGATCCGGGTTACCGGCACCGACCGCATAGGTATAATGAACGAGATCACCCAAATCATCTCCAATGATTTGAAATGCAATATGATATCCGTGAAGATCGACGCTAAGAAAGGCGCTTTTAACGGGATCATTAAATTGATGGTGAAAAGCAGCAACTCGCTTTCCGACCTGATGGACAAAATTTCCAAAGTCGCCGGGGTCAGCAAAGCGATCAAAATGGACTAGTTGATTTTTTTTAACATTTTTTACGAAAGCTTTAACGGCTATGGAAGAATTGAATTCAAAATCGCCGTCATTAGCACATGCAATGACAGGGCAAAAAAAGAAAGAGGCTGCCTTTTGGAGACAGCCTCTTTTTTTTACGCCTGTGCAGTAGGCCCGCCGAGATGGAAGGGCGGCAGCCCTTCCGGTCCTTCCGGGGTTTCAATATTGCCGTACAAGCTTTCGTACTTGCCGATATTCTCTTTTAATGCTCTGAGCAATCGTTTTGCATGCTGCGGCGTCAGGATTATCCGCGATTTGACCTTAGCTTTGGGCATTCCGGGCATCATCTTAATAAAGTCGATGATGAACTCGGAATGTGAATGCGAAATCATGGCCAGATTGGCATAAGTGCCCTCTGCCTGTTCTTCTCCCAGTTCAATGTTGATCTGGCTCTTCGGTTTATTTTCCGGCATAGCTTTAATTTTTAATATTTATAATTCATCACCGGTTTCATCCTCGATCCCGCCCTTGCTGGCCATGATCTCCTCGTATTCTTCACGCGAACCGACAATGATGTCTTCGTATTTGCGTAACCCGGTACCGGCCGGGATCTTATGGCCAACGATGACATTTTCCTTCAAGCCTTTCAGCTCGTCGGTCTTTGCCTGGATGGCTGCCTGTGTCAGTACCTTCGTAGTTTCCTGGAACGATGCGGCTGAGATCCAGCTGTTGGTCTGCAGGGATGCGCGGGTGATACCCTGGATCACCTGGCGGCCTGTGGCCGGACGGGCATCCCTGGCATCTATCAGCTTCTTGTCCTTGCGTTTCAGCATGGAATTCTCATCACGTAACTTCCTGGCACTCACGATCTGGCCGGCACGGTAACTCAAAGAATCAGCCGGATCGACCACGACTTTCTTACCGAAAACGTCATCATTTTCATCCTGGAAATCGGTCTTGTTAACCAGTTCGCCTTCAAGGAACCTCGTATCGCCCGGATCATCCACTTCGACTTTTCTCATCATCTGCCTTACTATCACTTCAAAATGTTTGTCGTTGATCTTCACGCCCTGCAGACGATAAACTTCCTGGACCTCGTTGACGATATATTCCTGGACCTTCATCGGGCCTTTGATAGCCAGGATGTCGGAAGGTGAGATTTCGCCTTCTGAAAGCGGCGTACCGGCACGGATGTAATCGTTTTCCTGGGCCAGTATCTGTTTTGTTGTCGGGATAAGATAATGTTTTTCTTCCCCGGTCTTGGAGGTAATGACCACCTCGCGGTTCCCTCTTTTCAGCTTTTTGCTGATAGTCACGACACCGTCGATTTCGGCAACAACGGCCGGCTCGGAAGGATTCCTGGCTTCGAAAAGCTCGGTGACTCTTGGAAGACCTCCGGTGATGTCACCGGTCTTACCTATAGCACGTGGGATTTTCACCAGCGGCTCGCCGGCTTTTATGTCCTGTCCGTCTTCAACCACGATACGGGCGCCGACGGGTATGTCATACGATTTGATAATTTCTCCGTCGCCGGAAATAATATCGATCGTAGGATTTTTAAGTTTCTGACGGGGTTCGATGACCACCTTATCTATATAACCTGTCTGTTCGTCAGATTCGATGCGGTAAGTCTTTCCCTCGACGATATTCTCGTACTGGATGGTGCCTTTAACTTCAGCCAGGATCACGGCATTGAACGGATCCCAGTCGCTGATCAGGCTGCCTTTCTTGACTTCGGTATTTTCCTTGAAATACAGGTTCGCCCCGTAAGGGATATGGCCTGAAGCGAGCACTATTTTGGTGTGCTTGTCAACGATCCTCATTTCAGCCGAACGGCCGATCACCACGTCATAGGTTTTTCCTTCACGGTTAGTATAAGTGACAAACCTGAGTTCGTCAATTTCCAGGAATCCGTCATATTTGGCTTCAATTTTGGAAATGATGGCGACATTCGAAGCGGTACCCCCGACGTGGAATGTACGAAGGGTAAGCTGTGTTCCCGGTTCCCCGATAGACTGGGCTGCGATAACGCCGACAGCCTCACCTTCCTGGATCATCCGGCCGGTGGCCAGGTTACGTCCGTAACACCTGGCGCAGACGCCCTGCTTTGACTCGCAGGTTAGCACTGAACGGATTTCCACCGATTCGATGGGTGACTCTTCAATGGACTTGCATCTGTCCTCGGTAAGTTGCTGCCCGGCGCGCGCCACAAGCTCGCCTGAATTGGGGTGGAAGATATCGTGCAGTGTAACACGGCCAAGGATACGGTCGTAAAGCGATTCCACGACTTCCTCGTTCTTTTTGAGGGCAGTTATAGTTATACCCCTGAGCGTTCCGCAGTCGTCTTCTGAAATTATAACATCCTGGGCAACGTCGACAAGGCGCCGGGTCAGGTAACCGGCATCTGCCGTCTTCAGGGCGGTATCGGCCAGACCTTTGCGGGCGCCGTGGGTGGAAATGAAGTATTCAAGAACTGACAAACCTTCCTTGAAATTGGACAGGATAGGGTTTTCGATGATTTCACCACCGGTCGCCCCTGATTTTTGCGGTTTGGCCATCAGGCCTCTCATACCGGACAGCTGCCGGATCTGTTCTTTTGAACCCCTGGCGCCGGAATCGAGCATCATGAAAATCGGGTTGAAACCTCCCTTATCCAGGGAGATTTCTTTCATCACCTGCTGGGTAAGCTTCGAGTTGGTATGTGTCCAGATGTCGATAATCTGGTTATAACGCTCATTATTGGTGATGAAGCCCATGTTATAGTTGTTGAGGACTTCTTCGACTTCCTGGTTGGCCTCTTCGATAAAGGACTCTTTAACCTGAGGGATGATCACATCGCCAAGGTTAAATGAAAGCCCGCCTTTGAAAGCCATGATGAATCCTAGGTTCTTGATATTATCCAGGAAATCGGTGGTTTTCTTCGTGCCGGTCGCTTTCAGGATATCGCTGATAATTTCCCGAAGGGCCTTTTTGGTAAGCAACTGGTTGATATAACCCATTTCGCCTGGTACGACCTGGTTGAAAAGCACGCGGCCTGTCGTTGTTTCGACAACCTGCATGACAGGTTGGTTGTCAGCGAGATCTTCGACTTTTACAAAAATATTGGCATGCAGGTCAAGCTTATCCTCATTATAGGCTATGATCACTTCCTCAGGTGAATAAAACCGTTTGCCTTCTCCTTTTACCGGGTAATCCGGTGAGCTTTTACGGCCCTTGGTCATATAATAAAGGCCCAGAACCATGTCCTGCGAAGGAACGGTGATAGGGGCGCCATTGGCCGGATTCAGGATGTTATGCGAAGCGAGCATAAGCAACTGCGCTTCCAGGATAGCCGCATTGCCCAGCGGAACGTGGACAGCCATCTGGTCACCGTCGAAGTCGGCGTTGAACGCAGTACAAACGAGCGGATGCAACTGGATGGCTTTGCCTTCGATAAGTTTTGGCTGGAAGGCCTGAATACCCAGACGGTGAAGGGTAGGAGCACGGTTCAGCAGAACGGGATGGCCTTTCAGAATGTTTTCGAGGATATCCCATACGACCGCATCTTTCCGGTCAACGATCTTTTTTGCCGATTTGACAGTCTTAACAATGCCTCTTTCAAGGAGTTTCCTGATGATAAAGGGTTTGAAAAGCTCGGCGGCCATATCCTTTGGAAGACCGCATTCATTCAGTTTGAGTTCGGGCCCGACAACGATAACGGAACGGCCTGAATAATCGACGCGTTTACCAAGCAGGTTCTGGCGGAAACGGCCCTGTTTTCCTTTGAGGCTATCGCTCAATGATTTCAGCGGACGATTGGATTCGGTCTTTACCGCGCTCGACTTTCCTGGAATTATCCAGCAGGGAGTCGACGGCTTCCTGGAGCATGCGTTTTTCATTGCGCATGATCACATCCGGCGCCTTGATCTCGATAAGCCTCTTAAGCCTGTTATTCCTGATAATTACCCTGCGATAAAGGTCATTCAGGTCGGAGGTGGCGAACCTTCCACCGTCCAGCGGCACAAGCGGGCGTAATTCCGGCGGAATTACGGGAACGATTTTCATGATCATCCAGCCGGGACGATTTTCAGAACGGGTACGGGCATCGCGGAATGCTTCAAAAACCTGGAGCCGCTTCAGGGCTTCCTGTTTACGTTGCTGCGATGTTTCCGTATTGGCCTTATGCCTCAGGTCGTATGATACTTTATCCAGGTCAAGCTTCTCCAGCAGTTCATAAAGCGCTTCAGCGCCCATCTTGGCGACGAACTTGTTGGGATCGGAATCATCGAGATGTACGTTATCGGCCGGCAAATTATCCACAATTTCAAAATATTCCTCTTCGGAAAGGAAATCGAGCTCCTTCAGCCCGTCTTTTTCCTTTATCCCGGGTTTGATAACGACATATTTCTCATAATATATGATGGAATCCATCTTTTTGGAAGGCAGTCCCAAAAGGGCGCCTATCTTGTTCGGAAGCGAACGGAAGAACCAGATGTGGGCAACGGGAACGACAAGCTGTATATGCCCTGTCCTTTCCCTTCTGACTTTTTTCTCGGTTACTTCCACCCCGCAACGATCGCAAATGATGCCTTTGTAGCGGATACGTTTGTATTTGCCGCAATGGCACTCATAGTCTTTCACCGGGCCGAAGATCCGCTCGCAGAACAATCCGTCGCGCTCGGGCTTATAGGTCCGGTAATTGATCGTTTCGGGCTTCAGAACTTCTCCGAAAGAACGCTCAAGTATGGATTCAGGAGAAGCTAAGCTGATTGTGATACTGTTAAAATCAATAGTTGTGTTTGATTCTCTTCTGAAGGCCATGTATATTGTTTTTTTGTTTACTAATTAATTATTCGAAGCTAACTTCAAGGCCAAGGCCTCTTAGTTCATGCACCAGAACGTTGAAGGATTCAGGAATGCTCGGTTTGGGCATATTTTCCCCCTTGACGATCGTTTCATAGGCTTTTGCCCTTCCCTGCACGTCATCTGATTTGACAGTAAGTATTTCCTGCAGTATGTTAGAAGCGCCAAACGCTTCAAGCGCCCAGACTTCCATTTCACCGAAACGCTGTCCCCCGAACTGCGCTTTACCGCCAAGCGGCTGTTGCGTAATAAGTGAGTAAGGCCCGATGGAACGCGCGTGGATCTTATCTTCCACCATATGGTGAAGTTTCAGCATGTAGATAAACCCTACCGTTGTGGGTTGATGGAACCTCTCGCCAGTTTCGCCGTCATAGAGATATACTTTTCCGTCTTTCGGCAATCCGGCGGCGGTCATCTTGTCGTTGATCTGCGTATAGCTTGCGCCATCAAAGATCGGTGTCGCATAGGTTTCTCCCAGCTTGTGGCCTGCCCATCCAAGGACGGTTTCGTATATCTGTCCCAGGTTCATACGGCTCGGTACACCAAGCGGGTTAAGGACGATGTCAACCGGCGTGCCGTCTTCAAGGAAAGGCATATCTTCCTGCCTTACTATCCTGGCAACGATACCTTTGTTTCCATGGCGTCCCGACATTTTGTCGCCGACCTGCAGTTTCCGCTTACGTGCTACATAAACTTTAGCCATTTGCACGATGCCATTCGGCAGGTCGTCACCGACAGTGGACTGGAATTTCATCCTGTTGAACCTGCCCTGCAGTTCCTTATGCTTGATATTATAATTGTTGATCAGTACCTTGATCAGGTCGTTCTTGTCTTTATCAGATGTCCACCGGTTCGGGTTTATCATCCCGTAATCCAGCACCATCAGCATCTTCTGCGTGAACTTCGCCTTTTTGGGGACGACTTCTTCCTTGAAGTTATTATAAACCCCCTGGGAAGTTTTTCCACTGACCAGAATCATCAGTTTGTCGACCAGCTTTGATTTCAGATCGTTGGTTTCCTTGTGCATCTGGTCATCCAGCTCTTTCAGCACGTCTTTTTCCTTGGCCCTGGACTTACGGTCCTTGATGACCCTTGAAAACAGTTTATTTTCGATGACCACGCCTTTCATAGCCGGAGGCGCTTTTAAGGATGCATTTTTAACATCGCCGGCTTTATCGCCGAAAATGGCGCGAAGCAGTTTCTCTTCCGGTGTCGGGTCGCTTTCTCCTTTGGGAGTGATCTTCCCGATCAGGATATCGCCTTCCTTAACTTCAGCGCCTATGCGGATAAGACCATTTTCATCCAGGTCTTTCGTCGCTTCCGCGCTGACGTTTGGAATGTCGTTGGTAAGCTCTTCAATGCCTCTTTTAGTATCACGGACTTCAAGTGTGAATTCCTCGATATGGATGGATGTAAAGATGTCCTCTTTAACGACTTTTTCGTTGATGACGATGGCATCTTCAAAATTATATCCTTTCCAGGGCATGAAAGCCACCATCAGGTTTCTCCCGAGGGCAAGCTCGCCATTCTTCGTAGCATAACCTTCGCAGAGAACCTGTCCTTTAACCACTTTTTCGCCTTTCCTGACGATCGGCCTGAGGTTGACACAGGTATTCTGGTTAGTGCGCAGGAATTTGATCAGCTCATAATGTTTGATGTCGTCATCGAAACTGATGAGCTTCTCCATTTCATCGCGGGTATACCGGATGACGATTTCCTTGGCATCCACAAATTCGACGTAACCATCGCCTTCGGCATTGATCAGTACCCGTGAATCACGGACCACATCTGATTCGATCCCGGTCCCGACCAGCGGAACTTCAGGCTCCAGCAGCGGAACTGCCTGGCGCATCATGTTCGAGCCCATCAGCGCCCTGTTGGCATCGTCATGTTCCAGGAAGGGAATCAACGATGCTGCAATGGATGCGATCTGATTGGGCGCGGTATCCATAAGGTCGACCTCATGCCGTTCAATGATCGGATAATCAGCCTGGTAACGAACCTTAACCTTAGCATTCTGGAATGTGCCGTCGTTTTGCAGCGGCGCACTTGCCTGTGCAATGACCTTCTTTTCTTCATCTTCAGCGCTCAGGAATATCGGCGGCTCGTTCAACTGGACTACGCCGTTTTCAACCTTTTTGTAAGGGGTTTCAATGAATCCCAGGCTGTTCACCTTGGCAAACACGCAAAGCGATGAGATAAGACCGATATTCGGCCCTTCAGGGGTTTCGATCGTGCAAAGCCGTCCGTAATGTGTATAATGAACGTCCCTGACCTCGAAACCTGCTCTTTCCCTGGAAAGACCTCCCGGCCCAAGGGCTGAAATCCTGCGTTTGTGGGTCAGCTCCGACAAAGGGTTGGTCTGATCCATGAATTGCGACAGCTGGTTGGTGCCGAAAAATGAATTGATTACCGAAGACAAAGTCTTTGCATTGATGAGGTCCATCGGGGTGAAAACTTCATTGTCCCTGACATTCATCCTTTCACGGATGGTACGGGCCATACGGGCAAGTCCCACGCCAAACTGCGCGGAAAGCTGCTCGCCGACCGTCCTTACCCTGCGGTTGCTGAGATGGTCGATATCATCGACCTCTGTCTTGGCATTAGAAAGTTCGACCAGGTATTTGATGATCGAAATGATGTCCTCTTTGGTCAGCACCTTAATGTTCTGATCAACGTTCAAGATCCGAGTTTGGTATTGATCCTGTAACGTCCTACGTCACCAAGGTCATACCTCTTTTCCGAAAAGAACAATTTATCGATGATCCCCCTGGCAGTTTCTTCATCAGGTGGCTCGGCATTCCGGAGCTGGCGGTAAATATATTCGACAGCTTCTTTTTCCGAGTTGGCTGTATCTTTCTGGAGAGTATTGAATATGATCGCATATTCAAGGGTGTTAATGTCTTCCTTATGAAGAAGAACCGTATCAACCCCCGAACCCAGGATCAGTTCGGCATGCTCTTTCTCGATCACGATTTCTCTTTCGATGAGCACTTCGGTACGTTCAATGGAAACGACCTCGCCTGTATCTTCATCCACGAAGTCTTCGACCCATGCCCTGACCACGCGGGCGGCAAGCTTTCGGCCGATGACCTTTTTCATATTGGTTTTGTTGACCTTTACTTCTTCTGCCAGGTGGAATATCTCGAGGATATCCTTATCGGTTTCATAACCGATGGCGCGAAGCAGGGTAGTGACCGGCAATTTCTTCTTCCTGTCGATGTAAGCGTACATGACATTATTGATGTCGGTCGTGAACTCGATCCAGGAACCTTTGAAAGGAATGATCCTGGCCGAGAAGAGTTGAGTGCCGTTGGCATGGGTGCTGGTGCCGAAGAATACTCCGGGCGACCGGTGCAACTGTGAGACGACTACTCGTTCGGCGCCATTGATGACAAAGGTGCCTTTGGGAGTCATGTAAGGGATCATACCAAGATAGACATCCTGTATGATCGTCTCAAAATCCTCATGTTCAGGGTCGGTACAATATAGCTTCAGCTTCGCTTTCAGCGGCACGGAGTAGGTAAGCCCCCGCTCCATGCATTCTTCGATCGAGTACCGTGGCGGATCCACGAAATAATCCAGGAATTCAAGGACGAAGTTATTTCGTGCGTCCGTTATAGGGAAATTTTCGCTGAAAACCTTATATAGCCCTTCATTGACTCTGTCTTCCGGGTTTGTTTCGAGCTGGAAGAAATCTTTGAAGGATTTAAGCTGGATTTCTAAAAAATCAGGATAAGCAGCTTTGACTTTTGAAGATCCGAAATTGAATCTTTCAGCTTTTTTCGATGCCAATTTTTTTTGTTTTATGCCCAGGGAGGGCGGTTTCGCACATTATGAACTGATAGATGATGAAAAAGGTGACGAGCCCGATCCCGACTTTGTCGTGGATCAGGCCCGGTAATAGAACGGCTAAATTTAATTAGCCGGTTCATCAGATCTACTTAATTTCAACTTCTGCGCCAGCTTCTTCGAGCTGTTTCTTGAGAGCTTCAGCCTCATCTCTTGTGATTCCCTCTTTGATGGCCTTAGGGGCTGCATCGACGAGTTCTTTGGATTCCTTCAGACCAAGGCTGGTCAATTCTTTCACGAGTTTAACAACACCGAGTTTTGCCTGACCGGCGTGTTTCAGGATCACATCAAATGTGGTCTTTTCTTCAGCTGCAGGAGCTTCACTGCCTGCTGCTGCTCCCGGCGCTGCAACCGCTACGGCTGCTGCTGCCGGCTCAATTCCATATTCGGTCTTTAAGGATCTGTGCTAACTCGTTGACTTCCTTTACGGTTAAGTTTACCAACTGTTCTGCGAAAGCTTTTAAATCTGCCATTTGTTATTTATTTTTAAACGTTTACAAATTTACTTGTAAAATAATTCTGTGTGTCGTTATGCTTCCTTTTCCGATAAGGTTTTCAGAATGCCTGAAATCTTATGTCCGCCCGATTGAAGGCCGGAGATAACATTTTTAACGGGTGACTGGAGTAATGCCACGATTTCACCGATCAATTCGTTCTTCGATTTGAGGGCTATCAGTAAATCCAGCTGGTCATCGCCGACAAATACCATATCCTGCACAAAAGCGCCTTTCAGTATGGGTTTGTCGGAAGTCTTTCTGAATTCCTTGATTAGTTTAGCCGGGATATTGCCTGAATCAGAGAACATCACGGATGTCGGGCCATGTAAAATTCCGAACAGACCTTCAAAGTTCTTTTCAGATTTTTCCATCGCCTTTTTAAGCAATGTATTCTTTACCACCTGGAGCGTCACGTTTCTTTTAAAGCAAAGTGCACGTAAGCCTGGTGGAGTTACTCGAATTCAGATTGGAAATATCCGCAAGATAAACTGTGTTGCTACTCTTCAGTGTTTCCGCCAACGAGTCGATCATTTGATCTTTTTCTTCTCTTGTCATGACTCTGTTTTACTTAATTTTCGTTAGACCAGCTGTTAAGGATTTGGGCTCGATTTGAACACCCGGGCTCATCGTACTTGACATATACACGCTCTTCATGTAGGTACCCTTGGCTGCAGTCGGCTTCAGTTTAATGATCGTCTGCAGCAACTCCCTCGCGTTATCCACGATCTTATCCTTTGTCAAAGGAAACTTTTCCGATAGAGGCATGGATGATTCCATATTTATCAACTCTGAAGTCGATTTTACCTGCTTTGACTTCCTTGACCGCCTTGGCCACATCCATTGTCACCGTTCCTGTTTTAGGATTGGGCATGAGACCGCGGGGGCCGAGGATCTTTCCAAGCGGGCCTATCTTAGGCATCACCTGGGGCATTGTAATCACCACATCGATGTCTGTCCAGCCCTGCTTGATTTTATCAATATAATCATCAAGTCCGACAAAATCAGCGCCGGCTGCCGTGGCTTCCTCTTCCTTATCCGGCGTAACAAGAGCACAGTACGCGGATCGTTTTACCGGTGCCGTGGGGCAGGGTAACGATACCGCGGACCATCTGGTTCGCCTTCCGGGGATCAACGCCCAAACGTACATCAAGGTCAACGGAAGCATCAAAGCTTGTATAGGTAATCCCTTTTATAACCTCTACGGCTTCATTAAGTCCGTAGGATTTCGTCCTGTCGTACTTCGATTGGGATTCCTTTTGTTTTTTAGTTAGTTTTGCCATTGTTTTACCTCGTTATTATTTAATTCACGATTAACGGAGTTACCTTTTACTGTTGTAACCGGTGAATCACCCTTGATGGTGAGGCCCATGCTTCTTGCAGTGCCCGCAACCATCGTCATAGCTGATTCGACCGTAAAACCATTCAGGTCCACCATCTTATCTTCGGCAATTGTCTTGACCTGGTCCCAGGTTACCGAACCAATCTTTGTTACGGTTTGATTCGGCAGAACCTTTGGCGACTTTGGCCATTTCCATCAACTGCACTGCAACAGGCGGGCGTCTTGATCACGAAATCAAAGCTCTTGTCCCTGTATACCGTGATGATGACCGGGAGTAATTTTCCGGCCTGATCCTGTGTACGGGCATTGAACTGTTTGCAAAACTCCATGATGTTCACACCCTTTGCACCAAGTGCAGGACCAACCGGGGGAGAAGGATTAGCTGCCGCCTCCTTTGATTTGCAGTTTGATCATTCCAGTAACTTCTTTTGCCATGATATTAAAAGATTGAAATGTTAATTAATAAAAGGATAACCTGCGTCATTCTTTTTCCACCTGCATGAATGCTCAGTTCCAGCGGGGTTTTCCGTCCGAAGATCTTGACCATCACCTTCAGCTTCTTCTTTTCTTCATTGATCTCTTCGATCACACCGCTGAAAACTGTTGAAAGGGCCATCGACCACCTTAACGGTCTCACCCACGATGAAAGGAACATTCATTCCTTCACTTTGTTCAGCCAGTTCATCCAATTTTCCGAGGATTCGTTTGACTTCGCTGGCGCGCATAGGACTTGGCTCATTGCCTGTACCCAGAAATCCCAGTACATCGGGAATATTCCGTGATGATGTGGGTTAATTCGCCCACCAGGGCAGCTTCGATCAGCACATATCCAGGAAAATAATTCCTTTCCTTGCTGATCTTTTTTCCTTTCCGGACCAGATAAACTTTTTCAGTCGGGATGAGCACCTGCGAAATAAAATCCTGCAGATTCCGAGGCGGTTAATCTCACTTTCGATATACTGCTTCACTTTCTTTTCCTTACCACTTACTGCCCTGACAACATACCATTTTTTGACCTGTTCGCCCATACTTATCCTTCGGGATGAAAAAATTAATTAATCAGGTTAAATTTAAAATTCAGTAATACTACCATTATTAGAACAGTTTGTAAAACTGGGTAACAATGTTCTGAATGAGATATCCATCAAATAAACGACTAAAGCGATTATCAGGGAAGCAACAGATACCACTATAGCACTACCTTGCAGCTCACTCCATGTAGGCCAGGAGGTTTTATGCTTAATTCGTCATAACTTTCTTTGAAGTACGCTGTGAATTTTATTTGCCATTTATCTTATTCATTTTGCACGGGTGGTAGGACTCGAACCCACAACCTATGGTTTTGGAGACCACCACTCTACCAATTGAGCTACACCCGTAAGCTCAAAGCAGGTTCGATCCCGTACCCGATTCAATCGGGATTCGGGAATATTAACCTACCATTTATTTAATTATTTCAGTTACCTGTCCTGCACCAACTGTTCTGCCACCTTCACGGATAGCGAAACGCAATCCCTTGTCCATAGCCACTTCAGTGAATCAGATTCACTTCAATTGTCAGGTTATCACCGGGCATAATCATTTCAACGCCTTGAGGAAGATGGATCTCACCTGTAACGTCAGTTGTTCTGAAATAGAACTGCGGACGGTATTTATCGTGGAATGGAGTATGACGTCCACCTTCTTCTTTCTTCAGGATATAAACCTGGGCTTTGAAATGTGTATGAGGAGTAATGGAACCCGGTTCGGCAATAACCATGTCCGCGGCGGATATCATCCTTGTCAATGCCACGGAGTAACAGACCGGCATTGTCACCGGCTTCTCCACGGTCAAGGAGTTTACGGAACATTTCAACACCTGTAACAACTGATTTCAGTTTTTCAGCGCCGATACCGATGATTTCAACCGGTTCGCCGATATTGATAACGCCCTGTTTCAATTCTTCCGGTAGCAACTGTTCCACGGCCGGTGATGGAGAATACGTCTTCAACAGGCATCAGGAAAGGCTTGTCAACATCACGCTTTGGCAGCGGGATCTAGGTGTCGCATGCTTCCATCAGTTCCATGATCTTTTCAACCCATTTGGGTTCTTTATTCAAGGCCGCCTAAGGCAGATCCGCGGATGACAGGTGTATTGTCGCCATCAAATCCGTAAAAGGTCAGAAGCTCGCGGATTTCCATTTCAACCAGGTCGAGAAGTTCTTCGATCATCAACCATGTCAACTTGCTCATAAACACAACGATCTTGGGAACACCTACCTGGCGGGCCAGAAGGATATGTTCACGGGTCTGGGGCATGGGACCATCAGTTGCAGCAACAACCAGGATTGCGCCGTCCATCTGGGCAGCACCGGTAACCATGTTCTTAACATAGTCGGCATGGCCCGGACAGTCAACATGAGCATAATGCCGGTTGGCTGTCTGATACTCAATGTGAGCGGTGTTGATCGTTATACCTCTGGCTTTTTCTTCAGGAGCATTATCAATTTCATCGAACGATTTAAAAGTGGCAAGACCTTTATCCTGCAAGTTCAGGGTGATGGCTGCAGTAAGGGTGGTCTTTCCATGGTCAACGTGACCAATGGTGCCGATATTCACGTGTGGTTTGGTACGTTGAAAATTTTCTTTTGCCATATCGAATAATGTTTAAAAATTAAAATGTTTATTAATTTACCTTACAATTTATACTAGAGCCTTTGATCGAGAATTGAACTCGATGACCCCTTCCTTACCAAGGAAGTGCTCTACCCCTGAGCTACAAAGGCCTGGGAGCGGAAGACGGGTCTCGAACCCGCTACCTACAGCTTGGAAGGCTGTCGCTCTACCAAATGAGCTACTTCCGCGAGATGCGCACACCCACACTTCGAATCTTGCACACTCCAAACTCACACTCATCTGCGTGGGGAGAGGAGGATTCGAACCTCCGAAGGCTTAGCCAACAGATTTACAGTCTGCCCCATTTGACCGCTCTGGAATCTCCCCGTTTTTGTGCACTGATTTGATAATAATTTGAGCCGATGGACGGATTCGAACCGCCGACCAGCTGATTACAAATCAGCTGCTCTGGCCAGCTGAGCTACATCGGCATTATGCAAAGAACATAAAAAAGCAGACCTTTCGAAAAAGGTCTGCAAAAATATACATTATTGTTGAATTAACAAAAAGAAAATTCCTAATTTACGATAATTATTTTCAATGATTCCCTTATTTTTTCTTTATACTTTTTCAGCTGCCTCCTTAATGCTTCAACAGCCTCATCTGCAGATTCTTCGAAAGTCGCACTTTGTTTTTTGACGTAGAAATTGTTCCCGGGTATGGATACCCGGATCTCAGCAATTTTATTCTCCCGCATATCTGAATTTTCGACTTTAAGAGATACCTCAGTGTCGATAACCCCATCAAATACCTGGGTGATCTTTTCCATCTTCTCCTTGATAAAGGCCACAAGCTTTTTGTCAGCCTTAAAATGCACCGCATTGATGTTTAATCTCATAAGTAAATCCTCCATATTTAAGTTAAGCCCTGGGATGGGCCTGTTTATATATTGATTTAAGTTTCTCGATCGTATTATGGGTGTAAACCTGGGTCGCAGCAAGATTGGCATGCCCGAGAATTTCTTTGATGGCGTTGAGATCGGCGCCATTATTCAGCATGTGGGTGGCAAAAGTGTGCCGGATGACGTGGGGGCTGCGTTTGCTGATTGTAGTGACCTGGTCGAGATAATGGTGTACCGTGCGATGAACCATCTTAGGATATAGTTTTTCACCTTTATTAGTCAGGAAAAGATAACTTTCCTGTTCTTCCCCGGAAATGTCTTCCTCTTAACCTCAAGGTAATTATTGAGGATACCGACCAGGTTTCCGGTAAACGGGATAATTCGCTGTTTATTGCGTTTGCCCGTAACTTTCAATGTGTTTTTATACATGTCCACATCAGCCTCTTTCAGGTTGATCAGCTCCGATAAACGCATCCCCGTCGCATAAAATATTTCCATGATCATCCGGTCACGGGCGGCAGGGTAGCCCTCACCAAAATTAATCTCATCGAACAGGATCTGCATGCTTTCCTGCTCTACGAAAACAGGCAGCCTTTGCGATGTTTTTGGCGCAATAACCCGGCCCATAGGGTTTTCCCGGATCAAATCTTCTTTTACCAGGAACCTGAAGTAAGATTTTAAGGTTGAAATCTTGCGGTTGACTGACCTGGGCGTATGCCCGCTTTCCATCAGGCTGACGATCCAGGATCGAACGACCTGGTGGTCTACCTTATTAATATCAGAGAAATTGTACTGGTTGGACAAAAAATCATAAAACTGGTCCAGGTCGGACCGGTAGGCAATTATAGTGTGTTGGGAATAGCGCTTCTCGTAAGCGATGTAGTCTAAGAATCTATCCGTCGTCATCCACCAAAAAAATAAGAAGAAACTTCATTTCAAATATACAATTAAAATATTTAAAATAAAACTTCTTCTTAATAAAAATATTAAGAACGAAAACTACTGATCGAGAGCTTCCCTGAGCTGCTGGATGTAAATAGCTTTCAGGCGCTGTTTGCGCTTAATGATGGAAGGTTTGGTGAATTGCTGGCGGTCGCGTAATTCTTTTACAACGCCGGTTTTTTCAAATTTTCTTTTGTATTTCTTTAAGGCCCTGTCGATGCTTTCGCCTTCTTTTACCGGAACAATAATCATAAGATCTTCCCGCTTTTAAATGGTTATTAATTAATTAAGAATTCAGGGGTGCAAAGGTATAAATAATTTTGAATTTTGAATTTCGAATATTGAATTATTTTTTTCAGAGGTTCTCCAGGATAAAATCAGTCATCAGGGTATACAGGTGCAGCCTTGTGTTCCCACCATAAATCCCGTGATTCTTGTTCGGATAGAGGAACATGCTGTATTGCTTATTGGCTTTGTTGAGGGCCGTGATAAGGTCCATCGTGTTCTGCACATGCACGTTGTCATCGCCTGTGCCGTGGACGACAAGGTATTTGCCTTTTAGCTTGTCGACATGGTTGATGGGGGAGTTGTCATCGTAGCCGGATGGATTATCCTGCGGTTTCTGCATGAAACGTTCGGTATAGATATTATCATAATAGCGCCAGTTAGTGACAGGGGCGACAGCGATGGCCATTTTGAAATAATCAGCTCCTTTGGTGATGCAGAGTGTCGACATAAATCCCCCGTAGCTCCAGCCCCAGATCCCGATACGTGCGGGATCGACATAAGGAAGGGAAGCAAAATATTTTGCCGCTTCGATCTGGTCTTCGGTTTCAAGTTTGCCCAGTTCTTTGTAGGTCATCTTTTTGAATTCCTGCCCCCGCGCGCCCGTTCCGCGGTTATCCACCGATGCTATGATATAGCCTTTCTGGGCCAGCATCTGGTACCATGTATAATCACCCGGCCTGTAGGCGTTGAGAACGGTCTGGGATCCCGGCCCTCCATAAACCTCCATCAGTACCGGGTATTTTTTGTTCGGATCAAAGTCCGGAGGAAGGATTTTCCAGCCGTTCAGTTCCGTTCCGCCGGATGTCCTGAACGTAAAGAATTCCTTTTTGCTGAATTTGTATTCCTTCCAGATCTCACGAAGAGCCTGGTTATCCTCGATGGTACGGATCACCTTGCCATTCGGCTTGTTGACTGTGTATAACGAAGGAGTGTTGGCATCGCAGAAATTATCGACGTAGTAATTATAATTAGTGCTGAACTGGGGCGCATGGTAACCGGTTTCCCTCGATACCTCTTTCATGTTTCCTTTCAGGTCGACCGTCCATAGTTCCCGGTTGATCGGGGAAGATGACGCCGCGCTGAACCACACCAGGCCGGTGGCCGGGTCATAGCCATAAACGTCCGTCACATCCCAGTTGCCCAAAGTGAGCTGTGTGAACCTGGATGATCTGTCCAGGTTATTAAGGTAGATGTGATTATAGCCTGATTTTTCACTTGTGATCACGTAACGGTTGTTGTCGAGGAAAATGAAATGATCATAAGTGCCTTCGTCGACATAATAAGGGTTGATTTCATTATAGACCGTTTCCGTTTTACCTGTCGCAGCATCCGCCATCAGGACGACCATTTCGTTTTGCAGGCGATTCAGCCTGACAACCAGCATCTTTCCCGGGTCTTTTGTCCACATGACACGCGGAATATACTGATCGGTTTCAGGGCCGATATCAACGGGAGTGATCTGCTGGGAATTTACGTCGTAAATATTAACGGTAACGATTGAATTGACCTCGCCGGCCTTCGGGTATTTGAATTTAGTAACGGTGGGATAAAGTTCGCCCCATTCCATCATTGAAAATTCCGGAACTTTGCTTTCATCGAAGCGGTAAAACACGATCTTTTTGCCATCGGGAGACCATTCGAAGCCCTTTGTAATAGCGAATTCTTCTTCATAAACCCAGTCGGTCGTACCGTTTATGATCTCATTCTGTTTGCCATCGTTCGTAACCTGCACTTCAACATTATTTGCAAGGTCGGTAACGATAAGGTTATTATCGCGGACGAAGGCCACTTTGGTTCCGTCAGGCGAGAAAGTGGCCAGCCGCTGTTTGCCACCGAGGGAAAGACGGCTCAGCTTTTTCGCCGGGATATCCCAGATATAAAATTCAGAGACGGATGAATAGCGGTATATATATTCCGTGGCCGTGGCGATAAGCAATTTTTTCTCATCCTTGCTGAAGGTGTAATCGGAAAGCTCAATTGCAGCGGTATCACCGGCTGGGATCATCTCTTTGCCTATTGCAAGGGTATTGATGTAAGCTCCCGATTCAAAGTTATACAGGTTGATAGAGTCGCCTTTAAGTATGCTGTAGGTTTCTCCGTCTTTCATTGGGGTCAGGTCGCGAACGCTTTTAGGATAGAACTTACGGCTTCCCCATATATCCTGCAAAGTGATCTCTTTTTGCTGTGAAACGACAAATCCCGGAAAAAGCAGGAATGATGCGATAAGAAGAAGGAATAATTTTTTCATAATGATTAGTTAGAAACTCATCCCCCAATGGGGGCTTTAAAAATTGCGGCAAAGATATAGAAATCGGAATAATAAATTATTAATTTTGCCAGCCTGAAATGGACGGGTTGTTAGCTCAGTTGGTTTAGAGCACATGCTTGACAGGCATGGGGTCGGCGGTTCAGAATCCGCCACAACCCACAAGGGTTTCAGAAGAGGTTCCCCCTCCGCGGTGTGCTTTTTAGTGTGTTTTTTGAGGGTTTTTGTTAATAAGTAGGAGGCGGGGGAAGCACTTTTTTAGGGAACTCAAAAAACCCCGGTCACTTCCCCTTTTTTATAAGCGACAAGTATTGGCATTTTTCGCTGTTTTTTCGCTGTATTTTACCTCTGAATTTCATTTTGGCAAACGGTCTTTTTTTATAGATTGGAATTATCGGAATTCCCTCCGCCAGGTGCAGGGTTTCTATCTGACTTTTTTGAGCCTCTATATATTCAGCAGGGTATAGTCCAAAGTGTCATAAATAGTAAGACAGCAAATTAATTGCAAGGTGCAAGCTCCGTATGCATAGAATGAACCCATACTCGGCTCTGAATGAGTAAAGGTTGCCCCCCTGTGCTATAATTTCTGCCCTAATCTGTTCTATATCATGCCCGCATCCGCTTCGATAATAGATTTCGAAACTTAATGGTTCAGTATCTAAATAAAAGATAGTCCTGACAGTATGCATGTATATGTAGGCTATCATTCCGAAATGGATAATTTAATTCATAGTTGAATGTAAAGGTATCTTCGGCTATAAACCCATTTTGTCAAAAATTCCTGTTTGACTTCGTCAAGGGATGCCCCACAGAGTTCGATCGGGAGAAAAAATGCCAGTTCATGTTTCTGCTCTTTTATCATTATCCTTCTCTTTCCCACAAGCCGTTAATACCAGTATGATAATAATTGAAATGTATGTGATTGTTTTCATGGCTTTTAATATTAGCTTTTTCAAAGTTAGTGTAAAATATCTTTTAACAGACCGGGGTATATTTTATCAAAATCCGAATCTGCAAATGTCTGCCAGTTTTTCATATTGGTTCGCCATTTGCTCACTTACACCAACAGATGCAAGTACTTTCTTTTTTGTTTCAACTTGTTCAATGCCGTTTAATAAGTCAGTTCTTTGCCCTTGTTTACTTACAATATCCTTACTAACCTGTCCAAACCGCCGCTCCGCCCTCAGTTTTATTTCAGTTAAATTTCAATGCTTGGTGCAAGACCAACTCTGCCCGGCCTGTGCTCCCTGCTGTTTTAATGTAGTTATGAATAAATCCACTTCCTGATTAAGTGCCACAATAGGCATCTAAATCCACATATCCGGGATTTGCTTCAGTGCAATCTCCACAAACATGAACCGGATTAAGCGGATTGCCTTCCTTATCGCAGGATATTGCGAAAAGTAATAAGATTGCTAATAATAATTTTTTCATAAGACTTTTGGATTTAGAATTGGTTTTCTCAAAGATAAACTAAAATAAATCAATATCCTGATTTTGAGCCTGAAATAAATCATGGAAATATTTTTTATTTACCCTGGTAGTTGATAAATGGATGCTTCGCCGCCGCCGCCGAATCATTCAGCATGGAAGGAGGACGCGCACGCCGCTTCCTGATCATATCAGATTGACAAATAAACCAGGTCCCGGCCATTGATCCCCTCTGCCTGGCTTTTCATTGTGAAATAATTCACACTAAAATTCCCATTTAACATAACACTATTTATAAGACAACGCGCGGAGGAGCAATTAACAGTATATCAATTATATACAAGTTTATAATATGTTGTTATCCGCATAACTGACACAAAGTCCGATTATTTTTATTAAATCCGGTTTAAAATAAGGCCTTTAGACGCGTTTAACCGCACTATTGAATAACTATATTACTCTTAATAGTTAATTCTTTGTGAGGCCTGTAATGAGGTCAGAATTTAAGATATAGCATCACTTATTAACGTCTAATTCATCAGTGTCAATAAATCGTATTTGATACCCGCCATGTTCCGGTTTTTCATCCCGGTATTTTACCTCAATATTTCCGGGCAGTTCATTGTCATTAGTTTCCCGGCGGTTTATTTTCATCCTGTATGGGAGTTGATTTTCATCAATGACCTCCGTTTCTAACTCATCCCGGCGGCGCAATTCTGCCTCCTCCTCCTCGGTAAAACCGATGTAGATATTTCGCACTTTGGCGGGTGCCTTCATGCCGTCCAGGATGTTTTTAACCTGGTCCTGATCTTTCTTTAATATGGCTTTCAGTAACCTTCTTTTGTCGTTGCCTGCTGTTGTCATTGTTCTAAGTTTTTTAATAGTTTCTGGTATAATTGATTTAACTGATCTTCTGACATACCCTCAATGATTTTCATTTCATTGACATATCCTCCCAGGTGCTTCATTAACATATCATATGCGCGAAGGCGGTTCGTTTCCGATTCAGCATATAAGGCCATTTCCCGGATTTCTTTCACCACTTCGCTGATTGTTATATCAGCTTGCTTGCTTATCTCATTCCTGTGATTTTCGATCGCTTTCCTAACTTCAACATTTTTCAACAGCCGTTGCCCTATGGAATAGGCTGTTTTGGATGAATACCCCGCCCGGATCGCTGATTCCGTTGCGTTTCCCGTCTTAATGTTTTCTGCAATAAAAATAGTTTGTCTTTGGTTTTTCATATCCGTTCCCATTGCTCTAAAAAGTTTTCGAAGTCCCGGGCAATGATATACACGCCGCCGCATTGCTCAATTTTGGCCTGGTATTTCCGTTGTGCTTCGCTTTGCCGGTACAGCCCCAATCTTAACCTCCACGGCTATAAACCGCCCCGCCTTCATGCTGTGAACGTCCGCCGTCCCCTTGGTGCCGGTCCCGGGGATCCATTTGCGATTAACACCGTGTCCGATCTGTCTGCCCATGTTTGCGACCCTTTCAGCGTGTCCGCCCGTCACACGGATATAATCAATGATGCACATAGTAAGGTCGTTTGCTGTCTTATCGGAATACTTCGTGCGCGGGATCGCATAGTCAGGAACGCCCGGAAATTTATCTTTAGTTTCCTGGTATTTCAATTCTGCCAGTGTGTGTAATGCTTCATTCATTCAAATTCAATTTTATCCTTAAAAATATATTCACACATCGAAAACCTTCGATGTAATCCTGTTTAATTTTCTTTTTTAAAAAGCTTGTTTAAATTCATTATTTAAAATACTTATTTAAGCTGCTGTTGTCCCGCTGTTGATCTGCTGTACTCTGTGCTGTAAATGTGCTGTAATGCTTTTTCCCTTGCTTCCTTTTTGCTCTGTTTTAATGCAGCGATTTTGTTTTTTATCGATTGCTCTTCTGCTTTTATGGCTAAATTATTCATGTCCATTGTTTTTGAAGTTGATACATAAAATCCCCTCATTGAATGAGAATATATTTTAACACCCCAATAAAGCTCTAACATTTGCAAAACCTTATCCATCCAGTACCGGGTTGAATATTTATTAAAAAACGGTTGAATCTTTTCAGACATTTTTGCCGGGAGGTGCTTAACACTGGCATAACCAAACATCCGGGCTGTTATATGTCGCTTATTTGTTTTGCCTAAGGGTTTAACACCGATAATAGATTTAATAGCAATGTGTGCGGCAAATTGAGCAAGTTCGAAGTCTGTTTTTTTATGATCCCTGTAATCAAAGGCGCGAGCCTTACTAATCATTACCCACGGTTCGTCTTCGGGAGTGCTTTTGAGTATATCACTGGCATCTTTGATTATACGGTCAATATTTGGAACGCTTATATTTAAATTCAGGTCGCTGCAGGCCATTTTAATGCCGTGGTAATTTATTGCGTAATTCCTTAATTCCTTGTCGCTGTCCAGTATCTTACACAGCCCCTCCAGTTCCCATTCCGGATTGAATGTTTCACCGCTGAATCCGTTGTAATCTGTGTCAAGGTCAATGAGGTCCCGGTCTGCATATTGCTGAATCTTATGATGAATCTTAGTCTTAAAATTTTTGTCCCGATAAAACCCATACATCAGTTGCTTAGCAATATTTTCTCCGTATTCCTGGTAATTGCTGTATCTATCAGCATATTTATAAATCCCGATACGAATTACTTTATTCAAAACCTCTGCAGGATTCCCGAAAAAATCCCTCAATAGACTAAGCGGAGCCTGTAAGTATCTTTCTTCTTTTACTGTCATTGTGCATCTGTTTATGAAGGACCCGCCGGCACCCTCCCAGGGATGCACACCCGGTATCGATGCCGGCTGCCCTCATTGATAATATCATTGATAAATTGAGCAATGGTTAAGACGCTGCCCTGCTTTCCGCCTGGTATTCGTCCCGGTGCTCCATCCAATGCAGGATTTCACTCCGTTTGAAGCGGAGGAGCCGGGGGCCAAATTTGAAGTGAGGGATTTTACCGGCATATTTTAGGCAATAAATAGTGTGTTTACTTAACTTAGTAATCGCACAAACTTCCTTGAGTGTCAAAATTTCATTATCTGTCATAGTGATTTAATGTTTGATCAACAAAGATATTATCGCAAAAACCCTTTTCAAATAACATGTCGTTAGTCAATATAAAATACGATAAATACCGTTATCTTAATATCATTAATTAACACTATATCAGATAAATGTAAATAAATGATATAATAAAAGTTGTTGAAAACTAATAAAATAAAAAACCCGCCTCAAATGGAAGCGGGTTGCATCTTTAACGCGTGTTAAGGATTTAATTCATTGTTGATTTTGCCACAAAAGGTTTGTCTAGGTTGTTAATCAGATCGTACATTTCAAAAAATTTCCATGTCATATTCTCTTTATCCCTTTTCGAAAAATCACTAAAGGAATCGCTTGCGACAAGTTCCTGGTACATTAATTTCAATAAGTCCAGATATTTTTCCAGGTTGTCGCTTTCCCGGATGGCTTCAATTTTTTCGTTAAGTGTTGGTTGTGTCATGGTATTAGGGTTTTTATAGGTTTGATTATAACATATTGACTGCCTTCGCTTTAACTTCTTGACTTGCTTCGCGTATGTAGTTTTCTGTTGTGGTTAATCGTTTATGTCCTGCAAGTGCCTGGATCGCGTCCGCGGTCACACCCGCGCGCACAAGGTTAGTTATGGCAGTATGTCTTAAGACGTAACTTGTCAGGACTGTGTCAATTTTGGCAGCCGTCCCGATGTTCTTAAGTTCTTTGTTGAATTCCTTTAGCATTTTTTTAGTGCGGTTGTATTTTGCTGTCTCTGTTTTATGAATGTCTTTGTCCAGGATCGGGAAAATGTAATTATCATTCTTTCCTGTAATGGAAGGGGCGTTCCCTGTCAATGACCTGTAATGATCTAATATCTCTTTGACCCTTAGATGAATTGGAATAATCATTTTATGATGCACCTTTTGCCGGGTATAGTGGATCTCATTCCCTCTAATGTCATCCCAGGTTAACCGGGCCATATCAATAAAGTTCATCCCTATGGTAAAGTAGGAAAATACCAGGTATCTGAAATGATCATCCGTCCGGTTCTCTAATTTCAGAATGGCTTCAATTTCCTTCATTGACAAGGCCCGTTTGTTCGCCTTCCCTTTCGGTATCCTGTATTCACTGAATGCAAGCCGGTCAGCATATCCCAACTTAACCGCTTTGGCAATGGCAGCGCGGAGGGTTCGCATATAAATACTCAATGATGAATCTTTCATCTTACGCTGCCTTAAGAAGTGTTCATAACGGTAAAGGAATGACAGATCAATTTCATCAAATGCCACATCCTTACTCTTTAGGAAGAGGTCTAACAGTATCCTGGCGTTGTCATATACATTTGCCTGTCCGATCTTATCCACTGCCCTGAATTCATCCCTTAGCTTTTCCATCCATTGCAGTACGTTATAATCTGTCTTTACCGGATGTTCAACCAACTCGACAAGGGTATCCAGTGAGACCTGTTTGCGTGCCGTTGCCAGCTCCCTGATCTTAGCTGCATACGTGCTGTTAGTACTTTCAACCAGGGCAATGATTTCAGCATTCTTTTTCCTGATGTCATCCGCCTCTGCCTCTGTCATCCCTTCCTGAATCGGGACAGGCTTATAACTATTCTTTTTTGAATTCCATCTAAGGGCAGGAAGTGCCATGCCCAAAGATACTTTTTTCCTTTTGGCCCCGTCTCTTAGCATTACGATTAAAGGATGTCCGCCGGTTGCCAGTGTCTTTTGCTTGTATAAAGTTACGGTTGCTTTCATTGGTGTGCCTTTTAGTGTGCCATTTTTCAATATAACTCAAAAGAAATCAATATTACAAAGATAACCGTTTATATTGAATTGTCAAGAGGTAAACATAAATTAATATTAACCGAAATAAGGTATTTTCCATGCTTGACAGGCATGGGGTCGGCGGTTCGAATCCGCCACAACCCACGAAAAGTGCGTTAGCGCTTTTTTTATACAGGCATCCAGGGAACTGTTTATTCCCCTGCCTTCAGCCACTTGAGAGCTTCATTGAACTTAATTTCGTCCTTTTCGGTTGTCTCGGAAGGTAAAACGGTTTCATAGAAATTAAGGATATTTTTCCTGATCTGATCATTCACCTGCTCTGCGGGCACCGTTGGAAGCTTTAATAAAAGTTGCTTATAAGTGTCATCTGCCAGTTTATATTCACCGGGACTGGTCTTTTTCCCGGTATCAAAATCAATATTATCAAGATGCAACTTATTTGATTCACATTTTTTCAGCAAAGAAGAATAATCCGATTCGGTTTGATTGAAGCTTGCTAAAAACAGCTCTTCTGCTTTTTGTGTGGGTGCTTTAAATTTAAGGATACGAGCCAACCCGATTTTAGGAAATATCTTGATTATTATTGCCAAAAAACAGGCGCCTGCTCCTGGCTTGTGATAATTCTTTCCCCACTCATCATGATAAAGATTTCGACTGAGGTTATAATTGAATTGCCTGCGAGTGATACCCGGCTGTGATTTTTCTATTTCTTTTTTCCGGGAGATCCATGCCGCGTTAGTCAGTTCAGGCATAAATGTTTTTACAGACCATCTGAAGGTATTGATTGCTAAAGGAATATCTGTGTAAATATCCTGTAACCTTAATCCATACGTCAGAAGAAAGGCCCGCTCCAGTAATGGCACCGCCACATTAAACCCTATAAAATTATGATAGGATTCAGGGGCATATTTCCCCACGGCTACCATAATCACATCAAAACCGAATTCAATCCGACGATGCGAAACGGGATCCTCAGCGTAGGTAACAGTATCGCCGAACTTTTCCTTTACATCCGGATACACCAAGCTTACAGAGAGATTCACTGCTTTGGTATGACCATCCCTGTCTGAAACATAATGAGCAAGGGCACCCAGCGCAAAAGCATATTCATTCAAGTCCTGGGCCTCTGATATGAGGTTCATTACAAAGTCACCGCTTCGAACATAATGCAGCAATTCAGTAAAAAAAATGTTGCCGAAAGGATAGTAGCCCATATCCGGCATAATGGCGCCTCCATAGGCATAACCATGTGCCGAGTCTAAATCCTTAACTGTTACATCCGGGAATCTTTCCTTTAGAATGGGGACAATGCTTTTATCCCATGCTGCATCTATAATTGCTTCATGGGTTAATGTAGCATAACCTGAAACTTTATATGAGCCAGCTAAAAGAATTAGAAAAAGAAATAGCACAATTCCCCGAATATAATTCCTGGATGAATATATTCTTTCATACGGATTAGCCATAATTATCAATCACGTTCATGATGTTCATGGTGTTCATGGTGTTCATGGTGTTCATGGTGTTCCTGGTGCCTATAACCTTCATGCCTATCCGGACCAGGACCGATGACATAACAGGAAGTTAGAAGGGTGACGTATAAAATCATAAAAATTAACAGTACGGTTTTCATGATTTTATCGGCCTTTAAATTTATTGGGGATTCTACACTATTGTTTTTATTATTGAGATGAAGAATTTTGGAAGTTTTCATTTTATTCTGTTTATAATTTCAAAAGAATTAATACAGAACAAAAGTAAGTTCGACAGCTCCCAATAGCGTTATACTTTTATGGAATTAAGTTACATAATTCACACTTTAACGGCGATAAGTCTGTTGAAAACCTGATGCACAGCGTCATTTAACAATAACAACTCGCAAATGGATATAGGGATAAAAGTATCGTTTATGCCATCATTGTTCAGGGTGAATGCATTGCCGGTTCCGGCCTCAAGGACATATCCGTATGGAACTTCTAGGGTGTCAATACCATGGAAGGCAGCCTGTGGGTTCTGATTTACTATCAACTGGATGGATTTCTGATCGTTACAGCCCATTAAGTCGGTGGCTAATAGGGTATAATAACCAGCGTCTTCACGGGTGACATAGGAGAAATCCGGATCGCCGGTATGGAATCGTTCAATGGTCTTTTCAAGCTGTGCCTGGGTCAACCATTCACGGTCATCATCAAAGGATTGCTTGGGTTGGGCGTGAGGCTCCCCGGATGGATGATTATGGGCAAGGATAATTATCCATGCATGGTGACGGCGGTTCCCCGCCCGACCGAATGACAATGCCAAAACTCTGAAAAGCAGGAGTGCTTCAGGTCGTTCGGGCGCGGGAATCCGCCACAACCCACGAAGGGGGTGTGAGTGTGGGTGTGCAAGTGAAGTGTGGGTGTGCACATGAAGTCTGTGTGTGAGGCGCTAGGGTGCCTTTTTCTTTAATGAAAAATCTTCCGATGCGGATAGTATCTGCGGTACATCCTTTCTATCAACTGCAAGTCCTGTTTCTCCCGGGGCAAACAAATATATGAATCCGCTTTGCTCCCCTTTTACCATAATGGTATTTGTCCCTTTATACCGAATTTCTACCGGATGCTCAGGCACAGGATAATCAACGGCAGGGGCCTGTTCCCGGTAAGTTTGTGCTTTTTGCTGCCATTGGAGGCGCTTTTGTCCGCAACAACCCATAATCATATTAATTATCAAATTAGTCTTCATTATGATTTTTACGTGACCCGGTGAATTGCTCCAACAGGCAGGCTGCACCGGAAAGCGACAGCCAGCCGAGCAATATGCTTTTCCAATCGTGGAAAATAATAAATGCGAACGGAACGGCAATCCAAATGCTGAGGCAATAAAAGCAATCCATCGCCTTTCCGAAAATGCTGTTGCCCAAGCTTTTCCGCAAATGATAAACAAAATCCCAGGGTCCGTCTTCCAGGACAAATAAATGCGTGAGCCGCCAAACGGCCAGCGTGCAAATCAAAAATTGCATACCAATATTAATTTGTGACAGCATTATTTATCTCAGATACGGATCCCGGGATTTATCAGACTGTTAAATTATAAATTTTCGTTGACCACAGCGACAGCTATGTAAGGATTTAAATATATAAAAGCTTCATCTACAAACCAGTCAGGAGATGGCAGCAGATTTTCCCCATATATTCCTGAAGGTGTTATACTGCGGCTGCCGGCCCATGTATTGAAGGAATAGCAGCCCGGCAGGCTATTCGCACTGAGTGCATAACGCTGGTAAAGAACGACGGAATTGTCATTTACGGTTTCATGCCAGTGATCAGGATTGTTGGAAGCATCTGCAATTCCCAGGAAATTCCCTCCGCCGCAGCCAGAAGTCGATATACTGGCATTTAAAAGATGATTAGCGGAGATGCTTACTTCAAACACTACTTCGATATCCTGTGGTACCGCCCCGCGCTTAATCATCGGGCAGGCGATTCCAAGAAGATTGCGCAATGCTGCATCCGTTTCCCATGCATATTTCCACGACCATTTTGTATAGTTAATCGTGGGATATGTGTTATCCGATTGAATTGCGACCATATCGGAATAGGACATGTGCGCTTTTAAATTGGTGCCCAGTTCTATTCTCAGGATAGTTTTCTGTAATAACGGCGTAGGCCAGACCATTACCAGATTCGGCATTTCAAGCAAAGCACGGGGAATAGGATTTAAGGTAACAGGGTGAAGCGGCTCGACAGGATACCATCCATTTACATCTGCTCCAATTGTCACCGGAGTTCCGCCGGGAGAGACATAATTATTCCATGAAAGACCTGTTATTGAGGAAAAAGTCGCTCCTCCGTCAATGCTTTGCATCACCCGGTAGTATTTAGCATTATTGACGTCGACGCATCCAAACAGGCCCAGCGCCCCGAAGAAAGGCGTTTCAGCCGCCGGTCTGGGAGGTACAGGGGGAGGTAACGGTTTCGGGCGGTTAGGCCGGATCGCGTAACCTGATGTATCATTGAAATATGTGGCATTATCCAGCGGCATCATGCCTGCAAGCAGCAATGCCGGTTTAGTGCCGCAGGGAACGTCGGGCAGGTTGCAAATACGGGATTCCCTGGCTATAGATGAAGCTACCAATGTGACATTTGAGATCGGGCCTGAATCCCAGCGGATGTCAAAGTATCCTTCCGAATAAATGTTTTCTTCCGTTCCATCACCGTTAACATCCTGGGTGACACGGAAGGTAATGTCGGGGACATCCATGATCATCTGCCATACGGGCAATAAGATGTCGAAGCACCTGTAGAATGGCCCTATGTACCTGAGATGATCAAAACCTTTCAGGATATTCGATTTGGCATCAATGCCCAGATGACCGGCAACAGCAGACCGGACGGCGTCCAACGCGATTGCTCTTTTTGAAGCAACGACATGCTGGCCGGAAAGAACCTGTTGAAAGTCTTTGGGTAATGGCGGAGGCACTTCATTTTCAAATGCCCGCCTGCTCTTGATATTATCAATACTTACATTGCTCTTGCCGGCATACGCCAGGTTTTTGATCATTGCAATTTCACCTTGAAATTTATCGACATCTCCACCGGCAATAGAATGAAGGTATTCCCATGGTCCGGGATCGGGGCCGGGACCGGGTATGCGTTCTTCGGGCGGTATTTTGGTTATGTAATCGCCAATGTGAGGACGCTTAAACAGGATCGGAAAGCAGATCCTTGCTTTGCGCCAATGCAATATCCAGTCGATATCAAAACGCGGCACCCATACACAGAAATTACCGCATGCATCAGTCTGACGTAGTGCCGATCACTTCCCTGTGACAGAAAAACGGGAAATGCCACACCCAGGGAAAACCATAGGGGCTGTAAGTAATTAAATTACAATCATTGTCCTCAACATACACGGTCGCAAAAGGAACAGGATATTCAATGCCTGTGACCGGATCCTTTTTGACCACTTTCCCGCAGATTTTCTCAAAAAGGAAAAATTTAGGATCAACATGCCACTTCAGTTTGTCGGATAATTCAGCAATGTTTTTTCCTTTGAATTCTTTTTCGTCAATGCCGGTAAGCATGGCGAAACGTTTCAGCTGTATCTTATTTAGGATGACCTGATCAGGATACAATTTTTTACCTGTTGTTTTCTCTTTCATTTTGTACCAGTTTATCTGCCTACTCTTCATCGGATTTTCGGCTGACTCCGTTTAATTTTCATAGCATTATATTCATTCAATAGCAATATTTAACCGCTATGGGTAATGACAGTCTTACAAAATTGATTTTGGGTTAAAATAAAAAGAGATTGTGGGTCAAAAAGAGATCGAACATCAAGCAAGTATCAAAATTAATAAATATATAGTCAAATGTCAAGTTAATTATCTTATAAAGATTTTGATAAATTTATTTGTGTTTTAATTGTAATTTTATCCAAAGGCATATATTTGCCCACTATTCTTGGAAACTATGCCGAATAAAATCAAAATGCCTTCTGAAAGACGGTTCAAGGAAGTTATCATCGGACGGGCAAGGAAACTTTCAGACAGCACTACTTTTCATCGGATTTCCCTGATTGCATTTTTGGCCTGGATCGGCCTGGGCGCTGACGGTATATCGTCCTCATCCTATGGACCTGAAGAAGCGTACCGTTACCTTGGCCAGCATCATTACCTGGCCCTTTTTGTAGCCCTTGGCACAATAATTACCATATTTATTATCAGCACAAGCTATAAGCAAATAATCAGGCTTTTCCCCCATGGCGGCGGCGGTTACCTCGTTGCCACAAAGCTGATCTCACCTTTTGTGGGCATGATTTCCGGCAGTGCATTGCTTATCGACTACCTGCTTACCATCACCTTGTCTATTTCAAGCGGGGCTGATGCTATTTTTAGTTTCCTTCCGGAATCCTTTCATCCGTTCAGGCTGATATTTGCCACCGGTGCCCTGGTTTTAATGATCGTCCTTAATTTAAGAGGAGTGAAAGAATCGGTAATGACCCTGGTCCCGATATTTATGTTATTTATATTGACACATATTTTCCTGATCCTTTATATTTTCTTTACAAAATCACACGACCTGACGCATATGGTTACCGACACTTCCGCTGATTTACACAATTCGGTGATGGAACTTGGTCTGTTCGGGACGCTTTTCATCATTATGAAAGCATACAGCATGGGTGCCGGAACCTACACCGGGATTGAAGCCGTAAGCAACGGCATGCCTATCCTGCGCGAACCAAAGGTCGTTACCGCAAGCAGAACCATGACCCTCATGGCGTTTTCCCTTTCGATACTGGTTTTAGGGTTAATGGTCGGGTATTCACTGTATGCAGTACAGATCATCCCCGGTAGAACACTTAATGCAGTATTACTTGAATCCGCGACGCAAGGCTGGGAAAAATATTTGGGATTTGCATTTATTTCCATAACATTATTTTCTGAGGCAATCCTGCTGTTCGTGGCCGCCCAGACCGGTTTCCTGGATGGTCCGCGTATTATGGCCAATATGGCAGCCGACCAGTGGTTTCCCAAACGCTTTGCCTCCTTAAGTGACCGGCTGGTCAACCAGCGCGGAATTGTGCTGATGGGTCTTTCAGCGATCATTCTGATGATAGTTTCAGGCGGCAGGGTTTCTTTACTGATAGTTTTATACAGTATCAACGTTTTCATCACATTCTCGCTTTCACAGATGGGTATGGTGCATCATTGGTGGATCGAACGTAAAAAAAACCCGCACTGGATAAAAGGGATTATTATCAACGGTATCGGCCTGCTTTTAACGGGATTTATCCTCACAAGCGTAATTATCATTAAGTTTGGTGAAGGCGGATGGGTGACCCTTTTGATAACGGGAACCCTGGTGGTTGTGGCTATCAATATCCGCAAGCACTATGATAAGATCAAATTAAGGCTCCATAAACTCAGGGTGATTGCACTAAAGCATTTTCATGATTTGAATAAAAAACAGGGAATTTCTAAAGATGCAGTCAAAGATCTGAAGTTTGATAAGGAAGCATCGACTGCAATCATCCTGGTCAGCGGTTTTGGCGGCACAGGGTTAACTACTTTATTAAAGGTGGTGGAATCATTTAAAGAAACCTGCACAAATATCATCTTTGTACGGATAGGAGTGATTAACTCGGGCAATTTCAAGGGATCCAAAGAATTGGGTGATTTCAAGGAAGATGTCATAAAAGACGGGTTGAAGTACATTCATTATGCCAACCAGCTTGGCCATTATGCCCGTTATTTCTGGACTATCGGCACCGACCCGGTACAAGAGATCGACAGGATGATCCCGCGATTATTGCGCGTAGTCAAGCATCCCACATTTTTCGGAGGACAGCTTGTTTTCCCCGAAAGATTCGTTTTCGAGAGGATGCTTCACAATCATACTATCTTTGCGGTCCAGCGAAAATTATTCAAAAGGGCAGTGCCCGTCATCATCCTGCCCATAGTTGTACCCGATAAATCTCCTGCCGAAGAGGCCCCTGTCAATATTTGATAATGACAGGAAATAATATTAATCCTATATTTACACCTGATAATTGAAAGCGATGCGGAATAATCTCCGGATGACTTCGGGCAGGAAATCAAGGGAAGTTATCATATTTATACTGGTACTTTTGAATTTCGGCATATCCGCCCAACCGACAGACTCGTTGAAAAGCGACAGATTTTCCATTCATTTTCAAACGACCGTGATCAACCAGTTTAAGCCTGGTTTCAGCGTCAAATATTCCGGCGAAAACAGCCTTAATCCGCAAAAAGAGGATAAGACCTCTGTTTCCGCCACTCTTTATGCAGGAGCAAGACTCTGGAAAGGCGCTAGTATGTTTGTAGATCCTGAAATTTCAGGTGGTTCAGGACTCAGCCAGGTAAAGGGAATCGCGGCCGCACCAAACGGGGAAACTTTCAGGGTCGGTTCTACGGCGCCCGTGATATATCTTGCCAGGCTGTATTTCCGGCAGGTTTTTAGTCTCACCCGGGAATCAGGTTATCAATCAAGTGATTTTGACCAGTTAGGCGGGAGAGTCCCGGATAAATATTTTGCTTTTACAATCGGCCAGATAGCTATTACTGATTTTTTTGATGATAACGAATTCAGCCATGATCCGCGGACACAATTCATGAGCTGGGCCTTAATGGATAACGGGGCCTGGGATTACCCTGCAAGCGCCCGCGGTTACACGCCAAGTATTGTCCTGGAGTATGTTACGCCTGAACATGAAATACGTTATGGCATATCTTTAGTCCCTAAAGTCGCCAACGGGAATGATATGAACTGGCGGGTTTCAGAGGCAAATTCACAAACCCTGGAATATACGCACAGGCATAAAATCAAAAACAGGGAAGGCGCCGTAAGGTTGCTGGGATTTTTTACGATTGCCGATATGGGCAATTATGAGCAAAGCATTGAATTAAGCCCCCAAAATCCCAATATTGAAGATACGCGGAAGAACGGCCGCACAAAATATGGTTTCGGGATCAGCGCCGACCAGGATATTACGGAAGACATGGGCTGTTTTTTAAGGGCAAGCTGGAATGACGGCAATAATGAAACCTGGGCCTTTACGGAAATAGACCATGGCATAAGTGCAGGGTTTTCAATGACAGGAAAACGCTGGAAAAGAGAGAATGACAACTCAGGCATAGCTTATGTGGCCTCGGGAATTTCAAATCCGCACAGGCAATACCTGAAGGCAGGAGGACTGGGGTTTATGCTTGGGGATGGGAACCTGAATTATTCCTGGGAACATTTGATTGAATTTTATTATTCAGTGGAATTAGTCAGAGAACATATTTATTTATCAGGCGCCTACCAGTTTCTTCTGAATCCTGCCTACAACAGGGACAGGCGAGGGCCTGTCAATATCTTTTCAGTCAGAGTTCACGCCAAAATATGACCGAATGGAGAAGCTTATCTATTTTTCCGGATAGAATAGATAATGGTCCCGACAATGCCGGCGATGATGCCGGGGACACACACAAATAAAACGGTGATAAGGATAAAGAATTCAAAATTTTCTACATTTGAGTCGGACAGTAAATAAAGATAAAATGATTAAAGATGAAAAATTAAAGGTTTACGGTTACCGGTGGATAATCCTGGCCGCCTTCATGTTTGTGGTTATTGTCAACCAACTTTTATGGATCACTTTTGCGTCGATCACGATTGATGCAGCGAAATATTACGGCGTATCCGACCTGATGATAGGGTTGCTTTCGATGGTTTTCATGATTGTTTTCATCTTTGTTTCCATACCTGCTTCATGGGTAATTGATAAATACGGGTTTCGCGTGGCCGTGGGGATCGGTGCCGGGCTGACAGCCATATTCGGCCTGCTGCGCGGTTTGATGTCATCCGATTACACAATAGTTCTTATTGCGCAGGTAGGAATTGCCTGTGGCCAGCCATTCATCCTTAATTCCATCACCAAGGTGGCAGCCCGCTGGTTCCCGATCGGGGAAAGGGGTATGGCAGCCGGCCTGGGTTCTCTGGCCATGTACCTGGGCATATTTTTGGGTATAGCCCTTACGCCTTTTCTATTCATCAGCGAAGGAATGCACGGAATGCTGGTTACTTACGGGCTCGTTTCCTTAATCGCCGGGATCATATTCATGATCTTCACCAGGGAACATCCGCCGACACCTGCCGGTGTTTTTGGACAGGATGATCAGGTATTTGCATACGGTGGCATCCGGCAATCACTGCGCAGCAAAGATTTTGTCTTGTTGCTGCTCATCTTTTTCATCGGGCTCGGGGTCTTTAACAGTGTCACTACCTGGATCGAGGACATCCTCAGGCCAAGGGGGTTCACTATCACGCAGGCCGGCATTACCGGGGGTTTGATGATCCTGGGGGGCATAGTGGGCGCACTGGTTTTACCGACAATTTCAGATCGAAGCGGAAAGCGGGTGCCACTTATTGTAGTTGCGTTGGTTGCCGCCAGCCTTGGCCTTATCGGGATCGCGTATTTTACCAGCTACGCCCTGTTGCTGACCTCTTCGTTCATTATGGGCTTTTTCCTGCTGAGCGCTGCCCCGATCGGGTTTCAGTACGCCGCGGAGGTTACCCATCCGGTACCGGAGAGCACTTCCAACGGCTTGCTCCTGCTGGTGGGGCAGATCTCCGGCATTATCTTCATTTTCGGCATGGACAGCCTTAAGTCGCCGGACACCGGTTCGATGACCCTGTCATTATGGATACTTGTCGCGCTGATGCTTGTGAGCACGCTTCTTTCGTTCCTGCTGAAAGAATCAGCCTTGCTTAAGAAGTAAACCCGCCAGGTATTGATTGCTGAAATCGATTTTAAGCTCGACCCATAAAGGAAGATGGTCGGAGATCTGGAAGGTGCGCCACTTGGAAAGGTAGTACGATTTAATTTGCTCCTCCGTTTTTCCTTCCGTGTTTTTAGGGTCAAAGAATGTCCTGTAGACAGGCAGGTCATAAGGAGTATAAATGAAATCGAAGAAGTTGAACGTACCTGCTTTTTGATCCTTTTCGGAGAAAATGTACATATGTTCGCCTTCCTTAAGATTAAAGGCAATCTGGTCATAGTGCTTGGTGCCTCCCACATCTGAAGGCTTTTGCTTTATTGCTTCAGGCACGACGAATTTATTCTTCTCGAGTGCCTGCATAGTCTGGTCGGTAGTGTCAAGAATATTAAAATCTCCCAGGAGAATATAATTGATATTTTCCTGTTGGGCACGTTTGGTTAAAAATGCAGTTATACTGTCAATTTCATTTACCCTTCTCTGGTATTCCTCACCCTTTTCTTTTCCGTAGAAGATATGCACGGTCGTGAGGTTAAATACGAACCAGCCTGCCTGGAAGGCGACACAAAACGGGGTGCGGGCATATTGCAGTCTCCCATCAACGAGGCTTTTATCCGGCAGGACAATTTCGCCGGCTAAATTTTTGAATGATATTTTTTTTGTATCGTATAAAAATGCCATCCGTTCGTTACCGCCGGCCGGGCCTTCGGTACTGTCGGTTACGATATAGTCCCAATGCCTGCCCAGGATACTCACGACTTTTTCCAGAGCGCGGAGATCTTCAGAAACTTCCTGCACAGCAACCAGGTCGAAACGGCTTAAGATTTCAGCTATGTAATAAAAGCTTTCTTCGATCCGGTTGCCCATGCCAAATTCCCTGATGTTCCAGGTGGCGAGGAGAAGCGTGTCGGAAACGGTCCTGTCCGGTATCTGTTCCTGCAATTTCGTGCGCAAAAGCAATAGTCTGTCGATGATACGCTTTTGCAGCGTCTTGTCAGCAATATTCTTAATCGGTTTATAGTAAGGCATGGGGTATGGTTTTCCCAAAGATAACATTAATTTTCTGTCTGATACTGATGCCTGATGCACAATTTGTCTTACTTTTAAACCATAGGTATTCTGAAGTTATATTAGCATGAAAATCAACCATTTATTAAGTAAAAGGAACCGGGAAATCATTATATATTTCTTAATTTGTATTTTTAATTTAATTTCCCGGGCAGATTTTGCACAGACGGCGAATGACAGATTTGTTAAAACGATCAGGATAATTGATCCGACTGTCAGTATCGTATATAATGATACGCTCACTCTTCCTTCCTTTACCGAATTCGACCTGCCCGTAATTATGCAGACCGGGCATGATATTTCTGCCATTTCACTTGGCCTTTATTTCCCCCGGGAATATCTTGAATTGGACACCATGGAGCTTACCAATGTGCCGCAGGGTTATTACTTCAGTGTCATTGACAGCTTATTCATACTGGCATGGTCAGATGTCAATCCGATCAGCGTTGCTGACGGAGGAACCTTCCTGATCCTTAAAATGAAAACCCTGGATCTGTCGGAATTGACCGGGACAATAAAATTAAGCATCTGGGAATTTAGCGAATTTGCTGATTCGTCAGCGAACGCTATAGATAACGTAGTGCTTGAAATACCGGAGATTGAGTACTTCCTCCCTGAACCTGAAGACTCAATAGACGGGAATTATGTAAGAATATATCCTAACCCTTTTAATGATTACGCATCGGTCAATTTCTTCCTGAAAGCGGACAGTAAGGTGAAAATATCCATCAGCAATTCCTCAGGCAAGTTAATGTCGCGTGAAGAAACTTCTTACCCTGAAGGAACATACGAAATTAAATTATACGCCATGGATTATGCCAGTGGAATCTACCTGTTGAAATTTGAGATCGATAATTCAGAAGGGACAAGCTCAAAGTTGTTTAAAATACTTGTTAACTAGTTTCGCAACGCTTTCCGGCGTAAACCCGAATTTTTCATCTAATACCTCGTAAGGGGCAGAGTAGCCGAAATGATCCAGGCCGAAGACCTTTCCTTTGCATCCTGCCAGGCCCTGGAGCGTAACAGGAAGCCCTGCGGTTAGGCCAAATACCGGCACATCATCCGGGATAACACTTTGTTGGTATGCGTCATCCTGCAGTCGGAATAACCCTTCCGAGGGCGCTGCGACGACCCTCGCGCGGATGCCATTCTCCTTTTCGATAAGTTCGGCGCAATCCATCATGGTTGATACTTCGGATCCGTTGGCAAGCAGAATGATATCGGGCCTGCCACCGGGTTCCCGGACGATATAGGCTCCTCTGGAGATCTGCCCGGCCTGCTCATAGCGGCTGCTGCCGGGGAGGGCGGGTATATCCTTGATGTTCTGCCGGGAAAGTATGAGGACGGTGGGGCAGATTGAGTTTTCCATTGCCATTTTCCAGGCGGCAATAGTTTCAGCGCCATCAGAAGGGCGAAGTGCCAGCAGGCTGTTCCGGCCTTGATGATTTTTAAGTTGCTCAAGCAGGCGGATCTGCATTTCTTGTTCCACAGGCTGGTGCGTGGGGCCATCTTCTCCAACACGGAAAGAATCGTGCGTGAAAATGTACTTCACGGGTAATTGCATCAGGGCGGCAAGGCGAATGGCAGGCTTCATATAATCCGAGAAGACGAAAAAAGTTCCGCAGGCGGTGAAAATCCCACCGTGAAGCGCAATGCCATTTGCAATAGCTGCCATGGTGAGCTCTGAAACGCCGCAATGAAGGAAACCTCCAGAAAAATCGCCCGGTACAAAAGGTTTCGTCGATTTAAGAAAGCCTTCGGTCTTATCACTGTTCGACAGATCTGCTGACATGACGATCATATTGCCCACGTGAGAGGAATAATAGGCGAGGACATCGCTTGATGCGCTGCGCGTCGCTGAATTGGCTTTGAATTGAATGGCGCCGTAATCGATCTCCGGTATATGCTTTGAGAGATATTTTTTCAACAAAGCAGCGGATTCCCGGTTTGCGGCTTCCCATTCCATCTGTGCTGCTTTCCGGGCCGCGACCCTGGCTTTTTTTCTGCTTAACGCATCCGCGTAATATTCTTTGACCTCGGGGAAGACTTTAAAAGGCTCTGCCGGATCGCCGCCAAGATTCCTTATGGTTTTTTCGAAAGAGACCCCTGCCTTGGAGAGGGGTTGGCCATGCAAAGAAGAAAGCCCTTCCATTTTGGACCCATCATCGGCAAGACAGCCGAAACCCATGATCGTCTTGCCGATGATGAGGCTGGGCCTTTTCTTTTCGGCAAGTGCGTTTTTGAGTGCCTGGCGGATCTGGCCGGCATCGTTGCCATTGATGGTCTGGACATGCCATTGCCATGCTTCGTATTTTGCCGCTGTATTTTCACTCGATACTTCTTTAACTTTTGTGGATAGCTGGACATCGTTGGAGTCATAGAACATGATCAGGTTGCTAAGCCCGAGGTGCCCTGCAATGCGTCCGGCTCCCTGCGATATTTCCTCCTCGACGCTGCCGTCAGAGAGGTAAGCATAAGTTTTATGGGACATCCATTCACCAAACCGCGCAGCTAAAAATCGCTCTGCTATGGCTGATCCAACAGCCATGGAATGGCCCTGCCCAAGCGGCCCCGAGGTGTTTTCAACGGAATATTTAATGTCAAGTTCAGGATGACCGGGGGTCATGCTTTTCCATTGCCGGAAATGCTGAAGATCATCAGTCGAGAGCTGACCCCACAAATGAAGGACCGAGTATAGCATGGGCGACATATGGCCCGGGTCGAGGAAAAACCGGTCACGGAACGGCCATTTGGTATCATCGGGATCGAAATCAAGGAATTCGGTGAAGAGTAAATTAATATAATCAGCACCACCCATAGCCCCGCCGGGGTGGCCGGATTTGGATTTTTCCACCATTGCGGCGGATAAAATGCGGATATTGTCGGCAGCGCGGTCAACGATCGATTTACTCATTTCATTTATGGTTAAGTTGAGAAAATGACGGATAAAAATAAGGCAGAAAGAGTTTCAGTGGTGGTATGGGTTGATAAGTTTTGAAAAATATGCAGTCCTTTTCAAAAAAACGCTGACAGGTCAGAAAATGGCATTCTGTAAGAATCCAAATCCGGAAATGATTTTCAGGATTTCTTCAGGTGCATTTACCAGCCGGACCTGATATGCTTCGAATTCGCGGCGGGGGGGATAATTATTCCGCAGGTTTTCAAACCGGGAAGGATCTTTCCTGAAGGCCACATCGTCATCAATTACATTGTAGCTTGCCAGGATAGCTTGGGATATGACCTGCTGCTGTGTTTTGCCAAAGCCATCGATTTCTATCACAGGATTTGCGGGGAGGGGAAGGTCAGACGGGTACCACTGATCAAGGCCTAGATTAAAGTAAAGGCTGGCAGCACGAACGCAGGCGGCCGTTCCATTTGCTTTGCCTTCGACCGAATAGCCGGCGATGTGCGGAGTGGCTATTTCGGCCAGTTCCAGCAGTTCCCTGTCAAGGCCAGGTTCGTTTTCCCAGACATCTGCGGCAAATCCTGAGATTTGGCCGTTTCGGATGGCATTCTTAACGGAAACGGTATCTGCAACAGGCCCGCGTGCAGTATTTATCAGTAACGGCTTTTTCTTTAATCTCCCGAAAAAGCTTTCATCTGCAAGATGGTAAGTCATGTCTGTTCCTTCGTGTGTGAGGGGGACGTGCAGTGTAATGATATCAGCGGTTTCCTGTATCTCGCCTATCTGTGCAAATCCGGCCAGTTTCTCGGCTCCTTCCCGTGGCGGGTCGTTGAGCATGGGGATCATCCCCAATATTTCGGCAAGCCCGGCCACTTTACTACCGACATGACCCACGCCGATGATGCCGATCTTCTTTCCTTTCAGGTCGAAGTTATGCTTTAATGCCAGAGTGACAAGGGCAGAAGCGATGTATTGCATTACTGACGAAGCATTGCACCCGGGCGCGTGCTGCCATTCAATTCCTTTCCGTGAGCAATAATCAGTGTCGATATGATCGAACCCTATTGTAGCCGTAGCAATAAATTTCACCGGTGTTCCATCCAGTAAATCCTCATTGCATAACGTCCTTGTCCTGATTATAAGCCCGTCGGCCTGAAGGGCAAGATGGTGATCAATCTTATCGCCCTGCGCATAAATGATCTTTGCATAAGGCTCAAGGACGCCTTTAAGGAAAGGGATGTGATCGTCGATAATGAGAGTGATCATCAATAATTTGTAAATTCAAAATATTCAAAAAAGGAAACAAAGATAAGAACAAAGGATGCATACTTTATTTGAAAGCGTCCAGTTCTTCCCGTTCTTTGCTTTTTTGCCGGTCGATAAAGGATTCGATATCTGTGATCAGGGCATCGGTCTTGCTTTTGTCGATATTCCCGTCCGGGAAGGTCTTTGCCGTTTTCAGGGTAATTATATAATCTGATAAAAAATTAAACAGCAATGTATTATACGCTTTTTTGAAATCACTTACATCCTGGTGGATGACCGGGTAAATCTCTGCCAGATGCCGGCATTTCTGGATTTTCGGATCCATGATGATAGCCCTGTAATTAATTTCATGGGTAGCAGGATCTGGCAATGATTTTGACAGCTTTATGAGGACATTATTTTCTTTTACATCAAGTTCCGTGTAGAGCTCGGTTTTATAATCCTTTACAGAAAGGATCAGATAAGCATATTTGCCGTCCAGGTCTTCGAGGCCTTCAAGATATTCGGCAGAGGTCAGGATCAATGCGTCATAAAAGTCGATATAAACCTGCAGTTCACTCCGGAAAGCCGCTATGCTCCTGTTATCAAAAACATCCTTCTGATCGACCGAGACCTCTTTTAGCCTGCCACCTTCCTTGCCCAGTTCGACCCTTGAAGTAGTGAAGCCGGCAATTATACTGATAATAGATGAGACCACAGAAGTGATTGGATTAGTTTTAGCCAGGACTGACACGACAGGATTATCAATGATCTTGGCAATTACTTCTGAAAATCTTTTTTTATCCTTTTCGTCTTTCAGTGCTTCCTTAAAATGTTTCTCAGCCGCAGAGAATATTATTTCGGTGAAACGGAAACCAAGTATATCGCTGGTCGGGTTATTTGCCTGCATGAGTTTGGCAAAAAGCCCCGTAACCGCAATCCTTTCGGTTGTACTTTTAAAATCAAAATCAATCCGGGGCAGGTTGGTGTATGCTTCAAAAATTTCAGACCGCAAAGCACAATAAGAAGCGCTATCCCTTGACCGTTCCTCACTTTTCAATATATCCTTTTCTTTCTCCAGCGTTTTGATCCTGGCTCTTAATTCTGCCACCTGCTTTTGCAGGTCCGCTCCACCTGGCTGGCTTTGCATACAAAGCGTGATCAGCAGCAGCAAATATGATATTAAGAGAGGTTTCATCAGAATAGCAATTAATTCCGGGTTCATTCAGGCCCGGGACCGGCAGGGTCAGTCAGAGCCGACTCCTGATGGCATCTTTAATGACTGTTTCAAGGTTCCCGGTGTAACCGACAAATTTCCATATTACTTTCCTGCTTGCGGCATCCATTAAGATGAAGACAGGGTAACCGCCCGTGCAGTTGACCTTTATGGCAAGTTTTTCTTTAGCCCCAAGAAGAACGGGGAAGGATATGCCCATCATTTCCCTGAAACGTGAAATTTTTGCTGTATCTGTGTCAATTTCATTTACGCTGAAAAAGTGGACACTATCTTTATATTGACGATATAAATTTTCGATCGCAGGTGCCGATTGCATACAAGGGGGACACCCTGCATACCACAGGTCGAACAGGATCAGCCCTTTATCCGGAAGCCTGACCGGGATCCCGGACAGGTCACTCAGCTCAATTTCATCAAGGAAAACTTCCCGTCCAGTTTCTTCCTCATCGGTTACTGCGTGACCTTCCGTTTGTGTGAGGGCGCTGATATCTTTGCTGTAAGAGAGGAAATAATCCGGAATTTTTATGCGGTTCGGGCATGGATAGGTGTACCCGCTGAAGATCTGTTCCTGGTATAGCTTATCTGCTTTCATATAAACCGATTCCTGTAAAGTCCTGTAAGGTAATGAGCTGGCATTGTAACATGAAAATTCGACCCTCGCATCGGAAATATCTTTGGATGAGCCGGCCATATTGAGGGAGATAACGGTAAACTCTTTTGACCGGGAGATGACCTTCCAGAATGGGTTTACCTGTGATATCACCGTATCCAGGTTAAAAAGCGTAAAAGGGAAAAACTGCGACATATAGTTGTGGGCCAGATCACCGGTTGTTGTTCCGAAACAATCTATTTCACGGTTAAGATGATCCACCAGCCAGGCGGAATCATGGCAGAACAGAAGTTCCTTATCCCCGTCATCGGGTATGATGCGCAGGAACGAAATATCAGTGCCTTTTTTAATTACGGTGACCCTGGCATTGGAGCTGACAGTATCGGTTTCGAACAGCTGTTTGATTTTTAACTGCGAGTGAAAGCTGAGCGCATCCTGGGCATAAACAGCCCTGATCATCTTGCAGAATGGATCGGATTTATCATCATAAGCTGCGCCGGTCTGGCTGAGGGCCGGCTGAATAATAAGCAAATCCAGGAGAATGATAATATTGATTTTCATGGCATTGAAATTTAAGGTGACAAAAAAGCGGATCCCCTCTTTAAATGCAAATACACTGTGCACGATTTCAAATTGATGTTTTGATTACATTATTATGAAGAGGGAACCCGCTTTGCAGGATTAAATATCGACACGGATGACGATCTTGGAAGTCATGTCGCACTGTGACCCGCCCGTTTGCTTGCATTCGCAATATACGGCGGGCATCCAGCCGCCTCCGCTCCATCTGATCTGGGGGACGCAAATATTGCATGATTCCCCTACGCATTGAATTTCGAGGCTCCCGCCTCCGCCAGGGCCTCCAGGTGTATAATCGGGGGCGTTCTCAACGATGTAAAAATCACTCCTGATCCTGACCAGCATAATCCCTATGGAAGTCACTTTATTAGTATTGCCGGAGACAGGGTAAAAGACAAAGCACCGGTCGCCTTCCGGCGAAGTGCTGCTTTGATAATCTTTTGCCATGGTCCCATTGTTCTCCAGGCTTTTCATCAGGTAAGCATCGAGTCCTTTCTGGTTTGTGATATATAATTTGCCATTCTTATACTCTCCTATCTTAAGCTTGTCCTGTGCCTGCCCCGAAACCATGATGGACATTATTATGACCATCGTAATTAAAATTCTATTCATATCTCATCATATAATTGATAACTTGCCTACTCTGTGAGCCCTTTTCGGCTACCGGGCATTTTTCACTTTCGCAGTCAAACAATTCCGTCCCGACAAAATTCCAGCAAGATGCAAGAAAGGAAGAACCCGCGCCGCAGATCCCGTCAGCAGTTGTAATTAATCAATTTTCAACCTGCATAATGAAACAGGAAGAGCAGTGCAACAAATCAAATTGTCAGCCAAAAGATGAATTTGGAATTTGGAATTTGGAAATTCATCAGTTATTGTCCCGTCTTCAGTAAACTGAGGAGAACACCCGGGTGGCCGGCCCATGCTCAAACCGGACAAACATGAATCCTTTTTATTGTTTATCCGGAAAAAATCAAAATATACCCGGTCGGTTGAAAATATTTTTTCAGGGATTAAAAACTGTACTGGCATACGATACGGAATAGACGGCAAAAAATCCTACGGCGCCGTCGCTTATATTGCCTTTGACGTTGGACGGCGGTCCGCTGAATAAAGGAGTCTGGAAGCCCGTCTCGGTCTGGACTTCAATAATGAAATTATAATATGCTTCGGAAATATTGCAGCCCTGGAAAGTAACTGTATCTCCTGGGTGCAATGCCTGCCTGGACTTCGACTGGTCCAGGTAACCGACGCCTATTCCGTTGGTATAATTCCCGTTATAGAACGAATCTTCGCTTACGAACTGGTTTCTGATCGAATCGGTAAGCATTTCGTGATTCTTGAAAATATTGAACAGATAAAAGTCCCGGGACGGCGGATCCTGGTAGTAACAGGTGACCTCATAAAAACCATTTTCACCCCAGTCCGGCTGGTACACCAAACCAATGGAATCAATCGGGTAAATAGGAGTGACACTTGAGGTGGCAGTATAAACCTTGTGCCCGTCGATTTCTTTGTCTAACAGAACGTTAAGAGTATAGGTCCTGCCGATGACTGCTGCGTAAAGGGATGAAGTTGCGTATTTTCCCGGCTCTTGTTCAGTGAGGGTTTCCACATTGCCAAGATCGTCTGTTATTTCAAGGCTGGCGCCTGATACCGGTGGCGGAGGGTCATTATAATAATAGCTGGACGTTGCCGATAGCTTAATATAGTGTGTGGTTGAATCAGTTGTGACCGTGCCGTCAACGACAAGCCGGGTATAGGTTTCACCAAGCTGGACATCGACGCGCTCCGTGCAGGATGCAGCTAATAAAAACAGGACCGGTATAATTAAGATCAGCTTTCTCATGATTAAAATGTAAAATTAAATGTTACCGCAGGGATGATTCCGAACAGGTACGTCTTTTCCGCGTACGTCACATAAGGATTCTGCTCATCCTGGATAAAGTTCATCGACCAGGTATTATGGCGGTTATATGCATTATAAGCCGAAAATACCAGGTTCCATTTGAATGCTTTATCGGTCGGTTTCTGGTATAATGTCATCGAAATGTCAAGCCTGTGATAGTCCTGCAGCCTGTAGGCATTCCTGTCGGAATAAATGGGAACGATGGCCCCCCCTATAACGGCCCTCCCGGTGGGATAGGTCACAGGCTTACCGGTTAAGTAGATCCAGTTGGCTGAAAAGCTGATCCGCTTGCTCGCTGAAAAATTCAGGACGATTGAAACGTCATTCGGCGAATCGTAAGGCGCAGGGTAAGTATTTCCATTATTGATATCCTTGAATTGCCGCCAGGTCCGGGAGTAGGTATAACTTATCCAGCCGTTCAGCCTTCCGTCGGGGATCCTGATCATGCATTCGATCCCATAGGACCATGCATGGCCAATACGCAGTTCTCCTTCCATTTGCTTATTAAGCAGCAGCTGCGCATGATCCTTGAAATCAATTGCATTTTGCATGTTTTTGTAAAATACTTCTACCGAGGTTTCGATTTTATTCTTGCGGAAGTTTCTGAAGTAACCTGCCGCGACCTGGTCGGCAGCCTGTGGTTTGACATTCGGGCTGGCAGAAAACCAGATATCCAGCGGTGTCCCTGCCGTTGAGTTCTGTGCGAGCTGCAAATACTGGTAAGTGCGCGCATAGCTTGCTTTCAGCGAAGAAACTTCATTCAGTACATAAGTCAATCCGAGCCTGGGCTCCAGCCCCCAGTATGTTTTATAAAAATCTCCAGTACTGTATTTGGCGGAATCGGCTAATTCAAAATTCTGGTCGTACAGGTAAACTGTTGCAGGTCCGACATTCTGAAACAGGGAAAAACGCAGGCCGTATTTCATTGTCAGCCTGCTTCCGATGAGCTGATCGTCGCTCACATAAACGCCGCTTTCCAGGGCGTAGGTGCGTTCCAGGTTATATTCTGTGAAAAGGCTCTCGGTGCTTGTTCCCCTGGCTCTTCCGGGATCAAAGAGATGCAATGTGCTGTTGAACCCGAACCGGAGAGTATGATTTGTACTTGCAAAGTAAGTGAAATCCCCTTTTAACTGGCAATCCTGGAGAATGGAGGTCCAGATGAACGAATTGGGATCATTTTCATTTGCGGTTCCGAGACTGTAACTGTACCGGGTATAAAGGCCGGTGAAATTACTGAAGATCTTTCGTGAGAACAAATGGTTCCACCTGGCCGTCGCAGTGGCGTTTCCCAGCAGTATATAAGCAAAGGGATTCTTAAAGACGTCCCTGCCGAAATATCCCGACAGATAAAGCCTGTTATTTTCATTGAACGTGTGATTCACCTTGGCATTGAAATCATAGAAATACATTTTATTGTCGCGCACGCTTTCATCCCTGGCAAATACCAGAAAAAGATCGGCATAGGTCCTTCTTCCGGAGACTATGAAAGTTGTTTTGTCGTTAGCGATTGGCCCTTCAAGGGTCAGCCTGCTGGCAATCAGCCCTATGCCACCTGTCCCCGAGAACTTATTCTGGTTCCCGTCTTTCATCCTGACATCGAGCACTGATGCAAGTCTTCCGCCGTATTGGGCCGGTAAATCGCCTTTGTATAGCTTGACATCCTTGATGGCATCATTATTAAAGACCGAAAAGAAACCCAGGAAATGTGAAGGGTTGTAGACTGTCGCTTCATCCAGGAGGATAAGGTTCTGGTCGGGGCTGCCGCCCCTGACGCTGAAACCTGAAGCACCTTCGCTCACAGGCTGCACACCCGGCAGCATCTGGATGGCTTTTATGATATCCACTTCCCCGAATAAGGCCGGGATCTTATTGATAGTCTTAATGTCCATTTTAACCACGCTCATTTCTGGCGCTTTTACGTTTGCATCAGATTTTTCAGCGCTGATTTCGACCTCCTGGAGGTCTTTCTCCTTGTGTTGAAGAAGGATATCTAGTGTGATGTCTTTATCAACGGTGATCTTATGAACCTGCGAGGCATAGCCTACATAGGAAAACCGGAGGGAATACTTCCCACCGGGAAGGCTTACCGAATAAAACCCATATTCATTTGTCACAGAACCGCTTCCCAGGTCCACAATGAAAACATAAGCCCCGAAAAGATCCTCCCCGGAACTGGCATCTTTCACGTGGCCGCTGACTGAGTAACGCTTGATGGCCGGATCGGAACCGCCGTCTGCAAAACAGTTAAGGAATGAGATCAGTATAAGGAATAAAAGTAGTCTAATCCTCATGGGTCGTATTAATAAGAGCATAAACGATGGATTATTGGTTTTGTTTTGTGCAGATGGTTAATCAATCATTATGAAATTGTCAGTTTTATAAAGAGTGCCTCATAAAGAAATAAGATATAATCATACCTTGCGTCTCAGGGTCTTTGCGGTAAAAAAAAACAGTTTCACTTTTGAGACGACATTTTATTTTCATGATCTTATAGACAAATCAAATTGAATAGAGTTGCAGGCATGAAAATATTTTTTTTCAACCGGGTATTTTCAGGCATAAATCCGGATAAACTATTGGAGTGAAGAGGGAAGAGTGAAAAGTGAGGCTTTTCTTTACGCTTCCGAGTTTCCGCTGTAAAGTAAATTGAAAGATTATGAAAATGTTATTTGTGCTGTCATTAAGCTTCATTAGTCTGAACCTTGTTGAAACCCGGGCTCAGCAGGCCAGGATTGTGTTTTACAATGTCGAGAACCTTTACGACATTCAAAATGATTCTATTACGAATGATGATGAGTTTTCGGCCGGAGGGAGCAAGTACTGGAATTATGACCGTTTCCGGCGCAAGATCGTCCGGATTTACCAGACCCTCGTGGCGATCGGCGAAGGTGAAATGCCTGCTGTCGTCGGTTTGTGTGAGATCGAAAACCGCGGGGTGCTGAATCGGCTGATTTATGACACACCGCTGAACAGGATGGATTACCGGTTCATTCACAGGGAATCTCAGGACGCAAGGGGCATTGACGTGGCACTGCTTTACCGCCCCGACATATTCCAGCCTGATTCGGCCGCCTGGCTGACGGTACCTATGCCCGAAGGCGAGACCACGCGGGAAATATTAATGGTGAAAGGAAGGCTATGGCAGAGTGACACGGTCTATTTTTATGTCAATCACTGGCCTTCAAGATTTGGTGGCGCCGGCGCATCGACTTCCAAAAGGATATCGGCTGCCGGTACTCTGGCCGGCTCGGTAAAGGAAGTGTTTCTAAAGAACCGCAATGCAAATATCATGGCAATGGGCGATTTTAATGACGAGCCGGAAGATGAAAGCCTGCTGGCGATAGGAAAAATACTGGCTGATAGTTTGAAAGACGAAAGGCTTTTACTTACCAATCTTTCGGCCAGGAAGTCAATCACCGATTTTGAAGGCACTATTAAATATAAGGGCGCCTGGAGTACCTTTGACCAGGTGCTTGTTTCACCGGCTATTATCAATGGAGCCGGCGGCTGCCAATTGGTCAGTGATAAAACAGAAATATTCAAAGCCGGCTTTTTGCTTGAACCTGATGAAACTTATACAGGCTACAAACCTTTCCGCACCTATTCCGGGCCTCAATATCATAACGGATTCAGCGATCATCTGCCGGTCAGCATAATGGTTGAAAAAAAGGAGATTGTTGTTAAATACTGACTTCCCTGAAGGATTCCTTGATTATGTCAGAGTAAAGATCGCCAAAAGTCAATATGCACCAGGTCCAAAGCATACGGACTTCATTCTTTTTAAGCCATTTCAGTGATTTTCTCAACTCTTTATCAAAAAGATCAGGGCTGAAACTGACTTTCTGCAAGATTGTCTTTGTGTATTCCAGCATGGCAAAATATTTTCTTTCAAACGATATTGAGCTATTTTTGGTATCATGTTTGACAATTTATTAAGATTAATTAACGTATGATCAATTATAACATATGACAGAGGACGAAAAAAGGATGCTGCACAGCATGGTCATTCCATCGGTGCTGGTTTTGATCATGTGGGCGGTCATGATCATAGAGAAAATCGGCGGTTATGATTTTGGTTTCCTTGGCATCTACCCTCAAAAATGGCAAACCCTGACAGGGATCATCACCACACCTTTCGTCCACAGTGGCTTTTCGCACCTGGCAGCCAACTCGGTGCCCTTCATTGTACTTGGCTCGGCACTGTTCTATTTTTACAGGGGAATAGCCTGGCGTGTCCTGGCTTTAATTTGGATCTTTACGGGCTTTTGGGTATGGGTGGGAGGAAGGCCATCATACCATATTGGCGCAAGCGGCATTGTGTACGGCCTTGCAGCTTTTATCCTCGTCAGCGGGATCATCCGCAGACATACGGGCCTGATGGCGATGGCACTGGTAGTGGTATTTCTCTATGGCAGCCTTATCTGGGGCATTTTCCCGCAATTCTTTCCGAATGAGCCGATCTCCTGGGAATCTCATCTTTTTGGGCTGGTCGCGGGCTTTTCGCTGGCATTTATTTACCGGAAGGAAGGCCCCCAAAGAAAAAAGTATTCATGGGAGCTTGAAGAAGAGGATGATGTGAATGACGATGAAGATGAGAACGATGATGGCGCTTACTGGAAAACCACTCTTACCGATGAAGAGATAAAAGAGATCAGGCATATTTACAGGAAGGGGAACTAAACGGCTTTCTTAACTGCCAGCCTGCTAATGATCCGATTATATAAAAATAAAGCCGCAACGGTAAGCAGTCCGATGCCTGTGAAGATCATCCAGATTTGCGAGGGATGATAGGTATTCCAGAGATAAAGTGTCAGTTCATGAGGCGTCATTCCCATCTTCGATGCCGCAAGTGCGACATAATCATTCTGCGTAAAAGATGCCGAAATGTCAGGCAGGCTCAATCCCCTGGCAGCAACTTCCCTGTGCAGCAGTGTTATTTTGTCGGCAACAGGCCCATAGACATTCCCTGAAAGGATTCCGGCCAGGAAATTCCCTCCTGACATGGGGATGAAATAGCATCCCATATAAAGCGCGACCTTGTCTTCAGGCGCTATCCGGCCTATGTATTCCATGATCTTGGGGGAACTGGTCATTTCGCCGAAGGCGAAGATCAGGATGGTCAGGAAAAGAAAGAAAGGGTTCAGCGTAACAAACCACAGGCCGATGCCGATGGCGCAGATGAAGATGCCGGCCAGCATGGTCTTAAGGGGCCTGAAGCGCATGACCAGGCTGGAGACCATTACCTGGAATACCACTATATAAAAAGCATCGATGTTGGTGATCATCTCGGGGGCGATGGTTCCTTTTGGCGTGCCTATGGCTCTTGCCAGGGAAGGCGAAATGGAATCCAGAAGATTATAGATAGGGGAGGTGTCGAGCCACTGATCGATGAATACCGGCAGGGTGTAGAAAAGCTGGTTGTACATCGACCAGAAGCCTATAATTATGATCAGGAAAATAAGCAGCTTAAGATCACTCAGGGCAGAACCGATATTCCGGAATATCTGAATGACTGACTTGAACAGGGGCTCGTTTTTCTTTTCCAGGGGCGGCTCATCGAAGAAGAAAATAACCAGAAGAAGGTTGATGCCAATAACGATGGCCGACATGATGAAGACGAAGCTCCAGCTTACCTCGCGCAATTTTGCCGCGAATATTGGCCCTACGAATGCCCCGATATTCACGATCATATAAAAGATTCCGAAACCGATGGAAGAGGTTTTTTCGTTCGTACTTTTTCTGACAGTAGCCGATATTACCGGCTTGAACAAGCCCGCACCGACACCGAGATAAAGAAAGACGACCCACAGCGCAGCGTAACTTCTTACCATTCCCATCAGGTAATAGCCGGAAATAAGGATAATATAAGCGAGGATGAGGATCTTTTTATAGCCGAACCTGTCGGCAATTGCACCGGTAAAAGTCGGAAGAAAATAGAGGATCATCACGACCGTCCCCGTCAGCAGGCCTTTCTGCGCCTGGGAAAATCCAAGTGCCCCGGTCTCTGTCGAGCCGGTCAGGTAAAGAGGAAGGACGAGGAACATGCCATACCAGGCCCAGCGTTCGAAGAGCTCCATGCTGTTGGCTACCCAGAAAGCACGGGGAAAGTTGCGGAAAACCCGGCTAAGTTTTGTCATTGTGGTAGTTTAATATTTCTGACAATATTAATAAATTCCAAATTCCAAATTCCAAATTACAAACAAAACGTAAAATCCAAAAACAAAATCCCAAACAGTTTTGAGTTGAGTTTTGGATTTGAGTTTTTGAATTTGTTTGATGCTTGGAATTTGGTGCTTGGAATTTGTTTGGAATTTGGAGCTTGTTGCTTGGGATTTGTTTGGATTTTGGTGCTTGGTGCTTGGAATTTGTTTGGAATTTGTAATTTGGAATTTGGAATTTGGAATTTACTTCACTTCCATGTAAGGAAGAATCTTCTGATACAATTCCTCATACATCACGGGGATCTTCCTTAGCTGCCCGACCGAATCATACGCCTTTATCTGATCTTTATAATTGAAAATGGCCTTCACCAAATTATATTCGAAATAAGGATGTCTGAGCATTTCTTTAAACGTGGTTTGATTGAGGTCCATCTTTCGGAGCTGAACCGGTTCAACCCTGATCCGGTTCCTGAACTGCTCAAAGCGCGTGCTATCCATTCCTTTTATCTCGAGTAGCTGCTCTGTCCTGATATATCCGCCCAGTCGCTCACGATATTTGATGATCTTTCCGGCATAATATGGTCCGATGCCGTCCAATGACAGGAGGGAGGCTGAATCTGCCGAATTCAGATCGATCATTGCTGTATCCGGCTTATATTCTTTAAGTTTTTTTTCCGGGTAGGGTTTATATTTATTTTGATTCGTATCGGGATTTGTTTTTGGATTTTTTGTTTCTGCCTCAGCAAACCGTATATAGGGTTCAAGGATGGAATAGACCGAATCATCCAGCCCGTATATCTTCCGGAAGCCTTCCTTATCCCGGAATGAGCCGCCTTTTTCCCGGTAGCGTATGATATTCCGGATGACATTCGGCTTCATCCCCATATCTGTCCATTGCTGTTCGGTCAATTCATTCGGGTCGAAATAAAACGGGGAGGAAATGAATACGGTAAGAACGGGCACTTCTTCTTTCCAGTTTTTATTTGAAAATTTCTGAGGTTTTATCTCCTTTACTGAATCCATTTTTTCACTGTATGCCATGAATTTTGCAACTTCCTGCTGAAAAGGGGCGATGTCAAACTCTTTTACAGGCATAAATCGTGGCAGGAAGATGTTTATTGACAATGACAATAGCATAAGCCCCAGCAGGATGATCAAACCCCGCTGTTCTTTTTTATTAAATGAAAAGTAATCCTTGATCCGGTCTATCATTACTGATTGATCCGGAAAAATGAAAAAAATACCCGGTTGAAAAAAAATATTTACAATCCCGGTTTATGGAATTTGCTATGATTCACGCTGTAAGTGAAATAGATCATGAACCCGATGCCCATCCAGACCAGCAGCCGGAGCCATGTGCCGAAGGGCAGGGCAACCATCTGCGCCAGGCAGACCACTGCTCCCAGGATCGGGATGAGAGGCACCCATGGTGTCCGGAACGGCCTTGGAATATTTGGCTTTGTCTTTCTCAGCACAATGATGCCGATGCAAACGATAACGAAAGCCAGCAAGGTGCCGATCGATACCAGTTCGCTCAATACGCTGATCGGCAGGATTCCTGCAAAGATAAGTGCCACGCAGCCGGTAAGTATTGTGCTGACATAAGGGGTCCTGAATTTCGGGTGAACCTTAGAGAAAACCGGCGGAAGCAGGCCGTCGTTCGACATTGAATAGAAAATACGCGGCTGACCGAGCATCATCACTAAAATCACGGAGCTAAGTCCGGCTATTGCAGCAACTTTGATGATCGGCCGGAGCCAGAACATGCCTGTACCCAAGGAATTGACGCCAACCGCCATGGGATCGGCTACGTTCAGCTCGGTATAACTGACAATACCTGTCAGAACAATTGCGACCAGGATATAGAGTACGGTAGAAATGCCGAGGGAACCCATAATTCCGACCGGCATATCTTTCCGCGGATTCTTAGATTCCTGCGCAGCCGTAGAAACAGCATCAAACCCGATGTATGCAAAAAATATGACACCGGCCGCCCGGAATATCCCGCTCCATCCGAAGTGCCCGAATTCGCCGGTATTAGGAGGAATAAACGGCCTCCAGTTGGCATTTTTTACAAAAAAGAAACCTATAGCTATGAACACAATGATCACCGAGACTTTCACAATGACCATGACGTTATTAAAATTGGCCGATTCCTTTATACCGATCACCAAAAGGGCTGTCAGCAGTGCTATTACAAACATGGCCGGAAGGTTGAACCACGCAACCTGCTGGGCAAGTGCTGATGCATCGACGCCAGTTGCGGCAAGATGTTTCAGCAGGTTACTGGTTTCCTGCACCCATCCGGTACCCGGCACGTTGATCAGTGTGGTCCCGGTGGCCGCTGTAAGATAGGCAGGTATATTTAATCCAAAATCGTGCAGGAAGCTGACCACATATCCTGACCAGCCGACGGAAACGGTCGAAGCAGCGAAGAGGTATTCCAGGATAAGGTCCCATCCGATCAGCCAGGCAAAAAATTCTCCCATTGTGGCATAAGCATAGGTGTATGCGCTTCCGGCGATTGGGATCATGGAGGCAAATTCCGCATAACAAAGGCCTGCAAAAGCGCAGGCAATACCGGAGATGATGAAAGAAATGAGAATGGCTGGCCCCGCATATTGAGCCGCAGCCTGGCCTGTGATGACGAAGATGCCGGCCCCGATGATGGCACCGATCCCGAGCGTGGTAAGATTAGTAGCCGTCAGGGTCCTTTTCAGCCCGGTCTTAACTTCCGATTCCTTTAAAATGTCTTCAATCGGTTTGGTAACGAAGAGTTTTTTTGCCATAAGCGGGAGTTTTACCTTTATTCGATCAAAAATAGAAATTCCATTAATTAAATAATGATTGTCATGAAATAAAATGCTATAAATTCCAAATTCCCCGCCCGAACGCCCGCCTGACCGGAATCATTCGGGCAGGACTGAAATCGTTTAGTCGGGCGGGCAAGCACCAAGCAGTGCCCAAATTCCAAGCACCAAATTCCAAACAAATACAAAAAATTAAATTCAAAACCGGGTATAATTTTATAAAAAGCGGATTAAGCTTATGAAACAAGTAATATCATTAATTATATGTATGATCTGGAAGAAAGAACGCTAAAGATGGCAGTTGCAACTAGACAATTCATCCATTTACTGCCAAAAACTATTTCAAATTATGAAGATGCAAAGCAACTGGCTCGCTCATCAGGATCAGTAGGGGCAAACTATATAGAAGCCAATGAAGCATTGAGTAAAAAAGACTTCATTATGAGAATCAGAATTAACAGGAAAGAGGCAAAGGAAACAATCTACTGGCTAAATATTATTATCAAAACCAATAATTTAAGACCAGAGATTAAAAATAATTGTGAATCCTTAATAAAAGAAACCGCGGAGATCAGAAATATCCTCTCTGCCATTTTGAAAAAATCAGTTTGAATAGTTTTACAAAAAATGACATTAGCTAATCATATTTCAGATATAACAATATTTTGAATTTGATTTTTTGTATTTGTTTGGAATTAGGAATTTGGTGCTTGGAATTTGTTTGGAATTTGGAGCTTGGAATTTGGAATTTAATTTGTCGTATCTTTGCACTTATCTTACATTATGCTCCTCCCTGATGATCAATACCAATTATCCTGACAAAACAGCCCTGATCTCTAAAGATCAGACGGTTACTTACCGCGAGCTTTTTCACAAAATTCAAAACTATGCGCGGATTTTCTCAGGAAAAGGATATAATAAGATTGCAATTTTCTCTGAAAATCGTCCCGAATGGATATATGCATTTTTTGCTGTCTGGCAAAATAATGCCATTGTTGTCCCGGTAGATTTTCTCTCATCTGCAGAAGACGCGGCCTATATCCTGAACGATTGCCGCCCGGAACTTATTCTTGCCAGCCGGGGGGTGAGCAATACCTGGGATAAAATGACCGGCAAACTGGAATATTCTCCCGTGATCATTTACTTTGAAGATATACCGAAGGAAGAAAATCCCGGGGCCGTATCCTGGAAAAATCCCGATGTTACTGATAAAACGGCTGTGATCATATATACTTCAGGAACGACCGGCAGCCCGAAAGGCGTTATGCTGACCTTCAGGAACCTGTCTGCAAATATTAAAGCTGTTACGGAAGATGTGAAGATTTTCAATTCCGAACGGCCGGTACTTATGCTTCTTCCGTTACATCATATCTTCCCGCTTGCCGGGTCTATGCTGGCACCGCTTTCAAGCGGGGGATGCATCGTCATGTCGCCGTCCATGCAGTCTTCTGACATCCTCGAAACCCTGAAAAACAACCAGGTGAAGATCATGATCGGCGTACCCCGGCTCTATGAACTGCTTTACAAAGGGATCAGGGCAAAGATCGATGCCAAAGCCATCGGAAAGATATTTTACCGGGTGGTCAATTTGTCGCATAGCAAGTGGCTTGCTAAAAAGATCTTCAAAAAAGTGCACGAGGGTCTCGGAGGGCACCTCGAGATCATGGTTGCAGGCGGAGCGGCTTTAAATAAGGAAGCCGGCAAATTTTTCGAGACACTGGGATTTGAAGTAATGGAAGGTTATGGAATGACGGAAGCTGCGCCAATGATAACATTTCCAAGGCCCGGCAAAGTAATTATAGGCACGACCGGGCAGGCTCTGCCGGGTTTGACAGTCGAGATCAGGAATGGGGAAATTGTCGCCAAAGGCCCGAATATCATGAAGGGATATTACAACAGGCCTGAAGAAACGGCTGAAGTACTAAAGGATGGCTGGCTTTATACCGGCGACCTGGGCGAAATAGATGAAAAAGGCTACCTGCGTATCACAGGACGTAAAAAGGAGATCATCGTCCTGCCCAATGGTAAGAATGTCAATCCGGTCGAACTGGAGACAAAACTTGAGAAAAATGTCCCAGGAGTTAAAGAAGCAGGGGTATTTCTTCATCATGATAATCTTTATGCAATTATCTTTCCTGATTATCAAAAGCTTTCCGGTGAAGGGGTGACGGACCCGGAAAATTATTTTCGTGAGAAGGTTATTCCCGATTTTAACCGCGAGCTTACTTCCTATAAGCGAATCATGAAGTTTTCACTGGTGAAGCAGGAACTTCCAAGGACACGGCTTGGCAAAATACAACGGTACAAACTGGAAGAATTGATGGAGGATAAAGCCTGGAAAACTGAAAAACCCTATGCGGAAGCGGGTTCAGAAGAATACCTGGCAGTGAAATCATTTCTGGAAAGCCAGGTGGATATGACTGTTTCCCCTGATGACCACCTGGAGTTCGATATTGCGCTTGATTCTCTGGGCAAACTCAGTCTCATTGACTTTATCGAAAAAACCTTCGGGGTGAAAATTGAAGAAGAGAATCTGCCGAAGTTCCCTTCGGTCAGGTCATTGGTAGATCATATCCGAAACAATAAACGGTGGCATCATGAAGATGTGACCAGCTGGGCAGCAGCCCTGAAAGAGAAAGTCCATGTAAAGCTTCCTAAAACCTGGCCCACATTGGCAGTGATAAAAAATTCCGCAAGGGGATTTTTTTCGGTTTATTCCCGGTTGAAGATAGATGGCAGGCATAATCTGCCGGAAGGGCCATGCATCATCGCTCCCAATCATCAGAGCTTTTTTGATGGCCTGTATATTGTTGCCACACTTAAGATGAAAACGCTGAAAAACAGTTATTTCTATGCCAAGAAAAAGCATGTGAACAACCGTTTCCTGGAGTTCGTAGCCAGCACGAATAATGTCATCGTGATGGATATCAATAAGGACCTGAAAGAATCCATTCAAAAACTTGCAGAAGTTCTGAAAAAGGGTAAAAATATCGTTATCTTTCCCGAGGGAACGCGGACAAAAACAGGTGACCTCGGTGAATTCAAGAAAACTTTTGCCATTTTAAGCAAAGAATTGAACATTCCTGTCGTGCCCGTTGCTATAACAGGCGCATACCCGGCCATGCGCGGCAAAGCAATATTTCCGGTCCCTTTCAGGCAGATAAGGGTCAGTTTTGCCCCGCCGATCTATCCTTTGAATTACAGCAGTGACGAGCTGGCCAGCCTGGTACAGGATAGGATAAACAATATGCTTTCTGCGTAATGCCTTAATGGCTAAACTGTAACTCGTCTCCTCCACAAATAGTAAACCGGTACGCCTGAAAGAACGATTATCAGTCCGGGCCATGTGAATAATGGTTTGTAAATCAGCAGGATTATGATGATAAGCAGGCACGCGGCTATATAAATTACCGGGAAGACGGGGTAAGCGAAAGCCTTTGCAGGCCGTTCCCATTCCGGGTGTTTTTTCCTGAGAACAAAGATGGCCAGGATAACCAGTATAAAAAAGAGCAGGACAGCAAAAGTCACATAATCAAGCATCTGGCTGTAATTACCTGTCATACAGAGAATAGTGGACCAACCGGCCTGGATCCAGAGAGCAAACGCGGGTACCCCTTTGCTGCTTAGGTCGCCGGTCCTTTTAAAAAACAACCTGTCTTTGGCCATAGCAAAGGTCACTCTTGCACCGGCAAGGATGATTCCATTGTTGCAACCGAAAGTTGAAATAACGACCACGACAGCCATGAGCAATTCGGCGTTTTTCCCGAATATCCCGTCGATGGCAGCCGTAGCGACCCTGTCTTCACTGGCAAACTGGATGCCTCTTTCAATGACACTGGCCCCGCCTGGGATTCCCCTGACCGGCAGCGCTATGATATAGACGACATTTACCAGGAAGTAAATAAGGCAGACCGTAAGAGTACCAAGGAAAAGGCTCCGGCCAATCGTTTTCCTGGGATTGATCACTTCATCGGAAGTATAAGTAATATTGTACCAGGCATCAGCCGAGAACAGAGAACCTACCATTGCCATGGCCACAGCGACAAGAATTGAGAATCCTTTAATCGGTATATGTGTATATTCTTTGACAGGTATTGATCCGTTAAAAATTTCTTTAACATCTACCCGCTCGGCATTCCAGAAACCCGGCGAGGTGAAAACACTGAAATGAGTGGCTTTGGCAACAAAAATACCAATGATGATAAAGGCCAGAAGAATAAGGACCTTGGAATAAGTAAAGACATTCTGGACCCGCTTGCCTTCCTTGATCCCCCTGGTGTTTACCCAGGTCAGGAACAGGATCATCATGATAGCAAGAAGCTGGGTTGAATTAAACCTGAAAAAGCCGAAATTCAGCAGGTTATTTTGTTCGGATATCGCCGGTATCAACACGCCTGTAAATTTTGCGAAAGCCATGGCTATCGCTGCGATTGTCCCGCATTGAATGACCAGGAAGAAAGTCCAGCCGTAAAGGAAGCCAAATAAGGGTGAGTACGCTTCCCGGAGGTAGACATAGATACCGCCGGCATGAGGCAGCATTCCCGCCAATTCCCTGTAACTTAGTGCAGCCATGACAGTCATGACAGTGGTTATTCCCCATACCATGAGAAGCCATCCCGGCGAGCCGACATTTCTTGCAATATCGGCGCTTACTATGAATATCCCTGATCCGATCATGGAACCCATGGTAATCGCTGCAGAATCGAAGAGATTGAGGGATTTTTTAAACTGGCCTTCTGCTGCCATTTTATACCTGGATTTTATTTAACTGATACGCCTGATTGCCTTAAACAGATGGCTAAAGTAAAAAAATTCATCAGCGCTTATGGAAAAATTCGTCCCGCACGGAGATACTTACCTGAAAACAGGGGATATTATTACGCTGTTTGACAGTGGTTCCGTGATAGAAGAAATTCGATAGATCACTTCGCATAATTGACCGCCCGGGTTTCCCTGATCACGGTAATCTTGATCTGGCCGGGGTACGTCATTTCATCCTGGATCTTCCTTGAAAGCTCATATGATATCTTACTGGCCTCATTATCCGAAACCTTTTCGGCTCCGACGATTACCCTGAGTTCACGGCCTGCCTGGATAGCGTAAGTTTTCACTACGCCAGGGTAAGAGAGTGCGAGGTCCTCGAGCTTGTTAAGCCGCTGGATATAGGCTTCAGCCACTTCACGCCGCGCCCCCGGCCGCGCGCCTGAGATGGCGTCGCAAACCTGGACAATTGGTGCGATCAGGGACTCCATTTCGATCTCATCATGGTGGGCGCCAATGGCATTACATACTTCGGGATGCTCCTTGAATTTTTCAGCGAGCTTCATACCCAGTATTGCATGAGGCAGATCAGGCTCATTGTCAGGCACTTTCCCGATATCGTGCAGTAATCCTGCCCTTTTTGCCATCTTGGGGTTTAATCCCAGCTCTGCCGCCATTGTCGCACAGAGCTTGGCCACTTCGATCGAGTGTGCCAGCAGGTTCTGGCCATAGGAGGACCGGTATTTCATCCTGCCGATCATCCTCATCAACTCATGATGTAAGTTATGTATGCCCAGGTCGATACAGGTTCTTTTACCCACCTCGACCACTTCCTGCTCAATCTGTTTGGTGGTTTTCGCCACGACTTCCTCGATCCTGGCCGGGTGGATCCGGCCGTCAGTCACCAGCTTATGAAGTGATAACCTGGCGATTTCCCTTCTGACCGGGTCAAAACCTGATAAAATAATGGCTTCAGGCGAGTCGTCAATGATGATCTCCACACCTGTTAGCGATTCAAGCGCCCTGATATTACGGCCTTCACGACCTATAATACGGCCCTTGATATCATCGTTTTCCAGCGGGAAAACCGATACGGTGTTTTCGATCGCATGTTCCGCGGCAGTGCGCTGGATAGTTTCAATTACAATCTTCTTTGCCTCGCGCTGTGCAGTGATCTTTGATTCTTCAATAGTATCCTTGATAAATACGAGTGCGTCAGCCTTTGCCTCTTCCTTGAGCGTTTCTATGATCTGTTCCTTGGCTTCGGCAGCAGAAAGGCCGGCAATTGTTTCCAGCTTTTCAACCTGTTCACTGATGGCCCGGTCAAATTCCGACTGCTTTTTAGTTACGATTTCCAGCTGGTTGTTCAGGTTATCCCTGATGGCATTAAGTTCTGTCTGTTTACGCTGGATTTCTTCATATTTTTGTGAGACCTGGCTTTCTTTCTGTTTTAGCCTGGTTTCATTTATCTGGACGGTGTTATTTCTTTCGTTGACGGCTTTTTCATGTTCTGCCTTCATCTCCAGAAACTTCTCCTTGGCCTGCAGTATCTTCTCTTTTTTAATTACTTCGGCTTTTTCTTCTGCTTCGTGCATCAAACTCTCTAGTCTCTTGGCATTGAGCTTACGTATTATCAAAGATCCGACCACTGCACCAATTACCAGTCCTGCCAATCCATCCAATAGATACATTATAATTTGGTTCATGGTTCATTAATGATTAGAAGTATATATGATTAAGTTTACTTGTGTTTATAAAAAATCCCGCTATTGATCCATAAGTTTGGGACATCCCCAAATAATATCAGCTTATGATAAATTAATTCATCAAGCCGGAATCAGACCAACGCGGGTAAATTTCTAATATGTATTATTCAAAGAACTCCTGGGACTGAACTGTTAATTAAGATTATGTGTTATAAGCTCCTCCATTTTCTGCAGCTGTGCTATAACCATATTTTCTTTGGATGAAATGTCACTTTCAAGTTTCTGGACGGTGGAAGCGTAATGCAGCAATACCATAGCCATCAGGTCCTGTTTATCATTAAAGGCAAAGTGTTCGGAATATTCCTTGATCCTCAGATCAATTTCCTTGACAGCTTTCCGGATTATTTCCTCTTCTTCCCTTTTGATGGTTAACCTGTAAGGCCTTTCTGCAATAATTACCGTAATGGTAAGTTCTTCCATGTTCTAAACTAATTTCATTATCAATTATTTGTTTAACAGTTCAATACACCGGTCAATTTCCCGCACCAGGTCCCGAATCTTGTCTTTTACCTTACCCGTTTCATGGTTCAATTCGACGGATCTGGCAATCTTCAACGCCTGGATTTGCTTTCTTAAATTCTCAGTTTCTATTTTTCGTTCTTCAATTGTTTGTTGTTGTACGACCGATTGTTTGATCAAAAAATCATTATCAGTTTTAATTTTTTGGTGATCCTCAGTAAGTTGTCTTATTTTTTCTTCAAGTTTTTGAAGATTTTCTGCAACGAGATCCATAAGTTAACTCACCGGGTTTTAGTTCATTCCTGACAAAAATATTAAAATTACTTGTTTATGACAATAAAGTTTGAAAATATATAAATGCATATTGTGCTTATACGGTAATTTATTGATAAAGGTTCATTGTTTTGTAATTATCAACCTTGCCGTTAGCACCTGTAACATTGAACATCGAACATTGAACATTGAACATTGAACATCGTCATATCGTCAAATGAAAAAAAACTTTTCCCCGACCGGGTATATTTCATCCTTTTTCCGGATAAACAATAAAAAGGTTTATTATGACGGAAGATTTTTTACATTTTATCTGGAAATTCAGACTTACGGAACAGAATTATCATACCACGGCAGGGGAGAAGATTCAGATTATCAAGCCGGGGGAACATAATACTGATTCAGGGCCTGACTTTGTAAACGCACAGGTGCGGGTAGGTGAAACGCTATGGGCGGGGAACGTCGAGATCCATGTCCGCTCGTCCGATTGGACACGCCACCGGCATCAGCTCGATGAAGCCTATGACAATATCATCCTGCATGTTGTCTTTGAAGATGACCTGGCGATAAGGCGCCGAAGCGGAGAACCGATCCCGGCCCTGGCGCTGAAAGAGATCCTGCACCCTGACCTTTATGAGACCTATAACTTTTTCCTGAATAACCATCTCTGGATTCCCTGCGCCTTCCGGCTGCCGGAAGTCAGGAGTATTGTGATCCATGACTGGCTGACGGCTCTTTCTGTTTTAAGGCTGGAAAGAAAATCGGGGGAACTGGAAAGCCTGCTGGAATTTACAGGCAACGACTGGAACCAGGCTTTTTTCCAGGCTTTGGCCTCCACCCTTGGCTTCCGGATCAATAAGCAGCCCTTTGAGCAACTGGCGCGCCATACGCCGGTCCAATATCTTGAGAAGCATAAAGATCAGTTGTTCCAGGTCGAAGCTATGCTGTTTGGCCAGGCCGGCCTGCTGGAGGGAAGATACAGGGGAGAATACCCGAAAAAACTGAAGAAAGAATACCAGCATCTGAAGCATAAATTTTCACTTAAGCCGATCCCCGGGCATTTGTGGAAATTCATGCGCCTGAGGCCGAACAATTTCCCGACGATCAGGATCGCGCAACTGGCCATGATGATCCACCTGCGCTCCCATTTTTTCAGCGAGATCATAGAAAATACGGAATATGACAAAATGCTGGACTTCTTTAAAGTCGGCGTCAGCGATTACTGGAAAGAGCATTATTATTTCGACCGGGAATCGAAAAATATGGGAAAATCGATTTCTGCCTCAACAGTCGGACTGATCATGATCAATAATGTCATTCCGTTTTTATTCGTTTACGGAAAGCTGAAAGGGCAGGTCCGCTACCAGGATAAGGCTTTTGCGCTGCTGGGTTCGATCCCCGCAGAGTCGAATTCTGTCTTGAACAAGTTTGCTCAATTTGGAATTAAACCGGAATCGGCTTCACAATCACAGGCTTTGCTGGAACTGAAGACCAATTACTGTGATCTGAAAAAGTGCCTGGAATGCCGGATCGGGCTGGACTTGATTAAATAGGCCGACTCGCCCCAATTGATGATGAGTCAAAGAAAATCGTCTGGCAAATAATAAAAGGGGAAATAATTGTGACAGGACGCGAACTTGCTCTAAATGCTGACAGTATCCTTTTGCAGTTTGTTCTTTTCTTCAAAAGACTTGATCAGTTCCTCCGGGCTTTTCCCCATATTTTCAATCGAAATCCTGGCGTCATCGGCAAAATCATGATTGGGGTATTTAGCCAGGAATGATTCGTAGATCTCCTTGGCCTTGCCGAATTGCTGGAAGTAATTCTCGTAAATATAACCCTCCAGGAAAAGGCATTCGGGCGCTTTTTTATAATCGGGGTACTGGTAAATGATCCTGTTGTAAAGATCAAGCGATTCTTTGCTTTTGTTGATGTTCAACGAAAGATCTGCCGCGCTGTAAAGACAATCAGGCGCATCCGGGCTGTCCTTGTGGCTGTCGGCATAGCTGATGTAAGCCTGTATCAGTTCATCGGCCGTTTTCATCCCGTTTTCATCCAGCGTGAAATTCTCTGCGCTGATCTTTTTCTCGAGGCCTTTGATTTTAGCTTTCGGATCGCGGCCGCAGGAAACCGAGATCGCAGTAAGGATAACCAGTATAAAAAACAAACGGGAAGGTTTCATATATTTTTTATTATGTAACGGGCATTATCAGGACATTGTTGTTATTTGACCTTAACTTTCTTTTTTTTGCCGGGGAAAATCATCTTATAACTTACTTCGACATTCCCCATGGAAATCTCGTTCAGCTTCCTTTTCAAAAGTATTTTTCTCAGGGGGCTGATGCGGTCGACGAACAATTTGCCGTCAAGGTGGTCATATTCATGCTCGATGATCCTGGCCAGTATCCCGTCATAAACTTCATCATAAGATTTGAAATCCCGGTCCTCGTATTGAATCCTGATATGGGGTTTTCTCATCACGTCTTCACGGATTTCGGGAACGCTGAGGCAGCCTTCGTTAAAGCTCCATTCTTCTCCTGTCTCTTCAATAATATGAGGATTGATGAAAACTTTCTTAAACCCTTTAAGATCAGGATTGTCCTTTTCAAAGGGGCTTGCGTCTATGATGAACAGCCGGACGGAATGGTTGACCTGAGGCGCGGCAAGGCCTACTCCTTCCGACTGGTATAACGTATCGAACATATTCGCGATGAGTTCGTCGAGGCCCGGATAGTCTGGTTCAATTTCGGGGGCTATTCTCCGTAATAACGGATGGCCATAAGCTAAAATGGGTAAAATCATTTAATTGTCCTCCTGGTTTTTACGGATTGATTTCCCGCTCATATAAGACTGAAGGATGATGGTGGCGCTGATGGTATCCACCAGCTCTTTATTCTGCCTGTCCTTTTTCTTTAAGCCTGCGTCAATCATAGTTTGAAAAGCCATTTTTGAAGTAAAACGTTCATCAGCCATATCAACAGTAATATTTGGAAATTCCTTTTTCAGCCTGCTGACAAACGGTATGATGAACTGTAACGATTCTGAAGGTTGATTGTTCATTTGCCTTGGTTCGCCCACTACGATGATATCTACTTTTTCTTTTTGAAAATAATCTTTGAGAAAAGTAAAAATCTCGTGGGCAGGCACGGTGGCAAGGCCGTTCGCGATGAGCTGCAGTTCATCCGTAACCGCTATACCTACTCTTTTTCTTCCGTAATCGATGGCCATAATGCGCCCCATGAGTTTTTCCGCTTTTAAACGCGTGCAAAAATAAGAAGAAGTTGATTACCTTTGAATGGTAAAGAGAACGTTATGTACAGGCAGATCATTCATATAGTCGGAGGAGCCTGGGAGGACCGAAGCAGATTGGAGAGACCCGAGACAGGAAAAGCGATTGAGGAAGTGATCGGGTTATTGGATGAGGGGAGATTGAGGGCTGCGGAATTTATAAATGGCAAATGGGTTGTGAACGAATGGGTCAAGAAGGCCGTTATTCTTTATTTTCCCTTACGGGAGATGGAAGCGACTGAAGCGGGTCCGCTTGAATTTCACGATAAGATACCGTTGAAAAGAAATTACAGGGAAACAGGTATTCGAGTCGTGCCGCCGGCTGTTGCCCGTTATGGATCTTACCTTGCACGTGGTGTGATTCTGATGCCATCATATGTGAATATCGGCGCTTATATTGATGAGGGTACTATGGTCGATACCTGGGCGACGGTCGGTTCCTGTGCACAAATCGGGAAAAATGTCCACCTGAGCGGGGGAGTTGGTATAGGCGGAGTGCTGGAGCCCGTGCAGGCTTCTCCGGTGATTATAGAAGACGATTGTTTTATTGGTTCAAGGTGTGTTGTGGTCGAGGGGGTCAGGGTGGAAAGGGAAGCCGTGCTCGGAGCCGGCGTCATACTCACCGCATCGACCCGGATCATTGATGTGACCGGCTCAAAACCTGCCGAGTACAAAGGGATAATTCCTGCCAGCAGTGTCGTTATCCCGGGGACTTACCCGAAAACGTTCCCTGCCGGGTCTTACCAGGTTCCCTGCGCTTTGATCATCGGGAAAAGAAATGAATCGACAGACAAGAAAACTTCGTTGAATGAGGCGCTGAGGGATTACCAGGTTTCGATTTAAGCTGCAACTTACATCACAACGATCTTTTTCATCACAATATTCCCTTCCTTATCAGTCAGGTTCAGGATATAGATTCCCATTTGCACGCCTGAAAGATCAATCGTGTTTTCAAAACACCTTTCCTCCTCAAGTATAATTTTCCCATCAATGGAATAAAGTTTTACCCGGGCATTTTCAATCCCTGAGATGAATAGTTTTTCACTGACTGGATTAGGATAAACCATGACCGTCGGGGTTCCGGGATCATTTATATTCATGATCAGGCTGAAGTTGACAATATACCTTTTCAGCCCGGCAAGGCTTTCAGGATAGACGTCTATCACGGCGGAACCGGGAAGCTCGAACGCCTGGCTGATGATCATCCAGGCGCTGTCCTGCATGGTGGTTCCGGTCACAACAGGAGATTCAACCGAATTTGAGAGGAGTTCCACGTCATAAACATAAGTATCCGGATTAAATCCATTCAACGGCATGCCATCGAGATAGATCATACTTAAGCGGTTTTCAGATGAATAGGCAATATCTTCCATTCCATATGCCGATTGCAGGATTTCTTTCGTTGAGTCCGATTGAATAAATACAGCTACCATCAAATCGGTGCTATCTTCCACGAATGTCGAATCAAGGTCAACCCAGTACGACTGGTTAACAGGTATCCCGCCAAAAAAGTCCGTCGATTCGCCATCACCGTCGGGGAATATCTTCATCACCACGTTATGAAATTCGGTTATGCCGTTTTGCCCGGTGTTACCGGTCGTTGTCTTTTCAAGTACAACCGTATAGACCTTTGAACCAAAAAGAGATTCATGCGGAAAAATATTGGTATTAACCTGGATTGTGTCGGTGACAAGAGTAAAAGTGGAAAGAATATCAAAATTGGAGCTAAGCTTCAAAGCCGAATCATAAGCTATTTGAATTTCATTAGTGTCTATCAGCGTTGCGAGTTTCCCGTTGCAGAAAGTTCTGGGAAGATATTCAACCGAGTAATAATTTCTCCTTTCGTCAATTTCGGGCGTAAAATAAGGGTCGATATATCCGTTAGCATTGGTGGGATATCTTAGAACTGTTTCAACCGGATGGTTTTCACACCATGGGACAAAGCGATTATCAATTAATCCGCAATCAAAGGAGTTGGAATTGGTGAATTCCTCAAAACATGGCAGTCTCGCAGGAAGAGGAATCATGTAATTGATGCTTTTGATCAGCGTATCGTTGGGGTGGTATGGATCCACTCCGCCATTGACTGAATAGATCCACATCTTAAGATTATTTTTACCGAAATCAGATACCCACCAGCGGTTGAATTCAAAGGTGAAAGTTTCACACATACCAAGGTTTAACCCTGTGAACAGTGAATCGTGTTTGATACCCAGGTTAGATAACCAGACTACACCCACTTCTGTTATGGTAGTATTCCCGAGGTTTATTACGCTGGCAACTACCGGTGCCGGCAGGTCAATATCGGATGGGGTCAGGATTTCATCCAGCTTTCCATCCGTAGTTGCAGGATAATAAAGACGTATATCATCAAGATAAAAATTTTGCAGTTTGTTAAAATCGCCATTCAGAAAAAATGAAATCTGAAATTCAGGATTACCTATATCTTCACCGGTGATCAGTACTTCAAACTGCCGTGGCTCATTTCTGTTTATCAGTAAAGTCTCCCAGACATTATTCCAGGTGCCGCCCCCACTGCGGGTCGAAACGCCCAGCACAGGGGCATCTGTCATGTCTACTTCGGGAAAATAGCGAAAACTTAGTATGGCAGTGTCGGCTCCTGTCATATCAATGAGTGGAGATATGAACCTGGCAATTCCGGTATAATCAAACCCTTCAAAACGGGCTTCCGGCAAAAGGCCGCCTGCATGGTCAGTCTGGCTTAGCGACCACTGCGGACCTAAAGGCAAAGGCGTCCATCCTTCGGGAGGCCAGTACCCGCTTGCAAAGCCCGTGTAAAGATAGGTTTGTCCCTGTGCCAGGATGCCAATAAAAATAGCGATAACAAAGCAGAACTTCTTCATAATATCAGATTATGTTAAGGAATTTCGGAAAATTCGCAACTGGAACTTGAATAAGGAAAGCGGCATATTATAAACGCCGTAACCATTCCGGAGAGTTTTTTTACTGAAAATAATTATGTTAGATAAGACAACCAAAACGAAAGTTTGGTTGCATAAATACGGTAAATAAGTTATGAACTTTTTTCCCCCACGAAATAATCTTCTTTATCTGCAAAAAGAATATTAAATGTGGTCAGACTCCCGTAGATCCTGGTGATATATTGCTGGATGTCAACTTTTTCCTCATCAGTCAGCTTGCTGGCATTTACCCTCTGTTCCATAACCCTGAGCCTGTCGCGGACCATGACGATCTTATGGAAAAAGGCTTCAATGGGAACCTCCTTACTCTGCAAGCTTGATATTCCCGGCTGAAGGATCATTTTGCCGCCGTTCCATTTTTCCCCCATCGGGATGGTCTCCTGAACATCTGAGAACTTACGGAGGATTTTCACGAGTAATTTTTCCACCTTGTCGAAGCTGAGCTGGTCAGGCTTCCGGGCTTCGGTAATCAATCACTTCAAGCTGTTCGGCCCCGTGGATGATCTGCTTCACGCCATGATCCATGAAGACGATCTCATAATTGTCAGGCCAGACCTGGATGACAACACCGGCGCCAAACTTCTCATGCCTGACACGGGAGCCTATTCCGAATATTAGGTTATCCATATTGAGTTCTTAGTTTTAGTTCTGAGTTTTAAGTTGATTGTTTTAAAATGCCCGCCTCCATGCCCCCCCGCTTCCCTGCTCTAAGCCCTAAGCTCTATGCCCTAAGCCCTAAGCCCTAAGCTCTTTGCATTAATTTTTTATGTATTTCCATCACCTGACTGATGACCATTTCGCTCCCGTCATTCTTTATCACATAATCCGCCAATGCTTCTTTCCTCTCTTCATCCCACTGGTTCGCCATTCTCTTTTTGACTTCCTGTCGTGTAAGGTTGTCACGATCCATCACCCGCCTTATCCGCAGCCGCTCAGGCGCAGTGATGCAGATGATCTTGTCCATCTCCCTGAAATGGCCGCTTTCAAAGAGTATTGCAGCCTCATAAAGCGTATATGGCGAGGCGGAATATTGCAGGCACCATCGCCGGTAATCTTTAAAAACGCCGGGATGAATGATCCGGTTCAGTTTGTCGAGTAAGTCGGGCTCGTTGAATACGATCTCTGCTAAAACAGGCCTCAGAACTTGACCCGTAGATGAAAAAACGGCCGGGCCAAAGACTTCCATGATACTATTCAGGATGTCCTCCGATTCAAATTGTTTCCTAGCTTCGATGTCGGCATGAAATACCGGGACCCCGAGTTTGCTGAAAATCCCGGCGACGATGGTCTTGCCGCTTCCGATATTTCCGGTCAGGCCTACTTTAAGCATTATTTTATGATGATAAATTCAACTTTTTCAGGATCCGTTTTGTTGATATGGATAAATGAGGGATAACTTTCCGTCATTATCTTTATCTTATCTTCTCTGGCAACATTTACCTTCGAAAGATCAGCCACAACCAGGATCATCCCGGCCTCAACCTTGGGATAATCTTTTAATGCCACAGTATAGAAGACCCTGACTTTGTCAGGAAAAGTTTTTATGTTTAATCCGTTGGTATTGATGACTTTCACAGGGACTTCCATTTCCGCTTCCGTGAACTTTTCAACCGGTATGTTAAATGTGACGGAAAAAGGATTGAATGAAAGATCATGGTTGATGCTGTCCTTACGAAAAGTTACTTCCCCGGTATAGTTCTGGCGTAAAGGACCCAGCTTGATTTTACCAATTGAAACGGAATCTAATTTCTCAATTATTTTTTCGGGTCCCCTGACGGTGACACAATCGGGGGTGAACAATACTGCCCCGGAACGCATGTACTGTTTCTCGAAAGTGAGGTCAAAACTTGCCGTGACAGGAAGTTTCCTTGACTTTTCAGGTTCGAATGACAGGTAAATAGTGTCGGGGCTGACAGAAACAATCTTGCCGAGAAGGTCCTGCTCTCTTTCTATATCATTGATAATTGAAGAAGGAGATATAAAACCATGATAAGCCCCACCTTTCTGATAAAGCGGGAGGAACCTCAGGCTGATAGGTACGCGTGGAACATCTTCAAAATAAAGCATACGGAAAAGGTCAGACCCTTTGTCAAGGACTTCCACCTGGAGCATGGTGTCGGAAGCGTATGTGAGGGCCCTGTTTTTGGGAAGATTGACAAACGTGACAGGCATCTGGATCACCGTATCATAATCGTCGGATAGTTTGATCGTAAACCAGATGATGACAGAAATGACCAGGCAAATTAAAAATATTACAAGCCTTTGCCGGAATTTAGCATCCCTTTTTTCAAAAGCTGACCTGATTAAATCTATGAAGCTGATCTTCAAAAGATTGAATTATTTATTTTGTGCCATCTGGGCCGATGTGTCCATGGCGATTGCTGATTTCTCAAAGGTAAGCCTCATCTGGTTACCGACTTCCAGCGTAACGGTAGTCTCGTCGATTTCCGCAATTTTGCCGTGAAGGCCACCGATGGTAACGACTTTGTCGCCTTTTTTAAGCGCTTCCCTGAACTTCTTTTGATCTTTGCTCTTTTTCATCTGGGGGCGTATAAAGAACAGGTAAAAAACAAGAATGATCAGAATTAAGGGGAGAAATGAAAGAAGGCCGCTGCTTCCTGAAGTGCCTTGTGCTCCTCCTGAGGGAGCAAAAAGTAAGATGTAATTTAAATTCATCATGGTAAGTAATTGTTATTGGTTAGTTGTTAATGGTTATTCGTTATTGGTTATTGGTTATTGGTTTTTCGTTTTTCGTTTTCTTTATTGTCTCTCAGGCAATATCACGATTGCTTTTATAGTCAGCGTAGTTGTGCTGGGCTGGGTATTGGCAGCCACCAAAAGGGTCTTGTTCTGGAATCCTTCTTTTCCTTCGCTGTCAAAGCTCACCTTGATAAAATTTTCTTCCCCCGGTTTTACAGGGGTCTTTGGATATTCGCTGGCCGTACATCCGCAGGCAGCGCTGATACTGGCGATAACAAGATCGGATTTCCCCGTGTTTTTGAACCTGAATGCATAAGTGACCAGCTCGCCCTGGATAATTTTACCGAAATCATGCTCCACGGTACTGAATTCAATTACCGGAAGCAGGTTATTGTCGTTGTTGCCGCTGGCTGAATTAGGAATGTTGACCACACTGGCAGGAACACGGGTCTTATCTCCTGAACAGGATACGACTGCCAAAAGGCTCAATATGATCAGCAACCTGAAAATTTTCATCCTGAAAATATTACAATAAAAATTAATGCGGACTGCCATAGATTGAGACAGAACCCCTGAAATCATCTTCTTTCCAGTATCCCTTGGCTTTCAGGATATAAAAATAAACGCCATCGGGTAAGGTTCCTCCATCCCAGTTACCGGTATAATTAGCTCCCTTAAAGACCAGTTGGCCCCACCGGTTATAAACATAAAGCTCACTCGATATATAGCGCTCCAGATAGGGGATTTCAAACCGGTCATTGATTCCGTCGCCATTCGGAGTGAAGACATTGGGGATGTTAAGTTTGAATTCCTGCACGCTTATCGGGATGAAGATAGTATCATTGCAATTATCAATGGTCGTATAGGTGAACTTGACCAGGGAATCCTGTGTCGTAAAAACGTAGGTGGGGTTGATTTCATTAGTGGATGTACCATTCGGGAAAATCCAGGTCCAGTTGGTGATTTGAATTGAATCAGCCGTTTTGTTCTCAAAAGAAAGCGTGGCTTGCGGATTCGTATCAAAAAGGCTGTCCGGCGTCACAGTCACAACAATATCCGGCATATCAAAAGGTTTCACATCATATATTTCAGAATAGGTACATACCGTGTCAGTAGACTATAAATGTATAGGATTGCTTGACGCAAAGGTCCAATGCCCAGGTCGAATCGCCATAATTCACATTCACTGAATCCCCCCAATTATAATGATATGGCGGATAACCTCCTGTCACATTGGCCTTGACCTGTGCCTTGCAGATGGTATCTGCCTGGGCCGAATCTGCGGGCGGGCATCCAAAAACCAATTGCTCAAATGTAATGATGACCTTCGGATAAATACCGATAGTGACCGAATCTGTACATATGAACGTACTATCGTGACTAACAACATGGAGAATATATGTGGTCGTATCTTTTGCCGTGACGTCAAATATGACTCCGGTCTGACCACCCGGTTCCCATAAATAATTATAAGCTGTATCGAATTGGGTAAATAATCTGAGTCTCGTGTTGAAACATATGGTGGTGTCATTGTGAAAAACCATCGTGTCACCAGTGTAGCCTATGAATATGTTACAATCATTTTGACTGTAAAGGCTACAGCCAATCAATGCCATAAATGTTGTAATAATAATTTTAATCATCTTGTGCCGGCTGGATCATTCATTTAAAGAACGGCAAAAATACACAAAATAGTATGACAAAAATTCCAGTTTTGAGCTGATTTTTCCTATTGGCAAAACTTTTGTGATAGATCAAAGTCATAATGTCACAAAAATATTTATGTATGAATTTCAATAATTTCACGGTCAAATCACAGGAGGCTGTCCAGCAGGCCGGCCAGATAGCCGCGCAAAAGCAGCAGCAGGCTATAGAATCAGGTCATTTGCTTGAAGGAATTTTCCAGGTCGACGACAATATCATGCCTTACCTTTTCCAAAAATCAGGAGCTGATTTCGGTATAATTCGCGCTGCATTGGGCCGGATCATTGATGGTTATCCGAAGGTCACCGGAGATGGCGAATCTTTTCTGTCAAATGACGCAACCCGTGCACTGCAGAATGCAACGAACCATCTGGCGGATTTTAATGACCAGTTTGTGACCATCGAGCATATCCTGTTAGGTATAGTTGATGGCAACGATTCGACTGCCAGGCTTTTAAGAGACAACGGACTTAACCGGAAAGATCTGACAGCAGCTATCAAGGCTCTCAGGAAAGGTTCTACCGTTAACAGCCCGACTGCCGAGGATACCTATAACGCCCTGAACCGCTTTTCCCGGAATTTAAACGATCTTGCCCGCAAAGGCAAGCTTGACCCGGTAATAGGAAGGGATGACGAGATCAGGCGTGTTTTGAACATTTTATCAAGACGTACCAAGAATAACCCAATCCTGATCGGCGAACCGGGGACGGGGAAAACGGCCATAGCAGAAGGCCTGGCACACCGGATCGTTAACGGGGATGTGCCGGAAAACCTTAAATCTAAGCAGGTTTTTTCCCTTGATATGGGATCGCTGATAGCCGGGGCAAAGTATAAGGGTGAATTTGAAGAAAGGCTGAAAAGCGTCGTGAAAGAGGTGGTCGAATCGGAAGGGGAAGTGATCCTGTTTATCGATGAGATACATACGCTGGTGGGAGCAGGAGGCGGCGAAGGCGCCATGGACGCCGCCAATATACTTAAGCCGGCCCTGGCAAGGGGTGAGCTCAGGGCTATCGGCGCCACGACATTAAAGGAATACCAGAAATTTTTTGAGAAAGACAAAGCCCTTGAGCGCAGGTTCCAGATCGTTATGGTCGATGAGCCTGATACACAGTCAGCTATTTCCATTCTCAGGGGTTTGAAGGAAAGATATGAGACCCACCATCATGTCAGGATCAAGGATGAAGCTATCATTGCTGCCGTGGAGCTTTCACAGCGCTACATTACAGATCGTTTTCTGCCCGACAAAGCCATTGACCTGATCGATGAAGCGGCTGCCAAACTCAGGCTGGAGATCGATTCCCTGCCTGAAGAGCTCGAAGTGGCAGAAAGGAAGATCCGCCAGCTTGAAATCGAACGGGAAGCTATCAAGAGGGAGAAGGATCATGCCAAGCTTAACAGCCTTTCAGCAGAGATTGCAGCGCTGAATGAGCAGCGCAACCAGCTCCAGGCCCAGTGGAAATCGGAAAAAGAGATCGTTGACAAGATACAGCAGCGTAAAAATGATATCGAGAATTTTAAGTTCGAGGCCGAGCGGGCGGAACGCGAAGGTAATTTCGGGAAAGTGGCCGAATTGCGCTACGGGAGGATCAAGGAAGCCGAAGAATCCCTGGGTACATTGAAGAAAAAGCTGGAAGCACTGCAAAACGGCAAGCCGATGATCAATGAAGAAATAGGCGCAGAGGAAATTGCTGATATTGTTTCAAAATGGACCGGCATCCCGGTCAGCAAGATGCTTCAGAGCGAAAGGGAAAAATTGCTGCACCTGGAAGTAGAGCTGCATAAAAGGGTTGTCGGGCAAGAGGAAGCGATCAGCGCGCTTGCCGACGCGATCCGCCGCAGCCGTGCGGGCCTGCAGGATACGCGCCGGCCAATCGGATCGTTTATTTTCCTGGGTACCACCGGCGTCGGGAAAACCGAGCTGGCCAAAGCGCTCGCCGAATATCTTTTCGACGACGAAAATGCCATGGTGCGGATCGACATGTCGGAATACCAGGAAAGGCATACCGTTTCACGACTGGTCGGGGCACCCCCGGGATATGTCGGTTACGAGGAAAGCGGCCAGCTGTCGGAAGCAGTCCGGCGTAAGCCTTATTCGGTCATCCTGCTCGACGAAATCGAAAAAGCGCACCTGGACGTTTTTAATATCCTTCTGCAGGTTCTCGATGACGGGAGGCTTACGGACAATAAAGGACGGACGGTGAACTTTAAGAACACCATCATCATTATGACTTCCAACCTGGGGTCTCATTTGATCCAGGAGCGTTTTGAAAAGATGACCGATGAAAATAAGGATGAATTATGGCAAAAAACAAGCGAGGAGGTATTTAATCTTCTGAAAGTTACTATTCCGCCCGAGTTTCTGAACCGGATCGACGATATCATCATGTTCAAGCCCCTCACAAAAGAAGAGATCAGGGAGGTCGTGAAGCTGCAGTTCAACCGCCTGCATGAAATGCTGTCAAAGAACGGCATCACGGTGACGATCACTGATAAGGCGACAGATTGGATCGCAGAGCAGGGTTTCGATCCCCAGTTCGGCGCAAGGCCGGTTAAAAGAATCATCCAGAAGAATATTCTCAATGAGCTTTCGAAAATGATCCTCAGTGGTTCGGTTAAACAGGAAAAGCCTGTAGTTATTGACCTGCAGCAGGGTAAGCTGCTGTTCAGGAACGAATAAGTCCCGGTTAGTCCTATTTGCCCAGGATCACGACGATTCCGATCTGCATATTGAATTCGCCGTAGACCGATTTGCTGCCGCTGCTCCTGGATCCGTCGCCTGAATCTTTAAACTTATAGGAATCATGAAGGTACCCCAGGAACAGGTCGGCCCCTACAATGTCATTGATAAAATATGTGGCACCCCCGCCGACCCGGTATGTAAAGACACTTTCCTTTGATTTTGACCAATCACCGGAACCGTACTTTGATTTGTAATTATCAATGCCAAATCCGACCTGGCCTTCGGCATAAGGAAGCAATTTATCGCAGATCGGGATATAATACCTGGCAAATGGCCCGATGACGAATATTGTCTCTTTGTTGTTATAACCGGATTCATCTTTGGATCTGTCATTTTTGATCTCAAAATCCATGAATAAGCCGCCAACCAGGTTATCGATAAAGAAATACCCGGCTTTAGGAATGATATCAAAATTGAAATATTTCGATTCCGAACCGTCAATTACATTACCATCAGATTTGGATTTTGATCCGCCGGCGCTCAGACCAAGCCGGCTGGCGCCTTCCAGGAACCATTTGCCTTTTTCCGTCAGGGCTTTACCGGTTAATGCAGCTGTTCCGGTCTCCATTGTTCCTCCCCCGGCATTTTGTCCTGATACGGCAGCGCCTTTGTTTTTTCCAGGTGACTCGCTCCCGAGGGTTACATCATCGAAAGCACACTGGTCCGGCTGGCCTGAAAACGTGACGGATTTTGCCGTACCTGAAAAATTGACTACGGAGTGCTTCCAGTTATCAAAATATCTTTGCCCACCTTTCTTTCCCATAACAAGCGGCTGAAATTGCTGGGATGCGAGCAGGTTGCCGGTTCCGTCAACACCGTCATATACAGACACGGAGACGATGGCAGAAGAAGTGTACCGGAATGACAGGCTGTTCGTGAATCCCGAGGGCGCACTCAATGTAAAACCGCTTCCGGTAAGAAAAAACAGCGCAGTTTTGGATCCGGAAGAGCTGATGAAATTGCCTGAGCCTCCATTAGCGGCATTTATAATGGCCAGGGCATTATTGCTGAAATATACGCCGTATTTTTTCCCCGAAAAGCCATCATTACTTGTGCCGCCATTATAGAATTGCGATATCTCATCCAGGTTGCCCATGCCTTCAAAATTCAGGGCAATGACGCCGGAGGCGGCCTGATCCGTCGGGGCGCCCCATGCCCTTACCTGGTCGGCCGTTACGGTGGTAATAATTTCAGGATTATGTACTGTTGGCCCCTGGGCCTGCAACCCGGTCAATGATGGAGCAATCAATAAAGTAAAAAGGAAATTTAACTTTTTCATAGCATTAATTATTAATTGGTTAGAGGTGAATTGAACCTATAAATGTATGAAATAATTTGCAAAAGAGACTCCATCTCAATTTTCCTTAATTTCGACAAAAATTCAAGCCATGAAATTTGCCCTGAAAACCTTTTTCATCCTGCTTGTGTACTCCCAATCAGCTTTCGCGCAGGAGAAAACCGTCACCTATTTGTATGATGCCGGCGCCACTGCCCAGGACAGGATCATTGACATCACCCATTTGGATGCAAATCTTAAGATAAATCCTTATGATACACTTGTCGAAGGAACTGTCACCTTTTCGTTCAAACCTATACGGATGATCACTGATTCCATTGTTTTTACGGCTCCGGATATTGTTTTCAGCGAAGTTATCATCCCGGGAATCAATATTTCATACGATAAAAAAGGCGATAACCTGGTCATTCATAATCTTTCAAAAGAAAAATTACTGAAGGACAAGGATTTTGAGATCAAAATGATTTACACATCCAAACCCAAATATGACCTGTTCTTTATCGGCTGGAACGAACCGGCATTGAGGGCCAACAAGCAAATATGGGCACACCGGCCTTTTCACTGGCTGCCTTATTACGGCGACAGGCTGACTATGGATATGTTCATCACCTTCGACGGAAAATACAAGGTGTTTTCCAACGGTGTGAGGGAGTCGGTAAAAGATAATACTGATGGAACCAAAACCTGGCATTATAAGATGTCCCGGGAACATCCGTTTTTCTCAACCTGCCTGGTAATAGGCGATTATGAAATTCTTGAACAGAAAACCGCAGACGGCCTGCCCCTGGAGCTTTGTTATTATCCATGGCAGGAGGACCACGCCGAGCCAACATACCGCTATACTAAACAGATGTTTGACTTTTTCAGGGATGAAACGGGAATGGCATACCCTTATGAAATATACAGGGAGACGCCCGTGGAAGATTACCTCTATGGCGCCATGGAAACCACGACTTCCACGGTATTCGGCGATTACCTGGCCGTGGATGACCGGGCTTTTGACGGAAGAAATTACGTGAATGTGAATGCCCATGAACTTGCGCATCAATGGTACGGGAACTGCCTTTCGCATCAGAAGTCGTGTGACGTCTGGCTTACCGAAAGCTTTGGGACTTATTATGCCAAGATGTTTGAAAAACATATTTTCGGAAACGATTATTACCAGTGGGTACGGAGCCAGGAGTCCGATGAAGCGCTGGAGGCGTCGAAGAAAGATATTTTCCCGGTAGGGCACAGCAGGGGAGGGCGTGCACGCTGGTACCCGAAGGGATCGCTTGTGCTAGATATGATGAGGGATGTTTTGGGTGAAGATGGCTTTAAAGCATCTATCAGCCGTTATACCAATCAGAACGCATTCAGCGAAGTCGAAACATATGAGTTCAGGGACGCTGTCTATGAAGCTACGGGCCAATCCATCGACTGGTTCTTTGACGAGTGGATCAGCAGGGGAGGAGAGCCGGCTTACGAGGTGAGCTGGATGAAGGATAAGTCTAGCGGACGGCACAGGCCAGTCCTTGATAAAAGTCAGGCAGGTGCAGCCGGTCAATGATCTGAGCGGATTGTTCAAAATGCCCGTCAATTTTGAGGTTTATTATGATGATGGCAGTTCCGACCGGAAGACCCAATGGATTGAAGAGGAGTACAGTGAAGTGGCGGTTAAAAATCCGGATGGGAAGACGGTTTCTTTCGTATTATTCGATCCCGGCAGGAAAATCCTTAAAACGGTTAAATTCGATAAAACTTTCGAAGAATGGGCTGCACAGGCATTGCATGCGCCCGGGATGATCGACAGGTACGATGCTTTGGTCGCATTAAGGGATTTTCCAATAGATAAAAAGGAGACAACGCTTCTGCAGGCCTGGAAAAAAGAGACTTTCCACCTGACACGAGCGGAAATTCTGAAACAGCTTTTCAGTAAAGAAGATAAATTTTATGACGACATCTTCCTTCAGGCAATAGCTGACCAGGATCCTCTTGTCCGGCGCGCGGCTGTTGAAAACGTAAAAATTGCCCCTGAAAATGTCAGGCCTGATCTTGAGAAATTACTGTCGGACCATTCTTATATCAATGTGGAAAAGGCATTGGACTTGCTTTGCCGCTCATTATCCAGGTAATATTCCCCGCTATCTTGAAGCGACAAAGAATGAAACCGGATGGAGAGGAATGAATATCAGGATGAAATGGCTGGAAATCGCAATCCAGGCGGAACAGAGGGAATACCTGCGGGAACTGACGGACTATGCCGGCCCGAATTATGAGTTTGAAACCAGGATCAATGCCTTTAACTTACTGAAGAAATTGAACTATCTCGATAAAAAGTCGGCTTCGTACCTGATCGATGGTTATCTCTACTGGAATTATAAAGTGAGCAATGCGGCAAAGGACGTGCTGGCATATTTTTATCAGCAGGATAAGTATAAAAATATGATTGATCTTGCCAATGCAGATAGCCGATTTTCTGAGGATGATCGGGATAAAGTTACAAATATGCTGGCTGGAAGCAAATAATCTGTTTTGCAGACAACTGTTGCATTGCTCCGGAGCTTCCTTAAATTTATTGATTAAATTTGTATATAGAATTTAATCTTCAACATCTATGAAAAAGAATGTTACCCTGATCTTAATCCTGGTCTTATTGCTGGGCTGCGGCGCTTTCGCCCAGAACTATGTCATCCTGGTCAGGCCGACCGGCTCCGGTGAGTGGGGTTATGCCGATCTGAAAGGCAATCTTATTATTGATGCCAAATACCGGAAATGCGCAGGCTTTTCCGAGGATGGCCTTGCTCCGATATACGATCCGGCAACTAAGCAGTTCTATTTTATTAATCTGAAAGGTGAGATGCTGCAAACTGAAGTGAATGGCTTTAAATTGATTGAGATATTAGGTTTCGGGATGAAGGGTTTCAGCGACGGCCTGGCTCCCGTCAAGCTTCATGATAAGTGGGGGTACCTTGATACTGAAGGCAAACTGGCCATCCATGCCGTTTACGACGAGGTCACACCTTTTAACAGCGGGTATGCTTCAGTACAAAAGGAAGGGAAATTTATTGTGCTGGATAAAAAGGGAACCGAATACCCGGTTGCGGTGCAGGGCATTAAGGATTTGAATGATTTCTCGGAACTGCTGGCTTCGTTTAAGCAGGACGACGGACAGGTGGGTTTTGTCGATGGCAGCGGAAAAGTGGCTATCGAAGCCAAATTCCTTGCCGCAGGGGATTTCAGCGGAGGCATGGCCTGGGCAAAATGCGCGGCGGGAACCATCGGGTATATCAATCCAAACTGGAGATTACGTGCTTGAGGCGAAATATGATGTCGGCAAAAACTTCGATCCTGTGAGCGGCATTGCCCGGATAAAAACAGGAGATAAATGGGCTTATTTGAATAAAGCCGGCGAGGTCCATTATATGAGCGATTCGGATCTGTTTGAGGATTTTTCTGACGGACTGGCCAGAGGCAGAAAGAATGATAAATTCGGCTTCTTCAATTCGAAAATGGAATGGGCGATAAAGCCCCAGTTTGATGGCGCACGGGATTTAAAAACGGTTATGCAGCCGTAAAATCAGGTTCATTATGGGGTGTGATCGATAAGTCAGGAAATTGGGTCATCGATCCGAAGTTTGATGAGATCAAAGACGTTGAAATAGTTAAACATTAAATCTGACGTGCATTATGTCTCCATCCTCCACAATGTAGGTCTTGCCTTCGATGTGAAATTTTCCTGCTTCTTTCAACGCATGTTCCGAGCCGTAATGGATAAAATCATGATACTTCATGACTTCTGCCCGGATAAAACCTCTTTCTAAGTCGCTGTGGATGGTGCCGGCCGCCTGCTGCGCGGTTTCGCCTTTGTGAATCGTCCAGGCCCTGACTTCTTTTGGGCCGGCTGTGAAGAATGATTGCAGGTTGAGAAGATGATAAGCCGTCTGCAATAACCGGTTGACGCCTGGTTCGGCCAGGCCGGCATCGGCCAGGAAAGCTTTCCGGTCTTCCATATCGTCAAGCTCGGCGATCTCGGCTTCCAGTTTGCCGGCCACGATCAATATTTCAGCCTTCTCGCCTGCCATTTCACCCTTAAACTCATCCGAATAAGCGTTGCCGCCTGCAGCCGATTCGTCATCCACATTGCAGACATACAGGACCGGCTTGGCCGTGAGCAGGTACATATCGCTTATATGCTTTTTATCTTCTTCACTTACATTAAAAGTGCGGACATTCTGAAAATTTTCAAGGTGGCCTTTGACTTTATGCAGGATATCGAGGATATGCTTTGGCTCGCGCTCACCTGACTTAGCCATCTTTTCCACCCTGTTGATCTTCCGTTCAACCATATCCAGATCCCTGATCTGTAATTCCAGGTCGACGATTTCACGGTCGCGCACTGCGTTCACCGACCCTTCGATATGAGGCACCGTATCGTCGTCAAAGCAGCGCAGGACATGGATGATAGCATCAGTTTGCTGGATATCGGCAAGAAACTTATTCCCGCCTTCGCCCTGGCTTCCGCCTTTGGTCAACCCCGGAATATCCACGATCTCCACAGTGGCAGGAACAATTTTGGCACTTTTGATGAATTTGTCGATTTCGTGAAGCCGCTGATCAGGCACATGAATTGTGCCTATATTGGATTTCAGGGCGCCTCCGGATTGTGCGTGGGCGTTCGAAAAACAATTGAAAATGGTGGTCTTGCCTACAAGGGAAAGCCCGACAATTCCGCATTTGAGAGCCATAACTGCTGGGGTTAATTGTTAGGACAAATATATCAAATTTAGTGGAAAGATGATAAGGTGATCAGGTGATAAAGTGAAGGGTGGAAAATGAGAAATGCAAAACGCAAAATCAAAGATGATTGTTATCTTCTCCAGCTCTGAACGGTTATAAACCAGGAATCCTTGAGTGTCGGAGAGCGAAGCAGCATATAGTCGTTATCCGTAAAGGGATTGTTTACCTTAACAAAAGTATAATGCAGGGAATTACGGTTTTGCGGTTCCCCGTAAAGCCATTCTTCGGAGTCCTTTGAACGGTAAACATAACCCGGAGGGCCGAAAATGATATAGATAATGCCGCGGTCTGTCTTCCATCCTTCCAGGTAAGAAGTGAAGTAAAGATTGGCCTCTTCAACGTTGGAATAATACTTCTGAATAAGCACTTTCGCCCGCTCAGGGTTCTTTGCGGTTTTCAGCCAGAAATTATCGACAGCCGCCTTGGTATTGACGTCTTCCATCAGGGTATCATATTCCTTCCGGGTTGTGATATACCTCAGGGGATCCCTCAGTTCTTCGGCTGAAATGATCTCCGGAAATCCATCATAAAACCGGTACAAAGTAAGCCCTTCCCTTGACAACGTATCTTTTCTGAAGTGATAAAACCCCGGTTTATCAAGAGTGATCCATCCTGATTCGCCCTTAAAAACCGGGACGAGAAAGGCGCTGTCCGGTATATAAGCAAAGACCTGCTCCCGGTCTTCGGCAAAAGGCGGCCTTGCAAGCGGGAAATCCCTGTGATAAAAGCTCACAAAGAGGTTCCCGGTCACAGCCTGGTCTGTCACAATCTTAAATTGTTCACCTGCCGGGATATAATTCTTAAAGATCAATCCATTACTCCTGTTCAGTACCAGGAAATTCTGCCGCCCGTTCCTGTTATTTTTGTCAACTTCAATATAACGGGTTGTCCCGGATTGCCTGTTTAAGTCATAAAGTATTATCTCCAATAAATAGCTGCCGGGATATCCCGCTTTCACATCGAAGGAATGAACGATGCCGGTATTTTTACCATAATTGAGAGAATCGCCGGAAATAATCGAAGAGGTTCCCAGGATCTCCTTAGCATCATAGCCGGTTGTGAGTTTGTAAGTTAATCGGTAAGAACACGAATAAAGCCCTGAATAAGGATCTTTCTTATAGACCAGGTTACTGAACAGCACTTCCACAAAAAGAGTCGAAGTGGAATCAGTCGTGTGATATATCCAGCTATTCAGGTTAGAAAATTTTTTATCATTCTGGTAGAGGAAAGCCAGGTTCTGCAGGCTGACTTTTGAAGTGGTCCCGCATCCTGCCGTCAATATGAGCAAAACAACCAGTTTAAATATGATATTGGCAGGATTATTCCTCATCTTCCGGCAATAATTTTTCTGATAATGACTTCTCGGTTTTAATGCCGAGTTTTTTAAGGATTTCTGCCTGCCTGACCAGGTTTCCTTTCCCGCTGGTCAGCTTTTTATGGGCATCCTGGTAGGTATTCTGAAGGGAATTGATCTGTCCTCCTATCTTTTCCAGGTCAGAGATGAAATTATAGAATTTTTCATAAAGGCTGGCGCCCTGCCTGGCAATTTCCATGGCATTCTGGGTCTGCTTTTCATGTTTCCAGATCGATTCAACCGTTTTCAGTGTAGCCAGTAAAGTTGTCGGGCTGACCATGACGATCTTGCGCTGCCAGGCATAATTGAACAATTCCGGGTCGTTCTGGATAGCAAGGCTGAATGCCGATTCCAGTGGCATGAAAAGCAGCACGAAATCCGGCGAATCAAGGTTAACAGCTCCGGAATAGCTTTTCATGCTCAGGCTTTTGATGTGCTCCCTGACAGAATCGAGATGCGCTTTTTGCCAGCGTTCCTTTTCATGATCTTCCGTTGCGTTCACGAAGCGGTCATAGGCTATCAAAGAAACTTTCGAGTCGATGATGATGTGTTTCTTCTCAGGAAGCATGATCACCACATCCGGCCTGAGGATGGTCCCATCCTCGGACTTGTCTGTAAACTGCGTAAAATATTCTTTGCCTTTTTCGAGTCCGGATTGCTCCAGGATGCGGTCAAGGATCATTTCACCCCAGTTGCCCATCTTTTTGGAATCCGATTTCAGCGCACGGGTCAGGTTATTTGCTTCTTCGCTGATCTTCGTATTTAATTCATGAAGATTTTTAATGGACCTGCGCAGTTCTTCCTGGTCTTTATAGCCTTTTTCATAAGTATCATCGACTTTCTTCTCAAATTTCTCGATCTTTTCTTTCAGCGGTAAAAGTAAATCGCCAATATTTTTCAGGTTAAGGCTGGTAAATTCCTTTGAATTTTCCTTCAGTATCTTGTTGGCGATATTTTCGAATTCGGCGGTAAATTTCTTTCTGACATCTTCCAGTTCAGCCTTCTGCGATTCCAATTTCTCCCGGATATTCTTGTTTTCCACATCCTGCCTGGCCAGGTTCACGGCCAGTTCCCCGACGGTCTGCCGCTCCGAGCCAAGCTCCTGCACCAATCTCTGGTTTTCGGCTTGCAATGTCGACAGCCTGTCCTGCAAAATTCCGGCTTCTTTATCCAGCTTCGATACCTGTTCCTGTAGCGATGCCCTGAGAGAGGCCGCACGGCCTCTTATGATGAGCCAGCCCAAAACCGCTCCCAGTAAAAATGACAAAGCAATGTATAAGATCTGCATTCTGAATTTTTTGATAAAGTTAAATAAAACAGTTTGGCCAGGCTTCCCGGAAAACAGGAATTTTAGCTATATTTACGCACAAACACCGGGAAGATGAAAAAGTTGATCCATATAATTTTTACCATCCTGTTTTTCTTCATTTTAACCTGCAGATTATCTTTTTCCCAGAATTATATTCCGGCCCAAACTTATAGTGATCAAAAATTGCTGCAGGACTTCCTTTGCGCGGAAGTCATTTATCCTGATGATGATCTGAAGAAGGGAATAGAAGGGAAAGTTGTCATTGCTTTCACTGTTGAAAAAGACGGCAGCGTCAGCAATGTCAGCGTGAAGCAAAAAGTAAATCCTGAGCTTGATGCGGAGGCGCTTAGATTATTCAGGATGCTGCTATGGGAACCGGCTGTCAGTTTTGGCCAGCCTGTTGCTTCAGAAAATGAGTTCCCCGTGGATTTCAACATTAAAAAATATAACAAACATTGCATCTCACGGGGCTATGTGAATTCCGAATATCCTTATAAACCTGTAGATACTTCCAATATCGTTTATGAGGCGCCCAAAACCGATAAGCAGCCGTACCCGATATTCGATGAAAAAGGGATGACGCTAAGCAAATTCATTTCCAGGAACATCAAATATCCTGAAACCGCATACAGGCAGAGCCTTTCGGGCAAAGTCAGCCTGAAATTTGTGGTGGAAGCGACCGGTAGGGCTTCAAATATTAAGGTAGTGACTCCCGTCGGAGGTGGCTGCACGCAGGAGGCCATCAGGGTCCTCCAGATAATACGCTGGATGCCCGGAATAAAAGATAATATGGCTGTTAGGACATTCATGAATATCGATATAGAATTCAAACTGCCGGAAAAGTCCGATGTGAATATGTTTGATAATGGTGGGTAAGCTAATGCCGCCTTACCTTAGCCGGTCAACCGAGCGGACCAGCTTTTCATCTTTCAGGATATATCGGTTAGCCAGGATCAGGAAGATCAGGGAGATCAGGGGGAAATACACGCCCGCTCCATCCAGGTAATCCGGGGACGCCTGAAGATTTGATTCAATGATACTGGCATAAACGAAAAAGATCAGGCCGATGAGAATAATGTTGAACAGGATGGCAAATCTTACCAATCTCGCCTGCAATACCCGGTTTTTATAAAGAAAAATGCAGACTATCGACAGGGCCGCAACCAGGATATTCAACAGTAATAATGGAAAAGTCGTCATAAATGTGAACTTGGATGCTTCCCCCGGAACCATGTTCTTTAATTCATAGACATAAAACTTGTATGTCATAAGATCGGAATAGATCCCTGCTATCGGGAAAAAGAACAGTGTCACTGCAGCCAGAAAGGCCAGGGACAGAAAGACGGTTTGGATGCGCTGAATCATATGTAATTATAAATTTTGAATGTTGAATGTTGAATGTTGAATGTTGAATTTGGGCACTTTTCGTTTACAAATATAAAAACTTAAATAGCAGCCGGCGAAACCAAAAAGCTTGTTAATTTTGCCGCGAATTATTTTTTGATTCAAGCCTGCTGACCTTTTATCTATGTACCCTCGTTTCAGTGATTTAATCAATGGCATTTTCGGAACCAACATTATTCTGCCAATACAGACTTATGGCTTTTTTGTGGCGCTGGCATTCATTATTGCCGGGTGGATCCTTTATATTGAACTTAAAAGGAAAGAAAGGGACAATCTCATCCTCCCGCAGGAAGTGGCCCGAATCAAAGGTAAACCCGCTTCTGTCCGGGAATTGATCATTACTGCGACAGTCAGTTTTATTGCAGGCTATAAAATTATCGGGGCATTTACGATGTATTCCATGTTTGCAGATAGCCCTCAAAATTTTATCTTTTCAGGTGAGGGCAGCTTGTGGGGCGGAATTCTGTCGGCAATTATCATAACTTTTCTGACCTATTATGATAAGCAGAGAAAAAAGACCGATAAACCTGAAAAGATTAACGAATTGGTCCATCCGGGGCAGTTGACGGGCAACATCATCCTGGTTGCCGCCGTGTTTGGAATAGCCGGTTCCAAACTATTCGATATTGTTGAGCACCTGGATCAGCTGATGATCGACCCGGTCCATACGATATTTTCTTTCAGCGGGCTGGCATTTTACGGCGGATTGATCACTGCGGCGTTTGCCGTATCCATTTATGCTGAACGAAATAAGATACCATGGCCGGTAAATGCCGACGCCGTGGCGCCCGGGCTCTTGCTGGCATATGGCATCGGAAGGATCGGCTGCCAGTTGTCGGGCGATGGTTGCTGGGGAATAGCCAACCTGGCTCCAAAACCCGGATGGCTCTCATTCCTGCCCGGTTGGATGTGGGCATTTAAATACCCTCACAACGTAATCAACGAGGGCGCCCTGATGCCGGGATGCGTCGGCAGGAATTGCCATATCCTCGGCCAGCCTGTTTTTCCAACGCCATTTTATGAAACAGTCATTATGTTGCTGTTTTTTGTTTTACTCTGGTCCCTCAGAAAAAAAATAAAAATACCCGGGATCATTTTTTCTGTCTACCTGATATTAAATGGAACCGAAAGATTTTTTATAGAAAAGCTGAGAGTCAATATCCGGTATGACTTTTTGGGGATGAGGGTCACGCAGGCCTCCGTCATTGCGGTTTTGTTAATTGCGACCGGCATTAGCCTCATTTTTTACTTCCGGTGGAGGAACAAAAAAATGTCATTAATGACAAATTCGACATAATCGGCGGTTAACCAGTCGGTTTAAATAAACACATTCAGACAATGAATCTTGAAAAGATTACTAACCGGGTTGTTGGCACATGCCTTACAGATGCAGCCTATATCAGGCAACAGCTTCAATTGCTGGAGGCTAAGGACATTGAATTAAAGGAAGAGCGCAATTTTGTCACCTATGTCGACCGGAAATCCGAAGAGATGCTGGTTGAAGAGCTCTCCCGGATTGTTCCGGGCAGCGGCTTCATTGCCGAAGAAAACCAGTATGGCCCGGAAAAAGCAGAATTGACATGGGTCATTGATCCATTGGACGGCACGACCAATTTTGTTCATGGCGTTCCCATCTTCTCGATCAGCGTCGCCTTGATGAAGGAGGGCAAGGTCATCCTGGGGGTAGTTCACGAAATTAACCGAAGCGAAAGCTTTTACTCATGGAAGGAAGGCAAAGCATATCTTAACGGAAAGGAAATCAGGGTGTCGGCTGCCGGCAATCTTCACGACAGCCTGTTGGTTACCGGCTTTCCCTATTCCCGCGACCATATCCTGGATGAGTACGTAAATCTTTTTAAAGGGTTTATGAAAAAGACGCAGGATTTGAGACGCTTGGGCTCTGCCGCTGCTGACCTGGCTTTTGTGGCGGCGGGGCGGTTCGAAGGCTTTTATGAGATAGGCCTGAGCCCCTGGGATGTCGCTGCCGGGGCATTTATCGTTCAGCAGGCGGGCGGAAAAGTAACAGATTTTGACGGAGGCGACGATTATATCTTCGGAAAATCATTGGTTTCCAGTAACGGATTGGTGCATGGAGAAATGCTTGAGGTTGTCCGCGAATATTATCATAATTATCAGTAATCCCTCACTACCTGCACTTTGCCGGAACCCGGGGAACTCCCGCTCTACTTTCCCTTATTTGCTACAGTCGAATCTTTTTAATTTACCTTTGGCCAATATTTTTCAAAAAAATGATTTTAATCGCTGACGCAGGGGCAACAACCATCCAATGGGTCGTCATCCATGACGGTAAAGCATCGGATCGAATTGAGACAGCTGGGTTCAATCCGTATTTCATGGAGCCGCAGGTTTTGACGGATGCCGTGGAGAAGGACCTGGTGCCCTTCATAAATCCCGGCTATATCCGGCAGGTATACTATTATGGTGCGGGTTGCTCGACCGTGATTAAATGCGGCGTGGTTGAAGACGTTTTAAAAGAGGTTTTCGAAAGTGCCGATTTTGAGATCTATCATGACCTGCTCGGGGCGGCAAGGGCATTATTCGGCCGCAAGGAAGGGATTGCCTGCATTCTGGGCACAGGATCAAACTCCTGCTTGTATGATGGCAAAGAAATCCTGGAAAATGTGACATCGCTGGGCTATCTTTTCGGTGACGAAGGCAGCGGGGCCTACCTGGGTAAATTATGGCTGACGGAATACTTGCGCGGACGGATGCCAGCTCATCTCAAAAAATTATTTGACGACCGGTACGGATATTCCCTGGAAAATATCCTGGATTCGGTATACAGTAAACCCCATCCTAATCGCTTCCTGTCGTCTTTCTCAATATTTATAGGTGATTTGAAGGATGACGAATTTGTAAAAGGACTGGTCAGAAAGAATTTCCGCGATTTCTTCACAGAACAGGTTACCCAATATACTGATTTTGCTAAACGGTCCCTTGGAGTAATCGGCTCTGTCGGTTACTATTTCCAGGATTTCTTCAAGGAGGGGGCCGCTGAAAATGGGCTGAAGGTCAGCAAGATCATTCAATCACCGATCGAGGGCCTTGTCGAGTACCACGGGGGAAAATGATCCCGGCGGGATCCATTTAATCTCAGGATCTTTCCTGAACCACGTCATTTGCCGTTTCGCGTACCTCCTGGTATTGGCTTTAATCTTTTCGACAGCCTCTTCAAGGGAATATTTACCATCCAGATATTCGAACAATTCTTTATAGCCCACGGTATTCAAGGCATTAAGATGACGGCAGGGATAAAACTCCTTTGCTTCTTCGAGCAAGCCGCAGAACATCATATTGTCCGTGCGTTCATTGATCCTATTCACCAATTCTTCCCGGGGCAAATCAATTCCGAATTTGACAATATTGAAATCCCTTTGTTTCCGGTGTCCTTTTCTATAGGAAGAATAAGGCTTCCCCGTGATCAGGCACACTTCAACTGCCCTCATCAGCCGGTTGGGATTTGAGAGATCTACCTGACGGTAATAATCAGGATCAAGGCGCAATAATTCCTTTTGCAGGTAATGGATGCCCCCTGCTTTATATTCCTCTTTAAGAAGATGACGGATAGCGGGATCGTTCCCGGGTTGTTCATCGATCCCATGACAAACCGCATCAATATACAGCCCTGATCCGCCGCACATGATAACTGAGTCATGCTTCAGAAAAAGCACATTGAGTAACCGGATTGCATCCTGTTCAAAACGGAAAATATCATATTTATCCTTGATGGAGATATGACCAATGAAATGATGTTTCACCTCTGAAAGTTGCCCGGGGGACGGTTTTGCCGTCCCGATCATGAGCTCACTATAGAATTGCCTCGAATCTGCAGAAATGATCTCCGTATCGAGCCATTTAGCGGCCTTTACAGCAAGGCCGGTCTTGCCTGATGCTGTCGGCCCGAGGATGATAACTAACGTATTTTCAGACAATTCCAAATTAAATAAGTCCCCAACTTAAACCTTAAACCTTAAACCTTAAACTTTCTTAAGCCCCATTTTCTCCCCTTCTTTAATCATCAGCTGGTAAGCTTCCTTAAACTCATTATGGATGACCCCATCAAGAATAGCTTCGCGGATGGCATTCTTTATCATGCCTACCTCTTTTCCGGGAGGGATGCCGAAAGTCTCCATAATAATCTCACCTGTAACAGGAGGTTGCCAGTTGCGGATCCGGTCTTTCCCTTCGACTTCTATCAGCTTTTGCCTGACAACTTCGAAATTTGACAGGAACTTTTGAACCTTTTCCGGATTCCTTGAAGTTATATCAGATTCGCAAAGCGACATCAGGTCGTCAATATCATCACCTGCATCGAATAACAGCCTTCTGACGGCTGAATCCGTCACTTCTTCCTGTGAAAGGACAATCGGCCGGAGGTGCAGGAGAACGAGTTTTTGCACATAACGCATCCGTTCATCGGTGGGCATCTTCATTTTATGAAAAAGCCTGGGAACCATTTTTGCGCCAAGAAATTCATGCGAATGAAAAGTCCAGCCGGTTTCGGGATCAAATTTTTTAGTAAGGGGCTTGGCAATGTCATGTAAAATTGCGCTCCAGCGAAGCCATAGTTTATCGGATTTGGCGGCAATATTGTCGAGTACCTGCAAAGTGTGCTGAAAATTATCTTTATGTCCTTTCCCTTCTATATATTCTGCTCCTTTCAGTGCCACAAATTCAGGAAAAATGATCCTGAGTAAACCGGAATCGTGCAGCAGGTGGAAGCCTGCAGAAGGTTTGGATGTCATGATGATCTTTTCCAGTTCATCATTGATCCGTTCCCTGGAAATGATATTGATGCGTTCGGCATTCCTGCGGATTGCTTCAAAAGATCCTTTTTCTATGACAAAATTTAACTGGGTGGCAAAACGGATAGCACGCATCATTCTTAACGGGTCGTCGGAGTATGTGCGGTCGGGATCGAGTGGCGTCCGGATCAGGCCTGCTTCCAGGTCCCTGTAACCCCCGAAAGGATCGAGCATACTGCCGAAATCACTTTCATTCAAACTGAGCGCCAGTGTATTGATGGTGAAATCACGCCTGTCCTGGTCATCCTCAAGGGTTCCGTCTTCAACGACTGGTTTGCGGGAATCTGCCCTGTAAGATTCTTTCCTTGCGCCTACAAATTCCACGATCCATTCCTCTTTGTCCCTGAACTTGACCATTGCGGTACCAAAATTTTTAAAGACTTTTGCTTTGGAACCATGCCCGATCCTGGCTGCAAAAATTTCAGCCAGCTCAATACCACTGCCGATCACAACAACATCGATGTCCTTGCACTGCCTGTTGAGAATATTATCCCTGACATATCCCCCTACGACATATGCGGGATGGCCATAATCCCTGACGGCCCGGATAAGGATCCCGAAAACCGGGAATTGCAGATATTGGCTGAATTGCTGTTCCATTGATCCAGCAAATGTATGAAAAAGCTTATTTAGAAAGGATAAAATTAACCGGCCACATGTCACAGATTGACAGCCTAATTGTATTTTTGTCGATTGTGAATTAAATCACATAAATAAGTAACTAACTAAAATACAAATACCTATGGCGAAGAGAACTATTGTGGCGTTGCCTGGAGACGGAATAGGCAAAGTCGTATTGCAGGAAGCAATCCGTGTCCTTAATGCAGCCGGATTTGAAGCAAATTATATTAACGGCGATATTGGCTGGGAATTCTGGTGCAAAGAAGGCAATCCATTACCTGACAGAACCCTCAATTTATTGAAAGAACATAAAATCGGCCTGTTCGGTGCCATAACTTCCAAACCAAAGGAAGAAGCGGCAAATGAGCTGGATCCGTCGCTGAGAGATAAAGGATTTACTTATGCAAGCCCTATTGTTGGCCTAAGGCAGCATTTCAACCTCGATATCTGCGTCCGTCCCTGCAAATCGTACAAAGGAAACCCGCTTAACTTCATCCGTCGCGGTGCTGATGGCGGTGTTGAGGAACCTATGGTCGATGTAGCCATTTTCCGTCAGAATACCGAATGCTTGTATGGTGGCGTGGAATGGTCAAATCCTCCTGACCAGGTTTATGAAGCTCTTCGCACCAACAAAAAATTTGTCCAGAATTTTGGGAATGTGCCTAAAGAGGAGCTTTCCATCTCAACCAGGATATTCACCAGGAACGCTACTGAAAGGATACTCAGGGCTGCCTTTGAGCATGCAGAGAAATACGGCTATAAATCAGTGACCCTTTGCGAAAAGCCAAATGTCATCCGTGAAACGTCAGGGATGATGTACAGGATGGCCAAAGAAATGCAGAAAAAGGATTTCCCGCAAATTCCGCTATACAATACCAATATTGACGCACAGATGATGTGGCTGACCAAGAATCCTGAAGATTATGACGTCATCGTAGCGGGCAATATGTTCGGCGACATTGCATCTGACGGTTTTGCCGGGCTGATCGGCGGGCTTGGTTTTGCCTGCAGCGCACAGTTCTCAGCCGACGGAGTGGCCTTGTTCGAGCCTACCCACGGCTCAGCGCCCAAGTATGCAGATTACCCTGTTTCTATTGTTAATCCGATAGCCATGATCGAATCAGCCGTCATGATGCTGGAATACCTGGGAGAATATGACATTGCAGCAAAAATCCGTAAAGCAATTGCCGCTGTTATACTTGAAGGCAAAGTCAGGACTTATGACATGATGAAGATGACCGGGAAGCCGGATGTGATCGAAAGAGGAGCAGCATCTACACGCCAGATGGCGGATGCGGTGATAGCAAAGTTATAATTCCAAATTCCAAATTCCAAATTCAAAATTTTAAAAATGGATACCGTTATACTTAACCTTTGGCCTGAGCTGGAATGGATCCAGGATAAGGAACTGCGCGAAAAGACTGCCAGGACATGGGAACTTGCCCTTGAAAAAAGCGTCCTTGAACCTGAAGATCTTACCAGGATTCCTTTCACTTTACTTTGCGGGCCAGATCTGAAAGTGACGTTTATGGACCACAAGCGGTCTGTCGTGCACATAGCCAAAGCCTCGGCTGAAAAGATGAACGAGTTCTATCACGGGGAGATGCCCATCGATATGGACGTGCTCATTTCCGGTGCTATTCTTGCCGACGTCGGCAAAATGCTGGAATATGAGCTTGACGCCGATGGAAAAGCCGTGCAGGGCAAATATGGACAATACCTGCGGCATCCGTTTTCAGGCGTATCGCTGGCGGAACAATGCGGCCTGCCTGCACCGGTATGCCATATAATCGCGGCGCACGCCGGCGAAGGCGACCATGTGAAACGGACCGTAGAAGCATATATAGTTCATCATGCGGATTTTATGACGTTCTTACCGTTTAAAGAAAGACTGAAATGACAATCATAGAAAAAATTATCGCCTCCCATTCAAAGTACAAGAGTGTAAAGCCTGGAGACATTGTTGATATTTCGATAGACGCGCGCGTGGCCCGGGATTTTGGCGGGGCGAATGTCGTGAAAAACATTCTCGATGCAGGGCTGACCGTGCACGATCCTTCGAAAACCTTTTTCACTTTCGATTGCAACCCCGGCGGATCGGACCAGAAATACGCTGCAAACCAGCAGTATTGCCGGCTGTTTGCCCGCGAGAACGGGATTGAAGTTTTTGATATCGATTCCGGTATCGGCACCCACCTGGCGATTGACAAAGGATTGATAGGGCCCGGGGGGACTTTCGTCTCCACCGATTCTCATGCCAATATTCTCGGCGCCATCGGAACCTTCGGCCAGGGAATGGGCGACCAGGATATTGCCGCTGCATGGGCCAACGGAGCTGTATGGTTTAAGGTTCCGGCTTCCGTGAAGATTACACTGACAGGTAAACGGCCGGAAAATCTTTCAGCCAAAGACATCATCCTCAACCTTCTCCACATTTTCGGGGCCAATAAATTGCTGGGATATTCGGTTGAAATGTACGGTCCCGAGGTTGAAAAACTGACACTGGACGAGCGCATTACTATTTCATCAATGGCAACAGAAATGGGAGCCATCATTATCTTTTTCACGCCTGATGAAAAGATTCTTGCTGAACTGGAAAAGAAGTCCGGGAAAAAATATAAAACAATAGGTGCAGACCAGGATGCAGAATATGAGCAGGTTTTTGAGATTGACATGTCGGGGTTCCGGCCTATGCTCGCTAATCCCGGCCATCCCCACGACGATATAGACCTGCAGGCCGTGAAGGGGACCAAGATCGATTCCGCCTTTATAGGAAGCTGCACGAACGGCAGGATGGAAGATCTAAGGATTACCGCCGGGATACTGAAAGGCCATAAAGTTGCTCCGGGCGTTGTGCTTAAGATAGTCCCTTCGACAGATGAAATCTGGCAGCAGGCACTTGAAGAAGGCCTGATCAAGATATTTAAAGATTCGGGGGCATTGGTTTCCAATGCCGGTTGTGCCGGTTGCGCTGCCGGACAGGTCGGCCAGAACGGACCCGGTGAAGTGACCATCAGCACAGGGAACCGGAACTTTGCAGGGAAGCAGGGCAAAGGCCTTGTTTACCTTGCTTCTCCATCGACTGTCGCAGCATCTGCAATTGCCGGCTATATTACCGGAAGTGATGAAATTCCTGATAAACCGGCCGTTTTCACTAAAAGCTCACCGGCAAAGAGATCTGCCGCTGAAAAATCAGCCGGCACAACCCATGCTCTGCCTACCAGCGTAGAGGGCAAAGTATGGATCATCCGGAAAGATGATATCGATACCGACATGATCTTCCATAACCGTTACCTGACCATCACCGATATTAAGGAAATGGGCCAGTATACTTTCGATAACCTCCCGGGATTCGAGGATTTTGCAAAAAAAGCCAAAGCCGGCGATATCGTGCTGACGGCCAAGAATTTCGGAGCGGGAAGCTCACGCCAGCAGGCAGTGGATTGCTTTAAATCCCTGGGCATCCAGTGCATTCTTGCAGAATCCTTCGGCGCCATCTATGAGCGCAATGCCATCAATGCCGCTTTTCCCATCCTGACTTATGACCCTGATCTCATTAATAAGACAGGGCTGGGCAACGGGGACATGATCAGGGTTGATTTCGCCAATGGCATCATCACTAACCTGAAAAATAACCTCTCGGCAGAGATCGGCAAGTTTTACGATGTGCAGATGGAAATCTATCAAAAAGGCGGACTTCTGGTATAATGTTGAATGTTGAATGTTGAATGTTGAATTGATCATTAAACATTAAACATTCAACCTTCAACATTTAACATTACTCCGCTCCAAACTCTTCCTTTATCGTAATGTACCCCGGATAATCCATAGGTGTGGTCCCGATGAGGATCGTCGGCTTTGCTTTGAGTTTGATCCGGGTCGGCTTACTTCCGCTACCTGCCATGTTCATTGCAAAATTTATCAGTGCATCGCCTGATTTGCCATTTAATGATTTCATCAGGTCCAGGCTCATGGCAACCGGCAATTCAGTCACTGAATCTGCCTGAATTTCCACCCTCTGATTCAATACACCACTGGTCATTTCTATATCATCGATGATCAGTGTCCATTCAATCCGGTTCATTGCTGCAAGTTTTGGATTCGGATTCATTATCTGGATATTCAGGTCGAAATTGAGCGGTAAAACCCCTTCGGTCAGGGCACTTCCGATTTTTGCGAGTTCCATGATGCTCAGATCGGACAGGGATTGTTTATCCTGGACACTAATCCCGGCTAATTTAATGTTCCTCGCCGATTCAATCCGGAACTCGCATTTTGCAAAGGCAGATATCTCTGAGGTTTGCTGAATGATAGAACACGCGGGAATAACCAGCAATATTTTCACCAGCCATATATTAAGAATCCTTTTCATTTAAAAGTCAACATCTAAAAAATTTAGCTTTGTATACTTTTTCACATAATGTTACGCTGTATCCAACGACCGGAAACCGATCCTTATTATAATCTTGCCGCAGAAGAATATCTTTTAAAGTCTGCGACGACCGATTCTTTTATGATATGGCGCAACGAGCCGTCCGTTATTATCGGAAAACATCAGAATGCATCAAGGGAAATCAATCATTCATTCATCAAAAGCGAAAAATTACCGGTAATCAGGAGAATATCCGGCGGAGGAACGGTCTATCATGACCCGGGAAATATCAATTACTCTTTCATTTACACGGATCGCAAAGAAAACCTGGTCGACTTCAGGCATTTTACAAAACCTGTGATTCAATTCCTGCAAGAACTGGGATTGGACGCAGTTTTTGAAGGTAAAAACAATATCTGCGCCGATGGATTTAAAATCTCGGGAAATTCTGCCCATATATTAAAAAATAAAGTGCTCCATCACGGCACATTACTCTACAATACCAATATCAATGCGATGGAAATGGCGGTTGCCGGCCATGAAGAATATTATGAAGATAAATCTGCCAGGTCAGTTCGTTCTAAGGTCGCCAATATCTCGGATTTTCTCACGACAAAAATTTCTGAAGAAGAATTCATAGGCCATTTCCAACAATTCATCTTTAAATATTTTCCAGGGTCATATACGGATGAATTGAATTCCATTGAGAAGAAATCAATCTTAAAACTGGCTGAAGAAAAATACAGGAGCATTGAATGGAACTACGGGCATTCTCCGGAATATAAGTTTGTTGACCGATGGCGGACGGCAGAAGGATATGTCTCGGTTCTGCTTAATGTCAAAAATGGCCGGATTATTAAGGCGGAACTTTCCGGTCCCGGCAAATATTCATCGTTTTTAACAACCATTGAAGACCTGTTGACCGGCGGGTTTCATGAAGAAAAATCAATTTCAGGCAGGCTTAAGAAAATTAACTTTGCTTCCGGAGATGAAATCCTTTTGATGAATGAAATTGTAATACACCTGTTTTGATTCTCTTTAAAGAACATATAGATATTCTCCGCTCCTCAATGAATGGCGACCTCTTTACGGATTATCCTGCCAGGTTGTTGTATGCGACGGATGCTTCGGCTTACCGGGAAGTTCCGTTTGCAGTTGCCCGTCCGAAAAGTCATGAAGACATCCGGAAACTTATCGTTTTCGCGAAAGAAAACAAAACTTCTTTAATTCCACGCACAGCCGGAACGTCACTCGCCGGGCAGGTCGTCGGTGGTGGAATTATCGTGGATGTTTCAAAATATCTGAATAAAATCCTGGAGATCAATAAGGATGAGCACTGGGTAAGAGTTGAGCCGGGCGTTGTGCTGGATGAATTGAACATGGAAGCGGCAAAATACGGCTTATTTTTCGGCCCGGAGACTTCGACGGCCAACCGCTGCATGATTGGCGGAATGGTCGGCAATAACGCCTGCGGTGCCCATTCGCTGATCTACGGAAGTACGCGCGATCATACCATCTCTCTCAAAACCATCCTCAGTGATGGGTCTGACGCGGAATTTCATCCTTTAACCCCTGAAGAATTCGACCGTAAATGCGGGGAAAATTCCCTTGAATCGGCTATCTATCGCAATATCCGTGAATTATTATCCGATCCTGTTCACCAGGAGGAAATCCGGAAAGAATATCCTGATCCTGAGATCAGGAGACGCAATACGGGTTATGCTATTGATCAATTGCTCGATTGTTCTCCATTCACTGCAGAAGGCAGACTTTTCAACTTTTCGGCATTACTGGCTGGTTCAGAAGGTACTCTGGCTTTTACCACCGAGATCAAATTGAACCTGGTGCCTCTTCCTCCGAAGGAGAAAATCCTCTTATGCGTTCATTTTGATACCCTTGAGGATGCCCTCCTGGGAAACCTGGTTGCACTGAAGCACAATCCGGGCGCGGTCGAGCTGATGGACAGGTTCATACTGGATTGCACCAAAGACAATATCGGCCAGCGCAAAAACAGGTTCTTTATAAAGGGTGACCCGGGAGCAATTCTCATCATTGAATTTGCCCGGGAAACCAGGGATGAATTGCTCGATATCACGTCCGGGCTTGAGCAGGATCTAAGGCAGAAAAATCTCGGTTACCATTACCCTCTTGTGACCGGCGCCGATATCCCCAAAGTCTGGGCATTGCGTAAATCCGGCCTGGGCGTTCTTACAAATATTCCCGGCGATGCCAAACCTGTCTCCGTGATTGAAGATACAGCAGTCAATCCGGAAAAATTGCCTCAGTATATTGCCGAATTCAAGGACATATTGGCAAAGTACAGGCTGAATTGCGTCTATCATGCCCATATTGCCACGGGCGAGCTTCATCTCAGGCCGGTTCTTAACCTGAAAGATCCATCCGATGTAGAAAAATTCCGTTCAATAGCTACCGATATAGCGCGTCTTGTCAAGAAATTCAGGGGATCGCTCAGCGGAGAGCACGGCGATGGCAGGCTGCGCGGCGAATTTATCCCTTTGATGGTGGGCGAAAAGAATTATGGTATCCTCAAAAAAATCAAGCAGGCCTGGGATCCGGGGCACATTTTCAATCCCGGAAAAATCACCGGCACCCCGCCGATGGATACAAGTCTCCGTTACGAACCGGGCAAGCCGGTCAAAGTAATCCCGACCGTTTTTGATTTTTCCCGTGAAGGCGGGATTCTGAGGTCTGCCGAGAAGTGCAACGGGTCGGGTGATTGCCGCAAATCACACCTGATCGGCGGAACCATGTGCCCGAGCTATATGGCCAGTCATGATGAGAACACCACCACACGTGCCCGTGCAAACATTTTGAGGGAGTTTCTGACCCATTCCGACAGGAAGAACCCATTCGGCCACCGCGAGATCTATGAAGTGATGGATCTTTGCCTGTCCTGCAAGGGCTGTAAATCCGAATGCCCCTCGAATGTGGATATGGCTAAATATAAAGCAGAGTTCCTGCAGCATTATTATGAGGAACACGGCATTCCGCTCAGATCGCTGGCAGTGGCAAATATCACCAGGCTGAGCCGCCTGGGCAGCATCAGTCCCGGAATATATAATTTCATGATCAATCAGACGGAGATTTCCGGACTGATGAAAAAAATTCTGGGGATGGCACCACAACGAAACCTTCCCACCTTATCACCTTACCACCTTTCCACCTGGCTAAAACATTATCACCAGGTTCTGCCCGACAATGCCCCGCCGCGGAAGGTTTATCTCTTTATCGACGAATTCACCAATTTTAACGACGCCCATGTGGGAATGGCGGCAGTGAAATTGCTAAATGTTCTTGGCTATCTGGTTTTATTCATCAGGCACCGGGAGAGCGGCAGGACATATCTTTCAAAGGGCCTGGTGAGGGAAGCCGGAAAAATCGCCGTCGAAAATGTGTTAAGTTTTAAGGACATCATCAATAATGAAACGCCTCTGATCGGGCTTGAACCCTCAGCCATCCTGTCATTTCGTGATGAGTACCCCGATCTGGCTGGTAATGGTCTGAAGGAAGCTGCAATGGCTCTTTCCAAAAACTGTCTCCTTTTTGAAGAATTCTTCATGAAAGAAGTGATGGAAGGCCGGATAAAGAAAGAGCAATTCACAACAAATTCGCTGAGCATCAAGTTGCACGGTCATTGCCATCAGAAAGCCCTGTCGACAACAGGGCCGACAAAAGAAATGCTTTCGCTGCCGGAAAACTACTCAGTTGAAGAAATCCCTTCAGGCTGCTGCGGTATGGCCGGCTCGTTCGGTTACGAAAAGGAGCATTATGAATTGTCTATGAAAGTCGGTGAACTTATCCTTTTCCCGGCGATAAGAAAATCGGATCCTGCCACCATAATTGCCGCACCCGGTACCAGTTGCCGGCACCAGATCAGGGATGGAACGGGAAGAGAGGCTTTGCATCCTGTGGAAGTGATGTTGGGGGCAGTTGCCGGTCGCCGGTCGCCGGTCGCCGGTCAGCAGTCAACTTAAACCTTAAAACTTAAACCTTAAATCTCAATTTTCATCCCGTCCTGCCCAAGCATCGTCTGGGGAAACACCTCCCTGGCTTCGGCCAGCAGGCTCTCAACCTCCTGGTACCTTGCAGAGAAATGGCCGATCACCAGCTTTTTCACATTGGCTTTCTTTGCAATAGTGGCTGCTTCCCGGGCAGTTGAATGAAATTTAGCGTGGGCATCAGCAACTTTATCTTCCATAAAAGTCGCTTCATGATATAATAAGTCGCAGTCCCGGATTATGGGGATAATTTCCTCGCTGTAAGCCGTATCAGTGCAATATGCATAAGATTTCGGCGCCGGGGGATTTTCAGTGATCAGGTGATTGAGATAAACATACCCTTTTTCGTCGGTATAATCCTCGCCATTTTTGATCCTGTCAAAATAATCTAACGGCACTTTGACCTTTTTCACAAAATCTTTCCTGATACTCCTTGGTCCCAGTTTTTCCCTGATCAGGAAACCGCAGGTTGGGACACGGTGGTTCAACGGAACAGTCGTAACGGTAATTTTCCCGTCATCGAGGATAATAGTTGATTTATCCGTATCAAAAGGGTGAAAGATCAGCGGGTAAGAAAGCGTGGTCTGACTGAGTTCAAGCTGGAGATCGATGAGCTCTTTAAGCCGTGGAATGGCATGAACGTGCAATTCCTGGATCCTGCCGAGCAGATGCATCGTATTGACCAGGCCGATCAATCCAAAATAGTGGTCGCCATGAAGATGGGAAATAAAAATATGGCTGATCTTCTGCATCCGGATCCCTGATTTCCTTAGCTGGACCTGGGTGCCTTCCCCGCAATCAAGCAGTAAGATCCGGTTGCGAACTTCGACTACATGAGATGTAGGATTACGGTCGGTAGTGGGTATTGCGGCTCCGGAGCCAAGGATTGTTACAGCAAAGGCCATGTGCAAATATAGCAAAAAGAAGCAAAAAAAAGGACTCCATCCACCGTTCATTGCAGATACGTTGCATGCAACGTATCCACAACGGCGGGTGACAGAGTCCCTGTGTTATAGCAAATTTTGTTTAAGCTTCAGGTTCGGGCTCAGGAGCAGCTTCAGATTTTGGCTTTGCTTTTCCCTTCTTCTCCTTTTTCTCCGCCTTCTCTGCTTTATCGGCTTTCAAAGGTTTCAGCGCTTTTTCGGCTTTAACCGGCTTCGCGGCTTTTTCTGCTTTTGCAGGTTTTTCTGCTTTTGCAGGTTTTTCGGCTTTTGCAGGTTTTTCGGCTTTTGCAGGTTTTTCGGGTTTCTCAGGCTTTTCTTTCTTTTCCGGCTCCACGATTTTTTCCGTCATTTCAACTTTCTCAGCCTGTTTAGCTTTCTCAAGCATTGCAAGCTTTTCCTGCTTCTCCAGTTTTTCCTGTTTATCTTTCTTATCCAGCCTGTCGAGCTTTTCCTTCTTATCCTTCTTTTCGCGGTTCTCCATATCGGTTTTCAGGGAAACAAGCGCTTCCAGGTCGCCAAGAGTGGTCTTTTCAACATTATCCTGGACCTTTTTCACGGCATGCTTGGTAGTACGCTGTTCTCTTTTTGTTCTGCCTTCTTCCTTGTCGCGTTCCGCCCTGGCCTCATCCTGGTGGACACGGGCATGGGAAAGGATGATCTTCTTATTCTCTTTAGAAAATTCGATGACCTTGAAATCAAGCACATCATCGACCCTTGCCGGAGTATTGTCAGCTTTCGAAGCATGGCGCGTCGGCACAAAGCCTTCGACGCCGTATGGCAGGGAAACAATAAAACCCTTGTCGTTGGCGCTTACAATAGTTCCCTGGTGGATTGAACCCAGCGTAAATACTGATTCAAATACATCCCAGGGATTTTCTTCAAGTTGCTTATGACCGAGGCTCAGGCGCCTGTTTTCGGTATCTACATCAAGCACGATTACTTCTATCTGCTCACCGATCTTGGTGAATTCTGCAGGATGCTTGATCTTCTTCGACCATGACAGGTCGGAAATGTGGATCAGCCCGTCGACGCCTTCTTCCAGTTCCACAAAAATACCGAAGTTGGTAAAATTGCGGACGGTAGCAGTATGCTTGGAGTTGATCGGGTATTTCTGAACGATGTTTTCCCACGGATCAGGGACAAGTTGCTTCATTCCTAGCGACATTTTGCGCTCTTCGCGGTCGAGTGTCAGGATGATGGCTTCCACTTCATCTCCTACCTTCAGGAAATCATGAGCGGTGCGCAGATGTTGCGACCACGACATTTCGGAAACATGGATTAATCCTTCGACACCGGGAGCAATCTCGATAAATGCGCCATAATCGGCGATAACAACGACTTTACCTTTTACTTTATCTCCGATCTTCAGGTTTTCGTCCAGCGATTCCCACGGGTGCGGCATAAGCTGCTTCAGGCCCAGTGCAATACGCTTTTTCTCATCGTCAAAATCGAGGATAACGACCTTGATCTTCTGGTCAAGCTCAACAATCTCTTCAGGGTGGTTGATCCTGCCCCAGGAGAGGTCAGTGATGTGGATAAGCCCGTCGACGCCGCCCAGGTCGATGAATACGCCGTACGAGGTGATATTTTTGACCGTTCCTTCGAGCACCTGGCCTTTTTCCAGCCTGGCCATAATTTCGGTCTTCTGCATTTCCAGCTCGGCCTCTATAAGTGCTTTATGGGAAACAACGACGTTCTTGTATTCCTGGTTGATCTTCACCACCTTGAATTCCATGGTTTTATCAACGAAGATATCATAGTCGCGTATAGGTTTTACGTCGATCTGAGAACCGGGGAGGAAAGCCTCGATGCCGAAAACATCGACGATGAGACCGCCTTTGGTACGGCATTTCACATAACCGGTAATGATCTCGTCATTTTCAAACGCACTGTTCACGCGCTCCCATGATTTCAGGATACGTGCTTTCTTGTGGGATAACACGAGCTGTCCGCCCATGTCTTCCTGGCTTTCGACGTAAACATCGATCTTATCCCCGTTTTTAATATTTGTCAGGTACCTGACTTCTGAAACCGGTATGACGCCATCGGATTTGTAACCGATATTGACGACTATTTCACGGTTGTTTTTACCTACGACGGTTCCTTCTATCACTTCATGCTCGGCAATCGAGCTCAGGGTTTTGTCGTAAACTTTTTCCAGCCTGATTCTTTCATCTTCAGAATATTTGTCCTGCTTTTTGCCGATGGCGTTCCAGTCGAAATCCTGGTCAGGTTTTAGCTGGGTTTTTACCGGCACGTCCTCACCGAAAATTTCCTTGACCGGGACGTCTTCAACCGGGACAATTTCCGGCGGAATTTGTGCAGGTTCATCAGGATTTTCTCCCGGCTCTTCAGCAGGTTCTTCAGGATTTTCTCCCGGCTCTTTAGCAGGTTCTTCCGGAGTTTCCGCAGGTTTTTCAGGAGCTTCCGCAGGTTCTTCCGGAGTTTCCTCATCCACTTCCGGCTCATTCTCACTTGCATCTTCTTCTTCGAAAACAGGCTCTTCTGACGGTGTCTCAGCTTCTGTCAGTTCCGGTTCAGTTTCGACCGGTGTCGGGGATTCTGTGTCAGGGATGTTTTCTTCAGGAGAGGTCTCGTCTTCAACAGGATTAGCGGCCTGTTCGTTTTCAGAAGGTTCCAGGTTTTCATCCTGGTCGTTGACTTCTGGATTTTTTTTAGTCATTAAATACATATTGGGTTTTGGTTCCTGCCCCTGTGCCAGGGCATTTCGCAAAACGGGTTAAACATTCGAAATCTGTAGGTTGTGGCACAGAATGATGAACAACCTTTCAAAATGGGGTGCAAAGATAGAAGTTTTAAGGTTTGGATTTTAAGGTTTAAGTGAATTTTTTACAAAACAATTTATTCTTTCCCCCAATTAACACTGACTGCATATTCCATGCACCGTTTAAAAATATCATAAGTGAACTCAGGTGGATAAAAATTTTCCAGGACTTTATCCAGGTTGCTCCTGTCGAATATCCTGGCATCGGATAAATAGGGAAAATAAGGTTCTAAAAATTTAGCTAAAAGCGCCTCAGCCGGGCTGTATCTGAATCCTGCCGGCAAATCTCCGCAAATTATTCGAATGCCTTTTATTTTCAGGAATGATTCGCAATATAAAGCGAGTTCCTTCAGTGATTTAGGATTATTATCCGTGATGTGGTAAATGTTGCCTGATACCGGTTTTTCTATGACAGATAATGAAGCAGCTACGAAATAATCGATCGGGATCAGGTTGATAATTCCGTCATTTGGGAAAAACATATTCAAAGGTATATGAAGTATTCCTGCTTCGTCAAGGTAAACCTTGCTTTCAGCGGATTTCAGACCTTTATTTTTCTTAATATCATTCATATAAATTTCCCTGAGGTAATAAAGGGATTTCACATGAGAGTACAGGGCATTAAACCCGTTTGATCTTCCGCTTTGAGAATCTCCATAAACAATGGATGGCCTTAAAATGGTGTAGGGAATGGCATGCAATTCACATTGTTCTGCTATAACTTTCTCAGCAAGCGCCTTTGTTTCTTCGTAAACATTTGAAAATTCTTCTGATGAAGATAGTTTTTCAGGGCATAATGATGAAGTGGTACCGGCAACATAGGCTGTGCTGATATAATGTAACCAGGCAGCATTGCTGTGCCTGGCATAATCAAGAATTCCGTTCAGGCTGTGAATATTTGCATCGGATATCTCTTTCCGGTTGTATTCCGAAAAACGGGTATCGGATGCGCAATGGATGACCTGGTCGGTGCGGGAACATAATGAGTCGAACTTTTGTACCTCCAGGCCGCAATAAGGCTTCAGAAGATCGGCTTCGGCTGTTTCGACCTGATCATACCGGTCTTCCAGGCCAAACCATTTCAGCAGTTTAAATATCCTGTGTTCAAGGTTCCCGTCTGCGGAAGGACGTCCCAGGATTATCACCCGATGATCCTTTCTGATCAAAGAAGCCATCAGGTGACCACCGAGAAATCCCGTGGCCCCCGTCAACATAAAAGTCAGGACATTGCTTTTTCCCATTTCTGCTGGCTTTTACAGGATTATTCCATTAATATAAAAGATTCTCTTTCCTGGCAAATCCCTGATACAAAACATATCGTATCCATCTGACTGTCCCTGTTTGAGCTGAATATCCTTCGATCATTCCTGCAGCTTCCGTGATAGCCCGCTGCATCCTGAAAATTTCATCCGGGTCATTGTGGTCAAGGAAATAATCATATTCAAAGATGCATCTTTTCCCGCTATCGATGGGAGTAATAAATCCAAAGGCATTCTTCACCTTTTGATTGTCGGCTGCCCGCCTGAAGGCAGAATCAATCTTGCTGATCAGTTCATACTCAACGGGCAGGTAGATGATAAACGCAACTACATGTTTTTCCCGACCCATCCTTGCACTGACGATCCTGAACATATTAAGCCAGACCAGATCTGTCATTTCAGGTCTTGCATATAATTTTTCAAAAAAAGCTTTTAGCTCCGGATCGGTACTTTGCGCCAGCAATTCCGGTGATGGCATGAGCGCTGTCTCTGCCAGGTCGGCAAATCCATCCACCTTCAGGTATGAAAAAGGTTCCCCTTCAGAAAATGAGGAAAGGAGGCTCAACCATTGGGCAGATTTAAGTGAAGGCAGCCCGAGACTGATTATCCTGTAAAGCCGCTGGTCGAAAACCGGGTACCCCATTTCCTTTATGCTTTGCAGCGCGTATTTGTCACCGATCACCTGGACCAGGTAAGCAATACCCAGTTCATTTGCAAAAACGTCCTTAATATCTGCAGCCAATTGTTTAGTAGGGGAAATAAATGTCGAAATATATTCCCATCCGAGAATCCCAATCGCAAGTCCAATTCGTCTTACAGAACAGTCTTTGGAAAAGTTAACGGCTTTTTCAAGTGAATCAAAAGGAACAAGGATTCCAGCTTCATCATCAGTCACCGGATGAAGCTTTACGCTGACCGAAGTGCATATTCCAGGGATATCCCGGCCTGATCTGCTGAAAGCAAAAAGATTGGGCGCATTTTTATCATTCAGTGAAAAAGTAGTACCGTCGGGGGCTACAAACTCAGCATCGGTAAAATTATCAGCGGCTGTGCCGTATGAAGCAGAAAAAGTTGAAAAGATACCCGAGCACATGATATTAGCGCAAATCAGGGCTGAGGGCTCTGCAACATTCACGCGGTACCCCCGTTTTGTAACTTCCTTTTGCAGGTCGAAAGCAGCAACGCCGGGCCCCACCTTCACAACCCAGTTCTTTTCATCAAAAGAAATATCTTTAATCCGGTTGAGGTCAATTACGACTCCTTCGCTCATCACAAACCCCATCACGCTTGAACCGTTCCCCCGAACTGCCCATTTAAGTTTTGCCCTGGTTATAAACGCCAGAAGTGATGCTATTTCTTCTGCTGAACCCGGCATTACCACATAATCCGGCATTTTTGGCATGGCTACCGGACAAGGGTCATGAGAATATGTAACCGCAATTGCCCTGTCGTTTGTGGCCCATTCTTCACCAACAATGGCTCTCATTTCACGAAGCTGATCATCCTCACCATTATTTTCTACAATACCTCCTGATTTAATATATCCCCCGACATAAGATTTAAGGGCATTCATAACAACCGAAGGCTTCATCTCGTTCACGAAATAGCATTGGAAGTCACATTTGCCGCATAAATTGCAACTGTCAGCAATTTCCAGACATTTTTCAGTGACCGGTATCTTATTTTCTGCCAGTGCGGCATAAAGGTCCATTCTTCCCTGCGGGTAAAAGCTGACATAGTGTTTATCAAGCCCGGAGGCACAAACACCGCTGCCCAGGAAATCAATTTTACACATCGCATAATGCCTGCAATTTTTTGCAGTTCTTAAAACTTCATCCATCTTATCCTGGTTAAAAGATAAACATTTTTCAAATCGCCGGTAAAAATAGAAAATAACATTGTTACACCGTTCTACCTTATCACCTGGCTAAAACGATCTCATCAGGTATTACCTGACCTTGATGAGCCACGAAAGGTTTATCTCTTCATCGATGAACTGACTGATTATAACGATGCCTATTGTTCCGGATGCGTTTAGTCCTGACGGGGACGGAATCAATGACAATTTCAATTTCAATTCCCGAACCCCGGAAATTTTATGATCTTTGTAATAAATTATCCGGACTAACCGGGATTCGACAATGGAAAAAGAAAACTTTATATACGGCCTGCATCCTGTAACGGAAGCGATAAAGAGCGGCAAGGAGATCGAAAGGATATTTTTCAAAAAAGGACTGCAGGGAGCTTTTTCCGCGGAATTGCTTCAATTAGCCAAAACTTACGAAATACCTTTTCAGTTCGTGCCCCAGGAAAAGCTCGACAGGATTACCAGGAAGAACCACCAGGGCGTCATCGCCATGATCTCACAGATCAGTTACCAGGCATTGGAAAACCTGGTACAGAAGGTTTTCGAGGAGGGTAAAACGCCTTTATTTTTGATCCTTGACGGGATAACCGATGTGCGGAATTTCGGCGCCATCGCGCGGACGGCCGAGTGCGCCGGGGTTCATGGGATCGTAATTCCCATGCAAGGCAGCGCCCAGATCAATGAAGAAGCGGTGCGGACTTCTGCCGGCGCTCTTCTCAGGATACCTGTCTGCCGGGAAAAATCCTTAAAGACTTCGGCTAATTTCCTGAAAGAAAGCGGGATCATGCTGGTTGCGGCCAGCGAACGGGCTCCTGGAAACTGTTTCGATGAAGATTACCGGAAGCCGGTGGCGATTATCATGGGATCTGAAGAAACCGGTATTTCACCGGAATTATTGCGGAGCTGCGACTATATTGTGAAAATCCCGATGCAGGGCGATATCGCTTCGCTGAATGTTTCCGTGGCGGCAGGGATCCTGCTTTTTGAGGTTGTCCGGCAAAGGCTCTGATTATAAACACAGATTCTAAGTCCAAAATCAAAGGTAAAACAATGTTGCTAACCAGTTTAATCAAAGGGAAGGAGATTCCAGCATGCGCTGGAATGACGCAGAAAGACGGGAAGATACAAAGAGCGGCGCGGCACGCCATTTTTAATTGGTTAAGGTGTGCCGCGCCGCTCTTTCTGTTCAACCCGGAAGGTTCGTCATTCCGGCGCAAGCCGGAATCTGTCAGATTAAGTTAGATGGAATATACACAGATTTAAATTATGCGACTTTCTGATATCAGGCAAGTTTGCTCTTCAGGAATTTTCCTGTGAAGGATTCCTTAACTTTCACCAGATCTTCCGGCACGCCTTCAAAAACGATGTATCCTCCGTCTTCACCGCCTTCAGGTCCTAAATCGATCAGCCAGTCGGCGCATTTGATCACTTCCTGGTTATGCTCGATGACAATTATAGTGTGACCTTTCTCGATAAGCGCATCAAAGGCATCCATAAGCTTCCTGATATCATGGAAATGCAGGCCTGTCGTGGGCTCGTCGAAGATGAACAGGGTAGGGGACTGCATCCCGCCTTTAGTCAGGAAATAAGCCAGCTTGATGCGCTGTGCCTCCCCGCCGCTGAGCGTGCTCGACGACTGGCCAAGCTCAAGGTAGCCCAACCCGACGTCGCTTAGCGGCTTTAGCTTTTCGACAATTCTGCGGCAGGTAGACAGGTGGGTCCTGGCACCGCCGAAAAATTCAATCGACTGGTCGACGGTCATTTCGAGGATGTCGACGATGTTCTTATCCTGGAAAGTTACATCCAGGACTTCATCCTTGAACCTTTTTCCCCCGCAGGACTCGCATGTGAGGCTCAAATCGGCCATAAACTGCATCTCAATTTTGACGATGCCTTCCCCTTCACATTCTTCGCACCGGCCGCCTGGAATATTAAATGAGAAGAAGCCGGGCTTGTAGCCCCTGACTTTCGATACCTGTAAATCGGCGAAAAGCCCGCGGATATCATCATAAGCCTTGAGATAGGTGGCCGGATTGGACCTGGAGGACCGTCCGATAGGATTCTGGTCTACAAATTCAATCATCGAGATCCTGTTGATGTCTCCCGTCAAGCGGCCATACCTGCCTGTCTTTTCGCTGTTCCCGCCATGGATCTTTTTTATGGCCGGGTAAAGGATATTCCTGACCAGTGATGATTTTCCCGATCCGCTGACCCCGGTGATGACCGTCAGAACATTCAGCGGGAACCTGGCATTAATACCTTTCAGGTTGTTTTCCCGGGCTCCGATCACTTCGATATATTCTTTCCACCTCCTTCGTCTGGCAGGAACAGGTATGCTTAACTCTCTGGAAATATACCTGGCCGTCAGGCTGCTTTTCTGATCCAGCATTTCCTCAAATGTGCCCGCAAAGACCACTTCGCCGCCCTGGTTTCCTGCCAGCGGGCCGATGTCGATGATGTAATCCGCCGACCGGATGATCTCTTCATCATGTTCGACGACAATTACGGAATTTCCAAGGTTGCGCAGGTTCATCAGTACCTTGATCAGCCTGTGGGTGTCACGCGGGTGCAGGCCTATACTTGGTTCATCCAGGATATACATCGATCCGACCAGGCTGCTGCCCAGCGACGTTGCCAGGTTGATCCGCTGCGATTCTCCGCCTGAAAGTGTGGAAGACTGGCGGTTAAGCGATAAGTATCCCAGACCGACATCCTCCAGGAACTGAAGCCGCGTAATAATCTCCACTAAAAGCCTTTGGAAACCTTCTGATCATGCTCTGAGAGTTTGATCGTCTTGAAAAAATCCAGCGCATCGGTGACCGGCATGAGAAGGATCTCACTAACCGATTTACCGTCTATTTTGACATAATTGGCATCTTTGCGGAGACGTGTGCCATGACATTCCGGGCAGATCGTTTTACCACGGTACCGTGACAGCATTACCCGATACTGGATTTTATATGACTGTTCTTCGACAAAGCGGAAAAAATCGTTCAGCCCGTTAAAATACTGGTTTCCGGTCCATAACAACTGCCTTTGCTTATCGGTCAGCTCATAAAAGGGCTTATGGATTGGGAAATCGAACTTGTAGGCATTCATCACCAGTATATCTTTCCATTCGCCCATCTTTTCCCCTTTCCAGCAGGCTATTGCCTCTTCAAAAATGGACAGCCCTTTGTTAGGCACGACAAGGTCTTCATCGATACCGATAATGCTACCGAAGCCTTCGCATTTTTTGCAGGCGCCATAGGGATTGTTAAAGCTGAACAGGTTGACGGAAGGCTCTTCAAAGGTGATGCCATCGCGCTCAAAGCGGTTTGAAAATTCTTTATTTGTGGTCTTTCCCCCGGATTCGATCTCAAGCCGGCAGCTTCCGTTCCCTTCATAAAAGGCAGTCTGCACAGAATCGGCAATCCGGCCGGGCAAGTCTTCATCCTTTGAATTAATTACAAAACGATCGACCAGGATCTCCAGGTTCTCATCATCCGGAATATGGCCGTTATCTATCATTTCATCGATCCTGACAAGTTCCTTCCTGTGTACAAGCCGGCTGAAACCTTGCTGAAGGAGTAATGTCAGCTCAGTGGCCAGTTCCCTCCCGGCTTTCCGTATAAGCGGACAGGTTACAGTGACCCGGGTGCCTTCCTTTTGAGACAGGATAAAATCCGTGACATCAGTGACAGTGTGCCTTTTAACCAGCTCGTTTGAGACGGGCGAATAAGTCTTTCCGGTCCTCGCGAACAGCAGCTTGATATAATCGTATATCTCTGTGGAGGTTGCCACGGTGGAACGGGGATTGCGCGTGTTTACCCTTTGTTCGATGGCGATTGCAGGCGATATACCTTTGATGTATTCGACCTTCGGTTTGCTCATCCTGCCAAGGAATTGCCGTGCATAAGAACTGAGGCTTTCCACATACCGCCTCTGTCCGTCCGCATATAATGTGTCGAATGCCAGGGAAGATTTTCCCGATCCGGACAATCCGGTGATCACTACCAGCCTGTTACGCGGAATAGCAACGTCAATATTCTTTAAATTATTAACGGAAGCTCCTTTGACCAGAATAAATTTTTTGGCGTCAAACCGGCTGAAATCAATGCCTGACATGAAAAATAAATATAACTAATTTTCGGAAAAAGTGCAAAATTATGAATATTCACTTGCATTTGTTTTTTTATTATTTATATTTGCACATCTTTCGTAACCAATAAACCGGGAGAAAACACAAATATTATCTAACCTGAATATAAGGAGGAGCGTTATCGAGTAAAAATATTTACCCTTTTTTAACATTGTTAACCTTAAAAAAGGAGGCACTATGAAAGTGGCCATGATTAGCGATAAAGAGCTAATTGGTAAATATTTAAGCGGTAACGAAAAGAGCCTGGAAAAACTGATCTTCCGTCACAAACGCAAAGTTTACGCTTACATTATGATGGTCGTTAAAGACGATCAGCTGGCTGATGACATATTCCAGGACACCTTCATTAAAGTGATCAATACGATCCGGTCCGGATCTTATAAAGAAGAAGGAAAATTCATCCAATGGGTGATGCGGATTGCCCATAACCTGATCATTGATCATTTTCGCCGCGCCAAAAGAATCCCGGTTATCAACAACTCCAATGATGATTATGACATTTTCGACATGGTCCGTATCACCGATCCGTCCATCGAGGAACAGATCATCACTGACCAGATATATGATGATGTGAGGTCACTGATCGAGCTGCTTCCGGATGAACAAAAGGAGGTCCTGATCATGAGGCATTATTCCAATATGAGCTTTAAAGAGATTGCCGATACCACCGAAGTCAGTATTAATACTGCCCTGGGAAGGATGCGCTACGCTCTTATCAATCTCAGGAAAATAATTAAGGAGAAAAATCTCACCCTTTCGGCCTGATCAAATAAAAATTTATCAGGCATTAAAATATTAAGCGGTTTTTCACCGTTAGCTGCTTGGGTAAACTCAAAATATTAAAGCAGCCTATGGAAAAAACCCTTACGCTTAAAGATTTACAACATTATTTCCAGGAAATCAACCAGATAGAAAAAAGGGCAGCGGGGATTAAGCACATGATGCAAGGCCCGAGTAAATTAGCCCTTCAGAATCTTCTGCGTTATTCCCAGGCGTTGAATATCCTCAATACCAAGACAACCGGGACGATCTTCCAACTGTCTAATTAAAATTTTTTTTCAACAGACCGGGTATATTTTTGTAAAATCCGGATTAACCTGTAGAAAAACGTGAAGAAGGCAGAACGCTATCGGAACATCATTGAATATTTCAGTGAGCATCAGCCTGTTGCGGAAACTGAACTGGTCTATTCATCTCCTTATGAATTATTGGTTTCAACCATACTTTCTGCCCAGTGCACGGATAAACGCGTCAATATTATCACTCCCGGATTTTTCAGTAAGTTTCCGACGGTGGATAAACTCGCCTCCGCCAGGGAAGTGGAAGTTCTGGAACTGATAAAGAGTTGTTCATATCCAAATAGTAAAACCAGTCATTTGATTGGTATGGCAATAATGGTGGTGGAAAAATTTGGTGGAGAAATACCGTCTGATATGGAAAAGCTTCAGCAGTTGCCCGGAGTGGGAAGAAAAACGGCTAATGTGCTGGCATCTGTGGCCTTCAAACAACCCAGGCTCGCTGTGGATACCCATGTGTTCAGGGTTGCGGCAAGAACCGGCCTGACATACAGGGCTAAAAACCCATTACAGGCGGAATTGCAGCTACTTAAATATATACCTGAGGAGAAAATTTCAATAGCCCACCATTGGCTTCTCCTGCATGGCAGATATATCTGCCAGGCAAGAAAGCCAAAATGCGGCATATGCGGCATAAGAAGTTTTTGCAGGTACTACGAAAATCTTGAAAAGAATAAATTAGTGTAAAATGCGGTTCCCCGTGTTGGTAATCAATGAAAACTAATGAGAAAGAAAGATTGATGCCGTGGCCGAAAATGAATATTTTTGTATGGATATAATCCTTAAGATTTAACGCACAATGAAACTTAAACCAGGTGACATAGCTCCGGCAATAGAGGCCGTTGATCAAACCGGCAAAAAGATCTCGCTGGAGAATTTTAAAGGAAGCAAGGTTATCCTATATTTTTATCCGAAGGATGATACCCCGGGATGCACTGCAGAAGCCTGTAATATCCGTGATAATTATCATGTCCTGCTTGAAAGAGGGTTTAAGATAATTGGGGTCAGCGCTGACAGCGTTGCTTCACATCAGAAATTTGCCCTGAAATATAATCTTCCGTTTCCTTTGATCCCTGATACGGAAAAGAAAATAATCAACGATTATGGGGTATGGGGAAAGAAAAAATTCCTTGGAAAGGAATATATGGGTATAAACCGGACAACATTTATTATATCAGAAGACGGACATATTCTTAAAATTTTCGATAAAGTGAAAACCAAAGACCACACTGGCCAGATCCTGGCAGAGGTCGGATAAATCATAACTTTTAAATTTATTATTATGGGCGGAGAGAACAGTATTGACCAGAACAGGAAAGAGAAGATGAAGGCCCTGGAGATGACCCTGGGCAATATCGAAAAGCAATATGGCAAAGGGACGATCATGAAACTGGGGGATACCCCTGCGGAGAATGTTCCTTTCATACCGACAGGATCCATCGGGCTGGATGCAGCTTTAGGCATCGGCGGGCTGCCAAGGGGAAGGGTTATCGAGATATATGGCCCGGAATCCAGCGGTAAAACTACGCTTGCACTGCATGCAATTGCCGAAGCCCAGAAATTAGGGGGCATTGCAGCATTCATCGATGCGGAACACGCTTTCGACCGGTTTTATGCACAGAAACTCGGCATCGATATTGATAACCTGCTGATTTCCCAGCCTGATAACGGGGAACAGGCCCTGGAGATAGTAGATAACCTGATCCGTTCGGGCGCCATAGATATAATCGTCATCGACTCTGTCGCTGCGCTTACACCGAGAAGTGAAATTGAAGGCGAAATGGGCGATTCCAAAATGGGTCTGCAGGCCAGGCTGATGTCGCAGGCGCTCAGGAAACTTACAGCCAACATAGGCAGGACAGGTTCATGCTGCATATTTATCAACCAGTTAAGGGAAAAGATAGGCATTATGTTCGGAAACCCGGAAACTACGACCGGAGGAAATGCCCTTAAATTTTACGCCTCCGTTCGGATAGATATAAGAAAGCTCAACCAGATCAAGGAGGGCGAAGAAAGTACAGGTAACCGTGTGAAAGTCAAAGTGGTGAAGAATAAAGTCGCCCCACCGTTCAAAAAAGCGGAATTTGATATCATGTACGGCCAGGGCATCTCAAGGGTCGGGGAAATCATCGACCTGGGCTCGGAATTTGGGATCGTCAAAAAAAGCGGGTCATGGTTCAGTTATGGCGAGACTAAATTAGGCCAGGGAAGGGATGCCGTCAAAAAGCTTCTCGTGGATAATCCTGAACTGGCCGAGGAACTGGAAGCAAAAATCAGGGAAAAACTTTTCCAGGCCTGATTGTTTTATTCCGGTAAAAATAAATTATCAGTAATGAAAGTCCTTTTCAACGTATGGACCGTGTTAGTTTTAACGGGCCTTTTGCTTGTTTCATGCCAGCCTGCCGGTGAAAAAAAACCTGCTGCCGGGCAGAAGGTTACTCCTCCTGCAAATGCTGAATTAGCAGCCCTTGATAAAAAAATAGCATCTGATTCGCTTAATTCGGAAAATTATTACCAGCGCTCAAAGTATTACCTTGATCAGAAGGACATTAACAGGTCACTTGCAGATATCAGTAAAGCAATTCAACTGAATGAGAAAGACGCTGACTACTTTGTAACCTTAGGTGATATTTACCTGGCTATGAACCGTGTCACCAGTTGCCTGGAAGCACTTAAGAAAGCCGAATCGCTTGACCCTGAGAACGGCAAAGCCCTGGTAAAGATTGCCAGGGTGCGCTTAATCCTGCAGGATTATGAGGGCGCGTTTGAGTATTCGAAAAGGGCTCTTGACCTGGACAGGATCAATCCAGAAGCATATTTTATCCGGGGTTATGCTTACATGGAAAAGGGCGATACATCCCTTGCCATCAGGAATTTCCAGGCGGCAGCAGACCAGGACCAAAAATATTATGATGCTTTCATGGAATTAGGAATAATCTATTCGGCATTAAAGAAACCAATATCGGCGGGCTATCTGGAAACGGCCATCCGGATTGACAGCAGCAGGGTCGAGGGATATTATCTTCTTGGCCTGGCTTACCAGGAGCAGGAAAATATACCTAAAGCTGTAGAAACCTACGAGAAACTTATCAGATCTTTTCCTGATTTCAAAGAGGGGTATTATAACCTGGGGTATATTAACCTGGTCTATATTAAGGATTTTGAAAAGGCCGTAGGGTATTTTACAAAGGCAGTTTCCCTTGATCCAAAATATGCCGATGCTTATTTTAACCGGGGTTACGGCTATGAATTGATGGGCAAGTATGCCAATGCCAGGAAAGACTACCAGAAAGCACTTGAACTTGTGCCTAATTATGAGAAGCCGATAAACGGACTAAACCGCCTCGACAGCTTACAGAAGTAGTTCTGAGTTTTGAGCAAACTCAAAACTGTTATTCATGTGACCTGGTCAGAAAAGATCCACATCTCCGTCATTAATAACATGCTCATTATGCAGATAGTGCATGTAGCGCAGGCTGCTCAGCGTCTTCGGCCCCCAGCGGGTTTCGAAAAGGGACTTGCATTCGTGCAGGGCATTTTGCCTGGCCGCCTGTGAGTTTTTCTGGTAGAGGAAAATGAAATCTTTCAGGTCCTGGTATATATCGGTCAGATTTTCGGAAAGACTTGCTTTGACAGCTTCGTATTCATTAAATTCTTCATAGTTAACATGATAGTATTCATCGTCTTCCATGAATACAGCCCTGAAAATATTGAATATTTCCTGCCATTCTTCTTCCGTCACAAAGCGTTCTGTCGATTCGGGGTATTCGGGTTCTATTTCGGGGAGCAGCTTCCCTTTCAGGTATAATAAAGGGCCGATTTTAAGGAAGAAATCATAAATTTCCGCTTTGTTTTTTTTATCTGCCTTTTCCATAAAAAGGCAATATTCAAGGGCGACACGAAGAAGTTCCAGGACATTCATGGAATTCTCCGGTTCAATAAATTGTTGTGATCCTGATGTCATATTTTAATAATTTGTTATATCTTCGTATTAGATTTTGATCATATTGTAAATCCCGGTAATCTTTTCGTGAAGCACCACGTTAAGATTTTTGTTTTTTTAAAATTATTAATTTATTGATATGGATCGTTTGAAATTGAAACAAAAGATCCTGGATGCGTGTTTTGAACAGCAGGCCAAGGTGATGGAAAACCTGAAAGTGGTAATGGAAGAGGTGGCTGACAGCGCGGAGGAATATGGCCTTCCAAAGGATTTATACGATTCGTACCGTAATCAGATGATGAGCAAAAGGGATATGTTTGCACAGCAGCTCCTCAAGATAACCGAACAGGTTGATATTCTCCGCAGGATAGATATGACGCGTGTATACAACCAGGTCCGTTTTGGCGCCGTTGTTATCACGGAATCACAACGTTTATTTGTCGCTTCCGGCATCGGCAAGATCATGGCGGAAGGGCAGGAGTACTTTGTCATTTCAGCAATGGTGCCATTCTATAACGCAATAGACGGCAAAAGACCCGGGGATACTTATGAATTCAGGGGGAAAAAGGAGAAGATACTTGAAGTGTTCTGAACTGGTTATTGGTTATTGGTTATTGGTTATTGGTTATTGGTTATTGGTTATTGGTATGTATTGATATTGTTATTGATTTTGATTTAGATTCCAGATTGTAAATTGTAAACTGTAAATTATAAATTTCAACCATTCATTTCCTGCCGATCGCTGTATCTTTTCATCGTAACATTTCTAATTTACTTTCGTCTTTTTCCTAAATTTCCTTTCGCATGTTCAGGAATTATACTATGATTGCCTTCAGGAACCTCCTGAGACAAAAGGGATTTTCCTTAATCAACATTATTGGTCTCGGGGTTGGAATGGCATGTTCAATCCTGATACTCCTGTGGGTAAGCAACGAAGTGAGTTACAATCGCTTCAATGAAAAAGCCGGAAGGTTATTCCGGCTTGTCCAAACGCAGCATTATGTTTCCGGTCCCCTGACAACGCCCTGCATGCCGGGACCGATTGCGAGGGACCTTAAAAAGAGTTTCCCCGAGATCTCGGATGCGTTTATGTATTATGTCATCCCTGAAATTGTGAGTTATGACAATAAGTTCTTTACAGAGGATGTGAGATTTGCAGATCCCGCCCTCTGGAATATGTTCACATTCACTTTTTTGAAAGGCAATAGGGAGCATGTCTTTGATGAACTGAATTCCGCGGTCATCACGGACAAATTTGCTGAAAAGTATTTTGGGAAAGAAGATCCTATCGGCAAAGTGGTCAGGATCAATAATGAATATCCATTCAAGGTGACCGGGATCATCCGGGAGACTCCAGCCAATTCGACATTCCGTTTCGACATTTGTGTTCCGTTCGAATTCATGAAAAATTTCGACAAAACAGTGAATAATTATGGCTGGAATAGTTATTTCACTTACGTAGAGCTCGCTCCTGGCGCTGATTATAAAAAGGTCAACCAGAAGATAAAGGACTTTATGATGCGGATCAGGGCTGAAGAGTATAAGAATTCCGGTGAAACTTCTATTTCAATTGTTGATTTGTTTTTGTTCCCCCTGAAGGATATACACCTGTATTCCATGCAGGGAAAAGGAGGCGATATTATTTACGTATATCTTTTTTCCGCTATCGCAGTTTTGATCCTGGTCATAGCCTGCATCAATTTCATGAACCTATCGACCGCCAGGGCAGCAAGACGAAGCAGGGAGATCGGCCTCCGGAAAGTGTCGGGAGCAGGAAGGAAACAGATCATTATCCAGTTTATCGGCGAATCGATGCTGATCACTTTGATTGCGTTCATTGTAGCCATTCTCCTGGTTTACCTGTTCCTTCCCGGATTCAATGAACTGGCCGGCAAGACGCTGTCGTTGCGATGGTCAAATCTTGGGTTCACCATCGGATTGGCCTGCATCGTCATTTTTGTGGGAATCCTGGCGGGCAGTTACCCGGCTTTTTACCTTTCATCGCTTCAACCCATATCCGTTCTGAAAAATTTACCGTTCAAGGGTAGAGGCAGCTTTAATTTCCGGCGCGTCCTCGTGGTCTTTCAATTCACCCTGTCTGTCGCCATGATCATCTGCACTATTATCGTTTACAGGCAATTAGCTTATGTTGACAGGAAAGATCTGGGGATGGAACGGGAAAATGTTATATATACCGAATTAAGAGGTAAAACCGAAGGATCGTACCAGGCCCTTAAAAATGCATTTTTACAGAATCCATCCATCATCAGCGTAACCCGGTCGAGCCACCTGCCTTTTGAAATAGGCAGCAACAGTGCAGGTTTCGACTGGGAAGGCAGGGAGGGCACCGATAAGATTCTTATCGGCTTTGCCGCTGCTGACGTGGATTACATCAATACTATCGGAATGAAAATGGCGTCCGGCAGATTTTTCGAGGAGGGTTATGCAACGGATACAAGTTCTGCCATTGTTCTGAATGAGACTGCCATGGGCGTGATGGGTTTAAAGGATCCTGTTGGAAAATGGGTCAGTTGGGATACCACCAGATACAAAGTCATAGGGATTGTAAAAGATTTTCATTTTCTTCCCCTTTCGGAGAAGATCAGCCCGCTGGCTATCCTGGATATCCATTCATACTGTAACATGGTGTTTGTCAAGGTAAGCGGTGATAACACGGACCGGACGATAGAATATATGCAAAATGTGTGGGACAAGACCAATCCGGGATTTCCGTTCGAATATAAATTTCTGGACGCTTCCTATGATGAGCTGTACACATCGGTTGACAAACTGGGAAAGATATTCAAGTACTTTTCCTTCCTCACAATAATGATATCCTGCCTCGGCCTTTTCGGGCTTGCCGCATTCATGGCTGAGCAGAGGACAAAAGAGATCGGGATAAGAAAAGTGATGGGCGCAGGTATTTCACAGATCCTGGTCACCCTGTCAGGCAGTTTCCTGAAGTGGGTCATCATAGCCAATGTAATTGCATGGCCGGTAGCATATTATGCCATGAGCCGGTGGCTGGAAGGGTATGCCTATCATGCCTTTTTAGCACCATGGATCTTTATCCTGGCCGGAATTATCTCCCTGTTCATCGCTTTGCTAACAGTAAGTTTTCAAACCCTCAGGGCGGCTTCAAGGAACCCGGTGGATGCATTGAAATATGAATAAAGCGGGGAAGCTTTTCTCCTCTTCCATTTCAGAACCTGATCTTCAAGCTTCCGAAGAATTCCCTTTCGGGACCGGGCTGATATGCATTCCCGTCCGGATCAGGCTCTGTGAAAGCCATATAACCGGTACCGAAGATATTCCTGACATAGAAGCTCAGTTCCCCGTTCAGCGTCCAAAGCTTCCACAGGTATGCAGCCCGGAAATGCCAGAGGTTGAAGCCGTCCTGCCAGTTCTGGTAAATGGTCGGATCCATCTCGCCTGCATAGGCCTTAGCATCGGTGTATATAGCCCATTTCGACTGGTATTCCGTGGAAAGGGTCAGCCTGAAATTCTTGTTGATGTCGTACTGTGCTTCCGCGTAAAGCTGGTGCCTCGGTGAATTCGGAAGCCATTGTCCCGGTGCCGGTGGAGTCGTGAGTACGTAAGCAGTATCGGTATATACCGGATCGACCGTTGCAGAAGTGTATTCAAAGTGCGAAAAGGTATATGCCGCCTGTAACTGAAGCTTTTTTACGGGTTTATAGGAGATAAATGTCTCGATACCATAGCGCGTACTGTTGCCGGCATTACCGTAAAACACTTCCTGGTTGCCCCTGCCGGATTGCTTGAACCGGAAAAAGTCATTTTCGGTATACATCAGGAACCCCGTCACTTCATAATAGATCTTGTCGTTGATAAATCCTCTCACGCCAGCTTCATAACAGTTGGATGTGGCAGGCACCAGGTGAGTGTTAAAACCGCTGTAGCCTTCGGGATTACTGGCCAGCTCTTCGGTCGATGGAGGCATGAACCCGTTGCTCCAGTTGGCAAATGCATTTATCTCGCGCATAAAGGAATAATTGACGCCAATCCTTCCCGTGGGGCGTGAATAATCTTTATTCGTGACGGCGGTGTCCAAAGCCATCATCTTATTCGTCAGCTCGTTATTCATTTTATCATAACGTACATTGGCCAGCACGCTTAATTTCCCGGCTTCCAGCTTGTAAAGCAGGAAAGCTCCTATACTGTTCTGGTCAATCAACTGGTTGGCCAGCAGGCTGTCGGTTTCAATATTGGTTTCATCTGTACTTTCCTTGCGGTCCGGGTCACTGCCGCTTTGCAGCTTGTAAATGCCGATTGTCTGCCATTTAAGATCAACGCCCACGCTGAAGTTATTTTTAACTTTCTCCTTTCCGATGTGGAGATTATACTGAGCGCTGGCGCCGGGAACGGAGTAGTTCCTGTATTCAGCAGCCTTATTGCTGGTCTCTTTATAATTCCAGTTGCGGATATAACCGGTAACACTGACATCATTCATATCATTAATTTTAAATGTGCCGATCATCCCGAAAGTCGTCCTGTTCGTTTTCTGGTACTCATTGAAAGGATTGGCATCCGGGTTCGCCTGTTTGGGGTTGTCCAGCTGCCCAAGGTTCAGGCCTTCGGGGTTCTGATGGAAATAATCGGTGTGAACATAGATCTGGGAAATGGTGATCTTTTGCGAAGGATGGAAATTGATCTTTTCATAAAGATTATTTCCCCAGAAAGCCTGGTGGTCGCGGTAGCCGTCACCGGAAGTACGGGAATAGCTGAGGCGGTAATCGATATTTTTCCCTGATCCGTCCAATTGCAGGAGGCCCTTAAAGAAGCCGTGCGAACCGAAAGTCAACTCTGCTGCGCCGCCAAAGGGCTTATCGCCGCCGTTTTGAGTTGTGATGTTAATGATACCTGCAGCGCCCGCGGCACCGTACAGGCCACCGACAGGACCGCGCAAAACCTCGATCTCCTTCACCGCCGCCCAATCCACATCGTACAGATCAGGTGCGAAGCCTGAAGGATCGTTGACCGGGATACCATCGAGCATTATGCCGATACCTCTTAATCCGCGTTCTGTCAGAATACCCTGCCCCCGGATGGAGATGTGCACCCTTTCGCCTGTATGCTGATTGTCGATGCGAACACCCGGGACCAGCCGCAAAGCCTCATCAGCGGCGATAGTCTTGGGCATGATAGATAGTATTTCGGGAGTGACTATTGAAATGGAGCCGGGGTTCTTTGGAAGCATGCCCGGCAACCTGTTGGCCATTACCTCTAATTCGGGCAGGTTGATTGTATCTACAGCTACCTGGCCTGATACAATAATATTTACAGATAAAAATAAAAGACCGGTTAATATTTTGATTTTCATAATTGCAAAATTTTGAGATTATTTTAGATTTAATATTAGGATTAATTAACCACAGAATACACTGAGGAATTCACAGAGGACGCAGAGGAGCCTGTGCTGTTACCTGAAGTAAAATCCGAATTATAAAATATCGCTTAAATAAGCGTCATGAAAAGAATAATGATTTAGGAGGCGGGACGGCAACTTCTTTTATTTTTGATTTTATGTCAAATACCCGGATGCAAAAATACAGGTTGGATATATCCCGGATATTGTTAAGTGTTACAGGTTGAACAACAAAATTATAACTGAAATAACTGAAAAGCTTTCTTGCCTTGTGGTTTGAATCATTTTTCCTGGCAAAATCAGCGATCAGCTTTTTTTCCTTCACATCGTTCAAACAATAAATTAGCTTATTGCCATCGCGATCTTCCATTTTAACCACGTCATACATCTCTCCACGGAAGGTGAATTCTTCATTTGCCCTGATCCAGTTTATCTCAGGTGCAATTTCCCCGGTCATGCGGATGAGCGTCAGCGCTTCGTCTCTAAGCCCCGCTTTGATCTGAGCCTTTATCTCTTTCTGAATTTTATCCTGGGCGATATTGAACCAGATATTGTACCCTGAAACGTTAAAAAGAAGGATTAATACCAGCACCAGGGAAGCCGATTTTCCCTTAAGTTTATTTTGTTGATTGTATTTAAACAGATCCATCATTTAATTCAGAATTTCCACACTTCCATGCCCTACGCTTTATTCACCACAGATTAAACAGATTATCACAGATAAAACACAGAATAAATCCCCAACTTAAAACTTAAACCTTAACACTCAACACTCCTATGCTCTATGCCCTATGCTCTATGCCCTTAGATCTTCAGATCCCTGATTATCCCTTTGATCCTGCCTTCCAGGATTTGATTCACTCTTTCGAAATCAGTACGCGAAAATAGCACTTCTTTTACACCGAAGTAATATTTTATTTTCGGTTCAGTGCCGCTTGGTCGTACGGTGATCATGCTGCCGTCTTCCAGGGAAAACTGAAGCACATTGGATTTAGGCAGGCTGATGGCGGTAAGTTGACCGGTAACCGTATTTTTAGATACCGATAGCTGGTAATCCTTTATTATCATTATCCTGGACGAATTAACGCGGGCAGGAGGGCCGCTACGGTAATCGTCCATCATCTTTTTGATCTCCTCGCTCCCGGATTTGCCTGCACGGACTATAGATTTCAGGGATTCTTTATAAAGGCCGAATTCCTGATATATATCAAGGAGCAGGTCGTAAAGAGTTTTTCCTTTTGTGGCAGCCCAGGCGGTCGTTTCGGCTACCATGGCGCAGGCGCTTATTGCGTCTTTATCCCTTACAAAATCACCGGTCAGGTATCCGTAGCTTTCTTCGCCTCCGCCGATAAAAACTTTTTTACCTTCATTCAGGCGAATTATTTCGGCAATCCATTTGAATCCGGTGAGGACGTCATAACACTCCACATTAAACTTAGCGGCAATATCTTTCAATAATTCCGAAGTTACTATGGTTTTGACAATGTACTCTTTCCCTGTAAGTTTTCGGTTTTCCTGCCATTTCAGGAGCAGGTAGTAGGTAAGCAGAGCAGCAGTCTGGTTCCCGTTGAGAAGGATGAATTTGCCTTCTGCGTTGCGAACTGCTATGCCGACACGGTCAGCATCAGGATCTGTGGCCATAACAAGGTCGGCGCCTGTCATTTCAGCCTGTTTGATAGCCATTTCCATTGCGGCAGGTTCTTCAGGGTTCGGTGATTTGACCGTCGGGAAATTGCCATCGGCAGTCGCTTGCTCAGCAACAACAGCTATGTTCTCAAAGCCGAATTTCCTGAGGCATGCCGGGACAAGTTCCCTTCCGGTTCCATGCAGCGGCGTGTAGACTATCTTCAGGTCTTTATGCCTTTTAATGGCTTCGGGCGACAGTGATAACCCATGCACTTTTTCAAGATAAACCTGGTCGATTTCCTCACCGATCATCTTTATGTTTTCATCCCGGCGTTCAAATTTCACTTCAGCCACCGACTTGATCTTGTGAACTTCGTCAATCACATTCTTATCGTGGGGAGGGATGAGCTGGCTGCCATCTTCCCAGTATGCTTTATACCCGTTATATTCCTTCGGGTTATGCGACGCGGTGATCACAATACCGCCCCGGCATCCGAGGTAGCGGACCGCAAATGATAATTCAGGCGTAGGCCGGAGCGATTTAAACAGATAGACCTCGAAGTCATTGGCTGAGAAGACCTCGGCAGTAATTTGTGCAAAATAAGGGCTGTTATTCCTGGAATCAAAAGCAATGGCAACTTTGATCTTTTCTTTCCCGGGAAAAATCTTTTTCAAGTAATTGGACAAGCCCTGTGTAGCCATTCCCACCGTGTATTTATTCATCCGGTTTGTCCCGGCGCCCATAATGCCGCGTAATCCGCCTGTCCCAAATTCGAGGTCCTGGTAAAATGAATCAACCAATTCCTGCGGGTTGTTATCAATCATATCCTGAACCCGCCGCCGGGTATCTTCATCATAATTCGCACCCAGCCAGACCCGGGCCCGGTCTAATATCTTCTTATCCATTTTATTTAAGTCGTTAGTCGTTAGTCGTTAGTCGTTAGTCACTTGGACGATTTGACATGTCCTATGTTAAATGAAATGTTCAATCGTCCATCGTCCATCGTCCATGCTCTATGCCCTACGCCCTACGCCCTACGCCCATTTCCCCCAGGCACTCCCTCAGGCTATCCTGCCATTTCGGTATTGTTATCCCAAATTTCGCCTTAATAAGACTTTTATCAAGCACGCTGTAAGCAGGACGTTTCGCTTTCGAAGGGTAACCGTCGGTACTGACAGGGTTGATCCGGCAGGGTCGTCCCGCAATTGCCATTATTTCACAGGCAAAATCAAACCAGCTGCATTTACCTTCATTGGAATAGTTCAATATTTCAAATTGCAGGGAATTCATTGCCGCCGGCAATAAATCAAGGATGGCTTTTGCCAGGTCACGCGCATAGGTGGGGCTACCCATCTGGTCAGACACAACATTCAATTCCCGTTTTTCGGCGCATTTTTTTAAAATCGTTTTGACAAAATTATTGCCAAACGAAGAATAAAGCCATGATGTGCGAATGATCAGCCCTTTCGGCAGGCAGGACATCATAGCCTCTTCCCCTGCAAGTTTTGACATTCCATAAACAGAAACGGGGGATGGGATGTCGTCTTCGCGATAAGGCCTTGAATTTTTCCCGTCAAAAATGAAATCTGTAGAGATATGCACCAGATAGCAGTCGAACTTCTCACAGGCGCACGTCAGATTGGCAACTCCGTCCCTGTTCAGCCACATGGCCTGTTCCGGTTCGTCTTCAGCTTTATCCACAGCCGTATAACCCGCACAATTGACGATCACATCCGGCTCAAACTTGTGAATATATGATTCTACCTGGTTTTTATCGGTAATGTTGAGTTCATCGACATCTGTAAAAGTGAAACCAAAGTGCGGGAAACTCCGGGCAATTGCCCTGAGTTCACTGCCCAGCTGGCCGTTACAGCCTGTGATGACTATATGGACCATTTAAATAACGGATTTAAAGTATTCAATGGTTTTTTTGAGACCTTCTTCAAGAGGCACTTTTGGCTCCCAGCCCAGTGTTTTCCTTGCCAGGGCGATGTCCGGCTGGCGCTGCATCGGGTCATCCTCCGGCAATGGCATAAATATGATCTTTGATTTCGACCCGGTAAGCTTAAGCACTTTTTCAGCCAATGCAAGAATGGTGAACTCTCCGGGATTTCCAACATTGACCGGGCCGATGAAATCGTCCCCGGTATTCATCAACCTGATCATCCCTTCCACCAGGTCATCTACATAGCAGAAACTTCGGGTCTGTGACCCATTGCCGTAAATCGAAATATCTTTGTCTTTAAGCGCCTGGACGATAAAATTTGATACCACTCTGCCATCGTTCGGGTGCATCCTTGGCCCGTAAGTATTAAAAATACGCATGATCTTGATGCGCACTTTATTCTGGAAGTGATAGTTCATGAAGAGGGATTCGGCGCAGCGTTTGCCTTCGTCGTAGCAGGCCCTTGAACCGATCGGATTGACATGGCCCCAGTAAGATTCAGTCTGCGGATGTATTTCCGGGTCCCCATAAACCTCTGAAGTCGAAGCCTGGAGGATCTTTGCTTTCACCCGCTTTGCCAGCCCGAGCATATTGATCGCGCCCATTACGGATGTCTTTATCGTCTTGATCGGGTTGAACTGGTAATGGATAGGGGAGGCCGGGCAGGCGAGGTTGTAAATCTCATCGACCTCAATATAGAATGGCATGGTTATATCATGCCGGATGACTTCAAAATAAGGATTCCCGATCAGGTGGGCGATATTGGCCTTATCGCCGGTGAAATAATTGTCGACGCAGGTTACGTCGTGGCCTTCTCCGAGCAGCCTTTCTGCAAGGTGAGATCCTAAAAAGCCGGCTCCACCGGTGATAAGTATTCTTTTTCGCATATTATTTCGTCTTCAGTCCGATGCAATAGTAATCAAATCCGGCCTCTTTCATCTCTTTTGAATCATAGATATTCCTGCCATCGAAGATAACATGATTTTTCAGAAGTTTTTTCATCAGGTCAAGGTCCGGCAGGCGGAATTCTTTCCATTCCGTGACTAAAAGCAGGCAATCGGCGCCATCCAGGGCTTTGTATTCATCATCAGTGTATTCGATCACATCGCCGGTGCGTCTCCGGGATTCATCCATAGCCACTGGATCGTAAGCCTTTATCTTACAGCCTGCATTAAGGAATCTTTGAATAAGTACCAGTGAGGGCGCTTCGCGCATATCGTCAGTTTCCGGTTTGAAAGAAAGCCCCCAAAGCGCGATGGTTCTGCCTTTGAGATCCCCTTTAAAGTATTTGCTCACCTTATTGTACAAGACCGATTTCTGGTCTTCATTGACATCGTCTACCGCTTTCAGGACGCGCATACCGTAACCCCTGTCATCAGCAGTTTTGATAAGGGCTTTTACATCTTTCGGAAAGCATGACCCTCCATAGCCAATGCCCGGATAGATAAACTTTGAGCCGATGCGGGGGTCGCTGCCGATCCCTTTTCTGACCATGTTTACATCGGCTCCCATGATCTCGCAAAGATTAGCGATATCGTTCATGAAACTGATCCTGGTAGCCAGCATGGCATTGGCAGCATATTTTGTCATCTCAGCCGATGGGATATCCATGATGATTACCGGGTGGCCGTTGAGGGTGAACGGCTTGTAAAGCCTGCTCATCAGTTCTTCAGCCCTGGCTGATTCGATGCCGACGACGATCCGGTCGGGTTTGAGAAAATCATCCACTGCTGCGCCTTCCTTCAGGAATTCCGGATTCGATGCCACATCGAAGGGGATTTTGACGCCTCTTTTATCAAGTTCTGCCTGGACAGCTTTCCTCACCAGTTTGGCCGTTCCGACCGGGACCGTGCTTTTAGTGACAATCAGCAGGTAATCATTCATATGTTGCCCAACCTCCCCTGCAACACCTATGACATAGGAAAGATCGGCGCTGCCGTCTTCATCCGGCGGGGTTCCTACAGCGCTGAAAACCACTTCGCATCCGTCCAGGGTTTCAGCCAGTTTAGTCGTGAAATGAAGCCTGCCCTTCGCGACGTTTCTTTCTACGATTTCTTCCAGTCCCGGTTCATAAATGGGGATAATCCCTTTTTTCAGGTTATCGATCTTATTTTTATCAATATCCACACAGGTCACATCAATTCCTACCTCTGCAAAACAAGCTCCCGTGACCAGTCCGACATAACCGGTGCCAACAATGGTAATTTTCATAAAGATAATTTAAGATAATTCTACGGACAAAGGTAAAAATTATAAGGTAAGGAAAGAAATATGCAATGGGCACTGTTTCGTAACTATCTAAAGTTTGTTTGTTCTTGATCTGGCTCAGTATTATTTTTGAAGTAGAAAGATACATTCATTAGTATCCTTACATCTGTCAATAATCAAATTATATTAATCGGATTATTAACTTCTAAATAATAATTTATGAAAAAAGCAACTTTACTTTTTTTGGCTGTCAGTGTATCCATTTCCCTGATGGCCCAATTGCAGAGAAGCCTGCCTACCAATGTCAGGTAAATCTCCGCAACCCGTTCTGCAGCAAACAGAATCACATGGCTGCTGTGATAGGATAACCTTACGCAGAATTTTGAATCCTATGCCGATTTCAGCCTTGACTTTCAGCCCCTGGACGGTCAATGATGTCGATGGTAAACCGACATATGGCATTACCGGTTATGAATTCCCTCATAATGGCGAAGCGATGGCGTACATCGTATTTAACCCGGCTTCGACCACACCGACCCTCAGCGGGGATCCTGCTTTGACGCCTCACGGCGGAGCGAGATTTGCCGCCAGTTTCGCTGCAACAACGCCTCCTAATAATGACTGGATCATTTCTCCCCAGATCGCGCTCGGTTCCAACGGACATTTGAAATTCTGGGTCAAATCCTATACTTCCACATACGGACTGGAAAGATACAAGGTCGGGATATCGACTACAGACCCAAATCCTGCCAGCTTTACCTTCATCAGTGCGGGATCATACCTTGAAGCGCCTGCCGCTGCCTGGGAACAAAAAGATTTCGACCTCTCGGCTTACGCCGGGATGAACATTTACGTGGGTATTCAGTGTGTATCCAGTGACGCATTCATTTTTATGCTGGATGACATGGAGATCACTTCGGAAGCTTCAACGACTTCCACTTGACGGGGAAGGTTACTGACGCCCTGAACGGGAATCCGATTCCCAATGCACTTGTCTCTGTTGGCAGGGCTTGAAGATTACACGGACGCAAACGGGAATTATTCGATCAGCAATATCCCGGCCGGGGTACCTGAATGCAAATTTCACTTCCAACCTTACCACCGGCAACGCTCCCCTAGCCGTTCAGTTCACTGATCTTTCATCGGAAGGGACACATACGGTAACGGCTTCTGCTACCGGATACTGACTTATACAAACAGCCAGGTGTTCCATCCCGGCCGGCGGAACGCTTGAGCTGCAGATTTCCCTTTCACCGACTTTGTCATCCGGCCAGTACCGGTTTGTGCTGACCTGGGGCGAATCAGCCGACTGATCTCGATTCTCATCTGAAAACACCTGTGATTGAAGGACAGCCTATCATATCTTTTATAGATACAAAGGATCTACAAAAACCCCGCCTTATGATACCCTGGACATTGATGACGTTACGAGCTTCGGGCCGGAAACAATGACCATCTATCAAATCAAGCCGGGGATATATCATTACTTTATTTATAATTTTCCGGAAGTCCGGAAATCACCACATCCAACGCAGTAGTACAGATATTCAATGATAATGGGCTGATACAGACTCTGCAGGTTCCCACATCAGGAACAGGTCTTTACTGGGATGTGTTCACCTTGACGGAACGACCGGCAATTTTACCTATTATCAACCGGATCGTAGACACGGAACCGGGCGGACATGCCGAAACTGACACCGGAACAAATGGTAAAAAAGCCCGCTCCGTCACCGCAACAGGAATATTGTTTCCGTGGAACTGGACCTTCGGGGATGGCGGAACCAGCACGGTCCAAAATCCTTCGCACACCTATAATGCCAATGGAACCTATACGGTAAGCCTGACGGTATCCGATGGAACAACCAGCGATACGGAGACTAAAAGCGGGTACATAGTTGTCGGAAACGGTACAGGATCTCCCTCGACACTGACAGGAATGGTCACGGATGCCCTGACCGGCAACCCGATCCCCAATGCGCTTGTTTCCGTTGGTGCATTGAGTGATTATACAGATGCGAACGGTAATTATGAAATCACGAATATTCCGGCAGGAGGATTGAACGCTAATTTCACGTCCAACCTGACTAGCGGCAATGCCCCGCTGGGAGTGCAGTTCACTGATCTTTCCGCAGAAAGGGCACATACGGTGACGGCCTCAGCCAATGGTTACGTGACTTACAACAACAATGCAGTGGTCATCCCGGCCGGAGGATCTCTGGAGTTGCAGATTTCGTTATCGCCGACACTTTTGACGGGCCAGTACCGCTTTGTGCTAACCTGGGGCGAACTCCCGACCGATCTCGATTCTCACCTTAAAACGCCCGTAATCGAAGGGCAGTCTTATCACATTTATTACGAGTACCAGGGTTCTACCATATCCCCGCCATACGATACACTTGATATAGATGATGTAACGAGCTTCGGGCCGGAAACCATGACGATATACCAGATTAGGCCCGGTATCTACCACTATTTTATTTATAATTATTCGGGAAGCCCCGAAATCACAATCTCCAACGCAGTCGTCCAGATATTCAACGATAACGGGCTGATTCAGACTCTACAAGTCCCGACATCAGGTACGGGATTGTACTGGGACGTTTTCAGCCTTGACGGATCGACGGGCAGTTTTACCTACAACAACCGGATCGTTGACACTGAACCGGGTGGTATGCCATTCCTGACGGCTGAGCAAATGATCAAGAAGCCGCCGGTAGCGGCGACCAGGAATATCGTGTCATGGAACTGGAATTTCGGGGACGGAGGCACCAGTACAGTCCAGAATCCTACGCATACCTATACTGCCAATGGAACCTACACGGTGAGCCTGACGGTGTCGGATGGAACGAACAACAAGACCGAAACCAAAAACAATTATATCCTGGTGGGTCCTGCCGGCTTGGATGAAGCGGCATGGGAAAAGGAAGTCAGCCTGTTCCCCAACCCCGCAAACGACCAGTTGCATATCAATTCAGGCCTGAAAATATTATCTGTGGCTCTTTATGATCTAAGCGGGCAGCAGAAGATGATAGCAGGCGATTGCGGCAACAATTATTCCATAGCCCTTGGCGATTACCCGACCGGAACATACATCCTGCGGATCATTACCGAAAAAGGCAGCATGCAGAGGAAGGTTAACATCAGGAGATGAGTTTTAAGTGTTGAGGTTTTAGGTTTAAGTCCGGGACTTATAAGTAATAGTAGGGACGTTGCATGCAGCGTCTCTACTATTATATCACCTTCAACAGCTCTGCAGCTTCTTCCTTCAATCTGAGGATTTCCTGTTTCAAATACATGATGGTCTCCGGATGACTTTCAGCCCAGCCCTTGCGTAAATCCTGATCAAGCCTGATAGTCATTGCAATGGTTTTATCATCCATAAAGATCCTGATGTGAGGCAACAACTTATGTATTGAAAATGCAAGTCGCTTATCTTTGAAGAGTTCATCCAGGCTGGACAGGGAACCGATCAAAGAGTCACCGGCACAGGTTTGAACACGTAATTCTATTTCCATGGCTTTCTGGTCGTTGCCTGAATTAACGTATACATACGCAAGACTACTCAGGCGGCCTACTTCGCGCTCCGGATCATTTAATTCCCGGTAAATTTTTATCGACTTTAAAAGAAAATCACTCGCTTTATCCATCATGTTAAGCTGGGCATATCCGCCACCGACCTCGCCATAAACGAATGCGAGTGTCTTGAGCTGACCGGATTCCTCTGCAGGCTTGAGAGCCTCAAGATAGTACTTCATCGCCTCATTATTTTGTCCAATCTCGCTGTAATACCATCCCTCAGCTACTGTTGTAAAGGCAATTCCATAGAGATAATTCGCTTTTTCCGATTTTTCCCTGAAAATGCGGGAATAATATAACATTGAATCGGGCTGTACGTAATCAAAAGACCGGATCAGAAAAATGGCATTCAGTATCCTTGTGTGTCGGGGAGCCCTTTGTTATTGATTAATGCCTTCAAGCTGTCCCGGTTTAAATCATTATAATTAACGCCGGATTTGGCATGATTTGACAACAGGATCAAGGTGAAGATAAAAAGGAGGCTTTTTTCATTGGTTTGGGTTTAGATGGCCCCATCCCCCGTCCCCTCCGAGGGAAGGGGGTGAAGGAAGAGATGTAATTGGATTTCCCCAAATATAATTATATTTACATCAAAATCAAATCAAAATGGATCATCAACGCGAATTCCTGGCGCTGATCATAGAGGATGACCCCCTGAACAGTTCGATGCTACAGGATCTGCTGACAGATCACTTTCCGAATATACGGGTAGCCGGCATTGCCATATCCCTCCAGGAGGCGAGGACCCTGATCAAATGCCTTACCATCGACCTCCTTTTCTGATATTGAATTACCCGACGGCAAAGGTTTTGACTTGCTGTCGGAAATGCCGGAAGTGCATTTTGATGTGATTGTTACTACCTCTACAGCAACTACGCACTGGAAGCCATCCGTCACAGTGCACTCGATTTCCTGATCAAACCCGTTACCCTTTCAGACCTTGGCAATTGATTGGCCAGGTTCCTGAAAAAGGCTGAGTCATGGAAGCCGTCAAAGCGGGAAGAAGCCCATTTAAATAGTCAATGCCGGAAATTACCTTTACCGACTTTGGAAGGAGTTCGTTTTTGTTGATTTTGAGGATATCATACATGCAGAAGCCGACCGGTCATATTCTGTCTTTTCTTTAATTAACCGTTCAAAGATCATGGTCCTAAACCTTTGGGTGATTTCGAGGAACGGTTGGTCAAACCGGAATTTTATTCGTGTTCACAATTGGCATATCATCAACCTCGACCAGGTCTTCAATATGTACGGGGTGAAGGCGGGCATGTGATCATGACTGACGGTATGACGGTACCGGTATCACGCAGCCGGAAAGATGAATTCCTGAAGGCGATAGGGTCGGTTTAATTTCTCATTGCGCAATATCATTTCACAATTATTGAAAGATATTATTGCGAAATAGAAATGAGAAATAATTAACCAACAACCATCAGCAATTCTGCAGCCTCCTTCTGTATTGAAAAGATCACCTGCTTCAGCGATTGAAGGTTTTCGGAATGGCTTTCAGCCCAACCTTCACGTAATTCCTGGTCAAGCATTACAGCCATTGCTGCGGTTTTTTCATCGAGTGAAGATCCTTATGTACGGCAAAAGCTTATGTGCATAGAATGCAAGATGCTCATTCTGCTGCTGACCAATCCACTCCTGCCAGTTCCCAATTTCGGATTCCGATTGTGCCAGGAAGATTTCCAGGTACTTGATGAACCGGTCTTTTTTTGCGTTGCACAGTTCAAAAAGACGATCTGACCAGGATGGCCTGTTTTTCAGAGGGGCCAGGAAATTTTCCTTTTATTTTCTTCTGAAATGAAACTTTTTTCCACCGGAATCTTTAATTGATCACGGATAGTTTTTGAGAGGATGCCGCGCGATATCGGTTTTGGGACGTAGCCGTCCATACCTGCTTCGATGCAGCGCTGGATATCAGCACGAATCACACTGGCCGTAAGGGCAATTAACAGGACTCTTGCATTTTCACCATTAAGCCACTCAGCCTCCTGGTTGTTTCATAACCGTCTATACCCGGCATCCGCATATCCATTAGCACCAGGTCGAACTTTTCCTTTTCAAGCAGTGCCAGGGCTTTGAACCCGTCTTCTGCAAGTATTGTTGTTGATTCCGGCAGGATTTTCTCCAGCATGCCCTCTGTCACGATCTGGTTTGACAGATTATCCTCTAACCCCCACCAGGATCCGGAATGAACCTTTCATAGGCATTTCCGACAATTCTTCATCCTTTTGAATGGCGTGGTACGCCTCTTCTGATGACAACATCAAGGGGATCGTGAAGCTAAACACCGATCCTTTGCCTGGCTCGCTCTCCAGCGACAAAGCTCCACCCATGCGTTCCACCAGCTTCCGGGCAATGGATAGTCCCAGGCCTGTGCCGGTAACTTTTTGATCCGCACCATGGTCAGCCTGGACAAACTCCCAGAAAATCAATGCCTGCAACTCTTCAGGTATTCCGGGACCGGTATCTTCCACTCTGAAATGCCATCATCGCCTTTCCATCATGGTATTCACCGGAAGTAGCTCTTATTTGAACTGATCCCCGTTCCGTAAATTTGATGGGCATTCCCCGCCAGGTTCACCAGTACCTGCCTTATCCTGCCGATGTCTCCGTTAACCCAGTCCGGAGTGCTCCGATCTTTATGTATGATCAATTGAAGTTCCTTCTCCTTTGCTTTCACTTCGAAAAGGTTACCCATTTCCTCCAGGAGCTTCTGAATGCTGAAAGGCGCTTCGTGCAGTTCCAGCTTTCCGGCATCGATCCTGGAAAGGTCAAGGATTTCATTGATGATGCCGGTCAGGTGTTCACCGGCCTGCTTGATGTTCCTTAAGAAGTTTTCAGTTTTAGGTTGTTGCGGTTCATCCAACAGAGAGGCAGGTCATGCCGATCACGGCATTCAACGGCGTGCGGATCTCGTGGCTCATGCTGGCCAGGAAGCGTTCCTTGAACTTCTCGCTCTGTTCGGCATGGCTTCGTGCTTTTTCGATTTCCCTGTTCTGGTGTTCCAGTAATTTGGTCGCTTTCTGTTTCTGGCGGAGAAAATAAGAAGAAATAAAGGCAAGGATAAGGATCAGCGCCGACAGGGCTACGAAGACATATGTAATTAAACCGACTTTTTGCCAGTTGCTGCTCTTTCTGGCTAAGCTGGTTCTGTACCTGTTTACTTTATAACTCTCGTTCAATTGCCTTACTTTCTCAGCCATCTTCACCCGGTCCAGCGAATCCATCAGAGCAATACTCTCTAAATAATAACCCGCAGCCTTTTTATACTCTCCACAAATGCTATAAATTTTGGCAATACGGGTTGTATAATCAATCTGTGAATTAAGATCGTTATCTTTAAATTTTAGTGATTCCGCCTCCCTGGCTTTTTCGAGGGCCAGATTTGTTTCTCCTTTCTGAAGAAATGCTTCAGCACTCATGACGTAGCAAAGGGAAAGCATTGAAGAATCGCCGATATTACGGCAAATCAATTCAAGTTCATCTAAACAGGTAAGAGCAATGTCGGCACTTTTCCTATTATCGCCGATTTCTTTTCCATACAAGCTCAGGGTATCACCCAGAAAAAAGTCGGCCATATTAAACAGCGTGATACGGTAAAATAGAAGGTTTTGAGTCTCCTGATGCAATTTAAGCGCCTCATTATAAGCTTTTATGGCTTCTGCATACTTGCCGGCTCTCTTATAAATAGATCCCAGGCCATCCAGTGCGCTTGCTTTTAAACCGGGGCTTAGTTTAAGACTATCCACCATACTGATCATACGTAATTCGATTTCCAAAGCTTTAGGGTCGTTTCCAATATTTACATAAACGCTGGTGAGATTAATCAGGCCGGCTACTTCACTCTTCGGATCATTCAATTCCCTGAATATTTTTATCGACTTTAAAAGGAATTCAATCGCTTTATCCATCATCAGAATCTTCGAATAGCCGGTGCCGACGGCACCATAAACGAAACCGATAGTCCTGAGATGACCTGATTCTTCAGCAGGTTTAATGGCGGCAAGATAGCACCTCATCGCTTCATTATTCTGCCCCGTTTCTTCATAGTAATATCCCTCATCAATAAAGGAACTAGCGATCCCATCCGGATAATTTGCTTTAACCGATTCTTCCCTTAAAATGCGGGCATAATAGAGCATGGAATCAGGCATTATGTAATCATAGGAACGGGCCAGGAACGCGGTAGTATGAAGCCTGGTCGTGTCAGCAAGACTTTTATCATTAATAACAGCCTTCAGGCTGTCCCGGTAAACGGTGTAATAATCAGTGCCGGAAATGGCATGATTTAACAACAGGATCAAAACAAAGGTGAAGAAGATGGTTGGTTTCATTGATTTGGTTTTTGCCCCACCCCCCGTCCCCCTCCCCTCCGAGGGGAGGGGGTGAAGGGAAAGATGCATTTGCAATTCCCCAAATTTAAATTATATTTTAATGAATAACAAATCAGGATGGGGAATTAACTCTAAATCATTCATTCTCCAGACGGGAATCAAAACCCGTAAGAGGGAAATTTCCGCTTAAAAACCTGATCTTCTTATCATACGTTTGATCATAATTTTTAAACCAAACGCCATGAAAAGCAAAGTTTTCTTCCCGGCCGTATTCCTTGTCATGATTTTATGTTCCGGAAGCCTTATTGTCTGCAAGCCTGTAAAAGCCACAGATCAAAGGCGTATTTTAAGTATTGATCAGGTCCCCGCAAAGGTAGTGCCCAACATTAGTTCATTATGTGCATGGGATGAAAATACCCACACCCTTGTCTTCAATGATAACAAAATGGGGATTGTGCTCTCCGATAAACTGCCATCCGGATTGCCGTTGGTTCTGCAAATTTATACGATGATTTCAACGCAGATTCAATGCTGGATCTGGGAGGTCAAGCCCAGGGGCATTGCAAAATTAAACTGATTAATCACAGTGGATATATCTGCAATCTCATGTCTTTACTAATAATTTCCTACTTGTGAAAAATGGATAAAATTCATTAATAGCTCTCCTAATCATGAAAAAGACCATAGTATTATTGATCCTGGCGTATTACTCAACAGACATCAATGCACAATTCCAGCAGGCAATCGCTCCTGTTGCAGAAAAAAAGGAACATTGGCGTGTTATTCATGCTGATAGTGTTTTAGATAACTATTACTGGATGTACGATTATTTTGGCAAGGGACCTGACAGTACAAAAGCAGTTGACTACCTTATTGCTGAAAATGCTTATCTGGATAAGGTAATGGGAGGCACTAAAAAGTTCCAGGATGATTTGTTTGTTGAAATGAAGGCAAGAATCAAAGAAAAAGATGAAAGCGTACCCTGGTTTAAAAATGGCTACTATTATTATACACGGACGGAGACGGGTGGACAATATTTCAAATATTGCAGGAAAAAAGGAAGTCTGGATGCCAAAGAAGAAATATTGCTCGATATTGATCAAATGGCCAAAGGACACGATTATTATAATGTTTCAGGTTTTGATATAAGCGAAGATAACAGACTGATTGCTTACGGCGTGGATAATGTCTCCAGGATGCAATATACTATTTATGTAAAGAACCTTGAAACAGGAGAGATATATAAAGACACCATTACAAATACGACCGGCTGGTCCTGCTGGGCAAATGACAATAAAACCTTTTTCTATACTTCAAAAAATGAAGTCACTCTTTTATCAGAAAAAATTAAACGCCACACTTTAGGTACAGATGTTTCTGCAGATGCAGCAGTGTATGAAGAAACAGACAAGAGTAATTATATCGGCGTGTATAAATCCAAAAACAGCAAACAGATTTTTATTTTTTCATCTGCTACTATGTCTTCTGAATTTAGAATGATAGATGCAAACAAACCATATGACGAATTTAAAATTTTTCAGCCAAGAATTAATAATGTATTGTACGAGGTAACTTCATTGGCAGACAAATTCTTAATACTTACAAATCTGGATGGCGCTAAAAACTTTAAATTGATGGAGTGCCCGTTGGATAAAACTGATACTGCAAACTGGAAAGAAGTGATCCCGCACAGGACAGATGTTTTAGTTCAAGGTGTAGAAGAGTTTAAAGATTTTGTTGTAATCAACGAACGTAAAGACGGGCTCGTAAAGTTGCGCATCCGGAATCTGAAGGATAAATCGGAATACTATATTGATTTTGGTGAAGCTGCCTACACCGCCAATATAGGTGTTAATCCGGAGTATAACAGCTCGGTTTTACGTTACAACTATACTTCACTTATTACACCAAACTCGGTTTATGACTATAATTTAGTTACAAGAGATAAAAAATTGATGAAACAACAGGAGGTTTTAGGCGGTTACGAACCTAAGGATTATATTACGGAACGATTAACTGCCATAGCAAAAGACGGATCAAAGATTCCAATTTCCATAGTCTATAAAAAAGGATTTAAAAAAGACGGCAAGGCGCCACTGCTATTGTACGGATATGGCAGCTATGGTTATAGCATGGATGTCTATTTCAGCAGTACCCGCTTAAGTTTATTAAACAGGGGATTTGCATTTGCCATAGCACACGTGCGTGGGGGACAGGAATTGGGCAGACAATGGTATGAAGATGGCAAAATGATGAAAAAGAAAAACACATTTACTGACTTTATTGATTGTGCTGAATTTCTTATTGAAGAAAAATATACCGGTAAAGAGCACTTATATGCAGAGGGCGGCAGCGCAGGCGGCTTGCTCATGGGCGCAATAATTAACATGGCACCCGATTTATGGCACGGCGTAATCGCGGAAGTGCCGTTCGTTGATGTTGTGAATACCATGCTTGACACAAATATCCCGCTTACTACCAATGAGTTTGATGAATGGGGCAATCCGCAAAATACCGATGCTTATTTCTATATGAAAAGTTACAGCCCTTACGAAAATGTCGAGAAGAAAAACTATCCCAACCTTATAGTGACAACGGGCCTGCATGACAGCCAGGTGCAATATTTTGAACCTGCCAAGTGGGTAGCCAAACTCAGGGCTATGAAAACAGATCATAATATCTTGCTGCTGCATACCAACATGGATTTTGGTCACGGTGGTGCAAGCGGGCGATTTGATTACTTAAAAGATATTGCCCTGAACTATTCCTTCCTTTTGACTTTAGAAGGGATTTACAAATAAATTGAGTAATAAACAGCTCATAGATATACCTATAAACCAAATTAACCAAAGGCTATGAAAAATCTCATTATTATCCTGTTCACCGTTCACTGTTCACTTTTAACTTTTCATTCAAGCAAGGCGCAGGTCATCCGTGTACCCGCCGACCAGCCTACCATCCAGGCAGGAATTGACGCAGCGTCTGACGGGGATACTGTGCTAGTTGCCAACGGAACCTACCTTGAAAACATAAACTTCCTGGGTAAAGCAATCACACTTGGCAGCAATTTTCTTATCAGCCGCGATACCAACGACATCAATAACACTGCCATCGACGGAAGTCAGCCGTCAAACCCGGATAATGGCTCAGTAGTGATTTTCGAAACCGGTGAGGACACGACTTCAGTGCTTTGTGGATTTACCATCACCAGAGGTACCGGATCGGTCAGGTTCATCTTTAATGCAAATGGCCGTATGGGAGGAGGTATCCTTTGTTATTCAACGGGCGCTAAGATTATCAATAACAAGATCATCAATAATCACGTCGAAAATACTGTTTGGGCCGGTGGCGGGGCGCTTTTTCAGTATGCAACCACACAAGAGCACTGGATTGTCCTGAAGAACAATATCCTGGCCGGGAATTCCTGCATATCATCAACCCTCGACGCATTCGGAGGTGGAATTTACATAAACGCAAACCTGGTTTGCGAGGCGAATGATGTCTACCTTAATACTTGCATAGGTACTGGCAGTGCAAACGCCGATGGCGGTGCAATTGAGTTCGAGGAGTTGTCGACAGCAACCCTGGTCTTTCTGGTTCAGAACAATGCAATTCATGATAATTCAGTTGAGGGAAACGTAATTTATGGGGCCGGCATGACATTTTATGGAGGTGAAGGAACGGTTTCAGGAAATAATATTCATCATAACACAGGAATTGCTGTTAGCAGTGCAATTGGAGGAGGATTAAGGCTGTTAGCCTCAAGAGCTAATGCATATATTACTAATAATGAGATCAGCAGTAATTCCCTGGCAGCCGAAAGCCCGGTGGGAGGGGGCATGGACGTGGGTGCGGCCGAAAAGAATATTTATATCCAGGATAATACTTTTCAACTGAACAGTCTGGCAGGAAGCAATACTGCGTGGGGAGGAGGGGTCAATCTAAGCCAGGATCTAGATGTCATGGTTTCAAATAATTACTTTAATGGCAATACAGTACAGGGAACTCAATGGTGTGTCGGGGCAGGATTAAGTTGTGATACACCCAAAGGGACATTACAATGCAGGAATAATGTTTTTACTTCTAATTCAGGATCGGGTCCAGGTCTTGGAGGAGGTATAGGTGTATATGACAACCAGCCGCAAAGTATTGAAATTGAAGGAAATATATTTGAGAATAATTTGATGGACGAGGGAGGAGGATTGTGGACCTTCAACAGCTATGACATGATCGTCTCCAACAATATTTTCAAGGGGAACACAGGCGTTTCAACAGGCGGGGCAATACAGCTAAGGCAGTATACCGGCCAATTAAGCGGTACTCCAATTGTAAGATGGGATAACGCAGTACCTGCCCGTGATATACTTACCGCTGAACATCCGCTGATCATTAATAACACTTTCCTGAACAATTATTCAAATTTGGGTGGTGCAATCTATTCTGACCACCAGGCTGAATTTCCCCTTATTCTTAATTCAATATTATGGAAGAATATAGCGGCCAGCGGGAATAATATTTATAGTACAAGTTTAGATTCGTTAATGATCTCTTACTGTAATATCGATACTATTCCCTATACCAGTATTTATGGGAAATGGGTGGGCGCAGATAATTTCAATGCTAACCCTGGATTTATTGACGACGCCTGCCAAATAGACCAGTCCAGTCCATGCGTTGATGCCGGGACAGACTCTGTTGAATTCGATGCGACCTGGTATTATGCCCCGGAAGTTGATTTTAAGGGAACTCCCCGCCCGTGGAATAATGGAAGTATCGACGTCGGCGCTTATGAATGCGATATTTTCACCAAGGTTCCCGGTCTATTTGTGCCAAATGAGCGCTGGTATCTTTATCAGCCAAAACAGGCCAAATCCATTCAGTAATTCTACACAAATCGAATTCCATCTTCCCTCATGACGGATTTGTCTCGTTGAAAGTCTGTGACCTATCAGGGAAGGAGATAGAGACGCTTGTGTCAGGCCAGTTTGAAAAAGGAGAATATACTTACACATTTCACTCCGCAAACCTTGAGAGTGGGATATACTTGTACAAACTTTCAGCCGGGAATAAGGTGATGACCCGGAAAATGGTAATATATAAGTAAACCAACGATTAACCGCCCACCCCCTCTCTTCGAAGTGAAGGGGGTGAAAGGGGTAAGGCTAATGCAATGCAAATCAATGCCATGATAACGGAAGATGATCTTTTAAGCAGGACGATGCTGTGCGACCTGCTCGAAGATTACTTCCCCGATGTGCACATTATGAAGATGGCTCAGACTGTAAAGGAATCGGTGGAATTTCTTAAAGAGCACAAAATTGATTTGCTTTTTCTGGACATTGAGCTGCCCGACGGAAAGGGGTTCGATATCCTTAAATCTCTCCGGAATGTCGATTTTACTGTGATCATCACCACTTCATTTCTTAAATATGCCGAAGAACTAAGCTCCGCTGATATCCTGTATTCGATCATAAAACCGCTTACTCATGATAGCCTCGATAAAGCCATGAAATGTTTTTCAAGAAAAAAACAAATCAGGAAATTTCAAATCACATCAATCCGATAATATCATGAAAACCATGTCAAAAACCGTGATTTTGTTAATTTTTTCAATCATTTTGGCAACCGGATCTTCTTGCCCAGGTCTGCTATCGGCACCGATGGCCATTATGGTTTGCACCATGCTGAATTCGTCGCCCCTTTGGTGAAGGCTGTCCAGGAACAGCAAGCGATTATTGAAGATTTAAAGTTGAAGATTGAAGAATTAATAATCCAGAATGAGAAGATCATCAAACGGATCGAAGCGCTGGAGGGAAAGAAATATTGAATCATAACCATCGAAAAACCACTCTATCAATTATAAGTTATTCATTAACAACTAAAAACTAAAAAATTATGAAAAAGATTAACGTTTTGATTTTGGGTTCGTTGATTTTAATGGCCTCCATGGCGGGGGCACAGGACCGACGCTATGTTAAAAAGCTTCCGCAAGGCATAAGCCGTGAAGCTGAACTGCAGTGCCCTGCTAATTCTCTGTTCAGCCAGGCCCCATGTTTTGGAATGCAGTATCACCTCAGGACCAGCCAATTGCAGATGATTATACAACTGCCGGACAACCAACTTCAATTCGATTTTGGGGATTCGATATGAGTTTTGAAACCTTTATGACCTGCACACCACCGGAGATGACTTTCATGATCAATTTTTATGAGAGAAATTCTTCAGGATCCGACCATTCCCGGTGATCAGTTCGCTTCCTATACCCTTACAACTATTCCCCAATATTTCGTGATGTTTGGTATGGACTTTTTCCAGATAGACCTGAATTTTCCAGGTCCAGTTGCACTTACGGACGGCTGGGTATCCATTGATCGAGTTAGTGAACCAAGTGATGCATGCTGGGCTTTTATTACCGGAAATGACGGCATTGGCGGCAATGCCTGTGTTTATTGGGATGGATGGATGCACTCAACAGATGTTTGGGGAATGGAGTTTGCGCCGGATCTCTGCCTCAGTGGAGAGTTGAAGGAAGTTCCGATTACAAACTGGGCTATCGTTATTGGCCTGGTTCTTATCGGAACATTTATTGCAATCCGTTTTCGCAGGATGGTTTAATGCACAATTGCCGATGTATGATGCATGATTGCCGAAGGAAAGGAGACTTTTTGCAATCATGCATTGTGTTTTGCGCATCGAACATTAAAAAAACCTTCGGCAATCCTGTCTCGTGTTTTGCGCATCGAACATTAAAAAAACCTTCGGCAATCCTGTCTCGTGTATTGCGGATAGTGCATTAAAAAATCCCTTTGCAATCGTGCATTGTGTTTTGTGTATCGTGCCTCAACCCTGGCTGTCATTTTTTAACGCTGTTTGGAGTGTTTTTGTGAATATCGCAATAAGCTGATTATTCTCATCCATAATCTTGTTCATTAAACTTTGATTTTTCAATAGTTTTGATTGTTCAATGACTTGCAGGTTAATATGAGTTTCTTTTAACTCTCTCAAAACAAGACTGATTTTGTGCGTAAAATCCTTTTTTGATAGGTAGCTCCCTGTGCTTCTCCGTATAAGTAATGAAGAAGCGGTTCCTGAACGTATAATCTGTTTACTCAGATGCTGCGATTCGAAACAGTCCTCCAATTCTTTTGTCATCCCGATAATTGACACCGAAAATCTGACCAGCCTGTCTTCCAATTCTGATTTTTTCATAAGCTTTTTTATAGTTTATCCGGATTTTCATCAATATATACCCGGTGTGTTAATAAAAAAACCTTCGGCAATTGTGTCTACTGTTTTGTGCATCGAACATTAAAAAAACCTTCGGCAATCGAGTTTCGTATTTTGCGCATCGTGCATTAAAAAATTCCTTTTGCAATCGTGAATTGTGTTTTGCGCATCATAATTTATAACCCCTGCAGCCTCTTTTTTCGTATCTTGGCACTGTCGATGGTAGCCAGTAATCTGTGATCTTAAATCAGAACCCGGAAACACCTGGAAACCTGAAACTTGAAGCTTGAAACCACGCAAGCCATGAAGTCATAAATAGCATCTTCACTCTCACCTTTGCTGTGTTATCACTGATGGCGCTTGGACAGCGTTCAGTGATGGAGCTGACCTTCACTGCCGTCAACCTCAATGCCCATATCCAACTTGACAGTGTTAAAGTCATGAACCGCACCCAGGGCGGAGATACAGTGCTCTATTATCCGGATACAGTTTTGGCATTGTATACTACGGGAATTCCTGAACCTCAACAACTAACATCAGAGTTCAAGGTATTCCAAAATTACCCTAACCCGATGACTGATGCAACTACAATTTCCATCTATATTCCTGAAAAAGATCAAGTTAGTATAATTGTTACGGATTTATTAGGAAGAGAATCTACTAAAATCAGTAAGGGTGCTGGATAAAGGGAACCATAATTTCAGATTCTCTCCGGGATGCAGCAACCTTTATTTCTTTACCGCCCAATGGAAGGGGAGGAGCAGCAGCATAAAAATGCTACAGCTTGCTTCAAACCTGACCAATTCATTTGGCCTGGAATATATTGGCGGCCAGGTGTCTGCATTGCAGTTAAAAACATCTGAGGACATCCAGGAATTTACTTTCAGTGCAGGAGATAAACTTCTTTATATCGGTTATGCCGATACACTCCAATCGGGAATGCCGGATGTGCCGGAAGCCAGCCAAACATACACTTTCCAGTTTGCAACCAATATTCCCTGTCCGGGAACCACTACAGTAACTTATGCAGGACAGGTATACAATACGATACAAATCTTTAGCCAGTGCTGGCTTAAAGAAAATTTGAATGTAGGAGAACGGATGTACACTTCTGATGATCAGTCTGATAATGGTTTAATTGAAAAATACTGTTATAACGGAGTGGAAGACAGTTGTAATAAGTATGGCGGGATTTACCAGTGGAAAGAGGCTATGCAATATACACTTCAGGAGGGAACGCAAGGTATTTGCCCCCGGGGGTGGTATCTGCCCACGGATGATGATTGGAAAATATTGGAAGGAGCAGCTGACAGTCAATACGGAATTGGTGATCCGATTTGGGATTGGTCTGGTTACAGAGGTTTTGATGCGGGAACTAATTTGAAAACAAATTATGGCTGGAAATATAATGGCAATGGTACCGACCTTCTTGGTTTTTCTGCGATGCCTGGAGGGTTATGCTACCTCAATGGGATTTTCAATCAAACTGCCGGCCTTACAGGTTATTGGTGGACATCAACACCTGAAAACTATGACGTAGGATATTTTCACAGCTTAGAATATTCGGTTGATGGAAGTGAAAGTGATTATTGTTTTTCCAGATATGGATTAAGCGTTCGGTGCATAAAGGGCGATGTTTATGAAGATCCTGTAGAAATAGTCTTTACCGCAATCAATAATCTTTCTCATGTTCAACTTGACAGCGTCAGGGTTATTAATTTAACAACCCAGGGATTTGAAATGTCGCTAAATTGGCCTGATACTTCTCTTTTATTGGGTGATGAATTACTTTTCAATGAGGATGATGAACTGATGACAATTGGTTATATGAATGACCTTGAAACAGCCAGAATTATTTACCCTGTGCAAAATGATACCATTACATTCCAATTTGCAGTTAATATTCAATGCCCGGGAACACCGTATGTGACTTACGGGGGAAAGGAATATAACACTATTCAAATTTTCAGCCAATGCTGGTTACAGGAGAACCTCAATATTGGAATAATGATACCGGGCAATCAGGATATGAGTGAAAATGATATATTGGAAAAATACTGTTTTAATGATGATCCGGATAGTTGCGAAAAGTATGGGGGGCTTTACCAGTGGGATGAGATTATGCAATATACTGATCAACAGGGAACACAAGGTATTTGTCCTCCAGGCTGGCACCTGCCAATGGATCAGGAGTGGAAAATACTTGAAGGTTCAGTGGATAGCCTATACAAAATTTTTAATCCTCAATGGGATGCAGCTGGATTCCGGGGGTATGATGCAGGAAGGAAATTAAAATCATCATTTGGTTGGTTTGAAAATGGCAACGGCACCGATCTCTTTGGATTCTCAGGTCTACCTTCTGGTTTACGGGACTATGATGGAACTTTCAATTGGAATACCAGTGAAGGATCTTGGTGGACGTCGTCAGAGTTTTCCTATTTCGAAGCCTGGAGCCGCCTTCTTTACTATGCTGAACCTGGGATTTTAAGGTATGATATGGAATTCAGTGGAAAATATTATGGATTCAGTGTCCGCTGCCTGAGGGATGAATGATTGCCGATGCATGATGGGCATCCTGCATTGCCGAAGGAAAGTTGAGGTTTAAGTCCGGGAATTTTTATTATATTTGGTGTTAAGACGTCAAATTGGTCTCACACTTAAACCTAAAACCCTCAAACGGAGCATAATGAAACCGGGTTTTATTATTGGATTTACGGCTTTGCTGATCTGGTCCTGCTCTCCGGTCAAAGAAGCGACAAAGACCTCGGCCACGCTGACGCAAAGCAGTAAGGACGGCACCGAATACGAAGTTTATATCGATGACCCTCATTTTGATCTGTGGTACCAGCTCAATTATTCCGAGGCAAAAGACCGTACAAATGATTATTACCGGAATAAAGACATTATTGCCGTGGAAAACTGGAATGATTATTACCGCAAAGGCAAGTACATTGAAATTATAGATTCATATATCAACTACCAGCTGCAGATGGATTACGGCATCGAAGTGAACCGCAAGCTTTACTGGTACTTTAAATATGTTTCGGAAAATTACAAGGTCCGGTTGTTCTGGTAACTTTCACGGAGATGACGCGGTGGCCGACAGATTCCCGCATTCCCTCGCAAGAGGGAATCTTTTTTCTGCAATTATCCCCAGGATATTTTTGCAATGTTCTGAACCAAACTCCTTCTATTTTGTTATCCAGTCATCAAGTCTTTATTCTGTTTAACCATTTAAATTCAATTAAAATGAAAAGGTCAAATCTAATCCTGGTTACGATTACTGTATTGTTTGCAGTAGTTGTTTCGACATGGTCTTTCGGACAAACCGCAACGAAGCTCACTGATCCTGAAATTGCATCCATTGCTGTCACTGCAAACCAGATAGACATCAATGTGGCAAAGATTGCAAAGGAAAAATCAAAGAATGCCGATGTGATGAAATTTGCGGATATGATGATCACCGATCATCAGTCTGTGATTGACCAGGCCACGGCGCTATGTAAAAAACTGGGCGTTACCCCGATGGATAATGCGACCAGCAAAAAGCTCAATTCGGATGCGGAAGCCACAGATGAAAACCCTTCGCGGAAAAAGCGGCATGGATTTCGACATGGCTTACATCAATCATGAAGTGGATTATCACAAAGCAGTGATAAACATGGTGGACAACACGTTGATCCCGCAGACGCAGAATGCCGAATTGAAGGCGTTACTGGTCAAGGTGTCGCCGATCCTGAAAGCACACCTCGAACATGCTCAAATGCTCCAGAAAAAGCAGGCTACAATGCCTCCGAAATAATTTCAATACGGACTGATGTATGTTTATTATCCTGTTGCTTTGCATTGCAACCGGTTTTAATTTATCCGGGAATGAGCCTTATAGTTCCATTGAGAATCATAAGGCTCATGACTATTACGCTGCGATTGCGCCTTGCAGTCCGGAACAAAACAAACCTGCAGTCGACACCATTTCTATTTCCATGATGGCATTTCATCCGGAGGAAATTCATGTACACAAGGGAGATACGTTGGTCTGGGTGAACAACGACCTGGTGCCTCATTGTGTAACTGAGTTTCCGGACAAAACCTGGACTTCAGGAACAATGCCAAGTGGAGGCCGTTGGAAACTGGTGGTTACGAAGAGCTGCGATTATTTCTGTGCCATTCACCAGGTAATGAAAGGAAAGATCATTGTGCATTAATTGGAAATGTGCAGGACACAAAGGAAGCTTTCTTTTCTTTTCTTCCTTATCTTTATCCCTATAAATCATTCCTTTCCGCCTTGAACGCGATGAAACGGTTTATTACAACCATTCCGCCATGGGCTTTTGTCCTCGTGGCGGTGGTAACCTTTGTACAGACCGCGAATATGTTCTACCTGGCCAAATTTCCTATCAGCGGTGAAAGGGAACAACTGTATGGAGATCATTATATTATTGATTACATCAAAGCCAACGGTCCTGTTGATAAAGCCGGGATAAAACTGGGCGATACCATTGTTTCATGCAATGGCTATAAACTCGAAGACTGGTACTCTGCAGACCACGGGCAGGAAGCCGGTGACACGCTGATCTTCGGCATCCTGAGGAATAATGTGGTAGTAGGCTATCCTGTAAAAATAACTTCGCCGTTAACCATGTATCCGGGTATCTACTGGCCGGCATACCTGTTATTCGTTTTGCTTAGCATAGCAGGTTTATACATCATATTCAAAAAGCCGGATGATATTGCCGTAAAGTTATATTTCATTTATATCCAGCAGTATGCGTTGATAACAATCGGGCAATACTACCTTTATAAGAATGCTGTTTCCTTATTTATTGCACTTTCATTTTTGTTTTGCACCGCGATGCTGCCTGCAACCCTGGTCCATTTCCACCTTGTGTTCCCGCAGCCGGTGCGATTCTTCAGCCGGTACAAAAGACTGCCTTTATTTATTTATGGAGCCGGAATTACCATTTTCCTCTTCCAGGCATCCTGCCAGATCTATCAAATCTATTTCGGTTCAATTTACGAACAGTTCCCTGTCGATTTTATCTATATTGGCCTGTGGTGGGGGACCATTGCATCTTTCATGGCTATTGCCCTGGCCATTTTCCAGCTGATTACCATTAAGGATACGCTGGCAAGGAACCAGCTTCGTATCATCGTTATAGGAACCGTATTCGGGACTTTATATGGGATATTTTTTGCATTTTTCTATAATTATATCAATGGTCTCTGGGTCATCTATCCAAATCTTTCCGCGTTTTCAATGAGAGCATGCGGACTCGTTTTGATCTTGTGCCTCCTCATTGCCATATTCCGATACCGCATCTGGGAAATTGAAATTATTATCAAACGGATTCTGCTTTACCTGGTTGCTACCTCTATCATCATCCTTTCTTATCTTTTCCTGCTTTATCTTGTTGATCTATTTACCATTGGCGAGACCAAAACCACCCGGTTCATAGTCCTGGCGGTCTCGGTCATTATCTTCCTGGTCTCCCGGGACTGGCTTCAGCGATTGATAGAACGGATATTTCACCGGGAGACATATGACTCGGCGACGGTCGTTTCCGAATTTGAGGAAAAACTGGCCGGGGCATATAGGATTGAGGATTTAGGATCCAGGATCTTAAACGGATTGAATGATATATTTCATTTTAATTCACTGGAATTGAGCATGAAGGCAGAAAAACTGGTATATATCCCGGCATTTTCTTTAAATACTGATAATCAGGGAATAAAAGGTACTTTTAATGTCAGCCGGGAATTCGAAAACCGGCTTCAGAGAGCGAAGGTTTTTTCACCGGGTGAACTCAGGGTGAAACCGGATGTTTTGGAAGTGATGAAGGCTGAATTGATAGTTCCGCTGGTAAAAGATAACCGTCCGTATGGCTTTTTTGCCTGCGGCCACAAAAAATCAGAAAAGGTATATTCGATGCAGGACATACGGGTGCTGACACTGATTGCCAAAAGGGTCATTGCCCTGTTTAACACGGCTGAGCTATACCAGAAGGACCTTGACCGGCAGCTCATGCTGGAGCGTGAGCGGGCAAGGATATCACAGGATATGCATGACGACATAGGCGCAGGATTGACTAAGATTGCCATGATTAGCGAAGCGGGAGCCGGTGAACCGGAAACTGCGAACCGGGAACTGGGAACTGGGAACTGGGAACGGATGCAAAAAGTCGCAACAACGGCCCGTGACATGATCAACAGGCTGAACGTGATCGTCTGGGCGTTGAATCCGAGGTATGATAACCTGGAAAGCCTGGTTTCCTATGCACGGAGATATTTCGGCGAATACCTCGAGAATTTCGGTATCGGTTTCCGGATGGAAGTCCGGGATGAAATCCCCGATATTCAGGTCACTCCCGACTTTCGCCGCAATGCCTTCTACGCCTGGCAGGAAGCGGTGCACAATGCCGTAAAGCATGGCAAGTGTTCCGAAATCGTGATTAACATAAGGATCGACGATAACAAACTCTTCGTCAGCATTATCGACAATGGCAAAGGCTTTGATCATACGAAACCGGGATCAGGCGGCAACGGGCTGCTGAACATGCAAAAGCGGGCGGAAGAGATAGGAGGGAGGTTTGAGATTGAAAGCAAACCAGGCGTAGGAACCAAAGTGAGTTTTGAGTTTTGAGTTCTGCGTTCTGAGTTTAGTTCTGAGTTCTGAGTTCTGAGTTGTGAGTTTTTGGTATTTTGAATTTCGAATTTGTTTGGAATTTGGAATTTGGAATTTGGAATTTATAAAGAAATCCCCCTAAATGCGTATTGCATTCACATTCAGGCTGAAGTAACTTTGCTGCAGAAACCAATCTAAATCCTAAAACCATGAAAAAGTTCGTCACATTCATTTTAGCGGTTCACGCTTCACTCTTCACTCTTCACGAAGTGAATGCACAAATAATTAACATACCTGCCGATTATCCTACGATCCAGGAAGGGATAGCCGCCGCGTCCAACGGCGATACCGTCCTTGTCGCCGACGGCCTCTACTATGAAAACATCGATTTCCTCGGCAAAAAACCACTGATGGTGGCCAGCCACTTTCTGATAGACGGTGATACCAACCACATCAACAATACGATCATCGACGGAAGCCAGCCGGATGATCCTAACTGGGGTTCTGTTGTGATAATGTGGAATGAAGAGGATACAACATCGGTCTTATGCGGATTCACTATTACAGGAGGGACTGGGACATTAGTACCCGAATTTAATAACAACAGGTTTGGAGCCGGAGTATTTGTTCAATACGGAGGCAAAGTAATGTATAATCATATTGAATATAACAATATTACTAATGGTAACTGGGCTGCCGGAGGCGGAGTCGCTGTGCTGGGTCCGGCATCAGTGCCTTTGACCTGTATTTTGATAGGCAACAGGATTGCCCATAACACTGTTCAAAGTGACAACGACGAAGGGACCGGTGGTGGAGTGGCATGTTTATGGAACCTGATCATGAACAATAATGAGATCATTTTCAATGAAGCATCCGGTTCCTGGCGCGGTGATGGGGGTGGAGTCTTTATCCATGGGGATTGGGGGCATATTGACCTGGAAATCAGGAATAATAAGATCAGTCATAATAAAGCATCGTCCAATTCCGACATGACCGATATTGTTCTCAGTGGCGGAATTAACATTTTTAATGATTGTTCGGGAATTGTCTCGAATAATGATATTTCTTTCAACGAGATCGAAGTCAAAGAAGGGCAATATGGTTACGGAACAGGGGTGACGATCGAACGGATCCCTACGACTGATTTCATTTTTGAAAATAACTTCGTCACAAAAAACACATTTACCGGGACCAATTGCATGGGTGGCGGAGCATTGATATATAATGGCCTATGCAGGTTCCAGAACAATGTCATACGGGACAATAAAGGAACCCATGGAGGAGGATTGGCGGTTGCATCCAATGGTGGTAAACAGGCGGTCATTATCAATAATACGATTACTGGCAATTCAGGAAAGTTAGGTGGAGGATTTTATGCAGCCTCAGCCGATGCCGTGTTGATCAATACGATAATCTGGGGAAATACTGCAGATTCATCAGGAGCTTCAATTTTTGAGGATAATTGCACGGTTCCGGTCAGGTTCTCCGATGTGCAGGGAGAACATTACTGGCCCGGCGAAGGAAATGAGAATGTAGATCCGGGATTCGATAGCTCTGGCTACCATCTCAATGATACCAGTCTGCTCTGGACTGAAGGCATTGCTGCCATCGTGATTAACGGAATCACTTATGAATGCCCGGAATATGATATTGACGGAGATCCCAGGCTTGATGGACGGGATCCCGATATCGGAGCTGATGAGTTGCCTGTGGACGTTGATGTTGAGGAGTCGCCAGTCGTAAGTCATCAGTCGGCAGTCAAAACTTATCCCAATCCGACAGAGGGGAGTGTCGATTTTCGATTTTCGATTTTCGATTTTCGACGGGTGAGTTTGAAAATGTATAATGCCCAGGGGCAGGAAGTTGCAACGGTACTGGATGAGTTGTTGACGAAAGGGGAGCATACAGTGAGGTGGGATGCGACGAACTTGCCTGCCGGCATCTATTATTACCGACTGACGACTAACGACATACGACTGACGACTGAAAGCGGGAAGATAGTGAAGTACTAGTGGAACAGTGAAAAAGTGAGCGGTGAACGGTGAGCGGTGAGCAGTGAACAATGGAACATTGGAACTGTGGAACATTTGAACATTGGAACATTGAAATACCACAAATTAGTGATTGACTTTTCAAAGGCGTGTATTAATTTTGTCCTATGCCAGATCAGCCTGAAAAAATAAAGGTCGTTATTGTAGAAGATGACCGGGAGATGCGGGAAGGGCTCGGGTCAATCGTCAGCTTCCATCCCTCGCTCCGGTGCGTAGCAGCCTATGGATCGGCCGAAGAAGCCCTGGAAAAAATAATGGCCAATGTACCCGATATCATACTGATGGATATTCATCTGCCCGGCATTTCCGGTATCGATTGCGTAAAACAGCTGAAGCCACTGCTGCTCACCACCCAGTTCATGATGTGCACGGTCTATGAAGATGACGAAAATGTGTTCGATTCCCTGTGTGCAGGCGCTACCGGTTACCTGCTTAAGAACAGCCCTCCGGGCAGGATCACCGATGCGATCATAGACCTGTACCATGGCGGCTCGCCCATGTCGTCGGTCATTGCCCGCAAAGTGATCAAAGCGTTCCAGCCCCTGACACGACAAAATACTGAAATCGAAATCCTTACCAAACGTGAACGGGAAATGCTGGAATTACTGGCAAAAGGTTACCGCTACAAAGAGATCGCCGACCAGTTATTCATCAGCTTTGAAACTGTCAGGACCCACATCCATCACATCTACGAGAAGTTGCAGGTCCAGTCAAGGACCGAGGCTATCAACAAGGTGTTTCCGAGGTAATGCCAGGTGTTGAGGATGAGTTCATTTCGCATTTATCAATAACAATAACAATTTTCAGCAATTGGAAATGTGCAGGACACAATGGAAAATGGGAAATTTACCGCTGACCGCCGACTGCCGACCGCCGACCGCTGACCGCTTTTTCTTACCCCCTCAACCTATTCACCAATGATCTTAACCAGCCTGCCCGTGTTGTATTCTTTAATAAGAAACCAGGTCAGGCCAATAGCAGCAAATCGTCAGTGAGGTAGCTACATTCGCGGCCAATTGCTTGATTCTTCGAACTTATCCACTGGAAAAACTTGCTTTTTCTTCGTTTTTTTTTTTACCTTTCGCCCATCCAACCAAAATACCATGAAAAAGTTCTTTGCCTTTTTTTTGCTGACGAGCCTGATGCTTTCATGCCTGATATTACTGTTAAACAGGCCATTATTTTATTCCGGTGCTGACAGGAAATCCTTGCAACCGGAAAAGGAGAATGAGTTGCCACCCACCATGGCACTTCCATATCTTGCTGATCTCCAGTATATGAAACTCAGAAATCCTTTAACTGGTGAAATTCCTTCAGGGATCCGCGGGAGGGAACTGGAATATGCTTCCGGGCTTCCCGTGAAGGAATCCGGCAGGTCCCAGAACTGGAACTGGCGCGGACCAGCCAACATTGGCGGGCGGATGCTTTGCATTGCGGTGGACATTGACGATGAAAACCATCTCCTATCAGGAAGCGCGTCAGGTGGCATATGGCAATCGCATAATAAAGGCCTGACCTGGAGTAAAGCCACCTCCCCTGATGATGAGCAGAGCGCCACGTGCATCGCACAGGACCCCAGGCCGGGAAAGCATAACATATGGTATTACGGTACCGGCGAACTGCTGAGCACGACTAACCGGAACATCAGCACAAACGTAAGAACGATAGGGATAGGAAACGGTATCTTCAAATCGACCGATAACGGGGAAACCTGGCAGCCGCTTGCATTCACCCAGGTGGGATCACCGGATATGCTCACTGAAGTTTTCCAGGGGATATGGCGGATCGCAATAGATCCTCTGGCAACAGGGCAGGATATTGTATATGCTGCCTGCTATGGAGCTATAATGCGTTCGGAAGATGGCGGGCAGACCTGGCAGATGGTGCTGGGAGATCTTGCTAACAAATCCTTCGGGACAGATATCGCCATAACCACGGACGGCGTCATTTACACCCTTCTGGGGGGATATGGCTGGGGACTGGAACCACCGGGAAAGGCGGGCATATGGCGTTCCACAAACGGCCTGCAATGGACAAAGATAACGCCCGCCGGTTTTCCTGATGATAACCGGGCCAGCCGGCTGGTCATTGCGCCATCCAATGAAAAGATCGTCTATATTTTTACAGAATCTCAGAATCCTGACCTCAATCCATTTAACGGTTATACCAATTCCCTCAATACGTTGTGGAAAATGACATGGGATACAGCCGGTGATTCTGCCTTGTGGGAAGACCGGACCGCCGGGACCCCGGGACAGGGGAGCGGCAGCATGAATGAATGGCCTTATTCGTTCGTCTGCTATGGCGGGTATTGCCTGACCATGGCAGTTAAACCGGATAATGAAAACGTGGTTTTCCTGGGAGGTATGCAACTTTACCGCTCGGAAAACGGTTTTGCGGACAGTACCCAGACCATTTACATGGGCGGATATCCATACGACATGGATTCAACGCATCAGCTCCATCCGGACCTTCATGGCCTGGCATTTCCTCCTTCCGATCCGGACTTTCTGTATGTAGCATGTGACGGGGGTATACATATTACCTGCGATTGCATGGCCTCATCCGATAATATGTACTGGGAACGCAAAAACTACCAGTTGATAACCACCCAGTTTTATTCTGTTACCATTGATCATGGATCTTCCGGGAACGACTGGATCCTTGGAGGGCTGCAGGACAATAACTGGTACTATACCGTTACGGATAACCCGGCTGAATTGTGGTTTGATATTAATATCTGCTATGATGGCTTTGCCTCTTGCGTCGCTCCAGATTGGGAATATTCCATTATTTCTGCATACAGCGGCAACATATGGACATGTCGATTCGACCAGGATATGCATGCGATCGACATTTTTGCGCAACTGCCCGACACGCTGCTGAAATTCTATGATCCTGTGATGGGATCGAATTCACTTTTTCCGTTCTACCAGAATTTCGCCCTGGACCCGAACAATTACGAAACTTTTTATCTGCCCACTGTTACAAGCATCTGGCGGAAAGATAACCTGAAAGCCGCTGCTTATGATTCCAGCCTTAGAAACACAGGATGGAGCCACTTGAGCAATGTGGATGTCGGCGATGCTTCTGAAATCTCTTTCATAACTGTCTCCAGAAATCCTGCCAACAGGGTTTACTACGGCACCAATCTTGGAAAAGTATACCGGCTTGACAACGCTAACACAGGCAATCCTGGTCCTGTCAATATCTCGGGTGATTCATTCCCTTACAATGCTTTTGTGGCCTATATTGACGTGGATGAGGACAATGCTGACAACATAATTTTAGTTTTTTCCAATTATGAAGTTCAAAGTATTTTTTCATCCGGTGATGGTGGTGCCACTTGGACTCCGCAGGGAGGGAACCTTGAGGAGCACCCCGACGGCTCCGGTGCAGGGCCATCAGTTCGTTGCGTAAAATTCCTGAACCATGAAAATTCGAAAGTCTGGTTTGCAGGGACCTCGGCCGGTTTGTATTCGGCTTCAGAACTCAAAGGTGATTCTACAAATTGGAAACGGGAGGGCGCTGAATCTATAGGCTCTGTGATCATCGACATGATCGATGCGAGGCAAACGGATGGCTTTATTGCGGTGGCTACTCACGGAAATGGCATTTACAGCACTTCGTACGATCCTTCACTGGTGATACATGAAATTCCCGGCATTAGCGGATTAGAGATAGGCAATCCTTATCCGAACCCAGCCCGTCAATCGGTAACTGTCGACATAGTTTCAGATTGCAGCCGGCCACTGGAAATCGCTCTTTTCGACCAGTCAGGAAGGAAGCTGGACGTGCTTTACCGTCAAATCATTACCAAAGGTGAGAAATCCATCAAACTGGACCTTGGCGGATTGAATGCAGGGATCTATCTTTTATTGTTTCAATCAGGAGAAGTCAAGTTATCCAGAAAAGTCATGATTCTGGAATGAGGGACAGGGAGAGGATGTACCATCCGGAGTATTTCTTTCTTATCTTTACCCCTGTAAACCAATCCTCTCACCTTGAGTCCATTTAGAAGGTTCATAAGTACCGTTCCGCTTTGGGCATATATATTTGTGCTCGTATCGATCTTTGTGAATACCGTCTTTTTCATTTTTTTCTTAAGCATCACTCCAGGGAGTACTGCTGCATTTTTATGGGTTATGTACATATTTATGATACTTTTTAGTGTTGCAAGTCTGATCCTGCTTTATAAGAAGCCTCAGGACAAGGCAGTTTTGCTGTTTTATATCTTCCTTCAATGTATCTTAATAACAGTGAATGCAAGCTACCTGAATGAAAAGGATCCATACTCAATGTTAGCTACGATAGCATTTATTTTGTGCGGACCTTTTCTTGCCCCGGTCCTGATCCATTTCCAGCTGATTTTCCCAAAACCTTCAAAGATCATTATTAGGTATAAGAACCTTCCATTGTTGTTTTATTTAATCGGAGCCATTTCGGCGATTGGTACTTCAATACTCTATATACAGGAATGGACTGAAGGCATATTATTCAGTCCCGTATTTCATGATTTTAACAGGATATCCTTGTGGTGGCTGACTGTTACTTTTATTCTGGCCATTGCGACAGCAATATACCAGTATGTTACTATAAAGGATACACTTTCCCGCAACCAATTGAAGATATTACTCACAGGTGCATTATTTACCCTCGTTCTTGGAATTTTTGGTGCTTTGTTTTATGAGTCATTTCAGAAGTTTGGTGATGAATTTCCTCTCTTAATCCCTTTGATAAATGGCATTACACGCCTCATATTGATCGGGTGCATCCTGATCGCCATTTTCAGGTTCAGGATTTGGAACATTGAGGTCGTGCTGAAAAAAGCCTTGCTTTACTTAGGGGCTACGTTTATCATCATAATGACCTATCTCCTGGTTCTTTTCTTTGCAGATATTTTGACAATCCGTGAGACCAAAGCCACGCGATTTATCATACTTGCTTTTTCCGTCATCACCTTTTTGATGCTGAGGGACCGCCTTCAGAAATTTATCGACCGGATATTTCACCGCGAGACTTATGATTCGGCAACGGTAGTCAGTGATTTTGAAGAGAAACTCGCGGGGATATATCAGCCTGATGAACTGAAATCCGGGATAGTTGCAAGGTTGGATGAGATTTTTCATTTCCGTTCGTTTGGGTTGATCTTGAAAAAATCAGGACAGACCTATGAACCAGTGTTCTTCCAGGGCATTATAGATCAAAACATTATTTGTGATTTTCAGACCAGCCAGGAGTTTGAAAGAATGCTTTTAAGATCAAAAGTATTTTCACCGCGTGAACTGGAGCAGAAACCGGCTTTCCTGGAAAATACCGGTGGAGAGTTAGTTATTCCAATGATAAAGGACAATCAGCCATTCGGATTTTTCCTTTGCGGCCCGAAGAAATCAGAGAGATCATATTCCATGCAGGATATCCGTGTACTTTCACTCATCGCAAAAAGGGTTATTGCCTTATTCCAGACATCGGCACTGTACCAGAAGGACCTGGACCGCCAGTTGATGCTGGAACGGGAAAGAACCAGGATCTCGCAGGACATGCATGATGATGTCGGGGCGAGCCTTACCCGGATTTCCATGATGAGCGATCTTGTAAAGAACAGGATTGATGTTGGGGATGGTGCCAGGCAATGGCTCGGGCAGATCAGCGGAACTTCCCGTAGCCTGATGGAAGAGATGAGCCAGATCATCTGGGCGCTTAATCCCAAAAACGATAACCTCGAAGGCCTGCTTACCTACGTCAGGCGCTTCGCCTTCGAATATCTCGAGCCTACTTCATTAGAATGCGTCTTCGATCTTCCGGAAGAAATACCGGACAGGGTGCTGGGTGTGGAGGTGCGCAGGAATGTCTACCTGGTGGTAAGGGAAGCCTTGCACAATGTGGTGAAACATGCCGGGGCAACAAAAGTTCAGATTTCGTTAGTTATAAATCAGAATGGATTCAGGATTTTAATAAAAGATGATGGAAAAGGGTTTGATCCCGGCAAGCTGGAATTTCCTGGCAATGGATTGGTTAATATGAAGAAAAGGATGAATGATATCGGGGGAGAGATCATGATTCGATCTGAAGTTGATGCAGGAACTGAAATTAAGTTAAGTGTTTCAATGAAATAACACGAAAAGGGGATACCGGGCCGCAGTCGATTATTATAATTTTGTATTTCAATAAGCACACCATGGCAGTAACAGGAAATCCCATCCGCATTGCGGTGGTGGAAGACGATAAAATGGTCAGGGAAGTTTTGGAGATCCTCCTCAACGGCTCCCCGGGATTTACCTGCGTTGCCGCATACAGCAACGGCGAAGATGCTGTCGCCGGACTGCCGGTGGTGAATCCTGACGTGGTCCTGATGGACATCAACCTGCCGGGCATCAGTGGTATCGAGTGCATCACCAGGCTCAAAGTGCTTGGACTTCCGATGCTGTTCATCATGCTGACCATATTTGAAGATTCCGATGCCATCTTTCAGTCGCTGTCGGCCGGCGCTTCCGGGTATTTGCTGAAGGGCACCCCGCCGGCCAAACTGCTGGAAGCCATCCAGGACGTTTACCAGGGAGGCTCGCCTATGTCGAGGGAGATTGCCCGCAAGGTGATCCAGTCATTCCAGCAGCCGGCAACAAATCCTATTACGGAAGACATTCTGACAAAGAGAGAAGAAGAAATCCTTTCCTGCCTTGTAAAAGGGCTGCTCTATAAGGAAATCGCAGGCTTACTTTTCATCGGCGTGGAAACCGTCCGCACCCACATCCGCCATATCTATGAAAAGCTGCAGGTACGCACCCGGAGCGAGGCGATTGTGAAGTATCTGAATAAATAGAGATTCGTTCCATTGTTCCATTGTTCCAGAGTTCCAAACGCCGACTGCCCTAAATATAACACTTTTTGGGGATTGCTTTCCCGTTCATCTGCCCGTAACTTTGTCCGATTAACCAATAAATTCAATTTGTCATGAAAACACTTACAATCTTGATTTGCAGCTTAGCGATAGCGGCTACTTTACAATCTCAAATCATTCACGTGCCTGCCGAATACTCCACGGTTCAGCAAGGGATTGATGCAGCAAACCCAGGTGATACCGTGCTGGTAGATGACGGAACTTATTACGAACAGATCAGCTTCCTCGGCAAAAAGCCGCTGATGGTGGCTAGCTATTTTCTGATGGACGGCGATACTAACCATTTTAACAATACTATCATCGACGGTAGCCAGTTGACTGATATGGACAATGCATCAGTTGTTGTCTTCAAATCAGGGGAAGATACGACCTCCGTACTATGTGGATTTACCATCCGGGGCGGCAGGGGAACTTGGGATGCAAGTTCAAACAACCGCTGCGGAGGAGGAATTTATATCTCCGTATCAGGAGCAAAAATCATCAACAACAAGATCACGGCAAACACTGTGGATGATACCCAGCCAGTTAACGGCCAGGATGTTTATGGGGGAGGAATTGGAACAAAGACTGAATATGGCAATTATTGGATCGTCATTGAACACAACACGGTCTGCTGGAATACTGCCGTTACACAATATGAAGCTTCAATTGGAGGTGGTATCCATTCGTCTTACAATACCCGGATCGCTTATAATATCATCGCTGAAAATTCCAGCATCGCAACAAATACTGGTTATGCACATGGTGGTGGATTCGGCCACTCAACTGACATTGAAACAGCTATAATCCTGATCATCCATAACAATAAAATACAACATAATATTGCCCAGGCAGAAAGTAGTTATTTTGCGTCAGGAGGAGGAGTCTTCACCTCGAATTCATATTTATCCTTAACTTTTAATGAAATAAGCGAAAATAGTATAATTTCCTTACCTATTGGACCAGCAGCAGGAGGAGTTCAAATTGTTGACCCTGCCGGAGGCACCAGATCATCTAACAATATATCCAACAATGTTTTCATTGAAAATGTTGGAATAAATGGAGGGGCAATAGGAATATGGACAAATGATTCTAATCCGGGTCAGGTTTCTTTCGGGAATAATTATTTTATTGATAATGAAGCTTTAAACGGTGGTGCAATTTATGATTACCAAGTCCCTGTTATTTTACAAAACAACGTAATCTCAGGGAACCATGCCAATCAAAGCGGTGGTGCGATCTTCCTGCAAAAGGGCGGCAGTTATCCTTTTGATATAGCTGTCCTGATCAACAATTCTATTGCCTATAATACAAGTGATCTGAGTGGAGGAGCCTTGTATGCTAACAAAGCTATGCCGCTTATCTTTAATTCTGTTTTCTTTAATGACTCCGCCGTCTCAGGTCCGGAAATATATATTAACCATTACCTGGATACCCTGGACCTTGCATATTGCAATATTGATAAGGACTTGATCTACGGAAATATATACGACGGCGGTGGAAACATCAATTATGATCCGCAATTCCTTGATAATATATTGCTTACGTTACAGAATAATAGCGAATGTATTGATGCCGGAGCTTATGATTATCTCTCACATTGGTCCGGTCTTCATCTTTGTCCGGAAAAGGATATCTTGGGCGTGCCACGTCCGCAAAGCGGCGGGATTGATATTGGGGCTTATGAGGTACTATTTTCTGATGTCAATGAAACCGGAGTTCCCAGTTTGCAGTTCGCAGTTCGCAGTTATCCTAATCCTTTTTCCAACTCTACTACCCTGGAATACGAGCTGGAGCAATCTGCCACTGTCAATTTATCGATATACAATAATCTCGGGCAGCAGGTGGCGGTGCTTGTGGATGGCGAACAACCAAAAGGCAGGCTACAGGTGCGGTGGGAGGCAGAGGGGCTGCCGGCTGGTATCTATTACTTTCGACTGACGACTGACGGCTGTCGACTGATTACTGGAAAGCTGGTGTTAAAATAAAAAATGCCCTCACGGGCGAATTCATTTCTCATTTCGCAATAACAATACCAATTTTCAATAATTGGAAATGTTCAGGACACAATGGAAAATGGAAAATTTATTGAGAAATGGTATTGAGAAATGCTAAATGCTCAATGAAGGAGTGATCCTGCGGGATTCACGAATAAAATATAAAACGCTGATAATATAATAAATACCAAAAACGCTACAGCATTCGGTACAACATGCTTAAAGGCTAAGTAATTGAATTAAAATGATATATAATCCTGGTAATGAATATGGAGCTAAAGACAATTTTTTACCTTAACGGTTTATCTTTATTTCTGACTTGATTTTCCTGTTTTTTTTAATCCCTCTATCTCCTGCCACATTAACTCATTATTCTTTTGCTGCATATCGATATTCTTTTGCTGCATATTAATTTGCTCTTGTTGCTTCAAAATATAAAGGGTAAGTTCCTCTACCTTCTCCAATAATTTTGCATTCATGGAAGCCAGTTCAATACCATTTGCAGCCACCTCTGCACCAGAAGGAATCCCGGGTAGGTGTTTGTTGGATTCAATAAAGCTGCCCAATTCTTCAAGCGGTTTCAGCGAGTAGTCATCGTCGAACACATAATCGGACCAGTTGCTGCCGGGAGCTACCCTTACACTATCGGCTATTATGCCACCCAGCACATTAAGGGTTCGCGTGCCTTTAAAAGTATAGCCTTTTGGTTGTTTATTGCCCAAAAGGATCTGGCCTGTGGATATATCTCCATAAAGAATGGTCCTGTTGCTATCATTACCGATATATAGTTTATTGCTGGCCTTCTCATAATAACCGGAATTTCTTCCAAGATAAATATTGCCGCTTCCCAAATTATTATAACCTGCATATTCGCCGATGGCAACATTATCATTACCGGAAATGCTGGAAAAAAGCGCATTGACTCCATCAGCAGTATTATGGTTTCCGGTAGTGTTTGCGTTAAGTGCTTGGTATCCGTAGGCGCTGTTCAAGCTGCCGGATGTGTTGGAAAATAGCGATTGGTATCCATTTCCTGTATTGGCAGAACCAGTGCTTACATAAAGCGCACGATATCCGCCTGCTGTATTGCCTTCACCCGCCGTGTTATATGAGAGGGATTGATATCCGCTGGCCGTGTTGTAACGGCCAGTCGAATTATAGTAAAGTGACTGGTATCCGCTCGCCGTATTTGCATATCCCGTGCTGTTGGAATACAAGGCTTGTAAACCGATTGCCATATTAGCGTATCCCCCGGTATTAGAATACAGGGATTGGTATCCGCTAGCTGTATTGTCAGAACCAGTAATATTTGAATAAAGTGCCTTGACTCCGCTGGCAGTATTATAGCTGCCGGTAGTATTGGATAAAAGCGCATATTGCCCGCTGGCAGTATTATAATTGCCGGTAGTGTTGGAGAAAAGCGCATTGGATCCAATAGCTGTGTTGCTGGCACCGGTGGAGTTGTATGCCAGCGCAAATATTCCATCGGCGGTATTGTCGTGACCGGTGGTATTGGAGTAAAGCGCACTGACACCATTAGCCGTGTTTTGGTTGCCGGTAGTGTTTGAGTAAAGAGCATTGCAGCCATTGGCAGTATTGTAAATGCCAGTAGTATTAGTCCAAAGCGACTGGTACCCGGTGGCCGTATTATTATCTCCCGTTGTGTTGGAAAACAAAGTTTGATAACCGCTGGCAGAATTGTAAGAACCCGTTGTATTGTAAGATAGCGCTTGGTATCCGCCAGCCGTATTATTTGAACCTGTGCTGTTGAAGTACAACGACTGGTACCCGGTGGCCGTATTAGAAAAGCCCGTGGTATTGGAATAAAGCGACTGCAATCCAATAGCGGTATTATTGTAACCCGTGGTGTTGGAATACATTGTCTGGTATCCGCTGGCTGTATTGTTTTCGCCTGTTGTGTTGGTATATAAGGAAGCAGTTCCGCTGCAAGTATTGTAATTACCTGTGGTGTTGGAGTAAAGCGCACTGAGTCCACTGGCGGTATTGTAACTTCCGGTAGTATTGGATGAAAGCGCCCATTGTCCACTGGCAGTGTTGTCGCTGCCTGTAGTATTGTCCCAAAGCGCCGCGTATCCAACGGCTACGTTGTAACTGCCGGAAGTGTTGTAGTGAAGCGCCCAGTTTCCGCTGGCGGAGTTGAAGCTGCCGGTAGCATTAAAAGCCAGTATCCCGATCCCAAATGCAGTGTTATTTTCGCCGCCGCTAAGCATATCATTGAAATTGTAATAGTAGGTGACATTATAATACGGATCAATACTTGGCTGGGCCGTTGCTGCCAGTACGATCGTGAAAAGCAGGATGATAATTGTCAATGTTTTTTTCATGGGACTTAATTTATTTATAATCTCTATACTATGAAAGTCAACAAATGAAAGTGAAGTTTTGTCAGAGGTTTTCCCGCATCAATAGGACAGAAGCTCGGCTGTATAAAGGTAATAGATATATTTAAATATAGATAATTAAATATTTATCAAATTGACCAATCTGCTGGGTTGCCGTCGGGCATCTACTTCTACCGACTTATGACTGACGGCTGTCGACTGATTACCGGAAAGCTGGTGTTAAAATAAAAAATGCCCTCACGGGCGAATTCATTTCTCATTTCGCAATAACAATACCAATTTTCAATAATTGGAAATGTTCAGGACACAATGGAAAATGAAAAATGGAAAATGAAATGAAAAATGCTCGATGCTCAATGCTCAATGCTCAATGAAGGAGTGATCCTGCCGGGATTCACGAATAAAATATAAAACGCTGATATAAGTTAAATGCTAAAAACGGTATAACATTTGGTGTAATAGGCTGAAATCACCTTATATCTTCCCTTCGTATAATTCCCAGATAGGAAAGCACATATCGTAATCTTTCCAAATGATATCCCCGTACTCGATTTTAAAATTTCTGAACAATTTTTTATCGAGATACTTCCTGGCCATGGGATTTTTAGCGCTATTTAAGAATGCGGCAAAATCAATTTCTCTTATTACTCCGTCAGAGAATGTTAGTTTAACCTTGTATTCTCCTGTGTATTCCGCACTTATTATAGATATGACCATAAGGCTAAATTTTCCTGGTTATTTTTTCCGGTACGATTTCAATATTGTAAACAAAATAATCAATCCATTTCCTGATGATATCATCCCTGTATAACTCGATAATCTTCCGTGAACATGAATGGGCTCATGCTCTGTGGAATAGAAAAGAAATATCAAACCGAAATATTCATAAAGTTTTGGCATAAACGATTTTTTTTACAAAGTTAATCATTTTGGCAGCTTTCTCCGATAGTCTCTCAAGACATAAGAATCCCAAATTCCAAGCACCAAATTCCAAACAAATACAAAATCCAAAATTCAAAATCCATTGTAATATCGCCCGATCGTCTGATCGTGCTTTCGCCTGATTATTTTGTCCAACTGCCAACTGTCCAACTGTCCAATTTTTTCCTGTCGTGCCGCCGGCACTTTAGATGGTATTTGCCGTTTTCATTTCCCAGCACTTACGTACTGGGCCTCTATCTTCCATCCCTGCGGGATGAATCCATTTCTCATTTCGCAATAACAATAACAATTCACAATAATTGTAAATGTGCAGGACGCAATGGAAAATGGACAATTGAAAATGAAATGAAAAATGCTCGATGCTCGATGCTCAATGTTAAATGAAGGAGTGATCCTGCCGGGATTCGAACCCGGGACCCACGACTTAAAAGGCCGTTGCTCTACCTGCTGAGCTACAGAATCGGAATTTGAGGGCGCAAAGATAAAGTTTTTAGGTTTAAGTTTTAAGGTTTAAGTGAGGGATATTAAAAAAAATCCCGAACCTAACCCTTAAAACTTAAAATTTAAGACTTTCACTCAATCTGCCCTTTTCCTTCCCTGACAATCAAAATTTCTTCTTCAGTGCAATCGACAATCGTGCTCGGGACATTATCCCCGTGACCGCCGTCAATCACCAGGTCTACCTGGGCCTGGTAACGTTCGTGGATCAGTTCGGGATCGGTCGTGTATTCAAGAACTTCGTCATCGTCATGAACAGATGTCGACATGATGGGATTACCCAGTTCCTTTAATATTTCCAGGATGATGATGTTGTCGGGGATGCGGATACCAACCGTATATTTTTTGTATCCCAGTATTTTAGGTACGTTGCTGTTGGCATTCAATATAAACGTAAAAGGTCCCGGAAGGTTGCGGCGCATCAGTTTGTACACCTCATTGCTTATCGGTTTTGTATAATCCGACAACTGGCTCAGATCGTAGCACAGGAAGGAAAAATTAGCGTTCTTCGGATTAAGTCCCTTGATGCGGGCTACCCGTTCGAGCGCCCTGGGGCTGTATATGTTACATCCGATCGCATAGATCGTATCGGTTGGAAATATGACCACGCCGTTGTCAGAAAGTACACCGGCCGCCTGCCTGATAAGCTTTTCATCAGGGTTTTTATCGTAAATCTTCAGCAACATCACGCAAATCTACGAATTAAACGGGTCAAATAAAAAAGGGTAAGCCCCTTATGTCGCACCGCTCAACCATCTACCCTTGCTTCCTTCCGGACCTGGGGGAGTTCAACAGGAGCTGGTCGCATAAGACTTACCCTCGGCAAAAGTACAAAAATTCCAAACTCCAAATCCCAAACAAATTCCAAACTCCAAATTCAAAACAAGTTTAAAAACCAACTAACTTAACATTCAGCACTGTTTTTGATTTTGAATTTTTTATTTTGAATTTTTTATTTTGGATTTGTTTGGATTTTGAAATTTGGTGCTTGGTGCTTACATATTCTTTGATATTATTCTTAGCTTTGCATCTCTAACACTTAATTTCTATGGAAAATAAACCTTCAACCGCAGTTTTAAGCATTGGCTATGGTGTCATTATCGCCCTGGCTGTCATTGTAATCAGCCTGATACTTTTCCTTCTGAACGTCTCCAGGGAAAATGCCCTGAACTATGTGGTCTATATCGTTTTCCTTGCCGGGATTTTATTGGCCCAGTTCAATTACCGCAATAAATACCTTGGCGGGCACATCACTTATGGACAGGCTTTTTCATTAGGTGTACTGATCAGCCTCTTTCTGGCTATCATCATGGCTGTCTATACTTATATCTTCCTGAAATATATTGATCCGGGCGCTATGGAAGAAGGCATGGCGATGGCCGAACAAAAAATGATGGAGAGAGGTATGTCGCAGACTGAAATAGACCAGGGGATGGCTTTTGCCAGAAAGTTTGCAACTGTGGGAGTGACTACTGTCATGACTCTTGTCACTTATTTTATTATCGGAATGGTTATGAGCCTGATCACCGCTATTATTGTTAAAAAGGAAGATACGGAGTTCGGACAACCAGCCGCTTAACAAGTTCCAAATGGATATTTCCATTGTCATACCCCTGCTTAATGAAGAAGAATCGCTGCACGAGCTTTATGAGTGGATTGTGGAGACCCTGAAACTTCATAATTTAACTTACGAGATCATTTTTGTCGATGACGGAAGCAATGACTATTCATGGCAGGTGATTGAAGGGCTGAGCCGCAAGGATCCCAATGTCAGGGGCATCAAATTCCGCAGGAATTACGGGAAATCAGCCGCCCTGAGCAGTGGTTTCGAAGTGGCTGAAGGCGAAGTCGTAATTACAATGGACGCCGATCTGCAGGACTCGCCGGAAGAGATACCGGAACTTTATACCATGATAACCAGGGATTCTTTTGACCTTGTTTCAGGGTGGAAGAAACGGCGCCATGACCCGGTTTCCAAAACAGTCCCATCCAGGTTTTTCAACTGGGTGACCCGGAAAACTTCCGGTATCAAGCTGCATGATTTCAACTGCGGACTTAAAGCCTACCGCAAGGAAGTGGTCAAGAGCATCGAAGTATATGGAGAGATGCACCGGTATATACCTGTCATAGCCAAATATGCCGGCTTCACCAGGATCGGTGAAAAAGTGGTCGCACATAAAAAACGGAAATATGGCGTGACCAAATTCGGCCTGGAACGCTTCATGAAAGGCTATCTTGATCTTTTGTCGATCACTTTCGTATTAAAATTCGGCAGGAGGCCTATGCATTTTTTCGGCATGATCGGCACACTGGTGTTTGTCTTTGGCTTCCTGGCCGCAGCCTGGCTCGGAGCCGAGAAAATTTATGACCTGCATCACGGCATTAAAGCAATATTGGTGACAAACAGCCCTTATTTCTACATTTCGCTGACTTTGATGATCATCGGGTGCCTGCTTTTTGTGACGGGATTCCTGGCTGAAATGATCTCAAGGATTGCTTTTGACCGGAACAGGTATTTGATTTCGGAGATGTTGAATATTGAAGAAAATAATCTTTAAGCTATGAAAATACACCTAGTATCAGGCGGTTGCGGTTTTGTCGGAAGGAATATGACCAGGAGGCTGCTGAAAACCACTAAAGATAAAGTTTTTATTATTGACGACCTTTCGATCGGAACGCACCCTTCAACCTGGATGGAAAATTTCACCTCCAGGAAATATAAGGATGTCGAGATTATCGGCCAGGACGAGCGGCTCTATTTCTGGCAGGGTGACTTCCGGAACTTCCTCTTCAAATTCCGTGAAAACCCCCGATTTGTGCAGGAAACGTACAACCTGGATTTTGAAAGGTTTTCGGATGTGTTCCATTTTGCGGCTATTGTCGGTGGACGGCTTAAGATCGATGGCGACCCTATGGCTGTTGCCCTTGACCTTTCGATAGATGCAGAATTTTTCTACTGGATCACCCGCCATAAGCCCGCACGGGTGCTTTATCCAAGCTCCAGTGCAGCCTATCCGACAAGTTTGCAAACCGAAAGCGATGCCATCGCCCTGTCGGAAGGGGATATCGATTTCAAGAAAAACCTTGGCGTACCGGATATGACCTATGGATGGTCGAAAATGACGGGGGAGTTCCTTGCCCAGATCGCCGCAAAATATTACGGGGTATCGATAGTCTGTATCCGCCCGTTTTCCGGCTACGGCGAAGACCAGGATCTTTCATACCCTGTTCCCGCCATAGCGGCCCGCGCCGCTCGCCATGAAGACCCATTCGAAGTGTGGGGAAGCGGAAAGCAGGGCAGGGACTTCGTTCATATCGACGATATCATCGACCTGATCTTCATTCTCATGGATAAAGTCCATGATGGTTCCGGTTGGAACATAGGGTCAGGCAAGCTTACTTCTTTCCTGGAACTTATAGACCTTTTCTGCGATATCGCCGGTTATAAAGCTACGATCAAGCCGCTGCTGGATAAACCGGTCGGCGTGCATTCACGGTACTGCAACATGGACCTCATCCGCGAAAAATTCGGATGGAAGCCCAAAATATCCCTGCGCGAAGGGATGACCCGCGTTTATAATGCAGCCGTCGTAAATTTGAAAAAGCAAGGGAAACTCTGAACGCAGCCTGATGGATAAAATCGTCGTATTTGGCCCGGGTCCGAAATTTAAGGGAGGGATTGCCAACTATAACACTTCACTTGCAAAGGCACTTGACAAACTCAATGTGGCCGAAATCTATATCGTTTCCTGGACGCAGCAGTATCCTGCCATAATCCCGCGTGATTTTATTGACCGCAGCAGCAAGGCCGACCTTCTCGAAGGCACAAATATCAAAGTCCATTATGTCACCAATTATAATGATCCGCTTAGCTGGAATAAGACTGTCAGGCTGATCAGGGATATAGGCCCGAAAATGGTGATCTTTCAGTGGGCCATAGCGATCCAGGGCCTGCCGCTGGGATATATCGCGAAAAAGCTCAAAAGGATCAAAGGACTGGAAGTGGTCTTCGATCTTCATTTTGTCATACAAAAAGAAGGAAGCACTATCGACAGGGCATTTACCCGCACCGGCATACGGGAAGCTGATTCATATGTGGTCCATGCCTTTAAAACCTATAATGAATTGCGCCAGCTATTTCCACGCAAGGATTTCAGGTTGGTTGATCCCGGGAAACCGCCGGTGGGAAAGGGTACACGCGTATTAAAGTTGTACCACCCTGTTTATGATATGTTCAAGCCTGATCCGGATTTTAATGCTGAAGCAGTAAAAAAGGAACTGAACCTGAAAAAGCACGTTTTCCTTTTCTTCGGATTTATCAGGAAATACAAGGGATTGCATGATGTTATAAAGGCTTTTGCAAAAGTGGCTTCGCAAAGGGATGATGTATCGCTTCTCATCGTGGGTGAATCCTTCTGGCAAACCCTCGATACGAAAAAGGTATCGACCAGGATTAAAAATGCCCTGTTCTCCACTGCCAAATCGATTTTCCTGCGCAAACAGGATGATGAACGGCAGTACCGCCCGCTTGAACTGATCGGCGAACTGGGGATCAGCGATAAGGTCACGGTCATCAATACTTTTGTGCCGAACGAGGATGTGCACAAATATTTTCAGGTGAGCGATGCGATCATGTTGTACTATCTCACTGCCACGCCTTCCGGGGTCGAATCCATCGGGTACAATTTCAGGATGCCGGTACTGGCCACCAGGGTGGGCCATTTCCCGGAAACGATAAGAGATGGCTACAACGGATACCTGGCTGAGCCCGGCAATATTGAATCCATGGCTGAGGTGATGATTAAAGCGATCGAGAACCCTATTCCCCGGGAGCATGTCGCGGAAACCTCGAAGGAAATGAGCTGGCAGAATTATGCAAATGCAATCCTGAACGAAAGATGATCATACGCAGCAAAGCACCGTTAAGACTGGGACTGGCAGGAGGAGGAACCGATGTCGCCCCGTATTCCGACCTATACGGAGGCGCCACCCTGAATGCCACGATCAACATGTATGCCTATGCCACGATCATCCCGAAGGACAATGGCAGGATCATGATGAAATCCATCGACAAGGATAAAATATTTGAATCGGATTCCGTCGAATCCATTGAGATTGACGGGAGCCTGAACCTGCTCAAAGGGATCTACAACCGTATCGTTAAAGATTACACTCATGCTCCTCTTAGCTTTGAACTTTCTACTTACGTGGACGCTCCCCCGGGCTCGGGTCTCGGGACGTCATCCACGCTGGTGGTGGCTGTCCTGGGAGCTTTTGCCGAATGGCTTGGCCTGCCCCTGGGAGAATATGACCTTTCCAGGCTGGCATACGAGATTGAACGGATAGATCTTCAAATGGCCGGGGGAAAACAGGACCAGTACGCCGCTACTTTCGGCGGGGTCAATTTCATGGAGTTCTACAAGGATGATAAAGTAATCGTCAATCCTTTGAGAGTCAAAAGCGATTACCTCAATGAACTATCGAACAACCTGGTGCTTTACCACACGAAGACGAGCAGGGTATCATCCGCCATCATCGAGCGCCAGGCTAAGAACATCCTGGATAACAAGCAGAAATATATCGAGGCGACGCACAAGCTCAAGGAGCAGGCGATCATGATGAAAGAAGCCATTCTTAAAGGAAGGATCGATGACATCGGCCCGGTCCTGGATTATGGCTGGACTTACAAAAAACAGATCGCAGCGGGCATTACCAATCACCTTATCGACAGTATTTACGATGCGGCCATGCATAACGGGGCCACCGGCGGAAAGGTATCGGGAGCTGGCGGAGGCGGGTTCATGTTCTTCTATTGCCCTGATAATAAGCGGTACCGCGTGATAGAAGCTTTGAAAAAATTCGGCGGCACAAACCACGCATATGAATTTACGACAACCGGGATGACAGCATGGACGATATGATGAGTTCAAAGTTCAAAGTTCAAAGTTCAGAGTTTTATTAACCACTAACCATTAACCACTAACCATTAACCATTAACCATTAAACATTATCTCCCATGTCTCACGGACGTTTTGATAATCCCGTTATTGCTTCGCTGGCTGGTTTTTGGGACCGGTTCAGAAAACAGGAGCTTGCTTCCCATTTGACTGAAAACGATAGGTTTGACGGCAAAACAATACTGGTGACGGGCGCTAACTCAGGGCTGGGCTTTGCAATTGCAGTGGAAACTGCCCGGCGGGGCGGCCATGTGATCATGGCCTGCCGCAGGCAGATCCCGGCGGCCGGCGATAAAGTGAAAAAGCTGAGTGGCTCGGATCATGTAGAGATGAGGTACCTGGATTTAACTAAAATTGAAAGCATCCATGCTTTCTGCGATGGGCTTAAGAATGACGGGGTCAGTCTGGATATTACCATTCTTAATGCCGGGGTAACTCCGGCTAAAGCACGCAAAACCGCTTCGGGGCAGGATGAAATGTTCCTTGTGAATTACCTGGCCAATGTAATGCTTACCAATTTGCTGATGACGAACGGAGTGATCAATACCAATAACAATATCAATATCAATGACAATGATGGTTTCTTCAGGCCCAGAGTGATATTTATTTCATCCGATTCTCACCAGGGATCTTCTTATATTGATTATGAAGAGTTTGGAAGATATTTTGATTATGGCGTATCAAAAGCGATTGCCAATTACAGCTACTTCAAGCTTTTATTGAATACCTATGCCACTGAGCTTTCCCGGAAGGTGAACAACGATGGCTTTAAAGCAGGAATAAATGTAATTTGCCCCGGTCCGGTCAATTCAAATATCGTAAAGGAGGCGCCACTTGTATTAAGAGTGATCCTGAAAAGCATTTTCACAATAATTTTCAAATCACCCCGCAAAGCTTGCAAACCGGTCGTTTATATGGCCATTTCGCCTGATTTTGAAGGAAAAACGAATGAGTATCTTCATATGTTCCGCCATAAAAAGATGGATCCGAAGGTGTATATTCCTGAAGAGGGCACTAAGTTATGGGACCGCTCCCTGGAACTCTGGAAACAAATAGATCCACTTGCGCAAACCATTTAATTGAAAGCCTATGATCCGTAAAGCCTTTGCCCTTGGAATGCTGATCATCGGATTGGCATCCTGCAGCCATCACCATGAGATCCAAAAGCAGTTCAGCCAGGAGATCACACGGAACTGGCAATTCAGCCAGGCCGGAAAAAATGACTGGAAACCCGCTACAGTACCGGGATCGGTACATACCGACCTTCTCGCAAATAAGCTTATAGATGATCCTTTTTACAGGCTGAATGAAAGGAAACTGCAATGGATCGATAAGGTTGACTGGGAGTACAGGACGGAATTTACCGCAGATGAACAGGTTTTGAACCGGGATAGGTCGGAACTGATCTTTGAAGGCCTTGACACATACGCAAAGGTCTATCTCAACGGTGAGCTGTTATTACAGGCGGACAATATGTTCAGAACATGGAACGCTGATGTGACGGATAAGATACGGAAAGGCAAGAATGAGCTTCTCGTATTACTGGAATCTCCCACAAGGAAAGGCCTGGAGGCCTTGAAGGCATATGGCTTCCAGCTACCCGGTGACAGCGACCAGTCTGAAACCGGCGAAATGGGAACGGACAGGGTTTGCATGTATGTCCGAAAGGCGCCCTATCATTTTGGCTGGGATTGGGGCCCGCGCCTGGTCACTTCCGGCATCTGGCGCCCTGTGGTTCTGAAAGCATGGGATGCAGCCCGACTGGAAGACGTGAATATTGTGACCGGGTCCATCAATGCTGAAAGAGCGGAATTGACAGCTAAAATAGAAATTGCAGCAACCGGACAGCAGGATAAAACTATAAGAATCTTATCCGGGAGTGATACCCTTGTCTTCTGGAATTTGGAATTTGAAATATGGAATTAATACAATCGAGGTCCCTTTCTCAATAAAGAACCCCAATCTGTGGCAACCCAATGGTCGTGGTAAGCAGAAACTGTATAATATCAGGGTTGAATTAGTCGATAAAGACAATATAATTGACGTAAAGGAGACAAAGATCGGATTGCGTACAGTTAAGCTTGTTCAGGAACAAGATCCTGACGGTAAGGGGAGGAGCTTTTATTTTGAAGTGAATGGCAGCCCGGTCTTTGCCAAAGGCGCTAACTATATTCCCAATGACGTCTTCCTTAACCGGGTAAGCCCTGAAAAATATGAATTTATTGTGAAATCGGCAGCAGAAGCTAATATGAATATGTTACGGGTTTGGGGCGGCGGAATTTATGAAAATGATCTTTTTTATGACCTGTGCGATAAATATGGCATCATGGTGTGGCAGGATTTTATGTTTGCCTGCGCGTTGTACCCGGGAAACGATGCATTCCTGGAGAACGTCAGACTGGAAGCCATCGACAATGTTAAGCGTATTCGCAATCATCCCTGTATCGTACTTTGGTGCGGCAATAATGAGATCGAAACCGCCTGGGGACCATATGAAGACAATAGAGGCTGGGGCTGGAAAGAAAAATTAACAGAAGAACAGCGCAGGATCATCTGGAGAGCTTACGACACTTTGTTCCATCATATTCTTCCCGGCGTAATTGAAAAGGAAGATCACGGCCGGCCTTACTGGCATTCCTCACCGTCTGCCGGCATGGGGCAGCTGGCTTCGTATGAGACCAGGTCCGGCGATATGCATTACTGGGGCGTATGGCACGGGCTCCATCCGTTCTCTGATTTCAGGAAATACAGGGCCCGGTTTATGAGTGAATATGGTTTCCAGTCGTTTCCGGAGTTCAATTCAGTTAAGAAATATACTTTGCCTGATGATTACAGCATCGATTCGGAAGTGATGATGTCGCACCAGCGTAGCGGGATCGGGAACCAGCGCATCAGGCAGTATATGGAACAGGATTATAAAGTGCCCGAAGATTTTGAACAGTTCCTCTATGTCGGGCAGTTACTGCAGGCCGAAGGCATTAAACTGGCCATTGAATCCCACCGGTCTGATATGCCATATTGCATGGGCTCCCTGTACTGGCAGCTCAACGATTGCTGGCCGGTGGCTTCCTGGTCCGGGATCGATTATTACGGAAGATGGAAAGCTCTGCATTATATTGCCAGGGAAGCTTATAAGCCGTTTGTACTGGTTTTTGCCGAGAAAGATGGTTTTTTAAATGGAATTATCATCTCAGATGAACCGGCCGGTAAAAAAATGCAGGTGTTGATGAAACTTGTCGACTTTTCCGGAAAGATTGAATGGCAGGCGATCCAGGAGGTTGAAACGGCATCTCAGCCATATATTTTCTTTAAGAAAAAGATCGATGTAATTCTTAAAAAAGCTGATTCTTCATCAGTTGTTCTTGTTTCAGAATTAAAACAGGATGATGAATTAATTGATTCCGATCTTCATTATTTCGTAAAGCCAAAACATCTTAAGCTGGAAGATCCGCAGATGAAAACTGAAATTTCGGAAAAAGGGGAATTGTATGAAATAACGTTATCCGCAAAATACCTGGCAAAGAATGTTTTTCTTTATGGCGAAGGAATAACGGGACAGTTCTCTGATAATTTCTTTGATGTTTTACCTGGGGAGAAGATCTCAGTCACTATTCCAAAAATTGGATGCTCTGCGGAAGGCCTGGATTCTCTTAAGGTTTTACATTTGTTTATGACTGAACGCCACAAGTAATCATTTTAGCTGATCCCTTTCAGGGAATTTTTTCTGCAAATCAATAAAATAACTTTACCTTTGCTGCCGAAATCTCCCTTCCCAGAAGGAATAATCAACGAATAATCATTACATGACATTTCAAGAAACCGGGTTGCATGAAGACCTTATCCGTGCAACCGATGAACTCGGCTTTGAGCAGCCGACCCCGATCCAGGAGCGGATCATCCCTCTTATTCTTAACAGTGAAAAGGACCTGATTGCCCTGGCCCAGACCGGAACAGGCAAGACGGCTGCTTTCGGCCTTCCATTGATCCATCTTACCGATATGGATTTTAACAAAGTACAGACCATTGTGCTTTGCCCTACGCGTGAGCTCTGTATGCAGATCACCGGGGATATGGAAAAATACTCAAAATTTGTCAGGGGCTTTAAAACCGTTGCCGTATATGGCGGCGCCGATATCCGCAACCAGATCAAAGCCCTGAAGTCGGGCTGCCAGGTCGTCGTGGGCACGCCGGGGCGCGTGATGGACCTGATCAACCGGGAAGTCCTGAAGCTATCCCATATCAAATGGCTGGTGCTCGATGAAGCTGATGAGATGCTGAACATGGGTTTTAAAGATGACCTTGACGTCATTCTTGCTGAAACGCCGCAGGAAAAGCGCACTTTCCTTTTTTCGGCAACCATGCCTGCGGAAATTGCTTCCATTGCCAGGAAGTACATGCACCAGCCGGATGAAATTTCGGTGGGTAACCGCAACCAGGGCGCCGACAATGTCCGCCACGAGTTTTATACGGTTCATGCAAAAGACCGTTATTCGGCCCTGAAAAGGATCGCCGATATCTACCCGAACATATACGGTATCGTTTTTTGCCGTACCAGGGCTATCACCAAGGAAGTAGCGGATAAGCTGATGAACGACGGCTATAATGCCGATGCCCTTCACGGCGATCTTTCGCAGACCCAGCGCGATTATGTCATGAACCGGTTCAGGATCAAGCAGCTCCAGTTGCTTGTTGCCACTGATGTGGCAGCGCGCGGTCTGGACGTCAATGACCTGACCCATATCATCAACTATGACCTGCCGGATGATAACGAAGTATATATCCATCGGACCGGAAGAACCGCCCGGGCAGGCAAAAGCGGCGTGGCCATCTCCATCATTCATTCCCGTGAAATAAAGAAGATGCGGGACATTGAGCACATGCTGAACAAAAGGTTTGAACATAAGAAGGTCCCGACAGGGGTTGAGATATGTGAAAAACAGCTTTTTAACCTCGTTGACAGGGTGGAAAATGTAGAAGTGGATGAAACCCAGATCGAACAATTCCTGCCGGAGATTTTAAAGAAGCTTGACTGGCTAAGCCGCGAGGATCTGATCAAACATATCGTTTCAGTCGAATTCAACAGGATTCTTGCTTATTATAAGAATGCGCCCGATTTGAATGTGGCCCGTCCGGAAGATGAAGGCAGGAAGCGTAGCGCAAAGGGACAGTTCATGACTTTGCAGATCAATGCCGGTTACAAAGATGGCCTCAACCCGCCTCGACTTATAGGCCTGATTAATGAGCAGACCCGGAACAGGAATATCGAAGTGGGAAGGATTGAAATAGGAGAGCGGGCTTCAAATTTTGAGGTTGAAAAGCAATCCTGGGAAGAAGTGATCAAGGCATTTAAGGATGCTAAATTTGAAGGAAATAAAGTAAAGGTGGAAATCTCCGCCGCTGAATTCAAACCCAGGTCAAAAGGTAGGTCTAATGAAAGGCCAGGCTACAAGCCTGGTTATAAGTCAGGCGACAGACCAGCCTATAAATCAGACAGGCCGGCACATAAATCAGACAGGCCGGCATATAAATCGGACAGGCCAAGCTATAAATCAGATGGCAAAGCGGACGATAAGCCAAAACCCTGGGCAAATGAATTGACAAACGACAGGATTAAAGGCAAATCGAAGGAATGGTCGAAGGATAAGCCGAAAGGCAGATCTAATGACAGGCCAAAGGAATCCTATGGCGGCAGGAAAAAGAAAAGATCGCCCTACAAGAACTGGTAAATATATATGCGGTGAAAGCTGCACTATTTTTATTAATTGTCCTGCTTTGCATTTCCTGCTATCGCCAGGCGAAGGAAAAAGAGGGTGATTTTCCTGAAACGAGTGGCGATTGGATTGCCAGGCGACAGATCAGCCTGGATACATTGCCCGTTCAGCACATCAGTGAACTGATGCCCTGCGATATCCTGGTCAAGCCTAACCTTAATTTAGTTCCCGGAACGACATTTGTCGGCGGAGGTTACCTGTTGGGGCATACTGCGATTGTGATCAAAGGCGCTGCCGATACAAATGAAGCTGCCCTTCTGTCAAGAGTAATCACGTTTGAATCAAATGCCAGGGATGTGCCTGGTGAATATCAGTTAAGGCAGGTGGCAGCCTATGTTCCCGGAAATGACAGCCGTTTCTCGAACGATAGTTTCAGCCCGGACAGGTTAGGAAATCTATATCGCTTAAGGATGGACCTGACTGATGCGCAGCGCGATGCCATCATTGCCTTTGTCCTGAAGCACGACAATGATCTTTCACATTACAGGGCTTGCAAACGATTCAATCCGGACCATGATTCACCTGGCAACCAGGAATACTGGTACTGCTCACTATTGATCTGGCAGGCATTCTATGATGTTTTGGGAATCGATCTGGATGCAAACCAGGGATACTACGTTTACCCCAACGACCTGATCAACAGTCCTTACTTTAATGATGAACCCGGAAAATATGAGAAAAGGGTAAGGTTTTGAATTATATTACGGGCTGACGGTTCGGATATTTATAGTCCATGAACTTTTTAAAAACAAGGATGTTTTCATAAAGCGAAGCCTCCGAGCCGTCTGAAAGATAAAGGACCCATTCCAGCAGTTGCCCTGTTTTATCCATTCCCAGGCCAAAATCACCTATTTTTTTACCGCTTCCGGAATCATAGAAGGCTATGTAACAATTATCATTGAATGATTTGACATAATCCTGGCTGGTTGGATCGACCTTTCCGTAATCAAGATATCCTTTGATATCCACATCAAAAATCGTAAGGTCAGGTTTGATCATCCTCGCAAAAAACTGGTCATTGTTATAACCGATTTCATACAGGACGCTTCCGTGAAGAAAGGTATAATCGTTTGCGCTCACGGAGATCCTGAGGTCAATTGTCCCTTCGTTGCCTTTCCTGGTCCGCTCTATCCTGGCCTCACCCTTGAAATCTTTACCGGTAAGCTCCATTTGAATTTTCGACGGCCAGTATTCTTCTACTATGGCAGAATAGCTCAGGTCCATGATCGGTTTATCATGATAGTCCAGACTTGCTTCAATTTCTGTCGGGAAGCATTTCAATTTAAGAGCCGGCGAAGTTTTATAAGCGTTCAGGAATAAATAGGTATCGTTCTTTTCCTTTTTTCTCAAAGGGAAATCAATGATTATGTTATCAGTGATGTCAGTCCGGAGAAATTTGAGAGAATCGCTATTCCAGGTGTAGCTGCCTTTCCAGTAATTTAAATCGGGAAGGGAATCCTTGACAAACCTGGCAGGCATGCCATGGAGATAGGAAAGGGGAGAAGAAACCTCATTGACAAGGAAATCCAGGGCAGTAAAAGCAGGGTGTTCCTTAACGGCAGAGCTGAGATTGGCCAGGTCGCTGTTCAACGCCTTGATGTCTTTAATAGAATCATCAGGGGCGAGGCTATTTCGCGGCTGGCAACCAAAAAGAAACATGCCCGCCAGGAAGGCGGGCATGCACCAGAATATTTTCTTAGAGATTGCTTTCATGGGATTATTTCCCGGACCCGGCATTGGTATTAGTAATATAAACCGGAACAACGGTATTGTCAGTCTTGGTCAGTTCAGCGCCTACCCATCCGAATTTATGATTGAATGTCCAGAGGATTTGTTTGGCTATTACAGGCTGACCGTTGACTGTAAGGCCGTCCGGTACCGATTCTGTAACCTGGACAACTTTAATTAATAAGCCTAAAGCGTAAAAATCATCAGTTGTGCTTTTATAGGTGATCTCACGGGTGACTTTCACGGTGCCGATAGTATAATCCCATTTATCGCCGACTTTACCGTCAAAATCAACCAGTGTAAAGCCTTTGCTTTCGTCGCCGCCGCTGTAAAAGTAATCTTCGATCTTGGTCTTGCTGACTTTAGCTTTGACCGCATAGCCCTGTCCATTGTAATTTACATTAATAGTGGCGATCCCCTTGGTGTTTGTCATAACCGTCGCTGTCGCTCCCGGGTATCCTGTGGCAGTTCCCTCCCACATATTGCCCTCTTTAGCGACCGTTTCATCGGGGTTAATATCCTTGTTCGTGACATCATTAATCATATCACATGATGAAACCAGCAGCATGCCGGCAATTAAAATTGCGGAAATAAAATATAATTTTTTCATACAGGTTTGGATTAGTGCGGTAAATATAGCAAATTTGAATAATCAAATATGCCGGAAGAATAAATTTTAAGAAAAAAGATCTTGTTCATATCTTACGTCCCGTTCCAGAATAGTTTTTCTGCGGGCTTTTTTGGCTTTGATTGAAGCTTCCCTGATAATTTCCTCTATCCTGGCATTCAGCGCTTTGATACCGCTTGTTCCAAGCCGGATATCCAGCGATCTGACCAGCTTGCGGGCTGCTGTTTGATTAAGAAGATGGTTCATGGTTCATGGTTCTTGGTTCTTGGTTCTTGGTTCTTGGTTATTGGTTATTGGTGACTGGTGACCGCTGACCGCTGACCGCTGACCGTTGACCGCTGACCGCTGACTGTATTCCGGCATAAATGTAAGAAGTGTTTGAATAACATGCAAGATACATCAATTCTTTCTCCGTTCCTTTTTTTCGGACCGGATCCGCTTTTGTTCCAGTCTCTTTTCTATTGATGCTTGTGAGGGTTTCGTCGGTTTTCGTTTTTTGACCGGTGCAAGGGCTTTGGAAAGCAATACATAGAATCTTTCGGTAACCTTTTCCTTATTTTTAAGTTGGGTTCGTTCGGTTTGAGATGTAAGGATGATTTCACCTTCAGAATTGATTTTTGAAGCAAGCCTGGTTTGAATGATCTCCTTTTCTTCCAATGTCAGAATATTGGATTGCAGAACATTGAACCTGAGTTCGATCTTTGTGCTGACCTTGTTTACATTCTGGCCTCCCGGGCCACTGCTGCGGCTGGCCGTAAAGGTGAATTCCGGTGTGAAATCACGGTCTTTCAGTATGTCAGGAGACATTTGCAAGGATAATGATATCCAAAGATATTATCTTTCTTTTGAAAAATTCGGATAACAATTTCGAGAATTATTATAAAGTTTAATAATTTTGGGTTAATTCCCAGCCCCTTGGGGCGAGAGTATTCTAACCGACGGGTTAACCCGTCGGTTATTACAGATACCTCGCTGCTTGCGGCGAGGAGATTCATTAATTTTATATCAAAACTATTTTATGGCTGCAGCAATTGAAAATCAGGTTATGACGCCGGAAGAAAAGCGTTTCAGGGAATATCTTTTAAACGGTGACGATTTTATTAAGATCGAGATTTTCCGGTCCGCTGTGAGCTGGTACCGGAAAGCACTGGAATTGAAGCCTGAAAATCCTGAAGCCAGGCAAAAACTTGAGGATGCCCTGGCAAGGATAAAGAAGGAAAATAAGGCAATATATATCATTGTTTCCATTGCAGCAGTCGTCACACTTCTGATCATATTTCTCAGATAGACCGCATTTATGCCAAACAAATTAATATTACAAAAGTACTACTGTATATATAAAAAATGTCTCTAACAAATTTAAATTCAGATTCCTTAATTGAATGTATTTCAAACTTATTTTTAGGATTTGGAAAAATAATATCTCCTCTTTTGTCTTGAGACTGTTTGGTTTAAGCATTTCTTTGTGCGTTATAATGGTTCTCCTTTTTTATATTTTACATGAAGATAGCTATGATAATCATATCATCAATAATGAAAATATTTATCGCGCCACTACTTATTTTAAAACATTTTCAACTGCAGATGCTCATTCGCCATTCTTACCTAGGTTGCTCATTCAGAAAAGCATTCCAGAAATTGTTGATCTTGCCAGATATAGTAATTTGCCAGATGTATTCTTAAAAAACGGTGATAATTATATTTCTGAAAAAAATATTCGTTGTGCTGATTTTGAAATATTCAAAATCCTAGATATTAAATTGCTGAATGGTGATTTTTCCGGGCCTGATTATGTTTACTACATCGCATTATCCCGTAATACAGCAGAGAAATATTTTCCAAACGGTAACGCTGTGGGTAAGTTTTTAAGTCTTAATCACGCAGGCAAAGAAATTTCAGCATATGTTAGTGCGGTTTTTGAAAATATTCCTGAAAATTCAACTTTTAATGCTGACATTATAGGTAATTTTCAAATTCAGTTCTTTTTTGATGGGGAAGATTATAGTAAGGAGCCTTGGGATAAAATATCTCCTAAATGTTGGTTTTCTACTTATATCAGCTTACAAAAAAACAGTGATCCCCATAAAGTCGCGGATAAAATGAACGAAATTTTGTACCCCCCAGATAAATACTCAGAATATGCTGTCATCTTACAACCCCTTAAGGATATTTATTTAGGGTCAAGAGACTTGGTAAATAATTACCTCCCATCCGGTAGCAGGTTAAATATAAAGCTCTTTACCATTATTTGTGTCCTCCTTTTAATTATCGCATCTTCAAACCTTGCCCTAATCACAGCCACATTTCAGTACCATCGTAAACATGAATATTTTATCCGAATAACCCTTGGCGCGACTAGATTTAACATCATTATCCAAATCCTCGAAGAAATAATTCTGATAATGGCAATTTCTCTTGTATTATCGATAATTATATCGGCTTTGCTTCAGCCATTTGTAAGTGCTATTTTTGGGAAATATATCATCTTGGATGAGCGCGCAATGATTAAGTTTATTTATTTATTTGTAGTTATACTTGCTTTTATTGCGCTCACTACTGTTTCAATAACCGGCGCTTTTATTTTCGGCAATAATACAACAAGCTCTTTTAAGAGAGATACTTCCTCACTTTTTTCTTACTTTAAATTGAACAAACTCTTGGTTTTAGGACAATTTGCTTCATTTAGTACACTTATTGTAATATCAGCAATTTTATTAAGTCAGTGGAAATTTCTTAAAACCAAGGATGCACTTGGATTTGAACCAGAAAAGTTATTGGTCCTTGATTTACCAAGTGAATTAAATCAGAATTGTGAGGCGCTTATCAACCAGCTGGCATTGAATCCACAAATTCTCAATGTATCAAAAACAAATTATATTCCAATGCTCGGACCTATTGCTAATCGAAACATGTTTCTCACAGATGACTACACAAAACAGTCTGTTATAACAAGTATACAAGTTGGTAGCCAGTATTTTAAAACTTTGGGCCTTGAGCTAAAAGAAGGCAGGGAATTTAATTTCTCAGGTAAATACGACTTGGATAATTCGATTATGCTTAATGAAGCAGCTGCAAAGTCTCTTCAATTGGAAGATCCTATTGGTAAAAAAGTGGCCTTCAAAGAAGTAATTGGTATTGTTAAAGATTTTCCGATATTATCATTGTATGAAAAGATTACTCCATTGTATATATTTCCTGAAGATGATTTTACAACTTACATTTTAGTAAAATACCAGGGAGATCGTTCATCAGTATTCAATTACATTGCTGAAAAACAAACTGACTTGGTACCGATATCTGAACTTAGATTACATGATTTTACTACTATCATTAATGAAACGTACGAGCATGAAAGAAAACTTAAATCAATATTCATCCTGTTCACTGTTATTGCAGTCATTTTAGGGGTATTAGGAATTATCGGGCTGTTGATTTTTACCCTTCATAAGAGAAGAAAAGAAATTACAATCAGAATCATCCACGGTGCATCTTATTATAACATCTTTTCGCTTATTTCCAAGGAATTTCTAATCACGCTTCTAGTTTCAAATATTATAACTTATCCTTTTATTTGGTACTTTTTAAATAATTGGTTGGATAACTTTTCGAACCATGTTAAGATCAATGCCTCATATTTCTTACTAGGGACAGGTTCAGCCTTATTTGTAATTCTAACCATTGTCTCAATAGTGGTTTTTAGACAATTCCGAGAGAATCCTATTAAAAACATTAATACATAAACTTCAAATATTCCTGACATCAATATCTATCCTTCCTTGCGAAGATTTGCGAATTTGCGAATGATCTTCAGTGAAAATTAACCAGTGGATTTTAATTATATCTTGAAAAATTAAACTTTAAGTAAATAATATTTAGCTGTTAAATTTATTTGCCACCTGGCTAAAAAATAACGCGGTCTGACAAATCGCAACTGCCAGCCAGCGTTTAATAAATCTTGTCCGCCCAGGTGGTATTATGATAAATTAATTCCTACCTTAAGGCAATGATGAAATACCCGCCAGTGCGGCCAAAAACACTAGCCAGCAGTTGCGCAGAGCGATAATCTTTACTACCATAGTCTTCTGATTTCTGATTTCTGATTTCTGATTTCAGATTTCAGAATTCTGACTGACGACTAACGACTGACGACTGACGACTCTCCAAATCACAGAACCGAAATCACAACTATAGCAACCACGATAGCAGGATACAGGACAAAAAGACTCATTTCCAAAGATGATTTTAAAGTTTTCATAGTATTCGTTTTTAATTGTTTTTATAATTATTGAAAGAACTTTTTTTTTCTCGTTGATGAAACAAAGGTATGCTGACGCGATGCCCTGGACATAGCTGAATTGTACCATCGATCATTTTGGTGGTTTTCAGGGAGATGAACTGACGAATGCATCGTAAATCATTTTCTTTTCCGTACCTTTGTTATATATCCTTTTCAATTTCATGGCCATGCCAGGTCCTGTGAAATCTGCTGAACTCAAAGACAATCCGCCCTCAAAACGGCTGAAAATTGCCATGGTTATTGATACCTATGACGAAGGAAAGAATGGCGCCGTCATCTCGACAAACCGCTTTACAGAGCTACTGAGGAAAGATCATGATGTGTCCGTCATAACTACCGGAAAATCCGGCCCCGGCAAAGTCATACTGCCTGGATTTTATCCGCCCTTTTTTCAGGCGGTCGGATGTGGTCATTTGTCCAAGCCGGTTTGCAGAAAACTTGCTTAGGCAGCAGGGACTTAAATCGAAAAGTGTGATACTTTCAAATGGGTTCCTGCCATCTTTCAAACCAATGAAATTGGTCGAGCCTCGATAGCATTCATCATCCCAACCCTTAAAATGAATTTCATTTGGTCATGCGTTCACGGTCAAGGGCTTCCCTGACCAACGGATCATCCGGCAGGACCTGCGCTGCGAGGCGAAGATATTCCCGGCTTTTTTGTTTATCTGCTCTGATGTCCGAATAGTAATGGTAGGCTTTCATAAAGAAATCCTTGAGCATTGTGGCATCCGACAGCGCCCTTGCATGGGCAGCCGGTTCTGTGGCTAGTAATTCCTGTGAAACGAGAGATGGTAAATACGACGTGAATTCCTTGATGAACGGTATTTCTTCACCGGTATTCAGCAGGGTGTCGTAAACCGCCAGCAATTTCCCAAGGTCATATTCACGCAACTTAAATAATTCAGCCGCGATCCCGCATTTCATGCTCAGTGCCGAATAATATTCCGGATAAATGTTTATTGCCTTATTAAGATAATGGTTGATGGAATCCGCCATAGTCAGCAATTGCAGCGTATCGGCTTTTAATCCAGAGATGCCGGGGGTAGCCTGCTTATTCTTAACGGCCTCCCATTTGGGAAGATACTCATGACGGTAAATGGCGACGCCCATGAAACAATTTGCCCTGGCGCTGTTCCTGGAAACGCTCACTGCAGACGAGTTCAGGCTAATTTCATCTTTCCAGTCGGGAACCCTTTGAAAAGTTTTAAGAATGAATCCTGTTGAAAACACCGCCAGCAGGATCATGCCGGCATAATTGATCTTTCCCTGCAGGCTGCCGGTAAATTCAGGCATCACCCTGACCAGCAGGAAGGCAACCAGGATGCAGAAAGCCAGGGAGGACATGTAAATAAACCGTTCATTCATGAATGAGCCGATGGGGAAAAATATGTTGGAAGTGACAGATAAAGTAATGAGGAAGAAAAGGATACAATAAGAAATGACCGATTTCCTTTTAAATCCCATCCATGCAATGACAGCCAGTATCACGTAGAAAACAAAGGAAAAGATCACCGTCAGATCGTACCAGTGCATCTGTGGGATATGGAAAGGCCAGTAATCGATTGTGAGCGGGCTGGGAAAAATGAGCAGTTTGAAATAAAGGATGAGTGTGTAAAATATAGTGGCGTACTTATCGCCGAACGACATGCCGTAGAATGGGTTGTTCATCAGGTTCGTGATCTCTTTTCCGGAATTGGCGGGGCCTATTGCATTCATCCTCATCAACATATAAATAAATACAGCCACAAGCAGGGGAATGGCCGTCCTGAAATTCGCAGCGGTTTTTGCAGGCGTGAAGAAATAGATGGTCAACGGGATGATGGCCAGGAAGGTAATGGCATTCTCTTTTGAAAGCAAGCCCAGGAAAAAGAAGATGCCCGACAGGAACAGGTAAAGGAATTTCCTGGAGGCAGTGGAAGCTTGGATGTACCGGATGCTGCAATATAAGGCCAGCAGGGACAGGAGCAAGGCCAGTATTTCATCGCGGCCTTTAATATTGGCGACTGCTTCCGTGTGTATGGGGTGAAGAATGAACAGCAAAGCGCCTGCAAACGGGATATTCCACCACCATTGCTTTCCTTTCTCCTGTCTGAACAGGATGAACAGGAGGAAATATATCAGCGCTCCTGTAAGCCCGTATAATAATATATTGAAGAAATGACTGATGTGCGGATTTCCTTCCCTGAGGGCCGAACCAGCGTTATCTCTCATAGGCAGCCCTTTCTGATCCTTTTTTTCTTTCGCGAACAAGGACCATTCCGTGGCAAAAGTGATGAGCGATAAGGGCCGGTAGCGGCCGCCTTCGACGAGTATCTTCTTTTGTTTGAAATATCCTTCGAATGTCTCTTTCGAAAGAAGATCGGGAATGCCTTTGATGCCGCGGGTTGTATAAATATTATCGGTGATCACGATACTATCGTCAAGGACATAGCCGTAGTTGATCGATTTGCCATAAAGGAGGAAAGCAAGAATGAGCAGCGTCAGTGATGCTGCTATTCCGGCTTTCCACGATGGGCTGTGAAAACCGGCTTGCCTTGCCTTTCCTGCAGGTACCGGCCCGGCTTCTTTGCGAACGGGCTTTTGTTTCGTATGTTTTTGATTATGGGCTTTGGACATGGTAGATCAATCGGGCTTTCAAAAACCGGGTAAATTTAACAATATGTTGAATAACGGACAAAGCATAAAATAATAGTACTTTTATCGCCTTCAATCAAAAAAAAATCGACCATGAAAAAAATCATTTTTGCTGTTTCAATCTTTGCCATTGCTGCCATGGCTTCTGCCCAGCAGAAGACCCCGGGGATCATGAAGGAATCCAAACCCGGTTATTTTCAGAATGTCATCCTTAAGGATGTAAATGCTCCGGAAACGGGCGCTCAACCGGCTGCTGCCGAGAAACATTTCCAGGCGGATCTGACGGGGATGACCTTCCCGAACAAGGTCAGCTTTTACCAGGAAGAATGGCACCTTCCACCGGTATCCCAGGGAAATACAAATACCTGCTGGTGCTTTTCGACGACTTCCTTTTTCGAATCCGAGGTGCACAGGCTGACCGGACAGGAGATCAAGCTTTCCGAGATGTTTACCGTTTACTGGGAATATGTGGAAAGGGCAAAGCGGTTTGTCGCAGAACGCGGAAATTCTGCCTTTGCTGAAGGTTCCGAGGCCAATGCCGTGATCCGTGAGTATAAAAAATACGGGATCGTGCCGAAAGAAGTATATACCGGGATGCAACCCGGCCATCAATTCTATTCGCACGAAAAGATGTTCGGCGAACTCCAGCAATATATGGCCAACGTGAAAAGCACGAATGCCTGGAATGAAGAACAGGTCGTTGCTACAGTAAAGAGCATCCTGAACCATTATATGGGTGTTCCCCCGGAATCCTTTGAATACAAAGGAGTAAAATATACGCCGAAGGAGTTTCTCTCGTCCTGCCTGAAGCTGAAAATGGATGATTACATCGATGTGCTCTCCTATCTCCAGCAGCCTTTCTGGCAGAAGGTGGAATACGAAGTGCCTGACAACTGGTGGCACAGCAAGGAATACTACAACGTGCCCCTGGAGGATTTCATGAATGCCATTAAGAATGCCATTAAAAACCATTATACCATGGCGATAGGAGGGGATGTTTCCGAGGCAGGATTCAGCCGTGACATGCAGGTAGCCATTATCCCAACATTCGACATCAATCCTGCCGATATCGATGATAACGCCCGCCAGTTCAGGTTTTCAAACAATACTACCACCGATGACCACGGGATGCACCTGGTCGGCTATTACGAAAAAGACGGCACCGACTGGTACCTGATCAAGGATTCGGGCTCGGGCTCAAGGAACAACGATGAGAAAGCGCCTGAGTTTGGTTATTATTTCTTCCGCGGAGATTATGTCAAGCTGAAGATGATGGATTTCCTGGTGCACAAGGATGCCGTGAAGGATCTGCTGAAGAAGTTCTGACAATCGGAATCCGGGAGGGCAATTTGAACGGATTCTCCACCTAGCGGCAAAATTATAATAACCCCAAAGACAATCATACTGAACCCGCCTGACAAAACAAGGGGAAATCCTTAAATTAAAAGATTCGCAGCATTTGATGTTAAATAATCCCGTTGGTTATAAGAAGGATTAGACAACAACCATTTAAGCCATTTAAGAAGTTTTTGAATGAGTTTTTATCAAAAATGCAGGGAACTTGCTCTCCCTTAACAATTGGTATTTTAATCTTGTTTCGTCTTCCTTGCTTTTGTCGGAAATATATATTGTCGTCTTGCCATCATCAAGCAAAACGGGATATTTCCCCTTTGTTGATCCCATCAATAATTTGTCATCAGGGATTTTCGATCTATGCAGTGCCAAACTATTCCTGTTATCCATCTTGTCATTCTTCATCGTGCGGGTAGTTTATTTAATAAATCAACTGTTTTCGTACAAGATACGGATAATATTTGGTCTTTCCGTATATTTATCGGATTTTAATTTTTTGACCAGGACGGGTAATTGCTTTATTAATGCAGGTCAATAAGCCGACAGACCGCGCCCATTTTGATAATTCAAGGTCAATAGTCTGCCAAAAAATGTTTTTATCTTTCCCCATAATATATATTTTTGTCAAAATGTTTTGAATATCAATTATTTAATTACCTTTGTGAAGTTTTAAATTTTATCGATTCGCACTTCCTTCCAAAGATTTGCTTACCTTACAGTTTTCGACCTAATTTTTTTTATCAATTTAATTTTTTTATTATGAACATTTTCATTGCAAAATTAAGCTCATCCACAACCAGTGATGACTTAAAGACTTTATTTGAAGAGTATGGCGAAGTAACTTCGGCTAACGTGATCACTGACCGTATGACCGGTCATTCCAAGAAATTCGGATTCGTTGAGATGAAGAATGATGACGAAGCAAGCAAAGCCATCAAAGAACTGGACAGCTGCCAATATGACAACGCTGAAATCGTTGTCAAACAAGCAAGACCCAGAAGTGAAGCACCAAGAGAAGAACGTTATTCAAATTATCGTTAAAATATTCGTCTGACTGAGTACTTCAAGTAAAAGATCGAGGATGCCGGAAAATTCCGGCATCCTCTTTTTTTTATAAGGGATGCTCTAGCCGAACTAAATGTATAAAAAAGCAGCCAACTGACTATTGACGTAAGCATCCGGCCTGATGCATATTGCTAAAGTACAAAAAAATATTAGCGAAGGTTTTGTGGAAGAAGTTCCTCCAGACGTTGGATTGAATGGTCTGGTATTCGTGTAAACATCTTTGTCATCCATTCAGATGGCTCGATATTATTTATCTTGCAAGTGGCCAAAAACGAATACATCATAGCGGCTCTTTGAGCGGCTTCATGGGAACCGGCAAACAAATAATTTCTCCGGCCCAGGGCAACCGGGCGGATGGAGTTTTCGATCAGGTTATTATCGATTTCATATTTGCCATCGTCCAGATAACGCAGGAGCCTTGGCCAAAGGTTAAGCGTATATTCAATTGCCATGCCTATGGCGCTTTTAGGCAATGTTTGTGGTGGTTTATTATCCGTTAACCATTGATAAAACTCATCCATCACGGGCTTAGACTCAACCATTCGTAATGATTTGCGTTGGCTAAAACCAAGCTGTTGTTCCCGGGCCTTTCGCTCTGTGTCATATAATTTCTGGATCAAGGTCATCGCATGTCCCGCTCGGGTCTGATCATTCTTTTGGGCTTCATCGAACTTGCGTCGTGCATGTGCCATGCAGGCAAGTAAGGTGATGTTTGGGTTTTGATCAAAGGCCACATATCCGGCGTAACCATCTGCCTGTAATGCGCCATTAAAATCTTTGAGTAACTGCGTTGGACCTTCCCGGCCACGCCCTTTTTGATAATCAAAGAATACGGATTTGGTAATCGGGTTGTAATAAACCCAATAATAGCCTTTGTGAGTTGAGCCGGGTTTATCTTCTGTCAGTACTGCAATTGGCGTTTCATCAGCCATCAGATAATCACCTGCGAGTACCCGTTTTTTCAGGCAATCATATACTGGCTCTGCAAGATCACACCCACCGCGGAACCAATCGTTAATCGTACTTTCGGCCAGGTCAATGCCCAGGCGTTTGAGCATCTGGCGCTGACGATAAAATGGGAGATGATCAACATACTTGCTAACCATCAGATGTGACAATAAACCGGGACCGACATTACCACGGGGAATGGGCAAAGAAGGAAGATCAGCGATAACAATGCTACCATCTGGCAAGAGGTATTTGGCCCGAATATACTTCTTAACAATGATCCTGGCCTCAATATACTCTAAGATCTCTGTTTCAACCGTACCTATCATTTTTGCACCACTCAGATCAATGGCAGGTTCCAGGACAATTTCCTCTCTTTGCAGATGTGCTGGCAATTTCGGGCGTCCATGACCATTTGCTTTCTCTGCTTTGTTAACAGAAGGATCAACCTCTTTCGTTGTGGACGTCACAGTCTCAGCTTTGGTAGCAAGCTTTGATTCATCAGCAGCAATAAAACGTTCACTCTTTGAGCCATGGAATAATCTTTTGAGCTTGTCGAGTTCAAATCTCAAACGCTCAACCGTTGATTTTAGCTGAGCATTTTCAGCCAGGATGCGATTATATTCTTCCCTGGAAGGATTAACCTGGTCGGCTGAGTTATCTGGTTTTTTGTCTTGTTCAATCACAAAATAAAGGTATGTAAAAAACCTTTATAACCCTTGAAAATACTGTACTTTTCGAAGGTTTTTATCAACAAGAATTTGTCAGTAAGTACCGCTTTCTTGTTCGTATATGTTGCAACGAGATCCCCTGAACCATCATGACCAAATCCGGCCAGTTAATAACCGTGCTGGCGCTGTTCAAAACGCTTACCGGTAGCTCAAACGTGCCACTTTCAAGCCGCTTGTAATACAGGATGAACCCGCCAAACTCCCACCTGAGCAACTTCATCCGGTTACGCGGACGGTTGATGAAAAGAAAAACCTCGCCTGAAAGCGGATTACGTTTCATGCCCATTTCTACTAACTGACACAGACTGTCAAAGCTCTTGCGCATATCGGTGGGTTGGTTGTAAAGAAAGAAATGCTGGGATTCTGTCAGGGCGAACATGATCTCAGGCTAAACGAAGCAATGAGCTGATTACAGCAATCGGAGTCCCTGCTGGCAATTGCAAACTGATGCCGTTGGGATAGGATAAGACAATCGGCTGAGAAAATCCTGTCCTGGAACCAGTTCCGGTGCGGACTGGAATAAATCCTGCATGACTTTCCTGGCTTTGCTGCCGGTACTTTTTCTGCCAGTAATAAAAACAATTTACCGCGATGTTCTTTTGACGACAAAATTCCTTCCGGGTCATCTTGCCCTGAAATAATTCTTCAATTAAGGCAAACATCTGTGTTTGCCGATTTTCCGACTTCTGCATAAAAATTATTGTTTTGGGCGACAAAGGTACAGGGCAGGAAAGAGCCAATCAAGATGCATCAGACCGGAGGGTTACCTATTGACTGCTGACTGTCGACTGGCGACTTTTTTGTCGGGGTACTATAGATTCCTCGCCTGACCGAACGACAATTGATATACCTAAAATTCAAAGAATCGAGTTCGATCGTTCGGGCAGGGAACTGAGGACCCTCCCGCCCATGGCGGGATGCGCTAACCGGGCTAAAAAATAAAAAAGCAGCCAACTGACTGTTAACTGCTGACTGTCGACTGGCGACTTTTTTGTCGGGGTACTCAGATTCGAACTGAGGACCCTCCCGCCCATGGCGGGATGCGCTAACCGGATTTGTTTAAGTCTTCCAGAAATCTTTTAGCCCCCCTTTTCTTAATTTGAAATTCCAGAATGATGGATTCTGAACGGGTTGAAAATGGCTTCCTAAATACCAGGTTCCAAGGCCCTCTATATTTTGTACTCATTGAGTAATTCATATTGTGCCGTTTCAATCGATCTTCAAGATTTGCCGTTGAGCCAACATAATACCGTCCGGTCGAATCTGATTGAATGATGTAAGTGTAAAACATAAAAAAATCCAACTTAAAATTAATTTGGTTGGATTTTAGTTTTTTGTCGGGGTACTCAGATTCGAACTGAGGACCCCCTGCTCCCAAAGCAGGTGCGCTAACCGGACTGCGCTATACCCCGAATAAATAAAAGAACAATTTCCGGATTCGATCTGTGGACCCTCCCGCCAAAGGCGGGATGCGCTAACCGGACTGCGCTATACCCGAAGAAGGGTGTGGGTGTGAGTGTGCAAAGTTGAAGTGTGGGTGTGGTGTGTAATGTGTAATTTTGAATTTGATTGCTGTACTTGGCTGATCCATTGATCTGTACATGGCTAATAGCATTTTAGAACATTGTTCATAGCCTGCGTAGATATCCTGGTAAAATTCTTCTTTTATAAACTTCATCTCATGAAGCAAATCCAGTATGGCAGCACATTCAAAAACTGATCCCCGTGCCATCGTGTAGTAGTGCTTTTTGTCCTGTACTGACATCCTGCCCGTTCCTTCTGCAAGGTTCAGCAGGATGCTGAGCGACGCACGCTTCCACTGATCCTTGATGTACAGGTCGATCAGCGTAGATTGCGAAATCTCCGTAAGAGCTTTCAGATTCTGGCTCTTCACTACCTGGTAAACCTCTAATTTTTCAAAATCAAACACCGCTTATTAGTTCAAAGTTCATAGTTCAAAATCTTCACACCCAAACTTCACGTGCACACTCACACTCACACCCTCTTCGCGGAGAGAGGGGGATTCGAACCCCCGGTACCCTAATCGAGTACGACAGTTTAGCAAACTGTTGGATTAAGCCACTCTCCCATCTCTCCAAAACTGTCCTTGCTTAAAAAGGACTGCAAAAATAGTAATAATGCCGATAACAGCAAGTAATCCCCGATAATTTATATCAAATAGTGCCGGCCAGCGCATCCCGACTTGGTCGGGAGGGTCCTCAGTTCCCTGCCCGAACGATCGAACTCGAATCTTTGAATTTTATGTATATCAATTGTCGTTCGGTCAGGCGAGGAATCTGATTGACTTCCATTTATACAAGGCACCTAAGAAACAACCACCCTTTTTTTTATTTTTTTCGTTGCCACAACGCGACTGAATATTTTACTTGCCGTCATCGCCTTCGCTCGACGGCATGTCTGCCTTCGGCAGCCACCGTAAAATATAATGTCGCTCTTGCGGCAACTGTGTTTGTAAAATGAACCCCGGTGGTTATTGCTTGATGAACTTGGTTACCAGAACCGTCGCGTCAGTGGTGATCCGCACAAAATAAACACCCTGTACCAGCCCCGACACATCCACTACCGTTTGCTGTTCCGTCATCTGTCGCTGTAAGAGTCGCTTCCCGCTGATGTTAAATATGTTAATAAATGTGTTCTTATAACTCGTGGCGGGCGTTTCTATGGTGATGGTTGTGGATGTGGGGTTGGGATAAATAAAAGAAACATTCTTTGGTATTATATCTTTCACTTGAATTGTTGCACAAGACGTATCCACTTCTTCCTGACTATTGCATTCTGTAGCGTTGTCGTGGATTTCTATGATTCCATATGGGCTTGCGAGATAATCACAGATGCTTTGTACCTCGCAGGTAGTTAAAGAACTATTGTTACAAATAGTTAAGTCGGTGATGGTACCTGCTTCAATATTATCCAATCCCGTCAGACTGTTCAGGGCATTGTTGTGATTGACCATAAGTCCTCCCCCGATTGAAGTTAAACCTGATAATGCTGAAATATCTACTAAAACAGGATTACCCCCATAGGGTTCACCAATATATAGATATCCTCCAATGGAAGTCAGGTTCTCCAATCCTGTTAGGCTGATAAGGTCGTCATTATATCTCATATGAAGCCAACCTCCAATGGTGGTCAAACCATCCAGCCCTGTCAAATTAATTAGAGAATAATTGCTGGCAATAAATAGCCCTCCTTGGATAGATGTTAAATTATTTAATCCGATAAGGCTGGTCAAATACCAATTATCATTGATATCAAGATCATCCCCAATAAAGTTCAATTGTTCCAGACCTGTTAAGGTGCACAAGGATGAATTTCTTGTAATTTGAAGACTTTCACCAATAGACGTCAATCCTTCCAGCCCTGTTAAATTGGTAAGATTGCTATTGTACCATAAAGTAAACCATCCTCCAACAGAAGATAAACCTTCTAACCCTGATAGATTGGTCAATCCATCATTGTTCAAAATTTGAATGGAGAGTCCGATGGAATTTAAATTTTCCAATCCCATCAAACTGGTTAGGGAACTATTTCCTTGCATAATAAAGTGCCCCTGTATGGAAGTCAAGTTGTTTAGTCCATTCAGTGTTGTAATACCATTTCCTTCAATGGTTACATTTCCCTGTAATTCAGTACAATTTGGGAAATACGACTGAAAATTATCAATGTCGGCTTGCGATAAAAAATAATAGTTACCATATGGCAGGCAAGGCAATGTTATGCTACAGTTACTTGCAACTTCTTGTGGGTTATTACATCCTGTTGCATTATTATAGATGTTGACAGTACCGCTAAGACTGTCTAAGTAATCACATATACTTTGCGCTTCACAATCATCTAAAAGAGGATTATTAAAGATGGTTATATCACTCATTGAATCTGCTTCCATATTTTCCAGCGCATTTAAACTGGTCAGGACATCATTATATTTTATTTCCAGATTCGATCCGATGAAAGTTAGATTTTCCAGCCCAGTTAAACTCGTTAAATTGTGATTAAATGCGATTGATAGTCCACCCCCTATGGAAATTAAATTTTCAAGACCTGTTAGGCTCGTTAAGTAAGTTGGAGAATCATCCCATATATCATAACCAAATCCAACGTGGAGATCACCACCTATGGTATTAAGATTGTTTAACCCAGTCAAGGTCGTTAATAAATAATTATTTCCAATCCAAAGTGAGCCACCTATATGTGTCAATATATTTAATCCATTTAGATTGGTAATGTCGGTTGGATTATAAAACCAAATTGATACATCCCCCTCAATCTCCGTACAGTTTGGATAATTAACCTGAAAACTATCAATCTGTGACTGTGTTTCAAAGGTTATGCCTTCCGGCAGGCAGGATTGGGGGAATATGGCACCCTGAAAAGCTGTAAGTAAAATTAAAAGAAGAGTAAGATTTTTCATAGCAGCTTAATTTAGCCTTATAAGAGAATCAATGTAATTCTGACAGATTGGTTAAAACAGTTCTCCGGGCTGGTTTGGTTTATGTTCCTCAAATATAAGAAAATTAAATAGTTAAATTGTCAAGTGTATTTTATAAATATTTGAAGTCTTATCAAGATTTGTAAAATTTTCTGTCATATGGTTTAATTTGCCAGACTGACCTACCCCAATAACTAACCCCCTGAAAGTTCTGCTGTGGCAGACCCCGTCCGGTCGGTTCGGGCGACTTAAAAAAAGCAATAAAATAAAATTGAGAGTTACCAATTCGTATACCAAAGATTTAGTAAAGTCAGGAAAGAAGCCACGTTTGGGAGCAGGGGGTCCTCAGTTCCCCGCCCGAACGATAGGGCTGGAATCTTTGAATTTTATGTAAAGCAATTGTCGTTCGGTCAGGCGAGGAATCTGAGTGCCACTACAAAAAAGTCGCCAGTCGACAGTCAGCAGTCAACCGCCCTTTGCCCTATGCCCTACGCTCTACGCTCTACGCCCTTTGCCCTTCGCCTCCATCTTATCTGCCTCTTCCTGTAGTCGATCACCGCCTGTAAATCATGCAGCAGATCCCCGCCCACGACGCCGTCAATTTCAGGATATCCAAGCGTCCGGTATGATTGGTTCACATGCTCCATGTTCAGTACGACGGCCAGGTAATTATTAAATGTTGTATCACCCAGCCTGAATTCTTCGAGAATCACGGAGTGACCTTGCATGGTGTTAGTGCCCAGACCCGTGGAAAGCTTATCTATCTTTTCGAAACTGTTATTTTCCTTGCCGAGAAATGCCTTGATCCTCTCTTCGTCAAAAACTGTCCGTGATGCACCCGTATCAATAAGCAGCCTTGCTAATCCTCCATTAATATGAGCATCAATGAAAATGTGATAACCATCATCCTCAATAGCCAATAATTCCAATTTGACAGTATTCATTGCATTTTACCTTTTACCGTTCCAACGTTCCAATGTTCCACCGTTCCACAGCTCACTGCTCACCGCTCACTCATCAGAAGTTCGGCTTTAGCGCATACCTCTCATAAAATGCTTCAATAATGGCAACCGCTTCTTCGATGGTATCTACAAGCTGAAAGATTTCAAGATCCTCGGGTGATATCTTGTTTTCCCCGAGAAGCTTTTCCTTGATCCAGTTTACCAGTCCGCCCCAGTATTCCTTATTGATAAGGATGATAGGAAAGCTCACGGATTTATGGGTCTGTACCAGGGTGATGGCCTCCGACATCTCGTCAATCGTCCCGAATCCACCCGGTAACACTATATAACCCTGAGCGTATTTCATGAACATGACTTTCCTCACGAAGAAATGGTCGAAGTCGATTAGCTTGTCGGCGTCGATAAAGGGATTGGGCACCTGTTCGAAAGGCAGGTTAATATTGAGTCCTACAGATTTTCCACCTGCAAAATGTGCCCCCTTGTTGGCAGCTTCCATGATCCCGGGCCCGCCGCCGGTAATAATGCCGAAGCCTTTCTTGGTCAGCAGGTAGGCCAGTTCTTCCGCCATTTTATAATCGCGGCTGCCCGGCTTTGACCGTGCAGAACCGAACACCGAAACACAAGGCCCGATACGGCCCAGCTTTTCAAAACCTTCTACAAACTCGGATATAATCTTAAATATCTTCCATGAATCGTAAGTCTTTATCTCCTGCCAGCTTTTTTGCTGAAAAGCCTGCATCCTTTTTTCTTCTTCACTGGAGTTTGTTATCATTTTACTTTCGTCTTATTTGTGACTATTTCCCTGGCTATCACAGGTTTTTTATTTGCCGGGTTGTGCATCTTTTCAATCATGATCACCGTCTCCTTATATCCGATTTCATACAACCGGTCGATATGCCTGAAATCAAAGATGCCATGTTCCCTCAGCTCGGGCGGATCGATAATATAGTCGCACTTGCCGAAATTCTTCTGGACATGCTGATAAATTGCAAGACGGTAGACGCGCTCGGCAATGGCACGTATGCTGTTCAATTCGGGATCGGGGCCGTTATAATTGACATGCGAGGCGATGATCTTCCTGCACCTGCCTTCCAGGGGCTCTACTGGAAGATCGTTGAAAAGGCCTCCATCGACATAGGTCTGGCCATTGATTACCTGAGGTTCAAATATGATCGGGATGGAAGCTGAAGCTACGACAACGCTGGAACAAGGGGCCATCTGAAAAGACTTCCACGTGGCCTGAAGAGATATTGGACACCGTGATGAACAGCTTCTTCGTTAAAGACCGGAAAGAATCCTCGGGAATGTGTGCTTCAAGCACCTGCATGAGCAGCTTTAAAGACAGCATCCCGCCGCGTTTTGGTATCGACCAGTTGAATATATTGCGGAGCCTCTTGTCATCGGCTATTTTAAGCATCTCATCGATGCTGACTCCCGCTGCATATAATGTGCCGACCACCGCACCCATACTGGAGCCGGAGATAATACCCGGACTGATGCCGTGATCTTCCAGGGCGGCCAGTACCCCAATATGGGCGAGGCCGCGGGCGCCCCCGCCACTCAATACTATGCCGTATTCCGGTATTTCCGTTTTCATGGTATTTTCCTCTTGCCTCTCTGGTAAGAGGCACAAAGATAAGGGATTTGGAAACACTGAAAACAGATTATTGCCTTTGGAGCTCCTTCTTTAAAAAAGCTGCAGTATAACTTTCAGGATGATGAATGATCGCTTCAGGCGCTCCTTCGCAGACGATCTCCCCGCCACGTTCCCCGCCTTCAGGACCCAGATCTATAATATGATCTGCCACTTTTATCACATCCATATTGTGCTCGATGACCAGGACGGTGTTTCCACGGTCGATCAGCCGGTTAAGAACTTCAAGCAGTACTTTTACATCTTCAAAATGCAAGCCGGTGGTCGGCTCATCCAAAATATAGAGTGTTTTCCCGGTGTCACGCTTTGCCAGCTCCGAGGCCAGTTTGACACGCTGGGCTTCGCCTCCCGATAAAGTGGTCGATTGCTGCCCAAGCGTTATATAGCCCAGCCCTACATCCTGCAGGGTACGTATTTTCTGAATGATTGAAGGGATGCTCCCGAAAAATTCCACCGCCTGGTTGATGGTCATGTCAAGCACATCATTGATGGATTTCCCCTTGTACCGCACTTCAAGGGTTTCACGGTTATACCGTTTGCCATTGCAGGATTCACAAACGACATAGACATCAGGCAGGAAATTCATTTCGATAACGCGCAAACCGGCTCCTTTGCAGGTTTCGCACCTTCCGCCCCTGACATTGAATGAAAACCTTCCGGGTGTGTAGCCCCGTATCTTGGATTCAGGGATTTGCATGTATAGCTTGCGGATCTCGTCGAAAACCTTGGTATAAGTGGCAGGGTTGGACCGGGGCGTCCTTCCGATCGGCGACTGATCAATCTCAATGACCTTGTCGATATGTTGAAGCCCTGAGACAGAGCCATAGGGCAGGGGCTTCTGGCTGGAATGGTAGAAATAATTACTGAGGATCGGGTATAAAGTCTCGTTGATTATAGAAGATTTGCCGCTGCCGGAAACGCCGGTCACGCAAATAAATTTTCCTAACGGAAGGCTGAGTGTCACGCTTTTCAGGTTGTTGCCACGGGCGCCCTGCAGTATGAGCCATTGGCCGTTGCCACTGCGCCTCCGGGAGGGGACCGGAATATTCTTCCTGCCTGAAAGGTACTCGCAGGTAATGGTCTGGCAGTCCAGCATCTGCCCGGGGGAGCCGGTTCCCACGACCTTCCCGCCGTGGCGTCCTGCGCCCGGACCGATATCGATCACCCAGTCAGCCGACTGGATCATCTCGCGGTCATGCTCCACAACGATAACGGAATTCCCGATGTCTCTCAATTCCTTCAGGGCATTGATAAGCCGGATGTTGTCGCGCTGGTGGAGCCCGATGCTCGGTTCATCCAGGATGTACAGTACATCAACCAGTTGCGAACCGATTTGCGTGGCCAGCCTGATACGCTGGGATTCACCCCCCGAAAGGCTCCTGGCAGACCGCTCCAGGGAAAGATAGTCCAGCCCGACGTTTAAAAGAAACTGCAGGCGGTTGCGGATTTCCCTGATAATATCGTGGGCAATCAACTGCTGGCGCTCCTCAAGCTTATCCTCCAGCGAATTTATCCATTTGCCGACACTGGCCAGGTCGATCCGGGACACATCGGCAATACTCTTCCCATCAATCTTGAAATGAAGCGATTCCTTTTTCAGCCTGGCCCCTTCACAAACGGGGCAGGGCACTTTATTCATGAAAGATGTCGCCCATCTGTGGATACCTTCGGATGAAGATTCGGTGAACTGGTTGGTAATGAAATTGATAACTCCTTCAAAATTCAGTGAATAGGAAGAAGTGACGCCCAGGTATTCTTTTTTTACATGGACCGTTTCATCCGATCCATATAGAATTGTCGTAATGGCTTCTTCAGGGATGTCCTTAACAGGTGTATCGAGATTAAAGCCGTATTTATATCCAATCGCCTCCATCTGGCTGAAGATCCAGTTGTTCTTGTATTCCCCGAGAGGAGCAATTCCTCCTTTCCTGATGCTTTTATTGGGATCGGGGAGGATCTTTTTTATGTCGACTTCGGTGATGCTGCCCAGGCCGTTGCAATGCGGGCAGGCTCCGTAAGGAGAGTTGAACGAGAAAGTGTTTGGTTCCGGTTCATCATAGGAGATCCCGGAGGTCGGGCACATCAGCTTGCGGCTGAATGGCCTTGCCAGTCCTGTTTCAGTTTGAAGGACCATCAGCGCTTCCTTGCCGTGCTTTAATGCGGTCTGGATCGATTGCCTGAGGCGGAGATCCGTTCCTTTCGATCCGTCAAGCCTTATCCTGTCAATCACAATTTCAATATCGTGTACTTTGAACCTGTCGACCTGCATTCCAAAGGTCAGGTCTTTGACTTCCCCGTCGACCCGGACTTTCAGGTACCCCATTTTGCGGACATTCTCAAAAAGCTCACGGTAATGGCCTTTTCTGCCCCTGACAACCGGGGCCAGAATGATAAGAGGCTGGTTCTTATAATTTTCGAGAATAAGGCGTATGATCTGGTCCTCCGAATAGCGCACCATCTTTTCGCCTGTTACATAAGAATAAGCTTCACCGATCCTGGCGTAGAGCAAACGAAGAAAATCGTAAACTTCAGTGATGGTGCCTACGGTGGACCTTGGATTTTTATTGACTGACTTCTGCTCAATTGAAACGACCGGTGAAAGTCCGCTGATCTTATCGACATCGGGCCTTTCAAGGTTGCCTATAAATTGCCTGGCATAGATGGAGAATGTCTCCATGTACCGGCGCTGGCCCTCTGCGTAAATCGTGTCGAAAGCAAGGGAAGATTTGCCGCTGCCGCTGAGGCCCGTGATCACCACAAGGGCATTCCGCGGTATTTTAACATCGATGTTCTGGAGATTATGGACGCGCGCGCCGTAAACTTCCAGAAAATCAGTTCCGATAACAGTATCTTTATTTTCGGTATTGTCTTTTTCCTTAAACATCCCCGGTTTTAAAAAGAATTTGCAAAATTACCTCTTTATAGGATATAAAATTTAAATCTGTGATTCATCTGTGAAAATCGGTATAATCTATGGTGAAATAAAACTCACCACGGATTACTCAGATTAACACAGATTTAACACAGATTAAGAAAATTCCCGAACTTAAATCTTAACCCTTAAACCTTAAAACTATTTTGCCGGGAGTGCGACCGAATATTCTTCCCCGGCCGAACCGTCAGTTTATCCGCCCTGAGCCATGGATTCAGCTCTTTCAGCATACGGTAGGTAGTTTTGTGTTCCTTTGCAAAAGAGGCAAGGTCTGTAATTGAAGATTTGACTGATATATTTTTGACGTCAATCGGTTTATAGAGATCGCCTTTAGCAATCTTGAAACCGTATTTCAGAGGATTTTCATAAATGCATTTCAGCGCCAGGATCCTGAAAATATAACGGGAAGTCTCATCAGGAAGAAACATATGGTAATAGCTGCTAACCTGCTGTTTATCCATGGTATCATCAATCCGTCCCTGGCCGGCGTTGTATGACGATGCCACCAGGGTCCAGTTGCCGAATTTGAGGTATGAATCCTTCAGGTACTTGCAGGCCGCTTCGGTGGCCTTAGCTACATTGTACCTCTCATCCACTTCCTTATTGATGTTAAGCCCGTAATCTCTGCCGGTCGATTCCAGGAACTGCCAGAAGCCTGCTGCGCCGGCAGGGGAGACCACGTTCATGAGGCCGCTTTCGGCCAGGGCTAAATATTTGAAATCACCGGGAATGCCATTCTTTGCCAGGATGGGCTCGATCACGGGAAACCAGCGGGCTGCCCTTTTGACGTTCAGAATGGTTGATGAATGCCAGTAAGTATTTACAGTCAGTTCCCTGTCAAATTGCTCGCGGACATAAAAAATATCCATTGGGACAGGCTCGCCGGCAAATTTAGCCGAATCGGGAATGGGCACCGGCATGGCATAGTTCATCCCCTCCACAAAGGTCATGGAATCAGTAACAGGTTCCTGCTCTATTTCTTTTTTGGTTGCCTTCTGGTTAAAGAAGAGATAAATCATTCCAACAATAAGAATTGCTATAGTTGCTAATAACAATACAATAATTCGTTTGGACATATAAGGGAGTTTTGGGTCTTGAGGTTTGAGGTATAAGTTCGGGACCTTTCTTAATCTGTGAAAACTCTGTGAAAATCCGTGTAATCTGTGGTGAAATAAAAATCACCACGGATTACTCAGATTAACACAGATTCAACACAGATTAAATAACATGTTAATATCATACATAAAATACTAAAATGGACTTATTAAATCTTTAAATAATATTCCTTTCAGGTCCTTTTCCGAAACGGTCGGCCTGTCATTACCCCAATCGATATTCAGATCAGGATCATTCCATAAGATTGATTGTTCCGATTCCTTATTATAATAATTAGTGCATTTATACTGGAAGATGGTATTGTCTTCCATCGTTAAGAATCCGTGCGCAAAGCCTTCCGGGATCCATAGCATCAGCTTATTGCCGGCGCTCAGTACCGATGATTCCCACTTTCCGTATGTTTTGGATTTTTTCCTGAGATCCACCGCGACATCCAGCACGGAACCACGGACAACCCTTACAAGCTTTCCCTGGGCATACGGCGGCTTTTGAAAATGCAGGCCCCGTAGCACTCCCTTGCCCGACATCGATTCGTTATCCTGAATGAAATCATTGTCAAATCCAAGTTCAAGGAGCTTTTCCCTATGATATGATTCAAAGAAATATCCCCTGTCATCGGAAAAAACATCGGGTTGAATGAGAACAAGGTCGTTTATTTTAGTTGTAATGATTTTCATAAATACTTTTTCACCACGGATTACTCAGATTAACACAGATTTAACACAGATTAATCTGCGATTAATCCGGGCAAATCCGTGTAATCTGTGGTGAGTCATAAAAGTTTCTAAATGTGAATGACTTCTCCGTAAGCTGCTGCCACCGCCTCCATAACCGCTTCCGACATGGTAGGGTGGGGGTGGACCGACTTTATGATCTCATACCCTGTGGTTTCAAGTTTACGCGCCACGACGGCTTCTGCAATCAATTCTGTGACATTTTCACCGATGAAATGTGCGCCGAGCCATTCGCCGTATTTAGCATCGAAGATCACCTTGATAAATCCTTCCCTGTTGCCCGAAGCGTTTGCCTTGCCAGAGGCGCTGAAAGGGAACTTGCCGATCTTGATCTCAAAGCCTGCTTCACTGGCTTGCTTTTCCGTGTAGCCTACCGAAGCCACTTCAGGACTTGTGTAAGTGCATGCGGGGATATTGTTATAATTTATGGGCTCGACCTCCATACCGGAAATATGCTCCACGCATGTGATCCCTTCATGCGAAGCGACGTGCGCCAGCGCCTGCCCCGGCACAATATCGCCTATGGCGTAATATCCTTCCACATTCGTCCGGTAATATTCATCAACCTTGATCTTGTCTTTCTCAACGATAATACCAACCTCCTCAAGCCCTATATCCTCAAGATTAGATTTAATCCCGACAGCCGACAACACCACATCACATTCAATAATTTCTCCTTTCCCCTTTCCCCTCTTCTCCTTTTCCCCTCTCCTCTTCCCCGCTTCCCTGCCTGACATTCACCTTGCAGCCCCCCTTGCTCACAGCGACCGACTCCACCGTCGCCCCTGTCATCACCTTTATCCCTGCTTTTTTGAAGCTTCTTTCCAGTTGTTTTGAAATTTCTTCATCTTCCAGAGGAACTACATTAGGAAGAAGTTCTATAAGAGTGACTTCAGTCCCGATTGAATTATAGAACCAGGCAAATTCGCTGCCGATAGCACCGGATCCTACGACAACCATTGATTTTGGCTGTTTGGGCAGGTTCAGCGCCTGGCGGTAGCCGATTATCTTTTTTCCGTCCTGCTTTAAATTCGGAAGCTCCCGTGAACGGGCGCCCGTGGCCAGGATGATATGTCCGGCCGTGTATTCGGCTGTTTTGCCGGATTCGTCTGTAACAATGACTTTTTTGCCCGGTTTTATCTTTCCGGTTCCTTTCAGCAGATCGATCTTGTTTTTTTTAAAGAGAAATGACACCCCGTTGCTCATCAAGTTAGCGACTTCCCGGCTGCGCCTGATCATACTTTCGAAATCAGGCTTGATATCGCCTTCAATTTTGACGCCATAATCCACGGCGTGGCTTGCATACCGGAACACCTGGGCGCTTTTCAGCAGGGCTTTTGTCGGGATACATCCCCAGTTGAGGCAGACCCCGCCCAGCGATTCTTTTTCCACTACGGCAGTCTTCATGCCCAGTTGCGATGCGCGGATCGCGGCCACATAACCCCCCGGTCCGCTGCCAATAACGATGAGATCGTAATTCATGATGATGTTTTTTGATTGATCTATGTTTGCAAAGTTAATAAAAGAAGACAGAAGACAGAAGATTGAGGACAGAAGTCAGAAGACAGAAGAAACAATTTTTAACTTTTAATTTTTAATTTTTAATTATTCATACATTTAGCACTTCTTAATTTAACAAAAAGAAATATGTCATCAGGTAAACAACACTATATAGACGCAGCCCGCCGTGCTATGGCCTTACACCAGGAAAACATCGACAGGATGCGGAAATGCCGCTTCGATACTATTGCAGTCCATGGTATTTATTCCATGCAGGAGGCGCTCGATTTCAACCAGGGTTCAGTCATAGAGCCTGTTTATTTGTCCACTTCGCAGGCCTACCGTGATTCCGATGAGATGGAAGCCGCGCTGGCCTACGAAATACCGACCTGGTGCTACTCCAGAATTGCTAACCCGAGTATATACTACCTCGAGGGAGTGCTCGCCCTGCTTGAGGGCTATGGCACTGGCCATGACACCTCCTGCGTGGCCACTTCATCAGGTATGGCGGCTATTGCCTCAGCAGTAGATCCGCTGCTGGTTGTCGATCCTAAGCATCCCGAACGGCCGATCAATTTTGTGGCTACCTGCCAGGTATACGGTGGTACTTTCCAGCAATTTGCCGTTCGTAAGCATAAGGAACGTGGCATTGAATGGCGCAAGGTCTATCATTCCAATAATATCTCTGATTGGGAAAAACTGATCGATGAAAATACCCGCTTCCTGTATGGCGAACTGCCTTCCAATCCCAGTCAGGCCTTTTTCGATCTCGAAAAAATCACGGCGCTTGCACATGCCCATAACATCCCGATGATAGTCGATTCAACTGTCGCCACGCCTGCGCTGATGCGGCCCATACAATGGGGAGCCGATATAGTGATACAGTCGGTCACCAAAAGCCTTGCAGCCAGCGGGTTCGGTATCAGCGGTGCAGTTATTGCCAAAAAGCATATTGTTACGAAAATCGAAAACGATGCCCTCAGGTCGGATTATTGCCAGTATCTGAAAGCGTTACCTAACCGTGACAACGGTCCCAATCTTTCGCCGATGAATGCCATCCTGGCACTGAATGACATCCGCACCTTGCGGATGCGCATGGACCAGTGCAGCCGGAGCGCAATGACGGTGGCCGAATACTTGTCTCAGAGCCGTCATGTCGAGCAGGTCGATTATCTGGGTCTCAAAAGCCATACGCTGCATAAAGTGGCCAGCAAGTACATGTGGCTGGCAGATTCAGAACACGATGATCTCTACGGTAAACCGGTAAACCGTTATGGCCATTTGCTTTCCTTCCGGATAAAAGGAGGGGCGCAGGCAGCCAGGGACGTGATGGATAGTTTTCAGCGTATTTACCGTGCAACAGATCTCGGAAGGATCAAGTCCATTGCAACCATCCCGGCTATTTCCACTCACTCACAGCAAGGAGAAGAAGGTCGAAAAATTGCCGATATCCCGCCGAACCTCATCCGTCTCTGCGTGGGTGCCGAGCATCCCGATGATATCATAGCCGACCTTGAACAGGCACTGGTGTCTCTGGACGGTAAAAAGATATCTGTTAGTTTTCCGGAGTTTTCGGCAGGAGGAGCCAGCTCGGCAAGGATAGGGAGAATGAAAAACGATAAATGAAAAGTGAAAAGCCCACACTCTTTTGAACAAAGGAACCCTGGAACTCTGGAACTCTGGAACAATGGAACAATGGAACAGTAATAAGGTGCAATTTGTAATTCTCTCGATAAAGTGTGAATAATGTAATTTATTACCATAATTATGTAAATCATTTCCGGATGCCATGCGTAACTTTACCGGGTAATATAAATCATTTTCAAACTCATTAAACTTTTTATCATGAGAAGTATTCTTTATATAATAGCAGTCTTACTGATCATAGGCTGGGCGCTCGGATTCTTTTATTTCAGCGCCGGCGGGATCATTCACGTCCTCCTCGTTATTGCGATCATTGTAATATTATTACAGATTATCGGGGGGAGAAGATTGAACTGGTAATTTTCTGAAGGCCGGAATTAATTTTTTTTAGTATTTTGGCGTGTTTAATTCAAATTACTAAACCTTATTAAACCCGGCTCCTGTGGAAAAGCTCAGCCCCCTTGGAATCGGTCCTAAAATAGGACGGATAACCATCGTCGTAGTCGCTTATCTTATCTTTAAAAAATTCATTCATATTGAATACGAAGAAATGGAAAAGATTTTCGGGGATGAATATAGGCTCTGTACTACATGCCCGGGTGTAATGCATAAAATTAAACCCGGAACCCGGAACTGATTATTTCCTTGACTTTCAGCTGATATTGTTGTATCTTCAGGCCGTCTTATAGTTACCAGTTAATCCATAAAACCAGGCCTTATGAAAACACATTTCATTTTGTGCAGTATTTCTGCATTGTCGCTTTTTTGCGTAATTCTTTTAGCCATTTCCTGTTCTAAAAGTGAAGAATCCAAAACCGATTACCGGGTCAGTTCAAGTAATTATTACATGAATGACAATTTATCCGAATCATTTCAAATGGTTTATGAAAGCGAAAAATTGTCCTTGATGAATGGCATGACTTATAATACCAAGGGAGATTCAGCCAAAACGGAATATGATTATTCGAACAAAAATAAAGTTATCGCCTTTTATTATCAGAAATCCGGGAATTCATGGATTAAGGTCGGAAAAACTGACTATGAATTTCAAAACTTTATCACTTGCGCATTAAGCAAAATGTCAATCAATCAACACTTTCCCGTGCAAATGAGAAACGGCACTGGAGGATCTTTGCAGACTTTGGTGACTACTTCATTAATATAGTCAGGCCACTTTATGCCAATACTCCTATCCCTAACATTGATCTTTAAAATGACGTATTTGCTTTAGACTCAACTACAATATCGTTAAGCCTTAAGCTATTTAGCTGGGCACCAGGGAAGTACTCTCGGGGGGCCATAAAAGTTCACACGATGCTCGATTTAAGAGAAGCATCCCTACTTTTATTTACATCACCGATGGTAAATACAACGACAGCAACTTTCTGGATGAGATAGATCCTTCTCCTTTTGCGATTTACCTGATGACAGAGCATATATTGATTTTGTCGCTCTGTACAAGATGCATAAAGTCGGGGCATACTTTGTTACAAGATCAAAAGTGACATTGGATTACATGGTTACCCAATGCAATTTCAATATTGATGAGCAAAACAATAATTTAATCCAGACCAGTATGTATGGTATACAGGATGGGATTGAATTGCCATCATTAAGAACAAATATGGAATATGAAAATGATCTTCTGACCATGGAAACCTGGTCATGGTATGATTCTACCGGCTACTTTCCTTCAACAAAAATAGATTATCAATATGAGGGTAATAAATTGAAGCAGACTACACATTCTTATAATTTGGGTGGTGCGTGGCAGATTGAGGGTGGAGAAGTCGCAACATATTCAGGGGATACTCTGCAAACCATCATGTATTCACAATATTCGGATGGCAGTTATTTTGAAAGTTATAAATACGAATTGACCAGTTCGACGCAGTTGGTCACCAAAATTGAAATGTTCATGAACTCAGGCGGAAATTGGGAGCCGGCTGGGATACTGACCTACACATATGATGCCCATGGCAACCTTTTATCCGATTTTTATACAGATGAAGGATTTTCTGACAAAACGGATTATACCTACGAACAAGGCAAAGGCAATTTCTCACAATTTAACTTCATGGTGGGCGGGATTGCAGGTGATGCCACACCCGGGCCAACGATGGTCAAGAAAAACCTTTTAAAGGACTTTGATAAGAACCTGGCCCGGTGGATTCACTAAACCGCTCAGTCCAATTGTAAATTTACCTGTTGCTTTTTCCGGTTTTTTTACTAATTTCAAGAACTGAAATTTAGTCTCTCAGTTGAATACAATTGCTTGAAAATCATGAATAAAAGGCTAAGGAATCAAATTTTTGCCAGGTTTTCCATGGCCTTTGTCATCCTGTGCATTGCATTTTTCCTGCCTGCCGGGACATTCAAATACTGGGAAGCCTGGGTTTATCTTGGGATCATTTTCATCTGCGCATCTGGCGTCATCCTCTATTTTTTAAGGCATGATCCCGGCCTGCTTGAAAGACGGATGAAAACAAGAGAAAAAGTGAAAAAGCAGATGATGCTTATTAAAGTTGGGTGGATCCTATTTCTTCCAATTTATATTCTGCCTGGATTTGATTATTATTACGACTGGTCTTATATACCCCTCTGGCTCATTATTTTGTCTGACGTCATGGTTTTACTGGGATACCTGGTCGTGATAAAGGTTTTCAGGGAGAATAGCTATGCATCCCGGGTGATCGAGACAGGGGAGGAACAACGCGTGATTTCGACGGGACTTTACGCAAGAGTCAGGCACCCGATGTATACCGGCATGCTGATCATGTATAGTTTTACTCCACTTGCCCTTGGATCATACTGGGCGCTGATTGGGATCTTTTTTCTCTATATCATCATGATCATCAGATTATTTAATGAAGAGAAAGTTCTGTATGACGAATTGCCGGGCTATAAAGAGTATCTTGCAAAAACCCGGTACAGGCTAATTCCGGGAATATGGTAGTTGAAATTCATCCTGTTTCGCAGAGTTACGCAGAGTGAACGCAGAATTCGGTGAAAATTTATTTATATTTGTTTATTTGTCTGATAATAACCAAACAATCGATCATGAGGCATATTCCAGTCTTATCAACCTTTATCCTTGTTGTAATTTCATGCAGCCTGGATGCTCAAAATGCATATCTTATATCGGATAGTTCAAAATTTGTCAGGGCAGTAATTGTAGATGCAGGTGATGTGTTAAACGCAAAATTTTGCCGGAGAGTCCTTGATGGTAATATTATTCAATATTCTCCTTTTGAGGTTAAAGAGTACGGTTTAAATGACGGCAGAGTTTATGTCTCAAAAGATATCAAGCTGAATGGTCCTTCCAGGAGGGTCTTCCTTGAAAGATTAGTTTCCGACACTACTTCGCTTTATTATTTCAAAGATGAAGACATAGAGACTTATTTTATAGAGAATAAGAAGGCTGGATTTGTCGAATTGCCGCACAGATCTTTAGATAAAGCAGAACTTGCCTACCGCCATATACTGTCTGGCCTGATGTCTGATTGTCATGAAGTTGACGATGCTTTGAAGGTGGTCATATATCAGAAGAAATCAATGGCTTTATTAACCAAAAGATATAATGCATGTGTAAACAAACCATTCCCGTTTTTTAAGTACGGGTTTTATGCGGGTGTAGGATTTTCGACTCTTGATTATATTTCCGGAGTTGGCAATGCTTTTTTCAAACAAGAAAACATTTATTTCAAAAATGCTGATTTTAAGTATGATAATGGTTTTATTTTCGGGGTTTTTATTGATCAGCCTCTTGCTTCGACTGATTTTTCCATTCATCCCGAGATATATTTCACAAAGAACGATTATTCCAGCAAATATGAAATGGATGGCGCGCAAATAGAAGTGTTTATCAATACGCAATCAATCAATTTCCCGGTATTGTTCAGGTATACATTTCCAATCGCGAAAGCCCGTCCATATATTAATGCCGGCTTAATTTATGCCTATCAGTTTAAACAAGAATTTGATTCTTATGCAACTCCCAATGAACAGGGCGAACAGCCCGCACCGGTCGTTATAAACCAGTTAGGTTTAACTGCCGGATGCGGAGCTCAGATTGACCTGGCTAGCAGGCTTCGTCTCTACCTGGATTTCAGGTATAATTATCTTTATGGTTTAAGAGTGTCGGGACAGGAGTCCTACCTTAAGAGTGAGTTTCAAATATCGTCGGGAATCAGTTTCTGAAAAGCCAATAATATCTTTTCTTCCGGAACTTACAAGGAGATTCCTTTTAAAGATCAATTTTAAAGAATGATGAAAATCACTGCATTTACCTCATCATTCCCATATACATGCCGCCAAAGTAGGGAATAAGCCAGAAGAACCAGACGACAAGGCTGTAGCGGTGAAACTTGCGACGGGCAGATTCACTTCCCTTTCTTACGGCGACTGTCGCCCAGATAGCATGCGCTAACATGAGCCAGAGCGCCATCTGGCCGGTAAAGGTATGAGGATCTGCCAGGTTGAATGGGCTCTTAGCCATCATATGCATATGCCATGTGCCTGAAATGTCGAAAAAGAAACCGGCCCAGAATGCCGCTACGTGCCAGGGCTTTAAATAACGGGCGATCCGTTCTGACCATACGCCAATGGAGTAAAATACCAGAGCGAGCGAAATGAGAATGGAGGATAGTATCAATTTTTCTAATTTTACGCCAAATGTAAAACAAGTCGCAAATATATTTAGTTTTAAATACCCTTGAAATAAAATATGAAAACAACATTGATCCGGGAAGTTTTAGAAAGGCACCTTGTGCCAAAGCAGGATTTTATCCATGGCTTTGCGGATCTGAACAATTTAATTGATAAAGGCTTCGGGGATTTCCAGTTTGGTATATCAATAGGGAAAAAGCTTGATGACAGGATAGTCGACAGTATTTTGAACGGCCCGACCCTTGAATATTACTCGCATTACCGTCATATGAACGAGGTACTGGCGTCCCTGGCCGATGACATTTCAAAAGACCTGGGCAGGGCAGGCATAAGGACAATGTGTATTGAGCCGACTGTCACCACCCGTATGCTTGATACTGTCTATGCGTCTGATCTGAGAACGCGCGTATCCCATAAAATGGTAGGTACCCGTGCCGGGCTGGGCTGGATCGGTAAATCCGACCTGTTTATATCAAAGGCTTTCGGCCCAAGGCTGAGGCTGGTTTCAATGCTGACGGATACGCCTTTGGATTATGAAGCCATGCCAATCGAAAAAAGCCGCTGCGGATCGTGTAATATCTGTGTTGAAAAATGTCCTGCCCAAGCGATGAATGGTAAACCCTGGGATATTTCAGTCGACCGGAATGAGTTTTTTGATCCTTTTAAATGCAGGCAGAAGTGCAAGGAATTCGGAGAAAAATATTTAAAGATGAATGTCAGGGTTTGCGGCATTTGCGTGGCAGTTTGCCCGGTGAAGAAATCTTAGCAATTCAAAATTAAAACCAGGATTCTGGAATTTTCCCTAAATTTGGCGTTGACCAAAAGTTTAAGCTATTTTTAATTATGCCAGGACTCCTGTTTTACTCGACTAACCATAAATCTCCATCGCTCGGTTTCCGCGATGCGCTTCTGCAGGGACAGGCGCCCGACAAAGGCCTTTATCTGCCTGTGTCTGTTCCTCAACTTGATGCGGAAGTCATAAATTCCTTTAAAGGCAAGCCATATCATGAGATTGCTTTTGAGGTGACCGGAAAATACCTGGCAGGAGAAATACCTTCGGAAGAATTGCGCAGGATCGTTAAAGAAGCCTACAATTATCCTGTTCCGATGGAAAATGTTTATGAGAGGAAATTCATCATGCGCCTGGACCAGGGGCCGACCGCTTCTTTCAAGGATTTTGCCGCAAGGATGATGGGCCGGCTGATGCATTACTACCTGGCGCTCGAGAATCGCAGCCTCCTGATCCTTACAGCCACCTCCGGTGATACGGGCAGCGCCATCGCCAATGCATTTTATGGCCTCAATAATATCAAAGTGGTGGTTCTCTTCCCTGAAAAGGAAGTTACCAACAGGCAGCGCAAACAAATGACGACACTGGGGAAAAATGTGACAGTGATCTCGGTGGATGGTAAATTCGACGATTGCCAGGCACTGGTAAAAGAAGCCTTTGCTGACCGGGAACTGCAGCACCTGAACCTGTCATCGGCAAATTCCATCAACATCGGGCGGCTGATCCCGCAGATCGTCTATTATTTTTATGCATTTGCCCGGCTGAGGGTTGGAAACCCCGGTGATGATGTGATCTTTTCAGTCCCCTCAGGTAACTTTGGCGATATGATGGGAGGAGTGCTTGCCATGAAAATGGGACTGCCGGTAAAACGGTTCATTATTGGGGTAAATGAGAACGATGAGTTCCCGGAATACTTGAAAACGGGTGAATACAGGAAGGTTGAACCTTCGCGTAACTGTATTTCAAGCGCCATGAATGTCGGCCACCCGAGCAACCTTGCCAGGCTGGTTGCGCTTTATGGGGGGATGATGGATGAGAAAGGTGTGATCAGCAGTCAGGCTGACCTCGAACGGATGCGGAAAGAATTATATTCCGTCAGCATCACGGATGAAGTGACCAGGCAAACAATTAAAAATACTTTTGACAGCTATAAAGTCCTGCTCGAACCTCATGGGTCGGTGGGCTGGGCCGCCTTACAGTCTTATCTGAAAGATGAGGGCAAAGATTCTGACAGCGAACAGTTGTTCGTTTCCATCGAAACGGCGCATCCTGCCAAGTTCCCTGAGGAAATAAACCGTTTGCTGGGCTTTGATCCTGTACTTCCTCCCAGCCTCCGGGGAATTGAAGATAGAGAAGAGAAATATGGAAGGATGGATAATGATTACGGCGCGTTTAAGAAATTTCTGGAAGAGAAGTACAGGTGATAAAGTGAAACAGAGGATTATTATACCAGACAAAAGGACTATGGAGATTATCTGCAGCGATTGATTCCTTGAAATTCAAAATTCAAAAATTAAACATTAAAATTTCTTATATGAATTTTCTTTGCTCAGACCTGGAAGGCGTTTTTATCCCCGAAGTGTGGATCAATGTTGCCGAAAAGACCGGTATTCCGGAACTGCGGAGGACAACCCGCGATGAACCGGACTATGGTAAGCTGATGCGGTTCCGGATGGCCCTTTTGAAGGAAAAAGGGCTGAAACTGAAAGATATCCAGGATGTAATCGCCACGATCCGTCCTATTGACGGTGCATCGGAATTACTCGAATGGATAAAGCAGCAGGTTCCCATGGTTATCGTATCAGACACCTTCATACAGTTTGCCGACCCGCTGATCGCCCAGCTGAACAGGCCGACCTTATTTTGTAATGAACTGGTTATCGATGGGGAGGGATTTATCTCAGATTTCCTGCTCCGCCAGCATGATCAGAAACGCAAAGTTGTTCAGGCCCTTCAGAATCTGAATTATACGGTGACGGCCATGGGTGATTCCTATAACGATACATCCATGCTGGCGCAAGCCGAGTATGGCATCCTGTTCAGGCCACCTGAAAATGTAAAAAGGGACTTTCCGCAATTTCCGGTAGCGATGGAATATGAAGGTCTGAAGAGTCTTATTATGGAAATTTTATGAGTGACAGAGACTCCATCTGGTGCCATTGAGACTCCATCTCATTTTAAATATTTTTAAAATATTCATATTCAGTATATTGAGTTTCAATTTTGAGATGGAGTCTCGTATAATTCTAATATTTATTAATAATGGAAATCTCATTTAATAACAAAATAGTCCTCATTACGGGATCTTCCCGTGGAATAGGGGCGGCAACTGCCTTGAAGTTCGCTGAAAATGGCGCTGTCGTTGTCATTCATTATTTAAGGGATAAGATTAAAGCAAGGGAAACTTTTGAAAAACTACCGGGAAGCTGTCATATGATGCTCCAGGCCGACCTTTCAATACCTGGTGATGTGAAAAGATTATTTGATAAAGTCATCAGGCAGAAAGAAAGGATCGATATCCTGGTAAACAATGCCGGAATCTACGAGGAAACGAACTGGTGGGATCTTGACTACGCAGAATGGCAGCAGCATTGGGCAAAAACGATAAATACAAACCTTACCGGAATGGCCAACCTGTCGTTTCTTGTTTCGAGGCAAATGATTGAAAAGGGAGGAGGAAAGATCATCAACATGTCTTCCCGCGGAGCTTTCCGTGGAGAGCCTCATGCGCTGCCATACGGTGCCGGTAAAGCTGCGATGAATTCCTTCGGACAGTCAATGGCGTGGGCATTGGCTGATAGGAACGTCCAGGTATATACGCTGGCTCCCGGCTGGGTGGATACCGACATGACGCATGAAATCCTGCAAAGTGAGCGGGGAAAAGCAGTGGCCGGACAAAGCCCCATGAACCGAGTCGCTACCCCCGAGGAACTGGCCAATGCAATCCTGTTCCTTGCCTCGCCCGGCAATGAATACATGACAGGATGTACTGGATATGAACGGCGCCAGTTATTTGAGAACGTAGAATACGGTTGGCGGTTAGCGGTCAGCGTCAAAGGTTAATAGATCGTGTTCGGCATTAACAGGCTGCTATGAACTAATAGAATACGACTTCCAGCCCTGGTTTCTCGGCTTTAAAAGCATCAACTTTTTTCTGTGAGAGCTTTGTATTATAGCAAACAAGTTGCTTTAGCAGGTATAAACCCGCAAGAGGTTTAAGGTTACTGATCCCGGTGCCGTAGCATTCCAGCTTTTTCAGGTGGACTAAGGTCGCAAGCGGGTCAAGTTTTTTAATCTGTGTACCGGAACAGTTAAGCTGTTCAAGTGAAGTCAGGGTTGAACAGCATCAAGCTTAATAATGGCCGTATTGCTGATGTCAAGTTGAGTCAGGTTCTGGAGGTTACTGATAGGGAGTCAGATCGGATACCGGGATTCCCGGAAAGGTTTAATTTTTTCAGCCTGCCAAGCTCACGTAATGAGCTTAGGTCCTGAATAATGCCGTTGGATAGGTTCAGATCCTCCAGGCGGTTCATCATAGTAAGGGGCTGAAGTGAAGTAATTGTCCGATTCCCCGACAGGTCCAGGCTTTTCAACCCGGCAAGTATATGCAATTGTTCGCGGGTGGGCGGATCATCAAGCTGGGCTTGCGCTTTGAATGCAGTTTTCCAGGCAGGCGCCATGCCATTCCACCAATTTTTCAACAGGCCGGTCTGGTAAATGACCAGGCATTCCGGATTACTTTCGTGGAATTTGTCGATATCCATTTTCCCTACTCTGGTATTATCGCAGTAAAGAAATCGAAGGTCATGACAAAGCTTTAACGGTGAGAGATCATCTACGCCGGTCCTTTCAATTTGCAGGTACTGAAGATGTTCAAGTTCATTTAATCCAACGAGCGAGTCTATAAGCGATCCGGAAAAATCAAGATTTTCAAGGTTTACCAGATCTTTTAAAGCCACCAGGCTACTGACGCGAGTGCCCGTGCAGGAAAGAATTTTTAAGTCAATAAGCCCTGAAAGCGGATTGATATCACTGATCCTGGTTCTGCCCGCATTGATCTCCTGCAAATTGGTCAGCTTGGCCAAGCGGCTCAAGGCTCATGATGTTATCATTGCCTTCGATGTCGATCTTGCTGAGCAGGGTCAACTGGTGAAGTTGTTCCGTAGTAGGCTGGGGATCTAATTTGGAATATTCCCTGAATACATTTTGCCAGTCGAGGCTTAATCCGGCCCACCAGGCGGTCAGTTCCTGGCTTTCGTAGATGATCAGGACTTTTGGATGCTTCGCCATGAAAGCATTGGCCTGGAGGCGCGTAATCGGAGTCTGGTCGCAGTAAACTTTTTCAAGGGCGGGGAGGTTATCAAGAGGCTCGAGGCTGGTCACAAGTGTCTGGTCGGCATCTATTAACTGAAGGTTTTCCAGCTTCGACAGAGGCCCCAGGTCGGCAATCTTTGTATTTTCAAAATTGATCCGTTTCAGCGTGATAAGGTATCTGACTGATGAAAGGCTGTCAGCTTGTGTGCCGGAAACACTAAGGATTTCGAGGTTTACAAGGTCTCCGAGTGGCGACAGATCGCTGACCCTGGTATTGTCCAGCCTCAAATCCTTTAAGCTGTCAAGGCCCCTGATATAGAAAAGGCTGTCGACCGACGAGTTGTTAAGATGAAGAACCTCAAGCGATTTGAATTGCTGGATCGGTTCCAATGATCTCACTGAGGTGCTGTCGAGGTATAATTCCTTGATTTTGCTGTTGTACCGGATAGGATCGAGGTCTGATATATCCGTTCCGGATATATTCAGTTTGACTAACCTGGTCAGGTTCCTTGCAGGGAACAGGTCGTCGATCATAGTATTGGATATATTCAACGCCCTGAGCTCCGTCAACTGGTCTACCGGATATAGATCGGTGACTAGACATGTTTCCCGGGATTTCAAGGCTTTCCCTGGCGGAAATATCCTTCAGCATCCTGAGGCTGTTGTTTTTCCCCGCCCGGACTGTATCATATGTTTCTTTCATAATCGTATCGTGCACGATCACCAGGAGGCTGTCGCTGTCGATATATGCAAAAGCTTCTTTTTGGGTGACTTCCGGAACTAACTTTATATGCAGAAAAGTAGTATCGTTAAGGAAATCGATCTGGCTTAGGCTGGATATCCGGTGTTACTAAATAATTTTCGCCAAGAATGAATTTCCATGCAGAGGCATATTATTCCACCAGGCTATCATTTCTGCTGCTTCATTCAGGCGGGTCGTGTAAATGCTGGCAATTTTAAGCACCTGCTCATTTTCATCCAGGTTGATCTCGATATACCTCGTTTTATTATTGTTGACCACTTTATCATCTACCGTGACGGCCTGCAGGTTACGGTTTGCAGTCACCTTAAAATAAGGCATTCCCTGGTCATTGGTCAGTTCCTGTATATCCTGGACATCGATTTTGAAAGTGGCTTGTTTGAAAAAGAAATCGACATCCTTCAGGTAAGCCTGGACGTCTTTATAGGTAAGTATTTCCCGGTTTTCATCGAGGTCGTCCTCAATCTGGACTTTTTCATTGAGAAATGCTTTCAGAAAACTTTCATTTATGATGATTTCCTTTTCTTTGGTCGTTGTTTCAGAACTGCCGAGAGAATTAAGAGAAAACTCCAGGAATCCAACCAGTCTGCGGATTTGTTCACGGTAATTTTCAACCTTTTTCCTGGTCGTATCGGCAACGCTTTTCTTTTGAGAAAACCACTGACAGGTGCTAACCATATAAGGAAGATCGTAATGAAAATGCAAATCTTAAGGCCGGATTTATTCATGGTAAATATATTTCAACAGTATGTCTTTCTCATCTTTATTGACCTTCATAAGCGAAGATATAAGCCAGCCGGTATTATATCCCTGCCGGTTAAAATCCGATAACTCAAAATACCATCCATCGGCCTGGAAAAAATGAAACTTCACTTTTGTGATCGAAATAAAAGCTAAATTACCTTTTTTAAATTCATAAACAAACAGTGTAAGGTAATCCGGATGGTATTTCCAGGCGAGGTACTGTTCCAGGCTTGATTTATCGGCAAACGTCCTGACCAGGTTCATGAAATCGATCTCATGACTCATCGGGTGAAGGAATTTCTGCCCTGCCTGGCGAAGGCTGTCCTGGTTTTCGAAAAGCCTGGCAAACGGCTCAAAATAGACGTTGCTGATCACCCATTTTGAGCCGACCGTATCTTCTTCCAGTTGGAGATAAAGTGTCAGAAATTGCTCGCTTCCCTGGTACCTGAAAGTAGCGGTGACCTCAGCAAACCAGTTGCCACCATGAAACTCAAGAAAAACAGGATCTTTTTATCCAGTATATGGTCAATGAATTCAGCCTTTAGCGCCGGTGTCAGGTAAGCATTATCATTATCAAAGAGATTTTCGAGATATTTTCTCCTGAGGGCCGGGTTGCGGTATCTTTGTCTTCCGGGTAATACCGGTCCCCTTTGGTATCCTCTTCCCCGTTAAAACGCCTGAAGAACTGGTTTACCTGTTTGGTGGAAGAATAAAGAGCGCTTTCATCTTCAACATAATTACCAACAGTCTGTGACTGCAGGAAAACAGGGAAAAGGGCTATAAATAGGGATAATGCAAAGAAATAAACTCTCATTCGTCAATTTAATTACTGCCGACTGTCAACTGCCAACTGCCAACTTTCTCTACTTCGAAGTTTCCGACACACGAATATCGCCGAGCAATACATCCCAGAAATCAATCAGTCTTCCGCTTATTTGTGTTTGTTTCTTCTGGACATAAACGGTTATATCTTTCTTAGTAGTGTCCATATACTTCATGCCTTCTTCGGTAGTTCCTTCAAAACGTTGGTATATGGTGATCACGCCGACATACGGCCGTCGGGCTGAAGCTCAAGGTCACTGATGTACTCGATATTGTACCAGGTAATATTGATCTTGTCATAATTCAGCGCCATCAGTCTTTCCAGGTACTTGCGCACCGGGTAGTATTTGATATCCGGGCTGTAAAGAGAAGAAACACCCATCTGTGCGTCTTCGGTGAATAATTCGAGTGTACGGTCTATTACGCGGTTTGCTTCGGAAAAAGGCGTTTCTTTGCTTCCGATAATACTGATGTATTTGCTGAGATCCCTGACTTTTTCAAGGGCAAGGCTGTCAATTGCCATCTTTCTTTGCTTGTTGAGGACATCCTGGGCCTTAATTCCGGTTGAAAGGGTCAATAGGAAAACGGATATTAATAAGAGCTTGATTTTCATATTTTAATAAGTTTTTAAAAGTTCGAGTTCTTTGATCTTACCGTTATTATCATAGGTGATCTTTTCCACCTTGTTGATGTTATTCCTGGTATCTTTCAAGTAGTTAAGATAATTCTTGATCGTTGTAGGGCGGTCGTAATCAACCTTGTCGCCTGACTTGCTGATGATGATTAAAACCAGGGCATCGGGAGAGGTGAAAAGTTTCAGGGCTTCCACAATTTGTGTATTTGCCTGGGATGCACTTGTGGCGGATGCAATTGAAGCAAAGTAATTTGTCAGTGATGCCCCCGCCACGGCATCTTTCTTGACCGCGCCCTCCTGGCCGGTATTTTGACCCTCTGTCGCTTTTTTATTCAACGCTGCCTTTTCATCGGCAATTTTTGCATCGGCCTGGCGAAGCAATTCATCAATCTCAGGATCATTCAGGTTCTGCGCCCTGATCGACTTGACCGCAGCTTCCTTTTCTGCAAGAGACATGGCCGTGTTGTCGTTCAGGATGTCCCGAAGGTTGTCTTGGCTGTATTCACTTTAGCGGCATATTCTTTAGCTTCCTTCTCTTTAGCGAGCTTCTTCTTGCTTTTACAGGCGCCCATCCCGCCGGCAAGGGAAATGACCATCATCATGATGACCGTTCTGAAAAGAATTTTCTTCAACATAATTCTAAAATTTTTAGTTAGACTTCACCAGTAACAACGGACAAATTTACTCAAAATTATAGGGAGAAGGAAATAAAAGTCGGCAGTCGGTAATTCGTAACATTTAACAATTGAGCAATAGAACAATTGCAATAATGGGACAAGAAACCCGAGATCTGGTTTTTACTTATACTAAGATTAAGCCATGCCTTACTGATAAATTGAAATCTGGAATTTAATTTAGAACCTATATAAATTAACTCTTCAAATATTGCAGATGTTGAAGTTAAAAGAAAATTAATTTATATTTGAGTGTTCGTGGAAAAGCCAAGGTCATGATACCCCCTAAACCAATATTTCTCGTTACCCGAATTATCTCTTTTCTAATCCTTCCCCCCCGGTTTCTTATTCGCTTTAATAATAAGAAAATGAATGATTTAATACACATATACAATCACGTAAAACCAAAATCATGAAAAAACTTTTTACATTAATTATCATTGCTCTTGTTGCAGTCAGCATGATAAATGAGTCGTATGCGACCACTTGTGCTCAGGCTGTCACTATTCCCAGCTTCCCAACATTACCTTATCTGACTACGCTGACATGCGGAACAACCGACGACATTACTTCAGCCAATTCAACTGCCTGTGGCAGCGGATCTTATAAAGGAGGCTGGGAAGCGGTATATGTTTGGACTCCTGGTGGAAGTTACATTAATGTATCATTTGCTTATTCCGGACAAACCTGGACTGGAATATTCCTTTACCAGGGATGCCCTACCTCCGGGGGAACTTGTATAGCTAATTTTACGAGCTCTTCTTCATCAAAAACCCTTGCATATGTTGGCACCAATATGACTTCGGGTACCACAATAAGTCTTACTTCCGGTGTAACATACTACATTGTTATTGACACGTATCCAACACCAAACAGTCCTTGTCCCGGGACAATGACAATAAGCGGAACCCTTAATCGGCATGTACCGGAACACCTGTACCCGGCAATACAGTGGCTTCAAGTAATCCTGCTTGCTCTAGTGTTAATTTCACTTTATCGCTGCAAAATAATACTCCAGGGTCAGGAATCACCTACCAGTGGCAATCCTCAACCAGTGGTTCCGATCCCTGGACAAATTTCGGAGCTTCCAATCCTACTCAAGTTGCATCCCAAACAATTGTTACTTATTACCGGTGCCAGGTTACATGTTCAGGCAATACGGGCACTTCTAATCCCATCCAGGTTACAATGAACAACTGGATAAACTGTTATTGTATGCCAACATACAGTAGTGGTGGTTCTAACGATTATATTACATTAGTGACATTGGGTACATTATCTCAGGCAACAGGAGGTAACGTTCGTCCATATTATTATGATTACTACTTCTACTCAAAACGCAATACCAAATCTTGGCCAGGGAGCCACTTCAAGTTTATCAATTACCTTCGGGTCTGATCCAAATCAATATAACGGCGTTTGGATCGACTTTGACCATAGTGGTTCTTTTGAGACATCAGAATTTTTTACATCAGGTACTAATGCAGGACCAAATGGAACGGTCGTGGTCAATATTGCAGTTCCGTCAAATGCTGCTTTCGGTCATACCCGCATGCGTATTCGCGGTGGCGATGATAATCAGCCAAATTCAGCGCAGGCTTGCGGAGCATCAGGATCAAGTTATGGTCAGACGCAGGATTATCTGGTAAATATTGCTGGACCTTCGAGCCTCTCGGGTTATGTTTATAATTATAATGGCACTCCTGTATCAGGTGCCACTGTTGAGATGGTGGGAGGGCTAACAACTACTTCCGATGGCTCAGGTCATTACGTTCTTGGACCACTGGCTTCTGGTTCACAGCAATTCAAATGCTTTAAAACAGGTTATAATAAGGTTGACGTGACAATTGATATTCCTGATATAACTGCAGTAATACATGATTTCACACTGCTGAACCCTGAAATGGAAGTTTATCCGCCATCACTTGTTGCAATTCTTAGTCCCACAGGAACAGAAACTGACAATCTGGTTATCTCAAATGCCGGTAACGGACTTCTTGATTGGACAGCAGAGGTGCAATTTTTGGATCAGAACCTTATAAGCGGGCCTAAATACAGCCCTGTGTCCTATTGCACGGCAAGTGGCGGTTGCGATGAGTTTATTTCTAATGTGACTTTCGGCTCAATAAACAATACTTCAATTTGCACAAATTATGGTGATTATACTTCCTTGTCAACAACAATCGAAACAGGAAAGTCTTACTCCATTAGTGTCACTGTGGGACCTCCGGTTTATAGTGGTGATGAGGTAGGTGCATGGATCGATTACAATCAAAATGGTATATTTGACGACGGGATGATAAATTTTACCGATCCGGATCGACTAATGTATGGAATGGAAATTTCACTGTTCCTGAAAATTTTTGGTTGTTTCGACCAGGATCAGAATTCATTTGGATTACGCATATTCGCCGGAGCCATGCGGAGCAGCCACTTACGGCGAAGCAGAAGATTATAGTGTAAATATTATTGATATGCATTGGCTTAAATTGAGTAACCTCAACGGAACAGTCAATCCTTTCGGCGGCACACAAACCATAATTGCTACCCTCGATGCTTCAAAAACTCCCGGTACAAAAGCGCCTGGTGTAACTTATCATGCAAACATCAAATTTACCTCTCCTTCAGAGAATTGATGAGGAAAATGTCCCTGTCACCCTTATTATCAGCAATGGCGGACTCAAAGGTCCGCAGGAACTGGCAATATATATCGTCAACGAGGCAGAGGGAAAGTTTATGCTTAAATGGCTTTATTTCTCAATCAAGGGAATGCAATTTGATCATTTTGAAATTTTCCGGGATGGACAATTGTATGGAACCACTATTCAGAGTTACTTTTGATGAAAAAATAACCGAACCCGGTTCATATTGCTATAAGGTCTATGCTGTGTATGACGATGCTGTCTATTCGGAGCCATCCAATGTGGTTTGTCTCACTTACCCGCTTGCTCAGGGAGTTCCCATTGCAAACTGGGCATTGATGCTGGGCGGATTGCTCTATCGCAGGGTATGCATTTTTTATGATAAGGAAAAGATTATAAAATGATATCCCAATTTTAGCCTTAACCTGAGTTAAGAGCTGTTTGTCCCCGCTTGATTCACAATGACTTCCTTGCAGGGACATATATTTTAGACTAAAATATGCGTAATTTTGCAAAACAATTCCCCCACTCCCGCCCGAACGTGCCCTACCCGGATGATTTCAGCCAGGCGGGCGTTCGGTAAGGGCGGGTAAACCACAAACCTTAAAACTTATAAGTTATGGTTTTCGATCAGAATATGATTTACAAGGTCTACGCAGATTTGGCGAAAAAAGTTGATAAAGCACGGAAATTAACCGGCAAGCCGCTTACTCTCACTGAAAAGATCCTCTATGCCCACCTCTCAGGTGAAAATGAGCCGGGACCTTACATCAGAGGCAAATCTTATGTAAACTTTAACCCTGACAGGGTTGCCATGCAGGATGCAACGGCACAAATGGCTTTGTTGCAATTTATGCAGGCGGGCAAAAAGAAAGTCGCTGTACCCTCCACTGTACATTGCGATCACCTTATTCTGGCAAGGATAGGGGCTACGAAGATCTTGCCGCTGCATAGATTTCAACAGCGAAGTGTTTGATTTTCTGGCGTCGGTTTCAAATAAGTATGGAATTGGATTCTGGAAGCCAGGCGCGGGCATTATTCATCAGGTAATAATCGAAAACTATGCCTTTCCCGGGGGAATGATGATTGGCACCGATTCTCATACGGTAAATGCAGGAGGATTAGGAATGATTGCCATTGGTGTCGGTGGTGCCGATGCTTGTGATGTGATGGCCGGGCTTTCCATGGGAACTGCGGTTTCCAAAGCTTATTGGCGTTAAGCTTACCGGTAAACTGAGCGGCTGGTCCTCTGCTAAAGATGTGATTTTAAAAGTGGCCGGAATTCTTACTGTAAAAGGCGGTACCGGGTGTATCCTGGAATATTTCGGCGATGGTGCTGAATCAATTTCCTGCACCGGCAAAGGAACAATTTGCAATATGGGAGCTGAAATAGGCGCTACGACATCCGTGTTCGGTTATGACGGGAAAATGGAAGCCTATCTCAGAGGCACAGGTCGTGACAGTGGTTGCCGACGCTGGCCAATCAGGTTGACGCAGATCTCACTGCTGACGAAGTGTATACAGAATCCGGAAAAATATTTTGACGAACTCATTGAAATAAATCTGTCTGAACTTGAACCGTATATTAATGGTCCTTTTACACCTGATCTGGCAACTCCGGTTTCTCAATTTGCCGAAGCGGTGAAAGAAAAAGGATGGCCGGAAAAACTTGAAGTAGGGCTTATAGGATCATGCACAAATTCTTCCTATGAGGATATGACAAGGGCAGCGTCCGTTGCAAAACAGGCAATGATCAAAAGTCTGAAAGCCAAATCGCAATTTACAGTTACTCCGGGTTCCGAACAGGTCAGGTACACCGCTGAAAGAGACGGGTATCTGGAGGTATTTGAAAAAATGGGCGGCGTAGTCCTGGCTAATGCCTGCGGACCCTGTATTGGTCAATGGGCAAGATATTGCGCATAAACAGGAAAAGAATTCAATCATGACTTCGTTTAACAGGAATTTTGCCAAACGAAATGACGGAAACCCAAATACACATGGATTTGTAGCGTCACCGGAAATTGTTACTGCCTTTGCAATTGCAGGTACGCTTAATTTCAATCCGCTCACAGATACTCTGGTCAATGAAAAAGGAAAGGCAGTCATGACTGGATGAACCCACTGGAATAGATTTTCCGGCAAAAGGTTTTGAGGTTGAGAATAATGGATACCAGGCACCGGCCGCAGACGGCAGCAAAGTTCAGGTGGCAGTAGACCCGAAATCAGACCGGCTCCAGTTGCTTGCCCCTTTCCCGCCTGGGATGGAAGGATATTAAAGGATTGAAGCTTCTTATCAAGGCAAAGGGAAAATGCACCACCGATCATATTCACATGGCAGGACCATGGCTTAAATACAGAGGCCACCTGGATAATATTTCCAATAATCTGCTGATAGGAGCAGTAAATTTTTTCAATGGTAAAACCAACCTGGTTAAAAACCAGCTACCGGTGAATACGGGGAAGTCCCTGCCACAGCCAGGAGTTATAAAGCCACGGGAATGGGTTCAATTGTAGTCGGAGATGAAAATTATGGTGAAGGCTCTTCGCGGGAGCATGCTGCCATGGAACCGCGGTACCTGAACGTCAGGGCAATCCTGGTACGTTCTTTTGCCCGTATTCATGAAGCCAACCTGAAAAAGCAGGGCATGCTTGCATTGACTTTTGCAGACCCGGATGATTATAATAAGATTAAAGGAAGACGACCGCATAGATATCATCGGCTTAAAGGAAATGGCCCCCGGCAGGCAGCTTATTATAGTTCTGCATCACACAAATGGGACCAGCGAAGAGTTCCAGGTAAATCATACCTACAACAAGAGCCAGATAGAATGGTTTAAAGCGGGGGCAGCGCTGAATTTGCTCAGGGAGTGATGAAATAGCCGGCAGTTGACAGCAGTCAGAAATCCAATGGAACTCTGGAACTCTGGAACATTTCTCAGAATAAATACTAATTTTACGCCTGTATCGTTCTATTTAATTAAAGCAAAAAACATCGCCTGTTGAAAAATAAAATTATACCAGTCGTTATTCTGTTTGCGTCGATTTTCCTGTCCGGAAAGATCAGCGCACAATTAGGCGGAACGGGGACCTACCAGTTTCTCGACCTGCCTAATTCGGCAAGGGTTGCTGCGCTTGGCGGTAATTTCCTGGCTATAAACGACAGTGACATCACCCTTACGCTGGCTAACCCTTCTCTGATCAATGAGAAGATGAATAACCAGCTTGGTTTCAGCTTTGTCAATTATTTTGCCGGTATCAATTACGGTTTCGCCCAGTACTCAAGGACTTTCAACAAAGCCGGCAGTTTCGTCGGGACCATGCAATACATCAATTACGGTCAATTCCAGGAGGCCGATGCGTCGGGGGTTCAGTACGGTTCTTTCAGCGCCGGGGAATATGCCCTGAATATCGGCTGGGGCAGGAAACTTACCCCCCTGTTTTCAATCGGGTCTAATTTTAAAATGATTTATTCTTCCCTCGAGTCATATAATTCTTTTGGCCTTGCAGTGGATGTCGCAGGGTCATATTTCAGCAAAGACGGGCTCTTCGATGCTTCCCTTATTTTCCGCAATATTGGTTTCCAGGTGACAACCTACAGGGAAGGAGCCCATGAACCTTTGCCATTTGAAATCCAGGGAGGCCTGTCCACAAAGTTTAAGCATATTCCGTTCAGGGCGTCCATATTGCTGACCCATCTCGAAAAATGGAATGTGCGCTATGATAACCCTGTCAACCCCTCCGGGGGAGTAGACCCGATTACCGGGGAGCCTAACCCGATCAGCGGGATCGATGAATTTGCCGACAACCTGATGCGGCATATTATCATTGGCGGCGAAATCACAATCGCAAAAGTTCTAAGCCTACAGCTGGCCTATAATTACCAGAGAAGGCAGGAGATGAAAGTCCCGGCCAAGACCTCTACTGTCGGATTTTCCTGGGGAATCGGCCTCCATGTGAAACAGTTCCAGTTCAGCTATGCCCGTGCGGCCTACCACCTTGTCGGTTCACCCAATTATATTACGATCATGATCAGCATGGACGGGTTTGGAAAGAAGAAGTGACAGATGTTTTTACAAAAATTATCCATCACCAATTTTAAAAACTACGAAGAAGCAACCCTTCTTTTATCCGACAAGATCAATTGTTTTATAGGTGACAACGGGGCGGGAAAGACGAACCTGCTTGACGCCATTCATTATCTTTCGTTTTGCAAGAGCTATTTCAATCCTGTCGACACGCAGAACATCAGGCATCACCAGGACTTTTTCAGTATCCATGGCACTTATTTGAAAAACAGCGACAGCCCTTATCTCATCTCCTGCATCCAGAAAGCTGATCACAGGAAAATCTTTAAGTTCAACCAGAAGGAATACGACAGGTTAGCCGATCATATTGGCCTCTTCCCGCTGGTGATGGTTTCGCCTTACGACCGCGACCTGATCAATGAAGGAAGTGACGTCAGGCGGCGCTACCTTGACGGCGTTATCTCCCAGTTCGATAAGCCTTATCTTGACGACCTGATAAATTACAACAAGGCGCTTGCCCAGCGCAATGCGCTTTTGAAGCATTTCTCGGATACCCGTTCTTTCGACCCCTCCATGCTGGAAATATGGGACCGGCAACTGACCGAATATGGTCACAGGATACATGAGAAAAGGGCCGCTTTTCTGCAGGATTTCATCCCGATATTTCAGCATTACTTTGATTATATTTCGGAAGGAAAGGAAACGGTCGCCATACAGTATATTTCACAGTTGTTTGAACGTGCCCTGGATGAACTTCTGGCTGTTTCAGTAGAAAAAGACCGGGCAGCCAGGTTTACAACACATGGCATCCATAAAGATGACCTCGAGCTTATAATATCCGGGTACCCGTTAAAGAAATTCGGATCGCAGGGCCAGCAGAAATCCTTCGTTATTGCCGTCAAGCTTGCCCAATTCGACTATACCCGGGATGTCAAAGGCTTTAAGCCCATATTATTATTTGACGATATCTTTGACAAGCTTGATGATAACCGGGTACACCAGATCATCCGCCTGGTCAGTGAAAACAGTTTCGGGCAGGTTGTCATTACCGATACGCAGCGTTCCAGGATCGAAAAGCTTTTTGAAAAGGTCGATATAGATCATAAGATTTTTGAGATCAAAGAAGGAAAGGTTCAGCCGTTATGAAAACCAGTAATGACAAGCCACTGGGGGAGGTGCTCAGGGAAATGATCGAGACTTATCATCTTGAAGGAAAACTGAATGAGATTAAGGTCATCCAATCCTGGGAAAAGGTCGTCGGGGAAATGATCGCCCGCTATACCAAAGATCTTTACATCAGGAACGGTAAACTTTTTGTGAAAATCGACTCCCCGGCTTTAAAAAATGAATTGACCTATTCATCTTCCATGATTGTCGATAAGCTTAATGATGAGGCGGGATGCAAGGTGATTGACGAGGTCATCTTCATTTGATACGGCAGCTCAACATGAGCCGGCCTTCAAGATAGCCTTCCAGTTTATCGCCGATCTTAACCGGGCCGACCCCGGCCGGAGTGCCGGTGAAAACCAGATCTCCCGTCTTCAGGGTCATGAATTTCGAAACATAAGCGATGATCTTCTCAAAAGAAAAGATCATTTCGCCCGAATTCCCTTCCTGGACTTTTTTCCCGTTCAAATCAAGGTGGAACCTGATATTTTTTATATCTGCAATTTCTTCTTTGGGAATGAATTCCTGGCTGATGGGCGCCGAATAATCGAATCCCTTGGAAATTTCCCACGGAAGCCCTTTCTCTTTGCATTTTTGCTGAAGATCGCGGGCGGTGAAATCAAAGCCAAGGCCAATCCGGTCATAATAATCCGGGGCGTATTTTTCAGGAATCGATTTGCCGACTTTACAGATTTTCATGACCAGTTCGGCTTCATAATGAATCAATTTTGAAAAATCAGGATAATAAAACGGCCTGTTCCTGATGACCAGCGCCGTGTCAGGCTTAAGAAAGAAAACCGGATTTTCCGGCAGCGGGCTGTTCAGCTCCTTTGCATGCTCGATATAATTACGGCCGACACAGATTATTTTCATGATTGTGTTATTGGTTATTCGATATTAATTACTGGTTAGTTTAGATTCCAGATTGTAAACTGTAAACTGTAAATTGTAAATTATTTTCATTTTCCCATCCTGGTTCTTATCGCCTGTATCACCCGCTTCGTCGAAAGCGGGAACTGGCTTTTCATCATCCAGTCATAATAGGAGGGCTCTTTTCTGAAAATATCCTCGACAGTCCGGCCTTTATATTTCCCAAAATTGATCACTTCTTCCTGTTTTTCATTAAAGACGATATGACCCACAAGGTCGACATTTCTTGTGTAAAATGAAAAATCATGCAGTGATTTAACATCATTTTTCACCGGTATACTCGTTATCCCGTCAGAGTCGGTATATTCCTGCCCGTTATATGCATCCAGCTGGGCTTTCAGAACTTCGAAGGTAGCCATCGTATCCGCCTCTGCCGAGTGCGCCATCTCCAGGTCCTTATGGCAATAAAACCTGTAGGCCGCCCTGAGGGTGCGGGGTTCCATCTTATGAAAAATGTTCTGCACATCAATGACATGACGGTCCATTAATGAAAAATCGATGCCAACCCTTAGAAATTCTTCGACAAGCAGGGGGATATCAAACTTGATGGCATTGTAACCGGAAAGATCTGAATGTTCCAAAAACTTGTCCAGTTCGGGAGCCAGGTCGCCGAAAGTCGGGCAGTCCTTGACGTCCAGGTCGGTTATCCCGTGGATCGCCGTCGATTCCCTGGAAATGGGTATCCCCGGGTTCAGGCGGTCGGGTCATTACTTGCTCGGCCCCGCCTGGCATGATTTTGACTATACAAATTTCAACGATCCGGTCGGTAGCTACGTTAGTTCCGGTAGTTTCAAGATCGAAAACAGATAGGGGACGGGTGAGAGATAATTCCATAATTGAGTTTTGAATTTTGAATTTTGAATTTGTTTGGTCCCGAGTACTCGGGATGGAATTTGGAATTTGGAATTTTAAACGTTCCTCTCAACATCAAAGTCTTCCAGTATTTCTTTCATCTTTTTGAGGAACATTCCGCCGAGCGCGCCGTCAACGACCCTGTGGTCATAAGCAAGCGATAGTATCATGATGTGGCGGATGCCGATAAGGTCGCCTTGCGCCGTCTCAATAACAACAGGCCTTTTTCTGATAGCGCCGATGCCGAGTATGGCCACCTGTGGCTGGTTGATGATCGGCGTACCCGACAAACTGTCAAATGTGCCAAAGTTTGTGACAGTGAAAGTGCCGCCCTGGATTTCATCGGGCAGAAGCCTGTTATTTCGAGCCCTGTCTGCAAGGTCATTCGCTTCCTTTACAATTCCCAGCAGGCTTTTCTGGTCGGCGTCTTTGATCACCGGAACAATCAGGTTGCCATTTGGCAAAGCTGTGGCCATTCCGATGTTGATCCTTTTCCGGTGGATGATATTATATCCTTCGACCGAAGCGTTCACACCCGGAAATTCCTTGAGCGCCAAAGCGGCCGCCTCTATGATGACATGGGTGTAAGTCAACTTTTCATTCTCGCTGGCGAGAAAGCTGTCTTTTGTTTTCTCTCTCCACGAAACGATATTTGTGACATCGACGTCAATAAATGAGTTGACATGAGGGGAAACGTGGACTGACATGACCATGTGATCGGCTATCAGCCGCCGTATGCGGTCCATTTCAATTATTTGGTCCCCGTTTTCCAATACTGCCTTTGGGGATTCAGCAACCGGGCCAGGTTTTGCAGCAGCTGCTGTTGGCTGTCTTTCAGCGCCCAAAGCACTTCTCTTCTTCATATAATCCAGGATATCCTCCTTCGTAACCCGGCCATCTTTACCCGTTCCATGTATCCCGTCGAGTTCCCGGACAGATATTTTTTCCTTTTCCGCAATGCTTCTCACCAGTGGAGATATAAAATTTATCGCCGGAACTAATATTAACCGAAGGTACTTCGCCGTTTTCCGTCTTCCCGTCCTCCCGTCCTCCCGTCTTCCCGTCTTCTCCTCTTCCCCTCTTCCCCTCTTCCTGTCCTGCCGTCTTCCCCTTTTCCTGTCCTCCCGTCTTCTCCTCTTCCCCTCTTCCCGTCTTCTCCTCTTCCTGTCTCCCCGTCTCCACTGCTTCACCACCAATATCTATAACCGCAATAATCTTTCCCACCGGCACTACATCGCCTTCCTTATACAGGATTTCTTTAAGCACCCCTTCAACGGGGGATGGAATCTCCGAATCAACTTTATCAGTTGCGATTTCAGCGATGGGATCATCCTCATTAATTTTGTCGCCAACGCTTTTAAGCCATTTCGTAATGGTAGCTTCAATGATACTTTCACCCATTTTGGGCATGATGATTTCAAACCTGGCCATAAAGATCTATTTTGATTCGCATGTGTTTTTTCGGCAATGGTAAGTGATTGTAAAAGTAATCAATTTTTGCTAAAGCTCCGGCAAATTCATCTAATAACTCTACTGTATAATGAACCTCCGATTGAAACCAATATTATTGAAGCAAGCAATAAGACTGCAAAATCAAAAAAAACATTAAAACCCGGTACACTCCCTGTCATCATTGCACGAAGAGCGTCAATCATATAAGTCAGCGGATTGAAATGAGAGACTATTTTTAACCAGCCTGGCATGATTTCGATCGGGTAGATGGCATTACTGGCAAAGAATAGCGGCATGGTAAGCAATTGGCCGATTCCCATAAAACGTTCACGGGTTTTGACCAGGCATGCGATGATGAGTGAGAAAGTGGAAAAGAAGACAGCCCCCAGCATGACCATTATTAAAACACCCAATAGGTTAAAAGGGTTCCATACCAGATCAACACCCAAAAAAACAGCGAGAATATAGATAATAACAATGATTGGCAAAGTTCTTAAACCAGCTGAGATGGCTTTACCAAAAACAATTGCTGTCCGGGGTGTTGGCGTCGCCAATATTTTTTGGATAAGGCCAAGATCACGTTCCCAGATAATTGCGATGCCCGAAAAAATGGAAATGAACAGTACGCTCTGGGCAAGGATACCGGGCGTCATGAAATCAATGTAATTTGTCTGTCCCGGAATAGCATGCAGGCGGGCGAATACCTGTCCGAAAATTAGCAACCACAAAACAGGTTGGACCGCCCGTGTCGCAATTTCCGTCGGGTCGTGAAAAATTTTTCGCATCTCCAGTTCCGCAATAACGAAGGCTTTTTTGATAAAATTTAAAATTTTCCTCATCAATACGATATTATCCTAAACGCTGTGTATTTTTTCGTCCTCTGGAAACATCGCGATAAGTGTTTCCTGATTCCGTTAATTTATCTGCCGTGTAATGAATGAATACATCCTCAAGCGTAGCATTCTTTTTACCAATTGAATTTTTAAGTTCGGCCGGCGAGCCGATGGCAACCAGCTTGCCGCGTGACATTAAGGCAACGCGGTTACAGATTGTATCAGCTTCATCCATTAAATGGGTAGTCATCATGATCGTGGTGGAATATTGTTTTTGCAGAGCAGTGATATGGTCCCAGACAACATTTCTGCCATTCGGGTCAAGACCTGTTGTCGGCTCATCAAGAAATAATAAAGGAGGGAGATGCAAGGTGGATTGAGCAATTTCCAGCCTTCTGATCATTCCTCCTGAATACTCTTTTACCAGCTTATCCGAGGCATCTCTTAAACCCATGAAATCAAGCGCTCCATGAACTCTTTGCTTTCTTTCGTTAGCAGGGATATCATAAAGCTTGGCAAACAGGAGCAAATTTTCATAACCCGTCAAAGACCCGTCTGCCGAAATCAACTGAGGTACGTATCCTATTATTTTTCTGATTTCATTCGTCTGGGTTTTAATGTTGAACCCTTTAATAAAAGCTTCTCCTCCTGAGGGGGGAAGTAAAGTAGTCAGCATTTTTATGGTGGTGCTTTTGCCTGCTCCATTGGGTCCCAGCAGGGCAAAGATCTCTCCGGTCTCAATAGTAATATCCAAACTGTCGACAGCCTTATAAGTCCCGAAAATGCGGGTCAGTTTTTTTGTTTCAAGGATGCTCATTTAATTTCTCTAAGATTCCGGGTTACTTTGTATCAGCTCTTCCGGCCAAGATGCCTGAAGCCTTTTATAATAATGTTCAGGTCGATTTTGGTGCTGTAGTCGCGGGCGTAAATGAAATTCAGCCTTTGTTTGATCTCTTCCGAAATATGATCCTCTCCAAATGCGTCCAAAGGGTTAAGGATCCCTTTGCGAATATGCGGAAGCCTCTCCATATCGTAGTGTTCATCGTGTATGTAACTGATCCAGGAACGACTTGAAACGAACACCAGGATGATGTTACGGAGAAGCCCCATTGGCCTGTAAACCATGAAAATCAGGACCGGAAGGATTAATATAATAATAAGGCAGGCTGCAAGGTCAAACAGGCGCTTGTTTCTTTTATTTTCGACATTGGTTATGGCGTTGATGTTCACCGTGTAGAGATCGCCTGCGGTATTTATCGAATTGCTGCCGATGATCGACAGGCTGTCTTCGGGAGCGATCTTATAGTCGACATGCAGATCCTGCAATGCCGACATCTGGTCAATGATGGCCTGGTGGGTCATGCTCCTGGAGCAGAAAATAACCTCATCAATCCGGTAAACCCGGATAATTTCCTTGATCTGTGCCAGTGTCCCGATAAAGCCATCATTTTTCTGCTCCCTGGCCGTAACGGATATCAACCCGATAAAACCCGGGTTTCCGTAAGAACTGTGAAGCAGCTCCCATACCCTTTTTGCCTCGTCCCGGTCACCGATTATTACAAAACGCCTGTTTTTCAATGGCCCAAAATCTATGTTGCGGAATTTGGCGAGATGGTAAACCACGCGGGTAAAAGACATCACCACGATAGCCCAGATGGATCCGAGAAGGATGATGGCCCTGGAAAACCTGAGGTGTTCGGGCAGCAGGGCATAAGCAACCAGGATGACAATTGTGCCGATGGCAATTCCCCTGAATATCCTGGAGAACTTGAACGGCTTATCGTAAGTGCCGCTGAAATAACCGGCAAGAAGCCATATAAATACATAACCGGGAACGGCCAGCGTGAAGAAACCGGGGGGATAGCCTCCGCCATGCCTGAATATTACATGGTTTTCCCAGTAATTGATAATAAAGTACATCCCGCCGTAAATGAGGACAGCGTCGGCAAGGGGAAGAAAAATTCCTGCCAGAAACCTGTCGAATATCGCCAGGAAAGCCCTGAAATAGATAGCGGGATTGATCAGGAATGCCAGAAGCCTGGCCTTTTTTGAAGTGAAGTGCTTCCTGGCAAAGATGATCATGGCATTATAGAAGAGAACGACATAATTGATGCTTCCCTTCTTGGTGCTTTCACCTTTATAGTGGATTATCCTTGTTCCGGGGTAGTAATAATTCTTATAACCCGCTTTCAGTATCCTGTAAGAAAGATCGATATCTTCCCCGTACATGAAAAAAGTTTCGTCAAGCAGGCCGGTTTTATCAAGGACCGATTTTCTCAATAGCATGAATGCGCCGGAAAGAATTTCAACCTCGTTTGTCTCGTCTTTATCCAGGAAACCAAGATGATATTTGCCGAAAATCCTGGATTTGGGAAAGAATTTAGATAACCCGAAGATCTTGTAAAATGCGACGGAAGGAGTGGGGAGGCCTCGTTTTGACTCAGGCAGGAAATTGCCTTTCCCGTCGATCATCTTCACCCCCAGGCCACCGGCATCAGGATGTGCATCCATGAACGAGAGTATCTTTGAGAATGTGTCGTCTTCGATAACCGTATCAGGGTTCAGTAACAGGATATATTCACCTTTTGATTTTTTAATGGCCTGGTTATTGGCTTTCGAAAAGCCTGTATTATCTTTGTTTTCAATGAGAATGACTTCCGGGAATTTCTCCTTTACCATTTTTACCGATCCGTCGACCGAGTTATTGTCAACCACGAAAACTTCCGCCTGCAAACCATCGCTGGCGCGCCGAACAGAATAAAGACACTGTTCGAGGAAGTATTTGACATTGTAATTGACAATAACGACGGATAGTTTCATCGGTCTTAGTTTGATTACCTGAACAAAAATACGAATCAGGAAGCTATCATGAACAGGTATTATTTACCGGTTATTAATTTAAGATAAAATAAGGGATTGTTCAGTTGCCTCATTGCATCGGGGCTGTAAAGCATTTCTGAGATCGAATCCCTTAAGTTTTTATTTTTTGATGCCCTGCCGATGACCAGGTTCAGCAGTATTTTTCGCCGTGCAAGGCCCTGCAGTTTCAGGCTTAACTCTAATTCAGGGCCAAGCCCGGCAAATACTTTTTCCTGGTAAAGTTGCGTGACGGATGAGCCGAACTCTTTTTTTGCTACGCACTCTTCTGCAATTTCAGCAGCCCACTGTCCGCTCATCATGGCATTTCCGATCCCTTCGCCGGTAAACGGATCAATAAGGCGGGCTGCATCACCGAGTAACAGGTAGTTGTCACCTGCAACAGGAAATTTCCCGGAATAGACCGGCAGGCGGTTCGCTTCAATTTTACCGGTAAGCTTTGCGTTGATGAAACGTTGCTGAAGATGTGGATATGTCCCGATCAGGCGGAAAAGCAAATCTTTAAGGCTGACGGGAACTTTTTTTGCCTGTTTCCCCTGCATTGCCAGGCCTACATTTGCTGAACCATCTGAAAATGGAAATATCCAGAAGTACCAGGGGAGAAGCTCCTTGAGAAAGTGGATTTCAATGGCATGCGTATTATCTGATCCCGTAACATTTTCAAAATAACCTCTGACGCCCATGCCATCATCAGCGGGATCAGGAAAAGCGGAATTTAACTGCCGGATCAGCGTCCTGTCAGCGCCCGCAGCGAAAAGGACCAGGCGGGTTTCTGCAACAATATTGCCTGATCTGTCTTTGAGAATGACTATATCTTTATTCCTGCTTATATTGTTTATCAGGATGCCTTCTTCAAAGCTGATTTCAGGGAATGCCAGTGCTTTATTTAGCAGGAAATTATCAAAATCAATTCTCTTACAAACAAATCCCGGTGAATATTCCTGATGATCAGATTTAAATGACAATTCCATCATTTTCAGACCCGGAGAAAAAAAACGAACGGCATGTGAACCGGTTGCGAAGCCTTTGTCGCGAGAAATCCGGAACATAGGCAGGATCGATCCTGTTAAGGACGCTGACCACCTTGCCTCCCAAGCCATCGCCGCATATTTTCCCGCGTGGAAATTGATATTTATCGATGAGAAGGCATGGGATCCCTTTTTTGGCAAGAACAAGGGCTGCAGTTATGCCGGCCGGCCCTGCGCCTATTATAGTAACTTCTGATTTTATAAAACCGGGCATCTGTCTGTTTAACCTGCTGATGTTTTTGATTGACGGGCGTGCAGGTTCAAATTTACATTAAAACCTTATCAACTTCTGTTTTATTGCTTAATTTTGAAATGAAAACAATCCTTTCAAAATTTTAATTATGGAAACACATCATAAATCGGAATTCAAGGTGGCCGGTGAAGAACTGCTGGCCAAGATCAGGGAAATTATCCATGAAGGCAATGTCAGGAAGATCATCATCAAAAATGAAAAAGGGGAGACTTATCTGGAGATCCCTGTCAGTGTCGGGGTCATCGGCGTCATTTTAGCTCCGGTCTTCGCTGCTGTCGGCGCCCTGGCAGCCCTTGCCGCTGACTTTACGATTGTGGTCGAAAAAAAAGTAGAAGAGCCGGAAAAGTAAAGCCTTAAGGGTTACTTGCCCGAACGACTTCAGTCAGGCGGGCAAGGTCGGGCGGGAGTCCGGGAATTAATTAAATTTCAAAAATGTATGTAATTAATGGATGATTAATATCTTTCTGTTAATCATCTTATTATCTGTTTCTAACCTGATCAGATAAAATCCTGGTTCAATATCCTTTACCGAAATGTCGATCGTGTTCCTGTCAACCTCCTTCCTTAGAATGATATGGCCACAGCCATCGTAAACGCTGATAAATCGCAGGATTTCCGGGGATTCTACATGGATCAGATCAGTGGCGGGATTCGGATAAATGTTTAATGAAGATTCAACATTTTCATCAATCCCTACACATTCTTCAAAAACCGTATTTGAAAAATCCGATTCACAGGTGTCATTTCCGGTAATATGCAGGGCATTCACTTTGTAATCATGATACAAAGGAGTCGATTGGCATACGGAATCATCCAGGTAGTAGTTCTGATCCGAATAATCCCTGAGAAAATATGGCCCCGCTGCATCTGAACGGTAAACGGCATATTTGATCAATTTTCCATCCATATTACCACGAATATAAGCCTCAATATTCCAGTTATAATTCAACTCGGGATTATTTTGCAATAAAGTCTGCCAGCCGCCGAAATTGAACATATTGCCATAACCATCGATGGCAGGGCCGTTATCCACGCCTGCCGGGTAGCCGGTAGGAGAGTCGACATAGTACCCCACCCACAACTCCTCTGAGCTGTCGATAATGATCGGGTAATTCAGCGTCACATAGTTCCACTGGTCGATAACCGGTGTGAAAACTATCTGTTCCCAGATACAAGATGGAACTGGTCCGATCCATACTTTGACCTTGTAAAATGCCGATGCTTCTGACGGGAAAAATGCGATTTGAACGAGAGTATCCCCCTCATAATCGGTAAGTTGTTCGGGAACCCAGCGAGCTGCGGCATCGAATTCGACATGGGCGTTGTTGCCTATTGAAATGCCTGAATATTCGCCGTCATCCCAATGAATCCACAGATTATCATCGACTCCTGCCCAGTCGAGTCGTATCCCATCAAAGGTTCCTTGAACTTCCAGGCTGTCTGGTGCTTCACAAGACCTGTCAGCACGGATATTGCCGATGAGCCGGCCTGATATGTCCGGCGAATATTTTCCCTGTTCAGTCAAAATCTCGGATTTAGTCGTGATATCCTGGGAAAAGCCTGCCAATCCAGTGAATAGCAAAACAAAAACTAAAATTAAATTGTAGAACTTTTTCATCATGGGTTTTATTAATTGTTGATGACAAATATATACTTGTCATTCCATATCTTCCAGCTCAGTTCCGCCTGCTTCTGCAGCATTTCCAGGCCATTCTTGATTCGTGTCCCGGCTTCCCGGCCTTTCTTCAAAAACAGCGTTACTTCCGGGTTATAAATTAAATCATAAAGAAGATGATTGCTTGTCAGGTATTGATAAGGTATTGCAGGGCACCGGTCCTGGTGTGGAAACATCCCGACGGGTGTTGCATTGATGATTAACCGGTGGCTGTCCATGATGCGGCTGGTAATTCCGGTATAAGTAAGAGTCCCTGATTTTCCCGTCCTGGAAACGCCGGAATATTCAATATTTATATCCTTTAATGCATGACAAACGGCATGTGCAGCGCCGCCTGTGCCTAAAACCAAAGCTCTCCGGCGAGGTTCATCTGAAAGTGGAATCAAAGTCTCCCTGAATGCCGCCATATCAGTATTATAGCCTTTCAGCCGGATGAAATTCCCTGTTCTTGAGATTTTCACGCAGTTCACGGATCCAATGGATTCTGCCACCGGGTCAAGTTCGTCCATATATCGTATTGCCTTAATTTTGAAAGGTGTAGTGATATTCAGACCTGACAATGTTTTATCGCTCAGGATCAATTCACGCAAACCTTTTAAATCTTCTAAAGGAAAATTCTCATAAATGCAATCCGTGATCTTCTCCCTTTTGAACTTCTCTTCAAAATAATCCTTTGACCAGGAATGCTCAAGTGATTTACCGATAAGGCCGAATTTTCTCATTAATAGATCATTGTAATTTTTGATTTTTCAAAAATCACCTTAATAATAAATTTCCTGCTTTCCAAAACAGTAAGTCCATTTCTCAGGACAGCAATATAAATTCCCGGGGAAAACGAAGACACATCCATTTTCCAGCTCTTTTCCCGTCCTGTTCCCATCCAGGGAGAGGAAAGCAATGAACCGCTGGTTTCCCTGCCGAATATATCATAGATCTCCAATCTTAATTCACTGTAAAATCGCCCATCTTCCCTGTAAAACCGCACATTAATCTGTTCACTTGCAGGATTCGGCCATACATCCAACCCACCATGCCTCCAGGCCTCCATGCTTCCGGGCTCCTCTGCAATCCCGACAGTACTATCACACCTCACCGAATCGCAACCGATACTGTCAAGCTTCTGGATCCACATCGATTGCTCCATTTCGGGTTCACCAAACACCCATCCTGTAAGAATGATCCCGTTATCCGACGTCATTTGAATATTATACAAGAGGTTGTCAAAATCCGGATAATAACTGTACCGTCTCATCCAGATGCTGTCACCATTTGGTTTCGTTTTAATGATCCACCCGACATAACCGGGGGCGCCCTCCTCGAAACATCCATAACCTGATGCGATGATGCAGCCGTCGCCAAGCTCATATATGTTGGTGCATCCGCCGGCCAGGAAAGGCCAGTCGCTGTATGTCCTTTCCCAAAGGATACTGCCGGCCGTATCCGTCTCGAATATCCAGACCTTGACCATAGGCCATTCGGGTTCAGGTTCCGCCACTCCCAGGCTGCTCCCGTAAATGTAATTACCATCCTGCGAAAGGAGCACATCGAGTCCGCAATCATCATAAGTTCCGCCATAATACCTTATCCATATCTTGTTTCCAAGGCTGTCCACTTTAAGAAGCCCCGGATCCATCGAATTGAAAATATTAAGGTTTTGCTTATTTATTCCGATTAAGAATTTTCCGTCCGGCAGTTGAACTATCCTCCAGCCTGCTTCAAGCCAGTGCAATTCGCCATAGGTATGTTCCCAGATCGTATTGCCAAGGCTGTCAGTCCGGATGAGAATAATGTCACCGTCGTCACCGGATACATATACCCAGCCGGTTATGAGATATCCTTTGTCGGGCAATTGTTCGCAGCCTGAAAACGAGGTGGCCGGATTTCCGGATGAAACGGTATCTCCATAAATTCTTGACCAGAGAGAATCGCCATTTTTATCAAATTTCATCAATAATCCGACGGCCCTGCTTGTATCCTCGACGGTTCCACTGACCATATATCCGCCATCCGAGGTTTTAATACATCCTCCTGATTCACCGACATAGTAGTTATGAAAATCTTCCCCATAAGTCCTCCACCAAAGCTGGTTGCCTTTATAATCAATAGCTGTCATGACAATCCGGTAAAATATATAACCTTGAGATTCCTCACCGCTCATCCCGCAAGTTATATAACCATTATCAGTTTCCATTATACTTGATCCCATACTCCAGGTATCGTTGTTATAGCGGTTGTTAAAGTAAGTGAACTGGGCTTGGCCGGCAAATGAACAAGCTGAAAAAAATAGTATGAAAAAGAGTTTTTTCATTTGGCCATTGATTTGGGTTCGCTAATTTAAAGATTTATTAGCTGGAATCAATAAATATTGTACCCGATGGATACACCGAATGGCCTTAACCGTAAAGAATTCTATTTTTTCTTAAAGTAAAACTGGATAAGCTCCTGCACATCAGGGTTCAGCTCAAGCCCGGATGAAAACTCGAAAAGTTCCGGGTGCTTTTTGTAATCCATTTCAAGCGCCCGGGTAAGCGCCGCCAGTCCCTGCTTTTGCCTGCCCTCTTTCATCAGCATCCCGGCCAGCCTGTAAAGTAGTGACGCGTTTTTAGGCTGCTGGTGGATTCCTTCTTCCAGAACCTCATAGGCATTCTTCCAGTCGCCGGATTCAAGATGAAGATCCGACAGGTCGAGCCAGATATCTGGATGCTTCGGGTCAAGAGCGCATACTTTTTCAAATGCTTTCAGAGCCGCTTCTTTGTCGCCGGTCTTATATTTCAGGTCACCGTAGATATACCAGTTCTCAGCATTATCATCCTCAAAATCAAGCGCTTTTTCCATATGCTTAATTGCCGATTTCTGGTCCCCCAGCTCATCATAGCAAACGCCAAGTCCCATCCATGCATCCGCTAGTTCGGGATCAATTTCCAGGGCAAGTTTGTAATTATTGATGGCGTCCTGGAAACGGTTCAGCTTTTCATAACACTCCCCAATGTAGTAATAGGTGATGGCCTGTGGCTCCTCATAATTAAGCGTTTCCCTGTAATTTTTGATGGATAACCGATACTCTCCAAGGTTGGCGTAGGCATTGCCCAGGTTAAAATAAGCGGATGAAAATGTCTCATCTATGGCGATTGCAAACTCGTAAGACTCGATGGCTTTTTCAAACAGTTCCAGGTTGTTGTAAGTGATCCCGAGATTAAACCAGGCTACTTTGTTATATGGATGCTTATCAAGGAAATCCGTGAAAAAATCGACGGACTTCTCCAGTTCATTCATGATTTCGTAACAGAAGGAAAGCTCAAAAATGGCTGATTCGTTGTCCGGGTCCAGTTCGAGGATCTTCACCAGGTATTCGGTGGCTTTGCCGTAGTCACCTGCATTTTCATACTCAAAGGCAATATTGTTGTAAACTTCCTCGATATCGGTCGCATACAGGATCGCCTGGTTATATTCCCTGATCGCATCTTCAAACTTTTTGAGCTTGCTGTAAATAGATCCTTTCATAAGGTATACTTCCCCGTTGGTCGGGTCGATCTTTTCAATCTCTTCGAGCAATGATAAAGCTTTGCTGGTCTTATTGGCCATCACAAAATATCTGGCTTTCCTGATCTGGAAAACCGTCGAGCCGGGATGCTGCGTCTCGGCTAGCTCGATGGCTTTCCTCGACCCGGTGATATTCTGGTTATCCAGGTAATAATCAATGATATCTTCAAAATCTTCCACGTCGAAAAAATAACTACCGTTGGCACGGAGCATCCCTTCAAAGCGGTCGACCAGCGCTTTAATCTCAGTTTCGTTATGTTCGAACGGTGGCTCCATAAGCGGAGTGACTTCTTTTATTAAGCAGCAAATTTACCTATTTTTACCCAAAATTTGATTATGACCTTAATTAAATCGATTTCAGGGATCAGGGGCATTATCGGTGACGGGCTTACTCCGGCGGAGATCATCAGATTCACTTCGGCGTATGCAACTTTCATCCAAAATATATCCGGTAAAAAGCATCTTCGGATCGTGGTCGGAAGAGATGCCAGGGTGTCAGGCCAGATGGTATCTGCCATGGCATGCAGCACCCTGATGAGCTGCGGCGCCGATGTAATAGACCTGGCCCTGGCGACAACACCCACTGTCGAAATGGCTGTCGCTGACCTGGAAGCTGATGGAGGGATCATCATTACCGCCAGCCATAACCCTGCCCAATGGAATGCCCTGAAATTGCTCAATTCTAAAGGAGAGTTCCTTTCTGCCGCTGACGGGCAGCAAATCCTGGATACGGCGAATAAAAACGAATTCGATTACCCTGATTACCTGAATCTGGGGGTCTATTCCTACCAGCCAGGCAACAAGGAATTGACTCATCACATAAATAAGATTCTCGAACTACCGCTGGTTAATGTGCCTGCCATAAAAAATGCCGGTTTCAGGGTCGCTTTCGATGCCGTGAACTCTGTGGGAGGTATTGCATTGCCGGCCTTATTGGAAGCATTGGGTGCGAAAGAAATAATTCCTTTGAATGCCACCCCCGATGGGCGTTTTGCCCATAACCCCGAACCTTTGCCGGAGCATTTGAGCGATATCTCAAAGATTGTCAGGGAAAACAGGGCCGACGTGGGTTTTGTCGTTGATCCGGATGTCGACAGACTTGCGATCATCATGGAAAATGGAGGATTTTTCGGTGAAGAGTATACGCTGGTTGCTGTGGCAGATTATGTCCTTGCTCACACCCGGGGAAATACTGTCTCCAACCTTTCTTCGACACGTGCTTTGAAAGATATCACCGAAAAGCACGGCGGCAAATATTTTGCCTCGGCAGTAGGTGAGGTGAATGTGGTTGAAATGATGAAAAAGCATAAGGCTGTGGTTGGCGGTGAAGGCAATGGGGGCGTTATATTTCCTGCTCTTCATTACGGAAGGGATGCCCTAGCCGGAATAGCCCTTTTTCTTTCCCACCTGGCCCTGTCGATAAAATCCTGCTCTGAACTGCGTAGGGTGTACCCCGATTATTTCATCTCAAAAAATAAAGTGATTCTCAAACCCGGCACCAATCCTGGGGAGTTGTTTAAAGAGATCAGAAAGATTTATAAGGATCTTCCCCTGGATGATTCGGATGGCCTGAAGATAGATTTCACGGATGGCTGGGTGCATCTTCGCCAGTCAAATACTGAACCGGTCATGCGTATCTATGCTGAAGGAAGGACCACGGAGCAGGCAGACCGCTACGCCGGCAAAGTTATCAACGAAATTTTGCAGTGGACCTGTTAATAAATTCCCCGGCCGAAAAGATGTAACATCTTCATAATATTATACTTTAGGTACCTGAAATGATTTCATTTATGCCTGAGTTCAAATTAAGGAAAAAGCACCGTAAGAAGGTCAGATATAAGGAAGTGGCCTTTAAGCTCTCGAAAAATCAGCAGCGTTCCCTTGATAATTATTGTAAAGCCAGGAGGACGACGCCTAACAAACTGATCAAAAAAATGATCGGCCGTTTTTTGAACAATTATTCAAAAGCGGTTCCTGAAGAATCTTTCGTTACGGCCAACCAGCTCGATCTTTTCGAAGAGGAGAATTTAAATATGAAAGTCTGATTATTCTTTTTCCTTTGTAGAAAAAGGCACCCTGTTTACAATCGACCTTCCTAAGGTAATCTCATCTGCATATTCAATATCGTCGCCGATGGCTATCCCGCGGGCGATAGTGGAAAGCAGAACAGGATTACCGGCCAGCCTCCGCGATAAATAAAAATTAGTAGTATCGCCTTCAATTGTGGTTGGCAAAGCCAGGATGATCTCTTTGATATTCCCGTCAAGGGCTTTCATGATAAGTGATTCTATTGTGAGATCCTCCGGCCCGATACCGTCAATCGGGGAGATGATCCCTCCCAGGACATGGTAAACCCCGTTGTACTGCCCCGTGTTCTCGATCGCCATCACATCCCTGATATCCTGGACAACGCAGACCAGCGAATGGTCGCGTTTATGGTTCGCACAAATATCGCAGATATCATTGTCGGATATATTGTGACAGATGCTGCACCTTTTTATTTCATTCCTCATCTTCAGGATAGCCTGGCTGAACGATTCCACGTTCAGGGCATCCTGCCTGACCAGGTGCAGGGCCAGCCGCAGGGCGGTCTTCCTGCCGATCCCCGGCAACCGGGCCAGTTCGTTCACAGCATTCTCCAGTAATTTTGACGAATAATTCAACTATTCATTATTTAAATAAATTCGATATTTTTACGTTTGACAAAATTAACCAAATGAAGTATTCATGAAACGGTTAATCATAACAGGTTTGTTTTTACTTGCAATTCTTGGCATCCAGGCACAGGATATCACAGACAGCCATATTAATAAGACGGATGAGCAGGGGAGGAAGCAGGGGAAATGGCGGGTTTATGACGAAGAAGGTAATTTGAAGTATACCGGCGAATATGCCAATGGAAAACCAATCGGCATTTTTACTTTTTATTATACGAACGGAAAAGCCAAAGCAATAATCAACCAGCTTGACAGCGGGAAGGTTTCATATGCCAAAAACTATCATCCCAACGGCAACCTGATGGCTGAAGGAAAATACGTCAACCAGAAAAAAGACAGTACGTGGCTGTATTATAACGAAGAAGACGGGACATTATCTGCCGAAGAGCACTACCTGGGCACCCTCAAAGAAGGGGTCTGGAAGACCTATTACCCGGAAGGCAAGGTCGCTGAAGAGATTATTTACCGGAACGATATGAGACAAGGCCCGTGGACACAATTTTTTACAGACGGTAGTGTAAAAATGAAAACTGCCTATATAAACGATAAAATTGAAGGCCCCTATGTCATCTATCACCTCGATGGCACTGTCGAAGTGTCAGGCAGTTACCTGGATTCCGAAAAAAATGGCACATGGGTCTTTTTCAACGATAAAGGAGAACTGGAAAAACAGGAAGAATACCAGAGCGGGAAGATGATCAAGCAGGAATTATTTAATGAGGAAAAGTGATCAGGAAAGGATACTTTTCAAAGCTTTCATATCTTTTAAAACCACGCAATCCAGATTCCTGAGCCTTTCGTATGACTGATGTCCCCGGGCTATTAAGATGCAGGAGATCACGGAGCCTTTTGCAACTTCATAATCATGGACCGTATCGCCAATAAGGCAGATTTCTTCCGGCTTTTTCCCTGCACCCGATATCATTTCTTTTGCCATTTCCAATTTGCCTTCCCCGAGATGGTTGGTAATACCTGAGATCTTATCAAAATATTTAAGTATGCCTTTTGAGTTCAAGGTTTCTTCAAGAAATTCCTGCTCCATAGCCGATAAGATCTCCTGCTGATAATGACGCCGGTGAAAGTATTCAAGCGTTTCAACCGCATCTGAATGAAGCGGCGCCAGGTGCAGGTTTTCCCTGTACAGATCTATAAATTGATGGGCCGGGATTTCGAAAGGCTCTTTCTGAAAATCAAATCCTAAGGAAAGATAATAATCCCTCACGGGAAAAGTAAAAATCTGACGGTAACGCTGCAGGTCAAGGGCAGGCAAATTCCTTTCTTTCAGCATGATATTCATGCAATCGACGCAGACCTGCATATCATTAAGCAAGGTCCCGTTAAAATCCCAGATTATTGTTCTTGATCAAAATTAAAATTTAATGTTTAATAATATTTCAACATTGCCACACATTTGCAACATTTGCATTACATTAATAATACAGCCAGTGCCACTTTACTTTGTCTATCCTGTTGAACTCCACTGCCGGGCAGGGTATTTTGAGATAGCCGACCAGGTTCAGAAGGAGCCTCACTGTTTCATTATTTGTCTTGATTTTAGTCAAATCCACGTCAAACGACAGGAAATATTGCGAATATCTTTCAAAGTACGGCAGGGGCTCACCATTGTACTCTGAAGGATTTGAGCTTGCCCCGAGCATACCTTCCCCGCTGTAGCCGAAAGAGATATCGAGCCATTTGGGGAATTTACTGGTCTTAGGCAGGAATGATGCTATATTGGCTGATAGCCAGTATGTTTGTCCATTGTAATCTTTCAGCATCTGCTGGATGAAATTCTCACCGAGAAGATCAGGACGGTACTGGGGATATTCGGTCTGATGAAATGAATATTTAAAGATAAAAGGCTGGTTATCCAGGATAAGTTGTTGGCCGATAAAAATAGCTGTGCCGAGAGTGTTCGCAGCAAAATCAGCAGTAGAAAAGCCCCATTCAGCCGAGAAACCATCAAAAACTTCGACTGTTCCCAGGTAAACCAATCCCCACATCCCGCCGTACCAGATGGCTTTTTTTCGCTCAACCCCGCTCCACCTGAGACTTTCGTAACCAACCCTGCCAATCCAGTATGAAGTAGTGGTATGCCCGATTTTATCCATGCAAAGCCATTCTCCCCAGTCATTGATAAAATGAAACGAGGATTTCGGATAGTCGGCATACCATAACTGGTACAATCCTGTCATTGTACCCAGATAAAGCGTGCCGGCCGTTGCAGAAACGGCAATCAACCTGCATTTGTAATCAGGCTTATGACCCGTCGAATCTTTATTAATAATTTTTAAGTTGTTACTCCCAATTGCAGGACTTATTCCGGTTAGAAAGAAAAGGATGATTACCAGTATCTTAAGTCTCGATTTCAATTTGGAATTTGGAATTTGGAATTTATTAAATGATTTTTCTCTCATTCAAAGCCTTCTGGTAAGCTTTAGCATACCGGTTATGCTCCGCCAGCGTCCTGGAAAATGCATGATAGCCTGACATGTCCGCCCTGGCACAAAAAAACATGTAGTCACTCTTCTGATAATTTAAAACAGCGTCGATAGACGAAATCGAGGGGATGCAGATTGGCCCGGGCGGCAGGCCAGTGTGTAAATAAGTATTGTATGGCGAATCTGTTTTTGTGTGGACCGTCAGTACGCGTTTCATGTCAAAGTCGCCGGTTGCAAAGACAACTGTCGGATCTGCCTGCAAGGGCCAGCCTTTCCTGAGACGGTTAATGTAAACGCCGGCTATGGCAGGTTTTTCATCATTCTTTTGAGTTTCCTTTTCAATGATGGAAGCCAGTATAATGATCTCCTGGATGCTCAGCCCGGTTGATTTAGCTTTTAACGTCCTCCCTTCATCCCAGAATTTAAGAAACTCTTTGTACATCCTTTCTGTAAATTCGCGGGCATCCGTGTGTCCACCAGAACTCATAGGTATTGGGGATAAAGATTAAAAGTATTTTTTCCGGCGTGGTATTCAGGGTTTTTAAAAATTCCCTGTCATTCCAGCATTTTAAGAGAGAAAGAGAATCCGCCTCAATCTGCCGGGAAATCTTCCCCGCCAGGTCCTCCTTCAGGCGGATATTGTTGAAAACGACATCGACCGGCGCCTGCTGACCCGATCGCAGCATGTTGATCAGTTCGCCGTTGCTCATGGGTTCTTTGATGATATAATGGCCAGGCTTGACCAGTGCAGGATACTTTTTTCTCTCCGCAACCCATTCAAATGATCGCCGGTTAATGATCAATCCCTTTCCGTAAAGTATTTTTTTTACATCGTTAAATGACGAACCGGTCGGAATAAAGATGGATTCCGGCTGATGGTTTTCCGTCCTGACATTTGGTCCTGAAATGGAGCGAAAAAACGAAAATGTTGTAATGATCGCAACAATAATAAGGACAAGGATCGCCAGAGCCGATATCCTGCGTACAATTTTTCTTCTGAATTTCCTGGCTGCAGCCTCCTCGCCTTGAATAGCCATAATCCTGTTAATTGCCCGATTGATGGATCAGTTGGAACATGCTCTCATCCTGCCATGAATTCATAACGCGGTTCCATTCCTTTTTGGTCCCGATATATTGGAAACCTTTGTTTTGAAAAAGCCGGATGCTATCTGCATTATCTACGGAAATATTACAGAAAAGCTGGTGCAGCTGCAATGTTTCAAAAGCATAACGGATGAGGAGGTCAAGGGCTTCCGAAGCGTACCCTTTTCCCCTGAAGCCCTCATGGATCAGGATCCCGACGCCTGCACGCATATGTGCCGGCTCAAATTCGAAAATATCTATGGAGCCGATTGTTTTTGTTCCCTGATAAGGTTTATTCAGGTCGATCATCATACGCATCTGGCGTGTGGAATAAATATCCTGCCCCGCGCTGAGTACATATTGCTCCAGGGTGAAACGCGACAGCGGTGTGATTGTGCTGGAAAGATGCCATATGGCGCGGTCATTTTCCCATTTGTACAAAACCTCCACATCGTCCGGCTCCAGGGCCCTGAGATTTATTTTAGAACCTTTCATAGGCTGCCTTGGTTAAATCATATTCAAATCGTAAGAATGGCATCCATTATATTTCAAGCGTTCCCTGATAAACTTTCACTGCCGGGCCCTCCAGGAAAATACCTGTAAAAACAGCTTCTTTCCGGCGGAAATGGAGACTTAATGAACCACCCTTCGTAACGACCGGTATTGTGCCTTCAGTCAGGTTCCTGCTTGCTGCATAAGCAAGCGAAGAAGCCGTGACGCCGGTCCCGCAGGAGAGGGTCTCATCTTCAACGCCGCGTTCATAAGTCCTGACAAATATTTTTCCTCCCAGGTCTTCAACAAAATTAACATTGATGCCCCCCGGTTTGAAATCATCCATGTAGCGGACAGCCCTGCCTTCCTTAGCTACGTCAATCCCGCCGGCATTCCTGACAAACCTGACCAGGTGAGGGGAACCGGTGTTCAGTATGAAATCTTCTCCAAGTTTTTGATAACCTTTCACATCATTCATGCCCAGGATGATATGGTAAGTGTTGCGCTCTTTGCCCAGGACAGACCCCGTATGTTCCCCGTCTGAAGCAAGAAACCGGCAGTTTTTAGGCGCAAGTGACAAAAAGTCAGCGAAAGCAACGATACATCTGCCGCCATTACCACACATGGTGCTTTCCAGTCCGTCAGAATTAAAATATCTCATTCCAAAATCAAAACCCCGCGCTTTATTCAGCAGGATCAATCCGTCAGCCCCGATACCAAGCCTGCGATGACAAAGCCCGGCAATCAGTTTTTTCCCCGGTTTGAATTGACCGTCCCTGTTATCAATAAGGATGAAATCATTGCCGGTGCCGTGATATTTATAAAAATTCAGTTCCACATCATGCTGATTAATGATTTTCAAAAATAAGCGAAAAAACAAGATGTTCCCGGCTTGACAATCCTTTCTTTTAACAATATTTAACAAGAGAAAGGCACACTATTTGAGGAAGATATGACGTTTTTGAACGAAAAATTTGTAATTTTAAATTAAAATTAAATAAGTTATGAAAAAAGCCATTCAAGTCTTAGCAATTGTTGCACTTTCAGTTCTGATCGTGTGGGGAGTAAAAAGTATATTTTTTAATAACGGAAGCAATCCCGGAAACCATGCTTTTCTGACGGGAGCAAACAAAACAAATGCTGTTGCGGCCAATTATTTACCGGTGGAACCGTTTTCCGGCCCTGATTTCACGACCGCAGCGGAAAAGACCGTTCACGGAGTCGTGCATATTAAGTCCGAATTTTCAGTAAGGACCGGTGGTTATAATGATTTTTTTGCCCCGTTCCGTGATTTCTTCGGATATCCTTATGGCGGTGGAAACAGTACTTACACGGGGTTTGGTTCCGGTGTGATCATTTCAAAAGACGGCTATATTGTCACAAATAACCATGTTGTGGACGGTGCAAGCAATATTACTGTCACGCTTAACGACAGCAGGGAATTTGAAGCTACTGTCGTCGGAAATGACCCTACGACCGATATTGCTTTACTGAAGATTGATGCCGAGAATACGCCCTTTATTTCATTTGGCAACTCCGATGATCTCAAGTTAGGAGAGTGGGTGCTCGCTGTAGGGAATCCTTTCAACCTTACCTCCACGGTCACGGCAGGGATAGTCAGTGCAAAAGCCAGGGACATCAATATTCTTGGAACGCCTGGTGCCATAGAATCTTTCATCCAGACCGATGCAGCGGTCAATATGGGAAACAGCGGCGGGGCCCTGGTAAATATGAACGGGGACCTGATCGGGATAAATGCCGCAATTGCCAGCAATACCGGTGCCTATGAAGGATATTCCTTTGCCATCCCATCCAATATTGTAAAAAAAGTTGTCGATGATTTCCTGAAATATGGTGCCGTACAACGTGCTTATCTTGGCGTTACGATACAGGATGTCGATTCAAAACTGGTTAAAGAAAATAACCTTAATGTCACCAACGGAGTATATGTAAAATCTGTTTCTGAAACCGGAGGGGCTAAAAAATCGGGGATCAAAGAAGGGGATGTGATCGTTTCGGTGGAAAATCGGCCTGTCAGGGGAAATTCAGAATTACTCGAAATAATCGGCCAGCATAATCCCGGCGATTTCGTGAGTGTGACCGTAAACCGGAAAGGAAGTGAACAGACTTACCAGGTCGAATTGAAAAACCAGGAAGGCACTACGTCAATAGAGAAAAAAGGTGAGAATTTCTATATATCAGATCTTGGAGCAACTTTGGAACCGGTTCCTGCGGAAGACAGCAAGAACCTGAATATCAACGGCGGGCTGAAAGTTGTCGATCTGCAGGATGGGATGCTGAAAAAAGGAGGCGTCCAGGAAGGGTTTATAATATTGAATATTAATGGGGTAAAGATCATGACCAAACAGGATGTCGATGCGGCATTAAGTAATATTAAGAACGGTATCATAAGAATTGAAGGAGTTTATCCTAACGGAATGAGGATGAATTATGGTTTTATCCTGTAATTATTTAAAAAAATTCTAAATAGCACAAAACTTTTTGTACTTTTGCGCGTTTATTTGGAAACCCCTGTAATAATCCGTATATTTATCAGTTTGGAATTTGTATTCTGACCATTTATAAAATAAGATGAGACAATTAAAAATATCCAAGTCGATCACCAATCGTGAAACGGCATCTTTAGATAAGTACCTGCAGGACATTGGGCGGGAGGAACTTATCACTGCTGAAGAAGAGGTCGAATTGGCCAGGCGAATCAAATCAGGAGATGACAAAGCCCTTGAGAAACTTGTCAAGGCAAATCTGAGGTTCGTAGTTTCGGTAGCCAAACAATATCAAAACCAGGGGCTGAGTTTGCCCGATTTGATCAATGAAGGAAACCTGGGGCTGATTAAAGCTGCGCAACGGTTCGATGAAACACGAGGATTTAAATTTATTTCCTATGCCGTCTGGTGGATCAGGCAATCCATATTGCAGGCTCTTGCCGAGCAATCCAGGCTGGTCCGCCTTCCCCTGAACCAGGTTGGATCTCTGAATAAAATCAAGAAAGCGACATCAAGGCTTGAGCAGGAATTTGAACGTCCGCCATCAGTTGAAGAAATTGCACAAAAACTTGATATACCTGAACATAAGCTGGATAAAGCTTTGCGGATCACTACGCGTTATGTCTCTGTGGATGCCCCGATTGCAGAAGACGAAGACACGAAATTCCTCGATGTTTTTGTCTCTGACGATACTCCCCGTACAGATAATAATCTGATGCGGGAGTCTTTGAATAAAGAAATACAGCGTTCGTTGTCAACCCTTACCGATAAAGAAAGAGATGTGATCAACCTCTATTACGGCATTGGCATGAACCATGGACTTACCCTGGATGAGATCGGCGCCAAATTTAACCTCACCCGCGAACGTGTGAGGCAAATTAAAGAAAAAGCCATCCGCAGGCTTAAACATACTTCCCGGAGCAAGCTTCTGAAAGCATACCTCGGCGAATAAGTCTTTTATCTGATTATCAGGCAGGCCACAGTTCATTTAAGAACTGTGGTCTTTTGTTTTTTTATTTTTGTTATTATTGCAGCATATTCTTTAATCATTTAATAATACTAAACCGCTCTGTCATGCCAGAATCAAGCCAGTTAGAAAACAGCGAACATCACAATGATTATACAAATTCCCTGGATAATTGGATCACTGACGAAAAATCCGGTTTCGAATTTGTTAACCTTATTGGTCAGCTTTACTATGATAAGTCCATTGAACTTATCATATTCAGAAGCCAGCTTATCGACCGGTCTTCAAGTGTAATACTTAAAAAGCATTCACACTCATTATCGGTAATCGGAAAAGCATTAAAGATCCAGGTTTCAGTCATGCTTGCCAACGAATTGCTGAAAATGGATTTGCCTCCTGCCCGCATTGATATAGGGAGACTGAATAAGGAATGGTCGGAAGAAGGATCAAATTATCAGGATGCCAGGTCGTTTCTCAATGATAAACTGAAACACCTGATCGGTAAAAAAGTAAGATATGACAAACCTGTGGACGTCATTGTTTACGGTTTCGGACGTATCGGGCGGCTTGTCGCGCGTGAGCTTATCATCCAGGGAAACGGCACCCAGCTCAATGTAAAAGCTATTGTAACCCGTGGGAACTCACCCGAAGAAATTAAAAAGCGTGCGTCGCTTTTTCGTCACGATTCTATTCACGGGCCTTTCCGGGGTGTTGCGATCGAAGATGTCGATAAGAAAATGTTGCTGATCAACGGGCATAAAGTTAAAATGCTGGCTGCAAATAATCCGGAAGATCTTGATTACGAATCTGAAGGGATCCATGATGCACTGCTGATCGACACCACCGGCGTGTGGACAAAGCGGGAAGACCTGACCAGGCACCTGAAAGCAAAAGGAGTCAAAAAGGTTTTGCTTACGGCTCCAGGTAAAGGAGATATTCCAAATATTGTTTTTGGCGTCAACCACGACGATGGTACGGTCGATTATAATGCTGAAACCATTTACTCGGCAGCTTCCTGTACGACAAATGCCATTGTCCCCGTGCTTCATGTGATTGAAAACAAACTGGGCGTTGAAAAAGGCCATATTGAAACCATTCATGCCTACACAAACGACCAGAACCTGACTGACAACTACCATAAGAAGCCCAGGAGAGGCCGTTCCGCACCCATAAACATGGTGCTCACATCAACCGGTGCTGCGGGAGCAGCCGCAAAAGCTATTCCTTCCCTGAAAGGTAAGCTTACGGCCAATGCCGTCAGGGTGCCGATTCCTAATGTATCCCTGGCCATCATTTCTCTTACGGTTCAGAAACAAACCACAGTTGAAGAAGTTGTCGAAATTCTGAGGGATGCCGCATTAAACGGACGACTGGTTGAGCAGATCAGGTTCTCCGCTTCCACTGAAGCTGTTTCGACAGATTTTATCGGCGACAGTTGTGCCGGGATATTCGATGCGCCTGCCACATTGGTTTCGGCAGATGGCAGATCGATTATTCTTTATGTCTGGTATGATAATGAGTTCGGCTATACGATCCAGGCGTTAAGGCTGGCCAAAAAAATTGCCGGAGTCCAATGGGATACCTATTATTAACAGAAAAAGTCATGCGCTAATTCAAAATCATGTCCAACACTAAATACATCTTCGTAACCGGCGGGGTTTCCTCCTCACTTGGAAAAGGCATTATTTCAGCCTCAGTTGGTAAGCTTCTCCAGGCAAGGGGATTCAACGTCGCAATTCAAAAACTGGATCCATATATCAATGTAGATCCCGGCACATTGAACCCCTATGAACACGGAGAATGTTATGTTACTGAAGATGGCGCGGAAACAGACCTTGACCTGGGGCACTACGAACGGTTCCTGAATGTGCCCACTTCGCAGGCAAATAATGTAACGACAGGCAGGATCTATAAAACGGTAATAGAAAAGGAAAGAAGAGGCGACTACCTGGGGGAAACCGTCCAGGTCATCCCCCACATTACCGATGAAATAAAACGGAACATCAAGATACTGGGGAATAAATTCGGATACGATTTTGTGATCACGGAAATCGGTGGAACTGTCGGAGATATTGAATCTTTACCTTATATTGAAGCCGTCAGGCAACTAAAATGGGAGATGGGAGGCGATTGCCTGGTTATCCTTCTTACCCTTGTGCCTTATCTCGCGGCCGCAGGGGAGCTAAAGACCAAACCGACACAGCATTCCGTTAAAACGCTCCTTGAATCCGGAGTTCAACCGGATATAATTGTTTGCAGGACAGAGAAACATCTCAACCAGAACATCCGTAATAAGATCGCCCTGTTTTGCAACGTAGAGCCAACATCAGTCATTGAATCCATCGATGCTAAAACCATATATGAGGTGCCATTATTGATGAGGGATGAAAAGCTGGATATAGAAGTCCTTCGCAAACTCGGTCTTCCCACTGACCAGAAACCGGATATGGCAAAATGGGAGGAATTTATTTTCAGGCTCAAAAATCCCAGGGAAGAAGTAAGGATATGCCTGGTCGGAAAATATGTGGAGTTGAAAGATGCATATAAGTCTATCCAGGAATCAATAATTCACGCCGGGGCTTCTAACGAATGCAAGGTGCATGTTCAAACCATCCAGTCGGAGAACCTGACCAGCGGCAATGTCGCTGAAAAGCTTAAAGGATTCCATGGAATGATCGTAGCTCCCGGTTTTGGCAACAGGGGAATTGAAGGCAAAATAGAAGCTATCAGGTTCGCGAGGGAAAATAAGATCCCTTTCCTCGGGATCTGCCTTGGCATGCAATGCGCTGTCATTGAGTACGCCAGGAATATAATAGGCCTTAAAGGAGCCCATTCCACCGAAATGGACCCGGATACCCCTTACCCGGTCATTGATATGATGGAAGAACAGAAAACGATCATGGACAAAGGAGGTACCATGAGACTCGGAGTTTACCTGTGCAGAATTAAGAAGGGATCAAAAGTCAGCGAAATTTACCCGGTAAAAGAAGTCAATGAACGGCACCGCCATCGTTATGAATTTAATAATATCTACCTGGAAGAATTTGAAAAAGCTGGGATGATGGCTGTTGGAATAAATCCAAAGAAAAACCTGGTAGAGATCATGGAGCTGAAAGATCACCCGTGGTTTATCGGCGTTCAATTCCATCCGGAGTACAGGAGCACGGTCAGCAGCCCTCATCCTTTATTCGTCAGGTTCATCGAAGCCGCCATTAAATATGAGAATGCGAAACATATGGCTGTTCACCAATAGTCGGTTTTTTTATCTTACGGAGTCTTTCATTTACCATATCTTTGCCCTCTTAATTTAGAGTTATAAAGCCGATATTTTTATGGATAATACGAGAAACACAATAATTGGGTTTGTTCTCATTTTTGGTATTCTGATTGGTTATTACTTTCTGACATCACCTTCAAAGAAAGAACTGATAGAACAAAGGCACAGGCAGGATTCGCTGATGATGGTCCAGCGTGAGAAAGACTCCATTGCGCAGCTTGCCCGGCCGGAAATTATAAAACCTGAAGAACAGAAAGCATTATCGGAAACAACCAGTAATACTGGTGTTCTTTCACCCGGAAAAGATCTTTCAAAACTCGAAGACCAGTTCGGTTCGTTCGCTCTTTCTGCCAAGGGAGAAAAGAAACTATATTATCTTGAAAATGACCTGGTCAGGATCGGCCTTTCTTCCTTAGGTGGCAAGATCGTTTATATCGAGTTAAAAAATTATAAGACCTGGGATGGCAAGCCTTTGATCCTGATAGAAAGCGATACAAATAAGTTCGGCATTTCTTTCTTCGCAAATAACCGGATCATAAGTACAAACGGATTTTACTTTCAGCCCGCGTGGATAGATGGATTTGAAGGAAAGGACACGATAAAGGTAAGCGGTGAGCAGGAGGTCAGGTTCGCGCTTCGTCTTTATGCATCCATGGATACGATCCTCCTTAAGAATCAATATATCGAGTATTTATTTACCCTGAAAGGGAATAATTATATGCTCGGTTTCGATGTGGATTTTCATAACCTCGATAAAACCATTGATGCGGCGAGGGGATATGTCGATTTTGAATGGAGCGCTGACCTCAGGAAGCAGGAAAAGCATATCGACCAGTTCAACGGGACCACCATATATTATAAACTGAATGAAGATAAGGTTAAATATCTTTCGGAAAGTAAAGAAGAACAGGTCTCCCTGAGGGATCAGATCAAGTGGCTCTCCTTTAAGCAACAATTCTTTTCCACTTCGCTGATCGCAGACAATTATTTTGTCGATCCCATTATGAAGGCTTCTGCCACGGACAAGATTGCCAGTGACGTATTCCTGAGATCGCTTTATTTTAAGGTCGGTATTCCCTATACCGGCGGGGCAGATGAATCAGTCGGAATGTCGATGTATTTTGGCCCCAACAAGTATAATATATTAAGAAAATATAAACTGGACCTGGAACGTCAGATCCCGCTCGGGTGGAGCTTTTTCCTGATGCAGTGGATCAACCGCTTCGCAGTACTCCCGGTTTTTAACTTCCTGGGAAGCTTCGGCTGGAATTACGGTATAGTCATTCTTGTACTGACTATCCTGCTTAAGATCGTCCTTTCCCCAATCGCTCACAAAACTTACCTGTCATCAGCAAAAATGAGATTGCTAAAGCCTGAAGTCGATGAGATCAGCCTGAAATATCCGAAAAAGGAAGATGCAATGAAGAAGCAGCAGGCGACCATGGCCATGTACAAGAAAGCCGGCGTAAATCCGATGTCAGGCTGTATCCCGGTCTTGCTTCAAATGCCGATCCTGATCGCCATGTTCCGTTTCTTCCCGGCTTCCATAGAACTACGCCAGCAGTCTTTTCTCTGGGCACATGACCTTTCATCTTATGACTCGGTTATGGACCTTCCGTTTAACATACCCTTCTATGGCGATCATGTCAGTCTTTTTTGCCTCCTGATGACCGTATCGACAATCATTTATACCTACCTGAACAACCAGATGATGGGTACCGGGAGTCAGCAAATGCCAGGGATGAAGACTATGATGTACATCATGCCTGTCATGTTTCTGGGTATTTTCAACAATTATTCTTCCGGTCTGAGTTATTATTACCTGCTTGTTAACCTGATAACTTTTGCCCAGATGTATATTTTCCGCTATTTTGTCGATGAAAATAAACTGCACAGGCAGATCCAGGAAAATAAGCTTAAGCCGGTCAAAGTTTCAGGTTTTCAGAAACGACTGGAAGACATGGCAAAGCAAAAAGGCTACAATCCTAAGACCAAAAGGTAAGCAAGATGGAAGAAGAAGTCAGGTTATCGGTCGATTTCCTGAAAAAAGGCAAGATCATCCTTTACCCGACAGATACGATCTGGGGGATCGGATGTGATGCAACCCTGGCCAGGCCGGTGGACAGAATTTACAGACTGAAGCAGCGCTTTGAAAGCAAAAGCATGATCATCCTGCTTGACCAGCCTGAAAAACTTGCTGCATACGTCAAAAAAGTGCCTCCTATCGCTTATGATCTTATAGAGCGCTACCAGGAGCCGCTGACCATCATCTATCCGAATGCGATGAATGTGGCAAAAAACGTTGTGGCCGAGGATGGTACGGTGGCTATCCGGATCGTCCATGACGAATTTTGCCGCAGGATGATCTCCCTGTTCGGCAAACCTGTCGTTTCTACTTCTGCAAATATCTCAGGTCAACCTGCCCCGATTGTCTTCAGCAGGATACCTGAAGAAATTACCGGGGGTGTCGACTATATTGTCAGCTTTAACCGCGATGTCATAATAAGAACAAAACCCTCTACGATCATTCGTCTCCTGGATAACGGCGAGTTCGAGGTAATCAGAAAATAAAGACCATGAATGCAAAGGTTTCTATAATCCAGTTTCAGCCTGCATTTGCTGACCCCGGTGAAAACATAAGACTGCTGGAACCACTTTTTGAACAGGTTAAAGGCAGCAAACTGGTTGTATTACCTGAACTTTCCAATTCCGGTTATAATTTCCGGGATTTTAATGAAGCGTATAAACTGTCCGAGGTCATCGGCAAGCAGGGTGATTTCCAGGATTTTCTTTTAAAACAAGCCCGTCAGAAAGATATATTTATAGTCTCAGGAATAAATGAAAGGGATGGGGATAAATTGTTCAACAGCGCCATCCTTGTCGGACCGGGCGGATTAGTGGGAAAGTACCGGAAACTGCACCTTTTTATGAATGAAAAGGACATTTTTCAGAAAGGTAATGCAGGTTTGCCCGTTTTTGACCTGGGGGATTTTAAGATAGGCATAATGATCTGCTTCGATTACCTGTTCCCGGAGCCCTGGCGGATTATGGCGCAAAAAGGCGCAGATATCATCTGCCATCCGTCTAACCTGTTGACGGAAAACGCCCAAAGATGCACGCCCGGGCTGTCATTGATGAACCGCATCTATATTGCCACAGCCAATCGGTATGGCACCGAGGGAGATCTTACATTTAACGGAAACTCCCTTTTTACAGATACGACAGGAAGAATCACTGTAAAGGCGTCCCCGGATAAAACGGAGATTATCAGCCAGGAAATTGACACCCGGTTGTCCCGCAATAAAATGGTCACCCCGCGCAATCATGTTTTCGATGACAGGAGACCGGAGTCCTATTTGCCGTGATCAGGACTATTCACAGCCGGATCAGGTTTAAAACATATCTGATTTTTGTGTAAATTTGACGAACAAAGCCGGACCCTGCTTTGTTATTTTATTGTTGCCGGGAAATTTAATCTATGTATCAGAATAAAAGGCTGAGGATCAGTAAAAAAGATAAAGTTTTTTCCATCAAGAATGTCGACAGGAAAATTCTCAGGAAGTGGCTGTACCTGATGATACTTGGACGCCAGCTTGACGATAAAGCTCCTAATTATCTTAAGCAGGCACTTGGCTGGTCTTACCACGCTCCATATGCCGGGCACGATGGTATTCAGCTGGCCATAGGACAAATTTTCGACAGGAAAAAAGATCATCTTTTTCCGTATTACAGGGATATGCTTACAGCCATTTCCGCAGGACTTAATGCCGAGGAAATTATTCTCAACGGCCTTTCCAAAAAAGATGATATAGCTGGCGGAGGAAGGCATATGTCAAATCATTTTGCAAAACCTGCCTGGAATATTCACAACGTTTCTTCTGCGACAGGAAGCCATGCGCTGCACGCGGTGGGGGTGGCCAGGGCTATAAAGTATTATAAATCAGGCGGGGTGGCCATCACTTCACAGGGGGAATCCGCTACTTCCGAAGGTTTTGTTTATGAAGCGATCAATGGGGCCAGCACCGAAGAACTGCCGGTCATATTCGTGATCCAGGATAATGGCTACGGGATCTCGGTGCCTAAAGAAGATCAGACAGCCAATTATTATGCAGCCACTAATTTTGAAGGATTTAAAAACCTCCGGATCATATATTGCAACGGGCTGGACGTTTTTAGCAGCATGAATGCAATGACCGTGGCAAAACGGTATGTGCTGGAACATGGCCAGCCGGTGATTGTCCATGCCCATTGCGTCAGGATGCGTTCCCATTCTAATTCAGACAGGCATGAGCTTTACAGGGGTGAGGAGGAGATCGGTGAAGCGATAGGGCAGGACCCGTTAAAGAAGTTCATTAAGCGGTTGTTATTTTCAGAAATTTTTACCGAAGGAGAAATCGCAGAGATTGAAAGCCAGGCAAAAAAGGAGATTTCTGCCGCCCATAAAAAGGTGATAATGATGCCTGACCCGGATCCTGCTTCCATTTTTGATCATGTTATTCCAGAGCCATATAAACCTGTAAAATACCCTGTCGGGGTTCATCATGAAACCGGGCCTGCGAAAAGACTGATCCAGGCTTTGAATGAAACTTTAAAGGAAGAATTCCGGCATAATCCTGATACTTTTATCTGGGGGCAGGACGTTGCAAATAAGGAAAAGGGAGGCGTGTTCAACGTTACAAAAGGGATGCAGCAGGAATTTGGCCATGACCGCGTTTTCAATGCGCCGATCGCGGAGGATTACATCGTAGGGACAGCCAATGGTATGAGCCGGTTCAGCGATAAGATCCGGATCGTGATTGAAGGGGCGGAATTTGCGGATTATTTCTGGCCCGCCATGGAACAGTTTGTCGAAATGACGCACGATTTCTGGAGGACCAACGGGCAGTTCGCTTCAAATGTTACGATCAGGCTGGCATCGGGCGGCTATATAGGCGGCGGGCTTTATCATTCCCAGACCATCGAGGGGGCCCTGACGACCTTCCCGGGTATCAGGATCGTTTATCCTTCCTTTGCCGATGATGCGGCCGGTTTGCTCCGAACCAGCATGCGCTCCAGGGGTCCGACCATGTTCATGGAACCCAAAGCTCTTTATAATGACCCGCTGGCTGAAACGTTTATCCCCGAAGGGTTTGAAGTGCCTTTTGGGAAAGCCAGAATACGCAGGGAAGGCTCTGACCTCAGTATTATTACTTACGGAAATACAACCCATATGTCGTTGCAGGCCGCTGACAGGATATTCAGTGAATCAGGAAAGAACATTGAAGTGATTGACCTGCGTTCGCTCATCCCCCTTGATATCCAAATGATCCTTGACTCCGTGAAGAAAACGAGCCGGGCACTGGTGGTCCATGAGGATAAGGTTTTTGCCGGTTTTGGCGCTGAAATAACTGCCGTGATTACGGAGCAGGCATTTGAATACCTTGACGCACCGGTTCGAAGGATCGGCTCAACCTTTACGCCGGTTGGTTTTAACAGGATACTGGAAAAAGCAATCCTGCCGAACACTGATAAAATTTACCAGGCGTGTTTGGAGATGTTGGAATATTAAGACTGTAAGACTGTAGGACTGTAGGACTGTAAGACTGTAAGATAATAGGGCGATAAACAATAGAACAATAGAACAATAGAACAATAGAACAATAGAACAATTTCATCATAAACCTGTAATTCATCTTCCATGAAAATCACATCATTTTTCCGTTTCGGACTCCTCTTTCTTGTAATGGCATTCTGGCATCAGGCATCTTTTACACAGACTGCGGCGGACAGGCAGGAGATCCAGAAAATGGTCGCAGCCATGCAAATCATCGATCTGGCCTACGTCGATACCGTAAATATGAAGAGCATTGTTTCGGACGCGATAGTCGAATCGCTCAAGGAACTCGATCCTCACTCGGCTTATATTTCAAAAGAAGAAGTGGAAAAGGCAAATGAGCCCCTTGAAGGCAGTTTCGAAGGCATAGGGATAACTTTCCAGCTTTTCCAGGATACGATTCTGGTCATTTCTCCCACTCCCGGCGGTCCTTCGGAAAAATTAGGCATTTTATCAGGCGATAAGATCGTTAAAATAAATGGCGAAGACGCAACGGGAAAAAAGATTAATAATGAATGGGTGATGAACCATCTTCGCGGAAAAAAAGGGACGCCTGTCGATGTTTCCATTTTCCGCAGCGGTAAAAAGGACCTTCTTGATTTTACGATCGTCAGGGAAAAGATACCGTTGAATTCCATAGATGCCAGTTTTATGGCTGCCCCGGAAATTGGGTATGTCAGGTTGAACCGGTTTTCCAAGACATCAATTGACGAATTCGATTCAGCTCTCGTCAATCTGAAAAGCAAGGGCATGAATAAGCTCATCCTTGATCTTCGCGGCAATTCAGGCGGTTACCTGAACACAGCCGTTGACCTGGCCGATGAATTCCTCGAGGCAGGCAGATTAATCGTCTATACGGAAGGCCTCCATAGCTCCAGGCAGGAATATACAGCTACGGGCACTGGTAACTTTGAGAAGAATAAATTGGTTGTTATTATTGATGAAGCTTCGGCTTCTGCCAGCGAAATCGTGGCAGGAGCCATACAGGATTGGGACAGGGGTATAGTCATCGGACGGAGATCTTTCGGGAAAGGTTTGGTGCAAAGACCTTTCGACCTTCCTGACGGATCGGTGATCAGGCTTACCACGGCAAGATATTATACGCCGACCGGCAGATGTATCCAGCGACCCTATACCAAAGGAACAGATGAATATTATAAGGATTTTGATAAAAGGTACAGGCATGGCGAATACACCTTTGCTGACAGCATCAAATTCCCCGATTCCCTGAAATATGAGACCCCTCACGGAAGGGTAGTATATGGCGGCGGAGGCATCATGCCTGATATTTTCATTCCGTTGGATACCTCGATGTTCTCAGATTATTACGTCAATTTGAGAAGGAAAGACGTGATTAATAAATACACCATCCAGTTCGTGGAAGAAAACAGGGATGCCCTGAACAGCAAGTATTCTTCAGTTGCAGAATTCAAGGAAAATTTCAGGCTGAATGATGATATGATCGGGGAGTTCCGGGCAATTGCCGATAAAGAAGGCGTCAAATTTGATGAAGAAGGATGGAAGGCTTCGGAAAAGCTTATCGATACCCAGCTCAGGGCTATGATAGCAAGAAATCTATGGACTATAGATGCTTTCTATGAGATCATGTCGGAAATCGATGAGGAATTTCACAAGGCTGTCGATATCTTGCAGGACAACCAGATTTTCCAGACGTTAAAGATTGGTTAAGCATCTGCAGTGCGGACAGGTTAATCTTTCGCTTTGTTCCCAAGCATCGGCACAAACCGGAACTGGTCGTGTTCGGTACGTTGTATTTCGTTTTCACTGACCTTTATAATGGTCACCATGGTCTGTACCTCGGTCGGCCCCACCGGGATCACCAGAATGCCGCCGGTTTTCATCTGGCTGATAAGTTCTGCCGGAATATCAGGCGCGGCGGCCGTAATGATGATTTTATCGAAAGGTGCGTAAGGCGGCAAACCTTTGTACCCGTCCCCGTAAAACATCTTGGGATTATAACCAATCGACGGAAGGAAACCCCGGGTCTTCTCAAAAAGCTTTTTCTGCCGTTCTATCGTATAAACCTTTGCGCCCATTTCCAGCAATACGCAGGATTGATATCCCGATCCGGTACCGATTTCCAGTATTTTATCACCGGGCATCACGTGGAGCAACTGCGTCTGGTAAGCTACCGTGTATGGCTGAGAGATAGTCTGCCCTGATCCTATGGGAAAAGCTTTATCCTGGTAAGCAAACTCGAGAAAGCCGGAATCAAGGAACAGATGCCTGGGAACCAGGTTAATGGCATTAAGCACTTTATCATCCGTGATGCCTTTACCACGAAGGGAGTCGACCAGCTTATGCCGTAGGCCTTTATGACGGTAGGATTCCTGTAATGTGCCCAACTTTCGCGAAACTATAAGTGATTGATAATGGCAGCGAAAATAATAAATCCGCAACTCCAAAAAAATTACTTTTGCACAAAATTCTAATCAGATGATAAAAATTGGGGTTCTTGGAGCAGGGCATTTGGGCAAGATCCATATTAAATGCATCCGCGAGATCAAAGATTTTGAACTTGCAGGGTTTTATGATGCGGATGAAAAAACAGCATCCCAGGTTCAAAATGAGTTCGGTATCATTCATTATCCAAGCATTGACGAACTGATTGATTCAGTCGACGTGGTGGATATTGTAACACCGACGATTTCCCATTTTGATTGCGCTTCCAGGGCTTTAAAAAAAGCCCGTCATGTATTTATCGAAAAACCCGTGGTAACCACGCCGGAAGAAGCAAGGCAACTGATGACATTTGCTGATGAAGCGAACGTGAAAGTTCAGGTCGGCCATGTAGAACGGTTCAATCCGGCTTTTCTGGCTGCCAAGCCTTACATCAGCACGCCGATGTTCATCGAAGCACACCGCCTGGCCCAGTTCAACCCGAGAGGTACCGATGTGCCTGTTATCCTTGACCTGATGATCCATGATATTGATATTGTGCTCAGTGTAGTCAGGTCAAATATTAAAAGAATTTATGCCAGCGGGGTTTCAGTGGTCAATGAGACTCCTGATATTGCCAACGCAAGGATCGAATTTGACAACGGCTGCGTCGCTAATCTTACCGCAAGCAGGATCTCTATGAAAAATATGAGAAAAGCCCGCTTCTTCCAGCGCGATGCCTATGTCGCTGTTGATTTTCTGAAAAAGGAAGTGGAGATCATCCGTATCAAGGATCCGGCCGGACAGGAATCCGATCCGTTCGCTATGATCATAGACCTGGGTGGGAAAAGAGGCAGGAAACAGATCACCATCGAGAAGCCGGAGATCATCAGCCTTAATGCTATTAAGACTGAACTTGAAAGTTTTTACCAGGCGATTGTCAACAATACTTCGCCTTCGGTGACGATCAATGATGGTTATGAAGCCCTTAACGTCGCATATCAGATCCTGGGAAAAATGCAGGAATTGCCGTCGGGTATTTAATTTTGAGCTTGGAGTGATTGTAAAACCAATGGCAATAACCTGGCTGACCCGGTCGTTATTAATTATCTGAATTGAATAAATGAAATTCCCATACGCGACAATTATCAGGATAGGTCTTACAAAGTCGTTTCTGCCTTCAATTATAGCTGTGCTCTTACTTTCAGGTTGCGACAAATTTGAAGGGAGCCAGACGGTGCCTTCCTATTTGAAAATTGATTCCATTAGTTTTCAATGTAATGTGGATTTACAGGGTACCAGCAATCAAAATTTTACTGATGCCTGGGTTTATGTAGATGATAATCTGATCGGGGGATTTGAGATGCCGGCTACTTTTCCGGTACTTGCTGAAGGCAGTCATAAGCTCGAAATCAGGCCGGGCATCAAATTGAACGGAATCTCAGATACCAGGTCGCCTTATCCCTGTGTCCAGCCTTTCATCATCAGTAACTTCAGTTTTGTCCCTGACAGCATCCGGAAAGTATCCGTGAATTCTACTTATTATAGCAATGCGGAGTTTGTCTGGATGGAAAATTTTGAAGATCCCAGCCTCGCTATTCGAAAAAGCCAGAACAGCGACACGGGGATAGTCCGGACTTCACCGGCCGATGCCCCGGAAGCGTTTCTGGATGATTTTTCGCATTATTCCGGGATCAGTTACCTTGATGCTGACCGGAATTATCTTCAACTGGTATCCGATAATGGCAGCGGGACAGGATTTGTATTTGACCGGGGCGACTTTATTTTCCTTGAATTGAATTATAAAAACAATATTCCATTGGTAGTGGGAGTTTATATCACGAAAATGGATAATACAATCCTGGACAGACCTTACCTGGTTATTAATCCATCAGATGACTGGAATAAAATCTATGTTAATTTTACACCGGTTGTCAATGAAGAAACTGATGCTGTTGATTATACAATTTATCTGGCAGCGCAATTTAATTTGACAACCGGAAGCGCTTTTATTATGCTCGATAATATCAAATTGGTTACAAGACCCAACGATTAATGAATAAAAAATTACAGGTATTTAAGTATTTAGTTGCTGACCTGTTGGCTGCCGCCCTGGCGTGGTCATTATTTTTTATTTACAGGAAATATTCAATCGAACCTACGGTACTGAAAGGGCTATCCGATATTTTCCGTGACCGGAATTTCTTTTATGGCGTTATGGTATTACCCCTGTTTTGGTTTATACTGTATTATATTCTGGGTACTTATAATTTGAATAAAATTTACAGGAAATCGAGGTTGAAGGAATTGAGCCAGACATCCTTTATTTCCCTGGTTGGGGTCATGATTATTTTTTTTGCACTGATCCTGGATGATGTCATTGTAACGTATAAATCTTATTACCAGCTATTTGTATTTTTATATCTTTTCCATTTCAGTATCACTTTCCTGTTCAGGCTGATCCTGACGACGCGTACGGTCAGGAAAATTCACCGGAAAGAAATCGGCTTTAATACCATCATTGTCGGTAGTAATGGTAATGCTGTAAAGATTTATGAGGAGATAGAAAGGCAGGAAGTGCCGTCAGGAAATAATTTCATCGGTTTTGTGAATGTGGTCGGGTATGAGAATTATAAGATCGGCAAATATCTTCCACACCTTGGAAAATTCCAGGACCTTGGAAGGATCATCCAGGAAAATAATGTGGAAGAAGTCATCCTCGCCATCGAAAGATCGGAAAGGGAAACGATAAGAAATATTCTGACCATGCTGGAAGAAACGGAGGTGGTGATCAAAATCATCCCGGATATGCAGGATTACCTGATGGGAATGGTCAAAATGTCTTCAATCTGGCATTATCCGCTTATAGAAATATCACAGGACCTTATGCCGCCCTGGCAGCAATCCCTGAAACGCCTGATGGACATTATAGCTGCCCTGATAGCGCTTACGCTGCTCTTCCCGGTTTTTGTCATCGTTGCGATCGGAGTTAAAGTCGGTTCACGGGGACCCGTCATTTATTCCCAGAAAAGAGTCGGCATGCATGGTCATACTTTTAAGATGCATAAATTCAGGTCAATGTTTTCCGATGCTGAAAAATACGGGCCCCAGCTGGCTAAAAAAGACGATAACCGGATCACAAGGTTTGGTAAATATCTCAGGAAGGTCAGGCTCGATGAAATCCCCCAGTTCTATTCGGTTCTGAAAGGGGACATGTCATTGGTCGGGTACAGGCCCGAACGGCAGTACTATATTGACCAGATCGTTGAAAAAGCCCCTGAATACAGGCTTCTTTTCAAGATCAAACCGGGAATCACATCCTGGGGGCAGGTCAAATATGGTTATGCAGAAAATGTGGACCAGATGGTGGAACGCTTGAAATATGACCTGCTCTATATTGAAAACATGTCCCTGGCCATGGATTTTAAAATCTTGATCTATACGGTTCTTATCGTGGTACAGGGAAGGGGAAAATAATTAATGATGCCGGATTGCTTATAGCTGCCCGCTCTCTATCATCTGCACAATATATTCAATTTCACTGTCTTCACCCTCCGGATCGTATCTCAGCTTCATGTTCAGCCCGAATATCCTGGCAAAAGCCTGGTAAAAAACTGCCCTGAATTCACCCCTCAAATCGGCAACGAGCTCATAGGAAGATTCTCCTGTCTCCCTGTCTATCAATTTCAGCAATATCTTGCCCTGTGTGACTGTCAGATCCCTTAAATCCTTTCCGTATTCGGCTTCAATCTGATCTTCGACCTTTTTCATGATCTTTTTTCTTGCCTTATCATCAGGAGCCATCGCAAGGGTATCTTCGTATTCCCTCAACTTGATCCCGGCAAGCCTTGCATAAGGATAAACTATCTTGACATTTTTCATCAGCCTCGTAAACTGCCTCTCTTCCCTGTTACTCAGCACCTTCCAGGAATAAATGCTGACCTGCGGCAGGTGAATCAGCGGCACAGTATCGCCATTGATAATTTCGCCATAAACTATTATCGTATCTTTCCCTTGTGAAAAGGCACAAAGAGCGAATAGGAAAAATGCTTTTATCAGCAGAAATCTAAGCATACCATGGTGCTCAAAACCAATAATTATGCCAGCAGGTGCATCAGGCCACCTTGAGTTTTGATAAGCTCGACCTTCCGAATTTTTCTTCTGCGTATTTCCGGTTTATTTTCAGCGACTTCGTCTTTTCTTTGGAAGGAAGTTCGAACATGGCATCGGTAAGAATGGCTTCAATGATGGATCGAAGGCCCCTTGCCCCCAGTTTATGCTCGGTGGCTTTTTCCACGATAAACTCAAAAGCTCCGTCATCAAATTCCAGCTTAATGCCATCCATTCTGAATAATTTGGTGAATTGCTTGACAAGGGCATTTTTCGGCTCCGTGAGAATTCTTTTGAGGGCGTCATGGTCCAGCGGCATCAGGTAGGTGAGTACGGGAAAGCGTCCGACAATCTCGGGGATCATGCCGAATTTCCTGATATCTGACGGGGCGATGTATTGCAGCAGGTTTTCCCGGTCTAATATATCCTGATCCTTGGATTGATAACCGATGATATTGGTCCTGAGCCTGGAGGCAATGATCCGGTTGATCGAATTAAAAGCCCCTCCGGAGATAAAAAGTATATTTTGGGTGTTGACCTGGATGAATTTTTGTTCCGGGTGTTTCCTGCCACCTTGCGGCGGCACGTTGATAATGGCTCCCTCAAGTAGTTTTAACAGGGCTTGTTGCACCCCCTCGCCTGAAACATCGCGGGTTATCGAGGGGTTGTCCCCTTTACGGGCGATTTTATCGATCTCGTCGATAAATACAATTCCGCGTTCTGCGGCAGATACATCATAATCGGCAGCCTGAAGCAACCGGGCCAGGATGCTCTCGACGTCTTCACCGACATAACCAGCTTCCGTTAAAACGGTCGCATCGGCAATTGCAAAAGGGACCTTCAGCATCCGGGCAATGGTCCTGGCCAGTAAAGTCTTGCCGGTGCCTGTTTCCCCCGCAATCATGATATTCGATTTTTCTATCTCGACATCATCTTCATCCCTGGATTGTTTGATCCGCTTGTAATGGTTATAAACCGCCACTGATAGCACCCGTTTGGCATCTTCCTGCCCGATGACATACTGGTCGAGGTATTTCTTGATCTCGGCAGGGGGTTTAAGTTCTATTTCAGGAGCAGTGCCGCTTTTCAAATGCACATATTCTTCACTGAGAATGGTCTGTGCCTGTGTAATGCAGGCATCACAAATATGAGCGTCGATGCCTGCAATCAACATGTTCACTTCCGATCTTTCACGGCCGCAGAACGAGCATTTTTGTGAAACCCTTGGCATTATGATTTAGGTTTGGATTTTTCTAAAACTTCGTCGATCATCCCGTAATCGCGGGCTTCGTCAGCCATCATCCAGTAATCGCGGTCCGCATCTTTCCAGATTTTCTTATAATCCTGTCCGGAATGAAGCGCTATGATCTCATATAACTCTTTCTTGATCTTCTGGATCTCCTTGGCAGTAATTTCAATGTCCGAAGCCTGGCCCTGTGCTCCGCCCATGGGCTGATGGATCAGGATGCGGGAATGTTTCAGGGCGGTACGCTTCCCTTTTGCCCCGGCGCAAAGGATCACGGCACCCATGGAGGCTGCCACGCCGGTACAAATAGTTGCGACATCAGGGGTGATATACTGCATGGTGTCATAAATGCCAAGACCGGCATAAACCATGCCACCCGGTGTGTTCAGATAGATCTGGATATCCTTTGCAGGATCGACCGACTCCAGGAATAAAAGCTGTGCCTGGATGATATTCGCCACATAATCATCGATCGGTACACCCAGGAAAATTATACGGTCCATCATCAACCTGGAAAAAACGTCCATCGTAGCAACGTTAAGTTGCCTTTCTTCAATGATCATCGGTGAAATATAGTTCCCTATCATCGAACTGTACTGGTCCACCGTTAACCCGCTTAATCCGCGGTGCTTTACGGCATACTTGCGAAATTCGTTGTCTTTCATATTACGCTTTCTTTTGGTTAATCATTTTCACAAATTCATCATAGTCTACTTCTTTATTTTCGACCTTGAGCTTGTTTTTAAAAAGCCCTAGTAATTTCTGGTCGAAAAGCTGGTCATGCAAACGTTTTTCTTCCTCTTTATTGCTTAACACTGAATCGACAATCTTGTTCAATCTTTCATCCTGTTCGGTATCTTCTTGCGGACTTGATAAATGTCCCGTAAAATAGCTTTTCACCACATTCCTTATCTCATTATCGTCGACCCAAACATCGTGAGCCTGAGTAATGTGTGATTCAATCAGCTGCCAGCGGATAGAATCAGCATAATTTGCGTACTGGGCGTCGATCTCTTCATCGCTTAGCTTATGTTCCTCATTCTCCCTGATAGCCTTCCTCAGGAAATCATCCGGCAACTCGATGCCTGATTCTTTAACGAGTTTTTCAATGACAGAATTGAGGAAAAAACGTTCGCTTTCCTTAATCAGAGAGTGTTCGATCGCCTCTTTCACCTTTGCCCTGAATTCAGTCTCGTTTTTTATTTCTTCCCCTGGAAAGACTTTCTTGAAGAAGGCTTCATCCATTTCAGGAAGTTCCTCATGATGGTGATCATCGGGGGCCTCATCTTCTTTATGCACATGATTTGCTGAACGATGGCGCAATTCTTCCACCTGGTCATCGATCATCTTTTCGGTGGCCGTGATTTTATAATAATCTACCGAAATATTATCGGAAATATCAATTTCGAATTCCGGCGCAAAACCCAGATCGAAATAAAATTCGAAATCCGATTGCTTATCAAGATCAATAGAGGATGCTTTTTCCTTGTTTGGCAGCGGATTTCCTATGAGCCTCAGTTTGTTTTCCTCGATATATTTTTGCAGGTTTTCAGCCAGCATGTGATTGATTTCATCAAGAAGGACGCCTTTTCTGTACATTTTGGAAATCATCCCGAATGGTACCTTGCCCGGGCGGAAACCCGGTATGTTTGCTTTGTGCTGGTAATCCTTTAACGCTTTGGTCACTTTATCATCATAATCTTCTTTGCTGATAAGCAACCTGACGGAGGCAGTCATCGCTCCTGTATCTTCCCTTGTTATTTGCATGTTCTTTATTTCATTAATGGTAATCAATACCAAAATTTCAAATTGTGCGGATGAAGGGACTCGAACCCCCACGCCTCTCGGCACCAGATCCTAAGTCTGGCGCGGCTACCAATTACGCCACATCCGCACTGTGATGATTTGAGCCGGGCTGCAAATATACGAATTTTGGTCGTAGCAAATAATAAACCCGGCCCCTTTGGAACGGCGGAACGATGGAATAGTAGAATTTTGAATTAGTTTGTATTATTTAAAATGAAAAGCATATTTTTGTTGTAATAATATTTCTGGAATTACTAGTATTATCAGGATTCACAAAAGATGCAACATGCCAGACGGATAATACTGCAGGTTTTTTTGCCGGTTATTTTCCTTTCTCTTGCTATTAGTATAAAGGCTCAGGAGATGTGGGGCATTACCACCAGCAATTATGCCGGCTCTACAGGTGCACTGCTCAATCCCTGTGCTATCAATACTTCCAAGCTTTATATGGATATCAATATCGTAACCGCCGACATTTTTTTTGAAAATGATTACGCCTATATCCACAGACATGATTATTCTGTTTTCAGATTAATTTCGGGGAACACCACATTTCCGAAATACGGCCCGGATGGACTGCCCTTTGACCATTACACCAATAAAAACCCGAAAAATGTTTATTCCAGCCAGCTGGTAATAGGCCCTTCTGCAATGATTTCAGTGGGGAGGAGCTCTTTTGCCCTTCACACCGGCGCCAGGGCCCTGACTTCAGGATATGATGTCCCTTATGAAATCTGCAATTTTGGCTATTATGGGCTCAATTACACCCCCAGCACAATATAAACTATCTGGACAACAACTTTGGCTCAGCTGCTATTGTCATGGGGGAAGTGGGCGTCTCTTATGCTTATTCTTTCAGGAAGATCAGCATGGAAGACTGGTCAGCGGGCATCACGATAAAACGGATGTTTTCCATTGGAGGCGGATATATGCGTGCAAGTGATGCTGATTATATAGTGCTTAATGATACTTCGATCGATATTAAACACCTGAACGCTGAAGTGGGATTTTCATTACCCCTGGATTATAACAATAATAATTTTCCGGATAGCGGGCCTTTGATAAAAGGCGGTGGTTTTGGCTTCGACCTCGGGCTGACATTTCAGAATAAAGTTCTTAGCTATCAGAAAAAAAGGGTTACAAAATTATGCCGCCAGAGATATATCGACTATATCTACAAAATAGGGGTTTCTGTCATTGATATCGGTTATGTCAATTTCAAGAAGAACGCAGAGCTTCATTCTTTTGACAATGTGAGCAAATACTGGATAAATTTTGATACATTGACTTACCGCAACATGAACGCACTGATGCAGACACTCAGTAATGTGTTCTACGGAGATCCCAATGCATCATATGTTGATAATAAGATCAAGGTGTTTTTGCCAACGGCGTTCAGTTTCCAGGCGGATTATAAAGTATACCGCCACTGGTACGCAGGGGCCGTTTTTATCCAACCCCTTCAGATGGGTAAATCCTATGTCCGCCGACCTTCCCAGATTGTCCTGGTTCCACGTTATGAATCACCTGAACTGGAATTTTCTTTGCCATTTTCACTGTATAATTACCGGTATCCGAGACTTGGCTTTTCGGTCAGGTATCATTTCCTCACCTTAGGAACCGACGAATTATTAAGCCTGCTTGGCATAACTAATTTTACCGGATTTGATTTTTATATCTCTTTTAAAATCAATTTCAGCAAAGGAAATTGTGGCAGGTTTAAGCGAAATGTACCATGTGAAAATGAAGAATATGGTATCAGAGGCAGATAATTTACCGAATAACTATATTACCTATTTTTCGTAAAATGATAAATAGACGGATCATATTCGGATTTATCCTGTTCGTTGATGAAAAAGATCTTTTTGATAAGTATCATAGCGTTATTTTCAGGGGAAACATTCTCACAAATTTCACTGGGTTTGGTAAACGGCAATTATTCCGGTTCAAACAGCCTCATGATCAACCCTTCATTGATGGCTAATTCCAGGTTAAAAGCCGATATAAACCTTTTTAGCATAAATGCTTTTGAAGAGAATAATTATCTGTATTTCCCTGCCAGGGAGTCCAGTTTGATAAAGTTGTTCAACGGGGCATATGATTATCGCCTCTACGCAAAACCTTATGGAGACGGAGAAAGAAGAGTCTGCTCCTATTACGATAATAAATCACTGAAAAATATTTTTGAAAATGTCCGGATCACCGGTCCTTCGGCAATGTTATCGGTACATGACCATGTGTTTGCAGTCAGTACGGGCTTCAGGGCAATGTCATCAACGCGACGGCTTCCATATAACCTGGCTAACTTCTCGTACTATGGCATGGACTTTAAGCCTCAGCATAATGTTTACTTTATGGATGATAATTATGACATCGCCTCTATGGCATGGGGCGAAGTGAAATTCAGTTATGCGACAGTTTTTAACCGTAGTAATAACAATCACTGGTCCGTGGGTATTTCTGCCGGCCCTGCTTTTGGCTATGCCGGCGCATACATGTCAGGTGGCGATACCCGCTATATTGCCTATAACGACAGCATATTGAACGTCGAGCATCTCGATGCGGAGTTCGGGCTTTCACTACCGGTGAATTATGACGCCGATGATGTCAATTACTTCGATCAGGTCATTAAAGGTTACGGGTGGGGCATGGATATTGGAGTCAGCTGGCAATATCGCGATAAACCCTATCAGAAGAGATTCCCTAGAAATTGTTATAAAAGGACGTTTGAAGATTATAAATTCCGGGTCGGGGTTTCCATTCTCGATATCGGATGGGTGAAATTTTCCAAAAATGCCGAGCGCCATGTTTATAATAATGTATCAAATAATTTGATAAATGTGAATGGTATGCAGTATACCAATGTAGGGGATCAGATGAATAGTTTAAGCGAATTATTTTACGGCGACCCTGATGCCTCGCTGGAAGGTAATTCTATAAAGATCTTTATGCCTGCCTCACTGAGCGTTCAGATCGATTACCACCTGGCCGACTGGTGGTATATAAACGGCACTTTGATTTTGCCTGCAAAATATGCATCTCCGATGGTGGAAAGGCCCATGGTTCTCGCAGTTACACCGCGTTTTGAGAGCAGGTTCCTTGAGGTCAACCTGCCGCTTGTGCTGTATGATTATAAGTATCCCCGGGTAGGATTATCGGTCAGGATAGAAGGCCTCACGGTAGGCAGCGACAACCTGGGGGGCTTTTTAAGTTACGATGATTTTACCGGCGCCGATTTTTACATTTCTTACAAAGTCAACCTCGTAAATATCGGGAAAAACCCGTACTCCGCAAGAGGGGCTTGCTATAACAACTGGCGGTCGGAATTGAGAAGGACCCATTGAACCGATTTTTAAAGCCGGCTTGTTTCGTGCGTCTTTACGTCAAGCGCGTCCCTCAGGCCGTTTCCGATTATCATAAACGAAAGGACTATAAGCATGATGGCTATGCCCGGCAAAATAGCCAGGTATGCTGCATCGAGGATCAGGTAGGCATAGTTCTCCCGGATCATGCTTCCCCAGGATGGCATGGGTGGCTGGACGCCGATTCCAAGAAAGCTCAGTCCGGCTTCGATCAGGATGGCAGATGCGAAATTTGCAGCGGAAATGACAATGATCGGTCCCATGGCATTCGGTAGAATGTGCCTGAAAATGATCCGGAAATTTGAAAATCCAAGTGCCTTAGCCGCCTCCACATACTCTTTTTCCCTGATGGCAAGGATCTGGCCACGCGTAACGCGCGCCATTTCCACCCACATCGTAAACCCAACGGCTATAAAGATCTGCCAGAAGCCTTTGCCCAGGGCAAATGTAATGGCAATGACGAGCAGCAGGGTAGGGATCGACCATACGACATTGATCAGCCATATCACTGCCTTATCAACCCATCCGCGGAAGAATCCGCCCAGTGCACCTATTGTGATCCCAATTAATAACGATATTAAAACAGATATCAATCCCACAGCCAGGCTGACCCTGGATCCTATCATCAGGCGGCTGAGAACATCCCTGCCAAATTGATCGGTTCCAAGCAGGAACCTCATTTTAACAAGCTGCTCCTTTACCTGGGTTTCATTCATTATAAAAGTAATTTCCCGGCCAGGGACATCATAATCACCAGTATATTCCCGTAATGTGATTTTTCCATTACCGTATTTATAATCCTGAACGGGGATATACCGGTAATTGCTTGCCTGGCCGAATAGCATACGGTGTAATATACCCTGCTGACGGACATTATCTTCCTTTAAAACTTTAATGGCCTGGATGCTGAATCCGGGTTTCTTGGTCGCAAGTTCGAGAATTTGCCTGTTGGCCATTGGCTCGCTGTCGGGTGTGACCAGGTAGCCAAGCAAGGCGATGATCATGGAGACGAGAACATAGATCAGCGCCGCAACCGAAAGCTTATTCTTAAGAAATTTCTTCCATGCTTCCCTGGACAGGGATCCGGATGTATACTCTTGTTTTTTCTTCAGAAAAATACTCATGCGCAATTAAAGATCGTACCCTTGAACCAGCAGTTACCTTTAACAAATATAAGACTGTCACACGAATTTTTTAATTTTTTTATATCTTTGCAACCGCTTTCACACGGTGCGCGTAGCTCAGTTGGTTAGAGCGTCGGATTGTGGTTCCGAAGGTCGAGGGTTCGAAACCCTTCGTGCACCCTTAAAACCTCACAAGCAGCTTTGCTTGTGGGGTTTTTAATTTTAGTACTTTTGCAGAAATTTATTCATGAAAGCAAGGCAAATTTATGTTTGAAGGACTATCAGATAAACTGGAACGATCGTTCAAGATCCTGAAAGGGCATGGACACATCACCGAGATCAATGTCGCCGAGACTTTGAAAGAAGTGCGGAAAGCCCTACTGGATGCCGACGTCAGCTATAAAATAGCCAAGGACTTTTCAGACCAGGTCAAAGTGGAAGCTTTGGGCCAGAAAATACTTACTTCGGTTTCCCCGGGACAACTGATGGTTAAAATCGTCCATGATAAGCTTGTTGAATTGATGGGCAGCAGCCAGGCGGACCTGAATATCCAGGGCAAGCCGGCTGTGATCCTGATGTCAGGGCTGCAGGGTTCCGGAAAAACTACTTTTTCAGCTAAACTGGCACACTACTTAAAATCGAAAAAAGGCAGGCAGGTCCTGCTGGTTGCGGGCGACGTATACAGGCCCGCTGCTATCGAACAGCTCAAGGTTCTCGGCAGCCAGATCGAAGTGGAAGTTTATACTGAAGATGACAATAAAGATCCTGTTCAGATCGCCAAACACGCTTTGAAATACGCGAAGGATAAGAATTACAGCGTGTTGATCATCGATACTGCCGGCCGCCTTGCTATTGATGAAGATATGATGCGTGAAATCGCCGCTGTTAAGGCTGCAGTCCAGCCAACCGAGACGCTCTTTGTGGTTGATGCCATGACCGGGCAGGACGCCGTCAATACAGCCAAAACATTTAATGAGCGCCTTGATTTCGATGGCGTTATCCTGACCAAACTGGATGGCGATACCCGTGGCGGGGCTGCCCTGACCATTCGTGCCGTTGTGAATAAACCGATCAAATTCGTCGGAATAGGGGAGAAGATCGATGCCATCGATATTTTCTATCCTTCCCGTATGGCCGACAGGATACTCGGCATGGGCGATATCGTTTCCCTGGTGGAAAAGGCACAGGAGCAATTCGATGAAGAGGAAGCACGACAGTTACAGAAAAAAATTGCCCGCGATGAATTCAACTTTAACGACTTCATGACCCAGATCAAACAAATCAAGAAAATGGGTAACGTGAAGGACCTGATGAGTATGATACCCGGAATGGGCAAAGCATTGCGCAATGTCGACATAGATGATAATGCCTTCAAAGGGATCGAAGCGATCATTCAATCTATGACGCCGCAGGAAAGGGAAAACCCGCGGCTGTTGAACGGCTCAAGGCGAAAAAGAGTTGCCGGAGGCAGCGGTAATGATATCCAGGAAGTGAACAGGCTGATCAAACAGTTCTATGAGACCAGCAAAATGATGAAGATGATGTCAGGAGGCAAAGGGAAAAATATGATGCGGGCCATGCAAAATATGAAAGGAGCGCCAAAAAGATGAAATTAATGGACGGGAAACTGGTTTCCGAAAAAATCAAGGCTGAGATCAAGATTGAATCTTCCCGGCTTATCGATTCAGGCATAGATCCGCATCTTTCGGCGATCCTGGTCGGTGATGACCCGGCCAGCCAGACTTATGTCAGGAATAAAGAAAAAGCCTGCCATGAAGTCGGCATCATTTCTTCAATCTACCGGCAATCAGCTTCTATTACTGAAAAGGAACTTCTTGCCATGATCGATTTCATCAACAATGATCCTGAAGTCCATGGCCTGATCGTTCAGCTTCCCCTGCCTTCCCATATCGATCCGAATAAAGTAATCCAGGCGATCAATCCGGCAAAGGATGTCGATGGTTTTCACCCGGTCAATGTCGGCAGAATGGTCCAGGGTATACCGTCATATTTGCCTGCCACGCCTCTGGGCATCATGAAGCTGCTTGAATATTACAAGGTCGAAACAGAAGGCAAGAATTGCGTCATTCTTGGCAGAAGTAATATCGTCGGAACGCCTTTATCAATCCTGATGTCCAGGAAAGCTTACCCAGGAAATTCAACCGTGACCATTTGCCACAGCAAAACACAAAATCTGCAAAAGATTGCCGGTGAAGCCGATATACTTATCTCTGCCATCGGCCGGCCGGCATTTGTTACCGCCGATATGGTGAAGCAGGACGCCGTTGTCATCGATGTGGGAATACACCGGGTCCCTTCCGATAAAACCGAATCCGGATTCAGGCTGATCGGTGATGTCAAATTTGACGAAGTTTCGAAAAAAGCATCCCTGATCACTCCCGTCCCGGGAGGTGTGGGACTGATGACCGTTGTGGGCCTGCTTCTGAATACCATCAGGGCGGCTAAAAAAGAAATATACCCCTGAATGTTAAGTACATTTGGAAATTGGCTTTCAGGCTCGATGAGATGAGCATCCTTATGACCGATGAACAGAAAATCCTTTTTTCCCGGGGAAAATTGCTCCCGCTGATGGAAGACTTTTATACTATCCAGGGAGAAGGGTTTAATACCGGGAAAGCAGCCTATTTCATACGGCTGGGGGGGTGTGATACCGGGTGCAGGTGGTGCGATGTAAAAGAGTCCTGGGATGCGAATCTTCCATCCCCTGACGCTTACCGATGATATCATCGACAGAGTCCTGCAGAATCCTGCCAAAGCCGTCGTGGTGACCGGCGGGGAACCGATGCTCTACAACCTTGATTACCTTTGCGGGGAATTAAAGAAAATAGGAGTTGTTACCTATCTTGAAACTGCTGGAGTGAGAAAGTTATCAGGTGATTGGAACTGGATTTGCCTGTCACCGAAAATAGGATCGGATCCGCTTCCTGAATATTTTCAAAAGGCAGGCGAACTGAAAGTGATCATTCAGCAGGTGAGCGACTTTCACTGGGCAGAATTAAATAAGAAAAAAGTGACCCGGGGATGCCATCTTTTTTTGCAGCCGGAGTGGAGCAAATATAATCTTGTACTCCCTTTGATCGTTGAGTATATAAAAGCAAATCCGGAATGGAAAATATCCCTGCAAACGCACAAGTTCATGAATATTCCCTGAATATATGATCAATACGGTTCAAAACGGGTTTTCCTGTCATATTAGTTCTTCTGTTCTTTTTTATTATTACGTGTCAGCGGGCAGGAAAACAATTCGCAAAAAGCAATTGAAATTCTTCGAAAAAGCCAGGATCTATTTTGATGCCGGAAATTGGAAAGATTGCGAAATTACGATCTGAATAAAGCTATTAATGCCGATACAACCCTGGCCGACCCCTATATTATGCTGGGCGATGTTTACCTGGAAACCGGCAGGCCGGAAGAAGCTGTGCTGGAATATACCAAAGCCCTTAATCTCAATCCCAGGCACTCGGATGTGGTCTGTAATCTTATCGCAAATACTCTGTTTTCATTGGAAAAATATGAGGAGGCATCCGGTTATTATGAAAAAATACTGGTGATGCCTTATGTAGGCTCGGAATTGAAAGAAAACTGCGGATGCGAAAGCTTAAAACATCCCTGTTCAGGAAATCCCTGATGGAAAACCCGGTGTCCTTCAATCCGGTTAACATTGGGATTTCCGGTCAATACAGAGGCGGATGAATATATTAACGCCCTGGCGGCAGATGGTTCCGGCATCTTTTTTACCAGGCGGATGAAAAACCCGGCAGGACAGATGAGAGCAGTATTTCGAGGATTTTTATTTTGCAAACTTTACAGGCGATTCACCTAAGTAATGTTGTTAAACTGGATTATCCCCCGGGAAAGGAAAATGACGCTGCCGCCCTGTGCATTTCGCCCGATGGCAGGCTGCTTTTTTTTACTGCCTGTTTCAGACCTGATAGTTATGGCGGTTGTGATTTATATTTATTCGGAAAAAATTGGTGATAAATGGAGTTATGGCGAAGAATATGGGTTCCCTGGTCAATTCCGATGGATGGGAATCCCAGCCTTTCATTTCGCCCGATGGCAAAACATTGTACTTTGCCAGCAACAGGCCGGGAGGCATGGGTAGTTCGGATATCTGGAAAACCGAAAGGAAATCTGACGGAAGCTGGGATAAGCCTGTGAACCTGGGAAAGCCTATAAATACCGCGGAATCGGAAATGGCGCCATTCATTCATTATGATAACCAGACGCTCTATTTTTCTTCAACGGGCCATCCCGGTATGGGCGGAGCCGACCTTTTCAAATCCGTTAACCAGAACGGGAACTGGACCCAGCCGGAAAACCTGGGCTACCCCATCAATACCAAAGCAGACGAACTGGTTATCATTGTCGATCCGGCAGGGAAAAGCGGTTTCATTTCGAGCAACAGCCTGAAAGGCTATGGAGGATATGATATCTTTAAATTTGAATTGCACGATGCTATCAGGCCGGTCCCGGTGACTTATCTGAAAGGAAAAGTATTTGATAAGGTGAGCGGACTTCCGCTGGAAGCCAGGTTTGAGCTGATTGATATTAAACTTGATTCGACTATCGTTGAAGCAACCTCTGACAGGCAAAACGGCGAGTTTCTCGTTTGCCTTCCCGGAAACAGGGATTATGCTTTGAATGTTTCCCATGACGGGTACCTGTTTTATTCGGACAATTTCCCTCTGTCCGAAATCAAGTCACAGCTGGATCCCGGTGCTGAAAGATATTCCGCTGGAACCCATTGCGGTTGGAAATACGATGGTACTGCGAAATATTTTTTACGAGACCGACCAATATCAGCTTAAAACCATTTCCTATGCAGAGCTGGATAAGCTGGTCAGCTTTCTCAGGGATAATCCGTCGCTCAGGATAGAAATCGGCGGGCATACGGATAATGTCGGTACGGAAGAATATAATATCGATCTGAGCATGAAAAGGGCGCGTGCTGTATATGAATATTTATTGGGCAAGGGAATAGCTGCCGGCAGAATATCTTATAAAGGGTACGGCGAAAGCGTACCTGTTAGCTCTAATGAAACAGAAGAGGGGAGGGCACTGAACCGGAGGACCGAGATAACTATTTTGAAATCCGGATAAGTATTTTAGCCGGCCGGAAAGAAATCCCTTTTGGAAGTACCGCAGATCGGACAGGTCCAGTCATCCGGAAGATCCTCAAAAGCCGTTCCGGGCTCAATCCCGGAATGAAGATCCCCTTCTTCGGGATCATAAAGAAATCCGCATACGGAGCATTTATACTCTTGCAGCGTTTCTTGAGTCAGAACGGGCTCATCAGGCGTTTTCTTTTCTGGTTTATTACTGGCATAAGTAGGCGAATTCTCCGGTGAAAAGCCTTTGATAATCTCCCTGTAATAAGCATAGGTCAGCGGATTGGGTTCATTGTCAAGGATATCAGCATCAACGACCCGTCCGACAAAAAGTATATGGGTGCCGGTATCGATCTTATCGACAACTTCACATTCAAGATAGGCTATTGCTTTATCAAGGACGATCGGAACTCCCGTTTTACCTAATTTATAGGATGAACCTTTGAATTTGTCGGTAGTTCTTCCCGATTTGAATCCCCACGGGCCGATAAACTCCAGGCTGATATTTTGTTGAAGAACCGAAACGGAGAACAAATTGCTCTTCTCTATGTAGCTGGTTGTCAGATTGTCCTTATGTGAGGCTACTACAAATTTCGGAGGGTCCGCAGTGACCTGGAAAACCGTATTGGAAATATGGCCGTTAAAATTGCTGCCATCTTTAGAGCAAACAATGTACAGACCATAACTGACTTTATGGAATGCTTCCCTGTTCACGCTATTTTTTTATCCAGTTCACGATTTTGTCTGAGAATGGACTTTCACCGGGAGGAGCAGTTCCTACAAGGTTGCCATTTTCATCGATCATGAATTTCTGGAAATTCCATTTGACGGGCGCATCCATCACACCATTTTCTTCTTTTTCTGTCAGCCACTTATAAACGGGCGCAATGTCCTTTCCCTTGACAGATATTTTCGCCATCATTTGAAAGGTCACCCCGTAATTTACGGTGCAGAATTCTTCTATGTCTTTATTTGTGCCGGGTTCCTGGTGGAGGAAATTGTTCGCCGGAAAGCCGATAATTGTGAATTTGTCCCCTCCGTAAGTCTCATATAGTTTTTGCAGATCTGCATATTGAGGTGTATGACCACACTTTGATGCTGTATTGACGACAAGTACTTTCTTTCCTTTTAGTTGTGATAATGGAAATTCTTTGCCATCGATGGTAGTTACCGTAAAATCATAAAATGATTTTTTACCGGTGGATTGGGCTTTAGATAAAGTCGATGCAAGAACTAAAGCGGCAATAAGCATCATTGTTTTCATATCCATCAGATTTATATTTTTAGAACAAGGCCTGTGTTATTTTGTTCAAATCAAATCAATTTAGAATTTTTCGAAGATGCCTAATCCGAATAGAGCAAAATCATATTTGACAGGGTCCTCGTGATCAAAATCCCTTAAATGAACCATCAATTCCTCCAGGGCCTTCCAGTCGTTTTGCATGCGGGTGATCAGCCCCAGTTTCCTGGCGACATTCCCGGTATGAACATCCAGCGGGCAATACAATTGGGAAGCTACGAGCGAATCCCATATTCCGAAATCAACTCCCCGGTCATCCTTCCTGACCATCCACCTCAGGAACATGTTGATTCTCTTTGCCGATGCGCCGGAAGAAGGGTCAGCGACATGTTTGCCGGTACGGTGGGGGAAAGGGATCGAGAAAAATATCTTCCTGAAATGTGCAATGGAATGCCTGATATCCTCATTATCCCCGGCATTAAAAGCCTGCTCGAGCCCGCCATGATTAAGGTAGATGTTTTTCAGGCTCCGGATGAAAAAAATGCAGTCGGTGCCGTTGAAAGTTCTGTGCTTAAAAGATTCGAGGGCATTCAGGTCATTTTCATCAGCATGAATAATAAAATCATAGGGGCTGTATTCCATGATATCGAGCAGCCTGCCGGCATTGGCAAGGATCGTCTTTCTCAGGCCCCATGAAATGGTCGCTGTAAGGAAACCAGCTATTTCAATATCTTCCTTATGGCTGAAAAGGTGAGGTACTGAAACCGGATCACCTTCAATGAATTCGACCCTGTCATAGGCATCGTACTTGAGATCAAGCAGCTCTTTAACCTGTCGGATATCCGGGGACATTTATATTTTATTAAACTTTCTGCAAAACTGAGTCGAACTAATTATCTTTGAGACTTCAAAAGTACAACAAAAGTCCAGGATGCCATTTGAGCATATTCAGGGAAATTGGTATTTTAAATCTTGCAACTATATATAAATCAATAATACCATGGCCAAAAACAATCTATCTACCATTAATGATTTCCTCAAACCGAAAAGTTTTGCCTTTATCGGATTATCCCGCGATCCTAAAAAATTCAGCAGGAGCGTATTTAAGGAGCTTCTCAACAAAGGATATGAATTATATCCGGTAAACCCCAACATGGATGATGTAGAAGGGTTGAAATGTTATCATGATGTGGCAGATTTGCCCAAAAATGTGAAGCATGGCTTATTCATGACACCAAAGTCCAAAACGGCTGCGGTCCTGGATAATGCCATTCAGAGCGGCTTCACGCACATCTGGATACAGCAGGGAGCTGAAACCAAAGAAGCATTTGAAATGGCTAAACAGAAAGGAGTGAAAATAGTGCATGGGGCTTGTATCATGATGCACAGCAGCCCATCGGGAGTGCATAAATTTCACGGTATCCTGTCAAAGTTGTTCGGCGCATTTCCTAAAAATTAAAACGGTTCAGAAAGGCCGCGACTGAAGCGTTAAAAACCCAGCATTATTCCCGCAGCTCCGGCTGCAATTCCGAGGACCAACTTTATTGCTTTCATGGCAATAAAACTTCTTGGCGATTCTGCCAGCAATGGAATGGCGCCATGACCATCCTGAACAATGGAATTAGCCATCAGTACGCTGAAAGGTATCGCTCCGCCTGCAAATAATGTCACAAAAATTATATGCGGACCGGATTGGGGGATAATGCCTATCATTAAAGCCAATACCAGCATGATCAGGGTATTGGAGCTTATCCACTGATCAAGGTCGAAATAACGGAGAAAAACATCGATAATAAGGAAAGCAACAAGGGTCCATATGAATATCCGCGGAATGTGACGTCTTATGGTGTGTTTCCAAAGGTGTTCCGTCAGAAAATGGTCAGGGACGGTCGTCACTATGAACAACCCGATGAGAGTGATGATTACATAAGTGGGCTTCTCCCATCCTCCCGGGCGATGAAATTCCGCAGTGGTAAATAAGTGAAGCAGGAACAATAAGCCGCCCGTCATCAGCAAAGCCCTGGTGAAAGATATTTTCCGGAGTTGAGGAATGATCTGTTCAGGCACATAGCATACGCAATCGGGTTCGTGGCTGTGTACGTGAATGCCTTTCTCTTCAGTGATCAGCGGGCTTTTGTTTTTGAAAAAGAAATAATAAACGGCACCGGTCAAAATGGACAATATCAGGAGGTAAAAATTGAGAAGTAACGCTTTGGCGGGGAAAAGGGAGAACATGATGAAGGATTCGTCGCCGGTTGTTGCAACCATGGTCGTCAGCAACGCGGAGAAATTGAATGTGCGGTGGATAAATAATGATACCGAGGTGAAACCTCCCAGGCAGCCCGGGATCAACCCGAGAAAGGAAGCTACGAAGATCTGCAGATAGCCTGACCTGCCAAGAGGTTTGCTCCACCTGCCATGGCTTTGCACGGTAATATACTCGATGATCAGCATGACCACCAGTACGAAAAAAGTGATCATGAGGGTATGCTGAAGGACCGCGATGAAATTCTCCAGGCTTAATGGATTTGCAGCTTCGTGCTGATGTTCCATGAAATCAGGCTTTGGCGGGGCCGGAGTATTCAACGCAATTCCGCTCCGTTTCGTACAATTGAATGAGCAGTTCCAGTTTTGGATCCAGCAAATCCCTTAAAATATGCCATATCCTGATGGCAATATTTTCTGCAGATGGAATAACGTTTTTAAATTCAATCACATCAAGATTAAAATTCTTATGATCATATTTTTCAATGACATTCAACTGGATGATATCATTTAAAACGTTCAGATCTATGACATAACCGGTATCAGGATCAACCGGCCCGGTGACTTTAACGATCAGGTCGTAGTTATGGCCATGGTAATTCGGGTTGTTGCATTTGCCGAAAACCTTTGCGTTCTTTTCATCTGTCCAGGCCGGATTATGCAGGCGGTGCGCGGCATTGAAATGAGCTTTCCTGGAGGTTGTCACTATTTCAGGTAGTTTGATTGAAGCCATAAGATTAAAGTTTAATATTCTATCCTCAAGGCGATGATTCCCTTGAAAAGGTAGCTATTTGCAAATATACTAAATTAAAATGTGCCTTATGGCCGTTTCAGACGGTTACAGGAAGGGTGGCGGATATGTTTCCCCGGGATTAATCTCCTCAGATTGGTTTTTCTGATCAGAAAACGGGGAACAGGATCGAATCCGCTGGTACCCCAGGGGTTGCAGCGGGCAATCCTGTTTGCTGCAAGCAAGCCGCCCCTGAACAGGCCGTGCATTTTCAGGGCTTCGATCGAATAGGCGGAACAACTGGGCAGATGACGGCAACCTTTCGGCATCAAAGGGGAGATCAGGTACTGGTAGAGGTAGATAAGGCCAATAAAGGGTAAAATGACAATCCTGCGCATAAGCCAAAGATAACAAAAAAGGCTGTCATTTTGCGACAGCCTTTTCATAATGTGGTTTAGTACCTTGCTTCCTTGATACGGGCTTTCTTGCCTTTCAGATCGCGCAGGTAGAAGATCCTGGCCCTGCGTACCCGGCCTTTTTTATTGACCTCTATTTCATCGATGAAAGGAGAGGTGATGGGGAAAATTCTTTCCACGCCTATGTTTGCCGAGATTTTGCGCACGGTGAAAGTTTCCGTGGCGCCGGTGCCTGAACGCTGCAAAACAACGCCCTGGTATTTCTGTAATCTTTCTTTATTGCCTTCACGAATCTTATAAGTAACGGTAATCGTGTCGCCGGCTTTAAAACCCGGAAATTCCTTAGCAGTACTAAGGTTTTCCACAAACTGCATCAATGCATTCTTGCTCATATCTATCAAGTATTTTAAGCGGTTCTTTTGAAAAAGAGTGCAAATATACAACTATTTACAACTTTGCAAAGTCTTGAGGATAAAAAATATTTAGCAAAACAGAGCAGAATTATAGATCAGGATTTAGAATCAAGCAATCCGGGCCTCCGTTTTCTTGTCCTCTCAATCGCCTGCTGAATGCGCCATTCACGGATTTTTTCTTCATGGCCGGATAGAAGGATGTCGGGCACTTTCCAGCCTTTGTAGTCTGCAGGACGAGTATAAACGGGAGGGGAGAGCATTCCGTCCTGGAATGAATCTGACAGGGCAGATGTCTCATCACCAAGTACGCCGGGGATCAACCGGACTATGCTGTCGACAAGGACTGCCGCTGCCAGTTCGCCGCCTGAAAGGACATAGTCTCCGATGGAAATCTCGCGGGTAATTAAATGCTGCCTTATGCGCTCATCAACACCCTTGTAATGGCCGCACAGCAGTATGATGTTCCCGTTAAGGGACAGCTCATTGGCGATCTTCTGCTCAAGCAGCTCGCCATCCGGCGTCAGGAAAATGATCTCATCATAATCCCTTTCAACCTTCAACTGGCTTATGCACTCTGCAATGGGCTCTATCATCATCACCATTCCCGCTCCCCCTCCAAAAGGATAATCATCGACACTCCGGTATTTGTTCGTCGCAAATGAACGTAAGTCGTGTAGGTGAATTTCCGCCAGGCCCTTGTCGATAGCCCTTCTGGTGATTGAATGATCGAACGGGCCTGTAAATATTCCCGGGAAAATGGTGATAATGTCGATTCTCATAATCATCAAAGATATATTTTTAAACAAATCCTGCAGGTGATTGTTTCAGGATAAAATCTTGTTCATCCATATTTTATTAATTTAGCCGCAAAATTGATGATATGAAAATTAAAGCTCACTCTTTCTTGTTTATCCTTTTCCTTTTCACGATTTCAGGAATTGCCCAGGTTGCGCCAGATAAATATTTTGTCAGGTTCACGGATAAAAATAATTCGCCTTACTCCATTGATAATCCTTCGGAATTCCTCACCCAGCGGTCGATTCAAAGAAGGCTGAACCAGGGGATCGCAATAGATATGACAGATATTCCTGTCAATACCTCTTATTTGCAGGGAGTAGCTGGAACCGGCGCCCTGATTTTGAATCCGACCAAATGGTTCAACGGGGTCACGATTTTCACTGATGACCAGTCTGTCCTTGATGAAATTGCTGCTTTACCTTATGTTTATAGCATCACAAAATCTCCAAAAACTTTACCTCCGGGAAATGAGCTGAGGACTGACTTTGAAAAGCCTTTCTTCAAAAATGAGATCTATAACCGGGCGATAGGGCCTGTAGTCAAACAGGGACGGGATATTGGTTCATTCAATTACGGATTGAGCCTGAACCAGATACAGATGTTGAACGGCGATGCTCTTCATGAGATGGGTTACCGCGGCCAGGGAATGGTCATCGCGGTGCTTGATGCCGGATTTTTAAATGCCAATACCCTGACGGTTTTCGACAGCCTTTGGGATCATAACCAGGTATTGGGCACACATGATTTTGTGAGAGGAGGGCCTATACAGTTCGATGAGCATCCGCATGGCGCGATGACACTTTCATGTATGGCAGGGAATTCTCCCGGCCAGCTGATCGGCACGGCGCCCAAAGCTTTTTACTATCTTTTACGCTCTGAAGACGGCGAAACGGAAAATATCATTGAAGAATATAACTGGGTTTCTGCCGCGGAATATGCCGACAGCGTTGGTGCAGATGTGATAAGTTCTTCACTGGGTTACACCCAGTTTGACGATCCTTCCAAGGACCATACTTATGCAGATATGAACGGGAATACGACCCCGGCGACAAGAGGCGCTGATATGGCCTGTAAAAAAGGCATCCAGGTGGTAAACAGCCTGGGCAACGATGGGAGTGATTCATGGTACTATCTTTCCGCGCCATCCGACGGCGACAGTGTTCTTGGCATTGGTGCAGTGGATGCGAATGGCAATTATGCCAGCTTCAGTTCACATGGCCCGTCATATGACGGCCGGGTGAAGCCTGATGTGGTTGCCCAGGGAGAAAACGCCTATGTAGTCGATCCTTACAGCGGGGAATTTACCTTTGGCAGCGGTACATCTTTTTCCTGTCCAATCATGGCAGGCATGGTAGCTTGCTTATGGCAGGCCAATCCGTCACTGAACAATAAACAGATCGCTGACGCTATTCGCCGAAGCGCCAGCCAGTATACTGCTCCGGACGCCGAGCTTGGCTATGGAATCCCGGATTTCATCCTGGCTGACCTTATCTTATCTGTCCCCGACAGACCTGACGCCGGATCTGCTTCTTTAGATATTTATCCTAATCCGTTCAGGAATGAGTTTACTATAGATGCTGGGAAGCAGGGGAGTGCCGGAGTTGGGAAGTTTGAAGGTGTTGTGGAAATCAGTGATGTAACCGGCAGGCTTATCGGCACACAAAACGTGAACCTGGTTAATTCCGGCAAAATGACTATTGACCTGCTTCAGAATGCCCCCAAAGGATTGTATTTTGTGAAAGTTAATTTTAATGGCTCACAATCAATCCTGAAAGTAGTAAAAGAATAGCTATTCAGTCCGTCAACTGCCGACTACCGGCTTTTATTTACTTGCAGGAATTATCCCCCGAGCCTCCAGGTCGTTAATGAGTACTTTGGAGTAATCATAAGCCAGCTTATTTACGTTCGTAGGATCCACAGTTTTAGTCTGTGAAGAATACCCCAGCTTTCCGTCAGATAAACGGTAGGCGTTGCATTGAATAAAGTAGCTTGTGGTAGTGGTATAATACCCTGGGCTGTAAACAGAGCCATAAACTGAGCCATAATAGCCATAGTAACCGCCATGATAGGCCGGTGCGTAAACAGTGCCGGGAGTGTAATAAGTTTCCTTTTGCTCATCCATTAAACTGATAATAACAACTCCGGTTATTTTATTCTGCTTAAGTATAGCTTCAATAGCTTGCTGATCCATTTTCCCCGGTGTGATGAAGTCCATGCTTCTCATGGCATTTACGCCTTTAGCCTGGAGCATATCCGACATCGTGGTTTCTATCTTGTCCCTGACATCAAGGCGGGGGGAGAGGCAGAATATAGCGATTGACCTGCCTTCCGCTGATTTCAATTCGGGATCAGCCCATGAGCCAAGCAACGTAACGGAAGAACACCCGGAGACAATTAACAGAACGGCGAATAATAAAAAAATCTTTGCTTTCATGAAGTGTTGTTTTAAGTTAGTTAAGCAAATATAGGAAAAGTTAATGACTTTAAATATTTATATTTTGATTGGTTTTATTTTGCAGAGAACAGGGGACGGGGAGACGGGGAGACCGGGAGACGGGGAGACGGGGAGATGGGGAGTGCAAAATGGGGAACATTAAGTACTAATTTAACTATAGTGCTATATAATATTGGATAACAGGTTAATAATGCATATTTATTAAGATTTTTTGCGAACATGATAGAAATGTATATTAAGATTTACAAATGTGAATTTAATTGAACATGGGCACGGTTCATTATATCAGGAGTAATAATATCATCCTGGAATTCAATATTAAACTCTCAATAAACATATAAAATATAGTTTACAAATGTAATTTATATTTGTAATTTATATTTGTTACATTTGTGAATTGGAATTTACATTTAAGAAGATCATTTCTGTTTCAAATTCAGATTATGACAGACAGAATTAAATTATTACTGGAACAATTGCGTCTCTCCCCCTCCGAGTTTGCCGACCGGATCGGCGTGCAGCGTTCAAGTGTATCCCATGTTTTATCCGGGCGCAATAAACCCAGTATTGATTTCCTTGAAAAAATACTGAATGTTTTCCCCGGCATCGATACTACGTGGTTGATCACGGGAAAGGCAGGAACAACGAAAACACCTGACAGCAAAGCCGATAATACTTCAAATCCGGAACCGCGGGTGCAAAAATCACTTTTCTTGGAAGATCAGAACGAAAAACCACCGGCTCCTGCTGGTGAGGAACCGGTGGATCATATTATTATAGTCTATAAAAACAGTACTTTCCGGTTATTGAAACCTTCGGAAAGCTAATTTCCTAGAAACGTTCCAGTTCACTGAAGAAGAATGCGGCTTCTTTAACGGCATTTTCGTCGCTGTCTGACCCATGAACGGCATTCTCCTGGATATTTGTCCCGTAAAGCGCACGAATCGTGCCCGGTGCGGCATCTTTAGGATTGGTGGAGCCGATAAATTTCCTGTATGCCTCAACGGCGTTTTCCTTCTTCAAAACTGCCGCTACGATGGGTCCGGACGACATAAACTCCACCAGGTCCTTATAGAATGGCCGTTCACGGTGTATCTCATAAAAATTCTCAGCCTGTTCACGGGTAAGCTTAAGGTACTTCATGGAGATGATGCCAAATCCTCCGGATGTTATCTTATCTAAAATATTGCCGATATTACCGTTTCTGACGGCCTCGGGCTTGATCATAGTCAGTGTGATGTTTCCGTTCCTCATAGTTTTATCGTTTTTGAGGCTGCAAAATTAAAATAAATCCCGGGCTTTTCAATACATTCATAAGGCCGGTTCCACGAAACCCGGTTGTTAAAAATTGTGAAAAGCATTATTTAACCAACTAATTTCATTTACTTTGCTGATTATTACAAGATTATTGTGAATAACCTGGATTTTACCATTATAAAAGATCTTATCAGCCGGAGCAATCTGATTGTTGTTACCAGCCATTATAATCCGGATGGCGATGCGATCGGATCCGCACTTGCCATGGCCGCTCTTATTCGCAAGACCGGCAGGGAAGCGGTCGTCATGGTGCCGAATGATTATCCCGCTTTTCTAAAGTGGATGCCAGGAAGCAAGGATGTGATAGTATATTTAAATAATGTAAAAAAGGCTGAAGATCTTATCCAAAAAGCCGAATTGATCTTTTGCATGGATTACAGCGCCCTGAACCGTACCGGCGGAATGGAAGATGCCTTAAGGAAAGCCGCCGGAAAAAAAATTCTTATCGATCATCACCTTGATCCTGTATTAAAGGATTTTGATTTCTATCTCTCTGTTATTCAAATATCTTCTACCTCCGAACTTGCCTATCGTTTTATTTCAGGGTGTTCCTGGCTCGACCTGATCGACAGGGAAATCGCTACCGGGCTCTATACCGGGATCATGACCGATACGGGATCCTTCAGCTTTTCGTGCAACTATCCTGCAACTTTCCAGATAACAGCTTCCTTGCTCAGCACTGGCATTGACGCTGAACACATCCACAGGCTTGTGTATGATACATATTCCGAGAACCGATTACGACTGCTTGGCTATTGTCTGAGTGAGAAGCTTACGATACTTAAGGATTTCAGCACTGCCTACATTTCTTTATCCAATGCGGAACTTGAACGCTTTCATCACCAGGTGGGTGATACGGAGGGCGTTGTCAATTATGCGCTTTCTCTTGAAAACATCAAGCTGGCAGTCTTACTGACAGAAAGAAAAGACCGCATCAGGCTGTCATTCAGATCGAAAGGCGACCTTTCATGCAACGGTATTGCGCGGAATTATTTTAATGGCGGGGGCCATAGAAATGCCGCGGGCGGCGATTCATTCGTTTCCCTCAGCGAAACAATCGTGAAACTGGAAGAAGCGCTGGCACAATCCCGTAAAGAAATTGACAATTCATCATTCTGAAGAAAGTTTCCATGCATTTATTCTTTGTAATAACAAGGTTACTCATCTTTCTGGCAGCTTTAATGCTTCTTTCACAGTGTCACCCCTCTGATCATGGCAACAAGCTGGAAAATCCATCTTTATACAAAGAACCTCTTATCCGCGCCAATAAAGATGTTGCAAGGGAAGAAAATGAGCAGATCGATGATTTTGTCAGCCGTCATCAATGGAATATGGAGACTACCAGCACAGGCCTCAGAATCATGATCACCAAGCATGGGATAGGTGCAAAGGCACAGGCAGGTAGAACTGTAAAGCTATCATATACAATGACATTCCTGACCGGTGATACGGTCTATACAGCCCTGAAAGACGGCCCCCTGATTTTTGAAGTCGGCAAGGGACAGGTTATCAGCGGGCTTGAGGAAGCTATTTTATTGCTGAGAGTTGGTGACCGAGCAAAAATTATCATACCTTCGCACCTTGCTTATGGTCTCATCGGCGACCAGAAAAAAATCTTCCAAAAGGCTTCTCTGGTATATGATATAGAATTCATCAGCATGTATTAGCAATCATTAATAATTGACAAATATGAAATTAAGAAATCTTTTGACACTGACTATCGTCCTGGCTATAATCTCAGCCCTGATGATTTCCTGCAACATGGGATCGTATCCCGGATTTAAAAAGACCAAAACTGGCGTTTATTACAAAATTTATACTGGTGACAATGATGATACTACTGCGGTTCACAAGGGTTCCATCCTCACTTTGTATTTAAAATACGGGATGAAGGATTCGACACTTTTTGACAGCAAGGATGTTCCGAGGCCTATCGTCCTTCCTGTTGCCGAATCGCAGTACGAAGGCGACTTTTACGAATGCCTGAAACTTTTGAAACAGGGCGACAGTGCGACCTTTATATTGAAAGCCGGACCACTGTTCAAAAAAACTTTCGGACAGCAGGCAGTGCCTCCTTTCCTCACTGATGAAAGCGACATTTATTTTGATGTAAAAGTGCGCAAGGTTCAGACCCAGGAAGAAATTGACAAGGAGACCCAGGTAAAGAACATGGAGCTTGAAAAGGCAGAGATGAGCAAGCTTGAAGATTATGTTAAGACGAATAATATCACGGTTCAGCCGACGGGTTCGGGTATCTATTACCTTGAAACTAAAAAAGGCACGGGCAAATCCCCCGTTAAAGATGGTTATGTCAGCGCTCATTATACCGTTCACCTGCTTGGAGGCGAGAAGCTGTTTTCAACGGTCGACAGGGGAGAGCCCGTCGATTTTAAATATGGCAGCCAGTTTGAGAACGCTGGTTTTATGGAAGTTATCGGTTTGATGCGTGAAGGCGGAAAAGCTAATGCCATCGTGCCTTCTTCCATGGCTTTCGGAGCCCAGGGGGCTGGTAGTGTCGTTCCGCCATTCAGTACTCTTTATTATGATATTGAATTGATAAAGATCATGTCTAACCAGGAATTTGAAGCCAAAACGGCTGAAAAAGAAGCTAAAAAGACGGCTGAGAATGCTATAAAACAGAAAGAAGAATCCTCCCTTATTCAAAAATATTTGAAGGACAATAAGATAACACCAACCACTACCTTGCCCAGCGGCTTGATTTATGTCGAAACACAACCTGGCAAAGGCCCAAAACCTGTTGCAGGTCAGAAAGTCAAGGTTAATTATACCGGCAAATTGCTTGATGGCAAAGTATTTGATTCTTCCGTTGAAAGGGGTCAACCGTATGAGTTTGCTCTCGGCCAGAAAGCCGTTATTGACGGATGGGATCAGGGCATCCCCCTGATGAATGAAGGCGGTAAAGGAATCCTTATCATTCCTTCAAAGCTTGCCTATAAAGACAAAGGCGCCGGGGATGTCATTCCGCCGTTTGCAACCCTGGTTTTTGATGTGGAATTGGTTCAGGTAGAAAAGTAAATCAGACCTGGCAGAAATTGACCCCTGCATTTGCCCGTTTCTCGCGGGCGGCTGCAGGGGTTTTGTTTTACCTGGGTCTGCTGGCGACAAACCATGGATTCAGGAGGTTTGGCTTGTTATAATCGACCGGCTCATTATTGTTGACATCGATTACTTTGCCGCCTGAAATTTCCACGATCGCCTGACCTGCGGCCGTATCCCATTCCATGGTCGGCCCGAAACGCGGATAAATGTGTGCCTTTCCATCGGCAATCAGGCATAATTTGAGAGAACTCCCGATGGAGACAAAATCAAGGCCGGGCTCTTTTTTTAACAGGTTTTGAATATAATCCTCCGTTTCCGGCGATAGATGTGATCGGCTGCCAACTACAGTCAAAGTGTCCGGGATTACATTTGATGGAAGAGGTACTGCCTTTTCGATCAGCTTATCAGGATCAAGTTCTTCAATGCCATTTATTTCGATTTTAAAGGCCCCGGATGAAAGTGATGCAAAATAGAGCAATCCCGTAACCGGGACAAGTATAACCCCCATGATGGCCCTGTTATCAGCTATCAGCGCTATATTCACAGTGAACTCCCCATTCCGTTTGATAAATTCTTTGGTGCCATCCAGGGGGTCGACCATCCAGAACTTTCTCCATTCTTTCCTGGTCTCAAACGGGGTTTTTTTTCCTTCTTCGCTCAAAACCGGCAGCCCGGTAATTTTCAGAACATCGGTAATCGCATCGTGCGCACGGCGGTCAGCAAGGGTGATCGGGCTCTTATCTTCCTTGAATTCCACCTCAAAATTCTGCCCGTATACCTCAAGAATTTCGGTGCTTCCTGAAATTGCGGCAGTTATTGCCGTATGTAAAAGCTGGCGTTCAGTCATCATATTTTATTGTGGAGTGTAAAGTGATTATTTATTTGATGCGGATTTCCTTTCTTTAAGATAGTCTTCCAATGCGTACATCTCATCACGGAGTTTGGCGGCAAGGATAAAGTCGAGATCTTTAACTGTTTTTTCAATCTCTTTTCTCAGGTCTGAAATGGATTTGGTTATCTGCGCATCAGTCATATACTGCAGAACGGGATCTGCAGCAACATCGATCTCCTGCTTTTCAACGTATGCCTGCGGTTCTTTCTTTTTTGCATCTGCCACTGCGGTTTGTCCCATGATCCGTTCAACAGATTTGACGATAGCTGTTGGAGTGATATGATGTTCTTCATTATAGGCAAGTTGTTTTTCCCTTCGGCGGTTGGTCTCTTCGATGGTGACCCTCATGGAATCGGTCATTACATCTGCATACATGATAACGCGACTGTCAATATTTCTCGCCGCTCTTCCGGCTGTCTGCGTGAGCGACCGGGCCGAGCGGAGAAATCCTTCCTTGTCGGCGTCAAGAATAGCTACCAGGGATACTTCCGGCAGGTCAAGCCCTTCCCTGAGAAGGTTAATCCCGACAAGCACATCAAATTTGCCCAGGCGCAGGTCCCTCATGATCTCCACCCTTTCAAGCGTTTCGACTTCCGCATGGATGTACCGGCATTTGATGCCCAGCCTTCCGAGGTATTTGGTCAGTTCTTCGGCCATTCTCTTTGTAAGGGTCGTCACTAAAACACGGTTCCCGCTTTTGACGGTCTTGTCTATTTCTTCCAGCAGATCGTCAATCTGGTTCTGGCTGGGCCTTACCTCGATGACAGGATCAAGAAGCCCGGTTGGACGGATCAATTGCTCGACAACCACTCCGCCGGATTGTTGCAGTTCATAGTCGGCCGGGGTAGCGCTTACATAGATGATCTGGTTGATCATGGATTCAAATTCGTCAAACTTAAGCGGCCTGTTGTCCAGGGCAGAGGGCAGCCTGAATCCATATTCCACAAGCGTCTGCTTCCTGGACCGGTCGCCGCCGAACATGGCCCTGATCTGGGGAATGGTCACATGACTTTCATCTATAACAAGAAGATAATCATCCGGAAAAAAATCAATCAGGCAGAAAGGCCTGGTACCCGGCGCCCTGCCATCGAAGTACCTTGAATAATTTTCGATGCCTGAGCAGTAGCCAAGTTCCCTCATCATTTCAACGTCATAATTTACCCGTTCTTCCAGCCTTTTACTCTCGGCCACCTTTCCGATCTCCCTGAAATAGGCAGCCTGCTTCCACATGTCTTCCTCGATCTCTTTAAGCGCTTCCTTCATTTTATCCTGGGAAGTCACGAAGATATTAGCCGGATAAATGGTGATATTATCGTGCTTTTCAATCTTGAAACCGTTCTCCGGATTGAATGATTCAATGCCTTCGATCTCATCCCCGAAAAAAACGATCCTGAAGGCAAAATCTGCGTAAGCAGGATAAACATCCACGCTATCGCCCCTGACCCTGAACCTCCCTCTGCCGAAATCTGTCTCGGTCCGGGAATATAAGGCATCCACCAGCGAATAAAGCAACCGGTTCCGGCTCAGGTGCTCACCGATTTTTATCCTGATGACATTATTATTAAAATCGTCAGGGTTTCCAATGCCGAAAATACAGGAAACCGATGAAACGACGATTACGTCCCTTCTGCCCGACAGCAGAGAAGATGAAGTGCTTAACCTGAGTTTCTCTATTTCTTCATTTATCGACAGGTCTTTTTCGATATAGGTATTTGTCACCGGAAGATACGCTTCAGGCTGGTAATAATCATAATAGGAGACAAAATATTCGACGGCATTTTCAGGAAAAAACTGGCGGAATTCCCCGTAAAGCTGCGCAGCCAGAGTTTTGTTATGGCTCAGGACGAGTGTCGGCCTGTTGATTTTAGCTATGACATTGGCTATTGTGAAAGTTTTTCCTGAGCCGGTCACGCCAAGTAAAACTTGCGCAGGATCCCCCCGGTCGATCCCTTCAAGCAATTCTTTGATGGCTTCGGGCTGATCGCCGGTCGGAACAAAATCTGATATAAGCTTAAAGTCCATTTTTATTCTTTTTGACGGATTCCGATCATACACCTGACCGGGTAATGATCGGAAAACTTTACCAGGTCACGGCGGCATTCCCGTGAAGTGAAATAATCATTGTATAGGATATAATCTATCCTGTAGGAAGGCAGCTTGCCGATGTAGGTATTTCCAAATCCCATGCCGCTTTCCATGAAAGCATCTTTAAGATTATCAGTTAGTTTCTGATAAGCATAAGAATTCGGCGTGTCGTTAAAATCACCGCAAAGGATAACCGGGTAGGGAGAATTTAAAATGCAGGATGCAATCGTATCGACTTGCAAAGCCCGTTGCGAAAAAGCATTTTTCAGCTTGACAATTATTCTCCTCAGGCCCGCTTTTAAATTGTCATTTTCCTTCAAAGACTGATCCAGCCCGGAAACGAAATTATAATCCTCGTGCCTGAGCCTGAGGGATTGCAGATGAATATTATAAAGTCTCACGGTGTCTTCCCTTATCAGAAGGTTGGTAAACAGGGCATAATTATACATGTTGTCTTTCTTTACCGAGCCGTAATCCAGTATTGGGAATTTTGAAAATATCAGGATAGCATTCAGGTACTTCTTCTGCTTTTCAAAATATTGAGAATGGGCATAATACGGCATTTTTAACCGGTCGGCGAATGATTTGATAAACATTTCAGGATCGGATCCGACAACGGCAAATTCCTGGAGGCAGACAATATCCGGGTTCTGTTCCTCCAGGTAACCAAGAATATTATTCCGGATCCCGGAATCTACCAGGTCTACATTATCGTTTGACAGGTTTTTAACGTTATAGGTGATGATTTTAAAATAACTGTTATTTTCCGGTTTTTTATCGGAAAACCGCACCTGGACGGTCCTCTCCAGGTGGTTCCAGCCTGCCATGATCATAATTGCCGATGCGAGGAAAAGCCATCTCCTGCGGAGTATCCAGTATATGACAAAAAACAGGCTGATGATGATCAGGAATGGATAAAGCAAACCGAAAAAGGGGAGTATCAGGCTTTTTTCAGGACTGAAATGGACTGAAAGGTAAGATAAGGCAAGGGCGAGGATGATCATGATATTTGCGATCAGCATCAGGCTGTTGAAGATGCCCAGCCTCTTGTTTACAGATGTAAAAGGATTAGTCATTATTTTCCAGGGTGAATATTATGATGATTATCTGCCTGGATTGCTCGATTTAAAAAGCAGGTCTTTCTCTTCACGGGTAAGACTTTCATAACCCGATTTGGAGATCTTATCTAAGATTTCATCAATTTTCTTTTGCTTCTTAGCCTTGAGTTCGTTATATTCATCATCAGTAAGCGGGCGTCCATTTGCCGGACCCGGGTTATAATCAACCTTTGACTTTCTCCTCCCAATCGGTCTGAAAAGCCTTTTAAACCATGAAATATTCCATACACCGCTAAAGTTCATTCCTTTACGTCTTGCTACAATATAAATGAGGCCAAAAAGTGCTCCACCGATGTGTGCGATATGTCCGCCGGCATTTTCCGACCTGATCATAAAAAAATCAAGAATAAATAAAAACAGGGCAATATAAAATATCCTGATCCGCCCTAAAAATAACATATTTATTGAATAGCCGGGCACATAAAAGGAAATTGCCGTTACGATGGCCATCACCGATGCAGAAGCGCCAAGGGCTACGGATAAATCCAGGGATTTTTCAAATACCGGGAATATGTTATAAAAAAATACATATAAAAGACCTCCTGACATCCCTCCCAGCAAATAAACAAGCAATAATTGCCTGGCCTTTAGAAACTCAAGAAAGATTTTGCCAAACCAGAATAGCCATAACATATTGAACAGCAGGTGAAAAAAGTCGATGTGCAGGAACATGTAAGTGACAAGGGTCCAGGGATGCGCTGAAAGATTACCAAGGTTTGCCGGCAGGGCAAGATAATTAACAATATAATTTGTAAAGTTAGAATCCTGGATGTTGAGCAAATAGGAGAAAACCCTCATAATGCCGATTGCAAGCCAGATCGCGCAATTAATTATGATCAGTCTTGGTAATACGGCCCTCGACTTGAAAAAACGCCCCAGATCATCCAGTGGATTTTGTTTATAATACATGATTACGTCAATATAATCTGCCTTTTTTCTTCCAGTAAAGGATCAGGAAAAAACCAAATATCATTCCGCCCAGGTGGGCAAAATGCGCAACACCGGAATTTGCCCCTGTCAGCCCGGAGAAAAGCTCAATAAGACCGTATACGATAACGAAATATTTAGCTTTTATGGGTAATAAAAAATAGATAAAAATGAGGGTATTTGGAAATATCATCCCGAATGCAAGCAATATCCCGTAAACAGCTCCGGATGCACCAATGACGTTAGGCAGGCTCATGAAATACTCCCGGTAATCCACGAGGAAATTCCTGGCTATCAGCAAAGCCTGGCGGTTATCCGGATTATAAGCCAGCGCTTCGAGAGCATCCTGGAATTTCTGCGATTGAGTGTATATTTCACCGGAGTACTGGTTGATCTGAAGGGGAGATTGAGCGAGAAAATGAAAAATGCCTGCTGCGTTAGGATCGGTGATCAAGGCATCAAGTCTGATCACTGTAGGATTGATCTGCAGGTAAAGGACAAGGCATTGAACCAGCGCAGCACCGATACCGGTGATAAAATAATAAATCAGGAAACGCTTTGGCCCCCAAATATTTTCCAGCGCGTAGCCGAACATCCACAAGGCAAACATATTTAATAATATGTGTGCCCAGCTGCCATGAAGAAACATGTAAGTGATGAATTGCCAGGGCCGGAATGCCATTGAAGGAGGATAATGCAATCCGAACATATCCTCCAGGTTTACACCGTATCTTGCAGCTAATAATTGGGCGATGTAAACCAGGACATTAATGATCAGGAGATTTTTAACAACGACTGGCAGTAAAGTAAACCCTCTTGGTCTGAATTGTTCTGTCATATTACTCCAGCATTAACGGTTCAGTAACTGATGAATTTGTTCCACCGGAATTATCGTGAAGACTTTTCGCCCGTCAGGCGTCAAATCCGGCGCTTTGCAGGAAAATAGCTCATCAATAAGATGGAGCATTTCTTCCGTGAAAAGTCGCCTGCCGGATCTCTTGGACAGGCTTGAAGCCAACGAACGGGCTAAATTAGTGCTTTTATCCACATCCAGTTCAATCAGGTTCTTCTTGAACTGGTCCAGCAGGTTCTCCAGGAGTGACTGCATATCAGTGTCCTGGATGCCGGATGGAGTGCCCGAGACCACAAACGTGTTTCTCCCGAGGTTGTTCAGCTGAAATCCGATCAAATTTAAATCTTCGGCGATATCATTCAGCAAATCGGAATCAGACGGGGAAAAAGAGACCTGGCAGGGAAACAGTTCCTGCTGGATGACCTGCTGATGTTGCCTGATACGGTCCAGATACTGCTCATACAGGATCCTCTCGTGAGCCCTCTGCTGATCGATCAGCACAAGGCCGGACTTGATGCTGCTGATAATATAGCGGTTCTGAAGCTGGAAAACATTTGCCCTGTCGCTTTCAGGTGAATCAGCCTGAAATTCGGCCTCGCTGAATAATCCCTCACCCTTTGGGGCCTGCGTAATAGTAAAGTCATTATTATCATACAGGCTTTCCCATCCTTTGACCGGCGCTTTCAGCCTGGGTTCTCCCGAAGGGCCTTTCCCGGGGGATGTATTAAAAGGATTATAGTCGGATGGCGGGATATCGAATGGATTCCTGATCTGCCTGTCAGCTCCGGCCGGCGTGAAATCGAGGCTTCGCTCAATATCAAAATCGATGCTGTCAAGGATGTTGTTCAACCCAAGGGATTGCCTGACGGCAGACCGTATCACGGCATAGATCACTTTGCTGTCCAGGAAATTCACCTCTGTCTTTGTCGGATGAATATTGATATCGATGGTGCCGGGATCCGTGTCGATATATATAAAATAACTTGGTATGGCATCCACAGGAATTAGTTCCCGGTAAGCATTTTCAATGGAATGATGAAGATAGGGGTGACGGATATATCTTCCATTAACGAAGAAAAATTGTTCACCACGTGTTTTGCGGGCAAATTCCGGTTTCCCGATAAAACCTGTCACTGAAATGGCTTCAGTTATGTGTTCGACCTGCACAAGACGCTCGTTGTAACTTGAACCGTATAAAGCGACAATACGCTGTTTCCTGTTGCTGGGAGTCAGCTGGTAAAGCAGTTTCTGGTTATGGTGAAGGGTGAAACGGACGTCATGATAAACCAGTGCCACACGAAAAAATTCATCTGTAAGGTGCTTTTATTCAGCTGATTCTGCCTTTAAAAAGCTCCTTCTCGCCGGGACATTGAAAAAAAGGTTTTTGACCAGGATGGATGTGCCCGCCGGACAACCGCAATTGACCTGGTTTTTAACTCTGTGATCCCTCAACTTCAATGAATGTGCCCAGTTCATCTTCATGCCGGCGTGTTTTCATTTCAACCTGGGCAATGGCAGCTATGGAAGCAAGGGCTTCGCCCCTGAAACCCAAGGTCCGGATCGCAAAGAGATCGTTTGCCTGCCTGATCTTGCTGGTTGCATGCCGTTCAAATGACATCCGGGCATCCCTCTCCGACATCCCGCCACCGTTATCGACAATTGAATAAGGGTCTTCCCTGCATCTTTAATGATCAGGTTGATCTCTGTTGCACCTGCATCAATGGCATTTTCAAGTAATTCCTTAACAGCGGAGGCAGGCCTGAGAATGACTTCCCCTGCAGCTATCTGGTTAGCCACAGAATCAGGCAGGAGTTGGATGATGTCAGCCATTATTTATCTTATATGATCAGCTCTGTTCCGATATTACCAATATGAAAAAGAGCTTTATGAAGCATAGTTGAAAAGAAGATGTTCAAACTGTCCCGGAAATTCTAGGCTGCCATTGTCTGGCCAATAGCATAAACCCCAAAAAACAACCCGCTATAAAACAGTGACCCGGCAATTTCGTTTAGGAAAAATGATATCCCTAAAGCACCGTTGTTGAAAAATGCCAGGCCTGCGATATAGGATTGTACCAGCCCGACGAAAGTTTGCGGGTAGAAAGGGCTTGAAAGCCAGGAGGCAAAATTTGTGAGCAGGAAGAAAATGACTGATGATGCAACTGAAGCACCTGCTACTATTCACAAGCTTTACGTTGCTCCTGATCCAGGTCCCGATCAGTAACGGTTATGCCAAATGCCATGTATACCGCCCACATATCTTTATGAAAGACCGAGAACGAGGTCGCTCAGGAACATGGCAGCGAACGGGATGATAAAAGCAAGGTGTTTCCGGCCCAGGTATGCCCCTCCAAATAATGCCATTGCAGCAATCGGGGTGAAATTTGGCCAGTGGGGGATAAAACGGAATAATGCACCTGCAACGATCACCGGGATGATGATAAATAAACCTGGATTTGTTTTTATGTTATTCATGTTCCTCTTTTTTAGTCTAGGCCACAAATATAATAATGATTTATGATCTTACCTGGCCTGGTTAAGATTTTAATTAACAGTATTTTTTTAATTTTGTTTGAAACAATCTTAATAAGAAAATAATGACAAGGTCTAATATCTTCATGTTCATAATGTCATCGGTCATCATTTTTACGAGCTGCAAAATGAAAGAAAAAGCTGATTTTATCCTGGTCAACGGGCTGGTCTATACTTTGGATTCGGCATTCTCCGTAAAACAGGCATTTGCTGTCAATGATGGCCTTATCATTGCCACAGGCACAAATCAGGAAATACTGGATTCATTTAAGTCCGACCTTGTGATCGATGCCGGGGGCAAGCCGGTTTATCCCGGGCTGATTGACGGACATTGCCATTTTTACGGGTATGCTGTCAATCGTTTTATGGAAGCGAACCTGAAGGGGACCGGTTCGTTTGATGAAATTCTCGGATTATTAAAAAGCTATCATGAAAGCCATCCCGGCAACTGGATTCTGGGAACGGGCTGGGACCAAAATGACTGGGAAGTGAAGGCATTTCCCGACAACTCACTGCTGGACCAATTATTTCCTGAGAATCCGGTTGTGCTGACCCGCGTTGATGGACATGCAGTCCTGGCAAACAGTGCAGCGCTATTCATGGCAGGCATTAATGCCCGGACGAGGATCGACGGGGGAGAAGTGATGCTTGAAAATGGCAAGCCAACCGGTATTCTGATTGATAATGCTGCTGATTTAATAAAAAGAGCTATCCCAAAGCCGGATAAGTTTTTAAAAGAAAAAGCGCTGACAGATGCCCAGTTCGAATGTTTTAAGGTTGGCCTTACTTCCGTGGTTGATGCCGGACTTGGTTTTGAAGAGGTGATGTTGATTGATTCCCTGCAACAATCGGGGAAATTAAAAATGCGGATTAATGCCATGCTGAGCCCTACGCAAAAGAATATCAGTGAGTTTGTGGAAAAAGGATCCTTCAGGAAAGAAAGATTGACGGTAAATTCCATTAAGTTATATGCCGATGGTGCGCTTGGCTCAAGGGGCGCATTATTGCTGGAACCTTATTCGGACGATCCTGGTAATTACGGGTTACGTATAGAGCCCGCGGATTATTTCCGGAATATCCTTGCAAAAGCTTATGAGAAAGGATTCCAGGTCAATACTCATTGTATCGGGGATTCGGCTAACCGGATGATACTTCATTTGTACGGCGAAATTTTGAAAGGGCCGAATGACCGTCGCTGGCGGATCGAACATGCACAGGTAGTAAATTCTGATGATTTCCGGCTTTTCGCAGAATACAATATCATCCCGTCCATCCAGAGCACACATTGTACTTCCGATATGTCGTGGGCCGAAGCAAGGTTGGGTCCCGTAAGGGTGAAAGGGGCCTATGCATACAAAAAGCTGCTTGAGCAAAACGGCTGGCTAGTTAATGGTACTGATTTTCCTGTTGAAGATATAAATCCGGCACTTACCTTCTATTCGGCAGTAGCCAGAATGACAGTAAATGGATACCCTCCGGGCGGTTTTCAAATGGAAAATGCCCTCAGCCGGGAGGAAGCGCTGCGGTCTATGACCATCTGGGCCGCTAAAGGCAGTTTTGAGGAAGATATGAAAGGCAGCATCGAACCTGGCAAATTTGCCGATTTTATCATTCTTGACAAGGATATCATGACAATAAGTACCTCCGAAATCCCCGGGGTTAATGTTTTAAAGACTTATTTGAACGGCGAACTGGTATATGAGATGAAATAAGATTAATAAATAAAGTCGGTGCCAAACATTTCCATCATCTCTTCAAAAACTTTCCACTTTTCCGGTCCATGTTTCCTGAGGCTTTTTTTTATTTTCTCCAGAGGTTTAGGCAGAATGAGGTTATCTGCTGATTTTGAGAAGAATTTATCAGCATAACAAATGATTTTTTCTTCGATGGTTTGAGGAGTCATGTCCCTTATCGGAAGAGGAAGATTTTTGGTTTTAATATCTTCTACAGTAATTCCGACACCGATATGACGCTCACAGACCGGAGCGATCAGCGGTAAGCCTTCTTTTTCCAGTAATTCCCTTCCCATATAGCCGTGGGCCAGGTAAGGCAGTTCCCCGAAACAACCGATTTCCGGTGCATCTGTGTAGAAAATCCCGATATCATGTAACATGCCTCCATACTCGAGAATTTCTTCATCAGCCTTAAATTCAGGATGTAACCGGGCGATTTTAAGAGCAAGTTCTGTAACCGCCCTGCAATGTGGCATGTAAATCTCATGGCAAATGGAGCCAGGCGCATAGTACTTACTTATGATTAAGGTTATTTGTTTATTCATCATTTTGGTCAATTGATCATTTGTTCAATTGTTTTCCCTGTCACGATAAACTATTCCCCTGATCCACTTCAAAACATCTTCATAAACTTCCTCCCAATTCAGTTCATTCAGCACTTCATGGCGGTCGGAAGGATATAATTTTAATTCAACTTTAGCCCGGGCAATTTCGGCCAGTAAGGTATTGATTTTCCGTGGACTTTTTCCAAAATTCCCCGCAGGATCATCTTCGCCGGCAAGGATATAAACCGGCGTACCGGCTGGAATGTTTTTCAGGTTGCCGTGTTTCGCAATATATTTAAAACCATAAGAGAAATTCCGATAAAAGCGGTTTGAACAGGGAAACCCGCAAAGAGGCGAATCGACATATTCATCAACAATACTCTCCGCGCGGCTAAGCCAATCAAATTTTGTTCGCCTGGGCCTGAATTTCTTATTGTATTGTCCGTATCCCAGCAAGATCAGTAATTTGGAACGGTCTGACGGTCCGAACATCCATGATAAAATACCTGAAATTATGAGGCTGGATTCAGCCATAAGTACAGATTGGCGGATTGCACCGGTAAGAATAAAGCCTTCAGCTTCTTTTCCATAACGCATCATAAAAGTCTGCACCAAAACCGAACCCATGCTCTGCCCGAGCAGGAACACAGGTACTCCGGGATGCTCAGCATGTATTCTTTTATTCAGGATGTGTAAAATATCTACCGATCGCTGCCAGTCATCTTTACGCGGGAAATGTCCTATTTCTTCAGGTGTTTCAACTGTTAAACCATGCCCTATATGATCATTGGCATAAACTGCAACCCTATGACCGTTCATCCATGCGGCAAAATGGTCGTAACGCCTGGCATGCTCCATCATGCCATGTACAATCTGCAATATGGCTGCAGGTTGTTCGACAGGCCAGGAATAAGCTTGCACCCGGAGGTAATCATCGGTTTCAATCTTAAAGGATTGCATCAGTTAATTTAGGTTTAAAAAGGCAGCAGGCACTTGCTGCCTACTGCCTGCTGTCAACTGTCAACTGAAAAGTGAACCCGAAAGGAGTCGAACCTTCAACCTTCTGATCCGTAGTCAGATGCTCTATCCAATTAAGCTACGGGTCCATCGATACTTTAACCGCTGCAAAAATATAAATTAATTCAGACAGATCGTCATTTTACAGTGGTTATTATGCCATGAAGTTTATATTTGTTGTGGAAATTCAATCCTCTGCCAAATTCAACATTCAACATTCAACATTCAACATTATTTATAAAGATGAGTCCAAAAAAGTTGATCTCCGATTTCACGAAAATCTACGGCAAAAGCAAAGAAGAGATACATCTTTATTTTGCCCCCGGCCGGGTTAACCTTATCGGCGAACATACCGACTATAACGACGGCTACGTTCTGCCCTGCGCCCTGAGTTTCGGGACCTACCTTGCTGTCAGGCAAACCAGGGAACCCATCCTGGAATTCCATAGTGAAGGCTTTGAATATTCTGCCAGGATACCGCTTCTTGACAAATACCAAAAATCAGGGGGGGAATGGATCAATTATCCTTTAGGCGTCATAGAAATGTTCCTGGAAAAGGGAAATAAGCCAGACGGACTGCAATTCCATTATTCCGGCAATATTCCGCCGGCTGCCGGACTATCATCCTCGGCATCTATTGAAATGGCCACTGCCTTTGCTTTGAATGAAATTAATAATTGGGGTTACAGTATAATGGAGATCATTCATTTGTGCCGGGAGGCCGAGAATAAATTCGTCGGGGTCAGTTGCGGCATTATGGACCAGTTCGCGGTGGGGCAGGGGAGAAAAAACCAGGCTGTATTTCTGAATTGCGCGTCACTTGATTTCCGCCATGTTCCGGTCAGTTTACCCGGTTACCGCCTCGTGATCACAAATACCAACAAGAAAAGAGGCCTCGGGGATTCAAAATACAATGAACGGGTCGTGGAGTGCCGGGAAGCTGTCGGATTCCTATCCAAAAAGCTGGATATTAAAAACCTGGGAGAGATCAGCCTTGAAAATTTCGAAGCATACAAATACTTGATAACAAATGGAACCATTTTGAAAAGGGCCAGGCATATCGTAACGGAAAACCAGAGGGTGCTCGAGGCTGTCAAGGCCCTGAACGAAAAGGATCTTTCACTTTTCGGACGACTGATGGTCCAATCCCATAATTCCCTGAGGGATGATTATGAGGTAACAGGTTTTGAGCTGGATAGCCTGGTTGATATTTCATTAAGTCAAAAAGGCGTGCTGGGTGCAAGGATGACTGGCGCAGGTTTCGGTGGATGCACGGTAGCTTTCGTCAGGGAAGAAAATCTTGACGAATTTATTTCCGGGGTTTCAGGGGTTTATAAGAAAAAAACCGGACTTCAGCCTGCGTTTTATCTGCCGGATATTGGAGATGGAGTAAGAACCGTGGAACCTTGAAACCCTGGAACCTTGGAACCTTGGAACTCTTGAACAGCAATCAATCCTCATCTTTTCCCAAAAATACCAGTGCCTATGCGCACAATAGTGCTTCCTTCCCTGATAGCTATTTTATAATCGCCCGTCATTCCCATGCTTATTTCGCAGAATTCCGGGTTATCCATAAAAAACTTATTCTTCAATTGACTTTCCAGAATTTTCAAAGACCTGAATTCTTTGCGTATAAGCTCCTCATCATCAGTAAACGAAGCCATGCCCATCACCCCGGCAATACTGATGTTTTTCATGTTTGCATATTCTTTGCTCATTAAAATGGCTTCTGCTTCTCCCAGGTCGAGGCCAAATTTGGATTCTTCGCTGGCAATATAAAATTGTAAAAGACACTTGATAACGCGGTTGCTTGCTTCTGCCTGCTTATTAATTTCCAGCAGAAGTTTAAGGGAATCAACGGATTCGATCATTTCCACAAAAGGAGCGATATATTTCACCTTGTTAGTCTGCAGGTGACCGATAAAATGCCATTTAATGTCTTTTGGAAGAACCGGTTGTTTTGAGATCAGCTCCTGTGACTTATTTTCCCCGAACAGCCGGTGGCCAGCCTGGTAAGCTTCCATGATCGTATCGGCCGGGATAGTCTTGGAAACTGCCACAATTTTCACATTGGGCGGAATTTCGCCATATAATTGTGCCAGGTTTTCGCGAACGGTCATCAGACTAATTTAAGTTCAAACAAATTTATGACAGATTTACCGGCTTTATCAATAAATTTGCGCCTAAATTTTAAAAAGTGAAACGACTTTTTTTCTCACTCATCCGACAGTACATATTCTGGATGGTCTTCTTCTTCCTGCTGAGAGTCATTTTCCTCCTGTATCATATAAAATTAGTCGCACTTGAACATATTAAACCCGGGGAAGCGATGCTTTCTTTCTGGTACGCCCTGAAGCTCGATACTGCAACGACAGGCTATATCCTGATTATTCCGGCTTTAATACTATTTATCCAGGGATTGTTCAAAGCCAACTGGCTTAATATCGTCAATAAAGTTTACACCTATATCCTGATATTTTGCTGGTCATTGATCACAGCGATAGAGCTAGCATCATTTTCAGAATGGAAATATAAGCTGAATACGGGCGCTTTCGTGCATCTCCATAATTTAGGAGAGGCTTACCAATCCATTTCTGCCTTACAGTTCTTCAGTCTGCTTCTCTTTTTGATAATTGTGTCGGGCGGTTCATATATCCTTTACTCCAGGATATTTTATTTGTCCGTAAAAGAGCGGTCAAGGTATATCATTTACCCGTTTATTTTCTTCATTGTCGCGATCCCTTCGCTTTTTGTCATGCTCAGGGGTGGTTTTAATGATATTGCCATTTCCGAAAGCTCTGCATTTTATTCTAATCACAGTATCCTGAACTGGACCGCAGTGAATTCCGGTTATCATCTGGCATTCAATGTCCTTGAAACCAGCAGGTACAAAAAATCAAACAATTATCAATTTTACAATATTCAGGATGCCAGGTCAACTGTAAATGACATTTTAAGGACGAAAAAGGACACTACAATCAGCATTCTTAAAAATACCAGGCCGAATATTGTGATCCTGCTGATGGAAAGCTGGACCGCTGACCTGATTGAATCCCTGGGCGCCAAACCGGGGATCACGCCTGAATTCGCAAAATTGGAAAAAGATGGCCTGCTATTTACGCATTTCTACTGCTCCGGCAACAGGTCGCATGAAGGTATTGCAAGCATTATAGGAGGTCTTCCTGCCCTTCCTTATACGACTTTTACGGCTAATCCTGCAAAATTCCCCAAGTTTCCGAGTCTTGTTGAAAGACTGGACAAAGAGGGGTACAATTCATCCTTTTATTACGGAGGCCAGCTCGATTATGGAAACCTGCGGGCATATCTTCTCGGGAATCAGTGTGAGCAACTTGTGGAAGAAAGAGACATAGATCCTGGCATTCCACGTGGCCGTCTGGGTGTGCATGATCATTATCTTTATCAAAAACACATTGAGGATTTGAAGAATATGAAGGAACCGTTTTTCAGTGTCGTATTTTCCCTGAGTTCGCACTCACCTTATGATTATCCGATGGAACCTGTTATCGACTGGGCCGGACCTGAAAATCCGTTCATTAATTCAGCTTATTATGCAGACAAATGCCTGGGTGAATATTTTGAAATGGCACGAAAACAGCCATGGTTTGATAATACGCTTTTCATTATCGTTGCCGACCATGGCCACAATTCATACAAGAACTGGCGTTATGAAAGCTATGAGTACCATCATATCCCTTTAATGTTCTATGGCAAAGTATTGAAAGAAGAATTCAGGGGAATTAAGGATGACAGGATTGCTGATAACAGCAGTATAGCAAAAACTCTCCTGAAACAGTTAAATCTTCCGGCAGCGGAATTTAAATGGGGGTCAGATCTTTTCAATCCATATGGGCCTGAATTTGCATATATGGTGCTGAATGACGGTTATGCCTGGAAATCACCTGAAGGGGAAATCGTTTATAGTATGATGTGGAATTATTTCTATAAGAAGGATTTCCCGGAAGGAACAACCCCGCAGCAAGAGGACTCATTTATCAGGAAAGCAAAATCTTACGTCCAGGTATTATTCCAGGACTTCCTTGACCTCTGATAAATCCTATTTGGCCTGATAGTAACACCGTTTTGGCGAAGTAACCAGGTCTTCTTTTAAAAGCGCCTTGATGACTTTGTCAACTGCATCTTTTCCCTGGCCGCATTTTTCGGCAATTTCACCCGACTTGAGAGGTTCTTTCGAATTTTTTAAAGTACTCAGGACTATTTGTTTGATTTCCATGGCGATGAATATTATTAATCCAACTTATGTACAACAAGCCCGCTCCGCAACTTGGGTTCAAACCAGGTAGTTTTCGGTGGCATGATATTTCCGCTATCCGCAATATCTATGAGCTGTTTCATCGAAACAGGGAAGAGGGCAAAAGCCAAGGCCATTTCTCCGCTGTCGACACGTTTTTTCAATTCACCCAGTCCCCGTATTCCACCGACAAAATCGATTCTTTTATCCCTTCTCAGGTCTTTAATGCCCAGTATATCATCAAGGATAAGATTGGACAGGATGGTCACATCAAGAACACCAATGGGGTCATGATCATTATAGGTCCCCTGTTTTGCCGTCAGTGAATACCATTTCCCTCCAAGGTACATGCCGAAATTATGTAAATGACGGGGCTTAAATATATCCCGGCCTTTTTCTTCAACCTCAAAGTTCTTCTTTAGTCTGTCCAGAAAGGATTCTTTATCAAGCCCGTTCAAATCTTTGACAACCCGGTTATAATCGATGATGGTAAGTTGATCGTCAGGAAAATGGACAGCAAGGAAATAATTGTACTCCTCGGTGCCTGTATGTTTCGGATTGGCGTTCTTCTTTTCATTTCCGACCAGCGCAGCCGCAGCGGTCCTGTGATGACCATCAGCCACGTAAGTGTAAGGAATATCCCCGAACAACCGGATCAATTCCTCAATGACTTTTTGATCGCTGATAACCCAGAAATGATGTCCTATCCCGTCAGTGGAGATAAAATCATATTCAGGTGTATGGGCGGAAACAAATTCCGATATAATCCTGTCTACCTGGCGATTTGCAGGATAGGTGAAGAAAACCGGTTCCATATTGGCATTAGTGACCCTGACATGTTTCTTCCTGTCTTCTTCTTTGTCAGGCCTGGTAAGCTCATGTTTGCGGATTACGCCATTAAGATAATCTTCAACGGAAGCACAGGCAACAAGGCCATATTGCGTCTTACCATTCATAGTTTGAGCGTAGATGTAAAGATATCTTGCCCCATCCTCGACCAGCCAGCCTTTATCCTGGAACTTCCTGAAGTTTTCGACCGCTTTGTCATATACTTCCTGGGCATAATGATCCACTTCCGGTGGAAGGTCGACTTCGGGTTTTATAATGTGAAGAAGAGAATATTGATTACCTTTCACTTCTGCTCTTGCTTCCTCGGAATCCAATACATCATAGGGCCTGGAAGCTAAATCTTTGACAATTTCCCTGGGGGGTCTGAGTCCCCGGAAAGATTTAATAACTGCCATAAGTTTTTATTAAAGATTCAATTTTAGTTTTAATAGTTCTCAGAGTCAAACGGATGAGGAGGCAATTCCATGTCCTCATCCAGGTCTTCAGAATCACGGCCAATAGATGGTCCTCTTTGAAGGGAAGATATCAATGCGCCGATCATTTTAGTCAGTTCCATCAGAAAATTTCTTGATTCATCCTCCTGCTTATCTGTTAAATATCCGAATTTTTTTACCGCCGAAGTCAGAACAAGTGATTCCCTGACCGAGCTTTTAGCCATTTTCAGGTAATATATGAACTGGCTTTTGTTCCTGGCCGACCCTTCAGCAATATTCAAAGCAATGGATCTTGCCGATTCATTATACCTGAACCCGATATTTTCTTTTATGGAATCAGGAAATGTCAGCGTGGCCTTATGAACCCAGGTTATATAATCCAAAGCTTTGTGGTAAATTCTCAGGTCTTCAAACCTGAAGAAAGTCAAATTTCTTTCAGAAGATGCAGCATCCATTTTAGTTTCTTTTAATTGGTTTACTTTAGAATAATAAAAGAGGGGAGGCGGTTTCTCAATTAACTACAATTGCTGCATCGAAACAGCCTCCATATGTTTGGTTGATCAATTTACTTTAAAACGGGTATCTCCTTTCTGAAAAAAATCCACAATTTGTCTGGCTGCCGCAAGGCCCGCATTTACATTGGCCTCCGAGGTCTGGGCTCCCATTTTCTTTGGCGTCACAAAATACCTGCCCGGGAATTTCTCCTTCAGTACCTCCAGGCAATCCGGAGCAACATCAGATACATACCTGAAATCTTCCCTTTCGGCAAATACCTTCTGAAGCGATTCCTCATCGATCACTTCTTTACGGGCTGTGTTTACCAGCGTTGCACCTTTAGGCATTTTTGAAAGAAGATCATAATTAATCGATTTTTTGGTCTTGTCATTAGCCGGCATATGCAGCGAAACAAACTGGCATTTAGTATACATTTCCTTCACGTCTGCCATCGGCGTGACGCCGTCTTTAGTCATGGCGTCGGCTTTGATAAACGGGTCAAAAGCGTAAACTTCCATTCCAAAACCTTTGGCTATCCGGGCAACATTTTTGCCGACATTGCCATAGGCATGCAATCCGAGGGACTTTCCAAGCAATTCGGTCCCGGAGGAGCCGTTAAAATGATTCCTGATCTGGTAGACCATCATTCCAAACACCAACTCGGCTACCGCATTGGAATTCTGCCCCGGGGTATTCATCACAACCACGCCGGCAGCGGTTGAAGACGGAAGATCTATATTGTCATAACCTGCACCGGCACGCACTACGATTTTAAGGTTTTTACCTGCGCGGATCACCTCGGGTGTGACCAGGTCACTGCGGACTATCATGGCATCTGCCTGTGCGACGGCTTTGATCAGATCAGCCGGGTCAGTGTATTTTTCCAGGAGCAATAATTCATAGCCGGAGTTCTCCACAATTTGACGGATTCCCTTCACGGCAATGGCAGCAAAAGGTTTATCGGTGGCAACCAATACTTTTTTCATAACAGTATGATTAATATTTAAACTGATTGTCTTACGAATTTTGATTCGCAAATTCCCGCATTGTAGTGATCAATGCATCAACACTTTCCATTGGAAGCGCATTGTAAAGTGATGCCCTGAAACCACCTACGGAACGATGGCCCTTTATGCCTACCATCCCCTGTGCAGTTGCGAATTCCTGGAAACCTGCTTCCAGGTGCTTGTATTGATCATTCAAAACCCAGCAGACGTTCATTCTTGAACGATCGGCGGGATTGGGAATAGTGGGGCGGAATAAAGGATTGCGATCAATTTCCGCATACAGTTTACCCGATTTCTGAATGTTCATCTTTTCTATTGCCTTGACTCCTCCAAGTTCCTTCAACCATTTGAGTGTCTGCAGGCAGGCATATATCGGCACTACCGGCGGGGTGTTATAAAGCGATCCTTTATCGATGTGGGTCTTATAGTTAAGCATGGATGGAATCTTACGCGTTACTTTTCCGACCGCATCATTCTTGACGATAATGAATGTGACCCCTGCAGGACCGAGGTTTTTCTGGGCGCCGCCATAGATCAGCGCGTACCTGGAAACATCGATCGGACGGCTCAAAATATCAGATGACATGTCCGCAACCAGCGGTACGCCAAAATTAAAGTCTTCAAATAATTCGGTCCCGTAAATCGTGTTATTGCTAGTGACATGGAAGTAATCTATATCTTTGGGGACGCTGAACCCGCGTGGAATATAATTGAATGTCTTGTCTTCCGAAGATGCTACTGTTATCACTTCGCCAAAAAGCTTGGCTTCTTTGATGGCTTTTGTAGCCCATTCACCTGTATTCAGATAGGCTGCTTTGGTTTCCAGCATATTATAGGGAACCATAGCAAACTGCAAGCTGGCGCCACCTCCAAGAAAAATGACAGAATAACCTTCCGGGATATTTAATAACTCTTTGAAGAGGGCGACTGCTTCGTCAATAATAGCCTGGAAATCCTTGCTGCGGTGTGAAATTTCCATTAACGATAAACCGATGCCGTTCAGGTTAATAATGGCTTCAGATGTCTTTTCGACCGTAAATGTCGGTAATATTGATGGTCCGGCAAAGAAATTGTGTTTTTTCATATTGTTTATATTTTACCTTGATTTGGTTATTTATTATTAAATACAAAAGGCAAAGATATAATTTTTGTAGCGTAAAAAGCAAGCACAGGTTTATTTAAATAAAGCCTAAATTTGCGGCTTATTTCCGCCTTGCCAGATGGTCCAACCTGATAAGCTTATACATGACTTGACCGGATTAGGAAATGCATTCCTTTACGCTTCAGGTATTCAGGATGCAGGGAAAGTCCATGATGATAAGTTCAGGGCCGACCGGACCCTTTCAGATGCCGTTGGGGAAAGCTACTCTCATAATCAATGGTTTATCCCGTCTTTTGTCAGCTTTGCCTGTAATGCCTGGGCCGAAGCGTTGAAGGAACGGAAAATAGCCCGATGGATCGGTAATTACCATCTGGAATCATTCCGGGCTGAGAATCCCCGTACTATCGCAATTATCATGGCAGGGAATATCCCTATGGTCGGCCTGCACGACCTTATATGCATCCTGGCATCAGGTTATCATGCGCTAATCAAGCTTTCTGCTTCGGATGACCAATTGATTCCCGCAATCATCAGGGTACTATGCAATATTGATCCGGAATTATCCGACCGTTTCATCTTTTCTGAAGGACCGTTGAGAAATTTCGATGCCATTATAGCAACTGGCAGCAATAACTCTTCCAGGTATTTTGATTATTACTTTGGCAGGTTCCCCCATATTATCAGGAAAAACAGGAACAGCGTGGCGGTTATAACAGGCCATGAAACAGGGGAGGAGCTGAAAAAACTGGCGGATGATATATTCATGTATTTTGGACTTGGATGCCGTAATGTTTCAAAACTTTACCTTCCCGCAGGATATGAGGTTGAAAAGCTCTTCCCTTTTTTTGAAAAATACTCTTTCCTTTCAAATTTGCATAAATACCTTAATAATTATGATTATCAGAAATCTATCCTTCTGATTAACAGGATCGCGCATAGCGATAACGGTTTCCTGCTCATAAAACCCGATACTTCATTAATTTCTCCTGTTTCTGTGGTGCATACGGAGTTTTATTCTTCCGTAGATATACTTAACCGGCAGTTGTCCTCCCTGAGGGATAAAATTCAGTGTATTGTCTCTTGCAACAAAGAGATCATCGATTCAATTGCTCCGGGGAAAAGCCAGTTTCCGGAACTCTGGGATTATGCTGATAATATCGATACAATGGAGTTTTTAATGAATTTGCAAAAAAAATAGATTGAAATTTGCTCCGGCAATTTTGTTGTTCAAATAAAAGTTCTACCTTTGCAGCCCGAATTTGAAAAGGATAATGCAATGAAAAAAAATATTCACCCAAAAGATTACAGGTTTGTTATTTTTAAAGATATGTCCAATGGTTATGCATTTATGACCAAGTCGACAGCAAAGTCAAAAGAAAACATTACCTGGGAAGACGGTAAAGAATACCCTCTGATCAAACTTGAAATTTCCAGCACGTCTCATCCTTACTTCACCGGTAAGATGAAACTGGTCGACACTGCCGGAAGGGTCGATAAATTCAAGAACAGGTATAAACAACACCTGGATAAGAAAGAAAACCCGGCCGGTTAAAAAGGCTCTCAGGATATATCAGCCCTTTGCAAATGCAGAGGGCTTTTTTTTTTATTTTTACATTAAAATATAAAAAATGAATTTTATCCTTTTTGATAGTTTTCGCAGGAGCAACCTGTTCCCGCTCACGTACTTGCGTCCCGTCGCTGATCTCAGGATCGGGATAATGACGATTCGGGAGAAATGGGAGCTTTTCCTGGGACAAAAAACTTCTACATTGACAGAAGGTTACCTGCGGAAGAAATTTCCTATCGTCAGGGAAGATGATAATATCATGATCAACGGATCAGTTTGCCCGGAGGAGAAACTGGTCAATGAAATACTTACACTTAAAACCGGAGAAGTACTTATACAGGGCGATTCTATCATTGCTATGCGTTTGCAGGCTGTCGAACTGGATAAGCTTGATGTTGAAAAAGTCGATAAAGTAAATATGAGGCAGTCTAAAATTCCCTTACTTAAGATCACTCATACATGGGATATTTTCGGACTTAACGGCAAAGCCCTGGAAAGTGATTTCCAGTTAATTACCCACCAACGAAGTTCTGAAACAATCAGTGCGTCGAACCGTGTTTTAGGCGACCGGGTATTTTTAGAAAAGGGTGCAAAAGTCGAATGCGCAGTTTTGAATTCCACAACCGGTCCCATTTATATAGGGAAAGATGCTGAAATAATGGAAGGCAGCCTGATAAGAGGGCCTTTTTCTCTTGGGGAACATTCTGTCGTTAAGATGGGAGCCAAGATTTACGGCCCGACTACCGTTGGTCCTTTTTGTAAAGTAGGGGGAGAGATAAACAATTCAGTGTTCTTAGGCTACTCAAATAAAGCTCATGACGGTTTTATGGGGCAGTCTGTCATTGGCGAATGGTGCAATATTGGCGCCGATACCAACACTTCAAACCTTAAAAACACCTACGAGCTTATCAAGCTGTGGAATTATGCGGATCAGGCCTTTGTCAACACGGGATTGCAGTTTTGCGGTCTTATCATGGGCGATCATTCCAAATGCGGCATAAATACTATGTTCAATACCGGGACAGTTGTCGGGATAAATTCCAATATTTTCGGATCAGGTTACCAGAGAAATTTCATTCCAAGTTTTGCCTGGGGCAGTTCTGCCGGAATTAAACCTTATCAGATCGATCATGCTGTCACCGTGGCCAGGAGAGTTTACCAGCGCCGTGGCCTTGATTTTAGCAAGGCGGATGAAGAAATTCTCCGGGATATTTATAACCTGGCCAAAGAACCGCAACCATAATCACCTGATAAGAAATCGTCAGATTCATTTTATAGACTGATATCTTTTGGCACATTAGTTGACAATACAAGGTACACCGTTAAAATAAGAAACGGGTATGATCATGACTTTCAAATCCTCCACTGATAAAATATTTAATACACGCCGGGTTTGACGGCATTGGCTGACAATTTGACACAAATAATATGGATAAGCTTTTTAATATAAAGGGACTTTCAGACGGGATAGACAACGACACTGAATTCATTCCCCTTCTTTCGTCTGAGGAAGAAGAGATTATGCAGGCTGAAAAGCTCCCGGATTCATTACCTATTCTTCCGCTTAGAAATACTGTGCTTTTTCCCGGAGTGGTGATACCGATAACCGTGGGACGTGATAAATCCATCAGGCTGATCAGGGAATCATACCGGAATGACAGGACCATCGGTGTTGTTGCTCAAAAAGATTCAAACATTGAGGATCCGGAAGAAAAGGACCTCTACCAGGTTGGAACTGTGGCACATCTAATCAAGATTCTGCAGATGCCTGATGGCAACACCACCGTCATCATCCAGGGGAAAAAACGGTTTCGGATCGAAAGCTTCATCCAGGATGAACCTTATTTCAGGGCAAAAATCAAAGATCTCGCCGATTTCGATAAGATTCTCGAAAAAAATGAGCACTTCCTGGCCCTCATTGCATCGCTGAAAGACCTGGCTATACAGATCATCAAGCTTTCTCCAAATATCCCATCAGAAGCAGTCTTTGCCATTAATAACATAGACAGTCCGTTTTTCCTGGTGAATTTTGTCTCTTCCAACCTGAATATTGAACTGGTTGAGAAACAAAAGCTCCTGGAAATACCTGATCTCATGAAGCGGGCCAATGAAGTTCTTGCCGCATTGGCGCAAGAACTGCATATGCTTGAACTGAAAACACAGATCCAGGACAAAGTTAAACTGGACCTGGACAAGCAGCAGCGCGATTACCTACTCGGCCAGCAACTTAAGACTATCCAGGAGGAACTTGGCGGGAGCCCTCATGAACAGGAAATTTCCGATATGAAGACCAAGGCCTCTAAAAAGAAATGGTCTGCAAAGGTGGCAGATGCCTTTGACAAGGAACTTAAAAAGCTGCAACGAATGAATCCCCAGGCAGCTGAATATTCTATCCAGATGAATTATCTGGAAACCTTGATAGAACTTCCCTGGAATGAATTCACGATTGATAGTTTTGACTTGAGAAAAGCACAGAAGATATTGGATCAGGATCATTACGGGCTGGAAAAAATCAAAGAAAGGATCATTGAGCACCTGGCCGTCCTGAAATTAAAAAATGACATGAAGTCGCCCATATTATGTTTTGTCGGACCTCCGGGAGTCGGCAAAACCTCCCTCGGCAAATCGATCGCAAGGGCTTTGGGAAGGAATTACATCCGGGTTTCTCTTGGCGGATTGCGTGATGAAGCCGAATTGCGGGGGCACAGGAAGACATATATAGGCGCTATGCCGGGCCGTATTATCCAGAGCCTCAGGAAAGCGGGATCGGCCAACCCCGTGTTTGTACTTGATGAAGTAGATAAAGTGAGCGGCAATAACTTCCAGGGAGATCCCCAGGCTGCCCTGCTTGAAATCCTTGACCCCGAACAGAATTTCGAATTTTACGACAACTACCTGGAAATTACATTCGATCTTTCCAGGGTGATGTTCCTTGCCACAGCAAACACACTTTCTACGGTTCATCCAGCCCTTCGCGACAGGATGGAAGTGATCGACCTTAGCGGGTACCTTCTTGAAGAAAAAGTAGAGATCGCAAAGCGGCATCTGGTGCCAAAACAAATCAAAGAGCATGGTTTGAAAGAGAACCAGGTGGTTTTCTCTAAAAGGATATTGGAAAAGATTATCGACGATTATACCCGCGAATCCGGGGTCAGGTCCCTTGAAAAGGTAATTGCGAAGATCGTCCGTAACAGGGCTAAATTCGTCGCCATGGATGAGGATTATGATCCTAAAGTCAGCTATAAGGATCTCGATAAGGTTTTAGGAGCCCCTCAGTACCAGAAAGACAGGGATACTAAAATAGATGTCCCGGGTGTCGTGACAGGCCTTGCCTGGACGGCAGCAGGAGGGGAGATCCTTTTTGTTGAAGTCAGCCTGAGCAGGGGAAAAGGAAATCTGACCCTGACCGGAAACCTCGGGGATGTCATGAAAGAATCAGCCAGCATTGCGTATGAATACCTGAAATCGCATGCGCCCGGTCTTGGCCTGGATCCCGGGATTTTCACCTACTGGAACGTTCATGTGCATGTGCCTGAAGGCGCGACGCCCAAGGACGGCCCTTCGGCGGGGATAACCATGCTTACTGCTCTCACATCTGCCTTTACCCAGAGAAAAGTTCATTCGGATCTTGCAATGACGGGAGAGATCACGCTGAGGGGCAAGGTGCTGCCGGTAGGCGGAATAAAAGAAAAGATACTTGCAGCCAAGAGGGCAAAGATCAAAAATATTATCCTTTCGGTTGAGAATAAGAAAGACCTGGAAGAAGTTAAAAAAGAATATATCGAGGGCCTGAATTTTATATTTGTCGAAAAAATGAGCGATGTGATTGATTATGCCCTGGAAAAGAAAAAGATAAAAAACCCTCTTGATCTGGATGTGAACCCTGAAGCCGCATCATCCTCATCAAACGACTAAACCAGGCGTACAGATTTTTCTTATCATTGTGATAAATTCCGGCAGGATGCGCAGGTTAATTGCCATACTCTTCATTGTTATTGGTTTGTATTCCTGTCATTCTCCTTATAAGAATGATATATCCCATACCGTATTCCGATACAATGAATCTTCCAATATAACTTCCCTGGACCCGGCGTTCGCAAAGGACCAGGCTAACATATGGGCTTGCAATCAAATTTATAACGGTTTGCTCCAGCTTGACAGCCAGTTGCGTATATGCCCTTGTATTGCTAAAGAATGGAGTGTTGACAGCAGCGGAACAAATTATCTGTTTCACCTGCGCACTGATGTTTATTTTCATGACCATCCGGCATTTGAAGGCGGAAAAGGCAGGCTTGTCACGGCTAATGATTTCATTTTCAGTTTTTACAGGATTCTGGATCCTTCTTTGGTTTCACCCGGGGCCTGGGTTTTCAGTAAAGTTGCCCGGACTGACCATGGTTATGCATTCGATGCCGTTGACGATTCTACACTCAGGATAGTGCTTTCCGAGCCATTTCAACCTTTCGCCGGCATTCTGACAATGATTTATTGCAGCGTTGTACCAAGGGAAGTGATCGGCGGCCCTGCCGGCGATTTCAGGCGAAACCCGTCCGGAACAGGGCCATTTCGTTTTGGGGCCTGGAAAGAAAATGTGAAACTGGTCCTTATTAAAAATGAAAAATATTTTGAATTTGAACGTGGGAAGCGGCTTCCGTATCTGGATGCTGTCGCGGTCACTTTTCTTATCGATAAGCAATCTGCCTTTCTTGAATTTGTGAAAGGTAACCTGGACTTTATTTCCGGCATTGATCAGTCATATAAAGATGAATTGCTGACCAGGGATGGTCAAATGAGGGAAAAGTATCGCACCAGGTTTAATATGCTGACAGAGCCATACTTAAACACTGAATATCTTGGTATCCTGATCGACACCAACCTTGATATTGTCAAAAAAAGCCCGCTGAGGCACAAAGAAATCAGGCAGGCCATAAATTATGGGTTCGATCGCAAAAAGATGATCCGTTACCTGAGGAACAACATCGGGTACCCGGGGCTTTATGGAATAATTCCACCCGGCTTGCCGGCCTTCGATTCTTCCAGGGCCTTGTATGATTATGATCCGGCCAGTGCCCGCCGGCTCATCAGGCAGGCCGGTTATGATGACCCGGAAAAAATCCCTGAACTAACCCTGCATACTACAGCTGAATACGTCGATCTTTTTAAGTACCTGCAACATCAGTTAGCCGATATCGGTCTTAAAATCAACATAGAAGTCAATCCTGCTGCCACATTAATGCAAATGAAAGCATTTTCGAAGATCAACTTTTTCAGGGCTTCGTGGATTGCGGATTATCCCGACGAAGAAAATTATCTCTCCCTATTCACCAGTAAAAACCTGGCGCCAACCGGCCCGAACTACTCCAGGTTTGAGAACAAAGTGTACGATTCCCTTTATGAAAAATCTCAACGGACGGCCCTGGAAGGAGACCGTATTGATATTTACAGGCAAATGAACCGGATCATGATGGACGAGGCGCCTGTTGTCATCCTTTATTATGACCAGGTTCTGCGATTCACACAAAAAAATATAAAAAACCTTGGATCAAACCCTTTAAATTTGCTTTCTTTGAAGCGGGTAATAAAAACAAATGTAAACAATGAAAATAATTGATCCTTATGCGATTAATGAAAGCGTTTTCCGTCTCTTGGATAAAGACTGGATGCTCATCACTTCGGGAACCGGCGGTCATTTTAACACTATGACTGCTTCGTGGGGAGGTTTTGGGATTATCTGGAATCAGCCAGTAGCGTTTATTTTTGTCAGGCCTACCCGGTATACCTTCACGTTCCTTGAGAAATACGACTGGTTTACGCTTTGCTTTTTCGGAAAAGGGTACAGAAAGATTTTAAACTTTTGCGGATCAAAATCAGGCAAGGATGTAGACAAAATAGCCGGGACCGGATTAATCCCTATGGAAACAGAAAGAGGGAATATCTTTTTTAAAGGCGCCAGGCTGGTTTTTGAGTGCAGGAAACTATATTGCCAGGATTTACAACCGGGGAACTTCCTTGATCCAAAAATCGATTCAAATTATCCATTAAAGGATTATCACAGGATGTATTTTGGGAAAATAGAAAATAGCTGGAAATTCGATGATAATGTTTGAATTTGAAAGAATTCTTGTTAATTTTACAAATCCCTTCTAAAAATAAGATGAATCCGATACGACAAATCAGAATCAATGCCGGTAACTATTTTCTGCATAAGGGTATTGCATCCCTTAAAAGAGACAAGAAGCTTGTAAGCATAAATTCCGCCGGTTCCGTGGGCATTCTTTTTGAATTGACAGAAGAAGGCATTTACTATTCGATTCAGAAATATTTTCAGAAATTGCAGGAAAATAAAATTAAGGTAAAAGCACTCGGTTTTGCCAGCAATAAAATCATCTCCAATCATTTCCTCCCTGTTCTTTCATTTGATTTTTTTAATCCGAAGCAACTGAATTTTTTCTTTCTCCCAAAAGCTCCCTGCGTTCAGGATTTTGTCGAGACGGATTTCGATATTTGCATCAATATAGCTTCTGAAAATGTATTTCCTTTAAAATATATTGCCGGCATGTCAAAAGCCAGGTTGAAAGTAGGAGCATATAATAAGGATATGCCCGCTAAAAAATATGATGAACTGGCTAAGATTTATGATATTATGTTGCTTTCCGAAGAAAACCATAACCAGATTGATTTTCTGAACAATATCCATGAATACTTGACAATTTTAAATCCAAAAACAGATGGCTGATCGTTTTAAAGGAACAGGTGTAGCAATTATCACCCCTTTTCATGATTCGGGAAATATAGATTTCGGCTCCTTCGAAAAAATAATTGAACATATAATTGCCGGGGGCGTCAATTATATTGTAGCTCTTGGTACTACAGGCGAATCAGCTACTCTTTCCCGCGACGAAAAGGTCGCCGTCATTGAATTTGTCGTGGAAATAGTGAATAAGCGCGTTCCTGTCGTTGCCGGTTTGGGTGGTAACAGCACGCAAGAAGTTATCAATACCATAAAAGCCACTTCTTTTGACGGCATTGATGCCATTCTTTCAGTTTGCCCATATTATAATAAACCACAGCAAAAAGGTATTTATTTTCACTATAAGGCAATTGCAGGTGCATGCCCCGTCCCGGTTATACTTTATAATGTCCCCGGAAGAACCAGTTTAAATATAACAGCTGAAACTACTCTTAAGCTTGCAAAAGATTTCAGTAATATCATAGGGATCAAAGAGGCATCCGGAAACCTGCTGCAAAGTATGGACATTTTGAAAGACAGGCCTCAGGGCTTTCTTGTCATTTCCGGCGACGATGCTCTTACTCTTCCTTTGTTGGCACTTGGCGCGGACGGAGTTATTTCTGTGGTTGCCAATACATTTCCAGTAGAATTCTCTGAAATGGTCAGCCTTTGCCTTAAAGGTAAATTTTCAAAGGCAAGAAACCTTCATTATGACCTGCTTACTTTTACCAATGCTTTGTTCATGGATGGCAACCCTTCGGGCATTAAGGCAGCTATGGAAATAATCGGCCTCTGCAAAAGCAATGTCAGGTTGCCGCTGGCCAAAGTGAATAAAAATGTCCATTCCATCATCTCTGAACAAATAGATTTTTTACTAAAAAAGCAGCCCGAAATCAATTGATTGGATCACGTTTAATACTGTCTGAAGACAATGAAAAATTTCATAACTAAATCCGTTTTCATATTTGTATCTCTTATTTTAACGGGATTGGCCGCCATTTGCCAGGTCAGCTCAAAAGACGAAGTACTTGACAGGCTTTATGAAAAAGACGGGGAACAATTCTTTTGTTTTCAATCTGACAGCCGATCGACCATACTGAATCTGGGCCGGATAATTTCTATCGATAAAATCAGTGATAACGGAAGAATATATGCATACGCAAATAAGAAAGGATTTTCCCGCTTTCTCGATTTCGGCTTATCCTACCAGATTTTACCGCATCCTGGTGATTTCAGCGGGTTCCTTAACATGAAATCATCAGTTGATATCCGGGATATCGATGAATGGGACTTTTATCCGACTTACGATGCTTATGTTGCCATGATGAACCAGTATCAGGCTGAATATCCGAATCTATGCCAGGTTTTTTCTATTGGGACCACCGTGCAGGGAAGAGAACTTCTGGTCGCTAAAATTTCCGCCAACGGATGGAACCGGGAAAATGAGCCGCAATTTCTTTATACATCAAGTATCCATGGGGATGAACTGACAGGATATATTTTAAATTTAAGACTGATCGATTACCTGTTGTCAAATTACGGAACTGATCCGAGGGTGACCAGCCTGGTCGACAATATTGAAATCTGGATCAATCCGTTGGCTAATCCTGACGGAACCTATGCCGGCGGGAACTCCACCGTTAACGGGGCCAGGAGGTACAACGCCAACTGGGTTGATCTGAACCGGAATTATCCCGACCCTGAGGAAGGGCCACATCCTGACGGCGAAGATTGGCAGACGGAAACCATACATTTCATGGACATGGCTTCGAACAATCACTTTACTTCTTCTGCCAATTTTCACGGTGGAGCTACGGTTTGCAACTACCCGTGGGATACCTGGAGCAGGCTGGCTGCAGATGATAATTGGTGGCAATATGTATGCCATGAATATGCGGATACTATACATGCTAACTGCCCGTGGGGCTACATGAAAGATTTCGATAACGGGATCACCAATGGCTATGCATGGTACAGAGTGACGGGGGGTAGGCAGGATTATATGAATTATTTCCAGCAGGACAGAGAATTCACGCTTGAAATATCGAATACGAGATTGCTGGAGCCTGATTCTTTGCCTTATTACTGGCAATATAATTACAGATCGATGCTTAACTATATGGAACAATCGACGTTCGGCCTTCGTGGAACCGTTAAAGATTCAGTGACAGGATGGCCCGTAAAGGCGGAGGTTTATGTGGTGCTTCATGAACTCGATAGTTCCTGGGTTTATTCTGCCCTGCCGGCCGGTGATTATCACAGGCTTCTTTTTGCAGGAAATTATACTGTAAAGTATTCTGCACCCAATTACATCACACAAGTCAGAAATAACATTTCCGTAGCTAACCATCAGGCAACAATCCTGGATATTAAGCTTGTGCCCCAAGGCGTTGGTGGAATTAAAAGCCAGGATCTGAGTAGCATGATTCAAATCTCCCCAAATCCGCTCCATGGGGATATGCTGCATTTTGAATCATCCGTAAATGTTGATCAAATTATGGTTTCTGATCTTACGGGAAAAGAAATATACCGGCAACCTATAAATATTTCAGACAGTGAAATAAATTTACAATCTCTTGATTCAGGTTTGTATTTTATCACGTTTGAAACGGGAAAAGGCAATGGGATAAAAAAGGTAATTATAAGCCGCTGATGCGGATTCAGCCTCAGAAATGAATTCCAATTTCCTCGGCTACCCTGAAAATAAGGACGGCTATCGCAAGGAAAACCAAGGCTCTAATTACCAGCCGGGGTTTCTTCTCATCCTCTTCAAAATAGAATTCATGATATGACCGGTATGTCAACAAAACGGGAATGATGCATATGATCAGCGCAATGCCAATAAAAGTATCATAAAAAATAAAGCGCGGAAGCCTCAGCAGGATAAGCAAAACATTCCCTGCCAGATAAGGCATGAAAACCTGGGCAATAATAAATGACGTCCTGTTGGTTTGATTTATTTCGTTAAAATAAGTATTGCCCGAAATCAAAAACTGCCTTGTTGATATCAGTCCTGTAATTACAAGTAAAAAGACAGATATAATGGAATATAGAACCTTCCCCGTGTCCATAACATACATCCAGCTGATAACATGTCCTACACCCGTTTCAAATAAAGTGCCGACCAGCAAGGCTCCGAAAAGCATGTTGACCGCGTGCAAAAAGCCCCATAGGAAGAAAAGCTTGTATGGCCCGGTCAGTTCATGGAGATTACTGTAAATGATTAGAGATGTAATACCAATGACAAATCCAATCAGCGGACCCGAAGAAAATATTGTTTTGACTGAGTCAGGATACCATGCTTCCTGGCTGATATTGAAATAGATCTCGTAATAGTATAACGTGGTGGGGTAATTAAAGAAACTGGCGGTAATTAGAGTTACTATTTGTGAAATAAAGAACAGACTAAAATATGCCAGCAGGAAAAATATCGTGGAATTGAAGGAAATCAGGATAAAGCGCCTGCTATTGGGAGCATTGTCCTTTATGGCCATGAATATCTTCCTGATTGTACCGATATTTATAGAACGGAATGAAATATAGAAATTTCTGAAAAGGTTCAGACTTTCTGACAAGAAAAGCCTTATTCTTGCCTTTTTCTCGTTTAATCGCTCTTTCTTAGCCTTTTTATTAGCCTCTGCGGTAAGTTTTTCCCATTCCAGTTTAGCCAGAATATTTCGCTGGCGGAATTCTTCCTCAATTTCTCTTTTTTTATACTTTGCTTCGACACGTTCTGCTTTTGCCTTGAGTATCTTTCTTTGTTTTTCCGAAGACTTAAAATCTTTTATCCGTTGCAGCTGCTCGATCTTTTCGAGCAGTTCTTCATGCTTAATTTCGAGCCTTTTATTTTTTAAAAGCTTCTTTTTATGCCTTATGAAACGTACCCTTCTATAAATTTTATAGACAGAAGAATAAGGCCGCTTTTGTTCATTTATATCGGATGGCATGGCCTGAACGCTTCATGGCAAAATCAAGCATCGGCTGAAAGAGTTCTATTCATTATGTGCACTTTTGATCTTCCCGTCAGAGAATCCACCGGCATCAAGTTTTTTCTTGACCTCAGCAAATGCGTTAATAGTGTACTCAACATCTTCAAGTGTATGAACTGCCGTCGGGATTAACCGAAGCATGATCACGTCCTTGGGAACAACCGGATAAACTACGATGGAACAGAATATGTTGTATTTTTCGCGAAGTTCATAAGTAATCTGTGTGGCTTCACTTACGCCTCCGGAAAAATAAACGGGGGTGACTGGTGATTCGGTCTTTCCAATATTGAAGCCCTTTTCACGAAGACCTTTTTGTAAGGCATTCACGATTGTCCACAACTTTTCTCTGTGTTCCGGTTCATTTTTTAATATTTCCAGTCTTTTTAAGGCCCCGATAGTCATGGCGACAGGTAAGGATTTTGCAAAGATCTGGGATCTGAGGTTATACATCAGGAATCTTATCACATCGTTATCAGAGGCAATAAAGCCTCCGATGCCTGCAAAAGCTTTCGCGAATGTGGCAAAATATATATCGATCTCATCCTGAACGCCAAGGTATTCACCCGTGCCCCTGCCTGTTTTGCCCATTGTCCCGAATCCGTGCGCATCATCGACCAGTAACCTGAACTGATATTTCTCCTTTAATTTGACAATTTCCCTGAGATTACCCAGGTCTCCTGCCATACCGTAAACACCTTCGGTGATGACCAATATCCCTCCACCCGTTTCCTGGGTGATCCTGGAAGCTCTTTGTAATCCTTTCTCAAGGTTTTCCATATTATTATGCGGGTATACAAACCTTTTCCCGAAGTGGAGCAGCATCCCGTCAATGATGCAGGCATGTGAATCCGAATCGTATACGATTACATCTTTGCGATCTACAAGGGTCTGTATGAGAGAGACCATTCCTTGATACCCGTAATTTAAAAGATAAGCAGATTCTTTACCCATAAACTCGGCAATTTCTTTCTCAAATTGCTCATGGTAAACCGTCTGGCCAGACATCATCCTCGCGCCCATTTGGTATGCCAGACCGAATCTTGCCGTTGCTTCCGCATCGGTTTTTCTCACTTCAGGATGATTTGCCAGGCCCAGGTAATTGTTCAGGCTCCATATGAGCTTTTCACTGCCATTGAAGATCATTTTGTTGGAAATTTCACCCTCAAGTTTTGGAAACAAATAATAGCCATGACCTGCTTCATAATACTTTCCTAAAGGACTGGTCTTTTCTGCAATCTTCTTAAAAATATCCACTTTATTTGATTTTAAGAGTTAGAATAAATGTTCATTGCAATTTAAGCGGCAAAAGTATTAATAATTCGGGTTGTTACAAATGAATTGAAAATGTAATAATTGACTTTCAGGTGCGTTAAGGGTAAACCAAAAAAATAGTACTTTTGCACGATGTTTTTTCACCGGCCTAAAATATTCCTCCTCTTGATTGTGCTTGTGTTGGTTAGCTGCGGAAAGCAGCAGAAATTAATAAAAAGCACCGACAATGAAGCTAAGTACGCAGCGGCTATCGATTATTATGATAAGAAAGACTATTACCATGCTCTTCAGCTATTTCAGCAATTGATCAATTTTTACCAGGGAACGGAAAAAGCCGAAAAAATGCAGTTTTATTATGCTTATTGCTATTACCACCAGGATGACTATGTGCTGGGCAGCTATTATTTCAAAAGGTTTGTAAATAATTACCCCAGGAGCGCCTTCGCGGAAGAAGCAATGTACATGAATGCCTATTGTTATTTCCTGGATTCGCCTGTTTCCAGCCTTGATCAGACAAATACCTATACAGCCATCAAGGAACTGCAGCTTTTTATTGACCTTTACCCGCAGAGCGCAAGGGTTGAGGAAGCAACTAAACTCATCGACCAGCTGAGGGCAAAACTGCTTAGGAAAGATCTTGATATTGCAGATCTTTATCTTAAAATGAGGCTATATGAGGCCGCTATTTATTCCTACAAAAATATACTGAAGGCATACCCGGAAACGGAATACAAGGAGGAAATCCTTTTTTCAATCTTTAAATCGAGTTTTAATTATGCTGAAAACAGCATTTTATCAAAACAACCCGAACGTTATCAATCGGCATTGGACTCTTATAATGAACTGATTTTTCAGTTCCCCGAGACAAAATATCTTAAAGAGGCCAAAAGCATGAACCGACTGGTGATGAATGAAATAGAGGGTATCTCGACCTCAAAAAAGAAATCTGATAATAATAAACTTCAATAATATGGATTATAAAAAAATCAAGACCGACTCCGAAGCTGTGACCCGTGATACACGGAAATTCAGCGAGCAAACGTCCAATATTTATGAAACCGTCGTCATTATTTCTAAAAGATCCAACCAGATAGCCCTTGAGCTGAAGGATGAACTCAATAAAAAAATTGAGGAATTCGCAACGACCAATGATAATCTTGAAGAAGTATTTGAGAATAAAGAGCAGATAGAGATTGCAAAGTTTTATGAAAGGCTGCCAAAGCCTACCCTGATTGCTGTCAATGAATATCTTAACGATCAGGTATATTTTCGCAACCCGCATAAGGATTTGAAGAAGAAAAAACCACATTAAGACCAGCTATGCTAAAAGGTAAGAAAATAGTTATCGGGATTACCGGAAGTATTGCAGCTTTTAAAACGCCCACCCTTATCCGGTTGCTAAAAAAGGCAGGAGCAGAGGTGAGGGTGATGATGACTAAAGCTGCCACGGACTTTGTTACGCCCTTAACGCTTTCAACCTTATCTGGTAATCCTGTAATTATTGAACCTTTTAATCCGCAGGATGGCAGATGGAACAGCCATGTGGAACTTGGCATGTGGGCTGACATTTATTTGCTTGCACCGGTGACGGCTAATACCCTTGCGAAAATGGCTCACGGAGAAGCCGATAATTTTTTCCTTGCGGCTTATTTATCAGCTAAATGTCCCGTTTTCTTTGCCCCGGCGATGGATCTGGATATGTTCAGGCATCCGGCAACACAAAAGAATATAGAGATACTCAGGTCTTTTGGAAATATCCTTATTGAACCTGCTGTAGGAGAACTCGCCAGCGGACTCAGCGGCGCGGGCAGAATGGAAGAGCCTGAGAACATCTTTGACCTGGTTAATGATTACTTTTCAAATAAAAAATCCGGGCTGACCGGTAAAAAGGTACTGGTAACTGCCGGTCCGACTTACGAAGCCATTGACCCTGTCCGTTATATCGGCAATCATTCTTCAGGCCTGATGGGCTTTTCAATTGCCGAAGAACTGGCTTCAAAAGGGGCTGACGTGACACTGGTTACGGGGCCTGTAAGCCTCGAGATTGAACACACCGCGATCGCGAGAATCGATGTGACATCTGCAGATGAAATGTATGAAAAATGCATGGCCGTAAAGGATTCCGCTGAAATTATCATTATGGCTGCTGCAGTGGCAGACTATAAACCAGTGGTTAAGTCCAGATCTAAGTTGAAAAAATCCGGTCATGCAATTGAAATCGAACTTTTACCAACGCGTGACATTCTGGCAGAACTTGGGAAATCGAAAAAAACGGGCCAGGTACTTATCGGATTTGCTCTTGAAACTGATCATGAAGAAGAAAATGCCAGGGAGAAATTAATGAGTAAAAACCTTGATCTTGTCGTTTTAAATTCGCTTAGCCAGGCCGGTGCCGGATTTAAATCTCCGACTAATAAAATATCAGTCCTTTTCAGGACAGGCCAGATCCAGCACTTTCCACTGAAACCAAAAAAGGAAGTCGCAAAAGATATCATTGATATTATCGAATCAATAATTTGATTATTAAATTATTGTAATTATTTAGTTAATCCTGAACTTCATGTATAAGATAATTATAATATTCCTCCTGAGCTTAATCCTTATGAAGGCTCATTCGCAGGAATTGATCTGTAGTGTTGAAATCAATACTCAGCAAATCCAGGGAACCGATAAAAGGGTTTATGAAACCCTGAGAAATGCCATCTATGAGTTTATGAACAATCAGAACTGGACAAATTACAATTACAAATACAATGAAAGAATCGAATGCTCAATTCTGATCAATGTAAAAGACCGCCCTTCTCCTGATTTTTTCAGGTGTGATATGACTCTTGCTTTAAGAAGGCCTGTCTTTAATTCATCTTATAATTCTGTTCTTTTCAACTATATCGATAAGGACGTCGAAATAGAATATATTGAAAACCAGCCATTGAACTTTAGCACCGGAACATTTTCATCCAACCTTACTTCCATTCTTGCATTTTATGCTTATATAATGATCGGGCTTGATTTTGATTCATTCAGTCTGAACGGAGGGACTCCTTATTATGACGCAGCACTGAATATTGTGAATTCGGCGCAATCGACTGATTACAAAGGCTGGGGGTCGGCCGAAAGCACAAAAAACCGCTACTGGCTGCTTGAAAACCTGACTAACTCGTCTTATGCAGGCATCCGAACCTTTTATTATGAATATCATTTAAAAGGCCTTGATATCATGTACGATACCCCTGAAAAAGGCCGGCAGGTCATTCTTGGAACATTAGAATACCTGCGGCAGGTTAAACAAGCCCGCCCTGGCCTTTTAATGCTTCAGATTATTTCCGATTCCAAAAGGGATGAATTTGTAAACATTTTTTCAGAAGGGGCGCCGACTGAAAAAACAAATGCAGTCAAAGTCCTTAATGAGATAGATCCCTCTAATGCAATGACATACCAGAAAATAATTCAGAAATAGTTTGTGCGGACTAAATGCTGACACATCTTACGATAGAAAATTATGCGCTCATTGATCACCTTGACATCGGTTTTCACCAGGGTTTTACGGCGATAACGGGCGAAACGGGTGCCGGAAAGTCGATTCTGGTTAATGCTCTTGACCTTGTTCTGGGGAAAAGGGCAGATAATCAATTTCTTCTGGATCCAACCCGGAAATGTGTCGTGGAAGCCACATTTTCAATCGCTAAATACAACCTCAGGCATTTTTTCGATGAGTCCGGATTGGACTATGATGATCAGTCGATCCTGAGACGGGAAGTGAGCCCGAACGGAAAATCAAGGGCTTTTATAAACGACACGCCCGTCAATCTTAACCAGATGAAGGTCCTTGGAGACATGCTGGTAGACATTCATGCCCAGCATGCCACCACTTCACTTCAGGATCCGGGCTTCCAATTGTCGGTTATAGACAGTTATGCAGGCCTGGAAAAAGAATTAAATGACTATCAGCAAAAATTCCTGGAATTAAAAGATAACAGGGCATTGTTAAAGGAGCTTATAACTCAGGAAGAAAATGCGCGGTCTGCCCTTGAATTTAAGCAATTCCTCTTTGATGAACTGACCGCTGCGGAACTGCTGCCGGATGAGCAGGAGGAACTGGAAGAAAAGCTTTTGCTTATCACTCATGCCGAAGAGATAAAAAGTACCCTTTTTCAGTTACAGGGATATATTAATGATGATGAAAACAGCATCATGAACCTTTTATCGCTGGTCGAAACCAACCTTAACCGTATTACGGCTTATCACCACGGGCTCGAACAACTGGCAGAAAGGCTTAAGTCTGATATAATCGATCTGAAAGATATCCTGCATGAACTGATAAAGATCAATGAAGGGATTGAATATAGCCAGGAGCAGTTGAATACAACCAGGCAGCGGCTTGATTCATTATACAAGCTACAGCATAAACATCACGTAAACTCAAATAAAGAGCTGATAGAATTAACTGAAAAGCTTAACCTTGACCTGAATGCATATTCATCGCTTGAGAACCAGATAAAAAGCCTGGAGATCCGCATTAAGACCCTGGAATCCGGCCTGGAATCCGCAGCCGGCCATTTATCAGCCGTTAGAAAAGCCGTATTTCCTTCCCTTGAAAAAGAGATAATAAATTTCCTTAAACACATGGGGATTTCTGAAGCCAGGTTTGAAATAATGCAGGAATTTACAGCCGATTATACCATTGACGGGCATGACAAGATCGAATTTTATTTCAACGCAAATAAGGGCCATTCCATGAAACCATTATCTGAAATAGCCTCGGGAGGTGAATTATCACGGGTTATGCTGAGTATTAAATCGATCATATCAAATAAAAAGCTGCTGCCGACTATTATTTTTGACGAAATTGATAACGGGTTGTCGGGAGACGTTGCGGGAAGAGTAGGGGATGTGCTTTCTTCAGGCGCTTCCCGTATGCAGGTGATTGTGGTCACGCACCTGCCCCAGATTGCAGGAAAGGCCCGGCATCATTATTCCGTATTCAAACAAAACAAAAACAACGTAACTTTTTCCAATATAAAATTCCTGGATCGTCAGGAGAGGGTCACGGAACTTGCCAAGATGATCGGAGGAAGGGAACTGACCGTTGCATCCCTGGCTGCGGCCGAAGAACTTATGAACATCAACCGGGGAAAATCTCTGAATTTAGAAACAATTAGAATTTATTGAAATGGCTTATAATCTCCTTAAAGGAAAAAAAGGGATCATCTTTGGCGCCCTGGATGAAAAATCCATCGCCTGGCAGGTTGCAGTGAAAGCATCCGAAGAAGGGGCGGAATTTACCCTCTCAAACACACCCACGGCGATCAGGTTTGGTACTATCGATGAACTGGCCAAAATAACCAATACGGTTGTTATCCCGGCCGATGCTACTAATGTTGAAGATATTGAACATGTTTTCAATAAAACAATGGAATTATACGGTGGCAAGATTGATTTTGTATTACATTCAATAGGCATGTCGATGAATGTGAGGAAAAAGAGGGTTTATAATGATGTGGATTACAATTATTTTAAAACCACTCTTGATATTTCTTCGTTGTCATTCCATAAACTACTCCAGGTGGCCTACAGGTTGGATGCTATAAAGGAATGGGGATCCGTGGTGGCACTTTCTTATATCGCTTCCCAGCGGACACTTTATGCATACAACGACATGGCAGATGCCAAGGCGCTGCTTGAGTCGATTGCCCGGAGTTTTGGATATATTTACGGCAGAGAAAGAAAAGTCAGGATCAACACCATTTCTCAATCACCCACTCTGACAACTGCCGGGAGCGGAGTGAGGGTTATGGGCGGCCTGATGGACTTTACGGAACGTAATTCGCCACTGGGGAATGCATCTGCTGAAGAATGCGCGAATTATTGCATTACCTTATTTTCAGACCTGACCAGGAAAGTGACCATGCAAAACCTCTTCCATGACGGGGGATTCTCGAGCATGGGCATGAGCTTAAAGGCTATGACAATGTATAATAAAAGCTTTAACCTGTAACGTTTGTCAAGATTTATTGAGACTGCCTGCATGGGCAATCAATATTATTTTATATTTGTTAGAGATTTTTTCTCCTAATATTAATAATCCAAACGACATTTACTTATGATTGATTTTCAATTAGATAAAAGGCGTCAGGAAATTGTCGAAAAGTATCGTGATTTCTCCAACCGGTGGATTGTGCCCAACAGGATGAAATATGACGTGTCTGCGACATTCCCATGGGAAATTGTTAAAGCAGCTTATGATGAGAATATCATCCATGCTTCGGTGCCCGTCGAATTCGGCGGCCAGGGATTTAATATACTCGACGGAGCTCTTGCTTCAGAAGAGCTTGGCTATGGCTGCACCGGTATTGGTATTTGCGTTGATGCCAGCACCCTTGCCATTACGCCACTTTTATTAATGGGTTCGGATGAACAGAAAAAAAGGATTTTTGGTGAGCTCTTTGAAAAGAAGACAGTGGCTGCATATGCCCTGACAGAACCGTCAGCCGGTTCAGATGTCCAGGGCATCAAATCGACTGCCATTAAAAAAGGTGACAAGTATATTTTAAATGGTCATAAACGATTTATTACCAATGGGGAAGTAGCGGAGTACATCACCGTATTTGCCCTTGCGGAACCAGAACGTGGTTCCCGCAGTCTGAGTGCTTTGGCAGTCCATAAAGATACTCCCGGTATTACGATAGCTCCAAGGCTTGATAAGATGGGCCAGCGCGCATCCGTTCAGAATGAAATCATGTTTGAAAATGCCGAAGTGCCGGCCATTAACCTGATCGGCGGTGAAGGCTATGGTTTTTTAATTGCGATGAAAACGTTTGACCGGACACGGACCGGCGTTGCAGCTGCAGCTGTCGGAAATGCCCAGGCAGCTTTGATTATTCACGGGAATGGGCGAAGAAAAGAGTCCAGTTTGGACATCCGGTTACCAATTTACAGGGTGTTTCCTTCATGCTGGCGGACATGGCCACGGAAATTGAAGCTGCCAGGATGCTTGTCTGGCGTGCTGCCTGGGCTTATGATACCCAGCAGAAAGATTTCGCAAAACTATCCGCCATGTCAAAATATTACGCCACGGACGTCGCGATGAAAGCAACCACCAATGCCGTCCAGGTGATGGGTGGGGAAGGATATTCAAAGGAGCATCCCGTGGAAAAGATGATGCGTGATGCTAAACTTTCGCAGATTTATGAAGGCACCAACCAGGTTAACAGGTCAGTCGTTTCAAAGCATATCCTGAAATAGACCCCGGTCAGAAAGTATAACGGGTATCATAAATAAGCCTGTCGGCGATCCTCCGGCGGGCTTCTTTTACATCTACAGGAGCTACGCGCGTGAAAATATCCAGCGCCCTGCTGAGTTTCTTCAGCAAATCACCTTCCTCAAAGGAATTCACCGCATCTTTTCCCGCTTTTTCAATAATTGCCGCAGCCTCGTAAATGAAGACATCGAGGATGTCCTGGTAAATGCTTATATGCTTGTCATCGAAATATTTCTGCATCTTCTCAACACGTAAAAGGGTCGATTCAGACATATAAAGCTGCATCATCATATCCGCAACATTCATCATGATCTCCTGCTCATTGATGAGGTTCTTCCTGTATCTTTCTGAAAAAGAATGAATGACCAGCAATACGGCCTTTTTGAAATTATGGATGTAGTGAAATTTCTCTTCAAAGTAACCGGGAAATTCCGGCTCAATATCTTCCAATGAATCAATAGATTCAAATATGATCCTGGCTTTCCCGAAGAGGTCAAAATCACCTTTCTGTGCTTTTTTTATGGCTGTATCAGCCGCAAGAAGCCTGTTGATTTCGTTGGTCCCTTCGAATATGCGGTTTATGCGCGAGTCCCGGTAAGCCCTGTCGATGGGGGCTTCTGCTGAATACCCCATACCGCCGTATATCTGGACGGCCTCATCAACGACATAATCCAGGACTTCCGAGCCATATACTTTCAACATGGCGCATTCGACAGAAAACCTGGCAATAGCTTCGATTTCAGCTTTGCCCTTTTCAAGGCCTGCATCGAGGTTCATTTTGGCAGCTTCCTCTATATTCATGCTGGCGCGGTATACGGCTGATTCGTTTGTGAAAGTCCGGATCACCTGTTCAGCCAGCTTATGCTTGATAGCGCCAAAACTTGATATCAACGAGCCGAATTGCTTTCTTTCATTGGCATAATTAACGGACTGGTTTATTGCGCGTTTGGCGGCACCCAGCACAATCCCACCGAGCTTAATCCGACCCATATGCAGGATGCTCAGGGCTATCCTGAATCCTTCTCCCTGCTTTCCCAGGAGATTTTCAACCGGGACCTTTACATCGTTAAAGAATATTTGCCTGGTGGATGATCCCTTTATACCCATCTTGTTTTCCTCAGGGTTCATGCTGATTCCCGGGAAGTGGCTTTCGACAATAAAGGCGCTGAGCACGCGATCATTATCAATCTTGGCAAAGACAGTCATAATATCAGCAAAGCCGCCATTAGTGATCCACATTTTCTGGCCATTGAGGATATAATGTTTGCCATCGTCTGACAGAGTAGCTTTCGTTCTGCCGGAGTTGGCATCCGAACCAGCGTTGGGCTCTGTGAGGCAATAAGCGGCGATCCATTCTCCTGTTGCCAGTTTGGGGAGATATTTCCTTTTCTGTGCTTCATTTCCATAATATACGATGGGCATGGTTCCTATACCCACATGCGCTGAATAGGCGACCGTAAATGAATAACCTGCTCCCAGCGATTCATTGGCCCGCATGGAAGTCAGAAACGACTGACCGAAACCATCATATTCCTCGGGTATGGAAATAGCCAGTAGACCAAGTTCGCCGGCTTTGCTGAGAAGTTTAGGCATCAGCCCGAGTTCCTGCTTATCAATCCTGTCAAGCATCGGAAAAACTTCAGATTCCAGGAAATCCTCGCAGGTTTGGGTGATCATCTTCTGCTCTTCATTAAACTCCTCAGGGATGAATACATTTTCGGATGTAACCTCCTTAACGAGAAAATCTCCGCCGGTGATGTTTTTGCTTTCGTCCATCAGTCCAAATTTTAAATTTGCGCGCAAAGATAAATAAATAATTTAAGGTTGCCTGGTTCTGAGAATGCCTGTTTATGGCCAATTTGTGAAGATTGCTGACAATATTGTTTACAAATTCATATTACCATAAGTAACTTTACTGATAAATTCTTTTTGCATATCTTTAATTTATATGGATTTAAAAGGAATATTAATCTTATCCGGGATCCTGGTTCTGCTTATAATTCTTGCATATCGATTTAAAAAATCGATAAATCTGGCTCTGATCAGGGTGATTTACGGACAGTATAGTTCAGAATTCTTTCTGACTTTTAAAAAGTTTTATGTAAGAAGCCCTTTTCAATATTGTTTCAGGGATGATTTCATCGCTCATCTGCTTTTAATGCTATTTAAGAAAGAAGGGATCCCGTCATATAAATCCTCCAGGGAGATATATTTTGAAAGCACACCGTATTTTATAAACTATAAAGAATTTTTAAAGAAGAAAGGAAATCCATATTGTTTCAACGCTTTCCTCTTTAATCATTCCGGATTTTGAGATAAAAGCCGCCGGATACCAGGAAACCATTGCAGGGAGCAAGGCAATAGCAGTATTCTATTTTATGAATAATTCATTTTTCATGGGTGAATATATCTTTAAGAATCCAAAAACTAATATAAAAGCCAACCTGGTAGGACATTTCCTCGGCCGGGAGGATATTTCAGAAGATAATTTTTATATTGAGAATACCAGGAACGGATCATTCACTATCATAATACCGGGTTTACGATAGATATAAAGTACCTGGATAAGGAAGATGAATTTATAATCAACAACCTGAAGGAATATTACAGCTATATTACCGGGAAAAAAATTGTGATGGAGCCCTGATAAGGTCAGGGTTTTTTAGTGGATATTTTAATATCATCGGATTCTTTGTCATAATCCACCATAATTACCGATCCCGGCTCGATCTTAGTCTTAATGATCTCTTCGGCCAGCGGATCTTCCAGGTACTTCTGGATAGCTCTTTTTAAGGGTCTTGCTCCAAACTGGACATCCCAGCCTTTTTCAACGATATAATCCTTGGCCTTATCAGTAAGTTTGATCGTAAAGCCAAGGTCTTCGATCTTTTAAAGACATACTTCAGCTCAATATCGATGATTTTGTGGATGTGCTCGATCTCGAGAGAGTCGAAAATGATCACATCATCGATACGGTTCAGGAATTCAGGGGCAAAAGTTTTCTTCAAGGCACTTTCAATTACACCCCTGGCAAAATTTGAACGAGAGGATTTCTTGCTTGTTGTCGTAAAACCGATTCCTTCCCCGAAATCCTTCAACTGCCTGGAGCCTATATTGGAGGTCATAATAATGATAGTGTTCTTAAAATCGACCCTGCGGCCCATGCTATCCGTAAGAACCCCATCGTCCAGGACCTGTAACAGCAGGTGGAAAACGTCAGGATGAGCTTTTTCGATTTCATCGAGTAAAACTATTGAGTAAGGTTTTCTTCTGACTTTTTCAGTCAAGCTGACCGCCTTCTTCATATCCCACATATCCTGGAGGAGCACCGACGAGGCGCGAGACGGCAAATTTTTCCATATACTCGCTCATATCGACCCTTATCAGGGCATCTTCAGAATCGAAGAGATATTTTGCCAGTACCTTTGCAAGGTGAGTTTTACCCACGCCAGTAGGGCCAAGGAAAATGAGCGAACCGATAGGCTTTTTCGGATCTTTCAGCCCGGCCCGGTTCCGCCTGATCGCTTTAACGACTTTTTTTATAGCTTCATCCTGGCCAATCACCGATCCGGCTAATTCCTCTTCCATATTGACCAGCCTGGTGCCTTCATTCTTTGCAATGCGCTGCACAGGAATGCCGGTCATCATTGCAATTACTTCAGCCACATTATCTTCGGTAACCAGTTCCCTGTTTATTTTCGAATCGTCATCCCATTTCTTTTTAGCTAACGCCAGGCTGTCCTGGAGCTTTCTTTCACTGTCCCTGTATTCAGCGGCTTCTTCAAATTTCTGACTGTTTATGGCACGGGTTTTCTTCTGTCGTACCTCTTCAATCCGGCTTTCAATGCTGATAATATCTGACGGGACATGGATATTGGTGATATGCACACGGGCTCCCGCCTCATCCAGGGCATCGATAGCCTTATCGGGCAGGTACCTGTCCGTGATATACCTGTTTGTCAGTTGCACGCAGGCATGGATCGCCTCATCCGAATATTTGACCAGGTGATGGTCCTCATATTTTTCTTTGATATTGTTAAGGATCTGGTAGGTTTCCTCAGTTGTAGTCGGATCGACCAGTACCTTCTGAAACCTTCTTTCCAGTGCGCCATCCTTTTCAATATATTGCCTGTATTCGTCGAGGGTAGTGGCACCGATGCACTGGATCTCGCCACGGGCAAGGGCAGGTTTGAACATATTGGAAGCGTCAAGTGAACCGGAGGCATTGCCGGCACCGACAATCGTATGGATCTCGTCGATGAAAAGGATGATATCCGGGTTCTTTTCCAGTTCATTCAGGACGGCTTTCATGCGCTCTTCAAACTGCCCGCGGTATTTTGTGCCGGCAACAAGTGAAGCCAGATCAAGTGAAATGATCCTTTTATCAAACAGGGCACGGGAAACTTTCCGCTTCACGATTCTTTCAGCAAGGCCTTCGGCAATTGCCGATTTTCCGACCCCGGGTTCACCTATCAGTATCGGATTGTTCTTCTTTCTGCGGCTGAGTATTTGGGCAATCCGCTCAAGTTCTTTTTCCCTGCCGACAATCGGGTCCAGCCTGCCTTCTTCTGCAGCTTTGGTAATATCACGGCCGAAATTATCCAGCACCGGCGTCTTGGATTTTGAATCGGAAGGTTTCCGGCTTGTGTTGCCGTAACCACGGCCTGGATTCGTCAGTTTCCTCATCAGAAGGTTCTCCGGGCAATTCATCCATCGGTGATATCCTGTTCGTCCTTCACCTTACCATTAAGGATCTTTTTTAGCTCATCCCTGACCGTATCGTAATCAATGCCTCTTTTTTCGAAGAATTTAGTAATTATATTATCTTCATCACGAAGTATGGAAAGCAAAAGATGCTCAGTGCCAATTAGTTCACTGTTAAACATCTTCGCTTCGAGGTAAGTTATTTTTAAAGCCCTTTCAGCCTGCCGCACCAATGGGAGATTATCTGCATGCCGAAGGTTCTCATCAGGATTGGCCACCGCTTTTTCAATCATTTTCCTGACTTCATTAAGGTCCATTCCGAAATATTTCATCATTTGGACCGCCAGACCTTCGCCTTCACGAAGGATCCCCAGTAAAAGATGTTCCAGGCCAATATAATCATTTCCAAGCCTTAAGGCTTCTTCACGGCTATAGGAGAGGACATCTTTAACTCTTTGAGAAAATTTAGCTTCCATGCTTTAAGTTAATGCAATCAGTTCAATTCTGCAAAATTAGATAAAAACATTATAGACATCAGAATTATAATCTGACCACAATCCTGTTAAACGGTTTTATTCTTTAAAAGTTCAAATTTTACTTTTAACCTTCAAGGCTGAACAAAGCTAACTAAACCAATCAGGCTTATTTTTCCGTGCAATACCTTAAATATAAACATAACAGGTGTTAGTAATAAAAAGAGAGGAAAAAACCATCTCCGCAAAAAAATAGAGTACCTTCGCAGTCAAAGTATAGTCTAATCAAAATATTGACTAATAATGTTTTAGTAAATAATATGGGGTCAGAAGAGGAAAAAATTGTTAAGGTTAATATTGAGAGCCAGATGAAATCAGCCTACATTGATTATTCAATGTCGGTTATTGTTTCACGAGCTCTTCCTGATGTCAGGGACGGGCTGAAACCTGTGCACAGGAGAGTCTTATTCGGAATGCTGGAATTAGGGGTGCTTTCAAACAGACCATATAAGAAATCAGCCAGGATCGTAGGGGAAGTGCTTGGAAAATATCACCCGCACGGCGATACTTCAGTATATGATGCAATGGTGAGAATGGCCCAGGAATGGTCACTGAGATATCCATTGGTCGACGGGCAGGGGAATTTCGGCTCCATAGACGGCGATAACCCTGCTGCAATGAGGTACACTGAAGCAAGGCTCCGCAAAATCGCTGAAGAATTGCTGGAAGATATTGATAAAAATACAGTCGATTTTCAATTGAATTTTGATGATTCGCTTGAAGAGCCAAAAGTTTTGCCGGCTAAAATACCCAACCTGCTGATTAACGGCGCATCAGGTATTGCTGTCGGGATGGCTACGAATATGCCCCCGCATAACCTTTCGCAGGTAATTGATGGCACGATCGCATATATTGACAACCGGGAGATTACCATCGAGCAGCTGATGCAGTATATTAAAGCGCCTGACTTTCCGACAGGAGGCATTATTTATGGTTACGAAGGAGTCAAAGAAGCTTTTGAAACCGGCCGGGGGAGGATTGTCGTCCGGGGTGAAGCAAAGATTGAACCGGTAGCAGGCGGCAAGGACCGGATCGTTGTCAGCAGTATACCTTATATGGTTAATAAAGCGGAAATGATCCGCAGGACAGCCGAGCTGATCAACGAAAAGAAAATTGATGGAATTTATGATATCCGGGATGAATCGGATCGGAATGGCCTCAGCATTGTCTATGAACTGAAGAAAGATGCCGTAGCTAATGTCGTTTTAAATAAATTATACCAGTTAACTGCTCTCCAGACAGCTTTTAATGTCAATAATGTCGCCCTGGTTCATGGGAAGCCTAAAACCCTGAATCTGAAAGACCTTATTCATTACTTTGTCGATCACAGGCACGAAGTGGTTGTCCGCCGGACGCAATATGAACTGGATCAGGCTGAGAAGCGGGCCCATATACTTGAAGGTTTGCTGATCGCGCTTGACCACCTGGATGAGGTAATTGCATTGATCCGTGCCAGCCGCACCCCTGACGATGCCAAAGATGGCCTGATGAGGGAGTTCCAGTTATCCGAGATCCAGGCAAAAGCCATCCTGGAAATGCGTTTGCAAAGGCTTACCGGGCTCGAGCGGGATAAAATAAAGCAGGAATACGCTGAACTGCTCAAGCAAATTGAATATTTCCGACTGGTTCTTTCTGATGAGTCTTTGAGAATGCAGATCATTAAAGATGAACTGGCTGAGATCAAGCAGAAATATGGAGATGAGCCGAGAACGACCATTGAATATACGGCAGAAGACTTCCGGATGGAAGATGTTATTCCTGATGAAGAAGTTGTTATAACTATTTCGCATCTTGGCTACATAAAACGTACTCCGCTGGTTGAATACAGGCGTCAGAACAGGGGTGGGAGAGGAGCCCGCGGTAGTGACCTGAGAGGGGAGGACTTCCTGGAGCATCTTTTTATTGCAAGCACTCATAACTATATGCTCCTCTTTACCCAGAAGGGTAAGTGCTTCTGGCTCAGGACCTATGAAATTCCTGAAGGAACTAAGAATTCTAAAGGCAGGGCGATTCAGAACCTGATCAATATCGAGCCGGATGACAAGGTAAGGGCATTTATCAAAATTATCGACCTGGCGGATGAAGAGTACCTGAACAATAATTTTATAATTCTTTGCACAACCAGGGGTATTATCAAGAAAACTACACTGGAAGCATTTTCAAGGCCCCGGCAGGCAGGAATCATTGCCATCAATATTAATGAAAATGACCAGCTGCTGGCAGCCAAATTAACTAATGGCACCAATGAAGTAATGCTCGGACTGCGATCAGGCCGCGCAATCAGGTTTAACGAGAGTAAAGTCAGGCCGATGGGCAGAAATGCAGCAGGCGTCAAAGGCATTACACTGGGGAAAGATGAAGATGAAGTCATTGGAATGGTTTGTGTCGAAAATGAAAACTTCGACATTCTTGTAGTTTCCGAGAATGGATACGGGAAAAGGTCCAGCCTGAAAGATTACAGGGTCACCAACAGGGGTGGTAAAGGAATTAAGACGATTAACATTACTCAAAAGACCGGCAAACTTATCGCTATAAAAGCAGTTATTGATTCGGATGACCTGATCATCATCAATAAATCCGGTATATTGATCCGCCTTGGGGTGAAAGATCTGAGGGTCATGGGAAGGGCAACACAGGGAGTCAGGCTGATCAACCTCAGGGATGAAGACGCTATTGCCTCTGTGGCAAAAGTCGATGTTGATGAATCAGAGGAGGAAGAAGGTGACTTCGAAGACGATTCGCCGGAAGAAAACAGTAATGGAGAAGATATCTGAGAAAATTGGCAGATGATTTGATGTCATTATTAAAATTGATAATTTTGTTAATTAATTAACAATTAAATAATACATATCTCTATGAAAAGAACGCTTTTAACCGTGCTGATCATGTTTATTTCGATCGTAATGATTGGCCAGACGAATAAAAGAACCAGCGCTTTCAATTACCAGCGCTATGGAAAGCTGGATTTAGCGAAGAAAGCCATCGATGAGGCTGCCCAGAATGAAAACACGATCGGGGATGCAAAAACCTGGTTTTACAGGGGAAACATTTATTATGATATTGCTGTCAGCATTGATTCAAATTACCGTAATCTTGATCCTGATCCTTTCCAGGTTGCTTATGATTCGTATATGAAAGCCAAGTCACTCGATACAAAGGGGGAATTTACGGCAGATATCATGAAATATACAAAAGCAGTTGGTGAAGGTTTTTACAACCTGGGGGTAATAAATTATAATGCACAGAAATTCAAGGATGCCGCAATAAATTTTGAAAAGGCTTTCGAAGTCAGCAAATCAATTCAAATGGTCGATACTTCAGCCCTGGTAAATGCAGCTGTCTCTGCAAAGTCGGGAAATGAGATACAGATGGCAAAGAAGTATTTCCAGCAGCTAATTGCAATGGGAGTTCAGAAACCAGACGTTTATGCGAGCCTTTCGGAAATTTATAAAGCTGAAGGCGACACCACCAAAGCTTTACAAATGATTGGACAGGGAAGGACGCTTTACCCTGATGATTTTAACCTGCTGATTGCCGAGATCAATATTTACCTGGCAACCAATGAAAAGACCAAAGCCATAACCGATCTTGAGATGGCTATGAAAATCGATAGTACAAATGCATCTATTTATTTCGCTGTCGGTACTATTTATGATCAAATGGGAGATCTTGCCAAAGCCACGGGTGCTTATTTAAATGCTCTCAAGGTAAAACCGGATTATTTCGAAGCAAATTACAACCTTGGGGCCTTGTACGTTAACCAGGCAGCCGATATCCTGGCAAAAGCCAACGATTTACCGTTAGACGCAGTTAAAGAATATGAAGTCCAGAAAGCAAAAGCAGATGAAATGCTTGATAAATCGCTTCCTTACCTTGAAAAAGCGCATGAGTTAATGCCGGATGACGTGAACACGATGGTTTCGCTCAAGGAAATTTATACCAGGCTGGGGATGACAGATAAGCTTAAGGAAATAAACGAGAAACTTCAGAAATAGGTAATAAAAAGAGGAGGGCTTTTTAATAAGTTCTCCTTTATTAATCTAATCGCATTTAACATAATATTAATTATAGGACAAAAGGATTACACGATTGTCAATCATTTAGAGATATGATAGTCGATTAATATTGTTTTTGAAATCGTGTCGTTTGTTATCGTATCGTACAGTATACTTTTTACCAGTCCTATATCCTTTGCATATTCCACATACCTTTTTTGCGATGTGACAGGATCGTACCACCAATAAGGCCTTGCATACAAAATCAATATAGAATCATGTCCATTAAAAATCTTAGAATTAACTTCATACTTTTCAATCCATGCAGGATACTGGTCCCCGGGATATTGGTCAAACACGAAACCGATTTCTTCACTGAGTATTGGCCAGAGTAATGTTCCGGCAAATTTATTACACACTATTAATTTATCATATTTAAATACAGGTCCGGTCATACCAATGGGACTCAGGTCTGAAGAATAATACCACGGGACATAAGCAACATTTGAATAATGCTCATTATGCAACAAATCATTAATATTATAGCTATAGAGGACGTAATCTCTGCCTGTTGAGTCAATTATTTCAATTGAATCATTTACCAGGTATTTCCACCAGGAATTGGGATAAGCCGGGAAATATGTACCAGGCTCAATTCTCGGATAGTCATCTTCCTTTTTACAACAGGCTATTAATGAGAAGATTAGCAGGACAATGGCAATTATATTTACTCGCATAGCTTTTTCTCCCAAGTTAAGGTACAGGTAGTTCTATTCATTTCAGTTTCAGGATTTTCAGTTGCTCTTCTTCAACTATTTTATCAATAAGGATTTTGATGAGTTTGAAGAGTTTTGAGTTCTCCGTGTAATCCGCCGGGGCAATAAAATCAGCACGGTTCTGAATGATGAGCTCTTCACAGATTTCTTTTGCGGATGGCTTGTTTTTGCTTCTTCGCCTGCGCGGATCGTAAACCGCAATCGCCGTTCCTCCCTCCTGCTTGATCATCTTCATCGCCGGCACGTCCGTTTCCCCGTCACCAAGATAAATCATCCTTGAAAATGGTACCGGCCGTTTGCTCTTCTCTACATATTTGTTAATTAAGGTATTATCGTAGGAATTGTCAATTCCTTTATTGATCCTGAAAAGATACTGTGTCTTATTGGTGTAATTTATGGCCAGCGCCGGCCACATGGCCACATCATTTGCATCGAATACATAACCGGAAGCAAATATATTTCTAAAGTATTTCGCAATGCTTGTACCTTTTATAATATCCCTGATGCCAGAGGAAATCACATAATGGTCAACGGCGACATTTCGCGATGCAGCATACTGATTTACAAGAGAAAAGAATGTTTCGACTCCCTTGAAAAAGCGCATTTCCTTGCCATATTCAAGGAATGCCTTTCTTGTGACAGGAATCATTTTCTCATCTGCCTTTTTCAGCATAAGATGCATATATGCAAGGATAAAATCCATGTCATGCTCTTTAGCCATGGCATTGGCTTTCCTCCAGAAAGCCGCTTTATCGATATGCAGCCTGGGGATGAATGAATGCTCCTGCATATTGCCAGGCGCCAGTGTCCCGTCAAAATCATATGCTATGGCTATTTTGACCTGCTTCTTATTCATAATAGTCAAATTGATGTAACAGGCTCATTAAAAATAATGATAAATTACGCTATTTCAATAATATAAATCTTTTTGTGGAGGTGAACTCTCCTGCCTGCAACTGGTAATAATATACCCCGCTTTCAAGTCCGGAAGCGTTGAAAGTGAGCTGATGCATGCCGGCATCCTGGATTTCACCGACCAGTGTTGTCAATTCGGTGCCTGAAAGTGTAAAGACTTTAAGTGAAACAAACATTTTCCCTGATAAGGTATATCTGATAGTCGTCTGTTCTTTGCAAGGATTAGGGAAATTCTGCAGATAAGAAATAGGTGATATTTTATTCTTGTCTGCCAGGCCTTCATAAGATGGCGTGATCAGTGAATAATAAACATCCTCTTCCCCGTTAAAAGTCGCGGCCCAGGCCAGGTGGGCGCCGGCATCATCAGAATACATATCAAAGTAATCCCCCATTTTAAACTGTTGCGGCCAGCCGACATGAGGGTCAAACGTATCTGATAATTTCTCATTCTGGGTCCATGTAACACCCTGATCCAAAGAGTATGAATAATACAGGGCAGAAATAACCGTCCCGGGATTGTCGCGCGTATCAAGCCAGATGACATCGATACGGCCATCAGGCGCCACAGACATGGTGCCAAACCATTGGTATGCCGTATGCCCTGGATCATCATTGATCCGGACAGGTGCGCTCCAAATCAGACCGCCGTTCGTGCTTCGCGTAAACATAACGTCGCAGGGATCCGAATTGACAAAAGTGGCAACGGAGCAAAGAATATATATATTTCCATTTCCCGGTCCCCCGCTTGAATCCATGGCTATAATAGTCTGGCCAAGCAAACCATCAGGGTTCGGACATTCACTGCCCCCAAAGCCCACAATGTCACCGCCAAGATTTACAGATACCGTAAGATCCCAGAAAACATCCTCCCCCGGATCTTTAGCATTTAATGACCTTGCAAACATAAAACTGCTGAACTGCTGGACTCCGCATACATAAAGATTACCATCCGGGCCGACTATTGTTGTTCCCCAATAAGGATCACCGGGAATTGAAGAACAACCTTCATAGCTTAAGTTTCCATCGGTTGAACGGGTAAAACCATAAGGTGTGCATACGCTGTATGCGTTGTTCCAGATTTCGTAAATGTTCCCCGCTCCGATCCCTTCCGACCTGTCAACCGACATCCATTGTTTGTCGCCACCCTGTGCAAATGTCCCCGTTCCCCATGTGCTGCCTCCGTCCTCCGACCTATAAACATTGGTCCAGTAAGAATTGCTGCCAGTGGTCAGGCTATTATAGTAGAACATGCCTTCACCATCGGGCCTGAGTACCGGATCAGACCTGAATACACCCGGATCAATCACTCCGGGAAAGGTCCATGTCTGCCCCGCATCAGTTGTATATGCGTAACCGGCCTGGCGGAAGTTATTGTTAATATTGTCGAATTGCCGCCAGCCAATAGCCATTTTATCAGGATCGGCCGGATCGAAAGCAATAGACGGTTCGTTGGCAGCATCATTAATAATATTGTTGCCATCTTCATCCACATTGACCTGGACCGTGATAATTTCCAGAGAACGGTAACTATATGCAGGCGAAGTTGCATGGGTCTCACGCGGAGATGGGACATACTCGTCATCGGGAATTTCCATCAATCTTCTTTCGGGTTTATTCTGGGCATTGGATGACGAAAATACCATAAGCACAAGAACAGCAAAGATCAACAGAGAGAAGCTTACAGGTGATCTGAAATTAGCGGGCTTTTTCATATCAGGAGTCATTTAGAATTTTGAACAAATATTATTTTTTTATATCTTTTATTTCAACGTTCCAATCATGATCAAATGTGAATTCGCCTCCTACATAGGGATTTAAAACATATCCCCAATTCAGGTCTTTACCGGCGGGGCCTTCCCATCTTTTACCATCAAATTCTATGACATATTTCTCATTTTCACGAAAGATAGCACAATAATATACAAATCCAGGCAGTATTGTTTCAATAATTCCTTTTTGAGCGGGATTTTCCTGGGGACTTACCCCATCAACATAACAATAAGCACCCACTACCAATAAAGTATCATATAAACATTGATAGACAAGCCGTGCGGATGAATTATCCTGATGATGCCCCTGGCTGATTCCCCTTATTTTATTCCACCCGGGGTTTTCAGGCGCTTGATAATACCAGGAACTGTCAGCTTTTACATAAAATTCTATCCTATTGACATTCAATAGTACAGGGCTTATTTCATTGCTTGAGTGATTACCGGCTTTTACGATATAAGATTTCCAGTTTTTATTGCATGATGATAGCAATAAAATCAACGGCAGCAGAATGGAAAAAATAAATAAAGATTTAGTCTTCAATGAAATCTTAATTTTGCCTCAGGATTCTATCTTACTTTATTATCAATCTTCAAAAGTAGTATAAATGACAAATATAATTGACTTAAGAAGTGATACAGTGTCCCGGCCCTCTCCTGCCATGATGGAATTTATGATGCATGCGGCAGTCGGAGATGATGTCTTTGGCGACGATCCGAGCGTTATTGAACTGGAAACGATGATGTCAGGAATGTTTGGAAAAGAAGCCGCTATTTTCTGTGCTTCCGGAACAATGACCAACCAGGTCGCTATTAAAGCCCATACGCAGCCGGGAGATGAAATAATTTGCGATATCACCTCGCACATTTACAATTTTGAAGGAGGCGGAATAGCTTTCAATTCGGGCTGCTCTGTCCGTCTTGTCCAGGGCGACAATGGCCGTATGAAACCGCACCAGGTTCTGGAGAATATCAACCCGGATAATGTCCATTATCCCAGGACGAGGCTGGTCGTGGCCGAGAATACCTCAAACAAAGGCGGCGGCAGCATTTATAATTTCAAAGACCTGGAAAAAATTTCAGGGATTTGCCATGATCATGGATTGTCGTACCATCTTGACGGCGCAAGGTTATTTAATGCCCTTGCAGAGACCGGTGAGAAGACAGAAGATTACGGAAGAATATTTGATTCAGTATCCATTTGTTTTTCGAAGGGTTTGGGCGCTCCCGTAGGTTCAATCCTCATTGGCAGCCGTGACTTTATATACAAAGCAAGGCGCATCAGGAAAGTATTCGGAGGCGGGATGCGCCAGGCCGGATACCTGGCTGCAGCAGCCATTTACGCGGTTAAAAACAATGCCGGAAGGCTGAAAGAGGATCATATCAGGGCGAAGAAGCTTGCAAACTTTCTTTCCTCGATGAATTTTGTGAAAGAAGTGATGCCGGTCCAATCCAATATCATCATCTTCAGCCTTAATGACAAATACTCACAGGACGGATTCCTTAAATTGCTTCATGAGAAAGGAATATGGGCGGTCGATCTGGGCCCCCAGAAAGTACGGTTCGTCACGCACCTCGATTTCACAGACGAGATGCTGGAAAGGTCAATTGATATCCTGAAGCGATTATCCTGATCAGCGGACGATGATCTTATTGTAAAATGTTGAATTGCCGCAGGTAAAAGCCGCAATATAAAATCCGGAACGAATTCGGCTGCAATCGACCAGGAACCTTTTTTCAGACAGGTTTCTTTGTTCAAAGACAAGTTTCCCCGTCATATCAAAAATCATGAAATCGAACGGACGGACCGGATCCTTGACCAGTTCGGCAGTTGCCAAACCGTGAACAGGGTTCGGATAAAAATTGCAGGACATTTTCTCCTCCCCTTCATTATATTGAATACCGTTTGAGCCATGGATTGTAAATTTCCTGAAAAACTTCCAGATCTCGTTGCTCGCTTTAATGTCCTGGTTGGTGACGCCGATTAAGATCGTAGCTCCCGGCCATGTATGCCCGCCATTGTTTATCGAATAAAGTATTACTTCGGTTGATTCTTCGCAAGGCCCGTAATAATAAGTTGTTACAGTAGAATTATCCGTAGTGTTAATATCCGGAAGATCGGTGACTACGGGAGTTGCCGGGCAGGCATCATGATCCACCCAGCCATCAATTGTAGAAGGAACACCGATGTAAGGGACTACATCATCGGCAGTACCGTGGAAATGAACGACCGGAACCGGCCGGCCGGGATTGCAGGGGGAAAAGGCCTGCAGACCTGCAACAGGGGCAATTGCAGCTATCCTGTCCGAGAGCTCGCAGGCCAGCCGGTAACTCATAAACCCACCCATCGACATGCCGGTGGCATATACCCTTTCCAGGTCAATGTTATATTGGGAATCGACAGTATCGATCAGGGCTGAAATAAAACCAACATCATCTGTCCCGTTAGTTTGTGAAATATTCCAGGTCCCGTCGATACCATTCGGATATACAACCACAAATCCGCCTGTATCGGCTACATTATCGAATCCGGTGTAAACCTCCTCCTCGTAGGCATTCGATCCAAGTCCGTGCAAATTGATAACCAACGGATAAAGACTGTCGGGATCGTAACCGGCGGGCAGATGAAGATTGTAAGTGCGGATCAGCCCGTCATGCGTAAGGCTGTCTTCCTGGCTGAAAGCGTGGCTGAAAAGAGCAATGGCGGTAAAGAATAGCAGAATCTTTTTCATGGACGTTCATTTTCACAAAACTACTTCTAAAAACTCAGGCGCTTTCTTCTTTTATTTCATCCGGCTCATCTTTTCTGAGCTGGTTGAGCAAAGGCCTGAACTCCTTCCTGATAATTTCCCACTTATCGGGATATTTCGCCAGCAACTGCCTGATAAAATCCCTGCTCTTTCCCAGGGATTCCGTAATGGCCGGGGCAGATACCGGCGGATCCATGACACTACCTACTTTTGAACCTATGACTGCCACGTTTCTCCCTTTCAGAAGGCTCGCGGCCCTTTCCAGCTTATCGAGAAGCAGCATGGCCCGTGATTGCCTGCTGTCAATTTTCCTGGTGAGTTGTTCGGCCTTATCCACGACCTGGTAGCTGTCAAAGTCAATGCTGTAAGGTTGTATCATCACAGACCCCTCATCGTTAAGCATCAGTAAATTCTCAGTGAAAATGACCGCATTTTCAAGGATCATTGGCAAATGCTTCAAATTACCTTTGAATCCCCGGATCTTATTCAGCGTTTCATCGGTCATTATATAGTTTCTGCCATATCTGGCGGATAATTCCCTGATCTGTTGCTGAGCCATGCTGACTACATTTTCTCCATAACTTGAAAGGATCTGATTTAGCTCGTCCTTCAAAGAAAGATTTTCATTAATGACAGCTCTGATGTTATTGTTCAAAGTTCGGAGCAGGTTCCGGTTTGCCAGGTTTAACTGAAGAAATGATTTAAACTGATAGTACAAAAGATGACCTATAATTGCTTTATTATCTGCTGATAAGACCCTATCGGATTTGTTCAGTCTAAAATTTCCCAGGTTCCGGTTGAAATAGATCAGGAGTAAATCATTGAGCCTGTCCGCTTCATTTTCAAAACGTAAAACGAGAATCACATTTTCCAGCTCTGTAAATAAATTAGGCGCCGGATGAATTTGAGGTTCAGCGATCTCAAACGGAAGATCACCTTTTTTTATCCAGGCAAACTGGTGATATTCAGCCCTGTATTTTTGGATCATGACCAGATTTTCCCGTTTTTGCAAGATTTCATCAAAGCCATCCTCAATTTCTTCATCCCGCCGGCGTGAAAGGATCCTGATCCTGCGATCCCGTCGGGAATAATAAATGCCTGCAATTTTCTCTATTCCCGGAAGAAACAGGTCGGAATAATGGAATACATTCTCAAATTCATCCCCTATGAATGAAAATAAACCTGGCTTCATGGTTGGTTAAGTTTCAACAAAGATAATGAAGTTAAGTACTTAAGTCAATAGTTAAGGGTAACTATTAAGCTACTTAAGTGACCGATTCATCATCCTTAAGTCATAAATTAATAATAGATTAAGTGATTAAAATATTTGTATTCAGTGATATATGAAATTTATCTTTGTTCATGGTTTAATTAGTTTGGCTTCAATTATTAAGTAATAAAATTAAATTATCGTTAAGCAAATTAAATTATGTTGAAATCCTGCATTAAGAATTATCTGCACTTATCCAACGGAAGACATTCACGCTTCCGCCATAATCAACATGAATGGACAATTATTTATCCTTCCCGAAAGGACTCATTTCCAAGGAAAGTAATAAAAAAAACATGCGATTACGTATACTCAAAAGTCGACGGATTTTTCCGATCGGATCAGAATGTAAAGGATGAGAAATATGAGGACGGATTCACTTCGCCGGACAAAACAAATATAGGGTATTGCATGACGTGGGAATTGAACCAGGGTGTCGAGGATATAGTCAGCAGGGATATTAATGAAATTGTAAACCTTATCCTGCCGGATTTTATCATGAAGCCTTTCCGGAGGCTTTACAGAAGTATCTGGATTTATTTTTATGCAGATACCATGATTGATGATCCTGGAATTGATAAATTGACAGCACTACCTGCCGACCTGACGGAAATGAACAGGGAAAAGTTTGTTCATATCCTGGAATATAATAAAGAGATTGAGGCTAAGACACAGATAATCAGTGACTGGTTTATTAAAACCTTCATTAAATTGAATCATTTATACAATCTTAAGCCCGAAAAGAAATCACATCATTTGGCCAATCAATTAATCCCGATGGTTTACGATTCTGTGATTTATGATCTGAACCATATGATCAGGGGCCCGGATAGGGCCAAATTAAAGTATGCCTTTTCCTTCCACAGAAGAAATTGATTAAATTCGCTGCATGAAAATTGCAGTAACGGGCGCCAACGGGCATGTAGGCGCTAATTTATGCCGTAGCTTAATTGCTGAGGGACACGAGGTTAAAGCCCTTATCCATAAAAACAGCAACTCCCTCAAGGATCTTGACCTGGAAATGGTCCGGGGCGGCCTCAACGACACGAGTGCTTTAAGGAACCTGTGTAAAGGAACAGAGGTCGTTTTTCATCTTGCGGCCATGATCTCCATTGATGGGCAAAAGAATAAGCTTCTGGAAACCAATGTGGAAGGAACTAAAAATCTTGCCGGTGTGATCATGGAAGATGGCGTCAGGAGGATGGTCCACTTCAGTTCCATCCATGCTTTGTCCCACTTCCCTCTCGATAAACCGATGGATGAGACCAGGCCGCTAATTACAGACGGACAGATGTGGTACGAGATCACCAAATCCAAAGCCGAGAAATTCATCATGGATCAAACGTCAAACGGCCTGGATGCAGTAGTTATAAATCCGACTGCTATTGTCGGCCCGTATGATTTTAAACCATCGCTTGTAGGTACAGTTCTTATAAGATTGTATAAGAACTCCTTACCTGCATTAGTGCCAGGTGGTTACAACTGGGTCGATGTGCGGGATGTGGTCCGGGGCGCGATAGCAGCAATGGATAAAGGCAGAAAAGGCGAGCGGTACATTCTCGGGGGTAACTGGATAAGTGTCAGGGATCTTGCCATGACAGTCGAGAAAGTTACCGGTAAGCGGATCAACAAGTTCACTATACCCACGGCTGTGGCAAAGATCGGGGTGCCGTTTATCAAGGCCTATGCAAAGATTTTCAGACAGGAACCCCTGTACACTTATGAATCGCTTAAGACCCTGCTTGACGTCAATACAATGATCAGCTACAAAAAAGCTGCCACCGAGCTTGGTTACAGCCCGCGGGATTTTGAAATCACGATCCGGGATACCATGGATTGGTACAAGACGAATGGGTATCTGAAATAAGATTTAATGCCATTGATTTTATAAATTTTGATTAAACAATTAGTTTAATAAGGATGATAAATTCTACTACCATTCAATATATTGCACTAATCTGGATTGCTTGTGCTGTCGTACTTTTCCCTTTTCTGTTAAGGGTAACTGCACCTTATGGCAGACATAGCAAAAAGAACTGGGGACCGGAGATTAGTAACAGGCTTGGGTGGATATTAATGGAGTTCCCCTCGCTGTTAATATTTACCGGACTGGTTCTTCTGGGGCCAAAGCAAATCTCAGCACCGGTATGGGTATTATTCAGTCTGTGGACGATTCATTATTTCAATCGTTCCATTATCTTTCCTCTCAGGACAAGGACGAAAGGGAAACGAATGCCTGTCATCATTATGTTTTCAGCCATTTTCTTCAATCTGATCAATGCATCCCTTAACGGATACTGGCTGGGATTTGTGGCGCCTCCCTACCCTGAAGACTGGATTAAGGATCCCAGGTTTATTCTGGGCGGTATTATCTTCATTTGCGGATTCATAATTAACCAAACGGCAGATAAAAGGCTTATCGGATTGAGAAAAGGAAGCCAAATGGGTTATTTTATCCCTCGTGGAGGCATGTTCAATTTCATTTCCTGCCCGAATTTCTTCGGAGAGATCATTGAGTGGTCGGGATTTGCTTTGATGGCCTGGAACCTGCCTGCCCTGTCGTTTGCGGTATGGACGGCAGCCAATCTTATTCCCAGGGCTTTAGATCACCATAAATGGTATAAGAATTATTTTAAGGAAGAATATCCAAAGAATCGCAAGGCAGTGATCCCATTCATTTTATAGTGAGAGAATGAATTCAAAGGATGAACATCAGCCAATTATCAGAGGAAACCGGTTGCTGATCGCGACGCTTCTGAACATTTCCATATCTGTCGCTGAAATTGCTGGGGGATTGATATCGAACAGCCTTTCCCTGATCTCGGATGCCCTGCATAACCTGACAGACGCCCTTGCCATCTTTATTGCCTGGATCGCAAACCAGATCAGTAAAAAGCCGTCGAATTTAAAGCGGACCTTCGGCTATAAAAGGATCGAAATCCTTGCCGCTTTTATCAATGCGATCATCCTGATAGCCATTTCCGGGTACCTTTTTTACGAGGCCATACTAAGGATCATGCAACCGGAAAAGGTCAGCGGTCTGATCATGCTGATTGTGGCGGTGATTGGCCTGATCGGCAATTTTGCTTCGGTAGTTATCTTAAGGATCGATTCGAAAATCAATATAAATGTTAGGGCCGCATACCTGCACCTGCTGGGAGATACCCTGACATCGGTAGCAGTGATCATCGGGGCTATCCTGATTTATTTTTTCAATATATACTGGGTCGATCCCATTATTACCATTCTGATAGGACTTTATATCTTAAAACAAACCTGGTCTATCTTAAGGCAAACCAATGATATCCTGATGCAGGGAACCCCTGCCGGCCTGGATATAGAAAAGATAAAGCTTGACCTGGAAGACATTCCTGAAGTTGCCAATATCCACCATATCCATATATGGAACCTGGATGACCGGTCCACTCATTTTGAATGTCATGTGGATCTGTCAGAAAATTACAGGCTTTCGGAAACCGGGGTTATTTTTTCCAAAATAGAAAAAGTCCTGAAGGAAAAGCATCGCATAAGTCATGTTACCATCCAGTTTGAATACCAGAGGTGCGATGAAAAAGGAATGATCCATCAATAGACAATCATCTTTTCAAATTGGTTTTTCCTTAGATATCCCCTGATTATGACATGGGCATCGCGGTTATCTTCAAAAGGTTTAATGATTTCATGCAGAATGCGGGCATTGGCATCAATATTATCCAGTCCGACATAACCGAAACCGACATATCTTCCGTTTTCCACTTTCACCACGGAACATTCATGGGCAGACCGGCCATCATCGACAATGAAGAAATTCTTATTCCGATAGGTATACTTGCTGATTGCGTCGATTACCCTGTCATTATATGTTTCAGGGCTCTCAGCGCCCACGCAGGCGCCCTTGCATATGCCTACGTGGTGGTCAAAGCACCCGCCGGTTGACGAATAAAGGCCGCAAAGCTTCTGGCATAGGTTAAATTCATCGAGCAATCTCTGCAGGTGGCTCATCCCTTCTTTACGGGACGAATATGATGTCAGCGGGAGGCGGTCTCCTTTGATCTGCTCAACGCCGATGTGGATATAGCCATCCTGTGCCGTGTAGGAGAACAATCCATATTGAAACAGCGATCGCCTGAGTGAACGGTTAAAGACAGGCTTGTGCTTTTTTATCTCGGATGATTCCAACAATGAAGCCACGAGGTCGCTGCCTGTCAGTTCATAGGTCACCGATGCAGTCCGCTCACGCATTTCAATTTCCCTCTTGTGATCATTATTGCTTAAGTGCGACATCACCCTGCTTTTAATATTCACACTCTTGCCGATATAGATGATCGAGCTGTTTTCATCGTGGAAATAATAAACGCCTGGAGCATCCGGCAGATTTTTTATTTCTTCCAGGGATAAATTCGAGTTCAACCCTTTCAGCGGGATACTTTCGAGATTGCTCTCAATTTTCAGGAGGTGTTCAAAAAGATTCACCGTAGCCAGGGCATCCCCTGCCGCACGATGCCTTGCAGGATTTACTATGTTTAAGATCCTGGCGAGATTTCCAAGGCCATAAGACTGGATCCCGGGCATTAGTTTCCGGCTAAGTTTTTTAGTGCAAAGTGTTCGCCTGGAGTAATCATAAAGCAGACGCTTAAATTCGCACCGGATAAAATTATAATCAAATGAAGCATTGTGCGCTACAAAGATATTCCCATCAGTCAGCTCGACGATTTTCTTTGCAACCTCAAAGAAATGAGGCGCTTCGGCGACCATTTTATTGCTGATCCCTGTGAGCGCCGTAATATGAAAAGGTATCCTGCATTCAGGGTTGATAAGTGATTCAAAAGACTCCACTATTTTCTCCCCGTCATGGATATAGACCGCAATTTCCGTTATACGGTCCTTTCGGGCATTTAAACCGGTCGTTTCGATGTCAATAATTGCGTACATACAATGAGTGTTAAGGTTTAAGTGTTGAGGTTTAAGTTGGGGACTTATTGAAGCTTCAATTTCATTTGAATATCCTTAATGTCTTTCTGAATGGATATCACGGTTTTGGTCAGTTCATCTTTCGGCAGGTTGGGTTCGGGTATTTCAGATGACACGAAATGAACAAATTTCCATACTTCGCGTATATCTTTCACATTGATCTCAAATGGATCGTAGAGCTGGTTCAGCGAAAGCAGGGTAAGCTATTGTTCATTCTGCAGTTTGTTTTCAGCTATTTTAAACACGATTCCATCCTCGAGGGTCAGAATAATATAAGGGAATCCGCTCCGGATGCTGAACCAGTTCTGGACAAATTCCCCGATCACCCAGGATTTATCCGGCACGGGTAGCATGGAATCGCCGTTTACCTGGAAAGCCCTGTATTTCTTTTCTCTGGAAAGAAACGGCAGCTGGAACACCGGTAAAACGCGGATGAATTCAGGGTCGGCAAATCCGCTCCGGTATCCGGCTTTAGCGGTTTCACCGACAAGTTCTATGTTTTCATTGTTGCCGGAATCTACCGTGGTAGCCAGCACCCTGAGCTTGCTTCCCGTGATAAAAACATCATAACCGCGTTCCAGTTGCGAAAGCTCACTTTCGGCCAGTTTAGACAGGTCTTCTTTCACCAGGGTATCGATAGATATTTTGAAATGCCGGCTGAAGGCGATAAGAGCCTCCAGCCCCGGTTGTGCGATACCGTTTTCATAGCCGCTCAGTGTTGAGCGTTTCATGTCCAGGGAAAAAGCGATATCGTCCTGGGTCCGGCCAAGGCGCTTTCTGAGTAATTTGATATTTGAGCTGAAGTACATCGTTTTATTTGTTTATCCGGTTTTTTTAAAAAAATACCCGGTCGGTTGAAAAAATATTTTTTTTCTTGACTTGAAATGATTTTATGATTAAATTGTAGTCAATTATTTGATTAAATTTTAATCAAAAGTAAATCAAATAAAATAAAAAGTCAAGAGAAAGAAGGATTTTTTTCTGACTAACGACTAATGACTGAAGACCGCCATATCGTCCATCTTGACCTCGACACGTTTTTCGTATCGGTGGAGAGGCTGATGAATGCACGGCTGATAGGAAAGCCGGTCATTATCGGCGGCACGTCTGACCGCGGCGTGGTGGCCAGCTGCAGTTACGAAGCCCGCCGGAGCGGGGTACACTCGGCCATGCCGATGAGGACGGCACGCATGTTATGCGGGGACGCGATCATTGTCAGGGGTGACATGGACCTTTACACAAGGTATTCGGGCATGGTTACCCAGATCATCGCCGAAAAGGCACCGGTTTATGAGAAAGCGTCTATTGACGAGCATTATATCGATATCACCGGGATGGACCGTTTTTTTGGCTGCCTGGCCTGGACGAGGGAACTGCGGCAGGCCATCATCCGGGAGACAGGGCTTCCCATCTCCGTCGGCTTATCGGTCAACAAGACCGTTTCCAAGATCGCCACGGGCGAGGCGAAGCCAAACGGCGAGCTGGAAATCCCGGTAGAACGGGTACGCCCCTTCCTGAATCCATTATCGATCAAAAAGATACCCATGATCGGCGATAAAGTTTATCATTTACTCCGGTCGATGGGCGTCGACACTATTGAAACACTCAGCCGCATCCCGCCCGATATGGTCGAAAAGGTACTGGGAAAGAACGGCATAGTGATCTGGAAGAAGGCCAACGGCATTGATTCCACCCCGGTAAAGCCTTATTCCGAGAGGAAATCCATTGGTTCAGAGACCACTTTCGAGAGCGACACGATTGATATACCGCGTATCCGCCAGGTGCTTTCCGCCAAGGTGGAACGGCTCGCTTTCGACCTGCGGAAGCAGCAGAAGCTGACTTCCTGCATCACCGTGAAAATACGCTATTCCAACTTCGACACCCATACCCTGCAACAACGCATTCCCTATACCGCTTTTGACCATATCCTGATCAAAACCTCGATGGAACTGTTCGAAAGGCTTTACCAGCGCCGGATGCTCATCCGCCTGGTGGGCGTCAAGTTCAGCCACCTGGTCGGGGGCGTGCAGCAACTGGATATGTTCGAGGACACTCCCGAGATAATCAGCCTGTACAATGCCATGGATAATATCCGGAAGAGGTTCGGGAAGAAAGCGATACGGAGAGCTGTGGGAATGAGCTGGTGAGTTTTAAGGTTTAAGGTTTAAGGTTTAAGTGGGGGAATTTTTTAATGTTCTGGAATTGTCATTCATATTACAGTTTGCGTTACGGCACCTTGTCGTTGGAAAGGCTTGTTGAACAGGCTAAAGCGCTTGGCCTTGAAGCCCTGGGGATGACGGACATCAACAATTCGACCGGGGTGCTTGATTTCGTCAGACTTTGCAAGGAATCGGGGATCAGGCCGCTGGCCGGCATCGAATTCCGTGACGGCGACAAACTGCTATACACCTGCCTGGCAAGGAATAACGAGGGCTTCCGGGAGATAAACGGGTTTCTTTCCGGCCATAATCTTGAAGGGACTCCCCTGCCACTCCGTCCGCCGCCTTTGCAAAATGCTTTTATCATCTACCCTTTCGAATCTGTCAGCCGGGCCAGCCTGAAAGACAATGAAAAGATCGGTATCCGGCCCGAACTGGCCGGGCGGCTGTTGTCGACAGAGTTCTCCCATGATCAAAAGGAGCTGGTCGTTCAGCACCCCGTGGTGCTTGACGGCCCGGGCAGCTTCCTGCTTCACCGGAACCTGCGCGCCATCGATCACAACACCCTCATTACCAAGCTACAGGCGGAACAGGTGGCTTTGAAGCATGAACGCTTCTTCCCTGAAGAACGCATCTCGGGCGCTTTCAGGGATTATACTGATATTGTAAAGAATACGGAAAATATGATGGCCGGATGCCAGATCGACTTTGACTATCAATCGGTTAAAAATAAGGAAACGTTCACCGGCGGCCGGTACGATGACCGTGTCCTGCTTGAGAAACTGGCGATGGATGGGCTGGAATACCGCTACGGCAAAACTGACAAGGAGGCTGTCAAACGGGTGCGGCATGAACTGGAGATCATTTACAAGATGGGTTTTTCGGCTTATTTCCTGATCGCCTGGGACATTATCCGGTATTCCATGAGCCGTGGCTTTCATCATGTCGGCCGGGGCAGCGGCGCCAACAGCGTTGTCGCTTATTGCCTGAAGATCACTGATGTTGACCCTATAGACCTGAATCTTTACTTTGAAAGATTTATCAATCCCAAGAGGACCAGTCCGCCTGATTTCGACATCGATTATTCCTGGACCGAGCGGGAAGCAGTGCAGGATTATATATTCAAAAGATATGGGCGGGAACACACTGCCCTGCTGGGGGCCATGTCGACTTTCAAGGGCCGCTCGATCCTGCGGGAACTGGGAAAGGTATACGGTCTGCCAAAGCAGGAGATCGATGACCTGACCGATTCACCCTATGCGGAGATCAACAAAAACGCCGTCACCCGCCAGATCTATGATATTGCCCGGATGATGGTGGATTTTCCCAACATCAGGAGCATTCACGCCGGCGGGGTGCTGATCTCCGAGAAGCCCATCACGTATTACACCGCACTGGACATGCCTCCAAAGGGTTTTCTCACTACCCAGTGGGATATGTATGTGGCGGAAGACTTCGGCTTTGAGAAGCTTGACATCCTGAGCCAGCGCGGTATCGGCCACATCAAGGAATGTGCCGACATCGTGGCTGAGAACAGGGCCATTAAAGTAGATGTCCACCAGGTCGACAGGTTCAAGCGCGATCCGAAGGTCAGGTCACAGCTTAAGAACGGCGAAACAAACGGCTGCTTCTATATTGAAAGCCCGGCCATGCGCGGTTTACTGAAGAAGCTGAAGTGCGATAATTACCTGACGCTGGTGGCGGCCAGCTCCATTATCCGGCCGGGCGTCGCCAAGTCGGGCATGATGAAGGAGTATATTTACCGGTTTCATCACCCGGATAAATTCCAGTATATCCATCCCGTTATGAAGGAACAGCTGGAGGAGACTTACGGAGTGATGGTCTACCAGGAAGACGTGCTGAAGGTCTGCCATCACTTTGCCGGGCTTGACCTGGCCGATGCGGACGTGCTGCGGCGGGCCATGAGCGGGAAATTCAGGAGCAGGAAGGAACTGGACCGCATCGTGGAGAAGTTCTTCCAGAATTGCCGTGAAAAAGGGTACCCGGAGGAGATCACCAAGGAGGTCTGGCGGCAGGTGGAATCTTTTGCCGGGTATTCCTTTTCCAAGGCGCATTCGGCCTCCTATGCCGTCGAGAGTTTCCAGAGCCTCTACCTGAAATCTCATTACCCGATGGAGTTCATGGTAGCGGTGATCAACAATTTCGGCGGGTACTACCGGACGTGGGTATATTTCAACGAAGCCCGCCGGAGTGGGGCGGCCATTCACCTCCCCTGCGTGAATAACAGCAATTACAAGACATGCATCAGGGGCAGCGATATTTACATCGGCTTTATCCATGTCGACAGCCTGGAGCGGCAGATGGGGCTCTCCATCCTTGAGGAGCGCGAAAAGAACGGTCCGTTCGGCAGCCTGGAGGACTTCGTGGAGCGGGTCAATGCCGGCCTGGAGCAGTTGATCCTGCTGATCCGCATCGGCGCTTTCCGGTTCACCGGCAAACCTAAGGCCGGACTGCTGTGGGATGTTCACCAGTTACTGCGCCGCAGCAAGCCCAACGAGCACCACCAATCTCTATTCAAGTCTCCCCATCGCGAATACGAACTTCCCCGCCTTGAACACCATACTGTTGAAGATGCATATGACGAGATGGAGCTTTTGGGCTGGCCGGTGAGCATAACGCCATTCGACCTTTTGCAGACACCGTTCCGCGGGGATATCATGGCCAGGGATCTGGTAAAATATATCGGGAAGAAAGTACGGATGGTCGGCAACCTGGTCACGATCAAGTATGTACCCACAATCAGGAAGGAGATCATGCATTTTGCCGCTTTCCTGGATAATGAAGGGGAATTCTTCGACACGGTGCACTTCCCTCCTGCCTTGAGGTCGTTTCCATTCAAAGGCGAAGGGGTTTATCTCATTTTGGGAAAGGTGGTGGAAGAGTTCGGTTTCCCAAGCGTGGAAGTGGAGAAGATGGCTAAACTGCCGGTGGTAGCGGACCCGAGAGGCGGATGAGAGTAAGACTGTAAGACGGTAGGACTGTAGGACTGTAAGACGCTGGTACCAGACATCAGGCCAGAAAAGCCTTCATTTCATTGAAGTGATAGATATGGAAACCTGGCTTGTCCTGCTTGCTGGCTGCTACCATGGCCTTTGCCACATTTTCGGCGGGGATGGGTTTATATTTAGAAGGAAAAAGGAACGAAAGTGATTTGCTCATCGCCTGCGCGACGGCTTCAGCAGGCCTTGATTCCTGTCTTTTTCCCAGCAGCATGGACGGGCGGAAGATGGAAACAGACGGAATGCTTATAGGCTTTGAACCTTGTCCTCCACCTCCCCTTTCAGCTTAATATAGAAATTGCCTCCTTTGCTGTTTGCGCCCACGGAAGAAACCAGCAGGAACTGCGGCAACCTGTCTCCGCGCAGAATCTTGCCGCGTTTACCGGGATATCGTAATCCACTTTGCGATATGCTTCTTTGTCGCCTTTAACCTTTTTATTCGTGGTGCCGACGGCGCAGAATACCGCATCGCCACCTTCAATGCCTGCTTGAATGCAGCTTCAATCGTTGAAATCGATCACTTTCACCTGAGTTTCTTGTGGTCTTTAGTGCAATCGGCCGTCGCACCAACAACCTGATCGTTTTGAAATCTCATCGTCCTTAAAAATATTTCAGTATATGGCTGCCGATCAGTCCTGTTGCGCCTATGAGGGAATTGTTTTTTGGGTTCATGTTTTCAATGGATTGTCATGTAAATATAGCGTAAAGTGTTTAATGTTCAGGTTTAAATTCGGGATTTTTTCAAACCTCCAGGGATGGAATTCAGGTTTACGTCACAAACTTTCGCAACTTCAGATCGCAAATTAACGCGGATTAATGATCCGCGAAAATCCGCTGCATCCGTATCATCCGTGTGCCATTAAATAGAACTCGAATGACACGAATTTTTACGAAAGACGTAAAACATCAAAATCTAATTATATTTTATACTGAATCAGATTATTTCAAAACAACCATCGTTTTTGTCATAAATATATCTCAATTCCGCAACCTAATTGGTTTTAATGAGTATAAGACTGTAATTGAAATTTACTTGTAATTAGCCCACGGGGATTAATGACCCGGAAGAAATTGCGTAAACTTGTTAATTACATATTATTGGTCCAGGTACTTTGTGCCGGTCCTATTTTGTCATTCGGACAGGATTTCCTTCCTGCCCTGAATGATAATTACATGGGAATAAACCAGGTATTTCTCCAGCCTGCAGCAATTGCAGGCAGTTCTTTTAAGGCGGACTTTAATGTGGCAGGTTTCAGCAATGATATACTGAATGACGGCATCCGGTTCAGATCCAGGTGGATCCTTTACCCTACCCAGATCATATCAAACGATAAATGGTGGGATGAAAATACCTATCCCGCTCCTGCCAACGGGAAAGACAAAAGCATGTTCATGTCGCAGTCTGCAATTGGACCAAGCTTTATGGTAAGTCTTGATTCGCAATCAAAATATGCAATCGGTTTTACATCAAGGGTGAGGAGTCTGACAAACATCGACGGAATGGATGAACCGCTGTTCAGGCTGATTTACAGCAATTACACCGAAAAGGACTATTACAACAAGTGGTACTATGACAAAGAAATGCGTGCAAACCAGCATGTTATAGGCGATTACGGATTGACTTTTGCCATGGCGTTTTCCCAGCCTTTCAATTTCATCCACCAGGGCCATTACCTGAAAGCCGGAGCGACCATGAAACTGCTCCAGGGTATTGCAAGTTCCTATATTCAAACAAACGATCTTTATTATTATTTCAATGGCCAGGCATACCCTCAATCAAAAGACATTTCATTTAACTCGCCTTATGTCGAGGCAGGTCTCTCGGATAACTGGGGCGATATAGACAAATATAATAATTATTCATTTTCAATGAATTACCAGTTTACAGCTAAACCATCGCTTGGAGCTGATCTTGGCATTGTATTCGTCCTCCTTAAAAATGACAAGCCTAAAAAAAGCAAAGAAAATCAATATACTGATTTAAGTTCAATTGAACTGGCCGATACGGGATTTGTTACAATACCTTCAGTCTTTATTGATTCAGCTTACGCAAATCCATCAAAATCATCAAATAGTGAGTACATATCGGGAAAGAGAGCGGCAAACTTTGAAGCCACTGATTACCTGGCTAAATTCGGGATTTCAGTGCTGGACATTGGCAGCGTGACCTATACAAAGGATTACTACAGCTCGGATCTTATCACATCCTTTACACCGGATTACCTCCAACGGTACAATATCAATGATAACTCTGTCCCTGCCAACACTAACTGGCTCGATGCAAATAGTTTAAAGTTCAATTTCGAAAATTATGTTCCATTTTCGCAGGAAATGTACCAACGAAAAATAAATGGCCAGGGGGTCCAGGATCACCCTTACAATAAGGAAAAATTCTATTGTAAACTGCCGACAGCCTTGAGTTTGCAAGCAGATGTGAACATGTTCCTGGAAGGCCTGTTTATTAATTTTACAGTATATCAACCACTGGTAAAAACCTTCCGGCACGTCCCAAACTCGCACTATATTACCAACTTAAGTATAACTCCGCGGTATGAGCGAAAGTGGTACAGTATTGCAGTGCCGGTGCAATACAATGAATATAACAAATGGGAAGTCGGTCTTGGAGTCAGGGCAGGCATATTCTATTTTGGCGTTAACAATTTGTTTTCCAATACGTTTAGCGATCCATACGGGATCAGTGCCTACGCAGGGGTAAAGATTCCGATCTATCAGAAGGATCATGCCAAAACCCATAAACAGCAAGTTGCAGAGCCGGTTAATTATCCAAATGCAAAAGGGGAACAAAATACGGTAAAACACGAAGAAATTAATATCATTAAAGACAGTTTTAATAATACAGTTATCTCTGACGATCATTCAATAAATATTACTGGCAACCGCTTTGATTCAGGCAATAAAGTTCCTTCCGGAGAGAATGGCGGTAACAATCAATCAAAAAATGCCGGATCATCGAATAAAAATGAAGGTGAAAATCCTAAAAAAAGTACGCAGACCGAAGGGAATGGAAATTCTGGTTCAGGTGGAAGCGGCACTGGAGGGACAGGACAAGGCAAAGGTAATGATCTGAAGCCGGATAACTCGCATATTCCTTTATTGAATGAACTTATTTTGCCCGAACCACCTCTACCCGTATTTGCGCCAATTCATTTCGCTTTCGGCGATGCAAAAAACAGCCAGACTGACCTTGAATATCTTAATGCATTGGCCAGCATGCTTAAAGAAAACCCAAATCTAAAAGTGACAATCGAAGGTCATACTGATAATGTAGGAAGCGAGGCATACAATTTGAAACTTTCTAAAATACGTGCTGAAGAGACTATGAATTACCTTCTTAAACAAGGAGTTAATAAAGACCAACTCGCTATCGCATGGTTTGGTGAATCAAGGCCGCTTGATATAAAAACTCAGGATACCGAAGAAGGAAGGAAAGCGAACCGGAGAGTTGAGTTTGTATTTGAAAGAAAAACTTGACCTGTATACAATTGATTACTTACCAGATAAATAATAAGTCTTAGCCATGTCCCATTTGAATAATTACAACCAGGCTGAAAATAGTGTTCTAAAAGATCTCTCTTATATCGCAATATTTGGGATATTGTTTTTTTTACTTCTTATATGGACCGTAGAAGCAAGGAAGTCATATCAGGAAAGGGAGTACCATAAATTTCTGACCATATTCGATAATTATAATGAAGTTGTAACTGAGAAAAATAACACCTATAAAAAAATGTATGATGCCTGGGCTAAAGAATCTAATTCACGTGCCCAAAAACTTCGGGAATGTAATTCACTGGATTATCTCATCTGGAGGTTAAACAGCCAGGATCCGTTAGTTGATATTGAATATGAACTTCTTGTGAACGAGGTTCGTTGTATAAGCTATATGAATAAGCTTTGTGAAATTGCACTTCATAACAAGAGTGCAAGTGAAGTTATGCGGTTAAGGGAAGCTTATGAATTATTCTTTTATAGCACACATTTTAATGACGTTCAAAAATTTTACAATAATTACAGGGAAAAGTTAAAGCTCGAAAATCTTGACCAGAGTATTATCCGGAATGTATTCGAAGGAAATATTGTAAAGAAGCCATTTTACCTGAGAATATGGAGAGAAATATTTTCATTTGACTAATCCAGCTTAACTCCCTTCATCCTTCTTTTATTGACATCAATTTTATTCAGTACTTTTTTATTAATCATCAGCTTAGCCTGGCTGCCTTCAGGCTGGATATAGAATACGGTGCTGTCGTAAATAACTTTGCCGGTATCGTTTTTCCAATCTAGGGCAAATATTTTATAAAGCGTATCTTTTCCTTCACCTTCTTCCGGCCATTTCCCAAACAGAAGCGTTTTATTCTGCCCCTGCTCAAATTTAATGCCCATAATCTTATCATTATATATCGTATCGCAAACCCCCGGAGTGTATTGACTTAAATAAACAAAGTTGATTAACTTCCCATTTTCTTCTTTTACTTTGCCGGATTCGACATTTATTTGTTCAGATGGAAGTTCACGTTTAAGCGTAACATCCACGTCGGTGTAATATTGAATATTCTTTAAAGACAATCCCTTCTTTTCAATTTTATGCCTGATTTCATCGGTGAAATAAACCTTTGAAACACAACCCGAAAAAAGCGCCATTACTATCCATAATAGGAACATCTTTAAAGAATTCATCGGTATGCAGTTTTAATGGGACAAATTTAGGTAAATCCTTATTCAGAACTTCCACCCGAACTGAAGTATCGGCCTGGGAAGGATCTCAAGATTAATAAACTTATCCTCCCACTTTGCATCCGAAAAAATTGATTCATCAAGAAACGCATTAACAGAGAAGCCAAAGCCAATATCCAGAAACCATCTGGTATTCCGGGATAAATTAATTTTCTTTCCACCGGAAACTCCTATTCCATAATAATATCTTATATTCCTGCCTTTTCCCTCTTCTGATAGAGTTTGTATGTTCTGATAATATGACAGATAAGGACTGATCCAAAAGTTATTGAGTCTTTTATTTTCTGATTTACTGAAAAATTTATAACCCGGCATTATGCAAAACGTATGGAACTCAGCTCCCATTTCATCGGAATTGAAATAGTAATAACTGCATAATTCCAGGCCCTGATGATTTGAAAAATAATGTTCATAACCAAGAGAAACCCCCACATAGATACCTATTCCGATAAAAGGTAAAAAAGTTGGCTTTCCTTTGATGGCATTCTTACAGGCAGAAGCCGAATCAGCTTCTATAATTGTTTTTTGTGATAAGGATTGATCGGCTATTGAAAGCAAAACAAGAAGAAGTAATATTCTCAATTGATTTTTCAATGCTAGACCTGTATATGAAAAAATTGAATGGGCGTCATTATCCCGTTCCTGGCAACTTGGTTAATTAATCCAAAGATAAGTAATTAAAAGTTGGAAATCATATAAATCAATGGATATTATTGAGAATTATAAATATTTCTCACAGATTTTCATGGATGACCGCGGATATCAATATACCCGAATCACCCCTTTTCCTGGTGACGACATTTTGCCAATAATAACGCCATTTACGCCGCTTTCAGCTAATTTTTGCACTAAATCCTGAGCATTACTTTCCGGTAATAGCAATCAGCAATCCCTCCGGAAGTCTGGGCATCGCAGAGCAAAACTTTCCTCAGATAACTTACCGATTCGTTCCATGTAACAAACTTCTCCGAAAACTCCAGGTTATTCAGGGTTCCGCCAGGAATAATCCCTGCAGCCGCCATTTCTTCGGCTCCGGGCAACAGAGGGACATCTCCGGAATGAATTTCAGCGTTTACGCCGCTGGCATAAGTCATCTCATGCAAATGCCCGAGCAGGCCGAAGCCGGTGATGTCGGTACAGGCATTTACAGGGAAATCTCGCATAACATCGGCAGCTTTCTTATTCAGTAGCAACATTTGTTCTATTGTTCTATTGCTCGATTGTTGGTCTAAAATTCCCCTCTTCATTGCCGTGGCAAGGATACCGGTACCGATGGGTTTGGTGAGGATCAGCGTATCTCCGGGTTGTGCTCCGCTGTTTTTCAGGATTTTATCGGGATGGATGATCCCTGTTACTGCCATGCCGAATTTTGGCTCGGTGTCGTCTACAGTATGGCCGCCGATGATCTGGATCCCTGCCTCAGCCGCCTTATCGGATGCACCTTTCAAAATCTGCTTCAGTACTTCCATTGGCAGGCGGTTTGAAGGAAAACAGACAATATTCAGAGCAAACAAGGGTTTCGCTCCCATCGCGTAAATGTCGCTCAAGGGCGTTAGCTGCGGCAATCGCGCCGAACTGATAAGGATCATCGACGATAGGGGTGAAAAAATCAACAGTTTCGACAATTGCCTGGTTTTCATTTATCCGTAAACCGCAGCATCATCCGACTGATCATTTCCTACCAGGATATCCGGGTGAAAAATTACCGGCAGAGATTGAAGTATTTCTTCAAGTGCCTGCGGCCTGAGTTTGCAGGCACAACCCAGTCCATGCGTATATTGAGTCAGCCTTATATTTGCTGTATCAATTATTGCGCGATTATCTGACGACTGACGACTGACGACTTTTATTATGGCACTTGAAGCTTTTTCGATGTCGGATTCTGTGAGGAACCTGCCGGTTGAAAACCGGATCGTTCCCATGGCAATTTCCGGCAGTACATTCATGGCTTTCAATGTAGCTGAGACATTGGTTTCTCCTGCATGGCAGGCTGCCCCGGCTGAGGCTGCCACTTCACCGATTTCCGAAAGAATTGTATTAGCCTCCAGCCCGGGAAAAGAAAGGCTGAGCGTATTGGGCAGACGTTGTTCGGGATGACCATTTAATCTCGCATCAGGAAAAGCCTTTAATAAATTTTGATGAAGCTTGTCGCGAAGTTTTTTAGCATGGATCATATTTGCTTCCATATCCCTGAGTGCCAGTTCGCAGGCTTTTCCCAGCCCGGCGATCAAGGCCACATTTTCAGTGCCGGCCCGCATGTCTTGTTCATGATCAGCTCCGTGAATAAGCTTTTCAAGCTTCACCCCTTCCCTGATGTATAACGCTCCTACGCCTTTGGGTGCATAAAGCTTATGACCCGCAATAGATAACAAATCAATGCCAAGGTCCCTTACCGGGATTTTCCCGGCCGACTGGGCAGCGTCTGTATGAAACAGGATTCCATGTTTGCGGGCAATTTCACCAAGTTCTTTTATCGGCTGTATGGTCCCGACCTCATTATTCGCATGCATGATAGTGACGAGGATAGTTCTGTCAGTAATAGCTTTTTCAAGATCACCGGCATTAACCATCCCGGTATCGTCAACCGGGAGCCAGGTTACCCTGAAGCCCAGAGCTTCAAGATATTTACAAACTTCCGTGACAGCAGGATGCTCTATACTGCTTGTTATAATGTGATTGCCCTTATTTTTTAAATGAAAAGCCGCTCCTTTTATGGCCAGGTTATTCGATTCGCTGCCACCGGAGGTAAAAATAATTTCATGATTTTTGCAACCGACCAGTGCAGCAACCTGTGCCCTGGCTTTTTCAACGGCAGTCTTTGCCAGGGCGCCATATGCATGAATACTGGAAGGGTTCCCGAAAATACTTTCAAAGTATGGCCTGATGATATCTGCGACCTCAGGGTGAACCGGGGTTGTAGCGTTGTAATCGAGATAGATTGGCTGAAGCAAAATATTTTTTATAATTCCAGATTCCAAATTTCAGATTCCAAATTCCAAGGTTCAAAGTTATTTGTAAATTTAATGCAGTCACTGTCAAATAAGTTAAATGGTGATTTGATTTTATATCTTTACTTTTATAATGCATAAGTTAGTTTAACTCTACGTGGAATCTGGAATCTGGAATCTGGAATTCTGTAACCGGGGTGATCGCCCGACCAAGGCTGGTTTCGGAGAAGGCATGAGGGATGCGGCGAGGATTAACCCGGACGTGGTCGGACTTGGAGCTGATATTACAGCTTCTGTCGGGATGAACCTATTCAGGGATGAATTTCCGGGGAGGTTCTTTTCCCTGGGAATAGCTGAACAGAATTGTATTGGCGTTGCGGCGGGCATGGCGTTGAGCGGCAAAGTTCCGGTTTTTTCGACCTATGGCGTATTTGCAGCATTAAGAACGACTGATTTCATCCGGATTTCCGTTTGTTATAATGATCTGCATGTCGTTATCGGCGGCGCCCATGCCGGCATCTCCGTCGGACCTGACGGGGCCACGCACCAGGCATTGGAAGATATTGCCGTTATGCGGGTTTTACCGAACATGACCGTCATTTCCCCATGTGATGCAACCCAGGCCAGGATCGCCACTTTTAAAGCCATTCAGGAACTTAAAGGCCCGGTATATATCCGGTTCGGCAGGGAAGCTGTGCCGGATTTCACGGATGAGAAACAGGAATTTATAATCGGGAAGTCGCAATTAATGAATGAAGGAGATGATGCTACCATCATTGCAACGGGTCACCTGTTATGGGAAGCCTTGCAGGCGGCTTATGAGTTAAAAGCAAAAGGGATCAGGGTGCGCGTGCTGAATATGCACACTATCAAACCAATTGATAAAGAGGCTATTATTAAAGCGGCAAGGGAAACGGGAATGATCGTCACGGCCGAGGAACACCAGGTCACAGGCGGTTTAGGAAGTGCCGTTGCAGAGGTAGTATCAGGTAATTTCCCTGTTCCAATTTATTTCGTCGGTATGCCCGATTGTTTCGGAGAGTCAGGGAGACCTGACGAACTCATGGAAAAGTACGGCCTTAAAAGCAGGGCAATTCAAAAAATCATTCTTGAAAACCAGGGTATTCGACGCGCGTAAGATATAATCCCTTGGCAGGAACCGATTCCCCTGCACTGCAGCGGTTCCTGCTTTCAATGATCAACCTTAAATCTTCAATTTTTATTTTGTGTTCTCCCAGGTCGATCATAGTCCCGACAATCGCTCTCACCATGTCATGAAGAAAACGGTCGGCAGTAATGGTAAAAATAAGCCGGTGCCCCGATACTTCCCATTGTGCTTTCATGACCTTGCAGAGATTGGTCTTTCGCTTAACGTTTACCTTGGAAAAACTGGTAAAATCCTCGTATTCCTTAATGATCTCATCTCCCCTGTTCATTAAATCCAAATCCAGCTTCTGATGGACAAACCACGATAATTCATTCAAGAAAGGATCTTTTCGGGTATGGATATGATATTCATAAGTTCTTGAAAGAGCATCATACCGTGGCATGCAGGTCCGGCTTTACAGGGAAGAAGCTGAAAATCACGATATCTTCCGGCAGATACCGGTTTAACCTGTTTGTCAGATCGTTCAGTTCTTCTCCGCTTTTTTCTTCCTCAAGATCGAAATGAGCAAAGAACTCTTTTGCATGGACGCCGGTGTCAGTCCTTCCGCAGCCGGTCATTTTAAATTCCGGGTTCCACATAAGCCTGACTGCACTGGTTATCACTTCCTGGACAGTCAGTGCATTCTGCTGTATCTGCCAGCCATGATATCTGGAGCCATTATAGGCGAGTTTTATGAAATACCGGTAAGCCATCTTATTTAAAATCGGTTCAAATTTAGTGGTTTCCTTTGAGAGAAGCTGAAGAGTCTTACAAATTGGTAATTTTGCAGCAGAATGTTCCAATTCTTCACAGGCATCCTTATGTCATCAGTTCATGTTGTTACCGGCCCGGATCACCTGGCGGCTGTGACCCCATTGGCTATTGAAAACCGGAAGAAAGCCTGGCACATAGGCTTTGCCTGGGGATTAGGGCATGTGCTGGGCATGATGATGATAGGGCTATTGTACCTAGCTTTTAAAGAAGTTATCCATGTTGAAAAAATTTCGGGTTACAGCGAGTACCTTGTTGGAATTGTGTTGATTGGAATCGGCACATGGGCGATTATCAAGACGGTCCGGCATTTTCATACGCATCACATCCATCCCCACTATCATGATAAGCCAGTTCCACAGGTGCACATCCACCGGCATGAACATTCAGATGAATTTGAGCATGCCCATGAGCATCAGAAAGCCAGCAGGCAAAACAGTATTGCGGCACTATCGGTGGGAACCCTCCATGGCTTTGCAGGCATTTCACATTTTCTTCTTATTCTGCCAACGCTGGCGTTCCCCAGTATGTATGACTCAATAATCTACCTGGCTGGTTTTGCAGTTGGTACGATACTGACAATGGTCACGTATGCTTTGATTTTAGGCCTGGTCGCCCAAAGAACGTCTGATTTTCATAAGTCGAAAGCATTCCGTAACCTGCGGATCTCAGCCGGCTTTCTGGCTATAGTTGTGGGTATTTACTGGCTTATGTAAAAGCGCTTGAACTTTGCAATGGATAATACTTATAGGAAAATGGGATATTATTTTCAGGCAACCCTGTTTTTTATCCTGTATTCCGACGGCGTCATGCCGGTAACCTTTTTAAAGCAGGCATTAAAAGAGGATTTGGATTGGAACCCCACCATTTCTCCAAGCACTTCGATTTTCAACTGGTTTAAATTATCATTCATAAGAAGTTCTTCCGCTTCCTTTATCCTGTATTCATTAATTAAGCCATAAAAATTCTTATGAATGATTTCATTCAGCACGAAACTGATCTTTCTCCGGCTGATACTCAACCGGTCGCAAAGGTCATGCATTGAAAAATCTCTTTGAATGTAAGGTTTTTCAGATTGAAGGTAATTTATGATAATTCTTTGGATTTCTCCGGCTTCAATGTCTGAAATGAAATTCGCCGTAGTTGTTGCTTTAATTTGCTGCAATTTATCCTGCGACATATCCCTGTCAACGGGTAAAGTAACAATGCTGACTTTTTCTACCTGGTTCAGAAGATCATCCTGTTTCATACCGAGATAGCCTGAAACACCGCCTGAAAATAACATAAGAAAATTATAAACGACGATAATGCTTAAGTGACTCATTGGCACTATCATTTCAATCAGCGCGTTGATAACCACAAAAAGAAGAACACTGACAGAAATCCCTAAAATCCATCTCCATTCCAAGTAAGCCAAGTGAGAAGGCTGGCTGCGCATGAGTTCAGTTTCGCTCTGCACAATTTTCAAAACCTTTGTAAAAATAAAGGCTATCTGCCCGATTACCATTATAATAGCTCCAATCCAGAAACCAACAAGCAGACCCGGACCGCCATCTCCATCTATTCCCTGGTTTAAAAAACCCTGATCTATCAATGTCAACCTTTCAGCCTGACCTAATGTCCCGAGCATAATAATATTTGCAATAAAAATAATGAGGGACGGCAAGAATAAGATCAGCCTTTGTCTTTTATTCACGTCATGATTTTCCCTGGTAATTGAGAGAATATACAGAAAGTAGGCCGGCACTATACTCAGCAGAACGGGAAGATAGATAAGGTATAAATAAGAGAAAGTATTATGATAACCGAGGAAATATAAAGCATTAATAACCAGGTATATTGTCATACACAATAGCAGTAGCCCGAGATATTTTTTTGAAGGGTTTTTTCTTTTAAATGAAATAAGCTGAACAGTATAGAAAAGCAGCTGGTAAACAGGCAGCGAGAATAAAATGACGTAAATACTATCTCTTGTCAGCATATGGATACAGTAAGATGGTCGTACAAAGATAAAATTTCCCTCCTAATAAATTAATCGGACAATAATCATTGAACTGGGTTCCTGCCTGTATTTCTGCCTATTTTTGCCGTAAACAGAATTGTCAGGAAAAAATCATACAATTAAATTTCAGCAGGTTATATGAAGGATAAGACAAGGACTACTCAAAAAACAGTATTTATTACAGGGGCTGCAGGCGGCCTTGGACGGGTATTGGTCAGAGCATATGCTGACACCGGGTACAGGGTCATTGCAACTGACATCAACAGGGCCGGTCTAAACAGCTTAAGTGACCTGCAGCTTGTCACTGCCAGGTATTTGGATGTTACCGACTCTGAAAATATAACATCTCTCATCAAAGAGCTTGACCTGGAGAGCCTGGGTTTAGATATACTGGTATGCCTGGCGGGAATTTACCATACTTATCCGGTCACAGAAGAAAATCCCGATCTTTTTAAAAAAATTATTTCCGTAAATCTTCTTGGAACCGCAGCACTGGTGAGGGGTTTACTAAAACCGTTAATTAAAAACAAGGGCCGTGTGATCGTTGTCAGCAGCGAGAGCTACAAGATCCAGGCGATGTTCCAGCCCTACATGATTTCGAAATCAGCCCTGGAAGCCTATTGCAGGTCAGCCCGGCAGGAACTTGCATTAAAAGATGTCAAACTGATAGTTATTCGGCCAGGCGCCATTCGGACCCCACTTTTAAAATGGATGGAAACTGAAAATGATCCGGGTAAGTATCCTGTATTCAGGGATGAGTTCGGCAAAAGCTGGTATAAAAGCTTAAAAATGGTGGGGAAGATCGTTGGGCCGGAGCCGGTGGCTGGCAGAATCATGCTGGCTTCAACCGCCTTAAGGCCCAAAAGAATTTACCGTATCAATAATAACCCTTTTCTGACCCTGATTTCTCTTCTGCCGGCCGGTATATTTGACAGGTTGACAGTTAAAATCTTCAAATCTAAATATTCAAATCACTTCTGAGACACCCTCTTTTTATTCAACTATACCTAAAGGCTTGGTTCCGGCCCAACTGCCCCTGGTAAAATCAGGCACCTCAATCATCTGGCTTTTATTTCTGACGGATATTTCGCTTAATTCAACAATACTGGACCATGAGGCGGCATCATAGACATCCTCATCAAGTGGAAGGCCATTCCTTAGACAATAAACGAGCCGCCAGTCCATGATGTAGTCCATCCCGCCGTGCCCGCCGACTTCACGGGCCATCTCCCCTATTTTTTTAATCAGTGGATGCTCGTACTTAGCCATCAGTTTGTTATACTCTTCTTCCACAAGCCATTCATGGGCTTCAGGCTCAAGGGCGATTTGTTCCACCGGATATTTCCTGGCAATTCCCCCGGTTCCGCTGATCAGGTGGATCCTGCTGTACGGTCTTGGGCTGGTGGTATCATGCTGGATCATGATTGTTTTGCCCTTTGCGGTTCTGACCAGAGTGGTATTCATATCGCCCAGCTCATATGATTGCCGGTATTCGGGTGAATTTTCCCCGAACTTATTCCTGGCATATAAACTCATCCCAACCTGGTCGGTCGATGTGGAAGTGAGGTATTCCATCCTGTCGCCACGGTTAATCCCCATGATCTGGGCAACAGGGCCAAGGCCATGAGTGGGATAAAGATTTCCGTTATGGTTCATGCTGTACTTTAGCCTCCACATGTTATAGTAGCCGGTAACCTCATCGAATTTCAACCACCGAAGATCATGTATATAAGCGCACTCAGCATGCATTATTTCACCGAAAATGCCATTCCTGGCCATATTCAGTGTCGCTAACTCAAAAAAATCGTAACAGCAGTTTTCAAGCATCATGCAATGACGCTGCGTCTTCTCAGCGGTATCGACTAGTAACCAGCATTCTTCAAGTGTAGTGGCAGCAGGGACCTCAATAGCTGCATGTTTGCCATTTTGCATGGCATAGACTGCATTCGGGGTATGCAGGTACCATGGGGTACAGGAATACACCAGGTCTATATCATCCCTCTCACAAAGTTTCTTCCATTCCTCGGGGCCTGATGAGTAGCCTGCCGGCTCCGGAAATCCCCTCTCCGTGACATTTTTGCGGGCCTGTAAAACCCTGTCAGGCAGCACATCACATACCGCCTTGATTTCTACTCCTTCAACCCAAAGAAGCCTGCTGACAGCTTCCATCCCCCTCATTCCAAGGCCAATCACACCGATTCTTACTTTTTCAAGCGGATTACAGGTAAGCCCGACGACACTTTTCTGTCCTTCCGGCCTGTCTGGAACGATCGGACCTGAACTATACAGGGCATTGCCCCTGATCCCTTTCAATCCCAGGCCCAGGGCAGCTGCGCCTGCTGTCGCAATACGGATAAAATCCCTGCGATTTGTTTTGCTCCCTGACATAAATATAAATTTTAAAGGGTTTGATTAAATTGTAAATTTATGAAATGTTACCGCAGAATTACCCGGATAATTAGATTTTTAGACGAAACAGTAATTAATTTTACTATCAGGTTTCAACCATTATAGTCCTTGACCTTAAAAACATGAAATTTAAAAACATCATTGAAGATTCTGTTTCCAGGGCGATTACAACCATGCTAATCCTATCATTTATTATGTCAGGCGCGTGTCAGAAAAAAGAACCTCCCTCCTCCGACTATCCGATAAAACCGGTTTCATTTAACAAAGTCAGGATCACCGATGATTTTTGGTCGAAAAGGCTGTCAATCAATCATAAAGTAACCATCCCTCTCGCTTTCAGTAAGGCCGAAGAGACCGGCAGGATCGATAATTTCAGGATTGCCGGCAGATTGAAAGAGGGGAAATTCTGCTCACTCTATCCTTTCGATGATTCCGATGTTTATAAGAATATTGAAGCTGCGTGCTATTCGATGCAATTATACCCTGATCCGGGGATCGATGCCTATCTTGACTCTCTTATAGGGATCATTGCTTCAGCCCAGGAAAGCGACGGCTACCTGTATACCAACAGGACAATAGATCCGGCAAATACACATGAAATGGCAGGGAAGCAGCGGTGGGAGAAGGAAGAAGAAAGCAGCCATGAGCTCTATAATGCAGGTCATCTCTATGAAGCCGCTGCAGCACATTTCCAGGCGACCGGCAAAAGGACACTTCTCGATGTGGCGATAAAAAATGCCGACCTCATCGACGGCGCATTCGGATGGGGTAAAATTGAGAAAGCCCCGGGGCACCAGGAAATTGAAATCGGACTTGTCAAGCTTTTCCGTGTCACCGGAGAGAGAAAGTACCTTGACCTGGCAAAGTTCTTCCTGGATGTAAGAGGCCCCAACGGGGATGAATATAACCAGATGCACAAGAAAGTATTGGATCAGAAAACAGCTGTAGGCCATGCCGTGAGGGCACAGTACATGTTTGCCGCCATGGCCGACATAGCAGCGCTTACCGGTGAAAAGAAGTACCTGGTCGCTATTGATACCCTATGGTCTGATGTGGTGAGAGGCAAAACATACATTACCGGAGGTATAGGATCAGTCGGTGATAATGAAGGCTTCGGGGAAGCTTATGTTCTGCCCAATCTGGAGGCTTATTGCGAGACCTGCGCCGCCATTGCCAATGCATTATGGAATTACCGAATGTTTTTATTGCACGGAGATTCGAAATATTTCGATGTTTTCGAGAAAGTCCTCTACAACGGTTTGCTGTCAGGCGTTTCTTTGAGCGGTGACCGCTTTTTTTACCCGAACCCGCTGGCTTCCACGGGGCAATATACCCGCAAACCCTGGTTCGGGTGCGCTTGCTGCCCGGTTAATATTACACGGTTCCTTCCGTCAATCCCCGGTTACATATATGCTGTTGACGGCGATAACCTGTATGTAAACCTTTTTATTGGCAATGAAGCAGATATAAATATCAATGGCAGGAATGTCAGACTTTCACAGATGACCGGTTACCCGTGGGACGGACAGGTACGGCTGAAAGTGGATCCGGAAAAGCCGTCATTTTTCAACTTGATGGTGAGGGTTCCCGGTTGGGCCAGGAATGAAGCCTTTCCTTCCGATCTGTACTATTTTGATGAATATTTTGATGGGCTGGCCGAGTTCTTCCTGAATGGAAAAGAAATCAAATCCATTGAGAAGAATGGATACGCAACAATAGCCAGGAGGTGGGAAAAGGGCGATGAGATTACTGTCAAATTTCCCATGGAACCAAGGAAAGTCAAAGCAAATAAACTCGTGAAAGCCGACAATAGCTGTATAGCATTGCAGCGTGGCCCAATTATCTATTGTGTAGAATCTGTTGACCAAAAATCACCGGATGTGATGAACCTGCTTATTGATGACGATGAAAAGATCCTCTACGATTATCAACCGGATCTGCTAAATGGCGTCGGTACCCTGAATGGAAAAGGAGCACTTAAGGCGCAGGATTTCAAGGCAATCCCCTATTTTGCATGGGCTAATCGTGATCAGGGCGGGATGACAGTCTGGCTATCAATTCTTCGGCCTCTTTGAGCTTATTCAAAAGGGCTTCTTTTTCCTTGATCTCATCGGTCACATCAATACCAATACTTAAACTGCCGGTTATTTCGTCCTTATTATCGCGGGATCTGATATTGACCCATCGGATCATCTTTTCTTCCTTGTTTTTAGTCAATATAGGGTTAAAATATTGAGGATGGAACTCATATTCAAGTATTTCAATAAATGCGCTCTGGACATCATAATAATCATTCTGAGGAATAAAAAACTCGAACCAATCTTTACCGATCACTTCATCCTCGCTGTATCCGGTCAAGTTGTAGAAGTAGGGACTGATAAACTCGACCTGTCCCATCCTGTTTAAACTCACAACGATAATATCTGCCTGATATATCATGCTGCACCATTTTTGTTCCCGCTTATTGAAATTAAGTTGATCAGTCTTATCATTAATGAATAACGCGAAGGGGATAAAGATCAGGGTGACGTAGAAAATAAAAATGGCAAAAGGCAGCAGGTAGGTAGAATTAACCCTGCCGAGATCTATAAACTGGTCAATTAAGGCTGCTATTAATATGAGGCATATCCCTCCAAAAAGTACGGCAATTGTTCTGCGACCAACAGATGTCAACCCTTTTATCAGCACCATGAAAATCAGGATGACAAGTAAAAGGATGATAAGATCAATCAGCATTCTCCATACCGTGAAGCCTTTATTGATCATGACAATATTATCTCCTTCAGGCAGCAGAAGGCGGCGTGTTGCATCATCATCTCCGAACAAAATTCTGTCGGGTACAATAAGACTGAAAAGGAGCAATAAAAATAAAACCAGGACAAATAATAAATAATGAGATTTCCATCGAATTTTTAATAAATAAAATGTGGCATAAAGAAGGCAAATCACAACAACCTCGTATAAAATCAACTGATACCTTAATAATTCATATGGAGGGTACGAAAATCTAAATGAATCTGAAGATAATAAACCAATGCCAAAACTGATAAATACAACAAGGGAAAGTACGGCACAAACGATAAAAGACATATCGCCGCCTTTCCTGTATGATATAAAAAGTTGCGAAATGCAGGAAAAAATAGAGATTGATGCCAGTGCAATATATAATACAGTAATAGGTCCCATGTGATATAAATGATGGATTGCGGCAAAAGCAATACAAATTTAAGAATACAACGGTAATTATCAAGTTATTTTTAATTTTACGGAAATTTCAAAATGTTTTGAATTATTATTTAATTTGTTCATTAAGAACAGGTTCATCTCATTCTGAAAAATTATATGCCGGTTTTATTGATCATAGTTTGATTTTATGCTGTCAAAAAAAGCTCAATATTCGATTTTAGCCCTGGTAAAACTGGCAAAGGAGTATCAGAACGGGCCCATTTTGATCAGCAGCATCTCGCAAAGCGAAAAAATACCAAAGAAATTCCTTGAGGCCATACTTTTCGATTTGAAGCAATTAGGGATCCTGGCGAGTAAAAAAGGGAAAGGAGGCGGATATTATCTTATCCGGAACCCGCAGGATATAAGCCTGGCCGATATTATCCGGCATATTGACGGCGCTATTGCACTTATCCCGTGTGTGACTTACAAGTATTACCAGCCATGCCCCCATTGCAAAGATGAAACCACATGCGGAATCAGAAGTGTAATTAAAGATATTCGAAATGAAACGGTCAATATTTTAAAAAACATCAAATTGTCTGACATTCTGACAAGAGAAGCGCAGCTTACAATGAAGAATAAAAAAATTATCATTAATTATCTACTATTTCTATAGGGTATACATATTTTAATAACTTTGATACGATAATATTAATCAATCCAGGAATTATGAAAACGCTCAAATTTCTTTCATCTTTAATGCTCATTCTCATTTTAATATTTTGGGCAGGATGCAGTTCTCCAAAGAGTGGAAGGGATAGGAAAGGCAATCTTAAGGGAACGATATCCATTTCCGGCGCTTTTGCCCTCTACCCAATGACAGTTAAATGGGCGGAGGAGTTTCAAAAAAAGTACCCTGAGGTCAGGATAGACATCTCAGCAGGTGGAGCAGGGAAAGGAATGACAGATGCACTATCAGGGATGGTCGACCTGGCCATGGTATCGCGTGAAATATTCAAGTCTGAAGTTGACCAGGGCGCCTGGTTCATTGCGGTGACCAAAGATGCCGTTATACCGACGATCAATAAGAATAATCCGGTGATAAACGAAATATTAAGTAAGGGATTTACGCCTGATATCTTCCGTGAGGTTTACCTGAGCGGAAAAGCTCATACCTGGGGAGAATATCTCGATTCACCAAACATGGATAAGATCAACGTTTATACCCGCTCGGATGCATGTGGCGCAGCGGAAATGTGGGGGAAGTTCCTTGGCAAGAACCAGGAAAGCCTTGCCGGCGTGGGTGTTTTCGGCGACCCTGGCATTGCTGAAGCCATCAAAAACGATAAGTATGGCATTGGCTATAACAATGTCATTTATGCCTATGATCTTAACTCAAGAAAAAAATATGAAGGAATGGAAGTCATTCCAATTGATCTTAACGGCGATCGCAAAATTGACGCTGAGGAAAACTTTTACGGCAGTCTTGACACGATCATGAAGGCTATTCAGACGGGCAAGTACCCTTCGCCTCCCGCCAGGGATCTTTATCTTGTATCTAAAGGCAAGCCAACCAAACTGGTAGTCATCGCTTTCCTTGAATGGATAATGAATGAAGGACAGCAATATGTTCATGAAGGAGGCTATGTAGCTCTTACTGACGAAAAGATCAAGCAGGGAATTTTAAAACTCCAGTAAAATTGGCCAGGTTCAGGATAGGACGACATTTGCGAAGCAGGCTGCATTTGATCTGGATGATGATATGCCTGGTTCTTGTTATTTTCCTTCCTTTCGCGCTGGGAGTGGGGTTGTATATTAAATCTACTCCTCTACTGGAAAGCGAGTCGTGGTTTGATCTGCTCCTTTCAAGCGACTGGCGGCCGCTGTCAGGCAAATTCGGTTTTTTAGCTTTTGCAGTGAGTTCCGTGTGGGTTACCTTTTTATCACTTATTATTGCCGGGCCCATTTGTCTTCTGACTGCCATTCATCTTACTCAATATGCCAGGGGCTGGGTTCTCAGAATTATGCACCCGGTCATTGACATTTTAGCGGGCATACCTTCTGTGATCTTCGGCGTCTGGGGCATACTGGTGATCGTTCCATTCATTTCGAAATACCTGGCTCCAATATTCGGTGTGGATACTTCAGGATATACAATCCTGGCGGGAGCGATCGTGCTTGCTGTCATGATAATTCCATTTGTTCTGAATATTTTGATTGATGTCTTCAAAACTATTCCGGACGAGCTTAAAGAAGCTTCTTTATCTCTCGGTGCCAGCCAGTGGCAAACCGTCAAATTCATTTTGCTTCGGAAGGCATTCCCCGGTATTGTATCCGCATTAGGATTAGGCTTATCACGGGCCTTTGGAGAAACCATTGCTGTTCTCATGGTAGTTGGTAATGTAGCTAAAATACCAACCGGGATTTTCCAGCCCGGTTACCCTCTGCCGGCGCTTATCGCTAATAATTACGGGGAGATGCTGTCAATTCCCATGTATGAATCGGCATTGATGCTGGCCGCATTAATACTGTTTTTCGTGGTATTGATATTTAATTTTATATCCCGTCTTGCTATTGTTCGACTTGAAAAACAAACCAGTTGATGAAGAGATTCAGATTTATAGAAGAAAGATTTTTCAGGATATTGATGTTTATTTCCACGAACCTGATTGTAATTATACTCCTGATGATTATTATCAGCATTCTCTACAAAGGATTGCCTTCCCTATCCTGGGAAATGATCTCCCAGACCCCTAAGGGCGGCTTTTATTTTGGTAAGGAGGGTGGTATCCTGAATGCCATCATTGGCTCGCTTTACCTTGCCATTGGAGCTACCCTGCTGGCTGTAGCCATTGGGCTTCCGGTCGCGCTCTTAATGAATGTCATACTGGTGAAGCACAAAAGGCTGATCAATGCTATCAGGTTTCTCCTTGACTTGCTGTGGGGAATACCTTCGATTGTCTACGGGGCATTTGGGTTTACGATCATGATCTATTTCGGGCTTAAAACTTCTTTACTAGCCGGTATACTTACCGTCACACTATTTATTATACCAATTATGGTACGGGCAATGGATGAAGTCTTAAAAACGGTCAATACCGGCTTGCTGGAAACCTCATTATCACTGGGGTCCACGCATTCGGAGACTGCATTTAAAGTTTTTCTGAGGCAGGCATCTCCCGGCCTTGTGACAGCCATATTGCTTTCCTTTGGAAGGGCGATCGGCGATGCAGCTTCAGTGCTGTTCACCACCGGGTATACTGATCATATACCTACCTCTCTTGGTCAACCCACAGCTACCTTACCTTTGGCCATTTTCTTCCAGCTTTCTTCCCCGATAGAAGAAGTCAGGAACCGAGCTTATGCATCAGCCGTGGTTCTCACGGTAATTATACTTATTATCAGTGTACTGGCAAGGTTGTACTCAAAAAGATACCAGAAACATAAAATTAATTTCTGACATGGATCAAGGAATTAAAATATTGATAAAAAATCTCGATCTGTATATCGGTAAACAGCACATCCTAAAAAATATAAACTGTGCCATCCCCGAAAAAAAGATCACTGTGATTCTGGGGCCGTCAGGCTGCGGGAAAACTACCCTGATGAAAAGCATGAACCGTTTGACTGATATCTACCCTGATGTCAATGTGACTGGTCAGATCTTTATCAATGACGATGATATTCTTCACACCCAGATGGATATCACCAAGCTGAGGCAGAAAATGGGCCTGCTGTCACAACGCCCCTACCCTCTTCCCATGAATATTTACAACAATATTGCATACGGTTTAAGGATCAGCGGGCGGAGGAAAAGGCAATTCCTTGATAAGCGTGTGGAACATTATCTGAGAGTCGCAAATCTATGGGATGAAGTTAAGGACAGGTTGCGGGACCCGGCTTCCAAGCTGTCCATAGGCCAGCAGCAGAGGCTATGCCTGGCAAGAGGGCTTGCGGTTGATCCTGAAATCATCCTTGCAGATGAGCCCACTTCCGCACTTGACCCGATTTCCAGCCAGGCCATCGAGGAGAAATTCATAGAGCTGAAAAAAAACTATACTATTGTCCTGGTCACTCATATCCTCAGGCAAGCCAGGAGAATCGCCGATAATGTCATCTTCATGTATATGGGTGAAGTCATTGAGCAAGGCACTGCAGACCAGGTATTCAACCATCCGAAAGAAGAAAAGACCAAATCATACCTGAAAGGGTTATTCTATTAATATTCAGCCATTTAATTATTTATTAAATCAACGATTATGAGAAGAGCATTACTATTTTTCTGCCTTACGCTGTTATTTATTTCACAGGTGGATGCGCAATTTGTACTGAAAGGGGAATTCAGGCCTCGTTTTGAGTACCGTGGCGGATACGGCCAGGTCCTTTCAGAGGGCAAGGATCCGATCTTGACTATTTCAGAAAGAGCCAGGTTATCAGCTTACTATCAAACCGGTATCCTTTCTTTTGGGCTGGCTGTCCAGGATGTCAGGGTCTGGGGTGATGATGACATTTATACATATACCGGGGTCAGCGGAAGCAAGGCCAGCATTGACCTGAATGAAGGGTGGCTTGGTATTAAACCTTATAAAAACGGGTTTATCAAGGTTGGAAGACAATACTGGATCTATGAAGACGAACGGCTCCTGTCGCAACGCAGCTGGAGCCAGGGCGAACTCAAGTATGATGCGGTACTTTTCCAGCATGTCAGCAAAGCCATCCAGGCGGATTTAGGGCTCTCCTGGAACAATAACCAGGAATCGAACTTCGACGATGGCTTTCCAACCGCGAAAATGAAGTCCTTAAATTTCATTTACGTGAAAAAAAGCATCAACGACTGGATGTATTATTCCGCAATGGCCTTGGCATCAGGCTTCTCAAAGACGGATACTACAACTGATATAAACTGGCAGGGAACATATGGCGGTTACCTTAGCATCAAAAAAGGAGGACTTACCGGCCTGGCAAGCGGTTTTTACCAGAATGGAGATAACAGGAAAGGATTAAAAACGAGCGCATATATGTTTGCTGTAAATGCCGATTATTTAATTAAAAAGGTGTTTTCTGTCGGGGCGGGAATTGACTATCTGTCAGGCAATAATCAGAAAAGTGAGGATGCAGCATACCTGGAAAAGGGTCATACTTTTGATAATCTTTACGGGGTGAGGCACAGGGTACTTGGACACCTGGATTACTTCAACAACATACCAAAATCCACAGGAGATGGCGGAATAGTAGATATTTACCTGAAACTGAAATATTATCCTGTCACCAATGCAACCATTGGCGCCGACTTTCATACTTTCAGCCTTCAGAATAACGTAATCTATAAATGTGAGGCCTTATCAAAAGGACTTGGACAGGAAGTTGATTTGAATATTTCCTGGGATATAAATAAAATTCTGAATTTGAGAGGAGGATATTCCTTCTACTTTGTAACCGAGTCAATGGAAAAACTCCAGGGAATTGAACCGGTGAATTCAAGATTTCCAACCTGGGTTTGGGTGATGCTGACAGCTAAACCTGTCTTTCTTGATACGACACAGAAGTAAAAATTTCGGAACACTTTTCATTTGACGACAGTTTTTTTCTGTCCGGCATACCTGATATCAGTTCATTTTATAAAAAAAAGATCAGCCTGAAAGGAGTGTCCTGGCGGGATTAACTGATTGGATTGTTCTCGTTTTATTTTAAAGAAAATCACTCTCCCAAAGCCTGCTTCAGGAATTGCACTCTTTCAAATGCAGCAATATTTTCATGGTGTTTTGTCAGCTTTCCCTTAAAATCTTCAATTTTTTCATATCCCTTCCATGCCATCCATTTCTGCAGGTCATTGATCATGGTATCAATATAACCTAAACCATTGATGTACAGTGTAGAACAGACCTGGGCTGCTGATGCGCCGGCAAGTATCATTTTAATCATTCCGCTGCCGTCATGAATACCGGTATTTCCTGCAATATCGCATGAAACCCGGGTAGAAAACAATGAAACCCATCGCAAAGGCTGACCCATTTCCTGCGGACAGCTTAAATAATTCGGCCTTGAAATCATTTCTTCATCAATATCGATATCCGGCCTGTAAAAGCGGTTAAAAACAACCAACCCGTTTACACCGGCCTGGCAAAGACGTTTCGTCATATTAAACGCATTGCTGAAAAATGGCCCTATCTTGATGGAAATGGGCACATCGACGTTCTTCCTGACCTCACTGACAATTTTAACATAAAGATCTTCAATTTCGATACTGCTCATTCTTTCATCCTTAGGGACGATGAACACATTCAGTTCAATTCCATCGGCGCCGGCATCCACCAATTCCCTTGCATATCGGGGCCATTCGGTGGCTGTGACGCAATTGATGCTGGCTATGATCGGTACGCTCGTATTTTGCTTTGCGCCCTGGATAAGCCGAAGGTATCCATTAATCCCATGCTCTTTTGAATGCTGGTTAATGAATTCTATAGCCTCAGGATACCAGAAGAATTTTTCATCCTGATCCATCAACCGATTCGGATCTGCAATAAACTGCTCCTCAAACAATGATTTCAACACAATGGCACCCGCACCGTAATCTGCACATTTTTTAATGTCTTCGACCGTGCTGGTTATTCTTGAACTACTGACGATTAGTGGATTACGAAGTTTTAATCCCATATAAGAAGTTGAAATATCCATACTTAATCAGGTTTAAGGTTTAATGTTTAAGGTTTAAGTTGGTCGTTTATTTTTGTTGCGCAAATTTACCAGATAATACTTCATGAAGTCAAACGCTTTCTGAAGATTAATTTCCGCGTGTTCTGAAAGCCCTTCCCTGAAATCCCATTGATAGCCCCTGATATGTAAAAGGTATACCCGGGGATTTTTTCCAAACAGATCGGAACATAATTTTACGATGTAGCCAGGTGAGGCCGCGTGGGTCGTGAACGAAATTTCTTTTTCACCGGTGACCTCGGTCAGCAGGAAATCATCAATTTCCTCTGTGGAAGCATCTATGAAGACGACAATATCTTTAGTTGAAATAGTCTCTGCATCCTCAATGTTCAGCTGGTAATTTGTATCAAATGCTAATCCCTTTATACCGGATTGTATCGACCATTTCTCCAGCCTTTTTGTCAATTCGATGCCAAGCCCGTCATCTTCCCTGCCAGGATTGCCGTAACCGTATATAAGTATCTGAAAGAACGCTGTCAATGTTTAAGTCCGTTTCCTGTCGAGCAGGTTATTGTCCTTATCATAAAGAGATATATCAAGCGGCATCTGCCCCAAAGCATGTGTTGCGCAGCTCAGGCAGGGATCATATGCCCTTATAGCCACTTCAACTGCATTCATCATCGGTTCGGTGATATGGGCCTTGCCCGTTCATCCATGATTTAGCCACATAATTGACTGACCGGTTCATCGGCTCATTGTTATTCGTTGTGGAGACGATCAGGTTTGCCATGGTAATCTGGTCTTGCTCATTGATCTTGTAATGATGGAAAAGGGTGCCACGAGGTGCTTCAATCAATCCGACGCCTTCATACTTTTTAGTGCCTTTGGTCACCAGCGGACCTTCCAGCAAGTCAGGATCATTCAACAATTTCTTAATCTCTTCAGCCGAATGAACAGTTTCGATCAGGCGTGCGTAATGATAATGCATGCAGTGATTATTCGGTTTCCCGTTTGTCAGTGCCTTAAATTCCTCAAATTCTTTCTGGGCAAGAGGAGTGGGTATGAAATCGCAGGTATTCATTCTGGCCAGCGGGCCGACCCTGTACCAACCTTTTTCCGGTCCTAATTCCTTCAGGTAAGGGAATTTCATGTAACTCCATGATTTGACTTCTTCTTCAATGTAATCTGTGTAATTCTGATAATCTACATCATTTAGGATTTTCTTTGCCATCGGTATCCACTGCGCGCAAGAACGCCATGATAAAGATCAAGAGCGCCATCTTTGCGAACCAGGCTGAGATGGTTTGACGGAAAATACGCATAGGAATCGATAAATTCCTTATTCTTTTTATAGTAAGTTTTGAAGAAGTCAAGTGCACCCAGTGACCAGTCGATCATTTTATCGATATTCATCGGGTCGGGGCCTTTAATAGAAATGGTCCCTTTCTTCAATAGTGAGATGTTTATTGATACCGCCCGGAATGGCACCTGTTCCGTGAATTTTTTTACCTGCCGTTGCAGCGATAATTTCCTGCCCGAATTTTCGCATCAACACGCCCTGCACTGCCAAGTCCCTGTAATGGATAGCCACGCCAATAATATTTCTGATAGCGGGGTCTGCGTCGATACCAAGAAGCAGGTCAGGTGAAGCCAGGTGAAAAAAGTGGAGGGAATGTGACTGGAACATTTGCCCGTAGTGCATCAGCCGGCGCATTTTTTCTCCTGTCGGAGTAAGTCCGTCGCCTGTTCCGGCACCCACAATAACATCCAAAGCTTTGGCTGCAGCCAGATGATGGCTCACAGGACAGATACCGCAAAGACGCTGAACCAGGACAGGGGCTTCCCAGTAAGGCCGTCCCTGGACAAAACGCTCGAAACCCCGGAATTCGACAATATGAAGCCTGGTTTGTGAGACGTTATTCTGATCATCGAGGTGGATGGTGACCTTTCCGTGTCCTTCCACCCTGGTGACGGGTTCTATAGTGATTTTTTGAGACATTTCTTTTTCCTCCTTAATTAATCAAATTTGATAACTTCATAGGGCAGATTCATTTTATCTCCTGTCACTAAAGCAACGAGTGCATTCCAGATCAGGTCCGCTCTTGGCGGACAACCGGGCAGGAAATAATCGATCTTCACAATTTCATGACATGGATATACCTTATCCAGAATCATCGGCAGTTCATCATCATTAGGCAGGATTTTGTCTTTATTTAATCCGACCGTAGGCCCTTTCAGGTAAGCTTCTTCAATGCACTCACCGATCGGAATGCCGTTCCTTAAAGCCGGAAGCCCGCCCATGATGGCACATTCACCGACAGAAACAAGTATTTTGCAATTTTTACGGAAATCTTTCAGAACTTCAATATTTTCGCTGTTACAGCAACCTCCTTCAAGCAGCCCGATATCGCATTGCTTCGTGAATTTTTTAATATCGTCTATAGGAGATTTATTGAATTCTACCAATTCGATCAGGTCAAGGATCTTTTCGTCTATATCAAGAAGCGACATGTGGCATCCAAAACAGCCTGCCATTGATGTCGTTGCTATAATCGGTTTACTCATAACTGTGAGATTTTTCAGTTTGATTTATTGTTTATTAACTATGTCGGTCCCGATTTCATCAAAATCATACTTCCTCTGGCCGATCGGTGAATAATATCCTCTCTCCTTTTTAATAATGGCTCCGACGGGGCAGATATCCATTGCCTGGAGGGCCTCGGCTTCCGTCATCTGGTTGGCCAGGTCGACATCCAGTTCAATGTGAAGGTGATGTCCTCCCCGCTGGTTGAATGCGAAAACAGATTTGCCGTCTTTGCGTACCATCCTGACGCAACGTTTGCACATGATGCATCGGTTCCTGTCGTGATAGATGAATTTACTCTGTGCGTTCACGCCTTTGATTGGGAATTCATAAGGAAAACGGGGAACCATCATCTTGTACCGATAACCGAGCGCCTGGAGTTCGCAATTGCCGCTCTTTTCGCAGGCAGGGCAAAAATGATTTCCCGACACAAAGAGAACTTCCACGATCGCCTTGCGCAAATCCTCCAGGTCAGGCACGTCATTTTCCACAACCATTCCTTCTGCAACAGGGGTGGTGCAGGCTGTCATATTCCTCCCGTTCACCTTGACGTTGCAGATCCGGCATGACCCGGCAGGTTTGACAGTTTCGACATAACACAGAGATGGAATGAATACGCCATTTCCCCTGGCCGCATCCATAATGGTCTGTCCGGGAGTGGCGTAACAGACTTTATCGTCAAGAATGAATTTAATTTTTTCGCTCATATTCTAAGATCTTTGATGATTTCTGATCAATGTTCATATTTGGCAACCCTGCCTACATAAGCACAGGAGTCCGCGACAGCCGCTTCCATGTCAAAAGTTGAGACAAATTCCTCCTCGGGTATAACAAGGTCTTCATAAAGCTGCCTGAAATTTTCAATTGTCGAAAGGATAGGGTTTGCCGCAGTCTGACCGAGCCCACATCGGTTAGCAGCCTTCATGTACCTGGTCCATTCGTAAAGTTCATTGACATCCTTTCTGGAGGCGTGCCCATCAAGTATCTTTTGCAGCTTATTCCTGAGGATGACGGTCAGGGACCGGCAAGGTGCGCAGGAACTGCAGGATTCTTCAATAAAGAAATCCATAAAGTTTACAACGACTTCCTTAAGCAAATTCCGCTGCTTGCCGATTGCGATCATAGATCCGCCAGTTGCAAGGTCTTCAAATGATATTTCCCTGTGAAACTGTGTCGGGTTGATGCAAGTGCCGGATGGTCCTCCAACCTGCACAGCCTGGACAGAAGTCGCCCCGGCCAATTCAAGCAGATCACGGATTGTCATCCCCCACTCTATTTCATATACTCCCGGTTTTTTGCAGTCGCCCGAAACACTCAGCAATTTAGTTCCTGCAGACTCTTTGGTACCCATGGCTTTAAACCATTCTGAACCTTTGACCATGATCTTAACCACAGCAGATAAAGTCTCGACATTATTGATGACAGTCGGCATGTCCAGGAATCCTTTTTGAACGGGGAAAGGCGGGCGGTTGCGTGGTTCTCCGCGTTTACCCTCCATGGATTCGATGAGCGCTGATTCTTCACCGCAAACATATGCGCCTGCTCCAAGTTGGATCCGGATATCGAAATTAAATCCCTGTTTACCTGCAATATTCCTCCCCAGAAGATTGCCGGAACGCATCTCCTGGAGCATTTGTTCCAGGTATGCATGCAGGTACCGGTATTCATACCTTAAATAAAGCATTCCTTCTTTGGCGCCTAAAGCGTAACCAGCAACTACCATACCTTCAAACAACTGCTTTGGCAATTCGGTAAGTATGACCCTTTCTTTAAAGGTGCCCGGTTCGCCTTCATCCGCATTACAAAGAAGATAATTTACCGCTCCCCTTGATTTGCGGCAGAATTCCCACTTCAACCCGGCCGGAAAACCAGCCCCTCCCCGACCTCTCAGGTTTGACCGCTTAACTTCGTCAATTACCTGTTCGGGAGTCATATTCACAGCTTTACGAATTGCAAGTCCGAGCTCATAGTCGGAAAATAAAACAGGTCCTTTTTTCATCACATTATTATGGACCATCGATTTTATCCTGGGATGGCTGTTTTCCCCATCGCCGTATTTTGTGACCAGGTCTTTAACATCCTTGCCCGAGCGGAAAGCTGAAACAAGTTCACGTACCTTGGATGGAGTAAGCCTGGTAAAAACGACGTCATTAACAATGGCAGCCGGCTCCTGGTCATTCATGCCAATATCTGCAGTGTCCCAAAGCCCGATCAAACCATCTTTGGTAACGGAATTAAAAGGGATCCCCGCCTCTTTTTCAAATACCCTGGCAATCTCATTCCTTCCCATCATACCGGCTACAGCGCTGTTGTTCAGGTAAACCGCATATTTCCCTACAGGCTTCACAGAATAAAAATGATAAAAGGAAATAGTCTGATTTACATCGACTTCGGACATCTTTAGATTTTTAGCGATATACCTTGTAGTTTCAGCCGGAATGTAACCAAACTCATCCTTCACTTCGTGCAAAATATCCATAAGCCTGACAGGGTCATGATTATATTTTGCGGTAATGGCTTTTATTTTTGATTCCATTTAATTGGGTATTAAGATTAAAATTCTGATATTCAGGAACGTATTGTGAATTTATTAACAAAACAAAAATAATTGAAAATGTTGCTCTTATAACTTTATTAATGAATTTAGAATTAGTACAAATAATTCTAAAATATTGTAAAAACGTTTCAGTTTCTGAAGTAATTTTGGCTCCTTTTGTTTGAATGATGAAGATCAATTCCGCAAAATCCATCCATATCTCCGGCCTGGTGCAGGGTGTCGGATTCCGGCCTTTTGTTTACCGACTGGCAGTTGCTAACCACATATGCGGTTGGGTGGAAAATGGCAATGACGGGGTCAGGATCCATGCCGAAGGGCCTGATGAAAATCTGAACAAGTTCATTGCAGGCCTGTCGGCATTAGCTCCAGCCGCTTCCCGGATAATGGATATTACTGTTGAATCTGCCAGTTTGGAGGGAAGTTTGATATTTCAGATAAATAAAAGCGGGGATTATTCGGATAAAGTCACGGAAATCAGTCCTGATATTGCCTTATGTGAAGATTGCCTCGCTGATATGAAATCACAGGCTCATCGTATCAATTACCCATTTGTCAACTGCACTAATTGCGGACCGCGGTTTTCCATAATCAAAGGGCTCCCATATGACCGTCCCAAAACAACCATGGAGCCTTTTAAAATGTGCGATTTGTGCAAAAAAGAATATACAGATGTCCTTGACCGCAGATTCCATGCCCAGCCGGTCGCTTGTAACAATTGCGGCCCGCATTATGAATTGATCCTGGGCGATGCGAAATTATCAGGAATTGAAGATGTTTTAAAAGAGTCTGCCAGGTTGATCAATTCCGGTAAAATCCTTGCCATAAAAGGCGTTGGAGGGTTCCATCTGGCCTGTGATGCGACAAATGAAAAAGCAGTCGGTTTACTCAGGCAAAGAAAAAACAGGGAAGGAAAGCCATTTGCAGTGATATTTAAAAACCTTGCGGAAATAAACCGATTTATGGAGGTAAGCAAGCAGGAAGAAGAAGCCCTGGTTTCCTGGCAAAGGCCAATTGTCATCCTGAAAAACCGCAGTGATACTTTAAATCTGGCAGAAAGCGTAAGCAATGGTTTTGTAACAACAGGCGTCATGCTTCCTTATATGCCTGTTCATTACCTGCTTTTTGAAAGATTAGATGCGCCGGCAATGGTCCTCACAAGCGGAAATCTGTCGGATGAGCCTGTCATGATTGATAATATTGAGGCTCTTAAAAGTCTTGGTTCAGTTGCAGATGCATTCCTGGTCTATAACCGTGAAATTTACAACCGAACGGACGATTCCGTGATGATGTCTGCCGGGAAACATAACCGGCTAATCAGGAGATCACGTGGATTTGCCCCTTCGCCCATCAACCTTTCCATAAATACCGATGGCATCTTTGCCGCAGGCGCCGAACTGGTAAATTGCTTCTGTCTGGGCAAGGACATGAAGGCAATAATGAGCCAGCATATCGGGGATTTGAAAAACCTGGAGACCCTGGAATTTTATTCTGAATCGGTGAGCCGTTTCCTGGATCTGTTCAGGGTCAAGCCGGCCCTTGTGGCATGTGACCTTCATCCGGATTATTTATCATCCAGGTTTGCTGAAGAGTTTTCTTCCAGGTACGGGAACATTCCCCTTATCCGCGTGCAGCATCATCATGCCCATATAGCGGCATGCATGGCAGAACACGGCCTGGATGAAAAAGTAATCGGGATCAGCATGGACGGGACCGGATTAGGGACGGACGGCCATACATGGGGTTTTGAGATCTTGTTATGTGACCTGCTTAATTTCGATAGAAAGTCGCATCTCGAATATGTGCCTCAGCCCGGAGGCGATGCAGTTATTTCAGAGCCCTGGCGGATGGCCCTGTCTTATCTTTACCAGTATATCGATCATGATCCCGAACGCCTTAAACTGCCTTTCATGGAGGGCCTTCCATCTGAAAAAATCAGGATAATAATTGCTGCGCTTGAAAATAAGATCAATACACCCCTGACTTCGAGCGCCGGAAGGTTGTTTGATGCAGTCGCTTCAATGACAGGCATCTGCAATTACTCGTCGTTTCATGCTGAAGCCCCTATGCGCCTGGAAAATATCATCGATGTGAATGAACACGGGATTTACGATTTCCATTCAGGATCAACCATCGACCCCGGCCCGATGATTCAAGGCATCGTCGGGGACCTGGGAAAAGGGGTGCCGGTTGAAAAGATTTCTGCAAGATTCCACAGGACTATCGTGGAAATTATTTTAAGGATAGCCGAAAGCTTAAGAAATGAAAACAATATAAATAAGGTAGTCCTTTCCGGCGGGACTTTTCAAAACCGGTTCTTATTGTCAGAGGCAGAAGAAAGGCTGCAAAAAAAAGAATTTCAGGTTTTCACTCACCGCCTGTTGCCTTCCAATGACGGTGGCATTGCACTCGGGCAGTTAGTCATTGCCGCAAAAAAAAGAGAAGAGGGAAAACCGGATGATTCAATATTTAACTTTTAATTCTTGATTTTAAATTTTTAATTATAATTTTAGCTCCTGATCTGCTTACATATTAAGCTAAATGCGATATATCTAAATTAATACATGTGAAATGAAATCTACAATCCTGGCTTTTATTTTTTCACTTTCATTGGCATTGCTTCTGGTGAGTTGTAATAAATCGGTAAGACATGAACGAAATGTCAGGGAATTAATGGACCTTGACCGGGAATTTTCAAAGGAATCGTCCAAAAAGGGGTCGCAAAAGGCTTTTCTGGCATATATTGACGATAGTTGCGTGTTGCTGAGGGCTAACCGTATGCCGGTAGTCGGCAGGCAAAAGATCGAAGAAATGTTCGGCACACCGGATACTTCTTTTTCGCTTACCTGGGAACCTTTGTTGGCAGAAGTTTCAAAATCCGGTGACCTGGGCTATACTTATGGCATATTTAAAGTTGAGATGGACTCGCCGGAAGGCAACCTGGTGACAAAAGAAGGGACTTATGCCACGATCTGGAAAAAAGACCGGAAAGGAAACTGGAAATTTGTCCTTGATACGGGGAACCAGGGATTGGGCAAGAAAAATGCAGAGAACAATTAAGCGATGAGGTTTATTGATGAATATCGCGACAAAGAGCTTGTTTTAAAATTATCGGAAGAAATTCATAAATATTCAGGCAGGCCCGTATCCCTCATGGAGGTTTGTGGCGGGCATACCATGGCGATTCAGCGGTTCGGCCTTCCCTCGTTATTACCTGGCACTATCCGCCTGCTTTCCGGCCCGGGTTGCCCGGTTTGTGTCACCGGAAGAAGATACCTCGACCAGGCCATAGCTTACAGCCGGCAGCCCGGAGTTATTATCGCCACCTACGGCGACCTGATCAGGGTGCCTGGATCCACATCCACGCTGGACCGTGAAAAGGCACGCGGCGCTGATATCCGGATCGTTTATTCAATCCTGGATTCCCTCGAAATTGCCCTGAAACATCCGGACAAGAAAGTCGTTTTTCTGGGCATAGGATTTGAAACCACTGCCCCTGCAAGCGCTGCCGCAGTTCTTGGCGCTTACCGCCAGAATATCAGCAACTTTTATCTTTTCAGTTCTCATAAGGTGATGCCGCCTGCTATGGCTGCCCTGATAGATGAAGGTGTTAAAATAGACGGCTATATTGCCCCCGGACATGTGAGCACTATAACCGGCGTATCGATTTACAGAAATGTTGCGGAAAAATATCACCTTGGTTGTGTAATCACTGGTTTTGAGCCTACTGACCTGATGGAGGCTATATTAATGCTTGTCAGGCAAATCGAGGAATAACGACCAGAAAGTGGAAATCCAGTACCGGAGGGCTGTCAGGCCGGAGGGCAACTTGAAAGCCCGGGAAATGATAGATGAAGTATTTGAATTGAAGGATGACTGGTGGCGGGGGCTTGGAATTTTAGCAGCAAGCGGTCTCAGGATCAGGGAGAAATATTCCGCATTTGATGCGGAAAAGATGCTTGTTGCAGATGTGGAACCAACTCATGAAGACACCGGCTGCATTTGCGGGGAAGTACTTAAAGGTCTGAAAAATCCCAAAGAATGCGGATTATATGCTAAAATCTGCACACCTCAGAATCCTGTCGGTGCATGCATGGTTTCAAACGAAGGTGCCTGCCACGCTTATTACCGTTACAACAGATAAACACGGCGATGATTAAAAATGATAAGGTCTTACTTGGCCATGGCAGTGGCGGAAAACTCAGCCACGACCTGATCAGCGGTCTTTTTGTAAAGTATTTCGCCAATGAATACCTGGACAAGCAAACTGATTCTGCAATTCTCGAATTATCTGACGGGCATCTTTCTTTCACGACCGATTCCTTTGTTGTGGATCCAATATTTTTCCCCGGGGGTGATATCGGAAAACTGGCGGTTTGCGGGACAGTGAACGACCTGGCTGTTTCGGGGGCTATGCCTTTATTTCTTAGCGCCGGGTTTATCATTGAGGAAGGTTTTCCTATTAATGATCTGGAATCTATTGTCCGTTCCATGGCATTGGAAGCAACCAAAGCCGGGGTTTCCATTGTAACCGGCGATACTAAAGTGGTCAACCGGGGAAAATGCGATAAAATTTTCATCAATACGGCCGGTATCGGGATGATTAAAAAGCAGAACATTAATATCGGCGAAGGTAACCGGGTCAGACCCGGTGATAAAATAATCATTAACGGTTCGATCGGCGATCATGGAATGGCTGTCTTAACCGCAAGGCAGGAATTGAACATCCAGAGTGACATCCTGTCCGACTGTGCATCTCTCAATGGTCTCATTCAAAATATATTATCAGTCTCGGAAGGTATTAAATTCATGAGAGATGCGACAAGGGGCGGGCTGGCAACAGTTTTGTCGGAATTAGCTGCAAATAAGAATTATGGCATTGCTCTCCAGGAATCTCAACTTTTTGTCAAGCCAAAAGTGAGGGCTTTATGTGAGTTATTAGGTTTTGACCCGCTGTATGTGGCCAATGAAGGAAAGGTAGTCATCGTAGCGGATCCTGTTTCAGCCGCCAAAATTATTCAAACGATGAAGTCGCATGAGTTTGGCAAAGATAGCGCGATCATCGGTGAAATTGTTGGTGAGTACCCCGGAAAAGCATGGATCAATACAGGGATTGGCGGCAAGAGAATCATAGATATGCTTGCCGGGGAGCAATTACCCCGCATTTGCTGATTAAAGGCCGTGGCACAGGTCAATGATATCCGTAATCTTCGTAAAACTTGCGGATAGTGGCATCCAGGTCCTCGAATACGACATAATGATTTTTACATCCGCTTCGTGAACATATACTGACCCTGCCTCCTATTGAACAACTAAGGCTTACAATCGGCGCACCACAAATATCGCATTCGATTTTCTGACGCTTTAAGTTTTCATTGCAATGCGGACAAAAGAACTCTACGATCTCCCCTTCATTCACTTGGAATTCAGATGTAAAATTATAATCGCCATAAATAGAGCTTAGCCAGATATATCCTTGCTGTTTGATGGCAGTACGGATCAATAACTTAATACCAGGTTTGTTGTTGATGAGATGCCCTTCATCCATTAACGAAGCGTCACAGTGCGGGCATTTGACTGTAAGCGATATGACTTTAGGCATACTGTGAGATTTAATCCTAAACAAATATAAAGATAATTGACTATATTTACCTATCTTATCGATAAATATTAAAACCAATTTTTTTATTTAAAATTGTTCTACACCCGGATTTGTCCTAATTTTGCCCCGGATCAAATAAAAAATCCTTCAGAATGTGCGGAACTTGCGGATGTGGGTTACCTGACCCGGAAAATATAAGGAAACCCGGAGAGAGGCTTTTATACAAACATGAACACAATCATAGTCGTGAAATCAGCCTCGAGCTTGATATTATGCATAAGAATAACCTTCTGGCCGAGCGTAACAGGGGTTTCTTTGAAGCCAAGAAAATAAAGGCCATCAACATGGTCAGTTCACCGGGGTCAGGAAAGACTTCCATCCTAGAAAAAACAATCAGGGATTCAGTTACCCCGGGAGGAATCTTTATCATTGAAGGCGATCAGCAGACCATGCTTGATGCCGACAGGATTGAAAAGGCCGGCGCGCCTGTCGTACAGGTCAACACCGGGAATGGCTGCCATCTGGATGCACAAATGATCGCCCTGGCGGTGAAAAAGCTGGAAGTGCCTGATGGCGCTTTATTGATGATTGAGAATGTCGGTAACCTTGTCTGTCCTGCCATGTTTGACCTGGGCGAATCGAAACGGGTTGTTATTATCAGTGTTACCGAGGGAGAAGATAAACCCTTAAAATACCCCAATATGTTCCAGACTTCCGATTTGTGCCTGGTCAATAAGTCTGATCTCCTTCCATATGTCGATTTCAACCTGGAAAAGTTCAGGGAATATGCCCTGAAAGTCAATCACCGTCTTGAATTTATCACCCTTTCTGCAAAGACCGGCGAAGGATTCGAAAATTGGTTGAAATGGTTGAACAAAACCAGCTAGACTTTTGTTGATTAATGTTGGTTTGAGTATTCTTTCAGTATTACATTATTGCAGAAACAATTAAATTCAACATTATGAAAAGCAGATTTACCCTTTTAATGCTGACTTCTTTTTTTATTTTTAATATTTCAGAAGCTCAGTGCATAAACGGAAAGTTAAGCTACCCGATCTACAAAGAAGGGGCACAATTGGTCAGTCAATATGATAATGATGGTAAAGAAATTGTCAGAATTGAATATGATCTTGTCTTCACTTCCAAGGAGACAACCCGTAATCTATCTTCTGACTGGGAATACACAATTGTCGGATTTGCTGATGGCGGAGTTAAGGACCTTGATATAAAAGTATCTGTCTATGATGATTTACTTGATACATGGACTTTAGTTGCTCAGGATAATTCTTCCGAATCTTACGCAATAACTACTGTAAAACCTCCTGTAAATGCATTGTATAAAGTGGAGATCATTGTCAGTGAATTCTATCCGGGTTATAATGTCGCTAAATATGGACTGATGTTTATTCATGATTAGCTTTCTGTATAAAGAAGCTCTTACCTGACTCCTTTCCTGTCGAATTCCTGTGATTATTAGCATAGTGTTGTTAAATAATTAACAAATAACTTGTTTTTTAATACCTTTGAAATTAATTTTGTCCATAATTGGTATAGCTAATAATTAATTTCAATGAGACCTCTCCCTCACAAAACAATTGAAAGGTTAAGCCAGTATCGCCGTGCATTGCTTATGGTTCATGCAAGTGGCAAGACCCATATCTTTTCCCATGAGATTGCCAGGCTCATCCATATAACGGCGGTCCAGGTCAGGCGCGACATTATGCTTATCGGTTATACAGGCACGCTCCGCAAAGGCTATAGTGTCAAAGAACTTATTGACCTTATCGGGGAGATCATCGACAGCGAAATGATCATCCGGGTTTGTGTCGTAGGCGTCGGTAACCTGGGACGAGCCATGATCAATTACTTTAGCGGGAAACGCACCAAGCTTTCCATTGTGGCGGTTTTCGACAGCAATACGGAAAAAGTCGGAAAGAAATATTCCGGCGTGACTTGCTATGACATCGGACAAATCGATGATATTGTCAAAAAAGAAGATATTAAGATAGGGATAATTACTGTACCTGCCGACCAGGGCCAGGTGACCGCTGACCGGCTCGTAAAAGCAGGCATTAAAGGCATCCTTAACTATGCGCCCAAATCAGTGGCAGTTCCAAAAGATGTCCATTTGGAAGAATATGACATGATCACATCCCTTGAAAAAGTGGCTTTCTTTGTCAAAACGCATAGCGATTAACACCCTAACGTAGCCACCATCACCGCTTTGATTGTATGAAGCCGGTTTTCGGCCTGGTCAAATACAATAGAAGCGGGAGATTCAAAGACCTCGTCCGTCGCTTCCATTTCAGCTATTCCGAATTTCTGGTAAATATCTTCACCAACAGTAGTTTCCCTGCTATGGAACGACGGAAGGCAATGCAGGAACTTCACCTTCGGATTACCGGTCCTGGCAAGCAGTTTCTTATTGACCTGGTACGGAAGCATGAGCTGCAAACGTTCTTTCCACGCCGAATCAGGCTCCCCCATCGAAACCCATACATCGGTATAAATGAAATCCACCCCTTTCACGCCCTCATCGACATTATCGGTAATTAAAATCTTAGCGCCGGTTTCCTCAGCTATTTTACGGCATTTTGACACCAGTCCGGCAGAAGGCTGGAACTGTTTCGGGGCAATGGAGCGAAAATCCATACCCATCTTGGCTGCTCCGACCAGGAGTGAATTCCCCATATTATTCCGAGCATCGCCAAGATAGCAAAAAGCTATCTGGTTGAGCGGCTTTTCGCTGTGTTCTTTCATGGTCAGCAGGTCTGCAAGGACCTGAGTCGGATGAAATTCATTGGTCAGCCCGTTCCATACGGGAACGTTGGAATACTTAGCCAGTTCTTCCACAATTTCCTGCCCATAGCCACGGTACTCTATCCCGTCATACATCCTGCCGAGGACTCTGGCCGTGTCTTTGACCGACTCCTTCTTTTTCATTTGCGATCCTGACGGCCCCAGGTAAGTTACATTGGCACCCTGGTCCATCGCTGCCACTTCGAAAGCGCAACGCGTACGCGTGGAATCCTTTTCAAAAAGAAGGACGATATTCTTTCCTTTAAGCTTCTGTTGCTCCGTTCCTGAATATTTGGCTTTCTTCAGATCTGCTGAAAGATCAAGTAAAAAATTAATCTCCTGCGGCGTAAAATCAAGGAGTTTCAAAAAGCTGCGGTTACGAAGATTAAAAGGCATAAAAAGTAGATTTAAGTTTTAAGGGTTAAGGTTTAAGTTGGGGACTTCTATGTTAGTTTTAAGTGTTAAGGTTTAAGTTGGGGACTTTTATATTAGTTTTAAGTTTTGAGTTTTGTTTGAAATTTGGAATTTGGAATTTGGAATTTGGATTTTGGATTTTGAAATTTGGAATTTAAACTATTGTTATCCTTGTTCCTCCGTCATCGACTCCAAGCAACGTGGTTTGGGTGACGATAGCATCACGCCCGCTGTGTTCCACAAAATAGATGGCAGCGCGTATTTTAGGCGCCATGCTGCCTTCTGAGAAATGGCCTTCCGCAAGGTAACGTTTTGCTTCCGCTATATTCATGCGGCTGATCGCTTTCTCCTGGGGCGTATTGAAATTCAGGCAGACCTTGGGGACATCCGTCAGGATAAAGAACCGGTAAGCGCCTACCTGTGACGCCAGCAAAGCCGATGCATAGTCCTTATCGATGACGGCATCAATTCCCGAGAGTTTATATTCGGTTTTATAATATGCCGGGATACCTCCGCCACCAACTGCTATAACGATCTGGCCTTCACGGGCGATCCTTTCGATGGTTTTGGTATTGTATATCACCAGCGGCCTTGGAGAAGCCACCACCTTCCGGTATCCTCTTCCCCTGATATCTTCCGAAAAAACAGTTCCCGGTAATCGGCTGTTTTTCTCCGCATCTTCTTTAGTATAAAACGGGCCGATCGGTTTGACCGGGTTCTGAAATGCAGGATCATCCTTGTTTACCAGCACCTGAGTGATTATGGTAATGATATCCCGGTCGATATCATTTTCCCTTAAAACATTCCGGAGCTGCTGTTCGATGACATATCCTATAAAGCCCTGTGAATAGGCAACGCTGATATCAAGAGGCATTTCCGGCACTCCGTAGAGTTTCTCACCGGCAATATTGGCCAGCATAATATTCCCTACCTGGGGCCCGTTTCCATGGGTGATGACCAGGTCATACCCGCCATTGATCAGGACCAGCAAACGTTCACAAGTCTTATATGCATTTTCTTCCTGTTCTTCGATAGTCCCTTTTTGCTTATCCGTAATAAGGGCATTCCCTCCAAATGCAACAACACCAAGCTTTTTCATATATTTAGCAACTTAATTCAGGCTGCAAAGCTAATAATATTTGAGGGTCCGGCATTTGACTTCGGCCTAAAATAATTCTCCATTTTACTTGCATTCACCGGAAATTCATTAGATCCATATGAAGATGAACTGAGATAAGGGATGGATAAAGCATGTTCCCGAACTGAATCAACACATTATAATGATATCTTTACTTGTAAACTTTTTGCTGACGATTAACACCTATATCATGCGCTTCTATTTATTACTTCTTTTATTCTATTCCACCGTTTCTTTTAGCCAGAACCGATGGGTAAAAGTGTATCATGATGAAATTGATGCTTTAGGCGATATCATGATTGAATCTTATGATCATGGATATTTATTATTAGGACGCTTTGGGCATAATTATCCCAAATATTTATGGCTGATTAAAACCTATTAATGGAGATATATTATGGGAAAAAGTTTTAGGAGATGGAATTAATACCCTTGTATATCTTGATTTGGAACAAAATAATTCGGGGAGCATTTATTCAGTGGGAATGAATTTCTCTATTGATTCACAAGGAGATCCGATAATCATGAAACTTGATTCATGCGGTGAAAAGGAATGGTGCAGGATTTTTTATACGGAAAACAACAATGATTTTGCAAGTTGTCTGACGCATACTCCTGAAGGTGATGTCATTATAGTATTAATGTTAACCAATCCAGATCATAAAATTGATCGGAAATGCCTGGCAAAATTATCTCCGGAGGGGGATCTATTGTGGAAACAATGCTACACAAGTGCTGATACAAGCCAGATGGGAGAGGATGTCTTCGATATAATTCTAACACCTGATTATGGATTTCTAATTACAGGATTTTGTTGGTATGAAGATCCTACAATAAACGATTTATGGTGGCTTCATCCCTATTATCTAAAAGTCGATTCCTTGGGTAATTTTGAATGGGAAACGGTGGTTTTCAAAGAGACCAACTTAGAGGGAGGGATTGCAAATAATACGGTTGTCAGCCCGGATTTGCAATATTATTATTCTTCAATCAGTCATTATTATCATGATCCGAATCTAGCTTCACCAGCCCTGGTAAAATTGGATATGGAAGGAAACATTGTTGGTGTATATGATGTGGTTTCTGGTTATAAAGAAGGAAAGTTAAGTTATGCCCAGTTTCTCAATGATTCGACCCTCGCTGCAGACGCTGGATGGGGCAATTCAGAGGATGACGTTTGGTCAAGAGCTATTATCTTAGATACTCTTGGAAACTTATTGAATTCCACCGTGTTAGTTTATGATATCTATACAAGCATCCTCCAGATCACTTATGACGGTAAACTTGCATACGCTTCCAACACATACCAGAACAGCCAGTTCGACTGCTTTCTCACCAAACTCAATCAAAACCTCGAACAAGACACTATCTACACCCGGCCCTTCACCTACGACAGCCTATGTCCCTACCAGATTGTTTCGGATACTATTGTGCAGGATGATTGCGGGCTGATTGTTGGGATTGAGGAGGAGACAGGGAGACCGGGAGACAAGGGGAAAGGGGAAAAGGGGAAGAGGAGAAGAGGGGAGAATTGGAGGTGTGGCCGAATCCGGCCTCAGAAATGTTGAATGTTGAATGTTTAATGTTGAATTCGGGAAGTAATTGTTTTTTAGTTATTTATGATGTCTTTGGGAGGAAAATGAAAGAAATTTCCGTTCCCTCCGGGCAGGTGGAAATGCAGATTGATGTAAGCAAGTTTGAGAATGGCATTTATTTCATCAGGCTTTTCTCGGAAAATAACCAGGTCTCAGCTTCTAAATTCTTAATTGTAAGATAATTAATGAATATCGAAAATCTCGCTTTCGTCCTATCATCACATAGTTTTCGTATATCGAATATCGTCCTCTCGCTCTTTCGTCCTATCAATTCACCCACCCCATAATCCCCTCCCATGCAATCAATGGCTAAAAAAAACTGACATTATTTCGGGAGGGGAAAATTGGCCTCGGTCGCCGGCTTTTCTACAGATAGTACGCTCCTCCGGAGCTGATATTTCGCCGGCTTTTCAACAATAATTGGACTTCTACGAAGTGGAATTATCGAAGCTTTCTGTGCATCCCCGCCTCATGTTCTACATTAAAAAAATAAATACAGTTGCCACAAAAGCGACATTAGCCGGTGCGGTCCCGAGTAATCGGGATCCCTCCGCTTCAGGCGGAGGGAAGCGCCGGGTGCAGTCGCGTTGTGGCAACGAAAAAAAATATAAAAACACTCTGTTTTAAAGTACCTTCATTATCAATTATGATAGGATGAAAGCACGAGAGGACGATATTCGATATGCGAAAACTATGTGATGATAGGACGAAAGCGCGATAGAACGATATTCGATATTCGAAGGCTTTGAGAGCAAATTAATCGGTATTTTTGAAGGAGTTACACTTTGCAGTACATTAGATGACCAACCAGAACAAAGCATATTTATTTGCCGGGACCGCGGTGCTGATGTGGTCGACAGTCGGATCGGCATTCAAGTTGACGCTATCGCTCCTCTCCCCTATTCAGATGCTGCTTTATTCATCTTTTGTTTCCGTCCTGGTCTTATTCGTAATCCTGGCGTTGCAAAAAAAACTTCACCTGGTCTTTGCATCCGGACGGGAAAAAATCGTTCATTCGGCTTTGAACGGGCTGCTCAACCCTTTCCTGTTTTATATTGTCCTTTTCACAGCTTATGATCTTTTGCTAACGCAGGAAGCGATGGTGCTGAATTTCACGTGGCCCGTCACGCTGACATTGCTTTCCATCCTGATCCTTAAACAGAGGATAGGCTGGAAAAGCCTGCTGGCGATCTTCATCAGTTTCATCGGGATTGTCGTCATCGCCACAAAAGGCAACCTGTTGTCATTGCATTTTTCAAATCCCCGGGGCGTTGCGCTTGCCCTGGGCAGCACCGTCATCTGGTCCCTATTCTGGATCATCAATATCCGGGATAAACGGGATGAGGTAATCAAGCTTTTTCTTAACTTTTTCTTTGGTTTTATCTATATTCTTATTGCGGCGGCGGTGATGAAAATCCTGGTCATCCCGTCCTGGAAAGCCGTTGCGGGGACGATTTATATAGGCCTTTTCGAAATGGGCATTGCTTATGTTTTCTGGCTGAAAGGACTGCAATTGTCTTCCACGACGGCTAAAGTCAGTAACCTGATCTTTCTTGCGCCATTCATCTCGCTGATAATCATCAATTTTATTGTCGGTGAGCGTATCTTCTGGTCGACCTTTGCAGGGCTTGGATTCATAACCATAGGAATATTGATCCAAAGAAGAATTAACGATTCTTAACACTTAATACCCGATTTGAACGTTATTTTTGTAATTCAAAGCACCCGGTTGTTGAAAAGACTTATCGCCATTATTCTCTGCTTTCACCTGTTATCGTCATTCGCCCAGACCGGCGAGTTCGGGAAAATGAAAATCGACGGTGAATTGAAGAACAGCAGCGATACATTGCGGCATGCTATCAACCAGAAATTTAACGCATTAAAAATACCGGATTACCTGTTAAGATCTCACCTTCAGCAGGATTCCATCGACTTAACCAAACTGGGCATCCATCCGTGGCCCGCCACGTGGGAACAATTCAAAAAGGAATTCATGGAAGTAAAGGTCGAAGATCCTCTCGCCAACCTGGATTTACATTTGCCATCTCCTGAAGAATTAAGGAACTATGCATATCCATGCGGCGGAATAAGAATGCAGGGGCCGATCAGTTACCTGTATGACCAGTTCAGCAAGGAGGCCAGATCGAAGAGGACATATGCCGAACTGATGAATAAGGAGAAAGTTTCCAAAAGGTATAATAAAGATGTTGTTGCCCGGATCACCGGGATGACAAATGAGGATGAAATCAAAAAGTTTATGGAATTTTGCGCCCTGCAAATCCAATTCATTCTTGATTCAACGGATTATGAGCTCTATGCCGCGATCCTGAATTGTTACAGCGAGTTTTGTAAATCAGGGAAATATATAAACACACGGGGAGAATGAATTCTGCCGGCTCTGAAAACATTTTCAACCTATATTCGTTTATGCTACCATGAAACTAATCCGTCAATCTATCATTCTCTTGTTTCTACTGTTGTTGGTCCGTCAGGCTTCGGCAGCATATATTCTCATTCCTATGGACGATACCCAGAAAAACCATCTTAAAGCTTATGGCATTGCCTACTGGGTGCTTACAAAGGATGTGGAAATTTACTGGTTGCTGAATTACAGGGGAGGAAGCTATATGTTCCCTCATAACAAGGTTTTTGAAGACGAATGCAATATTCGTGGCGTAAGCTACGAGGTTATTGCCGATGTGCAATCAACCGCCATTCTCCAGGAAATCGCCGATCCGCAGGTAAATATGGATGCGGTGAAATTGCATAAAGCTCCCAGGATCGCAGTTTATGCCCCAAAGAATAATTTACCGTGGGACGATGCGGTCACCCTGGTGCTGACCTATGCTGAGATACCATATGATATCATTTACGATACGGAAGTAATTGAAGGTGTTTTACCGATGTACGACTGGCTCCATCTTCATCACGAGGATTTTACCGGGCAGTATGGTAAATTCTGGGCAGCCTACCGGAACTACCCCTGGTACCAGGAAGATGTCAGGGTCAATGAAGAAACTGCCCATTCCCTTGGTTTTGAAAAAGTCTCCCAGATGAAACTGGCCGTTGCTAAAAAGATCAGGGATTATGTGATGGGAGGAGGCTATTTATTTGCGATGTGCTCCGCGCCTGATAGTTATGATGTTGCCCTTGCAGCTGACGGAATCGATATATGTGATATCCCTTTTGACGGAGACCCGATGGATCCTGATGCCCAGAAAAAGCTCAATTTCGATAACTGTTTCGCATTCACTAATTTCACTATCAGCACTAATCCTTATGAATACGAAATCTCATCGATCGATGTTACCGATACCAGGCCTAAAAATATTGAAGGGAAAGACTTTTTTACATTATTCGACTTTTCGGCCAAGTGGGACCCGATTCCTACCATTCTCTGTCAGAACCATACCAGGGTCATTAAGGGATTTATGGGGCAAACCACAGCTTTTAACGAAGACCAGGTTAAATCTAGCGTCTTAATAATGGGTGAGAATAAACCGCTGAAAGAGGCAAGATATATTCACGGAGAGTATGGAAAAGGATTCTGGACTTTTTACGGCGGTCACGATCCTGAAGATTATTCCCATCGTGTTGGCGATCCTCCGACAGAACTTGAACTTCATCCAAATTCTCCAGGTTATCGCCTAATCCTCAATAATATACTTTTCCCGGCAGCCAGGCAGCAGAAGAGAAAGACATAAACATCGAACATTGAACATCGAAACATCGAAACATTTAGCATTGCATTTGAAATTGAACATGGAGAATAGGTTGCCATTAATAATCGACAATACAATGTCATAAATTCCGTGCTCTAAGCTCTACGCTCTACGCCTATTTGATGATATCGTAGAAAAGATTATTGTTAAAATGGTAATTGATAGCATTGTTACAACTGTCTGCTGTAATATAATCGATAGTGCCTGTCGGATATTTGGCCACGGGAACTGTTATCTGGCTTATCCCCTGTTTGATCCAGAAGCATTCAAGTTCATCCACAAGCGGTTCCTGGATGATAATTGAGAATGCATAGCCTTTTGCAGATATGCCTGCCGCAGTTCCTGTTACGTCGTAGACATCATCTTCATGAATTCCCGGGGGCACCGACCCTTCCACCCATTCCATCAGAAAATCGGTCGTGATGCTGACGCCGTTGATATAATTGGTATCCGGGAGCATAATCATGCTTGACAATACTTTTAAGGAATATTCAGGATAGGAATTACTGTCCATCCCCAGGTTTTGAATATCCATGTTGACTTCAACCAGTTTATTGTCAACGAACAGGCTATCGGTTACAATGCTGGCTATCACCCCTTCAGCAAAAATATCCCCTGAAAATGTCGCATAGAATTTCCCCCTTCTGAATTTGCTATCCTGGCACATCCTGTCAACTGTGCCGTAACCAAAAGTTATCAAATTGGAACCATTTATATAACTCACGTCACAGGCATCAATATATCCATAGCCATAATTCGTAACAAGAGTATCCTGGACGCCTTTGAAAAATGAATTGACAATTTCAAATATTGCATCTTCCCCACGGATGTAATCTTTACAGGACAGCACATCCGGATTGTAATCGATTTCAGTAGAATTTTTAGTGCAGGAACTCAACCAGATAATCAGCATAGTGAATATCAGGACTAAATTTTTCTTATTCACGCGGGTTAACATTTATTTTTCAAAGGTAAGGAAAGAATAAGAAAAACCCACTGATCCTTGCGTATTGTGGTCTTCTCTTTCAACAAGTTTCCACCTGGACAGATCAACTTGCGGAAAAAAAGTATCGGCCTCAAAATCTTTATGGACCAGGGTTAAATACAGCTTGTTACAAAACGGAAGAAATTGCCTGTAGACAGAGCCACCCCCAATTATGAAGCTTTCATCATGTTCATTGCATAAATCCAGTGCTTCTTCGATCGAATGAACCGTTACACATCCTTCAAAGATTTCCTCCGGATTATCGGTGATCACTATATTTCTCCTGTTTGGCAAGGGTTTAATTGGCAAACTCAGATATGTCTGTTTGCCCATGATCACCTGGTGGCCGTTTGTAATTTCCTTAAATCTTTTCATATCGGCAGATAAGTGCCACAGCAACTGGTTATTCTTTCCTATTGCGTAATTCTTTGCTATTGCAACGATAATTGAAATTTTCTTCATACCGAGATATCTCCCTTTATATGAGGATGCGACAGATAACCTGACAGTTTAAAATCCTCAAAAACAAAATCAAAGATATTCTTTTTTTCAGGGTTTATGATCATTTGAGGCAAAGGAAATGGTTGCCTTGATAGCTGAAGCTTGACCTGTTCAATATGGTTAAGGTAGATATGGGCGTCCCCCAGTGTATGGATGAATTCACCAGGTTTTAAACCGGTCACCTGGGCCATCATTTGTGTCAGAAGGGCATAAGAAGCAATGTTGAACGGTACGCCCAGGAATATATCGCAGCTACGCTGATATAGCTGGCAGGATAATTTTCCTTCTGCAACATAAAACTGGAACAGGAGGTGACAGGGAGGCAATGCCATTTTATCCAGTTCGCCCACATTCCAGGCACTCACGATATGACGCCTTGAGTCGGGATTCTCCTTTATTGACCTGACCACATTGCTGATCTGGTCGACAGACTTTCCATCGCATGAGGGCCATGAGCGCCACTGGTAGCCGTATATATGGCCCAGGTCGCCTTTTTCATCGGCCCATTCATCCCAGATAGTCACGTTATTTACATGTAAATAGTCCAGGTTCGTTTCACCTTTCAGGAACCACAATAACTCATGAATGATTGAACGTAAATGCAACTTTTTGGTAGTCATGACAGGAAAGCCTTGTTTGAGATCGAACCTCATCTGGTATCCAAAAACGCTGATTGTACCCGTTCCCGTCCGGTCCGGTTTTTCCACCCCATTATAAAGCACATGCTCAAGTAAATCAAGATATTGTTTCATGTCACAACTATAATAACTACAATTTAAAATTTTGATTATCGATATATTTATCCAAGTATTATCGCAACAAGCGTAGTTGAGATCAGGGCTGCCATTCCGCCGCCGAAGAGTGCGCGAAATCCCAGGCTTGTCAGGTTTTTACGCTGGCTTGGCGCTAAAGCGCCGATTCCCCCGATCTGCATGCCCACAGATGAAAAGTTAGCAAATCCGCAAAGTACATAGACTGCAAGGATAATGGATTTCTGATCATAAAATGCACCTGAGGCAATAAGATCTTTCAGGCTGGCATAACCGATCATCTCGTTAAGAATAGTCTTTTCACCGACAAGCTGGCCCACGAGGGTCATGTCGTGAGAATTTATGCCGATTAGCCACATCAGCGGCGAAAGCGCATATCCGAGCACAAACTGCAGGCTGATCTGCTTATAAACGCCACCGGTAAGATCTGAAATCAGGTTATTAAGGTGTATCCAGTCGCCAATCTTGCCCAAGGAGAAATTAATAAAATAGATCAGTGCGACAAAAGCAATCAACATTGCGGCGACATTCACTGCCATTCTGAGTCCGGAAGCTGTCCCATTTGCGATTGCATCCAGAATATTGCTTCCTATCCGGTCCTTTGTTATTTTGATGGAGCCTTCTATCGGTTCGGTCTGGGGTACCAGCAGCTTTGAAGTAACAACTGCTGCCGGAGCCGCCATTACTGAAGCCGTGATAAGATGTTTGGCGAACAGCATTTTCCCGGCGGGATCATCCCCTCCCAACAGGCCGATATAAATTGCAAGCACTCCACCTGCCATTGTGGCCATGCCTGCTACCATGACCATCATGATCTCCGACCTGTTCATTTTAGGAAGATATTCCTTTATCAGGAAAGTAGACTCTAACTGGCCAAGAAATATATTACTTGCAGTAACAAGGCCTTCAGCACCGGAAATCCTCAATATTTTTTTCAATAGCCAGGCCATTCCCTGCACTACTTTCTGGATTATGCCATAATAAAACAAAACACTGGTCAGAGCAGAAAAAAAGATAATTGTCGGAAGTATCTGCAAGGCAAAATTGATTAACCCGACTTCTACTTTATTGGTCACCAGTGATTTAAACAGGAACTCAGTGCCAGCATTGGAAGAATCAAGAATCTTAATAAAAATTTTAGCGATAAATTCAATGACGTTCTGAACAGCAGGAACTTTCAGGACGGCAATTGCCAGAACGAACTGAAATAATAATCCGTAAGCAATAACTTTCCAATTAACAGCTTTCCTGTTCGTACTGAATAAAAAACAAATCGAGATGAGGACTATCAATCCAATTAACCCTCTGATCAGAGAACCTAAAGAAAAACCACTTCCGTCCTGTGCCAATTCCATATTTGTTCCGGCAGTAACCAGGCTCGGCATTATAATAAGAAATACAAGTGCGGTGATTGGAAATAAAGGTTTGAATCTCATTCTTTCTTTCTCTTTGCTATCTCGTCCCTGATCTTGGAAGCTTTTTCATATTCTTCCTGTTCAACGGCTTTTTCAAGCATTTCTTCCAGTTCATTCAGCGTATACTCTTCAAAAGCTGGTTGTGCAGGTTCATCGACGGGACCGGCGGGGGTATCCTCGGGGGAAGATGAATTCTCATCCATGATCATCCCTGCCTCTGCCATGATATTTTCATAAGTGAATATAGGGCATTTGAACCGGATAGCCAGCGCAACCGCATCAGAAGTCCTTGAATCTATAAGACTTTCGACATTATTTTGCACACACACCAGCTTAGCATGAAAGACTCCCTGCTTAAACTGATCAATAATAACTTCCTTAAGCTGCACAAGGTAAGTATCGGCAAAACTTTTAAAAAGATCATGGGTCAATGGTCTCGTAGGTTTCATCTTTTCCAGTTCAACAGCAATGGCCTGCGCTTCAAATCCCCCGATAATGATAGGCAGCCTTCTCTTTCCCTTGACCTCACCCAGTATTAGTGCATATGCCCCGCTTTGTGACTGGCTATATGACATTCCCACGATCTCAAGCCTGATCTTGTCCATCTATTGTTCTTTTTGAACTTATATCTTTTGATGGATAAAAGTAAAAAAAAATTCAGCAGCATCCCTGCTGTTGATAAAATAGGATTGCATTTTTAAAATACTTTTTTACTTTTGCTTCCCTCACAATAATCAAAACCAAAAAACAACCGATATGAAAAAACTAATTACATTATTTTCTGTTTTTCTTTTGCCAGTGCTGACATTTGCCGGTGAGGCAGATCTGGTGATCCCGGCAGATATTCAAAACCAGCACATTCTTTACTGGGGTTTCCTTATCACCGTTCTTGGCTTTATGTTCGGGCTTTACCAGTTTGTCCAGGTTAAAAAACTCAAGGCTCACAGGTCGATGCTGGAGGTTGCACAAGTCATTTATGAAACGTGCAAGACTTATTTGTTCCAGCAGGGTCGTTTTTTAATGATCCTGTTTATTTTTATCGGAGCAACAGTGGCATTTTATTTCGGATATCTCTCGGAGGGGGCATTTGGTATAGGCGGCGTATTGTTGATCCTTGGATGGACCATAGTCGGTATCCTGGGCTCCTATTCAGTTGCATGGTTTGGTATTCGCATGAATACCCTGGCCAATTCAAGAATGGCTTTCGCCTCCCTGGAAAAAAAGCCGATCAAACTGTTGAACATTCCTCTTGCAGCAGGTATGAGCATTGGCGTGGTGCTAATATGTGTCGAGCTCATCATGATGCTGATCATATTGATGTTTATGCCGGGCAATTATGCCGGCGCTTGCTTTATTGGTTTTGCCATCGGTGAATCTCTGGGCGCTTCTGCTCTCAGGATTGCCGGCGGTATTTTTACCAAAATTGCTGATATTGGTTCCGATCTGATGAAAGTTGTTTTCAAAATTGGTGAAGATGATCCGAGAAATCCTGGTGTTATAGCAGATTGTACAGGGGACAATGCCGGTGATTCTGTTGGCCCGACAGCGGATGGATTCGAAACTTACGGCGTGACCGGTGTTGCATTGATCTCATTCATCCTGCTCGCGGTTCATGATCCTGCCATCCAGGTCCAGTTGCTGACATGGATCTTCGTCATGCGTATCCTCATGATCATTACTTCTATCGTCGCCTATTGGATTAACAGGACTATCAGCCAGGTCCGTTTTGGAAAATCAGATGACATTGATTTTGAGCAACCTTTGACTTCATTGGTTTGGATAACTTCAATTCTGTCGATATGCGTTACTTTCATCGCCAGTTATTTCATGATTGGAAAACTGGACCACCAGATATGGATCACTTTATCCATCATTATCAGCTTCGGTACGCTTGGCGCTGCCCTCATCCCTGAATTTACGAAGATATTTACCAGCACCAAATCGCGTCATGTCCAGGAAATAGTTGAATCTTCAAAGGAAGGCGGAGCCTCCCTGACTATTCTTTCAGGTTTAGTAACGGGAAATTTCAGCGCTTTCTGGCAAGGGATGGTTTTCTTTGTCCTTATGTATGGAGCCTATATATCCAGTACATACGGTCTTCATGATTTTATGATATACCCGGCCATCTTTGCCTTTGGACTTGTCGCTTTCGGTATGCTCGGAATGGGACCTGTCACGATCGCTGTCGACAGTTATGGCCCGGTTACTGATAATGCCCAGTCGATCTATGAACTCTCTTTGATCGAGGATATTAAAGACGTCGATAAAGAAATTGAAAAAGATTTTGGCTTCAAACCAGACTTTGAGAAATCCAAATACTACCTTGAAGCAAACGATGGGGCCGGCAACACTTTCAAAGCAACGGCAAAACCTGTTTTGATCGGTACTGCCGTCGTGGGAGCAACTACCATGATCTTCTCCCTTATCCTGCTGATCAGAAAGAGCCTTGGGATTGAACCCGAACAAATCCTGAACCTTTTAAATCCATATTCAATACTTGGATTTATACTCGGCGGCGCAGTAGTGTACTGGTTTTCCGGCGCTTCCATACAAGCAGTATCAACCGGCGCAAACCGGGCTGTTGCCTACATCAAAAAGAATATCAACCTCGATCCGAATGCCGAAAAGAAAGCTTCCGTGGAAAAATCCAAGGAAGTAGTAAAAATCTGTACGCAATACGCTCAAAAAGGGATGTTCAATATTTTCATTGCGATCTTCTTTTTTGCGCTTGCATTTGCCTGTTTAGCAGCACCCATGAATTTTGATCCTTCCGGCTCAATGGCAGAAAAAATTAAATATGCCGCACCGGTTTCATTATTCGTCAGTTACCTTATTTCAATTGCCGTCTTTGGTTTATTCCAGGCTATCTTTATGGCTAATGCAGGTGGAGCATGGGATAATGCAAAAAAAGTGGTTGAAGTCGAACTGAAGCAAAAAGGGACTCCCCTTCATGATGCGACCGTTATAGGAGATACAGTGGGTGATCCTTACAAGGATACCAGTTCAGTCGCACTGAACCCTATTATTAAATTCACTACCCTGTTCGGGTTGTTGGCCATGGAAATAGCACTGGCAGCGCAGTTCAGGAATATTGCCCCTTACTTCGGCATCGCATTCCTCCTGATCTCACTAATATTTGTATATCGCAGTTTCTACAAAATGAGAATCCGTCAATAAAGCTTAAAATGACGCAAAGAAGGACTCCTTCCGCCTGTGGCGGATTGAGTCCTTTTTATTTTATTGTTATTTTATTAACAATAATTGAACCGTCTTTCTGTCCATTCGTTAAAGATTATTATTTTTGCGAACCTTCAAAGCGACCTAAAAAAACTGACAATGAGCAAAGATAATTTTCTGCAAAGACATCTTGGACCCGATGAGAATGATATGAAAAAAATGCTGGAAATCATTGGGGTAAAATCCCTGGACCGGCTGATCGATGAGACTATTCCTTCTTCCATAAGGCTTTCCGGCGACCTCGATTTTCCTGACGGAATGAGCGAGTACGAATACCTGCAGCATATCAGTGAACTTGGCAAAAAGAATAAGATTTTCAGGACATATATAGGGCTTGGGTATTATAACACGATCACTCCCCCTGTTATCCAGAGGAACATCCTGGAAAACCCGGGCTGGTATACATCCTATACGCCCTACCAGGCCGAAATATCACAGGGAAGGCTGGAGGCACTGCTCAATTTTCAGACCCTTATAGTCGATCTGACCGGTCTGCCGATCGCAAATGCCTCTTTACTTGATGAAGCTACTTCGGCAGCAGAGTCAATGATCATGGCATTTAACTCCCGTCCCAGGGACCTGATCAAAAGAAATGCATGCAAATTTTTTGCTTCCGCAGATGTTTTTCCTCAAACCCTTGAAGTTCTGCATACCCGTGCCATTCCTCTGGGAATTGAAATTGTGACCGGGAATCATTCATCTTTCATTTTTACCGATGAATTTTTTGGCGGATTGGTGCAATATCCCGATCAATTTGGAAAAATTCATTTTTATGAAGATTTTGTAAAGAAAATTCATGAAAAACAGGGAGTCGCGATAGTGGCTGCAGATTTAATGAGTCTTGTACTGCTCACCCCCCCGGGTGAATGGGGAGCTGATGTCGTTATCGGTTCAAGCCAGCGTTTCGGGATTCCTCTTGGTTTTGGAGGCCCCCATGCCGGTTATTTTGCAGCAAAAGAAGCTTATAAAAGGAATATGCCCGGGAGGATCATCGGCATTTCGAAAGACGCTAATGGCAGATCGGCTTTCCGGATGGCGCTCCAAACACGCGAACAGCATATAAAACGTGAAAGAGCAACTTCCAATATCTGTACTGCACAGGCATTGCTTGCAATCATGGCCGGCATGTACGGCGCCTACCACGGACCAAAAGGCCTGAAAGAAATCGCGTGCAAAATACATAATCTGGCTTCGGTTTTATCAAAAGAAATTGAAAAACTAGGCTATCGCCAGTCTAACGAATTGTTCTTCGATACCTTAAATATAAAGCTTCCCACCAGGGTGGATCCAGGCAATATTGAAGCCATCTCACGCAGGAAATGCATGAATTTCCGTCATATCAGCGGCGACACAATTGGTATAAGCCTTGATGAGACCACAACACAGACTGATGTAAAAAACATCGTGCAAGTACTGGCAGAAGCTGCCGGTAAGCAGCCGGGCGAAATGTTGTTCCCCGCCCATTTATGCGAGACCGAACCCTCATGGCCGGCGGCTTTGCTAAGAAAAAGCCCGGTTCTTCATGCCCCCTGTTTCAACCGCTATCATTCGGAAACTGAAATGATGCGCTATATGAAACGCCTTGAGAACCGTGACCTTGCCCTTAATCGCACCATGATACCGCTTGGGTCCTGTACAATGAAACTTAATGCAGCAGCCGAAATGTTTCCACTCAGCTGGCCTGAATTCGGAGCGGTACATCCTTTTGTTCCGGCCGACCAGGCTAAAGGCTATAATGAATTGATCCGGAACCTGGAGAATGATCTGTGTAAGATCACCGGCTTTGCAGGTATTTCTTTGCAGCCTAATTCCGGCGCAGCAGGAGAATACACCGGGCTGCTCGTCATTCACCAGTATCATCTGAGCCGTGGGGACAGTCACCGGAAAGTATGCCTGATCCCGGCATCGGCGCATGGCACTAATCCTGCCAGTGCAGTCATGGCAGGCATGCAGGTGGTAGTGATCAAAACCGATGAGAACGGCAATATCGACCTGGCTGATCTCAGGGAGAAAGCGGCATTGCACAGCCAGGACCTGGCAGCCATGATGATCACGTATCCTTCCACGCACGGGGTTTTCGAAGAAAATATCCGTGAAGTCATTGATGTTGTTCATCAGCATGGCGGACAGGTTTATATGGACGGGGCAAATATGAACGCTCAGGTCGGCTATACTCACCCGGGAACTATCGGGGCTGATGTATGCCATCTCAATCTTCATAAGACCTTTGCCATACCGCATGGCGGAGGCGGCCCGGGCGTCGGCCCGATTGGCGTCGCCAGCCATTTGAAGCCTTTCCTTCCTACCCACCCGCTGGTTAAAACAGGTGGCAAAAAAGGCATAACAGCCGTTTCAGCCGCACCATTCGGAAGCCCGCTGATCCTGCCTATTTCCTACGGCTATATTAAGATGCTCGGGAAAAAAGGATTAAAAGATTCAACGGCATATGCCATCCTGAATGCTAATTATATAAAATCAAGACTGGAAGGCCATTATAAGATATTATACACGGGTAAGAACGGATGGGTCGCCCATGAAATGATCCTGGACTGCAATGAATTCAGCAAATCAGCTGACATCACGGTCGTGGACATTGCCAAAAGAATGATGGATTACGGCTTCCATGCACCAACGGTGGCATTTCCGGTACATGGCACCCTTATGGTCGAGCCGACCGAAAGTGAACCTCTTTCTGAACTCGACCGTTTCTGCGATGCAATGATAAGTATTCGGGAAGAAATAAAGGAGATTGAAACAGGAAAAGCAGATAAGGCCGATAATGTAATAAAGCATGCGCCTCATACCGCTGAAATGGTTGCTTCAGATGAATGGGCCATGCCATATTCAAGGCAAAAAGCGGCCTTCCCGGTTGCAAACCTCATGCAGGATAAATATTTTACCCCGGTAACACGCATTGACGATGCGTTTGGTGACAGGAACTTAATTTGTACGTGTAATCCATTAGAAGAATATCAATAGAAATTTTATTGTTATTTGAGATATTTGTTTTATATTTGCACGCTCATTCGTAAGAATTCCATTTATTTCTCATTAACCCATTTTAATCGGTATCAGAAAATTTACAGCTTTTACGTTGGGTATATTCGTTTTATAAACTTATTTTCCTGGTAAAAGTTTCACAGTGACCATTTATTTAAAACAACATGTACGATATTATTGAACTCAACGGCAAGTCATTGCCCGAATTACAAGAGATTGCGAAAGGATTAAATGTCCCTAAGTATGAAAAGCTCGCAAAACAAGACCTGGTTTATCAGATCCTCGATCAGCAGGCGCTCATTCCCACCAAGGATGAAAAACCCGGATTTATTCCTGATATTAATAAATCAAGAAGGGGGCGAAAGAAAAAAATTGTTTCAGAGGAACCCAGACCAGTGCCTGAGGATAAGCCCAGGGAAGAACACAGGATAAATCCCAAGTTTAAACATAAACAGCATACCAGCCCTGAACCACCTGTTGAACCTCCGAAGGAAGAAATAATGCCGGCAGAAGAAAGAAGGCCGAAACTGGTTAAAAAAATCGAGAGAAAACCATCATTTCCTTTTGAAAGCGAGAAGCCCTTCAAAAGTGAAACGGAAAAGAATAATGATCTGATATTGCCTGAAATAGTGAATGGCGACTCAGACGATGATATCATTGTCGGTCCGGAACTTGAAACGGAAGTCTCGCTGGAGGAAACACCTCCGCCACTTAAGGAGTCTGATGCGGATACTTTTATACCTTCAAAAGACGATGATTTCCAGCCGCCCATGCGTGATCCCGGCTTCAGGCCCAGGCTTACCAAAAAAAGAGACGAGTTCCCTTTCGAATATGAAGGTTTTATCAGTTCAGAAGGTGTTCTCGAAATTATGCCTGATGGCTATGGATTTCTGAGATCCTCGGATTATAATTACTTAAATTCACCTGATGATATTTATGTCTCGCAATCACAGATAAAACTGTTCGGGTTAAAGACGGGCGATACGGTCGAAGGAAGCATCCGCCCACCAAAGGAAGGTGAAAAGTACTTTCCTCTCATCAAAGTTGAGATGATTAATGGCCGCAAACCGGAAGAAGTTCGCGACAGGATCCCGTTTGACTTTTTGACCCCGCTCTTCCCGCAAACTAAATTCAAGATCACCGACTATCCTAATGCAAGTGTCACGACCAGGGTAATCGATATGTTCGCTCCGATCGGCAAAGGCCAGAGAGGACTGATCGTTTCCCAGCCTAAAACAGGGAAAACCGTCATTCTCCAGGAAATTGCAAACGCAATCGCTTATAACCACCCGGAAGTTTTCCTGATTGTGCTTCTGATCGATGAAAGACCTGAGGAAGTGACCGATATGCAAAGGCATGTCAATGCAGAAGTTATCTCTTCAACTTTTGACGAGCCGGCTGAAAGGCACGCCAAAATCGCTAATATTGTCCTGGAAAAAGCAAAAAGGCTCGTAGAATGTGGCCATGATGTCGTCATACTGCTTGACTCCATCACCAGGCTTGCCAGGGCTTACAACACGGTATCCCCTGCATCGGGAAAGGTTTTGTCAGGAGGTGTCGAATCGAATGCCCTCCAAAAACCAAAAAGGTTCTTCGGAGCAGCAAGACAGATTGAAAATGGCGGTTCTTTGACGATTATTGCCACCGCGCTCATCGACACAGGTTCCAAAATGGATGAAGTGATCTTCGAGGAATTCAAAGGCACCGGTAACATGGAACTGCAACTCGACAGGAAGCTGTCAAACAAGCGTATCTACCCGGCCATTGATATTGTCGCCTCCAGCACCCGCCGCGAAGAACTTCTGGTCGACAAAGAATCCCTGCAAAGGATATGGATACTCAGGAATCACCTGGCCGATATGAATCCGTTGGAAGCTATGGAATTCCTGAAAGATAAAATGAAATTCACGAGAAGCAACGAGGAGTTTTTGATTTCGATGAACTCCTGAAAAAGGTTCCAAAGTTCCAAAGTTCCAGAGTTCCAGAGTTCCAGTACTTATTGGAACCTTGGAACCTTGGAACCTTGGAACTAATTATCCAGCAAGCTCTCAGCCAGCCCTTCAAGGTCCAGCCCGTCAAAATCACCCGAACTCATCAGGAGAAGATTTTTATTGCGGTAATCCATTCTCAACAGATCCTCCTTCATTTTAGCGGAATCATTGTAAATGATCAGCCTGCTGTCGGAAAAGGCTGTCCTGACTTCATCAGCCGACAGTTCAGGCAGACGCTTTAAAGCAAGGGCATGGTGGCTGAAGTAAACGATCGGAAAGTCGGCTGAATCCATGCATCCCCTGTACTGAGGCAGGAAAGCTTTGTTCAGGCTGCTGTAGGTGTGAAGTTCCAGGCATGCAATAAGCTCCCTTTCAGGATATAATTCTTTAAGTGCTTCTATTGTCGCTTTTAATTTGGAAGGGCTATGCGCAAAATCTTTATAAACTGAAGAATCGGCGCTTTTCCCCAGCAGTTGCATCCGCTTTGATGCTCCGTGGAAAGAACTGATAGCTTCCAGGAATAATCCATCCCCTACTCCCAGTTTACGGCAAACTTCCCAGGCGCCATGAATATTCTGAATATTATGCTTTCCAAAGACCATTATTGGAATTTCCCCCGATCCGGTAACTATAAAGGCTCTCCGGTCATGCATCCGGTAAGCCAAATCCCCGTATGAAATCAGTTTTACATCTTTCCTGGCATCCTGTGAAATCCGGTTGACAACGGGGTCTGATTTGCAATAAATAAGAGTGCCATCCGGCTGAATCAAACTTATAAATTGCTCAAACTGGCTGACATAGTTTTCAAATGTCGGGAATACATTCATGTGATCCCACGCGATCCCGCTTAAAAGGGCGATATGAGGCTTATACACATGAAATTTTGGCCGGGGGTCCAGGGCGGAAGATAAATATTCGTCTCCTTCAAGAATCATGAATTTAGCCTCGTCCGATAATTTTACCATGACTTCAAAACCGTCGAGCTGGGCCCCTACCATATAATCTGCCTGTATCCCCGCAACCTGTAAAACATGCAGGATCATGGAGGTAATGGTAGTTTTGCCATGGCTTCCCGCGATAACGACACGGATTTTATCTTTTGAAGCTTCATACAGGTATTCCGGGTAAGAGAATATTTTCACGCCAAGCTCTTTGGCCCTGGCCAGTTCCGGGTTGTCCAGTTTCGCATGCATCCCGAGGATCACTGCATCAAGGCCAATGTTGATCACGGATGGATCCCACCCTTCATGCCCGGGTAAAATGCCATATTTCCTGAGTCTTCCCTTTGCAGGCTCAAAGATTTCATCATCTGAGCCGGTAATTTCATAGCCCTTTAATTTTAAAGCAATCGCCAGATTATGCATAGCGCTGCCCCCGATTGCAATAAAATGAACCTTCATGACCATTTAATGTTAATAAGTCAAAAATAATTTATTTCTTACTTTTGTAGCCCTTAAGACCGGGAATATTTTACTATGATCCTAAATAACCCCAAATCACTTATCCAGGAATTAAACCAAAGGTTTAAAGATCAGCCTGCTGTTGAAGTCTTACGATTTATTATCAGCAATTACAGGGAAAGGGTGGGATTCTCTACCAGCCTTGGCGCTGAAGACCAGGTAATTACCCAGATCATATCAACTATTGATCGCGGAGTTTATATGTTCACGCTCGATACGGGCAGAATGTTCCCTGAAACCTATGATTTGCTTGATTTGACCAGGAAACGGTATAATGTTGAGATCCGTGTCATTTTTCCCGGGCAGGTAGCTGTGGAAGAAATGGTAAATAAAAAAGGAATAAACCTTTTCTATGAAAGTACCGCAAACCGTAAATTGTGTTGTAAAGTCAGGAAAACAGAACCCCTTAAAAGGGCGCTGGAAAAGACTGATTTCTGGATAAGCGGATTGCGCCGCGAACAATCTGTGACAAGAGAGGATCTTTCATTGATTGAATGGGACGGGCTAAATCACAAGATCAAGATAAACCCCCTTATAGACTGGAAATCAGAAGACTTATGGGATTATATCCGGCAAAATGACATTCCTTACAATCCGCTTCATGACCAGGGATATCCCAGTATCGGTTGTTTGCCGTGCACCCGTTCCATCGAACCCGGCGAAGATATCCGTGCCGGCCGCTGGTGGTGGGAAAATCCCGATATGAAAGAATGCGGGCTGCACAAATAGTGAAGAGTGAAAGAAACCTGGAACTCTGGAACTTTTGAACTCCGGAACAACCGGTCTCCTATCTATACTGGATAGCCTTCACGGGAGAAATCTTCCCGATAATATACCCCGGTATTAGCACCATCATCAGGCATAATATAAAAGTTGCCACATTGATCAGGAGGATATGCATTATATTCAGAGAAATGGGTACATAGGAAATATAATACGACTCTTCGTCCAGGGGAAGAATTTTTGTGTAATACTGGATAAGCGCAATACCGATCCCAATAACATTACCCCATAAAAACCCCTGAAAATTATCCGCGCCGTCAGATAAAGGAATAGCTTTCTCAATTCATTATTTTTGATTCCCAGTGCCTTCAGGATGCCTATCATATTGGTCCTCTCAAGGATCATAATCAGTAATGTGGAGATGATCGTAATTCCGGCAACAAGGATCATCAGGATGAGAATAATGACCACATTAATATCCATCAGTCTTAACCAGTCGAATATCTGGGGATATTTCTGCATCACCGTTTCGGCATTCAGGTTATATCCGATCATCTGATAAACCATTTCACTCATTTTATCGAGCGATTTAAAATCGTCAATGAAAACCTCGAAACCTGAGACCATATTGGAATCCCAGTTATTAAGGCTTTGAATATGCCTGATGTCTCCTATGACATAAGACGCATCAAATTCTTCCAGGCCTGTCGCATATATCCCGGACACGATAAATTTCCTGCCTCTCGGCTGGGCTTCAGAACCGGAAATAAAGTACATCCTGACTTCATCCCCGACTTTAAGTTTTAGCTTTTTGGAAATAAGCTCTGAAATCAACAAATTGTCGGAAGCCTTGCTGTCATTCACCTGGAAAATATTTCCTGAAATGAGGTGCTTCTTAAAAAAATCCCAGTCATAATCGGGGCCGATTCCTTTCAAGATCACACCCTGCAACTGGTCCTCGGTCTTAATAATGCCTGCTTTTAAGGCAAAAACCTGGATGTGGCGAATCCCTTTTACTTTTTCCAACCCCGGGTAGAAAGGCTGATCCTTAGAAACAGGAGAAGCCTCGTAAGAGGCATTTTCATCAAAGTTATCTATCTGGATATGGGCTGAGAATCCAATGACCTTATTGCGGATCTCCGTCTGGAACCCTATTAGCACGGCAACTGCTATGATCATCACCGACAGGCCAAGCGCAATGGTAAGAACAGAAATCCGTATAACCGGACCTGATAAATTTTCCTTATCTTTACCGCTAAGGCGATTGGCAATGAAAGCTGGCAGATTCACGATAATTGACTTGAATTAGTCGGTAAAAATAAGAACGATTGTCGATTGTTAATCATTATTCAAAACAATAAAATATCCGGGATAAATCCCTCAGAATGAAACCCGATTACTTAAAGATCCTTTTCGTCGGCAGTCTCGTAATTTTTGCTTTCCCGAATTTATGGAAAGTTCAAGCCCAGACAAGATTCACGAACGATATCCAACTCGTAAATAGTGACGCTATTCAGGCCGGTGCTGAACGAACCGGTTTGTATTTTCCGGGATTAGAAGGCAAATCGATTGGGCTTATCTGTAATCAAACATCACTGGTTAAAAATACGCTTCTCCTTGATACACTGGTCAGTGCCGGATTTGATGTGAGAACGATTTTTATTCCTGAGCACGGTTTCAGGGGAAACTCAGAAGCCGGGGCCGGTATAGTCGACGGAAAGGACATTAAAACAGGGGTAAAAATCATATCCCTTTATGGAAAGAAGGTAAAACCTTCGCCTGGCGATCTGGAAGGGATCGACGTTCTTCTTTTTGATATCCAGGATGTGGGCGTGAGATTTTACACATATATCTCGACTTTGACCATGGTCATGGAGGCGGCCGCCGGGCAGGGCCCCCCCCTTATCGTCCTTGACCGGCCGAATCCTAACGGTTTTTATGTTGATGGGCCCGTTCTGGATTCCGCTCACCATTCATTTGTCGGTATGCATCCCGTACCGATAGTTTATGGTATGACCATCGGTGAGTACGCATTGATGGTCAATGCAGAAGGCTGGCTTGGTGAAAAAAAATGCGATCTTACCGTTGTGCCGATGGAAGGCTATACGCACCATATGATTGTCAGGTTAAATGTAAAGCCCTCCCCTAACCTGCCCAACTGGCAGGCTGTTTACCTGTATCCGTCCATATGCCTGTTCGAAGGCACATTTATCAGCGTGGGACGGGGAACTGACTTCCCTTTCCAGGTAATAGGGCATCCTCATTTTGTCGTTGGAAATTATATCTTTACCCCTAAAAATATCCCCGGTGTCAGCGAGCATCCTCTTTATGAAGGCCAGCTTTGTTCTGGCAGCTATGTTAACGGCTATGCAGAGAATTACCTGCATAACGAAAATCATTTCACGCTGGCCTGGCTGATCGGCATGCATGATTTTTTTAAAGATTCCACAAATTTCTTCAACCCATATTTTGACAAACTGGCCGGGAATGAAGAGTTAAGAAAGGACATTATTGAAGACCTGACAGAAACGCAAATCAGGCAAAGCTGGGAGGCTGATCTGGCAAAGTTCAGGCAAACCAGGAAGAAATACCTGCTTTACCCTGAATAAGGCATCTAATTTGTTCTCCCGGGATAAACCTTTAATGCTTCTTCCAGGCAAACCATAGCTTTTTTCAGGTCTTCAACTTTCAGAACATAAGAAATCCTGACCTCATCTTTTCCTTTGGTTGGATTTGAGTAAAACCCGGTTGCCGGGGCCAGCATCACGGTTTCGTTATTATAGTTGAAATCTTCCAGCAGCCATTTGCAAAACCGGTCGGAATCATCGATCGGTAGTCTTGCGACAGCGTAAAAAGCCCCCTTGGGCTTAGGGCAATAAGCGCCGGGAATGCGGTTGATATATTCGACGACTATATCACGCCGGGCATGATACTCTTTAAGGACTCTTTCAAAATACTCTTTGGGCGTGTCGATAGCGGCTTCAGCGGCAACCTGCCCAAAAGTCGGCGGGCTTAACCGGGCCTGGGCAAATTTCAATGCCGTGCTTAGAACTGCTTTATTATGCGTGATCAGGCAACCGACACGAAACCCGCAGGCACTGTATCTTTTAGAAACCGAATCGATAAGGATCACATTATCGTCTATACCTTCCAGATTCATAGCCGAATAATGCTCATTGCCGTCGTACACAAACTCCCTGTAAACCTCATCGGTGATCAGATAAAGGTCATGCTTTTTAACGATGTCCCTCAGGACTTCCAGTTCTTCTTTAGAATAAAGATAACCCGTCGGGTTATTCGGGTTGCATATCAGGATTGCTTTTGTCCGCTCGTTGATCGCTTTTTCAAATTCCGCCATAGGAGGAAGTGCGAAACCTGTATCGATAGTCGAAATGATCGGGTGGACCACAGCGCCGCAGTTAATGGAAAAGCCATTATAGTTTGCATAGAAAGGCTCGGGGATAATGAGTTCATCACCAGGATCGAGGCACGTATTAATGGCGAATAACAAGGCTTCCGAAGCGCCTGTGCCAACTACAATCTCCTCGGGCGTTATATTGATATTATTTCTTTTATAATATTCCGTCAGTTTCTTCCGGTATGAATAAAATCCTGCCGAATGGCTGTATTCAACTACTTTCTGGCTGAAATTCCTGACAGCCTTCATGGCTACTTCCGGTGTTTCAATGTCGGGCTGGCCGATATTCAGGTGATAAACTTTTCGGCCGGCTTTTTTCGCGATGTCTGCAAAAGGCACCAACTTACGGATCGGGGATTCCGGCATCATCATCCCTTTTTTTGAAATTTTTGGCATGGTTTATAATCTTTTAGGAAATGAAAAAGGCTGACTGACAAGCAATTTATACTCCTCAGGCAACCTTTTAAATAATTTCAGAATGATTTACTTGTTGACAGGAGTACCTTCAGTGGGTTTCTTTTCAGGTAACTGGTTGTGTCGGATCGGCTGAACTGTTCCTGTGATCCGCAACACGACTGTATTGGTTTTTGCATTCGATCTGACAGTGATCGTCTTATTGATCGGCCCGGCTTTCTTAGTGTTGTAAGTCACCTGGATTTCATCGGAAGCTGCCTGGCAATACAGGTTCTTTTGGCCACGTAGGAACAGTACAGCCGCAGGATGACTGTGGTTGCTGCAGGATCAGAGGTTCTTTACCGGTATTGGTAAATTTGAAGGTGCAAACGCCATCTCCGCCATAAGCTACAGTTCCATAATCATGGACCAATTTATCAAAGGTAATTTCAGGCGCATTTGGATTTTCTTCAACTTTAACAGGTTCAGTCGCCTGTGCGAATACCCCGCTTGCCGAAACCAGGATCATGGAAATAAATAACGCAATCTTTTTCATTTTTTTAATGTTTAATTAGGGAAACAAAGGTATTAATAATTTAGAAATGCGGTTTATTCATTGCCTTTTTTTAAACATTTTTAACATAAATAGATTTGATTTTCAGGGAACAGAAAAATCTGTCAAACATTGACGTACAGGGCAATCAATTTTATACTTTAGCAACCAGTAGGTTTAATAGTAATTCAAAGCGGCACAAGATGATCAACAGGGAATTAACAGATCCGAAAAGCATTGTTGTAATTGGCGGTTCGAATGATCTTCAAAAACCAGGGGGTAAAATTCTCAAGAATATTATTGACGGCGGTTACAAAGGCACATTAATCGTATTGAATCCCAAGGAAGATAAAGTCCAGGGATTGTCCTCATACCGTGAATACGGAATTATTGCCGCCGGTTGAGCTGGCAATTATTGCCATTGCAGCGAAATATGTGCCCGAAACTGTTGAACTACTCGCAAATAAAAAAAACACAAAGGCATTTATCATTATTTCAGGCGGGTTCAGTGAAGAAGGACCGGAAGGGAAAGAACTTGAGAGAAAGACGGTTGAGATTATAAATAAGGCCGGTGCTGCTCTTATCGGGCCAAACTGCATTGGGGTTTTGACGCCAGCCTATCATGGTGTTTTTACCATGCCGATCCCGAAACTTTCTTTATCCGGTTGTGACTTCATTTCCGGATCCGGCGCTACGGCATGCTTCATTATGGAAAACGGCATTCATAAAGGGCTGCACTTTGCGCGTGTTTTCTCAGTCGGTAACAGTGCCCAGATGGGTGTGGAAGATATTCTTCAGTATATGGATGAATCTTTCGATCCTGCTATCAGTCCCAGGGTCAAGCTGCTTTATATGGAGTCTATCAATAAGCCGCAACTGCTGTTAAAACATGCATCTTCGTTAATCCGGAAGGGTTGCAAAATTGCAGCGATAAAAGCCGGTTCATCGGAAGCCGGAAGCAGGGCGGCTTCCTCTCATACCGGCGCTCTTGCTAATTCAGACCTTGCCGTGGAATCCTTATTCCGGAAAGCAGGAATTGTCAGGTGCAGCGGTCGCGCGGAATTATTAATGTGGCTGCCATCTTCCTGCATAAAAAGCTGAATGGCAAAAATTTGGGTATTATTACGCATGCTGGCGGACCTGCTGTCATGCTGACCGATGCCTTGTCGAAAGCAGGTTTTGCCGTACCTCAGATAACTAATCCCAAAGCCAGGGAACTTCTGAAAGAATTGTTTCCTGGATCATCTGTTCATAATCCCATAGATTTCCTTGCAACAGGGACAGCGGCACAATTAGGCAAGATCATTGATTATACCGATAAATATTTTGACGAAATCGATGGAATGGCTGTGATTTTCGGGACCCCAGGCCTCAGTCCGATATTTGATGTCTATGATGTCCTCAATGAAAAGATGAAAACATCGGTTAAACCAATTTATGCGATACTTCCTTCACCACTGACAGCAAGCGAAGAAATAGAGTCCTTCCTGCAAAAAGGCAGGATTGACTTTCTGGATGAAGTACTGTTTGCTCAGGCGCTTGGCCTTGCATATTTCACGCCTGAACCTGCCGTGCCTGATCTGAAAAAACCTGCGATGATCTCACTGGAAATTAAACAGAAAATTTCGAAACATCCGGCCGGTTATCTAAGCCCGGAGTTGGTGGCCGAAATCCTGGATGCTGCTGGAATTCCACGGGCTAAAGAAAAAGTGGTCATTTCTAAATCTGAAATCAATGAAGCCGTGTCATTTTATCGGTTTTCCGCTGGTCATGAAAGTTACAGGACCGGTCCATAAATCCGATTCAGGCGGAGTGATCCTAAATATTGAAGATACTGAAACCGCTTCTGAAACTTTTAGCACCCTGATGAACATTACGGGGTCAAAAGGCGTTATACTTCAACCGATGATCAAAGGACTGGAATTGTTCGCCGGCGTGAAATATGAAAAGAAATTCGGGCACATGGTTTTATGCGGGATGGGAGGCATTTTTATCGAGGTTCTGAAAGACTTCAGCGCCTGTCTTGCTCCTCTCTCCGGTGAGGAGAGCATGGACATGATCAAAAGGCTCAAAATCTACCCGATCCTGCAGGGAATTCGTGGACAACAAGGCATCAGACTGGATCTTTTCAGTGAAATTCTGGTCAGGCTTTCTGAACTCGTAACAGCAGTACCCGGAATTATGGAAATGGATCTCAATCCGCTCATGGCTTCAGAAGATAAAATCATGGCTGTGGATGCGAGGATCAGGATTGGACAAGATTAATCAGTTTTGATGTTGTATTTCAGATATTAATTTATATTTTTGACACGCTCAGATCATATTAAACATCACATTCAGGAATGCCCATGAAAAACACTCCTATCGACCGTTCAATTGTCGAAAATAAATTAAATGAAACCCGGATTGGCGATCTGGATATCGCATCCATACGTGAGATCAAACGACTTATAGATTTGATAGAGGAGGCATCCGGACAGCGCTATATCCGAATGGAAATGGGCATTCCCGGCCTGGCTCCGGTAAAAATTGGAATTGAAGCTGAAAAGGCAGCGCTTGATATGGGGATTCCTGCTATTTATCCGGATATATACGGGGGAGCTGAACTGAAAAAGGAAATTTCAAAATTTGTCAAGCTGTTCCTGAATATCGATGTCAGCCCTGAAAGTTGTATTCCGACTGTAGGTTCAATGCAAGGCAGTTTTGCCTCTTTCATGACGCTTAACAGGATGCATGAGGACCGGGGCCAAACCTTGTTGTTAAATCCGGGATTTCCTGTTCATATGCAGCAGCTCCGTATCCTGGGAATAGAAGCTGTTTCTTTTGATGTATATGATTTCAGGGGTGAAAAACTCAGGGACAAACTGGAATCCTATTTAAAAAACGGCAAAATATCGACCATTCTTTATTCCAATCCGAATAATCCTTCCTGGATCTGCTTCAGTGAAAAAGAGCTCCGGATAATTGCAGAGATGGCAGATAAATATGATGTGATTGTCATTGAGGACCTCGCCTATTTCGGCATGGACTTCCGGAAAGATTATTCCCATCCCGGTGTCCCTCCCTACCAACCATCAGTATCACATTATACTGATAATTTCGTCCTGTTGATTTCCAGTTCAAAAGTTTTTAGTTATGCCGGACAAAGGATCGGCATGATGGTGATCTCTGATAAAATTTTTAGAACGGAAGCACCCGACCTGCTCAGATTTCACAAATTCTCGAAGGTCGGTCACGCCATGATTTTCGGCACGCTTTATTCATTGAGCTCAGGAACGGCACATACCCCGCAATTTGCGCTGACAGCTATACTCAAAGCCGTGAATTCAGGAGAGTTCAACTTTATAAAAGTAGTGAAAGAATATGGCGAGAAGGCGAAAATCATGAAAAAACTATTCATTGACAATGGGTTTAAAATTGTTTATGATAAAGATGAAGATGAGCCCATAGCCGACGGATTTTATTTCACTTTCTCATACCCTGGATTTACAGGCGGCCAATTACTGCGGGAGTTATTATATTACGGGATCAGTGCCATAACGCTTTCCATTACGGGAAGCACACGGCTTGAGGGAATCAGGGCATGTGTTTCTCTGGTCGGCCGGGATCAATTCCCCGATCTCGATTTCCGTCTGAAGAAGTTCCGCGAGGATCATCCGTAAAGGTTCAACAGGCAGTCATTCTACCTTATATTATTTAAACCAAGTATAAATTGTTAATTAAATAACAATCAAATCTATTCTTTTTACCTTGTTTCATCTTTTATTAATAATTTCGCAGTGCTTAATTAGAAAGCACGGATTTAAATTTTTCAACTAAATGTCTAAAATCAGAGGAGTTATCATAATCGACATTGAGCGCTGCAAAGGTTGCGAGGTTTGTGTCGGTTCATGCCCCACAGATGTAATATCTATGGCCCATGAAGTTAACCACAAAGGATACAGGTATGCTTATGCAGCAAATCCTGATGAATGTACCGGCTGCACTAATTGTGCGCAAGTTTGTCCTGACGGTGTTATCACTGTTTACAGAAAAAAAGTCGAAGTCTGATCCCTGAATAATAATTTATCATCGATATGGGTGAATTAAAATTAATGAAAGGCAATGAAGCCTTTGCAGAAGGCGCTATTCGGGCGGGTACGGATGCCTACTTCGGTTATCCGATTACGCCGCAATCCGAAGTGCTGGAATACTTTATGGCTGAAAAGCCTTATGAGCGGACGGGAATGGTTATCTTGCAGGCTGAAAGCGAAGTAGCAGCCATTAATATGGTATATGGCGCTGCAGCTACCGGTAAGAAAGCCATGACATCATCTTCCAGCCCGGGCATCAGCCTGAAAATGGAAGGTATTTCCTATATGGCCGGCGCTGAGTTACCTGGCGTCATTCTCAATGTTGTCCGCGGAGGGCCGGGTCTCGGAACGATCCAACCATCCCAGGCAGATTACTTCCAGGCGACAAAAGGAGGCGGTCATGGCGATTACCGGCTGATTGTGCTTGCCCCGTCATCAGTGCAGGAAATGTTCGATTTTGTCAGGCTGGCTTTTGACCTGACTTTCAAATACAGAAACCCGGTGATGCTTCTTTCTGACGGCGTCATTGGCCAGATGATGGAGAAGGTTCAACTTTCCGAGCCAATTCCCAGGAGGACAGATGAAGAAGTGATCAGGGAATGCCCATGGGCTACAACCGGAAAGCTGAATAGCAGGGAAAGAAATATAATCACATCGCTATATCTTGATCCGGCTGTCCAGGAAAGACATAATTTTCATCTCCAGGAAAAATACCGCAAGATAGAAGATACTGAAGTCAGGTTCGAGGAATTCCAGTGCGAAGATGCTGAGTATCTTTATGTAGCCTATGGCTCCAGCGCCCGTATTGCGCAAAAATCAGTCCAGCAGGCCCGGGCTAAAGGCGTTAAAGTCGGTTTGATCAGGCCTATCACGTTATTTCCATTCCCCAGTAAGAGGATCGCCGAGCTGGCAAATAAGGTTAAAGCTATTCTGGCTGTTGAAATGAGTGCAGGACAGCTGGTGGAAGATGTCAGGCTTGCCGTGGCAGGCAAAGTGCCTGTTGAACATTACGGCAGAATGGGAGGTATGGTACATTCTCCTGAGGAAGTAGTAGTTGCACTTGAGAAAAGATTCATAGGAGGCTGAAAAAATGGACGATAAATTATATAATGAAATTGTTTCCGATGAGAACCTGGTCTATAAAAGGACCAGCCTGATGACTGATAAGGTCTTGAGTTATTGCCCGGGCTGCGGTCATGGGACTGCTCACCGGATTATCATGGAAGTCATGGATGAAATGGGCTTGCAGCAGGATACAATCGGCATTGCGCCGGTTGGTTGTTCGGTTCTTGCTTATGAATTTATGAATGTCGACATGCAGCAGGCCGCTCATGGACGTGCACCCGCGCTTGCAACAGGCATTAAACGCACATGGCCGGACAAAATCGTTTTTACCTACCAGGGTGACGGTGACCTTGCCGCCATAGGCACGGCAGAAACAATACATGCCTGCAACCGCGGGGAGAATATTATCATTTTTTTTATCAATAACGGCATTTACGGTATGACAGGGGGCCAGATGGCGCCTACTACCCTGCCGGGAATGAAATCATCGACCTCTCCTTACGGGCGTGATGTAACGACAATGGGCTATCCCCTTAAAATCACAGAACTGGTCGCCCAGTCTACCCGGCACCTATTTCGTGACCCGGCAGGCAGTGCATACACCGGCAAATGTGAGGAAAACTAAAAAAGCTGTCAGAATGGCCTTTGAAAACCAGGTAAATAAGAAACCGGGGCTTTCATTTATTGAAATCGTTTCCAATTGCAATTCGGGGTGGAAAATGTCGCCAACCCAGGCGAACCAGTGGATGGTCGATAATATGTTTCCCTACTTTCCTTTGGGAGATATGAAAGTGGATGGGGTGTTGAGCCAGTAGTCAGCAGTCAGCAGTCAGGATCAAGTACTACCTAATGACCACTTAATGACAGTTTGATCAAAGTAATAAATGAAATCGAAGAAGATATGACTGAAGAAATTATCATAGCAGGATTTGGAGGGCAGGGTGTCCTTTCCATGGGAAAAATTCTTGCATATTCAGGGATTATGCAGGACCAGGAAGTAAGCTGGATGCCATCTTACGGGCCGGAGATGCGCGGTGGGACGGCCAATGTTACTGTTATCCTGAGTGATGAGCGGATCAGCTCCCCCATTCTTACCCGTTACGATACGGCAATCCTGCTCAACCAGCAATCAATGGATAAATTTGAACCTATGGTAAAGCCTGGCGGCACGCTGATCTACGACGGCAATGGAATTACGCGGCATCCTGAAAGAAAAGACATAAAAATCTACCGTGTCGATGCTGCCGATGAAGCCGCCAAAATGGGATTATCAAAGATTTTCAATATGATCGTCCTTGGCGGTTATCTTAAGGCTAAACCTGTTGTCACTCTTGAAAATGTAATACAAGGACTTAAAAAATCCTTACCTGCCAGGTATCACAACCTCATCCCTGACAATGAAAAAGCTTTAAAAAGGGGCATGGAGATCATCAACAAGTCTCAATGATACTGCATATATATCTTTATGAAACTTCCTCTTAGCCCGGAGGAAGTTTTTTTGTAATTTAGTGGTTCCTTTTTTAACTTGATGTCCAGGTCAAAGAATAAATACAGCTCGGTTCCGCATTACCACGGTTTGAGAGTCTACCTGGTTTCCACTATCCTGTATTTTTTCCTTGTCTTCCCGGTTGCCGGTATCCTGGCAGTTAAATATGTCCCTGATTATATGAAGCGTGCAAAAAATAATCAGGCAGTATCACCTGTGTCCAAAGTTTCGGACAGATCAGAAAAGCGGCTGGATAAGGATAGCATAACTCTTGCGGAACCAGGCGTAAGGTTGAATGCTGACAGCTCTTCATTCAATATAAGGATAATAACCCCTGACTCTGCAAAGTACTCAGTCATGGCAGGTGATAAAAATCAGGAAAACAATCAGATCGGCGGTACAATGGCACTTCTGACCAGGCTGCTGCTGGTCAGCTTCCTGATCGGACTGGGATTTAATTTTCCCTTTATCATCTATTTCAGAAATAAAAGAAAAGGTAAGCCAATCAAAGTAAGGATCCAGCAGTTTTGCAGGAAATTCGTGCTCAAAATTCCCTGGATCAATGTCGGAATTCTTTCGCTTCCATATAGCATCACCCTTTTATTTATGCTTTATATCATTCTTTTTAAAAAAAGTGTCGATGACCTCAACTGGCAATTTTACGTGCAATTTTTCTTCATTACACTGGTTGCCAGCATCTTGACATTAATGCTTGTTTATTTCATGGATGAAACATCGTGTACATATAAGGTACCTGGAACATATTTTTACCGAGGAAGAATTAAAGAAAAGGATATTTAAGGTAAGGCCCGGAAAAAATAAAGAACAGGCTTTGGATATCAAGCGCCATGACCACATTATTTCCCTTGATTATCGTCGTTTTCTACATCCTGCTGAGTATGTCCTCAGTCAGGGAACTGGAAATAAATAAATTTACCGATGAACATCAAAAGATCCTCCTGGGAAATTATGTTTCTTTAAACCTCGGCCTGGACCTGGCTACACTGAATAAATTCTTTTATGTCAATGCGATTAACAGTCTGCTGATGGTTGTGGGTATCGGAACCGGCATATTCATAGCGCTCATTTATATCGTTCTTTTTGTCAGGTGGACTACGGAAGACATTGTCCGCCCTGTCAATGAGCTGCTTGCCAATATGAAGCGCACCGGACAGGGTGAACTGGACAGTTTCAGCATTGTACGGACAAATGATGAGATAGGAGCCCTGACTGAGGGATACAATGAGATGTCAGGAAAGCTAAAAAACTATTTTCATAGCCTGGATAAGATAAACAGGGCCAATGCCCGGTTTGTTCCACGGCAGTTCCTTGATTTTCTCGGCAAAGAAAGCATCACCGACATCCAGCTTGGTGACCAGGTCCAGAAAGAAATGACCATTATGTTTTCCGATATCAGGGATTTCACTGCAATGTCCGAGAACATGACGCCAAAGGAAAACTTCGACTTTCTTAACAATTACCTGGGCTACATGGAACCCGTGATCCGCCATAACAATGGTTTTATCGACAAATTCATGGGAGACGCGATCATGGCCCTTTTCCCTGAACACAGCGAAGACGCCATCAACGCATCGATAGAAATGCGGATCAAAATGGTGGAATACAACGAGATTATCAGCCAGTTCGGAAAACCTGCGATAGATGCAGGCATTGGCATCCATACCGGAATGCTTATGCTGGGGATTATCGGAGGTGAAGGAAGGATGGATGGTACGGTGATCTCTGATGCGGTCAATCTGGCTGCCCGCCTGGAAGGGTTGACTAAAATTTACGGCGGATCAATTATTATAACGGAAGATACCCTCATTAAACTTAATGATCCCAGCCATTATCAGTTCAGGTTCCTCGATGTCGTTAAAGTGAAAGGGAAAAAAGAAGCCATCTACATATTTGAAATAATGGATGGGGAACCTGAAAAAATCAAAAATCTTAAACTAAACACCAAGGAAGATTATAATAAAGCGTTACAGGTCTACAAAAAAAAGGAGTTCAAGAGCGCTTTAAAGCTCCTTCAGTCTATTGAAGCTGTCAACCCGGCGGATAAAGCTATAAAGATATACATCGAACGCTGCAGCAGGTATATCGAAAAAGGGGTGCCGGAATACTGGGATGGCGTTGAAAGTTTTGATTATAAATTCTGAACCTGATAAATAGCATTCCCGCACTAAAGCCATCTATTATGTAATGTTGAACCAAACCTGAATTATGAACTACAAAAGCGTAGAAAAGTTTATTCTTTCCAAACTTGAATATGAACTCGATCCGAGGCTGACTTATCATTCAGTCGACCATACAGTTGACGTTCTGGAATCAGCCATAAGGCTTTCAAAATTGGAAGGCCTTACGGCAAATGAAATTATCATTTTAAAAACAGCCTGCCTTTTTCATGATACCGGGATGCTGGTGACTTATCGCGGACATGAAGAGGCAAGCGTACAAATATGCCTCCAGACCCTGCCTTCCTATAACTATAATGAAGATCAAATAGAAATCATTTGCAGGATGATCCAGACTACCATCCTCCCGCAATGCGCCAGCCAGAACCTTGACAAGATTTTATGCGATGCCGACCTGGATTACCTGGGAAGGCCTGATTTTTTCATGATTGCCCACCGCCTGAAATATGAATGGGATGTTCTTAAAATTCATCCTACAACTTTGATGGAATGGTATAAGATCCAAAAGGATTTCTTATCGGCACACAGATATTTTACAAAATCCGCCATTAAACTTCGCCAGGCCAATAAATTGGAAAATCTCAAACAGATTGAATTAATGTGCAATCATGAAAAATGAGACATCGACTTTGACTTCAAAATATTTACTATTTTTGTGTAAACTTTATTTCTGGTCATCTAATCTGTTTTTTCATGGAAACTCCTAAAAATCATATTTTTCTGGTTCCGACAGATTTTTCGGAAGTTTGTACCAATGCAGCTCATCGAGCGGCTTCACTGGCAAAAGATTTCAATTATAAAATCGTTCTTTTGCATGTCATTGATAAAAACACGCTTGGCGATTTAAAAAAAGAAGGTAAAGGACTTGAATGGTTGGATGAACGGTTGCGCGAACTGGCCGGCAAGCTGGTCAAAGAATATGTTATCCAGGTTGATTTCATTGCCCGTGAAGGTGATATATTCAGCACTATTGCAGAAGTAGCGGAAGAATTGAAAGCGAGCCTGATATTCCTGGGAACTCATGGGAAGGTCGGGCTTCAGAAAATTACGGGAAGCTTTGCTCTCAGAGTTGTTACAAGCTCTGAAATACCCACTGTAATAATCCAGAAAAGACCTTTCGGGCATGGACTGGGAAAAATCGTCATGCCGATTACCTCTGATACCGGCCCCTGGGCGAAAACCAAGTGGGCTGCCTATATTGCCAAAGAGTTTAATTCGATCATCGAGATTATCCATATTCCAGGAGCAAATATTGATGACGTTATTACAATGATTACCAATCATTTCCAGGTAAATGGGGTAAAATATACTGTGAAAGCCGCTGATAAAGCGGGTAATTTCACAAAACAGGTTCTCGATTATGCCACAACTGAGAATTCTGATATGATCCTTATCCTTACAAACCCTGGCGCAGGCATGAAGAGCTTTTTACTGGGCAGCTACGATGAGGATATTATTTTCAATCCTTCGCAAATTCCGGTTATGTGCGTTAATCCAAGAGATTTTAACTGGGATAAAGTCGTCACCAGTTAAAAACAGGAAAATTCTCCATTTAATCAATTCGAAATATAAATCTTAATTATGGCTCAAACTAATCAGGATCGCAATAATATCATATTGGTTCCCACCGATTTCTCAGAAGTTACTCAAAATGCAATTGATCATGCTGTTAAAGCAGCTGAAATAATGAACTTCAAAGTGACAATCCTGCATGTTATTAACAGGGATACTAAATCTGCTTTTGGATCTGAAGAACCTGACGTTGAAGTTGAAAATAAACTTAAAGAAATCGTTAAGGGCATCAAATTAAAATCCAAAGTTCATGTAGATTACATTTACAGGGAAGGCAGCATATTCGATATTATTGACGAGGTTGCCGGAGAACTGAAAGTGAACATGATAGTGCTGGGAACCCATGGCAAACGGGGCCTCCAGAATGTTTTCGGCAGTTATGCCCTCAAAGTGATCACTAATTCACCGGTTCCGGTCATTGTAGTTCAAAAAAGGAAGATCGGTGACCATGGTTATAAAAAGGTCGTCTTCCCAATCGGCCTTTATACAGAATCAAGACAGCAGGTATTTTACGCCCTTATAACACAGCTTCTTTTCAAAGGTGAATTACTGGTTTTCAAGCAAACCAGCAAGGAAATTGCTGACACCACGAGGCTTAATATCATTACAGGTCAGATCGAGGAAGAATTCAATAAGCACAAGGTAAAATATTCTATAACCGAAGCTGAAAGGCACCAGGATTTTGCCGGACAGCTCCTGGATTTTGCTGTTTCTCAAAGCGCCGATTTATTATTGATGATGACTGATAGTAACATTGCTAACCCCAATTTCAACAATAGTTCCTGGAGCGACAAACTGATCTTCAACCTGGCTCAAATCCCGGTTTTATGCATAAACCCGGTTTACCTGGGGCAGATCTATTTTGCACTGTAGATGCTTTAATGACTAAGGAGGATGCAAAAAAGAGAATAGCAGAACTGACGGAAGAGATCAACCGTCACAATTATCAGTATTATGTCTTGTCAACTCCCCTGATTTCCGATTATGAATTCGACGTCCTGCTCGAGGAATTAACCAGTATTGAAGCGGCATTCCCTGAATTGATCTCGCCGGACTCTCCTACTCAGCGTGTCGGAGCCGATCTGACAAAGGAATTCGTACAGGTAAAGCATAAATACCCGATGCTTTCTCTTGGCAATACATATTCGGAAGAGGAAATAGCAGATTTTGACGGCAGGGTCAGGAAACTTTTGGAAGAAGAACCGGAATATGTCTGCGAGCTTAAATTTGATGGGGTTGCCATCGGGCTGACCTACCGGAACGGTAAATTGGTGCAGGCTTTAACCCGTGGCGACGGGACACAGGGCGATGATGTGACTACTAATGTCAAAACGATAAAGAGTGTACCTTTGAATCTATGGGGTGATTACCCGTCTGAATTTGAAATCCGGGGTGAAATTTTTATGCCGCGTAAAAGTTTTGAGCACCTGAACAAGGAAAGGGAAAACAAAGGCCTTCAGCTTTTCGCCAATCCCAGGAATGCTGCAGCGGGAAGCCTTAAAATGCAGGATCCGGCTGAAGTCGCCAGAAGGAATCTCGATAGTTTTCTTTACACCATGATGGGCGATGATCAGCCGGCAGATAATCACTACCAGTGCATGCTGAAAGCTAAAGAGTGGGGGCTGAAAATATCGCCTTATATTGCAAAATGTCATACCCTGGATGAAATTTACTCATTTATCGGGGTATGGGACACGGAAAGGAAGCAATTGCCGTTCGATATTGACGGAATTGTGATCAAGGTCAACTCGTACCGCCACCAGGAAGTGCTCGGCTATACGGCCAAAACGCCACGCTGGGCCATAGCATACAAATTCAAGGCTGAAAGGGTATCTACTCCCCTGCTCTCCATTGATTACCAGGTCGGGCGGACAGGAGCTGTCACGCCGGTCGCCAACCTTAAACCTGTTCAACTGGCTGGTACGACCGTCAAACGGGCATCTCTTCATAACGCCGATATCATTAAAAAACTTGATCTTCATGAAGGCGACTATGTCTTTGTTGAGAAAGGCGGCGAAATTATTCCGAAGGTCATAGGTGCAGACCCCGATCACCGGTCACCTGGTTCCCGCGAGGTGAAATTTATAACAAATTGCCCTGAATGTGGAACTTTGCTGGAAAGACAGGAGAATGAAGCCGCTTATTATTGTCCCAATGAATACGGTTGTCCGCCTCAGATTAAGGGCAAGTTGGAGCATTTTATCAGCCGGAAGGCAATGGATATCGACAGCCTTGGTGAAGGAAAGATTGAACTTCTATTCGATAAAGGCCTGATCAGCAATGTTGCAGATCTGTACGACCTGAAATATGAACAGTTGATTGATCTTGAGAAAATTTATGAATCCGAAGGAGGCCAGAAGGAAAGAAAGATCGGGTTCAGGGAAAAGACTGTCAGTAATATACTCCAGGGAATTGAGCATTCAAAAGGCACGCCATTCGAGCGGGTACTCTATGCCCTGGGCATCAGGTATGTCGGAGAAACAGTCGCAAAAAAACTGGCTCACCATTTTGGAAGCATCGATCTGATCATGAAAGCCGGATTAGAAGAGCTGAATGAAGTAGAAGAGATCGGCGATGTAATTTCAGCTTCTGTTGTGTCCTTCTTCTCTGACCCGCTGAATCAGAAAATAATTGACCGGCTGCGGGAAAAGGGAATCTCATTCCAGGTGGATAAATCCGTTCAGGTTGTAACAGAAGACAAGCTGGGAGGCAAAACTTTCGTCATCAGCGGTGTTTTCCAGAAGTTTTCAAGGGAAGAGCTCAAATCGATGATAGAAAAATACGGCGGAAAAAACACCGGTTCCATTTCGGGTAAAACAGATTTCCTGTTAGCTGGAGATGACATGGGGCCCGTCAAATTGAAAAAAGCGACGGAACTGGGCGTGAAGATTATTTCTGAAGAAGAGTTTTTAGCAATGATCAGAAGTTAGTTGGACAGTTGGACAGTTTCCAGTTGGACACAAGGTAATTGAGTTATAATCTCATCTAAAGTGTGTCCAACTGTCCAACTGCCAACTGTCCAACTTCTTCACATCGGTTTAACGCTGGAAGCCCCGGATACGTCAATCGTTACCTTCGGGGTTCCCTTGTACCTGACTGAAGAAGCGCCTGAAGCATCTATGATCGAGATTGCCTGTGGCAAAGACCTTGGCATCCGAAGCACCGCTTACTTCAATATTGAGATCCTGGAATTCAAGACCATCTGCTGTAAATTCTGAAGCGCCTGACAATTCCAGGTAACCGGATTTGCAGCTTCCCCTGAATTTCATCTCTGATGCACCGCTGAACTCCGCATCAAACTTATCAGCTTTCATTTCCAGGTCAATTTCAGCTGCACCGCTGACATCCATCTTCAGATCTGCAAAATTCAGCGCCTTATCGGCATTCACTTCAACCGCGCCGCTGAAATCAATATACTCGAGATTTTTAAATGTAAGATAGACGGACATTTCATGGAACCTTTCGCCCCAACCGGATTTAGTATATACTTTCAAAGTATTTCCATCCACGACAGTGACAATTTCTTTCATTTCTTTGTCGTCGGCTTCGAGGACCAGCTTTTCCTGGTCTCCCTGGGCAAGGTACACTTTAAATGCACCGCCAATTTCAAGTTTTGTGAAGTTTCCTACGGCCCTGTCTTCTTTGACGGAGTTTCCGGTGCCCTTATCCTGGGGTGTATTCCAGCAGCCAAATGAAACAGTGGCAAACATAGCCATAAGTACGATCAATGCTAAAGGGACGAGACGCTTTCTTGTTTCCATTTTATTTATGATTTAATTTGATTATTATTCTGCAAAATCAAGGCTGACATCTGCATTTTTACTTTTGATGGTAAGTTGTGAAGTGGGGCTGGCCATAGTGCCAATCTTACCTTTATATATGTTGGTAGTGTAACCTTCAGTCTGCTTGTTAATAGAAACATTGGACCTGGGGTAGGATAATTCGCCGAATTCCATCTCTGCGTCGACTACTGCGCCTGATTTGGGATCAAAGACAAGATTGGCTCCCGCAAAAGTATTCCGGACTTTTCCCAGTTTGAAGGCAGGAGAGATATATTTTACAGCGAGTTCACCGTATTCTATGTCAAAATCAAAATCTCCGTTGATCTTAGTGAAATCGAGTTCTGAGAACCGGCTGACGGAAATGAGCTGTCCGACGCTGCCGATCCTGATTTCATCATATTGTGAATCCAGGTTAAGTATGGCAATTTTATCGATAGTGACCTGGCCGAATCTCGAATAAAGCTGAAGGTTTTCAGCGCCTTTACTTTTCAATTCGCTGTATTCAAGATGCACATTGCCATTTTTCATAAAACCAGCATCCACATTCGAGAATTTAATAACCAATTCCGATTTGGGACCATTCAGTGCATTAGCTTCCATAGCGCCATATTCGAGGTTTATCTTTACCATTCCATCGCTCTCATCCAGGACAATATCCCCGAACTGGTTATCAAGATCAATGTTGATCCATTTCGGCATCCTGATTTCATAATCGATTGAGAAATCTGCATTATTCATATTTCCGACAGTGGTGGTACCCTGAACTTTTGTCCGGTCACCACTCAGCGCAACCGTAATTTTATCAAAAACGCGGTTGGCTCTATCCTGGCTGGAGGCATCGACTTTAACGGTCACTGTAATGGCAACGGTGCTTTCATCCCATGCCTGGCATTTGATATCGCCGAATTTATTTTTAATGGAAAGGTTGGCTCCCTTATCAACATCATATTTCTCTTCATATTTTTTGGTGTAATCCTGGGATAAGGCTGCCATCCAGGGAAGAAGGAAAAAGAATATAATAATGGCCTTTAATAAGTGCCGGGGGCTGATTATTATTTTTTGCATGGTTTTCATGACTTTATATTTTTTAAATATGGCATAATCTGTTTAAAATATCATCCAGGAGGTCGGATTTTGTTTTGTAGTTCCTGATCAGGGCATTGATCAATCTTTTATTTTGATTGTCGGTCTTTAATTCTGTTTCCAATTGTACGGAACTGGAATCCAACTGAGAAATCTGATCTTCGGCAACTTTCTGAATATAGGAAGCTTCTGAAGCGGATGCCGCACATGCATTTATTTTCTGAAGCTTTTCTTCCGCGAGTTTATCATAGTACATCCTGGCCTGCTGGATTTCCCGTGGCAAGGTGCTTGCTGAAACGAGGTTCGAATTCTCTGATGGGTTAATCAAATAATAGATGACTGAAAGTCCAAGTAAAACCAGGATCACGGCTGCAATCCTGTACAATTTATATGAATGCCTTTTAATTGGGGCGGAACCAGCGTCATGCAGGGAGTCCAGCCGTGACTGGAATCTTTCAAAATGTCCTTCCGATGGTTCTGCCCCGTCGAAAAGGTCCCTGTTTTTCCTGATTTTTTCTTCCAAAATTGACATAATCAATGAATTTAATTTAGTTCAGACTTGTTTGCGCTGTTTTCCCCTGCTCCTATATGCTCCAGTAATTTTTTCTTAGCCCTGGAAAACCTCGTCCGGGAAAGATTGTACGAAATATTCAAAACCTGCGCAATTTCCTCATGGTCATAACCCTCCAATAAGTATAGGGACAGGATGATCCGGTAACTGTCCGGCAGCGCATGAATGGCTTTCCTGATTTCTTCCACCTTTGTAGAGAGAACCTGTATGTAGTTTTCATCGTCCTGTTGATCAGGTACATCGACATCCAGCTCATCAATCGAAATAACATTTCTGGCTTTTCTGATTTCATCGATCGATTTATTCACCACGATCTTTTTTAACCATGAGCCGAAACTTGATTCACCACGATAGGTGCCGATCTGCCTGAAGGCCTCCAGGAAAGCTTCCTGCATGACATCCTCGGCCTGGGCTGAGTCGTTCACGATCCTGACAGCGGTATTGAACATGGCTTTGTAATATAATTTATAGACCTGGAACTGGGCTTTTCGGTCATTCACCTTGCATCCCCGGATCAGATCCTCATGAATATTTTTTACCGTTGGTTCCAAAAAGTCAAATTTTACTCTAAGGTCGTTTGAATTATCCGAATGTTACAACCCGATAATAATTTTTTATATTTTTTCGAAATCAGTACGGATAATTGGGTAAACGGTTATCAGCCATTTATTTAAATAATATTTTTTTTAAATCATTTGTTAATTAAATAACAATTCACTACTTTTGGTCATCAAATCGAGACAATTTACATATATGCAAATGGCTAATATATAGATAAATCAATAGATTCCGATGGAAAAGTTAACGAATAATTACCTGCTTCAGGGCATGGAGATTAAGCTTGAAGAAAATCTCGACAAGAATTTTGGGAAAAAGATCGCGGAAATGGCACACGGGGAAAAGCTTTTTGGTTGCATCCAGTGCGGTAACTGCAGCGCTGCCTGCCCCATGAGCATTTACATGGATTATACTCCCCGAAAGATCATTGCTATGGTAAGGGCCGGCTTTCGCCAGGAAGTCCTTTCAAACCGGACTATCTGGCTATGTGCATCCTGCTACCAGTGCACCGTAGAATGTCCTAAAGGAATTAAAATAACGGATGTGATGTATGCCTTGAAAAGGGAGGCAATTGAAAACAAGATCTATCCCAAGAATTTCCCGGTTCCCATTCTTGCAAAAGCCTTCTTCAGCGAAGTAAAAAGGGCTGGAAGGATCAGTGAAGCTTCGCTGCTTATCAATTATTATTTAAGGTATAATATCTTCAAAATGCTGGGATATTCTTCCCTCGGGATGAAATTGTTCTTCAAAGGCCGTCTTTCATTATTCGAAAAAGGCATGAAGAACAAAAAGAATCTTCATGCATTGCTCAACGAAAAGCCAAACTAAAGGAGGAATAAGATTATGAAATATTTGTATTACCCAGGCTGCTCATTGAAATCATCAGGAAAACTTTATGAAGATTCCCTGCTGGCAGTTTTCAAAATCCTTGGCGTTGAAGTCCAGGAACTGGAAGACTGGAATTGCTGCGGTGCGACGAATTATATGTCGATCAATGATAAATTTGCCATTGCTATTACGGCGCGCAACCTGGCACTGGCGGAAAAGCAGGGAGGCGGGGAACTTATCGCCCCATGTGCTGCTTGCTATATGGGACTTTTGAAAACCCAGAATTACCTTGATTCCGACGTGGCAATCAGGGATAAAGTCGTGCAGCAGCTATCTAAGGAAGGATTGACCCCAAACAGGAATATTAAAGTGCGGCATCCCCTGGATGTCCTCGTAAATGACATCGGTCTGGATACCATTAAAAAAGCGGTAAAGAAACCGTTAGAAAATGTCAGGGTTGCCTGTTATTATGGCTGCCAGTTAATACGTCCTTTCGCAACCTTTGATGATGCCCATGATCCTCAGACCATGGAGAAAATCACAAGGGCTTTGGGGGCAGAACCTGTAGAATGGCCGATTAAAACGCGCTGCTGCAGCGGAAGCATGACCAGCACAATGACCGACATCGGCCTCAGCATGAATTTCGAGCTCCTTAAAGAAGCCAAACATCGTGGCGCAAATGTTATGCTGACAGCATGCCCGCTTTGCCAGTTCAACCTGGAATGTTTCCAGGGAAAGATCTCCAGGAAATTTCACGAGGATGTTAAAATGCCTGTCATGTATTTCACCCAGCTGATGGGCATGGCCTTTGGAGTTTCCCGAAAGCAGCTGGGACTACATCAAATGTTATCACCTGAATTGACTTTAGCTTAAACAAAGGAGGATATTTATGACAACAAATCACAATATCCGGGTAGGCTTCTATATCTGCCACTGTGGGCACAACATAGCAAGTACCGTTGATGTCGGATCGATCGCTGAATACGCAGCAAAGCTGCCGAACGTGGTCGTTTCAAAAGATTACAAATACATGTGCTCTGACCCGGGGCAGGAGATCATCCAGAAGGATATCCAGGAACAAGGCCTGAACCGCGTCGTAGTCGCATCCTGTTCTCCCCTGCTGCATGAGGCCACTTTCCGTTCAGCCACGGAAAAAGCCGGGCTGAACCAGTTTTATATGCAAATGGTGAATATCAGGGAAAATGCCTCCTGGGTGCATGAGGATAAAGAATTGGCTACGCTAAAGGCAAAAGACCTGGTGCGGGCTGCAATCCATCGTGTTGCTTTCCATAAGGCTCTGGAAAAAAAGAAGGTGCCGGTCAACCCGGCCGTCATGATCGTGGGCGGCGGCATCGCCGGGATCACTGCAGCGTTGAACATAGCCAACGCCGGAAAGAAAGTCTATCTCGTGGAGAAAGAGCCGACTATCGGAGGATATATGGCTAAATTCGATAAGACTTTCCCGACGCTCGACTGCGCTGCCTGCATTCTGACGCCTAAAATGTCAGCCGTTAAAAAGCATCCGAACATCACCCTGTGGTCTTATTCAGAAGTATCAGGCGTTGAAGGATTTGTAGGCAATTATAAGGTCAAGGTAACCCGCAAGCCCCGTTATGTCATCGAAGACCTCTGTGTCGGCTGTATGGCTTGCGTCGATGCCTGCGTATATAAAACAGGTAAGTTCCCCGATGAATTCAATTTCGGCCTCATCAACCGCAAACCGGTTTATATTCCATTTCCGCAGGCAACGCCGCTTGTTGCGCTTATCGATGAAGAATCATGCATTCACTTCCGGACGGGAAAATGCAAGCAACCTTGCGCTGAAGCCTGTGACCGTAAGGCTTTTGATTTCGAAATGAAGCCTGAAATAAAGGAAGTGGAAGTCGGCTCGATTATTCTGACAACCGGTTTCAAACCTTTCAATCCTTTGAAATCGCCATATTATGGCTATGTTAAATACCCCAATGTTTACACTTCGCTTGAGATAGAGCGCCTCGTGAATGCTTCCGGCCCTACGGAAGGTCATGTCAAATTAAGAGATGGCTCTGAGCCGAAAAGCATCGGGATCATTCATTGTGTCGGTTCAAGGGATGAGAAAACGAATAAATGGTGTTCAAAGGTTTGTTGCATGTATTCCCTCAAACTGGCACACCTGCTCAAAGAACACTCCGGGGCAGAGATATACAATTTTTATATCGATATGCGTACACCCGGCAAAGGATATGAAGAATTTTACGACAAATTACTGAATGAAGGTGTGCATTTTATCCGCGGTCGTGTTGCGGAAGTCAGCGACTGGGCGATAACAGACGAGGAACAAGGCAAATTGATACTTCGCGTCGAAGATACTTTAATTGGCGCTGTCCGCAGGATACCTGTCGACATGGTAGTCCTTTCACTTGGAATGGAACCGGGGAAAGATGCCCAGGATATCCGCAGGATGTTCAATATTTCCTGCTCCAATGAAGGCTTTTTCCTGGAGCGGCATCCAAAACTTGCTCCTGTCAGCACTTTCACTGATGGTATTTTCATTGCCGGCGCCTGCCAGGGGCCAAAAGATATCCCCGACAGCGTTGCCCAGGCTGGAGCGGCCGCTGCAGAGGCACTGGCCCTCATCGATGCGGGTCATGTCGAACTGGAACCGAATACTGCATATATCAACGAAGAAGTGTGCTGTGGTTGCCAGGTATGTGTCAATATGTGCCCCTATACAGCCATTTCTTATAATACCGAAAAAAGCAAATCAAGCATAAACGAAGCCTTGTGCAAAGGTTGCGGGACCTGTGTGGGCGCATGCGGCTCCGGCGCCGTTTCCCAGCATCTCTTTGAAGACATTGAGATCTACAGTGAAATAGAAGGGCTGATGGTTGAATAAAAATTCCAAATTCCAAATTCCAAATTCCAAACTGAAGTTGAATATCATAGAATATGAATCCAAATAATGAAAATCCAAGCTGGTCGCCTAAGATAGTTGCATTTTTCTGCAACTGGTGTACCTATACGGCATCTGACCTTGCCGGCGTGTCGCGGTTAAGGTATGCCCCGACGACCCGTGTTATCCGTGTGATGTGCTCCGGCAGGATCGAGCCGGCATTTATCCTGGATGCCTTTACAAAAGGGGCCGACGGTGTGCTTATCGGCGGATGCCACCCGGGCGACTGCCATTATTCAGAAGGTAATTACAAATGTCTGCGCCGGTATGAACTGCTGCTAAAGTACATGGAGCAGATCGGGCTGGATAATAGCCGCCTTCGCCTTGAATGGATCAGTGCATCCGAAGGCAAAAGGCTGCAGGAAGTCGTTAATGAAATGACGGAAACCCTGAGGCAGCTGGGCCCGTCGAATATAAAGGAAGTTGTCGAAACTATAACCAAATAACGAAAACTCGTTATGGCTGATGCAAAACCCAAACTAAAGCTGGCCGTTTACTGGGGAGCGGCATGCGGCGGATGCTGCGTTTCTGTGCTCGACGTCCATGAGCACCTGTTCGACATTGTTGAAAATGCCGACCTGGTTTTCTGGCCTATTGCCCTTGACACTAAGTATGCAGATGTCGAGGCAATGCCTGATAAATCAATCGATATCACCTTGTTCAACGGCGCTGTCCGTAACAGCGAAAATGAGCACATGGCTCATGTACTCCGGCAAAAATCCAAAATTCTCATCGGATACGGCTCCTGCGCTCACATGGGAGGAATTCCGGGCCTTGCGAATTTTTCCAATAAGGAAGATATCTTCAGGAGGGTTTACGAAGAAAGTGAATCTACTGATAATCCTGGAAAAGTAAGGCCTCAGCCCGAAAATGATGTTCCGGAAGGTCATCTTCATATCCCTGTATTTTATAATGATGTCATGACGCTGGGTCAGACTGTGGATGTGGATTATTTCATTCCTGGCTGCCCTCCTCAATCTGAAAGGTTACTGGAAGTATTTCTTGCCGTCGTGAACGGAGCCGAACTACCCCCCAAAGGCTCCGTGATCGGCGCATTGTCCAGGGTGCAATGCGATGATTGCAAGAGAAAGAAATCAGATAAAAAAGGAATAACCAAGTTTTACCGGCCGTGGGAAGTCACCGACGATGGAGAAACCTGCCTGAACGAGCAGGGGATCCTTTGCATGGGACCGGTTACGCGCGGAGGTTGCGGAGTTCGTTGCGTGGAAGGCAATGCCCCCTGCCGCGGATGCTACGGCCCGCTTGATGACGTGCATGACGCCGGCGCCAAGACCATGTCGGTGATCGCATCCATGCTCGAAGGAAAAGAACCGGGCGAAATTGCCGGGGCTATTGGTTCCATCGTGGATCCTGCAGGCACTTTCAACCGCTTCAGTTTACCAGGATCAAAACTCAGGAGAAAATTATCATGAAACAGATTACCATTGATCCCATCACGCGCCTTGAAGGCCATGGGAAAATTGACATATTTTGCAACGACGACGGAGGAGTTGAAAACGTCTACTTCCAGGTCCCTGAATTAAGAGGATTTGAAAAGTTCTGCGAAGGGCGTCCCATTGAGGAAATATCTCAGATCGTCACCAAGATTTGCGGCGTATGCCCGGGTTGCCACCACATGGCTGCCGGCAAGGCTGCCGATATGGTTTTCGGCGTCGAGCCTCCCCCTGCCGCAAAAAAGATCAGGGAGCTCTTTTACATGGCTCATTTCGTGCACAGTCACATTGCACATTTTTATGCCCTTGGCGCACCTGATTTTGTCGTAGGTCCGGATGCACCCAAGTCGGAAAGAAATATCCTCGGTGTCATCGGGAAAGTCGGTAAAGAGATCGGAACGGAAGTGATAAAGCAAAGGAGAAGGGCGCAGGAAATCCAGGCCCTGCTTGGAGGGCATCAGACCCATGTTGTGTTGAATGTCCCCGGCGGCGTCAGGAAAGGCCTGAAAGAAGAAGAAAGAAAAGATATCGTCGAAAAAGCCAAAGGATTTATTGAGTTCGGCAAATTTTCCATGAAGATCTTTAACGATGTGGTCCTGGCCAACAAGCAATATGTCGACCTGATCCTGAACGGCCCGTACAACCTGAATATCCATTCCATGGGACTGGTAGACGCCAACAACAAGGTAAACTTTTATGATGGAAAAGTCCGGGTAGTCGATACTACGGGAAAAGAACTATACAAGTATTCCCCGACAGAATACAGGGATTTTGTCGCTGAGCATGTGGAACCATGGACCTACCTGAAATTCCCCTATCTTAAAAAAATCGGATGGAAAGGCTTCGCCGAAGGCCAGGATTCCGGTGTTTACCATGCTACGCCGCTTTCAAGGCTGAATGCCGCCGACGGTATGGCAACCCCGCTGGCGCAGGCCGAATACGAAAAAATGTATTCCACCCTTGGCGGAAAGCCTGTCAATGCGACATTAGCCATGCACTGGGCCAGGCTTATCGAACTGATCTATGCCGCAGAGCATTGCCTTGAGCTTGCCACCGATCCTGAGATAACCAGCCAGGATTTGAGGGCAAAGATCGATAAGGTTCCTACAGAAGGCGTCGGCATCGTTGAAGCCCAGCGCGGAACGCTCACTCATCATTACTGGACCGATGAACGCGGGATTGTGACCAAAGCAAATTTGATTGTCGGCACTACCAATAATCACGCGGCAATCAGCATGTCGATCAAAAAAGCTGCAGAAGGCCTGATAAAAAAGGGTGAAGATGTGACTGACGGCATCCTGAACAAGATTGAAATGTCGTTCCGTGCTTATGACCCTTGTTTTTCCTGTGCCACCCATCACCTTCCCGGCCAGATGCCGTTGGTCGTCAATTTCAGGGACATGCAGGGAAATATTACCAGGAGTGTATCAAGGTAAGTCCATTGTCATGGGCTTTGGGAGCGACGCCCTTTCTGATGACGGACTGCCGATCAGGCTGATCAGTGACCTTAAACCTTTATTTGACCCGAATAAATTGGATTTTGAAACAAGTCCGGTCGGCGGCCTGGAACTTGTCGAATTATTAAAAGGTTATCAAAAGGCGTTTCTTATCGATACACAGAAAACTGGGAAAAGAAGACCGGGAGAAGTCAGTATTTTCATCCCGGATAATTTCGAAGAAACATTTCACCTCTCCAGCCAGCATGACCTGTCTTTTAAGGATGCACTCAGGCTTGCTAATGAAATGGCCATACCATTCCCATCAGACATTCAAATCATTGCCATCGAGATTGTTGAGAATAAAAGGCTTAGTTTTGAATTTTCCGTGGAAATCGCATTAATCTATCCGGAAATCCTGAAAAAAATTAATGATTGATTTGCCAAATATGAATTCAAGATAATTTTATATTTTTCAATCTCATAAAAGCGTAATTTGGGTTACTGAAAACTATACCAATGAGATCCTTTCTTTTCACCCTGATAACAGTTGCGCTTATCGTTACTTTTCATCATCCTGCATTTGCATTTAATCTTCTGATTATTAATCATAAAGAAGAAATAGATCTGAAAATAGATGATACTCTCGGGTTTACGAACAATAAGATCAATATCGGAATTTCATGCCCTCCCCTATTGATAAGAATAATGTCTGGGTATTTACGGATTTCGATTCCTTTGAACTGGACATGGAGGATAGTTCCTGGACGGATCTATCCTATCGGTTCGGACATTTTTCCAGAAATCTAAGAAAGGAAAGAATTTATCATGATGATCAGCAGAAAAACCTACTCTGGATTTCCAATCGCCAACTGATCTGTTATGACCTTAAAACAGGTAAATACAGTGAATTCTCCGGTTTCGACATTGTTACCGGTATATGTTTTCTTCAGGATTATGTGATCATAGGCTCTTTGCATGGTATATACAGGTATACCCGGGCAGATGGCCAAATGGAGAGAATTGAGGAAATCCCTCTTATAGCAATAAACGCCATTCAGAAGGTTGATGACAATATTTTCCTGATTAATAACAAATACGAATATAATAATCAGACTAAAACACTGGATGTCAAGTACATGGACAGCCAGAATATCACCGTCAGAATCATCGATCATGTCAGAATTACTACCGGATACAACACCTTCACCATCGAAACTAATGATTCTTTAAAAAAATTCGATTATGCGCCCCAGGGGCTTGATTATATTATTTCCGATCGCGACAATATCTGGGTCTTACCGCAAGATCTTAAAAATAATATCATTCAATATTCAAAACATGATCATTCATTTAAGTCACACCCGGTTGGATATAAACGATATTATATGACGACATGTAATGACCAAGGGGGCATCTGGATCTATAATAACCTGTCACTGTTGTATTTCGATAAGAAAGACTATTCTATACGATTTATTAAGACTGACACAAACTCAACATTCAGGAACATGGTCGCTTATGATGGGTTTATCCTTACTAATACCGAACATGAAATCAAACTTTATTCAAAGGAATTCCTCCTGGCAAATACAATCAGCCTGGATAAAATAATCTTTGAAGAGAATGAATTTAGTAAGGATAAAAAATTCTTCTATGACAACCGGGATTATTTGGAAAAATACCTGACTTTCAGATCATTGGTTGATGCTTATGGATCATCTGTCAATCATCAGATCATAGAGGAGATCAGGCGTATGAAATCGTATTTTATCGTTGATGCACCGAATAAACCTGATGAATTGAAAGAATTTATCGATAATCACCTGGAAATCATTAAAGAGGATGATATCTTTGCCGCTTTGTTCCTTAAACTCGTTAACCTTTACTTCTGGAAAGGTGAACTCGATAATGCCCTGAAGACAGATTCGTTATTGATTTCTGATTATCCGGGTTTTCGTGACGAGTATTACCGGATGAAGATGGAGAAAGTTTCCCTGGCTGATCTGAATATCAAGAAAATAATGTCGGGACAGTTTCAGGAAGACGAAAAGCTTTGGCAGATAGGAAATCAATATTACGACCTATTTAATTATGCAGGACCGGAAACTGAAGTCGGGATCAATATGACCTACCCTTTTCAATACTTTAAAAAACTTGTGGAGTTATATCCGGCCAGTCAGTATGCAGACAATGCGGCCTTTTTCATGCTTCGCAGAGGTGAGGAACTCTCCCATGAAGGTGGTGATAATTCCTATAACCTCGAAGCCATCGGCAAATATCAGGACATACTTGAAAAATACCCCGGAACAGAATTAAGAGCCGAGATATATTATATTATCGGTGATTTGTACAGTTGGTGCGATGCTGACTACAAGGATATGAAAGAATATCTCGAACTGGCACTAACTTATCTTCAAAAGATCAAAGATGATTTTCCAGAATATGATAAAATAGACGAGGTCATGTCGTTGATGGTCCGTATAAATCAGGACCTACCCTGGTATGAATGGGATCTTTTAATCACCTCCAATAAAAACGAATATTCACCGGATGAACCCGTTGTTTTGAATTTCAGACTGACCAATCATGCTGAAGTCAGCCAACAGGTAGAATTATATAATAGCCTTCTGATGCCCAATTTTCAGCTCGATGTAACCCTGTTTCCGGTTGAACCTAAAACTGAATATGGCAAGAACGTTCCGTTCGAGGAAGATATCAGTGATTATGATGAAACCAGAAAAGCCTTAACCATTAAGCCAAATGAGTTATATGAAGAAGAATGGAACATAAAAGTAAATGCCTTAACGCAATATGGCAATGTACCCGGGTATTTTAATTTGATGCAGCCTGGTAATTATAAAATATCTGCTTATTTACGTGATGAAGAAGATCGTGTCATTCCTTCCAACACAATCCGGATCGTGATTAAATAGTGAATCGCAAATCGTCCAGCCGATCCTTCACCCGATGATTTTGTTTCCTACTTTTGCCGGCTATATAAATGTCATCTTTTGAATAAATCAATCATTAATAGGTTCGGCATTTACCCTATCATCCTGCTTTCCATGATCTTCTGGGGGATGTCGTATGTATGGACTTCCATCGTATTTAAATATTATCATCCTATTACGACCATCTTTTTAAGACTGGTCATTTCTTCCTCCATTCTGGTTGCCTATATTTTCATTTCAGGAAAAGCTGAAAAATTAAAAAAAGAAGACAGGTGGCTATTCCTGATTTCTGGGTTCCTTAACCCGTTTCTTTATTTTTTAGGAGAGAATTACGGATTGAAATATTCGACTCCAACGATCAGTTCCGTAATCATAGCAACGATTCCTGTTTTCATCGCTATGGTCGGTTATTTTTTGCTAAAAGAAAAGCTATCCTTTCTGAATATAACCGGGATCATAGTCTCATTCCTCGGAATCGGCATCATGCTGGTCAATCCCGACCTTTCCCTTAATTCATCCCTGAAAGGAGTTTTTCTCCTGCTTGGGGCTGTGGCATCAGCGGTGATCTATATCGTATTTCTTAAGCGGCTCGCCCTAAAATATTCCGCCCTGACGATCATTACCTACCAGAACCTGATCGGGATTATTTATTTTCTTCCCTTGTTTATCATTTTTGATTTCAGGCATTTCATCACGATCAAACCAAACATGGAACTCGTTTCTTCGCTGCTTCAACTATCCTTTTTTGCCTCTTCACTGGCATTTATCTTTTATACAATGGCAGTGAAAGAAATCGGTGTCAGCCGTACCAGTGTATTTACAAACCTGATCCCGGTCGTTACTGCGATTTTTTCCGCTATCTTTATCTCCGAAATCTTTACCTGGACAAAGATTACCGGGATGGCTACCGTGATCATCGGGGTGATGGTTACGCAGGTGAAATGGCGGAGGGCGTAGGGAGAAGAGCTTAGGGCGTAGGGCATAGGGCGAGGAGATGGAGGGCGTAGAGCGGGGATAATTGAACAATTGAACAATTGAACTATTGGACAGTTGGACAGTTGGACAATTTTATTACAATTTTATGACAACTTTATGACAACTTTATGTCTAATATGAAAATTACAGTACTGGGCGCCGGGCTTGTAGGTTTTCCGATGGCGCTTGATTTAAGCAAAGATGAAAACTTTTCTGTCACGATATGTGATATCCGAAAAGAACGACTTGACTGGATCAACAAGAAGTACGGTATAAAAACCATCCAGGCTGATCTGTCTGATGCGGACACCGTCAGAAAAATAGTGCGTAATACTGATTTCGTTGTCAGCGCAGTTCCGGGTTTTCTCGGGCTTTCAGACTCTCAAGCTGATAATCGAAGAAGGAAAGAATGTCGTCGATATAGCTTTCTTCCCGGAAGACCTATTTAAGCTCAAAGAATTGGCTGAAAAGAATGGTGTTATTGCAGTATCCGACATTGGTGTTGCGCCGGGAATGAGCAATATTCTCACGGCTTATGGATCCGGCAGGCTTGACAAGACGGAGAAAGTCCGCATTTATGTTGGCGGATTGCCAAGGTTCAGGCAGCTTCCGTTTGAATACCGCGCGCCCTTCTCCCCTATTGATGTAATTGAAGAATATACGCGACCTGCAAGGTTTGTGCGAGATGGCAAATTAGTTGAAATGCCCGCCCTGTCTGAGCCGGAATATCTGGAATTCTCCGAGCTAGGGACGCTGGAAGCCTTCAACAGCGACGGGCTCCGGTCCCTTATCCGTACTATCGATTGTCCTGATATGATAGAAAAAACGCTTCGTTATCCGGGACATATCGGTAAGATCAAATTTTTACAGGACTGCGGTTTTTTTTCGACAGATTCTGTCGAAGTCAAAGGCCTGTCCATCCGCCCGATCGATCTTACGACAAGGTTGCTGTTCCCTATGTGGGAGTTAAAGGACGAGGAAGATCTTACCGTCATGATGGTCATGGTGGAAGGCCTGAAGTACGGCAGGAAGATGAGATTTACCTGGGAACTGTCGGATCACTTCGACAAGACATCCGGCATCCACTCCATGGCGCGGACGACAGGATATACTGCTACGGCGGCCGTAAGGCTTATCAGCAGCGGATTATACACCAGGAAAGGCATATCGCCCCCGGAATATATAGGGTTTGAACCGGCCTGTGTCGATTTTATGCTGAAGGACCTTGCCAAACGCGGTGTTATTTATCACGAAAAGACCGAAACTTTATAATTCAATGTCTTCCCAACGCCAGTTATTTTACGAGTACCTTGGACTACCCTCTTCCCGGCCACTGGGGCTGGAAATTTCATCAGCCAGAGGTATCTACCTGTATGGTCCTGATGGTAAGGATTACATAGACATGGTTTCAGGTGTGACGGTGAGCAATCTGGGCCATCAACATCCGGATATAATCCGGGCAGTCAAAGACCAGGTCGACCGCTACATGCACCTGATGGTTTACGGCGACCTTATCCAGTCGCCGCAGGTTCAGCTGGCGGAGGCCCTGGCCGGCATCCTTCCGCCGCAGCTACATTCCACGTTTTTCGTGACTTCAGGAAGCGAAGCCGTCGAAGGAGCCTTGAAACTGGCAAAGCGTTATACCGGGCGGACTGAAATCATTGCGTTCAGGAACGCTTACCATGGCGGAACACAAGGCGCATTGAGCGTTTGCGGTAACGAAATTCTGAAGAATGCTTTCCGCCCTCTTCTGCCTGATGTAAAGTTCCTGGAATTCAATGATTTTGAAGACCTTGATCAAATATCGGAAAATACTGCATGCGTCATTATTGAAACCATCCAGGCTGAAGCAGGGATCATCCTTCCGGCAGACGGCTTTATTGGCGCTATCAGGCAAAAGTGCATCGAAACGGGAAGTCTTCTTATAATTGATGACATACAGATGGGCATGGGAAGGACAGGAAAAATGTTCAGTTTTGAGCATTACGGCATTGTACCTGATATCCTTTGCCTGGCAAAAGCATTCGGAGGCGGGATGCCTCTCGGGGCCTTCATCTCCTCAAAAGATATCATGAGCAGCCTCACTCATGATCCCGAACTTGGCCATATCACAACCTTCGGCGGACATCCCGTCAGTTGTGCTGCAGCCCTGGCTTCGCTGCAGTACCTGGTTTCATCCGGATCCGTTGAAACAACAGAAGAAAAAGCTGCCATCTTCATTGACAGGTTATCCCGTCATCCTAAAATTGAATCGATCCGCCATAAGGGACTCATGCTGGGTATTGAGCTGGAATCAAAAGACATCTTACAAAAGCTTATCCCTGTTTTCATTGAAAATGGATTGATTGCAGATCCATTCCTGTTCAGGCCCCGGGCATTCCGAATTGCGCCGCCATTGATCATTTCAGAAGAAGAAATCCATCTCACCTGCGACAGGGTGATACTTAGCCTGGATTCCCTGTAAGAAACCAAGACCTGTCATTTTGGCATTAAATTTACACGGTTTAATTTTTGATCGCAAAACATGACAATACATAAACCTAAAGTTTAAAATTTAAATTAATATTTGAAAGGAGGAACAAGCCATGTTACCCGTATTAAGAAAAAACAGCAATTTTCCAAGCTTATTCGATGAGTTCTTTAACGGTGATGTTTTCCCCGGATTCTTCCTTGACTTCGACAAGAGAATGGCCACACCGGCTGTTAACATTGTCGAAACTAAAGATGAATACCGGATAGAAGTTGCCGCTCCTGGCCTTGAAAAAGCCGATTTCAAGATTGATATTGAAAACAAAGTCCTTACGATCAGCGCTTCAAAAGAAGAAAAGCATGAAGAAAAGAATGAACGGTACATGAGAAGGGAATTCAATTATTCGACTTTTACGCGTTCATTCACGCTTCCTGAAGGCATGGACGCAGAAAAGATAACTGCCAGGCATAAAGATGGCGTGTTGCATGTGATCATTCCCAAAAAGGAGGAATCCAAGGTAAAACCTGCCCGCAAGATCGACATCACCTGATCCTGGAGACGAATAATAAGCTATGAGACCGGTAAAGCGCCGGTCTCTTTTTTTTATAACCAAAAAAAATTTATCTTTAGGTTATAATTAACCCTTCCTCAGATCATGAATAAAAATGAAAGCCTTATTTTCGTCATTTTCGGGGCATCGGGCGACCTGACCAGGCGAAAACTAGTCCCTGCCCTGTATGCACTTTTCGTCCAGAATTTGCTACCTAAGGAGTTTGCCCTTCTTGGCGTTTCGCGCACTGAATTCACGGATAATAAATTCCGGGCCGCTATGAAATCCGCGATTGCCGAATTTAAAGAAATTGACAATACTAAAAAGATAGATGAATTTATAAGACACATCTACTACATTTCCGTTCAGTTCGATAAAGCATCTTCTTATCAGTCGCTTAAGCAACGCCTCGATATATTAGGCAATCAATTGAATATTGGCGGAAATACTGTCTATTATCTTTCAACTCCGCCCAGTTTATATGGAATCATTCCTCAGAACCTGGCTGCAGTCGGCTTAAATAAACAGGGGAACGGATGGAAGCGCCTGATCATCGAAAAGCCATTCGGCTATGACCTGAAGTCAGCTTTAAAGCTAAAAGACCAGCTATTGAAGGATTGGTCCGAAGAACAATTGTTCAGGATCGACCATTATCTTGGAAAAGAAACTGTTCAGAATCTCCTGGTGACGAGGTTCTCGAACGGGATCTTCGAACCGTTGTGGAACCGTAATTATATTCATCACGTCGAGATCACTTCTGCTGAAAGTATTGGAGTTGAAAAACGCGGCGGGTATTATGAAAGTTCCGGTGCCTTGCGCGACATGGTGCAAAACCACCTGCTCCATGTAGTTGCATTTACAGCGATGGAATCGCCTTCCTCCCTGGAACCTGCTGCAATCCGGAATGAAATCTTAAAGGTTTTCCAATCCTTGCGTCCGATCAAGAAAGAAGAGGTCAAAACTTGCACAATCCGTGGTCAGTACCAGGCAGCCACCATAAAAAACGAGAAAATTAAAGGTTATCGTAAAGAGGCAGGCGTTAACCCGGAATCTATGACTGAGACTTATGCTGCGTTGAAATTCTATATTGATAATTGGAGATGGGGCGGCGTTCCGTTTTATATCCGCACAGGTAAAAGGCTGCCCACGCGTGTCACGGAAGTAGTGATCCATTTTAAACCTACGCCACATTTTCTCTTTTCACAGGGATTTGCGCCCAATTCATATAATCAGTTAGTTATCAGGATTCAGCCTGATGAAGGAATTTTATTGAAAATTGGGATGAAGACGCCGGGTGCAGGATTTGAAGTTGAGAATGTCAATATGGATTTTCACTACTCAGAACTTTCCAATCAAAGAATTCCATCAGCTTATGAACGGTTGATCTATGATGCGATGAAAGGTGATTCTACCCTGTTTGCCAGGACTGAAGAGGTCCTGGAAGCATGGAAATTCCTGTCGCCTGTAATTAAAGCCTGGAAAAATGACGGGGATATTCCTGTTTATGGGTATCCTGCAGGTACGTGGGGCCCTGAAGGCGCTGATGATCTTTTCGAAGATAAAGATATGACCTGGCGCTATCCCTGCAAAAACCTGTCGAATGACGGAACATACTGCGAGCTTTAAGCATGGTAACTACGATCAAAATATTTAAAAAAAGTGATGCTCTGGGACATTTTTTTGCCATAATGCTTGCTAACGGCATACGGGAAATCCCGGAAGGAAATTTTTTTTCGATAGCATTATCAGGAGGATCAACGCCAAAGCAGGTATTCTCCTATATCGCCTCTGATTTTAAGAACATCATCGATTGGAAAAAAGTACTGGTCTTCTGGAGCGACGAAAGATGTGTTCCGCCGGAAAGCGACGATAGCAACTATAGGATGGCAGCAGAAAGCTTTTTGAATCACATTCCGTTGCCGGCGTCCAATATTTATAGAATAAAAGGAGAAGCAGACCCTATAGCAGAGGCCGTCCGCTATGGAGAAGCCGTCCGGCAATATGTTCCATCAGTCAATCAAATACCCAGGTTTGATCTGATTATGCTGGGAATTGGGGAAGATGGTCACACGGCCTCCATTTTCCCGGGCAACCTGAACATTCTTGGCAGCGATAATCTGTTTGAAGTGGTTGAAAATCCGTATAACATGCAAATAAGGATCACCGCTACGGGAAAATTGATCAATAATGCCAAATCAGTGGTTTTTCTTGCGACAGGTGATTCCAAGGCAGAGATAGTCTCGCGGGTGATCGGTAAAAAAGAAGGCTGGGAAAAACTCCCGGCTTCGTCAGTCAATCCTCAGGACGGAGAACTCTTCTGGCTGCTCGACGAAAAGGCCGGTGCCGGGATCGACTTTCCTTGAAATGCACCCTCAGGCTGTAAAATCTCCTTCCGTAACCGGTAAATGGTAATTTTGCAAAAAAACCAGGGATAATTTGCGACAAAACATTAAATCGCACCTCGCCTTGCTCGGAGCCAATACGATCTATGGCCTGAATTATGTCATCGCCAAGGGTATTATGCCGGATTACCTTATGCCCAAAGCAATCATCTTCCTGAGAGTACTGGTGACCGTCATCGCACTCGGGATTTTGCATTTCATTATTCCTCCCGTAAAGGTCGAAAAAAGAGATCTATTCAAGCTGGCGATATGTTCCTTCCTCGGCGTCGCCATTAACCAGATACTTTTCTTCGAAGGACTGAACCTTACCACACCCATCAATGCATCAATCATCATCACTGTGATCCCTGTTCTGATAATTGTATTCTCCCGCTATATACTGAAAGAAAAGATCACTACTATCAGAGTGGCAGGAATTGTACTGGGCGCTGCAGGGGCATTTATGGTGATCCTGTCGGCAGGGAAGCTGGATTTCAAATCAGGCACCATGCTGGGCGATTTATGCATCTTTTTTAATGCCGCTTCCTGGGCTCTTTACCTGGTCCTCTTAAAACCATTAATGGAAAAGTATGATACCCTGACTGTCATGAAATGGATTTTCTTTTTTGGCCTGATTATTATTTCTCCCCTGACTCTACCTTCTTTTGCTTCATCATCCTTTTCGACAATACCATTTAATATATGGATGTCAATAGCCTTTGTCATCTTTGGCGCCACTATTACTGCTTATTTCCTGAATAATTTTGCCCTTAAATCATTAAGCCCTAACGTCAGTGGCATTTATATTTATCTCCAACCTCTTATCGCTTCAGTTATATCCATTCTTTTCGGTAAAGATGAACTTACCATTACGAAAACCCTTGCTGCCATTCTCATAATGGCAGGCGTCTTTTTAGTTACCCGAAGGCCAAAAAGAAGCAGGTCGCCATTCCCTTCAACATAATTTCCATTGACCTGCCAGAAAAAGTCTATTTTTGCCAAAAAATTTATCACATGAAAAATTCAATTATTGCTTTATTCTTCTTTGTTGCTTTGATCATCAATGCATACGGCCAGGGTACGGTTAATGAACCACCTCTTACAAATGCCATGGACTCTCTATCTTACGGTTTTGGATTATTAATAGGGAACAACCTGTCGGTCCAGAAGGTGACAGATGTCAACCAAAATTTATTTATGACGGGATTTAATAAAGGCTATAACGGCCAGGAGGCTACGATGAGCATAGAAACCGCTAATAAAATCGTCCAGGATTATTTTAGTAAGCAAGTTGCTGATGAAGCAGCCATAAACCTGCAAAAAAGCGCTGAATTCCTTGTTGAAAACCAGAAAAATGAGGGCGTCGTCACTTTGCCCGACGGTTTACAGTATAAGGTCATTACTGCCGGTTCGGGAGTTCCTCCCATGGCTACCGACCAGGTAAAGGTCAATTATAAGGGAACTTTTATTGATGGCAAGGTTTTCGACAGTTCGTACGACCGGAACGAGCCTATTGTTTTCGGAGTCGACCAGGTGATCCCCGGTTGGACCGAAGCGCTGCAACTGATGCAGCCGGGCGCCAAATGGATGCTTTTTGTACCACCGTCACTTGCTTACGGAGAAAAAGGCGCAGGCGGCGTCATAGGCCCCAACCAGGCGCTGATCTTCGAAGTGGAACTGATTGAGGTAAATCCTAAATAGAGCTCTGAGTTTTGAGTGCTGAGTTTTGAGTTTTGAGAGCTAATCTAACTCAGCACTCAGCACTCAAAACTCAGAACTCAAAGGGTTCTTTCTTATTAAAATTGGGTCTGTAACTTTCCTGGCTCGATAGCTCCTGCACCCAGCCGTTTTCAAATCCCAGTTCTTCCAGTTCACGCACAACGCGTTGATATTCCTTTAGCTTCAAAGTGCGTCCCAGGAATTCATGGTCATTCACACGGTAAGTCGGGTAATACTGCGACATCAATGATATGTGAAGATCATTTGACAGCTCCTTTGCAATGATCCTGAGCACATTGACGCTATTTTCAGGATATCCGGGCAGGACCAGGTGCCTGACGATTATTCCACTCCTGGCATAGCCGTTTTGATTCAGCGGGAGTTCCGTTCCTTTCTGGCGTAACATTTCTTTAATCGCTGAGACTGCGATTTCAGGATAATCCTTCACATCAGAAAATTTCTTTCCAAGGGAAACATCTGCATATTTAAAATCAGGCAGGTAAATATCAATGTAATTTTCCAGGCTACGGATACGGTCAGCGTAGTCGTAAGCATTGGTGTTGTATACAAACACCGGGTCATATCCAACGGAGCGGAGTGAATTGATTATAATCTTTACATGAGGTATAAATTGGGAAGGCGAAACGAATCCCACATGATTGATGCCGGATGACAGTATCTGCGCTACCTGCCTGATAACGTCCTTCAATTCCATCTTCTGCGCATGATAATCCAGTTCATTACAACTGATCTGGTAATTCTGGCAATAAATGCACTGAAGGTTGCAATTAGTAAAGAATATATTGCAGATGCCTTTATGGCCTGAAATGGCGGGTTCTTCACCCCTGTGGATGACAATCGAAGATATGCTGAAAGAAGCGTCAGCCTTGCAATAGCCGAGCTTTGAGGAATACCTGTCGGCATTGCAGTTACGCGGACAGATCCTGCAAGCCCTTAGTTCTTCAAGTGGCTCCATTAATTTCTTTAAATCAAGCTCATTAATCTTTTTTTCCAGATCTTTCATCTAAAAAATACAACTTCCATTGCGTTTGACCCGCACAAAGATAAACTTGGAATCCTCTTGTCAACACACTAAATTTGTATCAACCAATAACAAAATTATGCGCTCTTTTCGCCTGATCCTCGCCGCATTTTTTATTTTTCATATTACTTCGCTTCATTCACAGGACTTAGTGCTGGCAACTCAACAGGGATTAATGAATGTAAGTTATACTGACCGATCCCTCAACCTCAATCATTTACAGGCCGCCATGCCGCTTTTCTCATTCAGGCTGAACGACAGCATTTACAGCCTATCCGATGCCATTGTATATTTGACGGACACTGTTTATTTTTTCTCTTTTAATGACCGGATCAAGGGAGAAGTAATACCTGAAAAAAAATTCAAAAACGGCTGGAGATGCAGAATTATCATCAATAATGGATCTGAAGACACGATCAATATTGAGAATATAGTTCCATTTGGTGAAACGAATGGTCATATTTACCTGACTTCCACCGGTCCGTGGGCGCTTGCCAGGGCAAAGATCTTCCGCCCTGGACTTGGGCCGGTCGGGGTCATTCTCCCGGATAATGCCTGGGAACTGGGTTATGGGGCCATTGCTGTCAACGATAAGCTCTCTGTCTGTGCCATCGCCCGCAGGACCAATTCCGGCCGGGCAGACTGCAGAAGGTACCGGACTGTCGTTTACCCCGGCGGATTTGTAGAATACGCACTTTGGGCCGATGAGTACACCGGCGAATGGCAGAACGGTATCAGGCTCATGTTCCGGGATAGATTTCTTTATGATCTGGAGGTTTTCGAAGACAGCCTTTATGAGCGCCCTGACCTGCGATGGATCAGGCACGCATACCTGGTCGGCCTTCAGTTTGCCTGGAACCAGGGGTATTATGACTGGCAAAAGCAGGAATATACCGTGGATTCTTTTCTGGAAAAGGGAAAGAGTCTTTTCGGAGGATATGATATAATCGGCCTCTGGCCCACCTGGCCAAGGCTGGGAGTGGACCAGCGCAACCAGTGGGATTTATTCAATGACATGCCGGGAGGCCTTGCACGTCTGAAAGATTATTCCCGGAAGTGGAAGCAGGAAGGAACTAAATTCTTCATTTGCTATAATCCCTGGGACGAAAGCACCCGGTCGGAAAATCCTTATGCAGGCATGGCAGGGCTCATTCAATCCACAGATGCAGACGGAGTGGTACTGGATTGCCATGGGGCTTCGAGCTATGCGCTCCAAAGGGCGGCAGATAGTGTCCGTCCAGGCGTTATCATGTACAGCGAGGGCATGGCCGTGATCAAAGATATGCCGGGAATCATTGCCGGTCGCGTGCATGATGCCATCTACCTGCCCCCGCCATTGAACCTTAACAAGCTTATCAAACCAGATTTCGCCATTTTCAGGGTCTGCCAGATCCATGACGGCAGGATCAGACGCGAAGCTTCCGTCGCTTTTTTCAACGGCTACGGGACCGAGATTAACACCTTCGCCCCGGGGCAATTCGACAATATGGATGAAGACCTTATTTACCTGGGTATGACGACCAGGATACTGCGCGAAAACACTTCATGTTTCCTTTCTCAAAACTGGACTCCTCTCCTGCCTACCCTGGCTGACAGTATCTGGGTGAATAAATGGCCCTCAGGTGATAAAATTATCTATACCGTTTTCAGTCTTATCCCGGAAGGATTCAGCGGACCTTTATTTGCTGAAGATTCCCCGGATGGTAAACATTTGGTCAGCTTATGGCGCCACACAGAGCTTGAATGGTTTGATAAAAATGGTAATCATTACGTTCCTGTAACAACATCTTCTTTTAATTCCTACGATATGAATACCCGCGCTGAAGGGAATATCGACTGCATTGCATTATTGCCGGATATTATCAAGACATTTATAAAGGGAGGCATTCTGACCGTCGAGGCATCGCAGGGAGATGAAATCCGTGTGTGGGCGGGCGATCCCTCTTATCAAAATAAAACAGGTAAAATCCTTCCCGCAGGAAGACATACTCTTGACATTTTAGAGCAATTCGGTAATTACGAGGGAAAATTCGTGATCCAGCTATTTAAAGACGGCGAGCTCCTGGATGAAAAGATCGTCATTATCGAGCCAGGTTCACCGCGATTGATGGAAAGCCCCGCCAGAACTTTGACCCCAGATAAAAAACCCGGAGGAATGGTGCTCATCCCTCCGGGAACTTTCAGTTTCAGGGCAGAAAATACCGACCAGTTCATCCCCTATCCCGATACTAAAGAACCTGTCGAAATAGACGTTTCATCCTACTACCTGGATAAATACCCGGTGACTAACCGGCAGTATGGCGAGTTCATCAAGGCAACGGATTATCATCCTAAAGACACTGTCAATTTCCTGAAGCACTGGACAAACGGGAAAATCCCGCTTGGACTGGAAGATCATCCTGTCGTCTACGTGAGCCTGGAAGATGCCCGTGCATATGCCAGGTGGGCCGGAAAGCGCCTGCCTACCGAAGTGGAATGGCAATACGCTGCGCAGGGGAAAGAGGGTTTTTTATGGCCATGGGGCAATGAGTTCGACTCAGCAAGATGCAATAACGCTTCAGGCAAAACTACTCCAATTGACGCTTTCCCGGGAGGCAAAAGCCCGTTCGGGGTGATGGACCTTACGGGAAACGTCTGGCAACTAACCGGGGATGTTTATAATAATGGCACATATTACTTTGTCATGATGAAGGGAGGAAGCTATTACAAGCCAACTTCCTCCTGGTGGTATGTGAAAGGCGGCCCCCAGCCTAATAACTGGCACCAGCAATTATTGCTCGTAGCGCCTTCATTTGACCGGAATGCAACCGTAGGTTTCAGATGCGCGATGGATATCGATTCAAATCATTAAGAATATGAAACTGAAGGCTTATTTTGTCATCATCGGTATTCTGCTTGTATGCGCAAAGTTATCAGCACAACCAGGGGAATTCCACGACATGGTTCTCGGGGTCTGGCCTGAAAATGACATTTCAAATAATGACCCTGAATACAAGGCACTGGTGAAATTCCTGGAAACGCTGAATCTATCAAAACTCAATCTTTTATCAGCCGACGATATTATCAGGCAATCAAAACCTTTTAAGGAATCGGAAATCATATGGGTTTATAAAAATGACACTATACCTTCGAATTCAATAAATTCAGCGAAGCTTCTAAATCACCTGACCAAGTTTACAAATCGGGGCGGAAAATTGGTGCTGGCCAACCAGGCGATGACCCTGCTACCGTCACTGGGCATAGAGACCATGAGTCCTGAAACGAGGACCAAGAAATCTGCCGATGAAGGTTACGGGAGACAGCTCGGCTACCATTCTTTCCGGCGTCACTCATTATTTGACGGGATGAATGGGGGCGCTTACGTCCTGAAACCTTTAAAAGACACGATTGTCCTGCAAACCGGTTACTTCGGCGATAACAGGCCCACAAACGGGAAGGTGACCGGAGTGGATTGGGATTATATATTTCTCCGGGAGGAAAGCAAGCTTATCATCGAATATGGCCAGGGAAAGGGAAAAGTCCTGTGCATCGGCGGTTACCTGCTGTATAGCATGCCAAACAGGAACCGTCTTCAACTTGAAGCTTTTACAAAAAATATTCTGAAGTACCTGGGCGGAGTTTTACCTGACTCAGGTAATCTTTACTGGAATTATGCTATTTCAGATGCTTTTGAAACTCCTTTTAAAGTGAGCGGGATCATACCCCAGAATGTGACCGGCGCTTTTCCGGGTTTCGAATCGACCCTTGCCATCAAACCCGGTAAAAGCATTGGAAATTACTGGGACCTTGCAGGTGAAAGGCTTCTGCTTATGGGCGAGGATCGTGGCGGAATAACGGAGATATGGGCACATCCCGTAATGAGTCTGCGTGATTTTAAGGTAAGTTACATGTTTGATGCTGCAAATGACACCATGCGGGATTTAGGGAGCTTAAGTCCTGAAATACTGGTACTGCCGGCAATTTATCAAAGGAAGTACAACCTCACAGGCTTCCTCACAGGCCCTTCGTTAGGAGAATCCGTCACTGTTTCGCCCGACAAGCCAGTTGCGGTCATTCATTATGATTACAAGGGAAATGTTCAGGTAAATTTTGAATTCACATTTCGTGCACTCTTTCGTTTGATGTGGCCTTATTCCGAAAAAGTGACCGGTAATTTATATTATTCCTGGAATGAGGATTTACAGGCTTTCATTGTAAAAGATCAGTCGGATGAATTTGTAACGATTGTGGGCGTAAATGCGAAAAGAGGCCAAATTACCTGCATTACGTCTTATCCAGCTATGGATGATAGTTTTAAAATGACATCCAAGATCATGTCTTTTACTTTAAAACTGCCTGGCCGGGGCTTTTTCGATGTCATTGTCGCCTCTTCAGCGGAAGGCTTTGATAAAACGCTGAGCGCTTATCTTCAGGCTTTGGAGGATCCCACTGCAGTTTTCCTTGAATCGCAATCTCATGCCGACTCTGTACTGGAAGCGTCATTGATGTTCGACAGCCCGGACAGTTCATTTAACGAAGGGTACCGGTGGGCACTTCTGGCAACTGACCGATTCCAGGTCAATACTCCAGGTGTGGGGTCGTCGCTGACGGCCGGTTATGCCACCAGCGACAAGGGTTGGGATGGCGAACAGGCTGTCAGCGGCAGGCCCGGCTATGGCTGGTATTTTGGCCGTGACGGCGAATGGAGCGGTTTTGCTTTACTCCATTATGGCGACTTTGAAAAGGTAAAATCCATGCTAATGATTTTTCAGCACTATCAGGATTTAAATGGTAAGATTTTCCACGAGCTCAGCACCTCGGGCATTTCTCATTATGATGCTGCCGATGCGACGCCATTATATATTATCCTTGCCGGCCGTTATCTAAGACATAGCGGCGACAGCGCTTTCATTCATTCAAGCTGGCCCTGTATCCAAAAAGCGATAGACTTTTGCTACAGCACCGATACGGACGGAGATCACCTGATTGAGAACACCAATGTCGGCCATGGCTGGGAGGAAGGGGGTCATCTTTTCGGGGCGCATACCACGTTGTACCTGGCTTCCTGCTGGGCCGCCGCGCTGGATGAAGCCGCATATATGTCAGGCATCCTGCAAATGCATGATCTGTCGGACCGCTACCTAAGTGAATCCGGAGAGGTAAAGGCTATCATCAATCGTGATTTCTGGAATCCGAAAAAGGATTATTATTATCACGGTCTTATGCCGGATGGCAGCTACCTTGAAACCATTTCCATCATGCCAGTCATCCCAATGCTTTTTGGCCAGGCCGACCAGGATAAAGCACTGAAAGTTCTTCCGCTTATAGCATCCGAAGGTTTTACTTCCGATTGGGGCTGCCGCATTGTTCCGGAGAACGATCCCCTGTTCAATCCCCGCGGTTACCATACCGGAAGCGTCTGGCCCCTTTTTACCGGCTGGAGTGCGCTGGCAGAATTCCGCAATAATAATTACCTCCAGGGATTCTCGCACCTGTCCGCCAACCTCATGATATGGAAATACTGGGGATTGGGATTCAACGAAGAAGTGCTGAATGGTGAAGTCTTCCTCCCGGAAGGCGTTTGCCATCACCAGTGCTGGTCGGAAACTATGGCACTGGAGCCCGCCATTGAAGGAATGCTTGGTTACAGTCCCGATGCGCTTAACAATACAATTACCCTGAAGCCATGGTTCCCGGCTGATTGGGATTCAGTCAATGTCAGAGGGATCAGAATTGGAGATGAAACTGTCAGCATGGAGGTGTTGAGGCAGAATGGCGGTGAGGCTGGAGAGGGGCTTGTCAGCACTTATTTTTTTTCAAAGAGCTTAACGGGTCGTCTTGACATGCATTTGCAGCCTGTTTTCCCTCCCGGTAGCGTGATAAAGCGCATTACCGTTAACGGTCTGCCGGCGAAGGAATGGGGTGTGCGGGAAGCCGAACAGGGATGGGTTATTCCGGATTTCGGGTTCTGGCTGGATAGCGCTGCAATGGTGGAAATACACTGGAAAGGAGGAATAACGGCATTGCCGCTTGTCCCCGATCCCCGGCCCGGTGACAGATCCAAGGGTTTCAGGATCATCAGCACAAGCTACACAGATAAGGTCTACTCGATCACCCTCCAGGCTCCCCCCGCCAGCCACCAGGAATTCAGGATCTGGGCTGCCGAGCCGGGAAAGTATAAAGTTGAAGGGGCAGAAATCAAGGAAATATCGGGAAATATAATGACACTGAGTACGTATTTTAATGAAGGGGTGATGAAGAAAATATTTTTGAGTTCTGAATTTTGATCTTATAAGTATCATCTTATCACCGTATCACCGTTCCAATTTTCCACTTATGTCATATCTTTGCTATTACAAACCAATTAATACAGCCAGGTATGAAAACAAAAGTATTTTGCCTCGTATTTGTATTAGCCATATCAAGTTTTACAGTCATTTTCGGACAGGGATTTGACCAGCCTGCTGAAGGCAAAGCAGCTATTTACTTTGTCAGCTCAACAAAAAAGCTTATCGCTTTCGAGTTCTTTTATAATGATAAGTTCATTGGCGAACTTCAAAAACTGAATTATATGCGCTATGAATGTGAGCCGGGACAGCAATTGTTTTGGGCTTCTTCGGAAAGCAAGGAGTTTCTTGAAGCGTACCTGGAAGCCGGCAAATCATATATTGTCAAGGTAGAATTGCGGACCGGTTTCTGGCGCGTGAATCCTAAATTCACTCCTATCAATGGAAGCGATGAATTCTTCCCTAAGGCTGCAGAGATGATCAAAGAAAAAGCACCTTATAACATACCCGAATCTGAAATCCAGTCCCACCAGTCAGAGCTGTCAGATTTTATCGCAAATATCCTGGATCACTATCAGAATGAATGGAGGCAATTGAATAAGTACAGCGTCATTACGCCGGATATGGCAATTCCGGAAGAGGCCATGAAATAAAAAGGGTTCCAGGGTTCCAAAGTTCCATGCCCATATGCTTACTGCTTCATCACCTTCCCCTGAAAGTACTTCCCTTTAAGATTCAGCGAAACCAGGTACAGACCCTGTGAAAGCCCGGAGATGTCTATTTCCCTGCCGGTGAAAGGGGCTGATTTGATCACTGTCTTACCCGTCATATCAATGACTTCCAGCCTGTTGCACCAATCCGGAAAATCTGCTGGCAAAGTCAGAATATCTGAGGCAGGATTCGGGAAAAGCCTGATGATATTCGGTTTTGCATGCTCCGTGATATCATTGGTATAAGAGGCGAACAGCCATTTGTAGGCATTTCCGAAGTCCTGGCTCCAGAGTGTTTCGTTGTGCTGTCCACCAGGTATGACCGTCATACTGATTTCATCTTCGTGGAAACCGATTGCGAGCAAGGTGTCCCGCATATCCGTCATGTCATTAATAGTGCCCTGACCTTCCGCACCGCCGCACATTAGGTATAATCGCATGGCATCCTGCCTGCCTGCCAGGCGGGTAAATGCCCAGACACTGTCGGAAAACCAGTAAGAAGGCGAGAAAATGCCGGCCTTGCTGAAAACATCCTGATACTGTAATGCGCCGTAATGAGAGATCAATCCGCCCAGTGAACTGCCCATGATGCCGGTGAAATCACGCCCCGGAAGGGTCCGGTAATGCTGGTCAATATATGGTTTGAGGGTCTGGACGATAAATTCCATATAAAGTTCGCCCTGGCCGCCACCATTTACGGGGTTTGACCAGGGGGTGTACTCATCGATCCTGTAAATTCCCCCGTTATCAATCCCCACGACGATCGGCACCCTGTCGCCTTGCTCAAAAAATGTATTCAGCGTTTCATCCACATGCCATTCACCTGCAAAGGATGTGGAATCATCAAAAAGGTTCTGGCCATCGTGCATGTAAAGAACAGGATAATTCATGCCTGAAGTGGTATAATCAGGCGGAAGGTAAAGCCAGATCCGCCGGGTCCGGCCAAGCTGGGGCATTTCGAAATTCTCATCCATAATCACGACATTCCCGGCGGCAGTGCTTCCCTGTCCGCCGCCCTGCGCCCAATTGTAAATAATACAACCAACAGTGTCACCATTGCCGTATGTAAATAACCGGTTATTAATCTCTTCGCCCTGCGCACCTTTTTCAACTGTTGCCCAGCTGCCCCGTGTAAATTTGAACTGGATCACCGTACCGGGCGCGGCTGAATCCAGAGTAATGGACCATTTTTGCTGTTCGTCCTTTACCAGCCGGTAATTAGTATCTCCAGGGTTCCAGGAATTGAAATTTCCGGCAATAAAAACAAAATCTCCCGGCGGAGTATAAGCGGGAAGGGAATCGATAACAAACGTGACCTGGGCGTTTACATAGCCAAGAATCATCAGAGGAAGAAATAATATAAGCTTTTTCATTCTGTTGGTTGTTATAAAATAGTCATGAAGTGTCCAACTGTCCAATTCATCGTGAAATTTTCCCCAAAAACTCATCCGGAATCTTCACCGGCCGTCTTTTTTCATAATCAAATGCCACCAGGGCAGTACTGCCGGTAAAAACCACCTCATCATCTTTCTCCCTCCTGGCGGTGTAGATCATGTTAAATGAAGTCATCGTCACATCTTCAATACCTACATCTATCAAAAGGACATCGTGTAAAAACACCTCCTTTCGGAAAGTCACATGTGCATCGCGCATAATGATCCCAGGCCCTCCAATATTTTCTTCAGAAAATCCAATTGATTCCAGGAAACCTATCCTGGCATCGTGAAATGCCAGCAGTGCCTTATCATTTCCCATGTGACCCCCGTAATTAATGTCTCCCACCCTGACTTCCAGCCGGGCGATATCTTTAATCAATAACCATTTTGTCCCTTCCATATTTACCACCTTAAGAAATACAATAATAAGATAATCTTATGACAAATTTAAAACGAATAAGGCATTCCCCAACTTAACCCTCAAACCTCAAACCTTAAACCTCCGACCGCTGCCCGTATTGATTATCTTTGCAATCTTTTAAATCATTTTATAAATGAGTAAACGTCGTGCTGTTTTCATTGGTGCAATAGCAATCAGTTTAGCTGCCATCATGTGGGGATTAGACGGCGTGGTGCTCACCCCCCGGCTTTACAACCTGGATGTAGGTCTCGTCGTCTTCATCCTTCATGCACTGCCCTTCCTGCTGATGCATTCTTTTCTGTACAAACAATATAAGTACCTGAAGATATTTTCCGGCCAGGATTATCTTGTCATCTTACTTATCGCGCTCTTCGGCGGGGCGATAGGCACTTTATCCATCGTTAAAGCGTTGTTCCTCATTAACTTCAAAGAACTCAGCGTCGTTGTCCTTCTCCAAAAACTTCAGCCGGTCTTTGCTATTACTTTGGCAGCAATAATCCTCAAAGAAAGAATCAGTAAATACTTTATTCTTTGGGCTTCGATAGCCCTGATCGGCGGCTACTTCCTGACCTTCGGGCTGGGCATTCCTAATTTAGAAACCGGCTCGAAAACAACTCTCTCTGCACTATATGCGCTGCTGGCCGCATTTTCATTCGGCAGCTCGACCGTTTTCAGTAAAAAGATCCTGCAGCGGTACACCTTTAAAACTGCGACTTTTTACCGTTATGGTTTCACGACATTGATCATGCTTTTCTATGTTATCATATTCATAAAGCCAATACAATTCGATCAGATCACCGGCATGAATTGGATCATTTTTCTTGTAATCGCTTTTACGACGGGTAGCGGGGCCATATTCCTGTTTTATTTCGGGTTAAATCATGTTAAAGCCACGCTGGCTGCAATATGCGAATTGTTCTTCCCTATTTCCACCATCATTTTTGATTACCTGGTCAATGGTTCCAGGCTTTCCCTCGTACAATGGATCAGCGCGGCGGTGATGGTTTTTGCCATCGTCAACCTGAACAGGATGCAAAGCCCTGAAAAAACTTCAGGCTGACCTTCCTTTACTTTTTCTAATTCATTATATTTGTTTACGGGTATTCAAAATCTATTCATATGAATGATAAAGAAGATTTGAAAAATGTATTTACAGGGTCTGTGCTTGAAGCCGACTACATTAAAACTTTACTGGAAGAAAGCGGCATAGGGGCTATGGTGCGCAATACTATGGGTGAAAGCATGGTTGCCGGCTGGGTTTCCGGGGCCCCTGAAGACGCCGGGCTTGTTTTTGTCGTAGAAAGCCATGAAAAAGAAGCAAAAAAAATAATCCAGGAGTATTTGAAAAACAAATAATGCCACTCCCAGGTCCGTGTAAAGAAATCAGAGTTGAAGAAGGCTTGATCTTAAAAGTTCTGAGGCAGGAGAGTGCGGCTGCCATTTTCAAAACCATAGATATCAACCGCCGGCAACTCCGCAAGTGGCTTCCATTTATAGATGATACATGGAAAGTCGAAGACACAGAACTCTTCATTAAATCCATCCTCGGGTCATCAGGCCCGAAACGCGATATTGCCTATGAAATATGGAATGATGATGATTTTGCCGGGCTGATCGCTTTCAAAGACATTGACCGCTGGAATAAAAGGGCCGAATTGGGTTACTGGCTCGACCCCCGGTTTGAGGGACAAGGAATCATGACTAAATGCTGCAAGAGTATGATTGATTGTGCTTTTAACAAAATGGGCATGAAACGCGTCCAGATCAAGACAGGAATCGGAAATGCCCGAAGCGGAAAGATCCCTGAAAAACTCGGGTTCAAATTTGAAGGAATTGAAAGATGTGGGGAGAAATATTCAGATCACTACCTGGACCTGGAAGTACACAGCATGCTCAAAGAGGAATGGGATCAGTAAAAAATCCGACACTTTAATTTTATATTTTTGATATTAAGTTTCACTAATTTTTGATCAAAATGAAAAGTCAGTTCCTGCTTGTATCAGCAATAATTTTAATTTCAATTTTCGGCTGCCGGCCAAAGGTAAAAGAAGAGCCTCTTATCGGGAAAAAAGAACTCAAACTGGCAACCGACCGGATGACACCGGAAATATTATGGTCACTCGGACGGGTTGGCGATTTTGAGGTTTCCCCTGACCACAAGCAGGTACTTTTCAGCATTACATATTATGATATAGAGAAAAACAAAGGCAACAGGGAGCTCTATATCATGGCCCCCGACGGATCGGATCTGAAGCAACTGACCAAAACTCCCGAAAGCGAGTTCAATTATCTGTGGAGGCCTGACGGGAAAAAGATAGGTTACCTGTCAAATTACGGGGGAACGGTCCAGATCTGGGAGATGAACCCGGATGGATCGGGCAATATGAAGATCAGCGATATCAAAGGAGGTATTACCGGTTTCAAATATTCACCTGATTTGAAGAAAATTGCATATACAGCTGAGGTGAAAATGGAAGACAATCTCAATAAAGAATTATATGAAGGCCTTCCCTCGGCAGCCGGCAAGGTATATGACAAGATGATGTTCCGCCATTGGGATGAATGGCGCGAAACCTACAGCCACTTGTTCGTTGCTGACCTTGGCGGTGACAAAGTGACCAACCCGGTAGATATTTTACAGAACGAACCTTATGATTTCCCGAACAAGCCCTTCGGCGGCATGGAACAAATGTCATGGCATCCCGACGGGAAAAGCCTTGCCTACTCGTGCTGTAAGAAAGAAGGCAAGGCATATGCCGTATCAACGAACACCGATATATATATTTATGACCTGGAAACAAAGCAGACCAGTAACCTGACCAGTGGAATGAAGGGTTATGATAATGCCCCTTTATATTCACCTGACGGGAAATCAATAGCATGGTCAAGCATGGAACGCGAAGGTTATGAGGCGGATAAGAACAGGATTATGGTTTTTAACCTGGGGACAAAATCACGAGTCGATTACACCGGTTATTTCGACCAGGATGCAGAGGACCTGTACTGGGCTGATGACAGCAAATCGCTGTATTTTCTTGCTTACTGGTATGGTTCCAAAGAAATATTCAACCTGAACCTGAACGGGACCTTCACCCAGCTGACAAGCGGAATTCACGATTTCACCGCTGTGCAGCCGGCCGGCGACCGTTTGATAGCCGGGATGATGTCAATGTCCTTGCCTGCTGAGATATTTTCCGTTCCCATTGGCGGGGGAAAGGAAACACAGCTCACGTTTACGAATAAGGATATACTAAGCCAACTGACGATGGGCAAGGTCGAAAAACGTTTTGTACCCACAACAGACGGGAAAAAGATGCTGACCTGGGTAATATACCCTCCTCACTTCGATGAACGGAACCTCTATCCCGCCCTGCTTTATTGCCAGGGCGGCCCCCAGAGTGCCGTCAGCCAGTTCTGGTCATACCGCTGGAATTTTCAAATGATGGCTGCAAACGATTATATCATCGTAGCGCCAAACCGGAGGGGTGTTCCCGGCTTTGGCCAGGCATGGAAAGAGCAGATCAGCGGTGATTACGGCGGACAAAATATGCAGGATCTGCTGACAGCTATAGATGAGGTTTCCAAAGAGCCTTACATTGATAAAAATCATCTGGGAGCCGTCGGAGCCAGCTATGGCGGCTTTACCGTTTACTGGCTTGCCGGCCACCATGAAAAAAGATTCAAGGCATTCATCGCCCACGACGGCATGTTCAATATGGAAAGCGCATATCTGGAAACCGAAGAGCAATGGTTCCCGAATTGGGACCTGGGAGGGCCGCCATGGAATAAAGATAATCCTGTCGTCCAGAAAAGCTATGCCAATTCCCCGCATCTTTTTATTAAAAACTGGGATACCCCTATCCTGATTAGTCAGGGCGAAAAAGATTACCGTGTAGTGGCGACGCAGGGGATAATGGCTTTTAATGCTGCGCAGCTTATGGGTATTCCTTCGGAATTGATTTACTTCCCGGATGAAAATCATTGGGTCCTTAAGCCCCAGAATGGGATTCTCTGGCAACGGACGTTCTTTAAATGGCTTGACAGATGGCTCAAGGCTAAAGGCAAGTTTTAAGGTTTAAGTTTTAAGTGTTAAGTTCGGGAATTTGTTAATAATATATGTTGAATCTAAAATCCAATAAAATGAAAAAGTATCTACTCCTTTTGATCGCATTGATCCCCGTCATTTTATGGGGTCAGACGCAGACACAGCCACAAGCGCCGGCACAACCTCCCAAAAGCTGGGTATTTACAGGTATTAGCGGGATAAACCTGAACCAGGCTCATTTCACAAACTGGACTGCAGGAGGGACAAATTCAGTGGCTTTTTCGGCTATGGGTAAATTTACGGCAAACCACACCAAAAACAAATTTACCTGGTACAACAACCTGAACCTGATGTACGGAGTGATTAAGAATGAGCACGAAACAATGAAAAAGAACGAAGATCTTATCGAACTTATTTCGGTTCTGGGCCACGATATTACGAAGAAGTGGGCATTCGTTTTTTATATTAATTTCCGTAGCCAGTTTGCTAAAGGCTATGATCCGGCAAATAACACGATTGTCATTTCAAAGTTCATGTCCCCGGGTTACCTGACCCTGTCTCCCGGATTTCGTTACAAACCGAATGACTGGTCTTACATCCTGATTTCTCCGGCAACAGCAAAAATAACCTTTGTATTGGACCAGCAACTGGCTGACCAGGGATCATTCGGTGTAGAGCCGGCTGAAAAAGACACGAATGGAGTCGTAACGACGCATGGAGAAAAGACTTTAATTTATCTCGGCCCCTTTGTGGAAGCTTATATGAAAAAGGAGATCTTGAAAGGGTTGATTTTTGAATCCCGTCTTAATATTCTTTATACTTTTTTAAACCGTAGGCACCTTAAGGCATACGACGCTGATGTGAGCTGGGAGAATTTTCTGAATTACAGCATTGCCAAGTATTTCTCGGTAAGCCTGTTCGTTCAGTTTCTTTACCTGCCGGGCCAGCCTGATATTAAATTTGAAGACATTAATGGCGTTTCTGTGCCCAATGCCGTTTATAGCAAGAATCTCCAGATCAAAGAGACCCTGGGGATCGGGATAACTTACAAGTTCCCTGAGGAGAAAAAATAGAGAACGTGGATGATAAGACCTTAGCCGCTCTCAGGTTAAAATCCCGCGAGATCCGGGCCGATATTCTGCGAAGTATTGCCGAGGCCGGGAGCGGCCATACAGGAGGAGCTCTCGGTCTTGCAGATCTCTTTACTGCATTGTATTTCGATATCCTGAAGCATAAACCGGAACATCCTTCATGGGAAAATCGCGACCGGCTGATACTTTCCATAGGCCATGTGGCTCCGGTCCTTTACACTGCGCTTGCCCATGCCGGCTATTTTCCCAGGGAAGAATTGATGACGCTGAGAAAGCTCGGTTCAAGGCTCCAGGGGCATCCGGGGCGTGACCATGGCCTGCCGGGCCTTGAGCTATCGGCAGGATCGCTCGGACAAGGACTTTCCGTTGCAGTTGGAATGGCCCTCACAGCAAAAATGAACAGAGCGGCATGGCGGGTTTACAGCGTTCATGGCGATGGCGAAATGCAGGAAGGGTCAATCTGGGAGGCAGCTATGAGTGCGGCTCATTATAAACTGGACAACCTGATTGCCTTCATTGACCGTAATGGGGTTCAGATAGATGGGAAGACATCCGAAGTAATGGAAATAGAGCCACTTGATCAAAAATGGAAAGCATTTGGCTGGGAAGTTTTTATTTGTGACGGCCATGACCACAGGCAAATATCAGATACTGTCAATAAGGCGAAAACCGTAAAAGGACGCCCTTCGGTCATCATATTAAAAACCATCATGGGAAAAGGGGTGAGAAGTATCGAAGGAGATTACCGCTGGCACGGGAAAGCGCCGACAAAGGAGGAACTGCAGAGGTTTCTTGAAGGAACTGTACTAATTTTATATTTTATATTTTATATTTTGAATTTTGAATTAGATTAATCACTTGTTTAGATATTGATTGCAATCTTCGGTTTTCCGTCTTAATATTGAGAATTTCCCTTCCTTCATATCTTGAAAGCCCATACTGATAAGCTTTATCGTAATAAGCAAGCACTTCTGAAACAGCCCCGGTAAGGTTCCCTTTTTCCAAGGCGCTGATTGCGGCATTTGCTTTATCTCCTCCCATCCGGGGGCTGATTTTCCGGATAAAAGCGGATAGTTCCCCCTGTTCAAAACTGCCATATTCTTCTGCCAGCCGCCTCACCCTTTGATCAAAAGGAATGTCGACTAAAACCAGAGGCGCAGCGGTCATTTTCCGGAACAGCGGCTCCGGGATGATCACCTTGCCGATATTCCGGCTTTCATCCTCTATCCAGACCGGTCTATGCGGATCAAATGCGAGCCAATCACGGGCCAGGTCATTCTCAAATTGCTCATTGGTTGGCTGGTTTTCCTGGCCAAGGGAGCCAAAAGCAGAACCTTTATGGCGGGCACGCCCTTCCAGGTCCAGAACCTGTTCCCCAACGGACGATAAACACTTTAAAATGTCCGTCTTTCCGCTGCCAGTCATTCCTCCCAGCACGACCAACGGAGGCCCCAGGGAAAATGATTCCCTTATATAATGGCGATATGCTTTATAGCCACCGGTTAAAACAGATGTTTTGATCCCGGAATAATCAAGCAGCCAGGCCATTGCGTCGCTTCTCATACCTCCGCGCCAGCAATGCACCAGTAATTCTCCACCGGATGCAGTTACATGTCCCTTTTTTACAAAATCCTTCAGCTTGGGGCCGGTAATTTCAAGCCCTTTCAGCAAAGCTTCTTTTTTCCCCTCATGCGTATAGGTAATCCCGACCACGGCCCTTTCATCATCGTCGAACAAAGGCATGCTTATAGCACCGGGTATATGTCCCTGCCGGTACTCTTCAGGTGAACGGACATCAATGACAGGAACGGTATTTGATCGCTCCAGGAAATGCTGAGGTCCCAGGGGACTCCATCCCGCGGGATGGAGTCCCATATTTTTTTTTAAAACCACCGGGTATATTTTTTAAAAAAGCCGATTAATCTAATAAATATTAAAACTATGCCAAGCAAATTGTTAAAAGCCCCTGTCCTGCCTGATAAATATTATCACATTTTTAATCAGGCAATTAATAAAGAAAAGATTTTCAAAGAATATTCTGACTATCAATTCTTTTTGGCAAAACTGCGTAAACTCGTAGCGCCAAATATCGATTTCTATGCTTTTTGTTTGTTGCCTAATCACTTTCATCTCCTGATTAAACCTAAACCTAAAGAAAAAATCATTGGATGTGAATCTACAAACGAAAGCCTCCGAAAATTTCTTCAAATTTATGTCCAATATTTTAATAAAAAATATGAAAGAAGAGGAAGTTTATTTTTAAAATCTTTTAGAAGAATTGAGATTTCAGACGACGCTTATCTTAAATATCTGGTTTTCTATATTCACTATAATCCTCAAAAACATAGTGTCATTAAAGATTTTGCAAAGTACGAATTCAGTTCATATCAAATATTTTTCCGTGATCAATCAACTAATTTGAGAAGAAATGAGGTTCTCTCCTGGTTCAATAATAGCCGCGAAGATTTAATAAATCATCATCTTGACTGCATTGAAAGAAGAATCGGTATCGAACCCGGTGGGACGCCAACCCCAGGGATGGAGTCCCATTTTTAGCTACCTTTGCTTAAACCTATTATATTATGAAATATATCGGCGCACACGTAAGTATATCCGGAGGTGTCGAAAATGCACCCATAAATGCTGATAAGATCGGGGCCAAAGCATTTGCGATCTTCACCAAGAACCAGCGGCAATGGAAAGCTTCACCATTAACTGAAAAGAACATTTCGCTTTTCAAAGAAAATTGCAAAAAGTATGGGTATTTGCCCGAATTTATCCTTCCTCACGATGGCTACCTGATCAACCCGGGAAGCCCTGACAAAGAAATGCTGGAAACATCGCGTGCAGCCCTGCTGGATGAAATGCAAAGGTGTGAGCAACTGGGACTGACCATGCTTAATTTCCACCCGGGATCAGGCCTTGGAAAGATAACTGAAGAGGAATGCATAAAAATCATTGCAGAATCCATCAACTTTGTCATGCAAAAAACCAAAGGAGTGACCGCTGTCATAGAAAATACCGCCGGTCAGGGCAGTCAAATAGGTTATAAATTTGAACATCTCCGAGGTATTATCGACCTGGTGGATGATAAAACCAGGATGGGTGTCTGTTTAGACACCTGTCATACCTATGCTTCGGGTTATGATATTAAAAATGAGAATGGCTACGAGCTGACATTCAGGGAATTCGATCGTATCATCGGGCTTTCTTACCTTAAAGGGCTTCATCTTAATGATACTATGAAAGGACTTGCTTCCCGCGTCGACCGCCATGAGAGCATTGGCAAGGGAGAGCTTGGTAAAGATACTTTTATCCGTATCATAAAAGATCCCCGTTTCGACAATTTACCGATGATCCTGGAAACCCCGGATGAAGAAATCTGGGCGGAAGAGATACAATGGCTGTACAAAGCTGCAGGTCATTAACCAGTCATAGGGTTATCCAACTGTCCGGCTGTCCTATTGTCAAACTAATATTACAGCTCGAATTCAAGAAAATCCTGCCCATCTTTCAGCCTCTTGTTCGTTCCCATTCCCTGCAGTTTTACTTCATCAGACTTACGGGTGCTAAATTCAGGAGACAGCCTTTGACCGATGGGTTTCAAAAGTTGAGGCCCTTTTGCACGGGGATTTTTAATTGCCGGGTCGATGGGATAGGCGTTCATCAACTCTGCCGGGTATGGCCGCAGCATGCCGGTGACATCCGAGAGGGGAATGTCGGTATTGATCCAGGCCTGTTCCATGGACCGGGGAAGGATGACCGGGCAGCGATGATGGGGAATCTTCCGGATGAGCTCATTGGCTACTGTTGTGATAATGGCAAAAGAACGGATTATTTCAGATGTTTCAGGGTTCACCCAGGTATCCCATATACCGGCAAAAGCAAATGGCCTATCCCCTTCCTTCAGGTAAACCACAAAAGGTTTCGACAGTTTTTCCTTCGTAGTGCCTTCGATGAAACAATCAGCTAAAACCAGGCATCTCTGGGATCTGATGGGTTTGCGGAATGATGGTTTTGTGATGATGCCCTTCGCACCTGAATAATCGGGGTTATCATCCGGGTTATGGTCACCTTCGGCCCGTGCATTGATAAGCAGAACAGGCTTTTTCGCCCAGAATGGCGTCAATCCGAACCGGAGCAGATCGAGCTGCCTGGGATTTTCATTAGTGATCACAGCTGCCAGGCTGCCCGGAGCTATATTGTAATCAGGCAAATACTCAAATCCTTCAGGAGCCTTTACATTAAAACGCTTTTCAATCACTTCAAGCTTTTGTACAAGCACATATCTTCCGCACATTTCTGAAAATTTATTTGTCAGGCATGGTATTATTCTCTATTCTCAGCGAGATTTCATCCATAATCGGAACGAGTGAAATATTCTTATCGAGGCCAACAAGAATTGCAATAAAATTTTCTATCTGCCTTATCAGGATCATATTCCCTTTATTATCCCTGCAGCTTAATCCCTGGAAAGTCATCATCACGTCAGTGAATCGCTTGTTATTCATAATACTCTGCGTAGCGCTGGAAAGAACCTCAATTGCTTTATTCTTACCGGGATATTTAATGATAATCCTGTGGTAAAAGACCTGTGTGCTGGCCACCGCCTCCTTTAATTCAAAAATATCTTTATAATCAAAATAATAAAAATTCGATAAGGCCAGGTTACCTTTAAGAAAAGCAGCTTTGGTCCCTATTTCAGTTGCTTCGAATGATTTTACGATTTCCGGATAATCGCCATCTTCCGGTATATTTTGTGATATCAAAATGGCCATCATGGATAACGAAGGCTTATCAAGGTTCTGCCTTGAGGACCATGATATACTCACATAGTACCTGCTTTTCCAGAAGGAGATATAGTCCTCTTTGCCAGCGGAAAGATTCCCAAATTCCTTTGTCCATTCGTTTGTCTGCTGGGATAAACTAAAAATGCCGTAAGCTGAAGCATCATCTGCCATTTCATAAATTTCCACCAGGATATTATTAAGTGCAGGGTCAGCATAATGAACCGACACTGCTCTTTGAAAACCATATTCAAGATATATTTCCGCTCCGCCGTCGATCAGTTCAAACAGCTTGTCTCCTTCGTAAACCTTCGGTTCCGTGGTCATTTTCCATCCCTGGAGATCATCGTTCGAAGGCAATAGTTTTTCAGCGTCCTGACCCGTGATCTTCAAGCTGATCGGTAATATCATCACAAGCAACCACAATGGAAATAATGTCTTCATAATTTTCAGATTTGAATTTCGCTAACCGACAATTTCGACAGGTCCATCTCTCCTATGCCATGTTGATAAGCCTTTTTAACCATAATGATGTCCGAGGGTTCCACATCCAGGCAGGTTGCGCCGAAAGCATCTATCGCGACCGGGTCGGTGCCGGCAACAACTATATCCAGCTTCTTCAACGGACCCGGTCCATCCGGGCCATTACCCGTAATGAATTCCGTCGCATCCGCCACGATAATATCAGGTTTTCTGACCAGGTTCAGATCGGCAATGCATTGCCCGAGGTACTCCGGATCATTTCGCACGCCCGATCCCAGATGGAATGACACATTGGTTTTCCGCGTGGTCAGTCCCATCATATTTTTCAGTGCTCCCGTCAGGATGGTACTGGCGTGATGCTTCAAAATCGGGATGCTGATGAACACATCGACCTCACTGACCTTCTTGATGATCTCGGCATTTTTCAGGGACACGGCTCCGTTGATCGTTTCCATGATCCTGAAATCATTTTCGTTATAAGTAGCGGGGAACTCATTTGTCTTAACCTGCACAAGCTCATTAATGATAAAGCGATGCTTTGCGAACCTATCGCTCCGCTGCCAGTAGTTCATCGAAACCGGCTGGAGCATCACGATTTCCCTGGCCCCGGCTTCCCAGCAAAGGAACAGCATCGCAAGTGAAATATCAGGATGCGGGTAGGTTCCCGGGTTGTCGAAGGCAGAGTTTATCAGGAAACCTACAGAAGAACCGCGTGAAACGAATTTGCCGATCCCGCCCAGTTCCTGGACAGCCCTGAATGTGGCTTCGTAATAATCCGCAGACTTGACCTTGCAAAGATCAGGAAGCATTATATTACCAAATAGCCTGACCGGGGTTAAATTCATGATTACTCCACCTGCGACCAGGCCTGATCCGCGGTAGATGAATTTTCTTCTATCCATACAGCGCGTTTATTTTACAGGGAAATAGATATTTGTCTGCCACTTAGCCGTATCCGGTTCCGTCATCGGGTCGGTGATATATTCTTCAATAGGACCGCCATTTTCGACCAGTCCGAAATCCTTGATATACTTAGCCAGAGCTACATAAAGGTACATGGTCTTATCATAAGAACCAAAGTGTGTTGCCATAACGGCACGGGTAGCAGGCAACACTTTGTACCGGACCCTGCCTTTCCCTGCAACTGGCCTATCGACAGGGATGCAGTTTTCGAAGACCGCGAATTGCTTCGCCTCATCCCATTTATGGTAGATTGACAAAGGTGCACCGGTAAACTGGAACTTGCCATTCTTCTGCAAAGACATAATTTCCATGAACAAAGGCCCCATTTTCTTCCCTATATCGACCCAGTTGCAGGAATCTGTCACTGATAAAACTGCTTTTTCCGGCATTTGTATTATTTGAATAACGGGCGGATCAGGCATGGCTTCAGTAACTTCCTTCAATTTCTCCAATCCTTTCCTGAAATACACTTTCATCATATTCGGCATCATCAGGCCAAGATATTTTTCCTGGGGGTAAGCAAGAGTTGGGATTTCGACTCCCCATGTAACTTTCGTAGCCCCATTTTCATCCCGGAAATTAAAATAATTGGTGGCTGTGCCTTTTACTCCAAAATCCAGTGCAGAAGAAACTCTTTTATAAGGTACGCTTTCTATGATCGTCATACTCCCATTCCCGCTCTTTTTGCTAGTCCATAAAGTTTTGGCGCCGATGCCTTCATCCGGCCCTTCATAGGTACTTACCATGCCCGGGTCATTAGCCTGCCATGGCGACCAGGCCGGCCAGTTGTGAAAATTATTGACCTGCTCAAAGATCAGGCTGGCAGGCTTTTTTATAACGATCGACTCCTCCATGGTCAATTTTGAAGGCAGGAACAGTGCGATGACGAAGAACAATGCAACGATAACCAAAATGACAATACCGATGATTTTTAATGCTTTCATAATGTTAATATTTACAAAATTGGTATTTCCTTAAAGAATTGATTATTAATAACAAATTTAAAAAAAATGATCCAGGTGATCGATATGAAAATTGTCAATCGGGATAAAATAAAAAAGCCACCTCGTTGAGATGGCTTATTTATTATCGCGAAGCTGAAGGGCTACTTCACTTTATCCACGATGGCCTTAAAGGCTTCGGGATTGTGCATAGCGAGATCGGCTAAAACTTTCCTGTTAATCTCGATATTGTTTTCTTTCAGTTTTCCCATGAAAACCGAGTACGACATGTCGTGTTCCCTGACGGCTGCATTGATGCGCTGGATCCACAGGGCGCGGTAATCGCGCTTTTTCTGTTTGCGGCCTATGTATGCATAGGAGAGGCTTTTCTCATAAGCGTTCTTTGCTACGGTCCATACATTCTTCCGTCGACCCCACTGACCTTTTACCCGGTCAAGGATCTTTTTTCTTCTTGATTTTGATGCTACTGCATTTACTGATCTAGGCATAACCCTTTCTTTTTTACTTCAGCGGTCTATGTTTCACGACTCTTGGTTGCTGAAAGTAAGTTAATACTAATTGAATTACTGGAGCATTGTTTTGACATTCCTCAGGTCGGCGTGCGACACTTCCGTAAAATGGCCAAGGTTACGTTTCCGTTTCTTGGATTTTTTAGTCAGGATATGGCTTTTGAAAGCATGCTTCCTTTTGATCTTACCGGTACCGGTTTCTGCAAACCTTTTCTTGGCGCCGGATTTTGACTTCATTTTTGGCATTTCGTTTTAGTTGAATGTTATATTTTATATTGTTCTATTGTTCCAGAGTTCCAACACCGTTCACTGCTCACCGTTCACCGTTCACTTCTTCGGTGCAATCACCATGATCATTCTCTTTCCTTCCAACCGCGGTAATTGCTCTACTTTACCAAATTCTTCAAGGTCGGCTGCAAATTTTAAAAGGATATATTCACCTTTTTCTTTGTAGATGATGCTCCGGCCTTTAAAAAACACATCCACCTTCACTTTGGCTCCTTCTTCCAGGAATTTCATGGCATGCCTCATCTTAAAATTAAAGTCGTGATCATCGATATTCGGGCCAAGCCTGATCTCTTTCACGACGATCTTGGCTGAGTTTGCCTTGATTTCCTTTGCTTTCTTCTTCTTTTCGTAAAGAAATTTTTTATAATCAACGATTTTACAGACCGGCGGATTTGCGCTTGGTGAGATCTCGACCAGGTCAAGCTCTTGCTCCTCTGCCAGGCGAAGCGCATCCCGTATATTGTAAATCCCGACCTGGACATTTTCCCCGACCACTCTTACTACCGGCGCTTTGATCAGCTCGTTTACTTTGTAGGGTTCTTCCTTGGCTTTGATTTCCCTGCGTGGTGGCCTGCTTTTAAATGGCAATGACGTTGCTATAAGTATTCCTCCCGTATTTTAGTTAAACTTATTATGATGAAAAAGTCATCAAAGACCTTTTAATAATTCCTCAACTTCGTTTGTGACCAGGCTGATAAATTCTTCAACTGAAAATGTACCAAGATCACCCTGCCCATGTTTTCTCACTGAAACCGAGCCGGTTGCTTCTTCTTTTTCACCCACAATCAGCATGTAGGGTATTTTCCTGATTTCCGCATCCCTGATCTTACGGCCTGCTTTTTCACTACGCTCATCAATAAGGGCGCGAATTTCAGAATTACTCAGCAAATGTAAAACTTTTTTTGCATATTCCAGAAATTTGTCGCTGATCGGCAGAATAATTGCCTGGTCGGGTGTAAGCCAGAGCGGGAAATTTCCTGCGCAATGTTCCAGCAAAACCGCTACAAAGCGTTCCATCGAGCCAAAGGGAGCACGATGGATCATGATCGGGCGGTGCTTCTCGTTATCGCTGCCGGTATATTCCATTTCAAACCGTTCCGGAAGGTTGTAATCCACCTGGATAGTGCCGAGCTGCCACTTCCGTCCTAAAGCGTCACGGACCATGAAATCCATCTTGGGACCGTAAAATGCTGCTTCTCCTTCCACAATAACATATTCAAGGCCCGATTCCTTAGCGACTTCAATAATTGCCTGTTGTGCTTTTTCCCAATTTTCATCCGAACCGATATACTTTTCTTTGTTATTCGGATCACGCAATGAAATCTGGGTTGTATAATCTTTAAAATCCAGGGCCTTAAAAATCAGCATGACAATGTCTATCACTCCTTTGAATTCCTCTTTTACCTGGTCGGATGTGCAGAAGATATGGGCATCATCCTGTGTAAAACCGCGGACGCGGGTCAATCCATGAAGCTCGCCGCTTTGCTCATAACGATATACCGTGCCGAATTCAGCTATCCGGAGTGGCAGATCCTTATAAGACCTGGGTTTGCATTTGTATATTTCACAATGATGAGGGCAGTTCATCGGTTTAAGAAAGAACTGTTCCCCTTCGACAGGGGTGTTGATAGGCTGAAAAGAATCTTTGCCATATTTCGCAAGATGGCCGGAAGTGCGGTAAAGCTCGACATTCCCTATATGAGGCGTAATTACCTGCACATAGCCTGCCCTGCGCTGGACCTTTTTAAGGAACTGTTCAAGTTTGTCCCTTAATTCGGCGCCTTTGGGGAGCCAGAGAGGAAGCCCCGCTCCTACTTTCTGGGAGAATGTGAAAAGCTCAAGGTCCCTTCCTAACGTGCGATGGTCGCGTTTTTTAGCTTCTTCCAGGAAAACAAGATATTCATCCAGTTCTTTTTGTTTCGGGAAAGTAATGCCGTAGATCCTGGTCAGCATCTGGCGCTTCTCATCTCCCCGCCAGTATGCGCCGGCGATATTCAGCAGCTTGATCGCTTTGATGAAGCCGGTATCGGGAATATGAGGTCCCCGACAAAGGTCCGTAAATGTTCCTGACTCGTAAAATGTGATCTCCCCGTCATTTAATGCCGAAATAAGTTCGACCTTGTAGGGATCGCCTTTTTTGGTAAAATATTCAAGAGCTTCTTTCTTGCTTACTTCCCTGCGTTTAAACACCTGCTTTTCCCTGGCAAGGGCCAGCATACGGTCCTCGATCTTTTTAAGATCTTCGTCTGTAATTTGATAATCAAGGAAATCTATATCGTAATAAAAACCGTTCTCTATATCAGGACCGATTCCGAACTTAACGCCCGGATAAAGTTGCTCGATAGCCTCAGCCATCAGGTGGGCCGATGAATGCCATACGGTTGATTTGCCTTCGCTATCGTTCCATGTAAGAAGTTGAAGAGATGAATCCTGATAGATAGGCCGTGTTGCATCCCATACCTCGCCATTAACCCTGGCAGCCAGCACATTTCTCGCAAGCCCTTCTGAAATGCCCAGGGCAATTTCCATCCCGGTAACCCCTTCCTGGTACTGCCTGACCGAATGATCGGGAAACGTGATGCTTATCATATCAAGCTTGTATTTTTAAAAATTGCGTGCAAAGGTAATCATTACAAAGGAAACGGCAAAATATTGCAGAATAATAAGAGAATCATAAGGGGAAACAGTCGGCGGTCGGCGGTCGCCGGTCGGCGGTCAGCGGTCGTCCGGGGACAGTTTACAGTTGGACAGTTGGACAATAAAATCGAAAATCGAAAATATGGAATTGACAATCCTCTCCCGGAGGGAGAATAGATAGTAGCCCGGTACGTAAGTGCCGGGTAAAAAGTCGTGACGGACAAATGAGAGTCCCATCGGGACGGCACGAGGAAATTACGCGATTGTCAAGTGTCAAAATTCAATTTTCAATGTAAATATTTCAATTTCCAAATTATATTCATTTAAATTGAGTGTTGAAAATTCAAAATTGAATATCACGTTAATCCTTTTCTGTCGTACCTACCTTTAGATTTGCCTGGTCAAAAATTTGAACAATTATCTTTACAAAAAAGAATGGGGTGAACTTTCGTACCTCTTAGGATCGTGGCCTAGGTGCCGTATTAGTCCCCATTCTTTTATTCGGTTGCGAAGAACCAGTTAGAATTTTAGGCTTAAGGCCTTTTAAAGGTTTTAGTTCAGCAACCTTTTTGTTTAATTAAAACATGTAAAGTTATGAAATTTTCAGAAACAATCGGTATCGATGTCAGCAAAGGCTGGATTGATGCCAGAATGCATCTTGCACACCAGGAAGAAAGATTTGACAACTCCAAAAGCGGTCACAAAAAAATGATCGTGTGGGTTAAAAAACATCTTTCTTTTCCTAAAGAATCGATTCTCTTTGCTTTTGAGCACACTGGACTGTATTCTTATGGATTATCTTCTTTTTTAGCTTCATTAGGGTATAATTTCATTCTTATTCCTGGATTGGAATTGCATCGTTCTATGGGCATTGTCCGTGGCAAGGATGATCGCATTGATGCTGCCAAGATCGCTTTATTTGCATACCGTAGAAAGGATGAGGTTAGGCCTTATCAAATGCCTACTGAAGGTATTTATCACCTCAGGAATTTATTATCTTTAAGGGATCGACTGGTAGTACAGAGGGCTGGTTTTGAATCAAGTTTGAAAGAAAACATTCGGTTCCTTCAAAAGAACCAGGATCCTGATTTCTTCCAAATACATGAAAGAATGATTCACTATTTGAGCAAACAAATTGAACGACTTGATCTTAAGCTTAATCATACCGTTCAGCAGGATCAAAGATTAAATCAAATATTCCAATTAATCACAAGTATAAAGGGAGTAGGCCCCCAGACAGCTTACTTTATGATCGTTTTAACTCACGGATTTTTACAGTTCAAAGAATGGAGAAAATTTGCCAGCTATGCAGGCACAGCACCTTTTCCATATCAATCTGGGAGCAGTATCAGAGGTAAAACAAAGGTCAGCCATATGGCCAACAAAAAGATCAAAGCGCTATTGCACTCATGTGCGGTGATTGCAATCGTCCATAATCCTGAAATGAAGGCTTATTATATGAGACGTGTTGAGCAGGGTAAATCAAAAATGTCAACTCTAAATATTATCAGGAATAAATTGTTGGCAAGAATATTTGCGGTGGTTAGCAGAGGTACTCCCTATGTGAATACACATCGGTTTGCCACTGCCTAAAAATATTTGTAAAATAATTTGGTTTTATCTTAGAATACGGTACTCCAATTGGTTATCCGTTTTCTTACCCAGCACTTACGTACTGGGCTACTATCTGTCGTCCTTACAGGACTTAAAATTAATATCCCGAACTTAACACTTAAACCTTAAACCTTAACACTACTCTTCCATATCCCCTCCGGGGAATAAAATTCGATTTGTCCGTCTTTTCTACAATTCTTGATCCGCTACGCGGAATTCCTACCAATTACAAATACCCAATAACAAATACCCATTAACCAATAACCATTAACCAATAACCATTAACCAATAACCCTGCTATCTTCTGTCTTCTGTCTTCTAAAAAATATCAACCTTTTTTACTTATATTTGTTTTACGGATAATATCAAATCTCAGGAATGAGGCGGGAGACGGCAAATAAAAAGAAACCGGGAAAGAAACCTGTTCAGAAATGGAGCAGGGAAGAAGTGCTGCGTGATTACCGCATCGCTTGCGAGAGCCGTCAATTGAGCATACTTGGCAGGCGTGAAGTCCTTGCCGGCAGAGCTAAATTCGGCATTTTTGGCGACGGGAAGGAAGTGCCGCAGCTGGCTCTTGCAAAGGTATTTCGTGAAGGCGACTGGCGGTCGGGCTATTACCGTGATCAGACCTTTATGCTTGCTGCCGGGATGATGACCCCGGAAGAGTTCTTTGCGCAGCTTTACGGCGATACGGATATTACTTTTAATCCGCAGACAGCGGGAAGGATCATGAATAATCATTTTGCCACCCGCAGCCTCGACGAAAAAGGTGAATGGAAAAATCTTTTAAAACAAAAGAATTCTTCAGCCGATATCTCCCCCACTGCAGGCCAGATGCCAAGATTACTCGGACTGGCGCTGGCATCAAAAATGTTCAGGGACAATCCCGGTTTAGATCACCTTGGGCATTTTTCAAATAAAGGTGATGAAGTTGCCTTCGGCACAATCGGGGAGGCCAGCACTTCGGAAGGGCATTTTTTCGAAACGATCAATGCCGCCGGGGTTTTAAAAGTTCCCCTTGCCATGTCGGTCTGGGATGACGGTTGGGGAATCTCGGTCCCTAAGAAGCTCCAGACGACTAAGGAAAGCATTTCTGAAATCCTACAGGGTCTGAAATCTGACGGCAAAAAGAACGGATACCTTATATATACTGTTAAAGGCTGGGACTATCCCGAACTTTGTAAAGTCTATAAAGAAGGCATTTCCCGCTGCCGGTCAGAACACATACCTGTGATATTTCACGTGGAAGAATGTACGCAACCCCTGGGGCACAGCACTTCCGGCTCACAGGAAAGATATAAGCCAGCCGATAGGCTCGCCTGGGAAAAAGAATTCGACTGCAACAAAAAGATGCGCGAATGGATGATCGCCGGGAAAATCGCTTCTGAAAAAGAACTCGATGAAATAGAATCAAATGCACGCGAACGGGCAAGGGAAGCTAAAAAGACCGCATGGAACCATTTCATGGATCCTATAAAGAAACAGAGGGATGAGTTCCTTAAAGTCGTAGATAACAGCACTTGCAATTGCGCTAAAACTGAGAAAATCAATGCAATAAAAGATGAACTGCGGAATATCGGGGAGCCTGTCTGGAAGGACATAATGTCGTCGGGAAAGAAAATCCTGCGCCTGATCTGCAATTCCTGCAGCAATCCGAAGAATTCACTGAAAAAGAATGTCATGGCCTGGAGGGATATTGCCATGCGGCTGAATGAAAGGAATTATGATTCCAATCTTTACAGTGAATCTTCTTCAAACGCCCTGCAGGTAAAAGAAGTCAGGGCGACGATACCGAAAGAAGCACCTATGGTTGCCGGAAGGGAGATCCTGCGCGACAATTTCGATCATATCCTGCAGCATTTTCCCGAATCTTTGATATTTGGCGAAGACGTGGGTAAAATGGGCGGGGTAAATTTATCTACTGAAGGCCTTCAGAAAAAATACGGCGAATTGAGGGTAGCCGACACCGGCATCAGGGAAGCAACCATCATCGGGCAGGGTATTGGCCTTGCCATGCGGGGGCTCAGGCCTATCGCAGAGATCCAGTATTTCGACTACCTGCTGTACGGCCTGCAGGTTGTAAGCGATGACCTGGCGACACTTCAATACCGCACACGGGGAGGGCAAAAAGCGCCCATGATCATCTCCACGCGCGGCCACAGGCTGGAGGGGATCTGGCATTCCGGCTCAGCGCTGAGCATGGTCGTGAATTCAATCAGGGGCGTGCATGTACTGGTACCGCGCAATATGACCCAGGCCGCGGGATTCTATAACACCATGATGCGTTCGGATGAGCCCGCCCTCATCATCGAACCACTGAACGGTTACAGGCTCAGAGAGCCAAGGCCTTCCAACATAGGTGAATTTACCGTCCCGGTGGGGAAACCGGAGATCATTAAACAAGGTAATGATATCACCGTCGTCACCTACGGCTCCTGCGTGAGGATAGCACAGGAAGCGGCAGCCCAGCTTATCGATTTCGGCATCGATGTGGAGGTCATCGACGTTCAATCCCTCCTCCCGTTCGACCTGGATCATAAGATCACAGAATCACTCAAAAAAACAAACAAGGTTCTGTTCTTCGATGAAGACGTCCCCGGTGGGGCTACTGCTTATATGATGCAAAAAGTCCTGGAAGAACAGGGCGGTTATTACTTCCTTGATGAACAGCCCAAAACGCTGACAGCCAAAGCACACCGGCCGGCATACAGTACCGATGGCGACTATTTCAGCAACCCGAATGCGGAAGATGTTTTTGATTCCGTTTATAATATCATGCATGATGTCAACCCGGAGAAATACCCGAAAATATTCTGAAACCCATTATTTCCCGCAATGAAATCCCGGGAATTATATATTCTTTTAATATTTTTCCTATTCGCATTAGGTTGTACAAGACATGAAATGTTCCATCCAAAAAATACCGGTGGGTTTAAGAATCCCGGTAATGAACCTTAATAAAGCAAGACAATGATTATTACCAGGGAAAGTATCGCCTGCAGAATCCCGGTTTCAGGCCATTATGAATGATCATCAAAACAAAGTTATCATCCGGCACTTCTGAACCGGATGAAGAACTTCAATATTGTCGTCCTGAATATCAAATTGATAAGCCATCCCTGATCCGGGCTAAAGGCGATCTGGAAAAAATAAATGATAATAATAAGAAAGAAATATCTTCAGGAAATTCGATAAAGCTCCGGCAACCCCTTTATTACAAATCGGGGAAGACGAGCAGTGAAGCCTATTTCGCCGCCATTTTCGACAATGACATCTTCGATTACACTGATTATTATTACACTAATGGGATTAGTCTGGAGCTTTTTCACCCGGCCATCGGCAGTTCTCCACTGTCCCAGCTTTTACCGGGGCTAAAGTATAGCCTGAATTATTATGGATTGACCCTGACGCAGAACATGTATACGCCACTTAAACTGGACAAAGCCGAAATCCGTTACGGAGACCGCCCCTTTGCGGCATATCTCACCCTGGGGCATCAAAGGATCTCCCTTTCGCAGGACCGTCACAGGAGGCTCGAAAGCGAATTCACCCTTGGGGTGTTAGGCCCGGCATCAATGGGTTGCGCCGCCCAGGACATGATCCATTCTGAAACGCCTGTCGGATGGGTTAACCAGGAAAAGAACGATCTGGTAATGAACTACAGTATACGTTTTGACCAGGGGATCTGCAGCGGGAATAACGTTGAAGTCGCTATCGTTGCCGGTGGCCAGGCCGGCACGCTCTATGATAACATCATGGCCGGATTTTATCTCCAGCTTGGGAAAGCCAATGACCGGTACGGATCTTTATTTCAAACCACTGAACATCAAAAGCCATTCAGGCAAAGGGTCCGCTATTACTTCGCACTGGATGTGAAGAACAAAATGATCTTTTACGATGCCACCCTGGAAGGCGGAATGTTTAACCGCAGCAGCGTCTACACCATGGACGGAAGCCAGGTCAAACGGTTCGTTTTCCTGGGAACAGCCAAAGCCGGGCTGGGATTTGGAAGGTACAGCCTTGTCGCGGAACAGACCTTTCTCACCCCCGAATTTGACGGGGGCAGGCATCATCTCTGGTTCCGGATCATGAATATCATCAGGATTAATTAAGGACATAAACTATGCACGACATAGAGCCATATTATTCATGGCGACATCTTTATATTGCCTCTGAAGATAAATATTCCCCATTTTACAAAAGGGAATATTCGGAGTTCGAGTTCACCCATGCAGTATATAATTATCTCATTCATCCGCAATGGGATGAGATCGGCTCATCGACGCTGTACCTGAAAATTCTTTTCGTAAATTATGAAGAAGGATTTGCCATCATTGAAATGTTCGGGGAATGGAACGATGTGCTCCACAATGACATCATGTACCTGAAAAGAAATGTCGCTGACTACCTCATCATGAACGGAGTGACCAAATTCATACTTATCGGTGAAAACATATTTAATTTTCACGCCCTCGATAATGATTATTACCAGGAATGGGTAGATGACATTGAAGACGGGTGGATCGTGGCCCTGAATTTCAGGGAGCACAACATCAGGGAATTCAAACGGGCCAATCTCGATTATTATATTGCTTTCGGCGGCAAATTTGACCGGTTCAACTGGAGGAGTTTTGAGCCCAACCAGCTTTTCCATGTTATCGACGTATTAATCATGAAAAGGCTCAATCCATGAAAAACAGTTACAGGATCACGGTTTCGGGAAGGGTGCAGAATGTAGGCTTCCGGTATTATGCAGTCAATACCGCCCAGGAAAACAACATCGCGGGATTTGTGAAAAACGAACCCGACGGATCGGTCTATATTGAGGCGGAAGGCGAAGAAGATGACCTGGACAAATTCGTCACATTTTGCAAACGCGGACCGCAATGGGCCAGGGTCGACCAGTTTGACATACAGGAACAGCCTCTGATGAACTACAAAGGATTCAGGGTGAAATAAAAATTCAAATCCTGGTTGCTCTCAGAATTTCCCTCTTTCCCGGCGGCCCGGGCAGTTTTTCGATGGAGAATCCCGCCGCCATGAGGTTTCTTTTTACGGTACCCTTGGTTGAATAAGTGACCAGCGTTCCGCCTTTTTTCAATCCGGAATACATCTTTTCAAAAACTTCTTTTGTCCACATCTCAGGCTGCACTTCCGGCCCGAATGCATCAAAATAGACAAGGTCGAATGCTTCTTTTTCAGGCTGATAATCCATTAACGACAAGTTGATTTTATGGAGCGAAAAATGAGCCGAAAGAGGGTGCGGTAAATTCCATGGCAATTCATGCATTTGCAAAAATATTTCCCGTGAACCCTGATATCTGATCAGTCCGGGAAAATTGAGCTTTGAATAAATATCACTTTTTAAAGGAAACAATTCGATAGAGGTATATTCCATATCGCATTTGCAAGCTTCGGATTCGATGAAAGTCAATAAAGCATTTAGCCCGGTGCCGAACCCAATTTCAAGGATCCTTGCCGTTTTAACGGATCTGCAAACATGCTTAAGACCGGCATCCACGAATATATGGCCGGATTCGGCAATGGCGCCGAAAACGGAGTGATAATGCTCACCCAGTCCGGGAACAAATAAAGTATGCGATCCGTCTCCGGTCACCTTCAATTCAATTGCCGGAAAGGGCTTTAAAATATCGCTCATTTATTACACAGAATTTGAAAATCAAGGACTTCCCCGGTAAAAGATATATCTTTCACTAATTCCCCCGTAACCCTGTCGAAACCATTAACCACGTTATCCCTGCCAAGGAATACTATATCATTGAGCCGGTCATAGCGGCAAAACTTATAATGCTCATCTATAAAATCCGTAAACAGGTTATGGTTTAAATCATAAGAGATAACCTTATCTGTTGTCAGCAGGAACAGTTCCTGATCGGAAATTTTCACTGCAGATTGAACTTCCTCGCCTTCCAGAAAGCCTATTTGTGCCGGCATCATTTCTTCCGGATCATATTCCAGGAAACCTGTGCCCAAAGCGGAAGGTAGAATCACCAGGACCACTCCTCTTTCGGGAACCAGGCCGGCAATCTCTCCCGACATCGCCACCTGGGCCAGTATTGATCCGCTTACACGATAATAAACCGTCAGTTCATTTATTTGCCCGCTCAGCGAGACATGGGCAGCATACACATATTTTTCATCCGCCGCCAGGCACCGGATCGTCTTATTTTCGTAAGGCGATGTCAGCAAAGTCAGGGTGCCGTCGCTTATTAAAATACCCGCATCGCCGTTGTCAGTGGAGAAAACAAGGTTCTTATCCATGTAAATTGCGGTAATCAAAGGCCTGGGAGGATGGGCAGCCATTTCCCATTCCTTATCAAAGTTTTCAGCATTATAAGCAACAATTTTAGAAGGCTCGGCAGAGATAAAAAAGAATTTCCCCCAAAGCCCCTGAACACCTGATAACCAGAAATTTTTCTGAAGCACAAATTGCGTATCTGTTTCAAAGTCCGGCTTAAGCTTAATAATAGTCGACTCAAAAGGCAACTGCGTGGCAACGGCTATATAAGCCAGGACACTGGCCGGAACTTCATTTATGCCGATACCCAGGAAACTATTTTTCATATTTACTTCATCGGAAACAGTAACCATAATCTGGTAAGTCCCGCTCTGCAGGCTTTTATCGACAAGAGCCAGCGCCGCCTCAATCGTAAAAGTTGTACTGTTCGGATAATAATATTTTGATGGAATGACCGGAATATGGTCTGCATTGACCAGGCTCAGGATAATGTACCTGATGATACCTTTATCGCTTATATCGACTTTAACATCAAGAGTGTCAGGCATGTTGACGATATGATACACTTGCGGCTCAATGAAATTTACCACAGGATCGTAGATTTCATCTTTATGAGTACATGATCCCATTATCATGAGAACTCCAAAAAGAATGTCAAACAAGATTAATCGCAGCATGGCACAAAGTTACGCATGTAATTGTCAACACATGAAGGATATTCCTTTCAAATCTGACATTGATTTTATAATTTTAAAGCAAATTTCATTATCATGTTAAAGGATATCAATATTGAAAACGTGCTTTTCCTTGACATTGAAACTGTGCCCGGTTTCATTGCATATGATAAGATACCGGACATTTTCAGGAAGCTATGGGACAAAAAGGCCGGTACACTGATAAAAGATCCTTCGGAGACTCCGGAAAGCATTTATTCCAGGGCAGGGATTTATGCGGAATTCGGCAGGATCATTTGTATTTCTGCCGGGTATTTCAGGACCAGGGAATTCAGGATCAAATCCTTTTACGGGGACGATGAAGCCCAGGTGCTAAGGCAGTTCTGCAAATTGCTTACTTCACATTTCAATTTTACTGAAAAATTGCTTTGTGCCCATAATGGAAAGGAATTCGATTTTCCCTACCTCGCCAGGCGCATCCTCATTAACGGCCTGCCATTGCCTGCGATTCTTGATACTGCCGGCAAAAAACCATGGGAGGTCCAGTTCCTGGATACCATGGAGCTGTGGAAGTTCGGTGATTACAAGCATTACACATCGCTGGAACTGTTATGTGCCGTCTTTGATATCCCGACTCCCAAAGACGACATCAACGGCAGCGATGTCCACCGGGTTTACTGGGAGGAGCATGACCTGGAAAGGATCAGGGTATATTGCCAGAAAGACGTTTTAACCGTTGCCAGGTTGTTCCTGAAATATCAGCAACAACCCGGGATTGAGGAAGAGCAGGTGATGATCGTAGAATGACCCCCGTTCACCGGGGTGGACAGGGGCTAAACTTAATACAGCTATATTTGTTAATATTTTGATAAAATTTTTTAAAAATGCAAAATCTAAGGACGAAATATCTTGGACTCGAGCTTCTGACGCCGATCATAGTCGGGAGCTCAGGATTGACGGACAGTCCTGAAAAGGTTGTGCTGCTTGAAAAATACGGTGCAGGCGCCGTGGTGTTGAAATCAATCTTCGAGGAGGAGATCCTGATGGAATACGATCAGCTTTTCAAGGAAGAGGCGCCCGGCCGATACAAGGACGATTACCTTGATTATTTTGATTACCGGATAAAAGAAGTCAATCTGGCAAACTACCTGGAACTGATCATCCAGTCAAAGAAGTTGGTGAAGATACCTGTCATAGCCAGCATAAACTGCAATACTACCCAGGAATGGTCATATTTCGCCGGGAAGATACAGGAAGCCGGCGCCGATGCCCTCGAACTGAATATATTCATCCTGCCCAGCTTGCTGAACCAGTCGGCTGAAAATATCGAACAGACTTACCTTGAAATAATACATTCTGTCCGAAAGGAAATTAAAATACCGCTTGCCGTTAAAATGAGCTATTACTTCTCGAACCTGGCAGAGATGATCACCGAACTTTCGCATTGTAATATTGCAGGGCTGGTTTTGTTCAACCGTTCGTACAACCCGGATATCGACATTGAAAAACTCGAGATAACATCTTCAGGGGTACTCAGTTCTCCAAAAGACCTGCCGCTTTCCCTCCGCTGGGTTGCCATCATGGCCAACCGGGTAAAATGTGACCTTGCGGCTTCGACGGGCGTTCATGACGGCAGGGCTGTCATAAAGCAATTGCTGGCAGGCGCCAGCGCGGTCCAGGTCGTTTCTGCCCTTTATAAAAATGGGCCGGAATACCTTGAGACCATGATCAAAGATTTAACTGACTGGATGGCAAAGAAAAATTATAATAGAATCGGCGATTTCAGGGGATTGCTCAGCCAGGAAAGGGAGGTCAACCCGGCCTTATTCGAGAGGGTCCAGTTCATGAAATATTTTTCAGACAAGGATAAGAAAAAGGATTACAAATCATGATCAGCATAACAAAACCCACTCTTATACTGAATAAGGAGCAGTGCCTGGCTAATATCACCAGGATGCAGGAGAAGGCAAAAAAAAGTGAAGTACTTTTCAGGCCGCACTTCAAAACGCATAATTCGGCCAACATCGGCAACTGGTTCCGCCGGCAGGGCGTTCACAGCATTACTGTTTCTTCGGCCAGCATGGCCAAATATTTTTCAGCTTACGGCTGGCGCGATATAACGATCGCTTTCCCGGTCAATATCCTGGAACTGGGACTTATCAGTGAGCTGGCTGCAGAGCTCAACCTGAATATCCTCGGAGACTCGTCCGCGATTCTGCAGACACTGGAAAATGGATTGACTTACAAAGTCGGTTTTTACATCGAAATAGATACGGGTCATCACCGCTCCGGGGTTTCATGGAAAGATTTAACTGAAGTCGATCATATGCTTGAGTTCCTGGCAGGTTCAAACCGTTTAAATTTCAAGGGTTTTCTTACACATTCCGGGCATACTTATTCGGCCGACAGCCAGGAAGAAATCCTGGTCATTTATAAAGACACCATAAACAAAATGAATTACCTTAAAAAGAGGTACCTGGAAACCTGGCCCGAGTTGACCGTCTCCATCGGGGATACGCCAAGTTGCAGCCTTGTCGAGGATTTTTCCGGCATCGATGAGATCAGGCCGGGCAATTTCATTTTTTATGACCTGATGCAATATTCGCTTGGTTCCTGTTCGCTTGATCAGATCGCAGTAGTACTTGCCTGCCCGGTTGTCGGCAAAAACCTGAAACGGAGCGAGATCACTATTTACGGTGGGGCCGTGCATTTCAGCAAGGATTTCCTTTATAAGAGCAACGGGGAGCATCTCTACGGGTATGTTGTCCGCATTTCCGATAAAGAATGGTCCAAGCCAATCCCCGGGGCTTACCTGGCCAACCTGTCGCAGGAACACGGCATTATCCGTGCTTCCAGGGAAGTCCTGGAAGAAATAAAGATCGGGGACATTCTGGGCGTATTGCCCGTTCACTCCTGCCTCACGGCAAATCTCATGAAGGGATATATGACTCTTGAAGGGGAGACTATCAACTATTAATGTTGAGTATCTGGTTTTGAGATTTGAATGTGAAGTAATACCTAAATCACCCTATTTTTTCACGAATTATCAACATAAATTTTGGTGATAAGTTAGATGCTGAACTTTAATAATCCGGGTCAGTAATACTTATATTTGGCGGCATGGAAGACAACACCCGCTACAACCAGTCAGACAAGCCGAAAGGCTTTACCAGGAAGGCTTTTGAGAGAAGGAATGCATCCCAGGAAGACACATTTGAGCACGGAAAAGTTCAGCCCCAGGCTGTCGACCTGGAAGAGGCCGTCCTCGGCGCTATCATGCTTGAAAAAGATGCCCTGACCTCGGTCATTGATATCCTTAAACCCGATGTCTTTTATAAAGATCAGCACAAGACGATTTACAACGCTATTATAGGTTTATTCGGCCGGTCCGAACCTGTTGACATCCTGACTGTCACCAGTGAGCTGAAAAAGAACGGTGACCTTGAACTGGCCGGCGGCGCTTATTATATAACGCAGCTCACCAACCGGGTTGCATCGTCCGCTAACGTCGAATACCACGCCCATATCATCATTCAGAAATATATCCAGCGGGAACTTATCCGCATTTCTTCAGAGATCATCAAAGACTCATTTGAAGATACGATGGATGTCTTTGATATGCTTGACAAAGCAGAGCAGGGCCTTTTCACCGTCAGTGACAGCAACCTGCGGCGTAATACGCTGGACATGAATACCCTGGTCAAAGAAGCGTTGCACTATATCGAAGCTGCCAAAAATCAGCAGACGGAACTTCGCGGGGTACCTTCCGGCTTCACCGAGCTCGACAGGATAACCTCCGGGTGGCAAAAATCGGACCTGATCATCCTGGCTTCTCGTCCGGGTATGGGGAAGACTGCCCTTGCCCTGACCATGGCACGGAACATGGCAGTTGATTTCCATAAGCCCGTTGCGCTCTTTTCGCTTGAAATGTCATCGGTCCAGCTTGTCACCCGTCTGATTTCGGCCGAATCAGGGCTTCCCGCCGAAAAGCTGAGAAAAGGGGACCTGGCGGATTATGAATGGGAGCAGCTCAACTCCAAGATCAGCCGCCTGATTGACGCTCCAATCTTCATCGACGATACCCCTGCCCTTTCTATCTTTGAACTGCGGGCGAAATGCCGCCGGCTCAAGGCACAGCATAACATCGAAATGGTCTTCGTGGATTATCTCCAGTTGATGACAGGGAATTATGACCGCCAGGGTAACCGTGAGCAGGAGATCAGCAATATTTCCCGTTCGCTCAAAAGCCTCGCCAAAGAACTTGACATCCCCGTTCTGGCACTGTCGCAGTTAAGTCGTGCAGTTGAAACACGCGGCGGCTCCAAAAAGCCTATTCTGTCCGACCTGCGTGAATCCGGAGCTATCGAGCAGGATGCCGACCTGGTACTGTTCATTTACAGGCCCGAGTATTATTCAATCGATCAGCTGGATGACGGCACTCCTACCACCGGGCTGGCGGTGATCAGCATTGCTAAACACAGGAACGGCCCGTTGGGTGAAAAGAACCTGAAATTCATCTCCCGTTATGCCCGCTTTGTTGATTATGACGCTGTTGATCCCGATTTACCTGCCGGCGATGGCCTCCTGCCGGAAAAGCTCAGGACCGTTCCATCCAGAATGAACGATATGAAGGACCTGGATGATGATGACAATATGCCGTTCTAACCGGAATGATCAGTATTTATTTCCTTCTTCATCTATCATTGGAACAAACCTCACCGGCAAAACTTCCTTTTTTTTAAGTTTTCCATCCTGTTTTTCCATCAGGACGAGTTCCTGGGTATAACTCCCTCCTACCGGGATGATCATCCTGCCGTTTTCAGCAAGCTGGGATTCCAGCATTTCCGGCACATGGGTGGGCGAGCAGGTAACGATGATAGCGTCATAAGGTGAATGTTCCGCCCATCCTTCATAGCCATCGCCTATTTTAACAAAGACATTGGTATACCCCAGTTCATCAAGTGTTTTGATAGCCGACAGGCCAAGTGATCGATAAATTTCAATGGTGAAAACCGAATCACAGATCTCGGCCAGTATAGCTGCCTGGTACCCTGATCCGGTGCCGATTTCCAGCACCTTATCCTTTTTCCCGAGATCGAGCGCTTCGGTCATAAATGCTACAATATAAGGCTGGGAAATAGTCTGGCCTTCGCCGATAGGCAGCGGGTAGTCCTCGTAAGCTTCGGCGCGGTAGGCCTGAGGGACGAAAAGATGGCGTTCTACTTTCAGCATTGCCCCGATCACTTTTTCATCCTTAATACCTCTTGCCACGATCTGGGTCTGAACCATTTCAGTCCTGGCATCCAGGTATTTGTCGGGTTGAATGATCTGGGACATGCAGGTAATATTTAACTGCAGGATAATAAAGACAAAGATAAGCACTGATTTAAAACCAGTAAAGCACATTATTTTAAGGTTAGCACTTTGCTCACCAGGTCGGCAGCATCTTCAAGCTGTATGGCAGACTGTACCTTCAGCCCGGAGTGATTGATTATTTTCGCTCCTTCTTCGGCATTGGTCCCCTGCAACCTTACGATGATCGGCACCGGGATCTCGCCGATATTCCGGTAAGCATCCACGATTCCCTGGGCGACGCGGTCGCATCTGACGATACCACCGAAAATATTTACCAGGATGGCTTTCACGTTAGGATCCTTCAGGATGATCCGGAATGCTTCCTCCACCCTCTTGGCGTCTGCCGTACCGCCAACATCGAGGAAATTGGCCGGCGATGCGCCGGATAATTTAATGATGTCCATGGTTGCCATGGCCAGCCCTGCGCCGTTGACCATGCATCCTACGTTTCCGTCAAGTTTTACATAGCTCAGCCTGAACCTGCTGGCCTCGACCTCTATCGGATCCTCTTCGTGATAATCGCGCATTTCCTGGATATCCGCGTGCCGGTAGAGGGCATTGTCATCGATAGAGACTTTGGCGTCAGCTGCAAATATCTTATCATCTGCTGCTTTGATCACCGGGTTTATCTCAAACAGCTTGGCATCCGACTGCAGGTAAGCCGAGTAAAGCGCATCAACGAATTTGACCATATTTTTGAAAGCTTCCCCGTGCAGTCCCAGGTTGTACGCGATCCTCCTGGCCTGGAAGGGCATAAGGCCGGTACGCGGGTCAATTTCCTCGGTAAATATCTGGTCAGGCGTTTCGGCTGCAACCGCTTCGATGTCCATACCGCCGCGTTGCGAATACATTATCATGTTTCGCCCGATAGCCCGGTTAAGCAATACGCTCAAATAGAATTCCTTTGTTTCTGAAGGACCGGGATAAAATATATTCTGTTCCACGAGGACTTTTCTGACCTCTTTTCCTTCCGGTCCCGTTTGAGGCGTAATAAGGTGCATCCCAAGGATCTGGCGTGCAAATTGTTCTACTTCTTCCAGGGATTTCGCCACTTTCACCCCGCCGCCTTTTCCGCGTCCGCCTGCATGGATTTGGGCTTTCACCGCCCACTTTTCGGAACCTGTATCTTCCTGGATCTGCTCTGCCGCCCTGACAGCTTCTTCCGGTGTATAGGCCACTATACCTGCCGGAACGGCGACCTTATATTTTTTCAGGATAGATTTACCCTGGTATTCATGTAGATTCATATCTATATTTTAATAGGACTTGTGTGGGAGCAAAATTAATTCTTTTCGGGAGAGGGTGCTTAAATTTTTTTACTGCAGAAGCACGAAGATGCGGAGAAAAACACACGGGTGATGTACACTGAACACCTGAACTTCCCTGACGCAATACTTAAACCCGGAATTCGTTATATCTTTGCGGTCTAACCCGTAAAGTAAGCATGCTGTCAGCTGAAGGTATCTTTAAATCGTTCGGAAATCTTAAGGTCCTTAAAGGTATTGATATATCTATAAAGGAGAAGGAGATCGTTTCTATTGTCGGTTCATCAGGCGCCGGCAAATCCACGTTGCTGCATATCCTGGGCACTCTGGACAAACCCGATTCCGGCAGTATTGTTTATGACGACAGACCTATAGCAGATCTTAATGAAGAAGACCTGGCGTCGTTCCGGAATAAGACCATTGGTTTTGTTTTCCAGTTCCACCATCTGCTGCCGGAATTCACGGCGCTTGAAAACGTTTGCATCCCGGCATTCATAGGGGGTGTTGCCCGGAAAGAAGCTGAGAAAAAGGCTAAAGATCTGCTTGAATTGATGAACCTGTCAGATCGCCTGACTCATAAGCCATCCGCTCTTTCAGGTGGCGAGCAGCAACGTGTTGCCGTTGCCCGTGCCCTGGTAAACAGCCCCAGGATCGTGCTGGCAGATGAGCCTTCAGGAAATCTGGATTCGGCGGCTGCCAGGGAGCTCCACCAGTTATTTTTCCATCTGAGGGACCAGATCGGGCAGACTTTCATTATTGTGACGCACAACCAGGAACTGGCTAAAATGGCGGACCGTACGCTCAGCATGAAAGACGGCAGGATCGAATAAATCAGTAATGCAGTTTAAATTCCATATGACTTATCGATATAAGACAGTATTCGTCACACTTATCTTACTGGCTTTTATTGCCTTTACCGGGCATGCACAGGAAAATACCGATGAATACAAGAAAACCATCGAATCGGCTGATAATTATTTTTCAAAAGGCGATTACATCAACGCCAAGGCGTCGTACCAGATAGCCGTCAGGCTGGCGCCCAACGAACAATATCCGAAAGACCGCCTTCAGCAATCGCTGGATATGATTAAGGTACAGATGAATATAAGCAGCCTGTATTCACAAAAAATCCAGTTGGCTGATGATCTTTTCGATAAAAAGGACTTTGAAGGGGCTTTAAAAGTTTACCAGGAAGCGCTGACGATAATACCCGGCGATAATTATGCCACCGGCAAGATACAGGAGATCTCGAAAAGCCTGAGCGACGCCAGGATTCTGGAAGAGAACTATCAAAAGAATATTATCAATGGCGACAAGCTTCTGAAAGAGGGAAACCTGGAAAAAGCGCTGGCAGAATACCAGAGCGCCTCTAAACTAAAGCCTGCCGAGACCTATCCGAAAGAGAAGATAAATCAAATCGAAAAGCAGGTAGCCGAAAGCAAAACCATTTCAGGCGCATATGAGACCGCCCTTCAGTCAGCCGACCAGGCTATTTCGCACAATAAATATGATGAAGCGATCAATTATCTTGATTCAGCCATCAAGCTCAAACCTGATGAAACCCTTCCAAGACAAAAACTTGCCGAAGCGCAGAATCTTAAAACATCCTGGGATTCATATTCCTCCATAATCAGCGAGGCGGATAATTTTTACATTGCAAAGGAATTTGAAAAAGCTAAGGATAAGTACCTGCAAGCGCAATCTATTAAGCCTTCCGATGAGTACCCCAAAAGGATGCTAGAAAAAATCGATATCGCCCTGATGGATGTATCAAATGCCAACAGGTCAAGTTATGAGGTCAGCATTGCCCTGGCAGATAAGTTGTTCAATGAGCAGGACTATGAGGAGGCAATGATTGAATATAAAAACGCACTTCACTTCAAGCCGGATGAGCAGTATGCAAAACAGCGGATCAGCGATATCAATAAGGCGCTCAGCCTGAGGAAAACGCAGGATGAGGCTTATGCCCAGTCAATTGCCAAAGCAGATAACCTGTACAAGGAAGAACGTTATTCGGAGGCCCGGGACGAGTACACAAGGGCAAGCGGGATCAAATCCCTGGAAGAGTATCCTAAAGTAAAAATTGACGAGCTGAATGCCCTACTTTCGAAACTGGCCAGCCAGAGGGAGATTTATGATAACCTGATCAAGGGCGCTGACCGGCTGTTTTTCTCCGATAAATATGTCGAAGCACGGGAACAATACCGGGCAGCAGTCGATTTGTTTCCGAAAGAAAAATATCCAAATGACCAGATCGTCATGATTAACGAGATCCTGGGGGTTCGTGATAAATATACAAAATCTGTCACCACTGCCGATCAGCTTCTTTATAAAAAGGATTATGAAGGCGCTTTGCTGGAGTACCGGAATGCTGCAGGGATCAATCCCAAAGAGACCTACCCGCTGGATAAGATAAAAGAGATAGAGACCATAATGTCTGCTAATGAAAAGGCGCAGAAAGATCTGGCGGATAAAAAGCGGGAAGCTGTCCCACCGGAAGAGGAAGAAGTAACAAAGGAGGATAAACAACAAGCAGCAGATGCTTACCAGAAGAATAAAGTATTTGAAATAGAGGCAGATACGGCAGAGCTTGCAGCCTTGCAGGCCCGTGATAATCAATACCAGGATGCTATCATAGAAGCTGACCGTGCCATGGTGTCGAAGGATTATGAAAAGGCGCTAAGCGGCTACCAGGCTGCGCTGGGTATAAAACCCAATGAAAGTTACCCGCAGGGAAAGATCGACGAGATTAACAGGATCAAAGCTGAACTTGCAAAGGAAGCCCTGGAAAATCAATATAAAGACGCCATCTCAAATGCCGACAAAGCCCTGGCAGCGAAAGATTACCAGAAGGCCCTCACCGGGTACCGGGCGGCGCTTAGTTTAAAGCCCGGGGAAAGCTATCCGCAGGGAAAGGTTACCGAAATTAATAGTACTCTTGGAGAGATTGCCGCAAAGGAGGCCCAGGACAATCAATATAGAGACGCCATCTCAAATGCCGACAAAGCATTGGCAGCAAAGGATTACCAGAAGGCCCTCACCGGATACCGGGCTGCGCTCAGCTTCAAGCCCGGGGAAAGCTATCCGCAGGGAAAGGTCACCGAAATCAACAGTACCCTTGGAGAGATTGCAGCAAAGGAGGCACAGGACAATCAATATAGAGACGCCATCTCAAATGCCGACAAAGCATTGGCAGCTAAGGATTACCAGAAGGCCCTCACCGGGTACCAGGCTGCGCTTAGTTTAAAGCCCGGGGAAAGCTATCCGCAGGGAAAGGTTACCGAAATTAATAGTACTCTTGGAGAGATTGCCGCAAAGGAGGCCCAGGAAAATCAATATAGAGACGCCATCTCAAATGCCGACAAAGCATTGGCAGCTAAGGATTACCAGAAGGCCCTCACCGGGTACCAGGCTGCGCTTAGTTTAAAGCCCGGGGAAAGCTATCCGCAGGGAAAGGTTACCGAAATTAATAGTACCCTTGGAGAGATTGCCGCAAAGGAGGCCCAGGAAAATCAATATAGAGACGCCATCTCAAATGCCGACAAAGCACTGGCAGCCAAGGATTACCAGAAGGCCCTCACCGGGTACCAGGCTGCCCTTAGCATAAAGCCCGGGGAAAGCTATCCGCAGGGAAAGGTTACTGAAATAAACAGCACCCTTGGAGAGATTGCCGCAAAGGAGGCCCAGGAAAATCAATATAGAGACGCCATCTCAAATGCCGACAAAGCACTGGCAGCCAAGGATTACCAGAAGGCCCTCACCGGGTTACCAGGCTGCGCTTAGTTTAAAGCCCGGGGAAAGCTATCCGCAGGGAAAGGTTACTGAAATAAACAGCACCCTTGGAGAGATTGCAGCAAAGGAGGCCCAGGACAATCAATATAGAGACGCCATCTCAAATGCCGACAAAGCACTGGCAGCCAAGGATTACCAGAAGGCCCTCACCGGGTACCAGGCTGCCCTTAGCATAAAGCCCGGGGAAAGCTATCCGCAGGGAAAGGTTACTGAAATAAACAGCACCCTTGGAGAGATTGCCGCAAAGGAGGCCCAGGAAAATCAATATAGAGACGCCATCTCAAATGCCGACAAAGCACTGGCAGCCAAGGATTACCAGAAGGCCCTCACGGGTTACCAGGCTGCGCTTAGTTTAAAGCCCGGGGAAAGCTATCCGCAGGGAAAGGTTACCGAAATAAACAGCACCCTTGGAGAGATTGCAGCAAAGGAGGCCCAGGACAATCAGTATAGAGACGCCATCTCAAATGCCGACAAAGCATTAGCAGCCAAGGATTACCAGAAGGCCCTCACGGGTTACCAGGCTGCGCTTAGTTTAAAGCCCGGGGAAAGCTATCCGCAGGGAAAGGTTACTGAAATAAACAGCACCCTTGGAGAGATTGCCGCAAAGGAGGCCCAGGAAAATCAATATAGAGACGCCATCTCAAATGCCGACAAGGCATTAGCAGCGAAGGATTACCAGAAGGCCCTCACCGGCTACCAGGCTGCGCTCAGTTTAAAGCCCGGGGAAAGCTATCCGCAGGGAAAGGTTACCGAAATAAACAGCACCCTTGGAGAGATTGCAGCAAAGGAGGCACGGGAAAATCAATATAGAGACGCCATCTCAAATGCCGACAAAGCATTGGCAGCGAAAGATTACCAGAAAGCCCTCACCGGGTACCAGGCTGCGCTCAGTTTAAAGCCCGGGGAAAGTTATCCGCAGGGGAAGGTTACCGAAATCAATTCCATCAAGGCCGAATTAGCTGCAAAGGAAGCCCAGGAAAATGAATATAAAGAAGCCATTTCAAAAGCTGACAAAGCTATGCTGGCAAAAGATTTCGAAATGGCTTTGACAAATTACCAATCGGCCCAGAAATTGAAACCGGGCGAATCTTATCCTTCACAAAAGATTTCTGAGATATCTGCATTTAAAGAAGAAGCCCGGAAACAAAAAGAAATTGAAGATAAATATAATGCCCTTATTGCCACAGCAGATGATAACCTGAAAAAGAAGCAGTATGAAGAAGCACGGTCGGCCTACAAGGAAGCCGGGACACTAAAGCCTTCCGAAGAATATCCGAAAACCCAGATAGTATCTATCAACCAGGTTCTGGAATCGCTTACAAATGAAAAAGAGCAGGCCTACCAGGTCGCCATTTCAAAAGCTGACAATTATTTTGCCCAGCAGGATTATGAAATGGCAAAGCTACAGTATGACCGTGCTGTTGAGTTAAAGCCGGAAGAAAAATATCCTCAGGACAAACTGAAGCTGACCAATGATCAGATCATCATAAAAAAGCAGTTTGTCCAGAAAGAATATGATAAAACCATCACTGATGCAGACAATTTCTTTACGACGAAAATATATGACAACGCCATTGATTCCTATCGTGCCGCTTCTGTTTTAAAGCCTGATGAGGAATATCCAAAGGAAATGACACGGAGGATTTTAAAGCTCCTGAGCGAACGTTCTATCGTCCAGATCAATCAATATCCATTAATGATCGTGAATAACACCGAGCATAAATTCGAGTTCATACCTGTACCGGTCAAAGACAGGAAAAGCAATTACATTTACTTCAAGGCGAGGAATGCTTCGAAGAAGGAGTACAAGCTGATTGTCAGCTTCGGAAAAGACCAGGCCAAGAATGGCGGTGTTGTGGTAAAAGTGCCTCCAGGTGATGAGATTCATGATTATATTGTGCGGATAAGCGCCCAGTACAAATGGTTCAGCGAGGATAACAACTGGATTGCTTTCTATCCTGAAGGAGGAGACATCGAAGTTTCGTTAATGCAGATCTCTTTCAGCGATTAAGACCGGTGGGTCTTTTTATCAGGAATTCAGCGTGATAAGCGTAATTTCAGGAAGGATACCGACGCGGCCCGGATAGCCGATCATGCCCAGGCCCCTGTTCACGTAAAGGTACTGAGGCTTTACGGAATTTTCTTTCTGATATAGTCCAGCCCAGTATTTATAGACATATTGCGCAAAACTCCACCGGAAATGCTTTAATTCCACGCCGAACTGGAATCCATGTGTGTGCCCCGACAATGTAACATCGATATCGGGAAAATTAACGCTTACTTCTTTTTCCCAGTGAGTCGGATCATGCGACATCAGTATTTTTACCGGGATATCCTGTACACCCTCCATTGCCTTGGGAAGATCTCCAAGCCTGTGGAACCTTTTATTTGCGCTCCAGTTCTCCACTCCGATCAATGCAAGTTTTTCCCCATCGATCTCGATGACGTCGTTTTCATTGCGCAGCAGTTTCCAGCCGATCTCCTCAAAAAAACTGTAAAGTGATGTCATGTTCCTCTCTTTTTCTTCCTCAGAGGGCCAGTTGACGTAATCCCCGTAATCATGGTTACCCAGGATAGCATATACGCCATGCCTGGCCCGGATGCTCTCCAAAACATCCCTGAAACGATAAGCCTCACGGGTGCTGTAATTGACAATATCACCGGTAAATAAAACTATATCCGGGTCAAGTTCATTTATGATACCTGCCGCTTCCTCAATCGGACCCACTGAAGCCCAGCTCCCAAGGTGAAGGTCGGATATCTGGACTATCCTCAGGCCTTCGAAAGGCCAGGGCAGGCTGGCCAGTTTCAGATTTATCCCTTTCACACGAAAATCATGAGCCCATTTGACCATCCCGATGACCATCCCGCTGAAGAAAAGGCCACCCGTAGCCAGACCAATTGTCCTGAGAAATCTTCCGCGCGATATGGCCGTATTTCCCTGCCTTATCGGTTTTCCGGTCTTCTTTGCCCTGGCATGCCTGATTATAAATAGTATGACCCTGTAAAGATCAGCCAGCAAAAAGAAAATAACGGTGATCAGCTTTGAAAAATAAATGACAAGGGCAATGCCCATAATATAGGATGCCAGAGGAGGATGGGCAAGGTTGACATTATAAATTGAAGAAACGGATATCAGTAAGAGAAAAGCAGCCAGTGGAAGCCAGTAAAGAATGCTGACAATCACTTTGACAGCGACATTCAAAGCGCCGATCTTTTTTCTCATCGAAAACCAGAGATATACATCAATGGCAAGCAGAAAAACCATCACTGGAAATCGTTCCGCAGTTTTAGGATGAGTTTCGGCAAATAAATAATAGGCGGGAATAAGCAGGACGATGCCGAGTATCAGGAGAAAGTATCTACGCATTGTTTAAATTAGGCCGCAAAAATAAGGAATTAAGACATTGACCTGATATAATTGACCAATCCCTTTGCTTTAAATATTTTCATCAATTTATCCGGAAGAGGTTCAAAATGGAAAGATTTGTCTTTGATGTTGACAATTCCTTTTGCAAAATCAATCTCCACCGGATCACCGGCTTTGTAATAATCCACTGCATCAGGGACCAGGATGATCGGAAGTCCCTGGTTTACTGATGAACGATAAAAAATACGGTTGACGGATTTGCAGATCACTGCCTGGACATTGGCATAAGCAAGCCCGACAGAAGGATGCTCCCTTGAACTCCCGCAACCAAAGTTGGCCCCGGCAATGATAATATGACCCGCCTTGACCCTTTCGGCAAAACTGTCGTCGAAACCTTTAAAAAGATGTGGCATGATCTTCTCCGGTTCAGAACTCATGACATTATAGGTCAGGTTCCCTGCAAACATCTGGTCTGTATTCAGGTTATCCACATCGGAATAATTCCATACCCTGCCGATAAGGCGATCGTCGCCGGCATTGATCATTACGGTCTTCGACTGTTCGGTCCTGAACGGGAATTTGTCATTTGCCTTAATGCCCCTCGGATCGACGATTTTACCAGCGAGGGCTGACATTGCCACCGTTGCAGGGGAAGCGAGGTAAATATTCGATTCCTTATTGCCCATCCTGCCTTTAAAGTTACGATTCGCCGTCGAAATGACATTGTATCCGTCAGCCGGTATCCCCTGCCCTGTTCCCAGGCACGGACCGCATGAAGAAGCCAGCACGTTGGCGCCGGCATTCATAAAAATCTCTATCAGCCCTTCGCGAAGTGCCTGGAGATATATATCTTTCGACGCAGGTATGACCAGCATTTGCATCCCTGCAGGAAGTTTCCTGCCTTTAAGCACCATAGCGGCTTCATAAAGATCGTCAAAGCGGCCATTTGTGCAGGTTCCCACCAGCGCCTCATGTACAGGCGTTCCCTCTACTTCGGAAACCGCCTTAACATTATCGACATGGTGCGGAGCCGCAACTACCGGGAATATCTCGCTAAGATTGATATTGATCTCCCGGATGTATTTTGCATCATCATCAGCCCATACGCCTTTGACAGGTCCTCCAAGATGCTTTTCCAATACAGTGTCAGGAGGAAAAACAGCATTCTTGGCGCCCATTTCAGAAGCCAGGTTGGCTACCGTCATTCTTTCCGAAATCGAAAGCGACTTTACCCCTTCCCCATGAAATTCAACCGACATATAATCTGCCCCGCTGGACCCGATCATTCCTATTATCCAAAGAGACAGATCCTTGGCATATACGCCTTTTTGAAAACTCCCCGTCAGATTAACCTTTAAAGTTTCCGGAACCCTGAACCATGTTTCGCCTAATTTCCATAAACCGGCTGTTTCCGTCCTGTCGATACCTGTGGCGAACGCATTGAAAGCCCCGGCAGTTCCGGTATGGCTGTCACTGCCGACGATCAGCATCCCGGGTCTGGCATAATCAGCCATGATCTGGTGGCAGATCCCGTCGCCCACATCGTGAAATTTAGTAATTCCCTGGGTCCTGACTATATCCCTGATCTTCTGGTACTGGTTGGCTAACTTCGCGTCCGTCGGCGGGGCATTATGATCCAGGGTAACGAGCAACTGGTCAGGATCGAATACTTTCTGCCCGTCCATTTTATTAAATGTGCTGCTGATGCTTGAGGTATTGTCATGAGACAGAACGATGTCTGGCTTTTTAAAAACGATGCTCCCGGCAGGAGCATCGAAAATCTTTTCCGCAAATGTTCTTCCGGCCATATATATGAGATTTTAGATTCGGGGTGCAAAGTTCCGCATTTTTTGCGTGATTGCAGATGAAAAAGTGAAGTTTTGATGAATATGACGAGGAAGCATCAATTGGTCACAGTCAATGTTTTCGGACGTATAATCCGGACCTGGGCAGCACTTTTTAATTGAAGCGTTTTAATAGTCACATTGTTGACGGAGATTATCGGGTCATTTGCGCGGTCCGGTACAATCACATCAAAAGTCGTAAACGGGACCAGTTTGATATCCCAGTTCCTGTAATCATTCCAGTCGGTACTAATTTCCCCTGTCCAGGTGGCGGAACTGATTACATTTTCAAATGCACCCCTGGATGGAGCCGTGGCACTTCTGACTTTTTTCCGGAGATCCGTCGTTATACCGCTGATTGGATTTCCCGTACCCAGGCAGGGAGATGTCGCCTGGAGGCTGAATCCGGAGGCGCTCTGGTACGACGCCGGGAGCAGGAACACCGGATTTGCCACCAACCTGCCTGTTTCGGTGCCATAAACAGTCGGAATAGTTGAATAACAGTTGTAAGCGACGGTATACAAACCACCCGATCCGGTGATATTAAATTGCTCAGGAGTTGTCGGATCAAGGTTCATGATATTATCCTTCAGCGTGACACCAACGGCTGAAGTGCCACTTTCCAGCTTAAACCCGTTGTCGACTGCGTGAACAGTGTTGTAGGCAATTAATCCTCCCGTGTAGCTTCCTGTATTGACTTTTACCCAGAAAGCAAAAATATTATTGGCAACAACCGCACTGTCGACAATCACATTATTAAATATTTTACTCTCATTCCCATTTGTCTGCAAGTAAAATATACTTCGGGTACCAGTCGACGTATTCAAGCTGTCAATAGTTTTAATATAATTAGAATAAGCAAGAACGCGCCTGACATTGTTTTTGATTTCGATCGCTCCCCGGTTTCCATTCTTCAATTTAAAATTCCTTAGTGTATTATTCTCCAGGACAGTATAACCCGTATATTGACAGATATCGACAGCATTGATAAAATTGATATTACTTCCTGATCCTGAGGAATATATCTCATTTCCTTTAAAGTGATTCAGGTTCGCCCTGTTATTTGCAGAATTTTCACTCTGAATACCCACCTTGATGGCTTTCTGCTTTGTATTATATATTAAATTATTGAGGACGAAATTGTTGTTGGCAGGTTTTGCAGTATTTCCGGAGATCATGATACCGATGCTGTCAAGTTCATAAACCCGGCTGTTTTTATAAACATTAAATTTTGAATTCTGTATCCTGACCCCGACCTGGTCGGCCCCTGTAATGTCAATTCCGTCAATAATGTTATAATTAGCTGCATTGACATTAAAATCACCCGCTGATGTCGGTTTTCCAATATGCAATGCTGCCCTTTCCCCTGTTATGCCCGAGGAGTTTAAAACGATCCGTTCCGCCTGGGGGTTGGCAGAGTACTTCCCGTAGGTGACCGGGAAGCCGATAGCAGCCTGCAATTGCGAGGAATCGCCAGATGCCCCTGTCTCAGCTACGAATTCTGCGCCTTCAACGATCACGTATTTTGAAGCTTTATTCACCTGGATGATCTTGTAAACACCGTTGTTCCCCTTCCAGCTCCTGGACAGATAGGCATAAAATTTACCCGGATAATCGGCTATATCGACACAATTTAAACTTGCCGAAGAAGGGAAGGTAATTTTATTGGTATCTGAAACTGAAACATCGAAGCTAAGCGGGGTGATCTCGGTGCCGTTGCTCTTGATAACGACCGTATCGCTGTATATTCCGGGCTTTATCAATACATTGTCCCCGGGCAGCAATGGCTTGTTTGTAGCCTCGCTGATCTTTGATAATGCTGTCGCCCATGATAGACCATTACCGGACGGTGAAACTGCTGCATCGACGTAATAAGTCGTTGTTGAAGAGGGATTTACTGTGCCATTATTGAAGGCTGTAGTTATATCCAGAGGCGGAGGACCTATGGTAGTTATTTCATAGAACGGATCAAATTTTAAGGTATCAGTTCCTCCGTAATATTGAAAATTAATAGTGAGCATTGTGCCATTGACATTTGGCCCAGGCGGGGGAGGATTACCCGTCGGGGTGAATGACCAGCCAAAAGTGATCAACCCGGTGGATGCATTATAATCAAAAATATAGTCGGAGCCGTTCAGGGTACCAGGAACATTGCCAGTGCACAAAACTTTACCTGGATTAGTATGGATATAAAAGTTAACCGATCCGACATCACTCGTCGGAAAGCCCGAAGCGACAACCGGAAATGAAACTATCTGGCAAGGCCGTGCGGTCTTGGCGTCCATTGAAATCGTCTGGGCATAAGACTGGGAAAAATAAAAGAGAAATATGGAAAATATAGTCAGTAATAATCTTTTCATGATATAAAAATTGACCCTTGTACATCGGGCTTCAAATTTATATTAATTCCAAATAAAATGATTTTATTAAATCTTAAAAAATCATAATAAGACTATTTTCCGGCAGAAGTAATTGATTTCCGAATGATTATTTCCAAGGACTATTTTTAGCAGATAAATGCCATCCGGAAATAATGATACATTCAGCTTGATATTTTCCTCAAATCTGCCCGGGGATTGAAAAAACAATGTTCCTTTTTCATCGTAGATGAAGATATCAGCCGATTCATAATCTTTGCATTCATTGCATGCAATGTTAATAATATCCCGGGCAGGTGAAGGAAAAACTTTAACAGGACTATTATCGGGTAAATCAGTATTAATGACCCGGCTGACAGGTGAATGGTCATTTATCCCGAAATATTCCAGGCCGCCTGAAAAATTCCCGGCAATTAATTCGGGATGGCCATTCCTGTCAAGATCGAACAATGCCGCCGCGGATCTGTATCCCCTGTTTGCATTGAACGATTGCAGTCCGACCAGGTCTGCCAGTGTGTCGGATAACCTGAATTCTCCGGCAAGGTTATTATCGATCCCGGTATAATAATAGATAACTCCCTGCTCGGAGCCCACCAGCAAATGAGTTCGATTCAGCGTATCCCTGTAAAAAAACGGCACGCTGAAGCCATCCAGCGAAACTGAAGGATCGGTCACATTGACTTTTCCAAGGCTGTCAGTCACGAGCGTAAATGCTGGTTTTCGCAATGAACCTGAATTACGGTAATAATTAAGATTACCCCCTTTTTCACCGATGATCAGGTCAGCAAGGCCATCCTGGTCCAGGTCGAACAACTGGGGAGCACTATAGTATCCCACGTCAATTCCCGCATAATTCAAATCGCTCAGTTCAAGGCTGATAGGTTCCCCCGGGTCAGCCGTATTCAGGTAAAAAATGATCTGCCCGTTTTCGCAGCCCAGGAGCATATCCGGATCGCCATCGCCGTCGAGATCGCCGAAGGTTGGGACCAGGCCTGTAAGTCCCAATTCAGAAGTATGGGCAAAATCCCTGTCCGTAAAAGTAAAGGCAGGATGATCCACTGTCCCGGTATTTTTAAGCCAGGCCACTTTGCCTGTCTGCAAGGTATGCAAAACCATGTACTGGTCAAAATAGGAAGTGTCATAATAGCCATAGTTTCCGATCAAAAGATCCATCAGCCCATCATTATCGATATCGCAAAAAGTCGGGTAAGCGCCAGCGCCAAGATCAATCATCCGGTCCTGCAGGAATGATAAGGACTGCAGATAAAACTGGGGCTGGTCATCACTCCCATTATTGTGATAAAACCAATTACTTTGAAAATTGCTGTTCAGGAAGGGATTGGGATCAAAGGGCGAAACCAGCATGTCTTTGGTCCCGTCAAAGTCAAAATCATCATAAAAAGCCGCCGGCATGGAAAACAGGCTGACAGCCTGTTCACCTGGAGGATATTGCCAGTCATAGGCTGTCATCCGCGCAGTATCCGCACTTCCCCCGTTATAAAGAGCGACCAGGTTTGGATAGCTCACATCACCCAGAAGCAGGTCCGGCAGCCCGTCGCCGTTCAGGTCCAGCACACGGAAGGTTGAGCCTGTATGCCGCAGATCGCAGTTCGCAGTTCGCAGTTCGCAGTTCGCAGTTTCGGGTTCCCCATGTTCCCATGCTTTCATGCCACATCTCAGGCAAGTATCCAGGGTCAAAATATTGGATTCCAGACCCTCGGCAAAATAGCCCCAGCAACTCTCGGTTTTCACATAATCCAGTGAATCCGCATTGCCATATTTTTCCATTGACATATTCCGGTGCTTCTCAACGAATGCACCCAGTCCGAAGAAAGTGAGGATATCGAGATCACCGTCGCCGTCGAGGTCAACAATGGCAGGGTAATCGGCATACGTGACCAAAATATTGACATATCCCCCACCCTGGAAAGATTTCAGGTAAGGATAGACAACAAGTTCGAATTCCAGTTCCGTATCAGATATGTTCTTATAAACTTTGAGTCCGGCATATCCAGGTGAATAAGTAAAAATATCGACTTTCCCGTCAAGGTTATAATCCACGAATTCGGCCCAGTGGTATAGTAGCGGAAATTTTTCAGCGTATTCAGGCGCATATTCGTAATCATAAGAATCTCCTGATTGCACGGCCAGGAAAGGCATGAGCCGGTTGCCTGTGCGGTCAAAAACGACCAGGTCCGTTATGCCGTCAAGGTTCAGGTCGATATTCCCGAATTGACAGCTATTCATTCCTCCGGCCCAGGGAAACTTCAATTCCTGGCGGGATGATGAAAAGACGGGAACAGGAAACTGAGCGCTGGAATGCAGGAAAGATGCGGTAAGGAGAATCAGGATTATATTCTTTTTGAGCATATACAAAGATAAAAAGATTGGGGGATTGGGAGATTGGGAGATTGGGGGATTGGGGGATTGGGGGATTGGGGGATTGGAGGATTGGAGGATTTTGTTCCAGGGGAACATTTGAGAGTAGCCCAGGACGCCAGTCCTGGGTCAAAAGAATCAATCCTTTTAAAAGAGTGCCGTATTCTAAGATAAAACCAAATTATTTTACAAATATTTTTAGGCAGTGGCAAACCGATGTGTATTCACATAGGGAGTATCTCTGCTAACCACCGCAAATATTCTTGCCAACAATTTATTCCTGATAATATTTAGAGTTGACATTTTTGATTTACCCTGCTCAACACGTCTCATATAATAAGCCTTCATTTCAGGATTATGGACGATTGCAATCACCGCACATGAGTGCAATAGCGCTTTGATCTTTTTGTTGGCCATATGGCTGACCTTTGTTTTACCTCTGATACTGCTCCCAGATTGATATGGAAAAGGTGCTGTGCCTGCATAGCTGGCAAATTTTCTCCATTCTTTGAACTGTAAAAATCCGTGAGTTAAAACGATCATAAAGTAAGCTGTCTGGGGGCCTACTCCCTTTATACTTGTGATTAATTGGAATATTTGATTTAATCTTTGATCCTGCTGAACGGTATGATTAAGCTTAAGATCAAGTCGTTCAATTTGTTTGCTCAAATAGTGAATCATTCTTTCATGTATTTGGAAGAAATCAGGATCCTGGTTCTTTTGAAGGAACCGAATGTTTTCTTTCAAACTTGATTCAAAACCAGCCCTCTGTACTACCAGTCGATCCCTTAAAGATAATAAATTCCTGAGGTGATAAATACCTTCAGTAGGCATTTGATAAGGCCTAACCTCATCCTTTCTACGGTATGCAAATAAAGCGATCTTGGCAGCATCAATGCGATCATCCTTGCCACGGACAATGCCCATAGAACGATGCAATTCCAATCCAGGAATAAGAATGAAATTATACCCTAATGAAGCTAAAAAAGAAGATAATCCATAAGAATACAGTCCAGTGTGCTCAAAAGCAAAGAGAATCGATTCTTTAGGAAAAGAAAGATGTTTTTTAACCCACACGATCATTTTTTTGTGACCGCTTTTGGAGTTGTCAAATCTTTCTTCCTGGTGTGCAAGATGCATTCTGGCATCAATCCAGCCTTTGCTGACATCGATACCGATTGTTTCTGAAAATTTCATAACTTTACATGTTTTAATTAAACAAAAAGGTTGCTGAACTAAAACCTTTAAAAGGCCTTAAGCCTAAAATTCTAACTGGTTCTTCGCAACCGAATAAAAGAATGGGGACTAATACGGCACCTAGGCCACGATCCTAAGAGGTACGAAAGTTCACCCCATTCTTTTTTGTAAAGATAATTGTTCAAATTTTTGACCAGGCAAATCTAAAGGTAGGTACGAATGAATTGGTTGTAGCGCCTCAGGCACAACAGAAAGGAATGATTGGTAGTAGGGCAGGCAGATTCTCGTTTGCACGGGAATCTGACACCGCCATCCCCCCCTCCACGATCCATCTCTCCTCCTCCATCAACCCGTATAAATAGTAAACTAACTTATCTATCACAGCCCCGGCCCGTCCTGGGTGAATAGAAGGTCCTCAAAAATAAAGTCCTGTATGGACGACCGAAAGAGGAAATTTTATCATTATTCTTTCAATCGTTCCACGGAACTCTTGATTGCAATTGCGCTTTTTTCCAGGGACTGGCGTCCCTGGCTACTTTCAATACTCCCTGCGGGAGAGAATTGATTTACCTTGTTTCGAATGCAATTTTTTCCTCCTTTAATTTTTTTAGAGGTTTTCTGCTATAGATTTCGGTTTTTCATTTTGTATCATTGCCTGAATGAATAATGTATCATATTCTGCTAAATACGAACAGGCATATCACCATTATAATTAATTTTAAAAGTCAACTGGAAAACCAGCTGACCTGTTTTACTTTAAAATAAATATTAAAAAATGAATAGACTAATCAATTTCACTTTGTTTTGTTTCGTCTTCTATTTATTAGCCAGCACAGTGTATTGCCAATCCTCCTTTACATATAAGGTAAAAACACCAAAGGATGAAAGACTGTTTGATGCAATAGAAGATGAATCGGGCAATTATTTGATGGTTGGAAGAAAGATGTCCGTGGATTCGGAAATCCAATCTGCCTATTATTTGTTTTTAAATAATTATGGAAATTTAATTGCTGAACGAGAGTTCTATTGTCCTGACTCATCCTCTTGGTTCGGAGGCATCTGGAACAGGAATGATTCAACATTTATTTTCGGGGCCAAAGGATCAACGACTACAGATATAAAAAATGAATTATGGCTCATGATAATGGATGATAATTTCAATTTGATTCTGAATAAATCATTTGTAATGGAAGATAATAATATCATTGATCTTGAACTCATTGTAAATAATAAAGGTAATTTTTTAATTTGTGGCATCGCTGTTAATCCTATTACAGATGCAGATATATTCTTTTATGAATTATCCAGTGAAGGCGATAGTGTCAACCTGACTTATTTCCCTTTTAATAACACACAATTTGAATTCGATATTATTGAAAAACCGTTTGGCGGATATACAGTTTTCGGAGATGGAATATTTCCTGATTTTCTCCCAATTGCCGGCAAAATGATTGATTTCGATTCTGCATATAATTATGTATCGGTGGATACAATCCCTTATGGACTTAGAAGAAATAATTCGGCTAAATGGTTAAGTAATTCAACATACCTGGTGACAGGTAAAAAAACAATTGATAATACAACGAATGCGGATTTAGGAATTGTTAAATTAAACACAACAGATCAATTAGTTCAGGCCAATCATTTTGGTAAGACTGATACGAACCATCATGTTGGAGCATGTTCAAACCTGGACTTTATCACGTATGATAATATCTATTTCGGTGGAACGGCTAATGTAGTTGAAACTAATATTTATCAGCCTCAGGATTCCTGGATTACATTAAATAATATCGATTCAAACCTAAATCTAAACTGGCAAAAATTTTATGGGGGTGATGCCTTTTACTATTTATGGGGCTTAAGAGCCACTCAGGATGGCGGTTGCCTGATGATGGCAACACGATATGATACTGCTTTTCAAGATCAGGAGCTGGATATTTATATCCTCAAAGTCGATTCCCTGGGCTTACTGACTTCTGCTGGGGACCAGCCCTCCGTTCCGGTTCAGCAACTGGCTATTGCGCCAAATCCTGCAACAAATATTGTTTCTGTAAGATATCCGGATATATTCAGTTATAATGAAAAGGAAATCGTTATTTTCAACTCCATGGGGATGCCTGTTATCAAAGTACCTGCGACAAAGGATCTGACGGAAACCACAGTTGACTTAAGCGATGTTCCGGCCGGGCTGTATTTTGTCGTTCTTAAGGTCAAAGGAAAGAATGTTGCAACAGGGAAGATGGTGAAGAGGTGAAATGATTGGGTGAAAGATCGAACAGACGGGTGTCTGCCTCCTGTTAGGATATTCGGTATTCGTAGTAAATGTCGGTTATTTCATATTTTGTCCTGGAAGGACAATTGAAAGTAGCCCTGGACGCCCGTGCAGGGTGAATAGACGGCCCTCAAAAATAAAGTCCTGTAAGGACGACTGAAAGAGGAATTTTTATCATTATTATTTCAATCGTTCCTTCTATGTTGTAAAACAAGAGCCCGGCCATTTATTTTTCCACATTTTTTATCTTTACAAAGTAAATCCGAAGAGGAAGTGAGCTCTGCTGGAGAGCAACTCACCAGCAATAGGATTTATGACGGTGAAAACACCAAAGAGAGCTTCTGATTCAAAGAGGCTCTTTTTTCATGTATTCATTGTCACGTATGGCTCAAAAAACTCATCTTCGATTACCTTGTCTGATATTTCAAGGAACTAAATCTATAAAAACAACCTTCTATTAACAGAACCGGATCGGTAACCGGGCTGTATTGCCTCGCTTTATTTTTTATAGAATGTGAGCTGTAGCCTACGGAAAGCAGATTCCGGGATTCAGAACTGCAAGGAACGACGAGCAGTCTCACATCTAAGGGTATTTTTATAGCCTTTAGTCGTATTTGATAACAGAACACTCATCATTTGAACAGCTTTTATTTTTTACTAAAGTGAGCCACAGCCTTGGGGAAGCAGATTCTATAACTCAGAACTGCAGGCAGAGGTAGCGGTCTCACAGAAGTTGTTTTACATCGTTTAGCTTTACTTAACCACAGCGCATACATAGGGTTGATTGTTAATTAAGACGAACCTGATCCGGTTTAATAATTTCCTGGCGATCCTTATAATGGCTTTATTGGGTTCCATTCGCTTGCAATAGTCATGATAAGATTTATTCAGGGCAAGATCCATTCTTGCGGCAATCCAGGCACTCTCCACCAGGGCACTCCTGAGAAAGCTGTTTCCCCTGTGGGTAATTTCACCAATGTTTTCTTTTTCTCCACTGGAATGGGTTGAGGGTATCAGCCCAATAAAACTGCATAATTTATCAAAGTTTCCGAATCGATTTATGGTTTCAAGTTCCGTCAATATGATCATGGCCGTCAGGGGACCGATACCGGGAATCCCACGTAACAATTTGACCTGATTTGCATACGGTTCTTTTTCGGATAATTCCCTGATCGCTTTGGTTGCTTCAAGAATCGTGGCTCTTAAATGTTCGGCTTCGTTAATAAAAAGGTCAATCGATTTTTTAGCGCTGGGCTCAACCATTTCAAGGCTTTTCAGCCATGCCATAAATCGTTTGGTCCAGTGATTGGGTCAGTTCTTTAAAGTTATCCGGCATCTCAATGCCATGGAACTGCAGGAATGATTTGATTCGATTTTTATTTCTGGTCATATCCTGGACAATGGTTGCCCGTGTACGGATCAGGCATCTGTCCTCAAGGGTTTTGGAAGAGGGCACATGGATACCCATCAGATCGCCGTTACGCAAAGCTTTTGCTATTTTTTGACTGTCTCTTTTATCTGCTTTTTGTACCTTCTCCTTATCCGTGGGTGGAATATCAGCCGGATTAACAACAATGGAATGCATTCCGAGAGCTGTAAGTTTATTGTGTATCCAGTATCCGCAAAATCCAGCTTCATAAGCCGAATGATAAGTCCCGTTAGGAAAATTCCTTTTAAGGTACTGATACAATAATTCAGGCCTGGGATCTTGCGAAAAAGTTTTAAAGGGTAGTCTTTCAGTCAAAATTGTAACCTTCCAACTTTTTAGGTGAACGTCAATACCAACGTAAATATGTTGGCCTGTAAAATCAATTTTGTTACTTTGTGTTTGCATAAGTCTGGTTTTTAAAAGGTTTAAATTGTGGTAACTTAAAACTAATAAATTTCCGGACTTATGCTTCATTTTACAAACATAGGGCCATGGAACTCTTGATTGTAATTGCGCTTTTTTCCTAGGGACTGGCGTCCCTGGCTACTTTCGGACCTCCCTTGCGGGAGAAAAAAGCGATGAGATTTGGCAAATGGGCGATTAGTCGATTTAGCAATTGGATTTGGTGCTTTTGCGTTCCGAAGGAACGATCGAGAGTAGCCCAGGACGCCAGTCCTGGGAAAGAAGACGGCATTTAAATATAAAGTCCCCTGGGGACGACTGAAAGCGAATATTTAATTATTGTTATTTCAATCGTTCCTTCTATGTTGTAAAACAAGAGCCCGGCCATTTATTTTTCCACATTTTTTATCTTTACAAAGTAAATCCGAAGAGGAAGTGAGCTCTGCTGGAGAGCAACTCACCAGCAATAGGATTTATGACGGTGAAAACACCAAAGAGAGCTTCTGATTCAAAGAGAGGCTCTTTTTTCATGTATTCATTGTCACGTATGGCTCAAAAAACTCATCTTCGATTACCTTGTCTGATATTTCAATGAACTAAATCTATAAAAACAACCTTCTATTAACAGAACCGGATCGGTAACCGGGCTGTATTGCCTCGCTTTATTTTTTATAGAATGTGAGCTGTAGCCTACGGAAAGCAGATTCCGGGATTCAGAACTGCAAGGAACGACGAGCAGTCTCACATCTAAGGGTATTTTTATAGCCTTTAGTCGTATTTGATAACAGAACACTCATCATTTGAACAGCTTTTATTTTTTACTAAAGTGAGCCACAGCCTTGGGGAAGCAGATTCTATAACTCAGAACTGCAGGCAGAGGTAGCGGTCTCACAGAAGTTGTTTTACATCGTTTAGCTTTACTTAACCACAGCGCATACATAGGGTTGATTGTTTATTAAGACGAACCTGATCCGGTTTAATAATTTCCTGGCGATCCTTATAATGGCTTTATTGGGTTCCATTCGCTTGCAATAGTCATGATAAGATTTATTCAGGGCAAGATCCATTCTTGCGGCAATCCAGGCACTCTCCACCAGGGCACTCCTGAGAAAGCTGTTTCCCCTGTGGGTAATTTCACCAATGTTTTCTTTTTCTCCACTGGAATGGGTTGAGGGTATCAGCCCAATAAAACTGCATAATTTATCAAAGTTTCCGAATCGATTTATGGTTTCAAGTTCCGTCAATATGATCATGGCCGTCAGGGGACCGATACCGGGAATCCCACGTAACAATTTGACCTGATTTGCATACGGTTCTTTTTCGGATAATTCCCTGATCGCTTTGGTTGCTTCAAGAATCGTGGCTCTTAAATGTTCGGCTTCGTTAATAAAAAGGTCAATCGATTTTTTAGCGCTGGGCTCAACCATTTCAAGGCTTTTCAGCCATGCCATAAATCGTTTGGTCCAGTGATGGGTCAGTTCTTTAAAGTTATCCGGCATCTCAATGCCATGGAACTGCAGGAATGATTTGATTCGATTTTTATTTCTGGTCATATCCTGGACAATGGTTGCCCGTGTACGGATCAGGCATCTGTCCTCAAGGGTTTTGGAAGAGGGCACATGGATACCCTTCAGATCGCCGTTACGCAAAGCTTTTGCTATTTTTTGACTGTCTCTTTTATCTGCTTTTTGTACCTTCTCCTTATCCGTGGTTGGAATATCAGCCGGATTAACAACAATGGAATGCATTCCGAGAGCTGTAAGTTTATTGTGTATCCAGTATCCGCAAAATCCAGCTTCATAAGCCGAATGATAAGTCCCGTTAGGAAAATTCCTTTTAAGGTACTGATACAATAATTCAGGCCTGGGATCTTGCGAAAAAGTTTTAAAGGGTAGTCTTTCAGTCAAAATTGTAACCTTCCAACTTTTTAGGTGAACATCAATACCAACGTAAATATGTTGGCCTGTAAAATCAATTTTGTTACTTTGTGTTTGCATAAGTCTGGTTTTTAAAAGGTTTAAATTGTGGTAACTTAAAACTAATAAATTTCCGGACTTATGCTTCATTTTACAAACATAGGGCCTATGGAACTCTTGATTGCAATTGCGCTTTTTTTCCAGGGACTGGCGTCCCTGGCTAATTTCAATACTCACTGCGGGAGAGAATTGAATTACCTTGTTTAAATTGCAATTTATTCCCTCATTAAATTTTTTCTAGTGGTTTTCTGCTATGGATTTCGGTTTTTCATTTAGTATGTGGTTAAGCATCCGGCCTGATGCATATTGCTAAAGTACAAAAAAATATTAGCGAAGGTTTTGTGGAAGAAGTTCCTCCAGACGGTGGATTGAATGGTCTGGTATTCGTGTAAACATCTTTGTCATCCATTCAGATGGCTCGATATTATTTATCTTGCAAGTGGCCAAAAACGAATACATCATAGCGGCTCTTTGAGCGGCTTCATGGGAACCGGCAAACAAATAATTTCTCCGGCCCAGGGCAACCGGGCGGATGGAGTTTTCGATCAGGTTATTATCGATTTCATATTTGCCATCGTCCAGATAACGCAGGAGCCTTGGCCAAAGGTTAAGCGTATATTCAATTGCCATGCCTATGGCGCTTTTAGGCAATGTTTGTGGTGGTTTATTATCCGTTAACCATTGATAAAACTCATCCATCACGGGCTTAGACTCAACCATTCGTAATGATTTGCGTTGGCTAAAACCAAGCTGTTGTTCCCGGGCCTTTCGCTCTGTGTCATATAATTTCTGGATCAAGGTCATCGCATGTCCCGCTCGGGTCTGATCATTCTTTTGGGCTTCATCGAACTTGCGTCGTGCATGTGCCATGCAGGCAAGTAAGGTGATGTTTGGGTTTTGATCAAAGGCCACATATCCGGCGTAACCATCTGCCTGTAATGCGCCATTAAAATCTTTGAGTAACTGCGTTGGACCTTCCCGGCCACGCCCTTTTTGATAATCAAAGAATACGGATTTGGTAATCGGGTTGTAATAAACCCAATAATAGCCTTTGTGAGTTGAGCCGGGTTTATCTTCTGTCAGTACTGCAATTGGCGTTTCATCAGCCATCAGATAATCACCTGCGAGTACCCGTTTTTTCAGGCAATCATATACTGGCTCTGCAAGATCACACCCACCGCGGAACCAATCGTTAATCGTACTTTCGGCCAGTTCAATGCCCAGGCGTTTGAGCATCTGGCGCTGACGATAAAATGGGAGATGATCAACATACTTGCTAACCATCAGATGTGACAATAAACCGGGACCGACATTACCACGGGGAATCGGCAAAGAAGGAAGATCAGCGATAACAATGCTACCATCTGGCAAGAGGTATTTGGCCCGAATATACTTCTTAACAATGATCCTGGCCTCAATATACTCTAAGATCTCTGTTTCAATCGTACCTATCATTTTTGCACCACTCAGATCAATGGCAGGTTCCAGGACAATTTCCTCTCTTTGCAGATGTGCTGGCAATTTCGGGCGTCCATGACCATTTGCTTTCTCTGCTTTGTTAACAGAAGGATCAACCTCTTTCGTTGTGGACGTCACAGTCTCAGCTTTGGTAGCAAGCTTTGATTCATCAGCAGCAATAAAACGTTCACTCTTTGAGCCATGGAATAATCTTTTGAGCTTGTCGAGTTCAAATCTCAAACGCTCAACCGTTGATTTTAGCTGAGCATTTTCAGCCAGGATGCGATTATATTCTTCCCTGGAAGGATTAACCTGGTCGGCTGAGTTATCTGGTTTTTTGTCTTGTTCAATCACAAAATAAAGGTATGTAAAAAACCTTTATAACCCTTGAAAATACTGTACTTTTCGAAGGTTTTTATCAACAAGAATTTGTCAGTAAGTACCGCTTTCTTGTTCGTATATGTTGCAACGAGATCCCCTGAACCATCATGACCAAATCCGGCCAGTTAATAACCGTGCTGGCGCTGTTCAAAACGCTTACCGGTAGCTCAAACGTGCCACTTTCAAGCCGCTTGTAATACAGGATGAACCCGCCAAACTCCCACCTGAGCAACTTCATCCGGTTACGCGGACGGTTGATGAAAAGAAAAACCTCGCCTGAAAGCGGATTACGTTTCATGCCCATTTCTACTAACTGACACAGACTGTCAAAGCTCTTGCGCATATCGGTGGGTTGGTTGTAAAGAAAGAAATGCTGGGATTCTGTCAGGGCGAACATGATCTCAGGCTAAACGAAGCAATGAGCTGATTACAGCAATCGGAGTCCCTGCTGGCAATTGCAAACTGATGCCGTTGGGATAGGATAAGACAATCGGCTGAGAAAATCCTGTCCTGGAACCAGTTCCGGTGCGGACTGGAATAAATCCTGCATGACTTTCCTGGCTTTGCTGCCGGTACTTTTTCTGCCAGTAATAAAAACAATTTACCGCGATGTTCTTTTGACGACAAAATTCCTTCCGGTTCATCTTGCCCTGAAATTATTCTTCAATTAAGGCAAACATCTGTGTTTGCCGATTTTCCGACTTCTGCATATAAATTATTGTTTTGGGCGACAAAGGTACAGGGCAGGAAAGAGCCAATCAAGATGCATCAGACCGGAGGGTTACTTTAGTATCATTGCCTGAATGAATAATATATCATATTCTGCTAAATACGAACAGGCATTGATTGCAATGGTCGGAATTCTCTTTTTATACCATAGACAAGGCAAATTTGCTCTGATCCTCTTTCTTAAGCATTTGTTTCCTCCTTAAAGTGTCTTCTGACATTAAGTCACATTATGAGCTTTAAAGATTTACAATTAATCCATTTATTATTAACCTCAAATTTATTTCGTATGAAAAAGTCTTTGTTAGTTTCAATTATTTCGCTTATTGCAATAATCACTATCTTTAGTTGCAAGAAAACCTTTGAACCAAAACCTGATTCAGACCAATTGATTAAGCCTGTGGATGAAACTGAGATAAAGGTCCAGGCTTTCTTAAATAATATGAAAAGTAACCTAAAAAGTGGATCAACCTACAGTATCGAAGATGCCATATGGTATGCAGAAGCCACACTTAATTTCTCTTATGCCATTTATGATTCAGATTTTGTATATCTTTCAAAAGATACCAGCAGTTTCTCAATTGATTTAAACCAAAACGGCACTGTGAATCAAAATGATTTGGCTTCCGCTTATGAAAATATGGTCGATAGTTTGGAAGTGCGCTACAATGGTATTCAAGGCTCGCCAAAACATGTGATAATGTGTGATATTGTCGATGTGAGCAATTCTGTCGGAACACTGGATTTAATGATGGTTTCCGTTATTGCATATAATTATACGCCGAATATATACGGTTCATTTGGATCAACTGATTACTGGTATTCTGGTGATCTCGCTGGTAAATGTGATGAATACGAAGGGCAGTATATAGGTCGGGATGCAACGACTGAATTAGAATATAAATTGCTACATCCATTGATCGCACCTGTCCAAAATGTAAGAATATATTATGATCAAATCGTTACAGTATCAGATGTTGATCCGGAAAATTATCCATACGAACCTTCACCAAGAGGAAATCGTGGATATTCTTACTTTTCTTGGAATCCTAGTGATTTTATACAATGCTTGTATCCAGAAGAATTGAATTTTTATATATCCGCTAATGGAATACCTTATATAATTGATGACAACAATACTTTTATTAATAAAGAATTTTTTTTCATTGATGTCATTTGGCTGGCCGCGTTTGGAAATGATTATTATTATGAAGCACATCATTACGATATAAGTTATGGTGTTAGACATGAAACAGAAATAGGAATTTCACCTTTTTAAATTAATAAATAGTCAGCCAACATTTTTCGTTGGCTGACTATTTACATTATATATAATACATTAATTATGAAATATCTATATTTATCCATATTATTTCATGCACTGATGGTATTGACATCTTTTTTTTGTAATGGTCAGTCAACTTGGACCTACATTGTCAGCACATCTAATGATGAAAGAGTATTTGACGGTGCAGAAGATGATTTAGGAAATTTTTACATGGTTGGCCGAAAATATAACAGGGAATCAGCAATTGATCAGGCATATTTATTAGTTTTAAATTCTTACGGTCAATTGATATATGAACATGAATTCTACAATCAAGACACCACTTCATATTTCGGAAGTGTATATTACAAGAATGATTCAATTATTATTTTTGGAGCTAAAGGTTCAAAATCCGGCGGCCTTAATGATGAAATGTGGATTCTTATACTTGATGATAATTTTAACATTTTAAAAAACAAAACATATCATTTTAATGGTTATAGTGTAGTTGATCTTGAATCAATAATTAACCGTAAGGGCAATTTTGTGATATGTGGTATTGTGGTTCAACCACAAGGAGAACCAGATATATTTTTCTCTGAACTAAACTGTTCAGCTGATAGGATAAATCAATCCATTCTTATTTTAGATGGCATACAGATGGAGTTTGACCTCATTGAGAATAATAACGGAGGGTATAACGTTTTTGCATATGGAGATTTTCCAGGCGCTCCTAATACTTCAGGCACAATAGCAGTGTTTGATTCATCATTTAATTATATTTCTGCTGATTCAATTCCATATGGACTATATTTTAATCATTCATCAAGATGGCTAAATGATTCAATATATTTGGTTACCGGCGAAAAACAAATTTACAATCCTACGCGCACAGATAATGCAATTATCAAATTAAATTCTGATGACGATTTTGTCACAGGAAACCATTTTGGCAAAACCGGTGATACAATTACTTACGTAGGGGCATGTTCAAACCTGGATTTTATTGTCCCCGAAAGCATTTATTTCGGAGGAGCTTCGAATATCCATCCTCAACTTGGAGTATATCAGCCGGATTCCTGGTTAATTCTTGATAATCTGGACTCAAATCTTAACCTTAATTGGCAGAGGTTCTATGGCGGTGATGCCGGCTACTTTCTCTGGGGACTCAAAGCCACTCAGGATGGCGGTTGCCTGATGATGGCAACACGATATGATACGACTTTTCAAGACCAGGAACTGGATATTTACATCCTCAAAGTTGATTCCCTGGGCTTGCTGACCTCTGCCGGAAACCAGCCCTCCGTTCCGGTTCAGCAACTGGCCATTGCGCCAAACCCTGCAAGGAATATTGTTTCTATAAGGTATCCGGACATATTCGGCTATAATGAAAAGGAAATCGTTATTTACAACTCCATGGGGATGCCTGTCATCAATGTATCTGCGACACAGGATCTGACGGAAACTACGGTTAACTTAAGCGATCTTCCGGCCGGACTGTATTTTGTCGTTCTTAAGGTCAAAGGAAAGAATGTTGCAACAGGGAAGATGGTGAAGAGGTGAAATGATTGGGTGAAAGATCGAACAGACGGGTGTCTGCCTCCTGTTAGGATATTCGGTATTCGTAGTAAATGTCGGTTATTTCATATTTTGTCCTGGAAGGACAATTGAAAGTAGCCCTGGACGCCCGTCCAGGGTTAAAAGAATCAATCCTTTTAAAAGAATGCCGTAGGTACGACAGAATGGTAACGCCACAGGCACAATGGAAAGGAATGATTGGTAGTAGGGCAGGCAGATTCCCGTTTTCACGGGAATGACGCACCGGGAAAGAAAAAATAAACGGCGCGGCACACCATTGTCAATTTGTTAAGGAGTTCTAAGATAAAACCAAATTATTTTACAAATATTTTTAGGCAGTGGTCAAACCGATGTGTATTCACATAGGGAGTATCTCTTGCTAACCTCCGCAAATATTCTTGCTAACAATTTATCCCTGATAATATTTAGAGTTCACATTTTTGATTTACCCTTCTCAACACGTCTCATATAAATAAGGCCACTTATTTCGGTGTAAACTATGCCAGTGATTCCGGACTAAAGTAGGCCACTGTTTCAAAGGACAACATGGGGATAAAAATACTAATTTTTTTCTAATCATTTTTTTCTTAACGATTCTCCTTTTATTTCAAATCGATGCGCTGAACCTGACAATCTGTCCATAATCGCATCGGCCAGTGTGGGTTCATTGATATATTGATGCCATTTGTTCACCGGGAGCTGGGAAGTGATGATGGTAGACCGTTTGCCATACCGGTCCTCCAGGACTTGCAGCAAGGCTATCCTTACCTGGTTTTCCAGGGGAGTAAGTCCAAAATCATCGATAATGATCAGCGGTATCTTTTTCGATATGGTTAAGCAGTTTGATATAAGACCCTTCTAGTTTTGATAAGGCCAGTTTTTCTGCAAACCGATTCATGCCCAGGTAAAGGGTTTTGTATCCCAGGGTACACGCCTGCCGCCCAAAGGCGCAGGCGAGATAACTTTTCCCACAGCCGGTCGAGCCGGTTATTAGGATATTTTCTGCCCGTTGTATAAAAGTACAATCAGCCAGTGCAAGTATTTGATCCCGGGTCATGTTGCGTTCGGGGAGCACTTGACTTGCTCCAGTACCGCATCATAGCGAAGATTACTAAGTTTAAGGTACAGCTGGGTGCGTTGGTGGGTCCGGCTGAGTTGCTCAGCCTCGACCAGCAGGGCCATGAGCTCGTGGGCGGTGGGGAGTTCGTGGGATGGCAATGCCAGGGTGGTCCCGTAGGCCTGAGCCATCCCAAGCAGTTTTAACTGATTCAGTTGTTCCAGTGTTTGATCTGTGTTGATCATGTATTTTTGTTTTAAGGTGGATAATTAAGATTTATTGATATGATTCAGCTCCCCGGATGTTTTCATGTTCCGGGATTCTGATCATAAGATCTGGTTGTGAAGCAGTCCTGTCAAGATTATGTTCCAGGATGTTCTTAATGACCATATAGGTCACTTTATATCCTGCCAGGGCACGCCGGCAAGCAGCTTCCAGCGATCATTGCCGTATTTTTCACCCAGTCGGAATACACCCAGGCAAGAGTTATAGGTTTGCTCGATGAAGATTTTCTGTTCAAGTATCCGAGTCACGGCTGTGGTTGTGTGGATGCCGATCGGGGTGGCTTTTTCAATAAAATACTCCCGGTTCTAGCCCTTACTCCGGGCATAATGCTGCTGATGCGGAGGCATGTGTTCCTCCAGGGTGGTGTGCCCGTTTCTGTGATAATTGCGCCTATGGCAAGCGATACGGATTGTATCAAGATAGATCTCAACATGGTCGGTATCATAAATGATCTTTACCATTTTGCCGATGTGTTTAAATGGAACACTGTAATGATGCCAGTCCTCTCCGAGGGTGACATGATAGTTTCGCTGAACCTTTGCAATAACCTTGTTTTTAGGGATAAAGGGTTCCTGGAGGCAAGGGAAGCAACAACGTTTTTTCATGTAGCAGGAAACGGTCACGACGGCTGTAATCACAACGCTGAAAGTTACGATTATTAAACCGTTCCCAACTCTTCCCACAAAGCCTCATTCATCTGCTCGACACTATGAAAAACCTGTTGCGCAACGGGCATAAATCCGGTTATAAACAGCGTTCACATGGCTTTCAACCGAAGCTTTATCCCGGGGTTTTCTAACCCGGGCAGCCATCAGTGTCGTTCCATAATGCAGTGACCATTGCTGGGCCAGTTCTTCGAAAGAAGGCTCGTACCGGTTGCTCTTTTTAACGATCTGTTTCATGTTATCGGTCTTTGACCGATCGGGGAACGCCGCCAAAATAATTCAAAGCATTATTCAATGCTTTGGAACAGCCGTTCCCGGTTGGCTGACAGCATGAGGCTTCGATGTAAGTATAACCAGAAAAGGGAAGCATACAGACAAGTACCGGACACCAAATGATCTCTCCGGTTTGAAGATCGGTAAAAGGGATTTTATTTCCCGCAAAATCGAACATCATGCTGGCAGCAGGTTCATGGTCAAAATGCATGACCGCCTGCTGTATTTGCAAGATAACGGTTCAGATGTTCACAAAACTGTGTATAACCATATCCTTCAGGTACCTTTGCCGGTATTCTTCCCACAGGATCATTCGGGTTGCATGGGGCTTTTTAAGTTCATCGTTCAATCCGGGTATACGTTGTTGCAGATCAGCATACCGCCAATCGTTGTTGATCCAGGTCAGATTCTTTATAAACCAGAGAAGAAAATTCTTCGTCGTTTAGTTTTAACAGTTCGTCAAAGCTTTTCCCAAGCAGGGGAAGCTGTTTCACATATCCGTTCACCGTTTCACGGGCTGCATGCAATTTCCCGGCAATTTCACGGTTGGTCTTGCCCTGGTTTTAATTGTAAAATACGTCGTATTTGCAACATGGTTATGGGTTTATTTGACATCGTTTAAAGTTTTTCTTCTTTATACGATCCCATGTTGCCTTTGAAACAAGTGGCCTACTTTATGCCGGAATGTCAGTAGTTTATTTCCGCTTCAGAACAAAAACTATCCAGGATCCTGATGAAAATTTTACCAGTTTGCTGGCCTGGTTTGCTCCGGAATGACTGGCCTAGTTTACTCCGGAATCGCTGGCCTACTTTACTCCGAAATGACTGGCCTGTTTAGTCCGAAATAGTCAGGGATGAGTTTATCAATTGAAAAGCAGCTTTTCCAAGCCTTGAAGATGATTTCAATCTGCCATCGCAGGCCATATAGCATTTTAATTTCCTGAGTGTTACAACAGGATGGAGGTATATTGGTAATGAAAATCATATACCCCAGCAACTCATAATATTCCTGGTTGTGATTCAATCGTTTATCCCTATCCCGCCTGGCTTTTCTTCTTCTTTCAGCAGCCTGATCCGAGGGTAGTGGGACGATCACCAGACGCATTTTAATTTTTTGCTCTTTACTGACCAATACGATTTTATCAATGGTTTTCTTCTTTCGCAGTATCTTAAGTAGATCTATTTCCTGACCCGTCTCTGGATCTAGAACCTTAATTTTTGACTTCTTTCTACTTATAAAATAGGCCCCCAGTTTATCTATCCGATCTAATACACCCAAAACCAGGAATCCCATGTCTCGAAGTAATAAATCGCCCGGTTCTAAACAGGTTAATGCCTGGGCAGCTAATGACTGATCATTTCTTGTAAAACCATGCAAATCCATGAATTGGAAGGCATGATGAGACAAATTAAACAGAGCATGTATCTTGATTTGTGATTTCTTTTTCCCCTTGGATACGTTGCCCGAAAATGCAAATGACAACTCATCAGGTAAATTGATGGTCGTACTATCCTCTATTTTAATTGATTTGAACTTTTGAACGCTTTGTCTGTCGAGGTGCCTCTGTTTTAATAAACTTTTCCGCAACTCCTCTTCCAGAGCCATTTTCACCATATTTGTTGTTTCCGGACCCATGCGCTCTTCGATGGCCTGCTTGCTCACGGTGGATTTCCTCTCTAGAGAAATTTCCTGTGCCCAGCTCTCGTCGGTGTTCCTGTTTTTAGAAACCATCATCATAAAACCTACAATTAAAGTTCTCGCATTAATCTTTCCACTGTTTCTTTCCTTGTAACCGCTCTTTTCTCCTATTTTATTTAGCACACTGAACTATAATCTCTTTGAAATTTTCTTTCCTTTGTACAAGGAACTTTTCCCAAAAGGGCTTCTTGTTTTCATTAGTCGTGTTTTGAATCCCAAGTTGCCCTTTTATTATTTAATGAAATTCCTGTAACATCTTTGTTTTTAACACCTTACTGTTAATTCCTGTTATTTAAGCTTGACCATCCGAAAGCGGGAATCTGACACCGCCATCCCCCCGCCACGATCCGTCTCTTTTCCTCCGTCAACCCTTATAAATAGTAAACTAACTTATCTATCACAGCACCTGCCCGTCCAGGGTCAAAAGAATCAATCCTTTTAAAAGAGTGCTAAGTACGAATGAAAGATTATGGAATATTAACAATGCTTTTTTTGATAACCCAAAGATTGGCTTCTATACCCTTTAAAAGCCTGACAAATGACTATATAGATATCGGCTGTAAACTGTAAATTCTAAATCCATAACTTTACGGCTTGAAATAATATTTCCCCTATGTCCAGGATCCTTGTTGTAGACGACGAAAAAAGCATACGAAATACCCTGAGAGATATTCTCGGTTACGAGAAATATGAGGTCAGTGACGCGGATTCCGGCATCACGGCACTGGAGATGCTCAAACAGTCGGAGTTCGACGTTATCCTGCTCGATATCAAAATGCCCCAGATGGACGGAATCGAGGTGCTGGAACATATCCTGAACGAGTACGAAACGCCGGTGATCATGATCTCCGGTCATGGCACCATCGAAACTGCAGTGGAAGCCCTCAAAAAGGGAGCATTCGACTATATCGCCAAGCCGCTCGACCTGAACCGGCTTCTGGTCACCATCCGTAATGCGCTCGATAAATCACGCCTTCTCAATGAAACAAGGTTCCTGAAAAAACGGGTCAGCAAGAAATACGAGATCATCGGCGAAAGCGAAATCATGAAAAGTATCATGGAAATGATCGACCGTGTGGCGCCTACTAATGCACGAGTGCTCATCACGGGTGATAACGGAACCGGAAAAGAGCTTGTCGCCAGGCAACTGCACGAAAAAAGCCAGCGTTCCAAAGGGCCTTTCATCGAAGTGAACTGCGCTGCTATCCCATCGGAGCTGATCGAGAGCAACCTTTTCGGGCATGAGAAAGGATCGTTTACCTCTGCTATAAAGCAACGCAAAGGCGATTTTGAGCTTGCCAGCGGGGGCACGCTATTCCTCGACGAGATCGGCGATATGAGTCTTTCCGCCCAGGCCAAGGTACTCAGGGCACTGCAGGAAAATAAGATCATGCGGGTGGGCGGCGAAAAGGATATCCCGGTGGATGTACGCGTAATTGCCGCCACGAACAAGAACATCCCTGAAGAAATTGCCGCCGGCAGGTTCAGGGAAGATCTTTATCACCGCCTGAGCGTCATCATCATCCATGTTCCGCCGCTTCACGAAAGGGCTGAGGATGTGCCGATACTGGCCAATTATTTCATGGAGGAAATTTGCGCCGAACAGGGCAAACCCATGATTTTCTTTACAGAAGATGCTTTTGAGGAACTCAAACGCATGAAATGGACCGGAAATATCCGTGAGCTCAGAAATGTGGTGGAACGCCTGACCATCCTGTGTGACGGGCAGATCACCGCGGCTGATGTGGCCAGGTATGCCCAGCCGCTGGCTTCTTAAGCTGTGTTATTCTATTACCACCGATCTTAACTCTCCGGTCACCGCATCAAATTCCACCTTCTTGAATTCAAGGGGCAAGGCCAGGACGCTGCCAAGCTGCAGGACTTCCATTCGCTGTGATGCAAGTTCTTTTCCCTGGAAAGATAATACAGCCTCAACTGTCCGCGGGACCCGGTAAACCAGGCCGGTATACGCCAGGTTGGCATCGGGCACGAAAGATATATTTCCGGCATCTGATTTCAGACTTACGGAAATTTCATTCTGCCCTTCAGGTGCGACTAAACCGTTGCTCTTTGAAAACCCTGCAACGCTGTATTTCTGATCTTCATTATCTGCTTCAGGAATAACCTGGTAATCGAATTTCAAATTCTCCGTCACACTTACGCCGGTAAATAATTTAAGATATTCCCTCTTCTGTGCATCCAGCTGGCTGCACATGAACTCGAGGGTTTCGCGCGAATAGGCAGTCTCCTGGTAACCGATCAGCAGGTTGTACTTGTCCTGCTCGATTTTCCTGATTTGCTCGGCAGCTTCCTGTGCTTTCTCCTCGTCGGTAAACTCCACCATTGAACGCTTGAAAATCTTCTGTTCAATTACCATCGTGTCAATACTGACTTTCCTTATAATCGTATCGATCACAAGCCTGGTGGGCGATTCGGTATATTTCCTGAAAAGATGCTCCGCATCCGGCGTAACGAACAGATTTTCATTCCAGCTTGTAAAGCCTTCAGGAGCGGGAGTCTTGTCGAATTTCTCAATAGTTAAAACGGGCGCTGGTTTCCCGAAAGAAATCCATATCTGGCCTGAAATTTTCTCCTCCTTTTCGATAAGATAAATCCTTCCCGGGTCCGGTTCTGTCGAAGCCCTCAGCCCGGTTTTATCTATCGAATAGCTCACTACGCTCTTGGTAATCACATTATCAAGGCCTATATAATCCCTGGCAAATTGTGCAAGCGGGCCCGGGAACTGCTGCGTCTTTGTGATCCAAAGGTCAACATCGATAATGGTCCGTGGCAAGGTATAAACTATGCCCTTCTTTCCGCTCAGCATGTCGGGGCTGGTAATCTGCGTTACCCTGACCTGCGCTGTAACCGGGCGGGCGGCCACAAGCGTCAGGATAATCAGAATGATTGCAAATCTCAGTCGTTTTAACATGATAATTTTTATTGATCTGAATGATGATTTTTATTTCAGGAACATGATCTCGCGGTATTTGGGCAAAGGCCAGAGGTCGTCCTGCACAAGCAATTCCAGCTTATCGATGTGATAACGGATAACATCAAAGTACGGCTTGACCTTTTCATCATAGGCAATCGCCATTTCTTCCATGGTCGCAAGGCGGTTTGCCTTCTTCCTCTCCTGCAGCATCAATTCTAAATTATTTCTGACAATGCTGATGTGTTCGGACATTTCTTTTATCGAATCCACCTGGTTCTTCGACAGCTTAACATAGGTTTTTGCATCAAGGACTTCTTTCAGGCCCATGGCATTTTCGATCAATGTGTTCTGGTAGCGGATGGCAGTCGGTATCAGGTGATTCTTTGCCAGGTCGCCCATCATGCGGGATTCTATCTGCAATTTCCGGGCAAAGCTTTCAAGTTTGATGTCATACCTGGCCTGAAGCTCCCTCTCGGTAAACACGCCATGATCACTGAAAAGCTTTACCGACTTTAGAGAGATATAAGCCTTGACTGCCTTCGGAGTAGACCTGATATTGGATAAACCTCTTTTTGCGGCCTCATCAATCCATTCTTCGCTGTAACTGTTGCCTTCGAACCGTATGCTTTTTGATTCCGTGATATACCGCTTGAGAACCCGGAAAATGGCCTCATTCTTCTTCACCTTGTTTGCAATCAGGCTGTCGACCTCTTCCTTAAATTTCCTGAGCTGGTCGGCCATGATAGTATTCAGGATGATCATGGCCCTGGCACAGGTGTCGGATGACCCTACGGCCCGGAATTCAAACTTGTTCCCCGTAAAGGCAAAGGGCGACGTACGGTTCCTGTCGGTATTATCCCTAAGGATTTCAGGGATCTTGGAGATATTGACATTCAATTCCTCCTGCAGATCGCTGGTAAGTTGTCCTTTTTTGACTTTTTTCTCGATTTCATCCAGGATTTTTGTAAGATGAGATCCTATAAAAGCTGATATGATGGCGGGAGGCGCTTCGTTGGCGCCAAGGCGCAGGTCATTCTCGGCGGAGGCAATGCCTGCCCGCAGCAAATCTGCATGTTCGTAAACGGCACGAAGGATGTTCACGATGAAAACGATGAACTGCAGGTTGGTCTTCGCCGAATTACCGGGCGACAGCAGGTTAACGCCCGTGTTGGTCGCCAGTGACCAGTTATTATGCTTTCCCGACCCGTTTACGCTGGCAAATGGCTTTTCATGGAGCAGAACGGTAAAATGATGGTGATTGGCCACCTTTTTCAGCAGGTGCATCAGGAGCTGGTTGTGATCGACTGCCAGGTTGGCCTCTTCGTAGATAGGCGCGCACTCATACTGGTTAGGCGCCACTTCGTTATGGCGTGTTTTCAGGGGGATGCTCAGGCGGTGAGATTCGTACTCGACATCGCGCATATAATTGGCCACTCTTTCGTGGATGCTCCCGAAATAATGATCGGACAGCTGCTGGTCTTTTGCTGACGGATGGCCGAATAAAGTGCGGCCGGTAAGCACCAGGTCGGGCCTGGCGGCAAAAAGGGCCGAATCGATCAGGAAATATTCCTGCTCCCACCCCAGCGTGGAGATGACCTTCGTCACGTCCTTATCAAAATACCGGCAGACTTCCACGGCGGCTTTATCCAGTGCATGAAGCGCTTTCAGCAGGGGCGTTTTATAATCGAGCGCTTCGCCGGTATAAGAGACGAAGATCGTCGGGATACAAAGTGTAGAGTCAAGGATGAAAGCCGGCGAAGTCGGGTCCCATGCCGTATAACCCCGTGCTTCAAAAGTATTCCGGATGCCGCCGCTCGGGAAGCTCGATGCATCAGGCTCAGCCTGGACAAGCTGGTCGCCGTTGAAATTCTCGATAGCTTTTCCATCATCCACGGGGACAATAAAAGCATCATGTTTCTCGGCAGTTGCCCCCGTCAGCGGATGAAACCAGTGGGTATAATGGGTAGCGCCTTTGCTGATCGCCCAGGTCTTCATAGAAGCAGCCACCTGGTCTGCAACCCGCCGGTCGATCTTTTCACCGGTATCCATGGCATTCATGACACCCTTAAAAGCTTCCTTGGAAAGAAATTCACGCATGACACTTATGCCAAAGGTCATCTCGCCGAAATATTCCGAGATTTTCCTGCCGTTTGAAAGGGGTTTCTTATCATAAGACCTTGATAAGGAAATTTCAATCGCTTTGAATCTGAAATTACTCATGTAATTAATTATGAATTAATTAGGAATTTATTTGCGTCGAATTAAGACCAGACCAATAAACATAAAAATACCGTTTATGATCAAAAGCTCAAATCCAAAGTTATAACCATTTAATAACAGCTCATCATATTTGCTCAAAAAGTAACACATCACCGGGGAAATCACGGCGATCAGGGGCACCCATCTGTCTTTCACCTTCCACCTTGTAAAAAGGCCGAAAGCATAGAGCCCGAGCAGAGGTCCGTAGGTATATCCGGCTATGGTGAAAAGCTTGTCGATCACTGCACGGTCATTAATGGCGCGAAAGACGACTATCACCACCAGCAATAATGCCTGCAAAGCTTGCATGGACCATGTACCTGGTCTTTTGTTTTTGTTTTTCGGAAAGTTTATCGTTTTTATTGATTCCCAGGAAATCGATGCTGAACGAAGTGGTCAGAGAGGTCAGCGCCCCGTCGGCGCTGGGATAAGCTGCGGAAATCAACCCGATGATGAAAACTATCGCGGCGACAGGACCTAACTGATTGATGGCTACCATTGGAAAAAGGTCGTCTGATCTTCCGGGCAGGCTGATGCCTTTCTGCGTGGTAAAAAGAAAAAGCGCCGCCCCGAGGAATAAAAACAGAAAATTCACAAAGACAAGCACCAGGCTGAAGGAAAACATGTTTTTCTGGGCATCTTTCAATGAACGGCAGCTCAGGTTTTTCTGCATCATTTCCTGGTCGAGTCCGGTCATGACTATAGCAATGAAAGCCCCGCTGAGCAATCCTTTCAGGTAGAACCGCCGGTCATGCCAGTCCGTGAAAACCATCTTCGAATATTGACTGTCCCACACCGAATTGAACATCCTGCCGAAATCCAGCCCGAGGTCTTTAGTGATCATGTAGATCGTCAATACCAGGGCTAGTGAGCATGAATGTCGTCTGGACCGTATCCGTCCAGATGATGGTTTTGATCCCGCCTTTAAAAGTGTAAAGCAATATAAGAATGATGAAAATCAGCGTCGTTACGGTAAAAGGTACGCCCCATGCGTCGAAAACGAAGACCTGCAGGACATTAACCACCAGGAACATCCGGAAAGATGCGCCGATGGTGCGTGACATGAGAAAAAAGAACGCGCCCGTCCTGTAGGACCAGAACCCGAAACGGCCATCGAGGTATGAATATATAGAGGTAAGGTTAAGTCTGTAATACATCGGCATCAGGACGGTGGCTATCACGAAGTAACCGAAAAGATACCCCAGCACCACCATCATGTAAGAAAACTGTGTATCACCGACCCAGCCGGGGACAGACATAAAAGTTACACCTGACAGTGAAGCGCCGATCATGCCGTAAGCCACCACCAGCCAGGGTGATTCTTTATTCCCGATGAAAAATGCCCTGTTGGTCGCTTTCCTGGCGGTAAGCCATGTAATGAAGAACAGCAGGGCTGTGTAGAGGAGGAAGATTATCAGGATGAGGGATGGTTTCAATGGTTATTGGTTATTGGTTAGTGGTTAGTGGTTAGTGGTTAGTGGTTCCTGGTTCCTGGTTCCTGGTCATTGGTTAGTGGTTATTGGTTATTGGTCGAATTTATGGTTGCAACTTTTTGCTAAAATCCAGCAGGGACCGGAATTGAAAATCAATCAAATCCCCGGCAAGCAGATTATTTTCATCTTCACTAATAAAGACAGTAATCATGCCCAGTCTTTTTCCGAATTCCATGTCGGGAATACTGTCTCCGACCATAACCGACCTGGAAAAATCAATTTCGGGGAAATCGGCTTTGGCCTTTAAGCCCATGCCTGTCCCGGGTTTCCGGTCAGGGTTATTTTCGTATGAAAGATAAGGGCTGTAATAGGAAGCATCGATACGCCCGCCTGATTGTGTGATCTGCTGTTTCATTTTCAGATCGATGATATTCATATCTTCTTCACTCATCATCCCTTTTCCAATGCCCTGCTGGTTGCTTACGACGATAATCCGGCCAAAGATGCTTCCCAGTATTGCAAGGGATTCAAGCACTCCTTCAAGGAAATGAAAATCTTCCCATCGCTTCACATAATCATCCGGGATCAGCCGGCTGATGACCCCGTCGCGATCCAGGAAAAGTGTCCAGTCTCTAGTAAAGGATAAGTTTTTTAAATTCATCGATCGCTTTTTCATAATCTTCGGGGATGCCGATGTCACGGAAATAGGAAAAACACCTCATGCCGTAGATTTCTTCCGTCTGGTAATATTTCTGCAGGAAATCCCTTTCGAAGGAAAACTTTTCCGGCAATCCGAACCGCAACAGGTAATCTTTCCTTACAACGTAAACGCCGCCATTGATATAACCTTCGTCAAGCCCGTCATATTTTTCAAGAAACTTTGTGATCCTGTTATTATTATCAAACTCAAGGATGCCAAAGCGGGAAGGGTTGATCTCGAACCGCATCGCCAGGCAAAGATCGGCTTCCTTGATCCGGCGGAAATCGTCCAGGCGCTGCAGGTTCACATCAAAATAAGTATCACCGTTAAAGATAAAGGTCGTATGACCTTCAACATAAGGAAGGGCATTTAAAATTGCCCCACCGGTACCCAGCTGTTCTTCTTCGATCGCGTAGACAATCTTCAATGTTTTATATTGATCTCCAAAATGGGCCTGGATGATTTCCCTCTTATATCCGACTGACAGTATCACTCTTCTCAGCCCCCAGCGGTCAAGGAAGTCCAGCAGGTATTCCAAAAATGGCCTTCCGTTTATGGGGGCCATTGATTTAGGTATATCTGCAACTACTTCATTGAGCCGGGTTCCCAGTCCTCCGGCAAGTATGATCGCTTCACCGGTCATCTGGGAAACAGGTTTCTTTCGATAATTTCACAGACAATATGACCGATTAAAATGTGCGCTTCCTGGATACGTGGCGTATCTGAAGACGGCACCCTGATGATAAAATCAGAAAGCGCTGCCAGCTTTCCGCCTGATTCGCCGGTAAGCCCGACAGTAATGACCCCTTTCTTATGGGCTGCCTTAAACGCCCGGATGACATTTTCGGAATTTCCCGAGGTGGATAGGCCTATCAGAACATCGCCCTGGTGACCAGAACCATCCACCATGCGGGAAAAGACTTCTTCGAAAGAATAGTCATTTGCCACCGATGTAAGGAAAGAGCTGTTTACCGTAAGAGCCTCAGCTGCAAGAGGCTTCCGGTCGTAATAGAACTTTCCCGACAATTCTGCTGCAAGATGCTGTGCATCAGCCGCACTGCCTCCATTCCCGCAGAACATGATCTTATTGCCGTCGCACAAGGATTGCGAGCAGGTTTCAGCTATATCGCCAATTGCATCAAGTATTTCCTTGTCCGCAAGCATCTTTTGCTTAATCTCAATGGATTGTCTGATAACTTCTGGAATTCTGTTCATATAAATTACTCTGTTAGTTACTTTATCTTATCGCCAGATCGTCATATCGCTACTTCTGAGGCACATTCGGGTTCCTGTCGGCATTCCATGTTTCGGCCACGATTCTCCACGCCCCTTCCTTATCTTTCTTCCAGACATTAAGATACTTGCCATCTGTCACTTTTGGCTTTGCCAGCCCGGGGAAAGTAGCCGTCAGGGTATAGGCCCCGATATCCACCATCATGTCTGTCCCTATAATCAGTTCTTTAGTAGTCTTTTTCCCGTCGAGAATTTTATAGCCGCCACTTTTTCTCCCTAGATTATTTTTCAGGATGAGCTGATAGCCGACTTCAATTGGCATGTAATTAGGCATCGAAATGGCATCCATATCATAATATTTCCCCATGGCTTCGAACCTGCCTGCTTTGGCAAGATCGATCAGTTCCTGGTTCATCCCGGCAACAACAGTCTTCATTTCTTCTTTCGACTGTCCAAACGCTCCGGTAAAAACAAAAGTAATCAGACAAATTGCAATTGCATTAATAATCAAGCGTTTCATAAAATGTCTTATTAAATTAACCTGCCTTAAAAACCTTTTCAAAGTTAAAACAAAATCGATTGAAAAGGCCAAAAAGACTTAACTTTGGGCCATGTACCTCAGTCGTCTTGAAATAGAGAATTTTCGCGGTATACGCTCGGCCAGGCTGGATTTTGGCGATAATACCGTCTTAATAGGAGAAAATGATTCCGGGAAAACCACCCTGCTTGAAGCGATCTGCCTTGTCCTTTCGCCCATTCCGGAAAACCGTCCGATCGTTTTTAAATACCAGGATTTCTTTTTGCAGGCCGGTCCGGAAGGTTACAGGCATGTGGGCCCGATAAACATCCGGATTGCTTTTCGTGAAAGGAAACCGGATGAATGGTCATTCATGCGGAACAATGATTTTGGATTTACTTTGCCCGATAATCCTAAGGTTATACAGGAATTCATACTGGAAGTCAACGCGGAACCCGTTTCGGAGGGGGAAGAATCAAAAGCAAAATGGCTAATTTACGCCGGAGGTCAAATGCAGATGGGATTGTCGGATGATGTCGCCGTTCTTTCCTGGATCAGGCGGCTGAACCCGGTTTTCCGCATCAAAAGCGGCATCCTGGCAAATTTACCCGAAGAAACGGTGAACAAAATGCAAAATACCTTGCAATTGGAAGATCTGCCGGAAGCTGACGAAAAAATCGATGAAAAGATCCGCCAGTCTTACCTGAACCTCATTTCCGGGACGACAGAGGGCGGGGACCAGGATCTGCAGGCAGGTTACCGCGCAGCATTGCAGTATCTCAACCAGGTTTCGAACCTCTTTTCACAGGAAGGGCCTGCCATGGAGCAGATCATTTATGAAATCCTTGGCAGAAGGCCATTAAATAAGGAATTTCCGAGAAAAAGCGTTGTTTTGAGGCATGGTTCCGCTGCCGAAAAAATCGGAATGCTGCTTTTTACCGCGGCTTTCCTTCAGTCAGGCAGCTTTATGGCAGATCCTTCCGCCGAGCCGATCATCATCATCGAAGATCCTGAGGCGCATCTGCACCCTATGACCCTTGAGTCGGTCAAATTATTGATCGAGAGGCTGAAATGGCAAAAGATCATCAGCACCCAGTCAGGCAACCTGCTGGCAGGATTCCCGCTGGAGGATATCAGGAGGATTTCCAGGCATGAAGGAAAAATAAGCCAGCACTGGGTCAGGCCGGGAAGCCTCTCCAGCGAAGAGCTGCGTCGTCTGAGCTATCATGTGCGCATGCGGCTGAGCACGGCTACCTTTGCCCGTTGCTGGCTGCTTGTCGAAGGTGAATCGGAGATCTGGCTTCTCCCCCACCTCGCGAGGCTGTGCGGCTATGACCTGTCGCTGGAGGGCGTCGTTTGCGTGGAATTTGCCCAGTGCGGCATACCCCCGCTGATTAAGGCCGCAAACCTTTTGGGGATCGAATGGTACCTGCTCGCTGATGGCGATGCTGCCGGAAAAGCCTATATTGAAACGGCAAGACATTTTGCCAGGGAAGAAGGACTGGAGCTTGCGGATCACAGCATGCGGCTCAGGGAGCGGGATCTCGAACACAACCTGTTTTTTAACGGTTATGCCGAGGTTTACGAGGCTTATGCCGAAATTTCCGCGAGTGCCGGTCAGAATATGCCTCCCAGGCGCATCATCGAAAGGGCCATTCACCGCAATTCCAAACCCTTCATGGCTGTGGCTATCGTGGAAGCCATAGCCCGCAAGGATTCCCCGGGCGTGCCCCAGCAATTGAAAAAAATGATTGAAACCTGCGTCAGGCTGGCGAATGAGGCGAGATAGTCGGCGGTCAGCGGTCGCCGGTCAGCGGTCGGCGGTCGGCGGTCGGTGGTCGGTGGTCAGCGGTCGGCGGTCGGTGGTCGGTGGTCAGCGGTCTGCGGTCAGCGGTCGGCGGTCACTGGCAGTTGGACAGTTGGCAGTTGGCAGTTGGCGAAGCCTGAAGGGCTTCAACCCGAATAACCCCCGAAACTTCCGGGGGAGAGAAAACGCCGTAAGTACCTGCTGCAACCCTGAAGGGTTGAATGATCAGTGAAGCACTACAAACTTTCCACCCGCGACCCGGTTCCCATCCTGCATGACAGAGATGAAATAGATTCCCGGAGGAAGAGTAGAGACATCAATTGTCCAGCTCCTCCAGCCCCCCTCCCGTACTCCCCCCTCCATGGGGGAGGAGATGATTTGTGCTGAAATTGTTCTGCCGTAAATATCGTAAATGCTCAATGTCAGATCCCTGTTAAATCGTCCATCGTCCATGTTCAATCGTACATGAATCTGCTCACTCGCCGGGTTCGGCCATATTTCCAGCCTTTCCTTCCCCCCTATCTCCCGGTCTCCTAGTCTCCCTGTCTCCTCTTCCACTCCCACAATCAATCCCGCAATCATCCGGCACAATGGTGTCCGATGCTATCTGGTATGGGCATAGGCTATCATAGACAAACGGCCGGGTGTAAAAGGTGTCCTGCTCGAGCTCCTGGGTTAGTTTGAAAAGGTAGGTATCAAAGTCCCCGTTCTCTTCAATTGTGTTGTAAAACAATAATTTACCATCGTGTGTCACTGCAGTTTCACTAAGATAACCATCCTCTAATAAAACAAGTGAATCCCTAATGTTTCCAAGAGTATCAAAAATTACAGCCCAGGAGAGAGGAACATCTTCATTGTATCCCCAACCTGCTCCTCCCGCCAAAAGTGAATCATTAATGAAAGTGGCAGAAACTAACATACCCCAATTGTAATTCTTATGTACCATGTCATACACTCCTTTAACATTTCCATCCAGATCAATTTTAACGAATGCTGGACGTTTTGTGTTTAGAGAATCAGAATGATAGTAATGGCTAATAGAGGAATAATAATACTCCTTTCTTGGATTTATAACAGTTTCCCACGCTTCACCCCCCATATCAGCAGTTTCTTTATGTACAATGGTTTCCCACTCAAAATTTCCCAGGGAATCGGTTTTAATATAATACGGATGTAGCCAGTTAAGATCTGGATTATCAGGATCAGGGTAATAACACGTTCCTGTCAACAAAAAGCCTGAATCTGGAGTTATTATTATATCTATCATTTCTTCATTATTAACACCTGGATCATCGCTTTGATAATATCGCTGCCATAAAATTATCCCATCTTGTGAAAATCTGATAATTCCATTTCGATAAATTCGAAGAGGAAAAAATGATTGGACGATTAAAGCAGCGCACCCGTTATCAGGTGTCGACACTACATCATGGTAAAAATCATCGTCACTTGTGGTAGAGAACTGTTTGCACCATTGTTTCTCGCCACATGCATTCAATTTGATAATAAGGGGATCGTATTGTCCTTCTACAATTGCATCTCCACATAAATATATATCTCCTATTTTATTTTGTGCGAACCAGTCAACAATGACAGTACTATAATTACCCCCTATGAATTTTTCCCATAAAATTTCTCCATTGACATCCGTTTTAACTAACCATGTGTAATGATAGGATGGAAGAATTAAGCCTGAGAATAAATATCCCTGGTCATAAGAAGTTGAAATATTAAACCCAGGAGCATCCTTCCCTTCCATGTATTCCTTCACCCATCGTGACTGGCCTTCAGTTTTTATGGCAAATGTAAGAAATGCAAGTCCGATAATAATTATCTTATTCATGATAAAAATCATCTTGTTATGATAATCGGCATTGATTCTATTATATCTTCACCTTTAATAAGATTAACAACATATATAGATGATGATATTTGTTCAGTTGAAATAATGATCTGATTCTTTATGCCTGTTAAACCCCTTTGAATTAATGGTTTTCCTTCCGTAGAAGCAATAATGATCCGGAAATCCCCTTTTAATCCAGTAAGGTCATATGAGACAATAATATATTCATTCGCGGGATTTGGAAAAATGGACAGGCGGGAATTTTTTTGAGAAATATTCCTGGGTCTATTTGGTTTCGCCTCTGATGATTTCAGTTCATCGGCAAGTACGATGGGTTCGCAGTAATTAATAAGGCCATTGGCTACCAGAAAATTACGAGCCAAACAGCCTGGTTTTGTATTACTTGAACTAAGATCTATCAACTGTTCTATCTTATTAGAATCCAAACCGCTTGCATCCTGATTGATTGACCAAAGAATATCCATAAGGATTGGTATAATCATTATATTCAGCCATTTGCTTTTCCGATAAATTTGCCAACTGCGGTATCGAATTCAAGGTTTCAAGACAGTTTGTGGAATCATGGTTATAAAGATATAAAAAAGTAAGTTTGTATAATATTTCCGGATCAGGAGCGATGAGCAATTGGAAATGTATCTTGTTCCCACCCCTGGCCCCTCCCGTGCCAGCATGAATTGAGAAAAACCTGGATTTTCGCGGGAGGGGAATAATTTCCTCGCTATGCCGCCTTTTCTACAGATAGGACACTCCTCCGGAGCTTTAAAGATTACGCGATTGTCCTCGCCTGAAGGTACCCTGTCCGAATGACTTCCGTCAGGCTGGCGAATGAGGCGAGATAGTCGGCAGTCACCGGTCGCCGGTCGCCGGTCGGCAGTCAGTTTCCCATTTTCCATTGTGTCCTGCACATTTCCCATTAATGCACAATGTGCAAAACTAAATGGGAAAAGGGAAAAGTCAAGGATACATCCTTTGTGCATTTTTCATCGAGTCTTGCAAATTTCCCATTTATGGCACGCGGATTTACGCGGGTGCAGCGGATTTACGCGGATTATCTTTAGAATTTTGATTTTGTACCTTGCACTTTGCACTTTGCACTTTGCACTTTGCACTTTGCACTTTGACTTTGAACTTTGAACTCGCTCCGCCAGGAGCGTCCATCCCCATCGAAGCCTGAAGGGCTTCAACCCGAATAACCCCCGAAACTTTCGGGGGAGAGAAAACGCCGTAAGTACCTGCTGCAACCCTGAATGGGTTGAATGATCAGTCTTTTTCTACAAATATTGAACTCATACGTAGTAGAGTCGTAAGTCGTCAGTCTCCTTCCGTTGATCTTTCCAGTTCCCTCGCCTGGCCAAGGAATTCGCCGACATTCATTTCCTTAAAGAAAACAAGTCCGTGGGCCGCCCTGATCCTGGGATGAGGATTCTCGTAGAAATAATTTTTCCCCAGGAGAAGCTGGACCGATTTTAGCTGCTCGACCCAGATTTTCCTTGCCAGTTTGCTGAATGGCCCGTCCAGCTCGTAACTCGGGAAAGAAGCGTCTACCTGGCTCAGGTAACAATCCTGAAATGAACTTTCAAGCATGGCAAGTGAGTTGAGTGAACAGGGCACGAAAACATTGGCCTCGGCAGGATGAAAGCGGTACCAGACATTCCGGTAGCCCCAGATACGAAGCTCCGAAAGATCTGATTCTACGGACCATTTTCGAACCGCTTCGGCAATGGTCTGAAGCACCTTATAATGCGTATCCGGTCCGCTGCCTTCGGGATCAAGCGCCAGGCTGATGACCGTGGGCCTTATCTCACGCAGCATTTGCAGAACAGGTTCGACATCCCTTGTTTTTTCAGGCAGTTCTGTGAAAATATCCCCCGTATAAAAGCCAAGGCGCAAATGATGTATATTTTTCACCTGGACGCCGTAATGAGCCCAGACAAGCTCCTCTTCAAATTCACGGATCATCCCTTTGAGCTTCTGGATATCGGGAGGATTTTTCTCCCCGTCATAACTATGTTCAAGATAATGGATCATGGCATCAAGCCTGATCAATAGTTCGGGAAGGTCCTTGATCCGGTAGATCTCCACGAAAGCTCTCACGATCCGGTGGCTGAGTCCACGCTGTTTTTCAAAATTATTGCCGGCTGCCACGCTGTCGAGGTAATGATAAACGTCTTTATCCCATTTGAAATCATATCCTTTTTCAAAAAAGTCAGGATAATGGATCATCTGGATCAGGCCATCACTGATCAGGCCACGTGTATGGTCAAGCGCTGATTTGACAAACCTGTTGGTAACAGCAGTAAAACCCGAGGTCATGATGGCAAAGTGAAGCTTATTGGTCGCCGATCTCACCTGGTGGGCAATATGTGGCAGCAAGCCCAGCATGATATCGTCATGATGCGGCCCGGTATGCAGGAACACCTGGTTCAGCTCCGGTTCAAGGCCTTTCATCAATTTACGCTTCATGGAATCCTCGACAAAAGGGATGATATTCCGCACTTCGCCCGGGATCATCGAAGCAAACGCATCTGACCTGATTTCATCCGCTGACAGGTGATGACCGTATTTATCCAGCTTTTTTGTCAGGTCGGTAATGGCCCGCTCTGTTTTTTCGACGGTCCACACACCTTTCTGATAGTACCTGAGTTGGCTGTCTTTCAGAAGCGATGCGGCAGAATTTGTCAGGAAGAAGCGGCTTTTCGGAAGTTTCTGCAAAGCGGTGGCCGGGTAAAGATTGACCCGCGGGCTTTCCAGCGCCTGCCTGACTACCTCTGCCTTTGCTTCCCCTGCCGCGATGATAATGGCAACGGCGTCGGGATTATAAGTAATCGTTCCAAGGCCGATGGTGATCACCATCCTGTTGCGTGATATTTCGATACCCCCCAGGTCAGATGCAGCAACAGCCTGCGTCTCAAAATTAGTGGAAGTAAGCCGGGTAGTGCTGTTATGGTCGGAACCTTTGATATTGAATGCAATATGGCCGTCGGGACCGATACCGCCCAGGAAAAAACCGATGCCGCCTTTTTCCCGGATCTTTTGCTCATAATCCATGCAATATTCGTCGATCATGAAGACAGATCGCTGCTGAAGGCGGTCGGTTTCATTTTTACATTCCCTGTAGCGCAGGGAAAGGTCGACCGCATGGCCGTGAAACACTTCCAGGTAACTTTTGCCTTCTGCCAGGGGGATTTCATCGCAATTTACAAGAAGAGCCTTTTTTGGATCAAGTCCAAAAGCGTCGATATAAAAGTTGCGGACATAATGGTAAAAGCTGTTGTTCTGCCTGGGTGAGATAGGATAGAATTCGTCTATCTGGACGAATTGCAGACCGCGGAGATCAGGCTTTTTAACAAGGTTCAACCCGCCTTCTTCCCGAAGTTTTTTCACCTCCTGATCATTCCAGTGTTCCAGGAAATGCCTGGTCCATTTGATAAAATACTCAGGTGTTTTTCCTGTTGGAAGGCTGATCACCCCTTCCGGATTTTCCGCAACCCATTCCAGGAAACGCAGGGATGTGAGCATTCCGAGCAAGGGAAAGTTATCGACCAGGAGGTACGGCATGAGGGTGCTCATCGTGTACCGTCCGGCTTTGTTGTAGAAGGCAGATTCGACGGAGGATGTAAATGTATGCATTGCTTCAGTTGAAGTTTATGCAAAGATCGGGAAAAAGTCGGCAGAAAAATTTCATATCTTTGCCGGCTGCACCGGTCCCGTAGCTCAATTGGATAGAGCGACAGCCTTCTAAGCTGTAGGTCGCGCGTTCGAGTCGCGCCGGGATCACACCGCAAGCGAGTGTTAAGGTTTAAGTTTTAAGGTTTAAGTTGGGGACTTTTTTAATCGTGATACCTGAAAGATAACCTGACTTTAGTGCGGTACGCGACCACCTTGCCTTCTTCAATTTTAAGATCCTGTTCGACGACTTCCGCAATACGGAGATCTTCAAGTTTTTTAGCAGCGTGCTCGACCACAATCCTGGCGGCATCTTCCCACGACTTTTCGCTGGTGCCAACCAGTTCTATTACTTTATAAATACTGTCGTTCATATAAGTGCTCCTCATTTTAAATTAAACATACATTAAAGTTACATAAAATATTTCAATTTTATCTTATCGGGTCAATTACCCGCCCTTTGTTTGGGTCGAGACTATTCTAAGAGGGCGTCTCAAACGTATTTTTTTTTTGGTTCTCGCAGATTGTCGCAGAATTCGACGCAGATGTTCGCAGATTTCTCAATATCAATGAATTACCATATGCGCAATCTGCAAAATATCTGCGTAAATCTGCGAGAAAATTATATCCCAAGTCTTCATTTCAATATTCCTTTAACTTTGGTTCCTGATTATATCCAACTTAAACCTTAACACTCAAAACTTAAAACTCATGAAGGCTAAGCGCACATGGCTGGTCTACGCCATCATCACTACCGTTTTCTGGGGCGTCTGGGGCGCCCTGATTGAAGTACCGCAGAACGCCGGCTTCCCCGCTACAATGGGCTATATCGTCTGGTCGCTCACGATGATCCCGTGCGCACTGGTGGCCCTGTATATTATTAAATGGAAGATCGAATATGACCTGAAATCAATTTTCCTGGGCTCAGCCGTCGGTTTCCTTGGTGCAGGCGGCCAGTTGCTGCTCTTCCAGGCACTGCGCGAAGGCCCTGCTTATATCATATTTCCTTTTATTTCATTGTATCCCACCCTGACCATCATCTTATCGGTGATCCTGCTGAAAGAAAGGACAAATGTCTTAAAATGGGCCGGCATCATCATAGCCCTGATCGCCATCGGGTTTCTTTCATACCAGCAGCCTAAATCCGGCGAGAGCCAGGGCTATTTATGGCTGTTCCTGGCACTGCTGGTGTTCGGTGCATGGGGACTGCAGGCCTACGTAATGAAATTCTCGAATGAAACGATGAAAGCGGAAAGCATCTTTTTTTATATGGCGGTTACCGCATTGCTGCTCGCCCCGCTGGCTTATTTCATGACAGACTTCAGTGTTCCCATCAACTGGGGTTTTAAGGGGCCGTACCTGGCAGCCATGGTGCACGTCCTTAATTCCGTCGGTGCGTTGATGCTTGTTTATGCACTTCGTTACGGCAAAGCGATCATCGTTGTGCCGCTGACCGGCCTGGCGCCGCTGATAACGATCATCCTTTCACTGATCCTCTACGCAGTAATGCCAGGACCAATCCTGATGATCGGATTAGTCCTGGCAGTGATTGCAATGTTCATTTTATCTCTCTGACCTGTTTTACTGGTTCATCATCAGGAGAAAACCGTTCGTGCCGGAATCGGGCATGTAACCCCAGTCGCTCCAGCTGCTGTCCATGACGATTATGGCCAGGCGAACAGCCTCGCCGGTCAGGCCGGGAACCTTGGTCCTGTCAAAACCAAGCTCGTACTTAAGCAAGCCATCGCTTTCCTCGTAATGGCCTATCTTGACAAACTCTCCCAGTTGCAGGTAAGCCCAGTCCCAGTTCGTCCCGTCGCCGTTATAATCGTACGGGTCAAGCCATTGGTCGGGAGTCGCCACCTGGCCTTCACAATAGATCTCGGCACCGATGCCCGGGAAAGTTCCAAGCTGAAAACCGGTTGAGCCCAGGGTGTCCGTGTCCATAAAAATGCTGAAGATCGTGCCGTCGGCAATGGTTGATGCCTGTTCCAGGTAAATATAAATATAGTTCGCATCATAATCGAACTTTCCAAGCTTCACGCCAAGCCCATCGGGACCGGAAACCACGACATTTGTGGTTACCAGCTGCCAGTCGGCAATGCTGTTGTCGTCCAGCTTTACAGGGGATGATTTATCCAGCAGCAATACCGTCGATGCCTCAGCCTTGGTTCCGCCGCTGGTCACGTAAAGGGTAACCACGTACTTACCCTTGTGGGGATAAGTATGAACGGGATTAGCTTCGGTAGAATTCACTCCGTCGCCGAAGTCCCAGAGATAGGTGCCTGAGAGTAATGACAGGTTGGTAAATGTCACGGTGAAGCCATCGGAAGTGAAACTGAAATAAGACTGTTGTTCAGGGGTTGTGCTTTCATCATTATCCTTGCAGCTAATCATCGATATCACAAGGAAGAAAGCGAACAAACCATATTTTATTATTGATTTCATATTATTAGGATTTATGATTTGAATTCAAGCTGTTACTTATTATGGATTCTGGACGCACAGGGTATTTGCAAGGATTTCATCCACGGGTATATAATAAATGATCCGCGGGTTTGTCCATGATACGGTCTCATTGGGATAGCCAACCGGTTTAACACCGAGATCGATATCTGATTCGATGAGGCCGACAAGGTGGTAACCCCAATAGGTCCTGTCCATATCCCGTTTATTGCGGTAAACGTCAAATACCCTCTGTCCTTCAAAGGCCAGCTCAATCCTGCGCTCCTTCAGCACAACATCCAATGCCGTCATGCCATTAGGCACCTCGCCGTTATAAAGTGCATTTTCCAGGCCCCTGTTCATCCTGATCTCGTCGACATCGACCAGGGCTGCCGCATCATTACCCAGCTTGGCATTAGCTTCAGCCCGGTTCAAGTACATCTCGGCGAACCGGAGCATCACCGGGGAACTCAGGTTAGGATCACCGTCCTGGAAGGAAAACTTGGTGATGTAGTAAATCTCGATCCCGTTCTTTTTAGCCACGTCGCCATTATCATCCTTCAAGGTATCTATGTAAGACCAGCGGACATCTTCAGGAAATGCCGCCATCTCATCTCTCAGCGATTGCGATGCAAATTCTTCGCCCCAGCCCGAATTCCCGTCGGAATACAGCATAGAAGCGATCGAACCGAACTTCCCCTTGTTATCGGCAGGCGTGAAAGCGATGAGGAACATCGTTTCGCTTGAATTGGCCGCATTGGGGAAATATGATTTAAATCCTTCGGCGGACTCAAGCTGGTAAGTACCCGAATTGATTACGGAATCAGCGTAAGCTATCGTATTCGTGTTATCTTCCATATAAAGATAAACCCTTGATAGCAGCCCCCATGCGGCTTCTTTCGACGCAAACTGGGGCCCGCGGGGGCTGTTCATAAGAGTTGCAGCTTTTTTCAGGTCAGAGACAATGAGATCATAGACTTCCCTCACGCTTGACCGTGCCTTCTGGGGATTTTCGGAAGTCGACGACCTGATGATCACGCCGGGACCATCCGGATCGATGGAATAAGGCTTTGCATAAAACCTGAGCAGGTTAAAATGACAGAAGGCCCGCAGGAAGTAATTTTCGCCGATCAGCTGGCTGGTACTCTCATCCATATTGGCGATCTGGTCGGATATCTCGATGACAGTATTCGTGCTGTTGATGATCTTGTATGAGATGTACCAGAAGAACCTTGAATTGGCCTGGTCGGGCGAATGTGTCAGCGTGAAGCTGTAATATAACGGGTCTTCGGTTACCTGCCCGCATACAATATCATCGCTGGCAAAATCCGACATCTGGAAATATTGCCTGAGGTAATTGTTATTCTGGTCGACAAAGCCGCCGAACTCCACGTTATCCTTAAAAAGGGCATAGCAGCCGTTGGTCACGTTAAGAATCCCGTCAGGGGAATCGGCGAGCGAAGAGCTGTTTATGGCATCGGACGGGAGCACATCCTTATTGCAGCCGGTAAGACCGATAGCCAGGCTGATCCCCGTGATGACTATAATGATTTGAATTATCGTTGTTTTCATAGTAGTATGAATTTATTGTTGATTAAAATTGGACCTCAAGACTGAAGACAAACTGCCTGTTCGGCGGGTATTTGAAATCCGATACACCCGGCATTTGCCAGTCGGAAGGATTGATGGTGACTTCCGGGTCCTGCCCCCAGTACTTGGTGAAGGTATAGACATTGTCGCCGCTTAAAGAAACTGCCAGCCCTTCCAGCTTCATCTTCTTAACTATCCGGCCGGGGAAATCATAGCGCAACGTAATATTTCTGATCTTGAAATAACTGCCTTCTTCAAGGTAGCGGGAGGAATTCTCCGTCGAGAGGGCGGAATTCTGGATGCTGGGGTGTGTGGCTATGTCGCCGGGTTTTGTCCAGCGCGACCATCCTTCATCCCACACCATCAGGTTATAATAAGGCTCATGGCCGTCGTTATCCATGAATCTCCTCGTGAAATTATAGACATAATTTCCTTTCATGTATGAAAATGTCATTCCCAGCGTGATGCCTTTGACTTTAAGTGATGTTCCTACACCTCCCTGGTATTTCGGGAGGGCCGACTTGATCTCCTGCGGCGTTGCCAGGGCATAGTCGCTGGTTGCCTCGCGGCTTATCACATTTCCGTTGTCGTCGGTAGTCACATGCTCCCATTGCGGTGCGCCGGTTTCAGGGTTTACGCCCAGCCATTTCGGCAGGACGAACATATACAATTCCCCGCCATCCTTGTAAATCTGGGCGATACCGTTGACAGTCTGGTATATAGGATTTCCGATGTCGCTGAGCGTGTTCTTATTCGTTCCGAAGGTGAAGTCAAGGCTCCATTCAACGGCTGAAGTTTTAATGCAGATTGTCGAAAGCGTAATTTCAAGGCCTTTATTGGTGACCTGCCCGATATTTTCCCATTTCTTCTCAAAGCCCACCGACAGCGGCTGGGCGACCTGGATGAGCAGGTCTTTCGTCACATTCTGGTAAATATCGACATTCAGCGCCACTCTCCTGAAAAGACCTATATCAACCCCAAGATCCAGTTGCCGGGTCTTTTCCCAGGTAAGATCGGGACTGGGAAGCTGGTAAGGCACGGCTGCCGTCTGGCTGTTATATTGTGTATTGAGGCTGAAAAGCCCGAGATACTTGTATGCGCCTATGTCTTTCATGCCCGTGATCCCATAGCTGATACGAAGTTTCAGCAGGTCCACGACCTTACTATCCTTAAGGAATCCTTCCTTGCTTATCAGCCATGAGGCTGATGCTGCCGGAAAGCCTGCAGTGCGGTTTTCAGGAGGGAATGAAGAAGTCCGGTCGATACGGTAAGATCCGGAAAAGAAATATTTTCCTTTGAAGTTATAATTGACTTGTGAAATGAACGATGCCATATAGAAGCTGTTATTAAAGCCGCCGACCCGGTATTCGCCGGAAGCTACGTTCAGCACGTCAAAGCCGATTGGCAGCCCTTTTCCTTCAGCCGACAGGCTTTCATCGTAACCGCTTTGTCCTTCAAATCCTACAAGGCCGCCGATCGTATGATTCTTAATCTCAAAATTCACTTTTAAAAGGTCTGTCGTGATACCTCCCCATCCCAGGACACTCGACTCCGCGATAAAGCCTTTATCATGGTAAGTACCCGCTGCCACAGGCGATACAAAATTGTGCGATTTTGAGTTATAGGCGCTCAAACGGTTGGAGGATGTAAACGAAAGCCATTTTGTAAATCGAAGATTGAGCACGAAGTCATAATTCACATCAAAGCCCTTGTAATTATGGTCGGAGTTTTCAATGGTATGGAGCGGGTTGATCTTATCGCGCGACCACCAGCCGGGCGTGGTTCCGTCGACATACCTGACTTTGCCGTTGGAATCGTAAGGATTGTCCCAGGGCATCGACAGGTAAGCATAGTACATGTCCATGTAATCATAGGTTTTGCCTTCGCTGGCGCTTATATTGATGTTGTTATCAACTGTGGCCCACTTATTAAAACGGTAAGTCGAATTAGCCCTCAGGTTGATCCGCTTGAAGCCGGTTTTCACGAAAGTACCTTCCTCATTATAATAGGTCCCCCCGACATAATAGGCAAATTTCTCGGTGTTCTTCTTCGCCGACAAATAGTAATTCTGGATCAGGCCGGGGCTGAACAATTCGTTCTCCCAGTCAAAATTGAGGGATTTGAGTTCCAGTGGCCTTTCATTGTAAAACTTGAGGATATCTACCTTGCCCGAGGAATAATCCCTGTAAAGTTCTTTCTGTGCATCATACAGCTGGGAACCGCTCATCATATCCAGGTGGCCCTGGTCGGCAATGCTTGCTCCTATGGAAGCCTTGAAATCGAACTGTGTCCTGTCGGACTTCCCTTTCTTGGTGGTGATCACGATCACGCCGCCATTGGCCTGTGATCCGTACATCCCGGTAGCGCCCGCGTCTTTCAGCACGGTGACCGTCTCCACGTCATTCGGATCATAATTGCCTCCGATGATTCCGTCCACCACCATCAGCGGGCCCTTCGGGGCGTTGACAGATGCGACGCCACGGATCCTGATCTCCGCCTCGCTTCCGGGCTCGCCGCTCTGTTTTACGACTTCTACGCCGGCAACCTTGCCCTGCAGCATATTGGCGATATTATCCGTCGTGACGTCCCTTAGCTGCTCCATAGACAGCGTCGCAACTGCACTGGAAATTTCGCTCTTCGTTTTCTCGCTGTATCCCATCACCACCACCTGGTCAAGCTCGACTACATCCTGGGTGAGTGAAACGTCGATTTTCTTCTGGTTGCCTACAGTAATTTCCACGGTTTCGTATCCCAGTGAATGAAAAACCAGGATATCGTCGACGGAAGAAACATTTAGAGTGTAGTTTCCGTCAACTTCTGTTACCGTCCCAAGAGTTGTCCCCTTGAGCGATATGTAGATACCCGGCAGGGTCTGTTTGCTGACAGCGTCAGTGACCGTGCCGTTCACGATGATCTGTGCAAATGATGGCGCCGCCAGCCCGAACAGGGCCAGCAGTATCCATAACATCCGCGTTTTTCTGAGTCCGCTTCTCATAATTGTTGGTTTTTGTCTGGTTATTTGAATAAGGTATTTATAATTGATGAATTCTGATATTCTATTTAACAGGATAAACCATGATAAGCAAGTTGTCAGTGAATGAAGCATTCAATTCCGGTTTCCCCGGGGCGATGGTCGCCACCTCCTTACCGTTCACATAGTCATAAACCTTGTAAGTCTTATTATCCAATCCTTTCAGGATTATCTTTCCATCCCAGTGCTTTGCGAAAAATGAATAGAATAAAGTATCGGACTTTCGGATCACGTGTGTTTCGGGCACATCATAACCGATATCATAGAGGTCGCCCAGGTAATCGCCTTTCGATAGCATATGCTGATCGTAGATACTGATCCATTTTTTCCAGATCTCTTCTCTCTCAGGGGTCAGCAGGCTCTTATCTTCTGAATAAAGATTATCCTTCGGCCAGGTAAATTTTGTCCCGGGAACGCCTCCAACCCCGATGGTGCTGGCGAAATCGGTGCCCTTGTCGCTCAATTCGACGTGATCCCCGAAATAAGCCGTCCCAGGTGCAATCGCTTTGTAAGTCTTTCCTTTGGAACGTATCTGGGTGCTTCCGACAGGATCTGATGCTACAAATTGATTTGTGTAAGGAATGTTATAGAACGACATGGCATCGCCGCAGGGGCAAAGCTGGATCAGGGCATTTGGCTTGATATTACGGGCCGTTTCGTAGATCAGTCTGAAAAATGCCGGTACGCTTTCCGGCGCTTGTTCAGGATTATCAAGTTTATGTTCAGGATTATAGTCGGGAGGACAGGCATTCAAATGCTGGCCATCCAGTTTCAGCCCGTCATAATCCCACTGGCCGATAAATTTCTCGACCATTTCTTTTGTATGTTTCAATGTTCCGGGGTAAGCCGGTGACATATACCATGAATCCCACCAGGAAATGACCCGCGGGCTGCCATCGGCATTCTTCAGGATGAGGTCAGGATGTATGGCCATCAAATGACTGGCGGAATCGACAGCCATGGGAGTCCACCATATCTGGGCTTTAAAACCATAGGAGTGAATGATATCGACGAGTTTTTTCATGTCGGCATCCCCGCGCGGAAATTTAACAGGGTTTGCGTCCCAGTCGCCTTCCGCCTGCTGGTAGCCATCGTCCACCGTGACCCACTTGAAGCCAAGTTCCTTCACCTTCGGCAAAGTCCCTATGATCTCATCGACGGTGAATTTTCTCATGTATCCCCAGGCGCACCACATCGGTTCAAAAGCAAGCGGCTCCGACGGGGGCAACTGAAATCCCCTGAGCTGCATATACCGGGTAAAGTTTCTCAGGGTGCTGAAATAATCACCCTTATGAACGCTGACAAAGGTTTCAAGGGTTTTCAATGTATCCCCCGGCTTTACCAGCCTGGCATCCTTAAAATCATATTCCACCCCAATTTTTGCAGAACCGGCCCCTTCTTTCATTTTGACAGGAAGCGAAACCAGTTTCGGGATAAGCGTCGTATGGCCAATGGCAATGCCTGCATCCTTTCGCCAGAGATCGACCACCGGGATTCCGCCGCCATAGTCTGATTCGTTCATGCCCATATAGTTTTGCTGCTCAAAGCCCGGCTTGACAGGAAGAACCCAATTACGGCGTTCACCGGTCGAACTGCCCTGGAAAGACCAGAAATCCGGATCGTCCTTTCCGCTGCCGACCTCGTATTCATTATTCACCCATTTAGTGACCTTAAGGTCTTTTTGCCCTTCATTGATGTAGCTGACATTGAAAAAGGCCCAGCCGGGAAATGCGTCATAAACCTTGATGGAAAGGATCTTCGTGACTTTTCCTGACTTTCCAGAGTAACTGCCGCGGTATTGCCATTCTTTCCCCTTACCCGGCTGATCATGAATGCCGGTGACTTCGATGGTGCTCAATTTAAAATCAATTATTGAACCTTCATCGGTGACCAGATATTCGGAAGCCTCGAAATCAGGCATAAATTGCCTTTCAGACAATCCACTATTCACTATCCTGGTTTTCATCAGGTCATTAACCTTGATAGTCAGTTGTCCTGACTCAATTTTGCCTGACTTGCAAGTGCAGGAACATACGGATGCGGATAGAACCGCCACAATGAAAAGAAAGTGAATGAATCTAGCGTGTACTCTCATATGACAGAATTTTTTTTGCATTAGACTGGTATATTTTAATCAGGATTGGATCAGGCAACCCGAAGCCACTGAAAGACCAGTGATAGCCGAACATCCCGGTTGCATAAAAATGCTCGTCCAGGGTTTCCAGTATCCTGAAAGTGACCTGGTACATATCTGTGTCCATGCCCATATCAGTGCCATAGAGGAGCCTGTCCTGGTATTTCCCGTAAAATCCGGACATGTAACGGGGAATGGTGGCCGTTTCCGCGTATCTTGCCGAAATGTCAAGATACAGGTTGGGATACAGGTCGAGAAGGCGGGCAGGTATTGAAAGATCATATTCGCAATTGGCAAAATGGCAGGCGATAAATATAGTTTTCGGATTTTCACGGACCACATTTTCGAGCGAAGAGATCAACTGCCCATGATCAAGCATTCCCGGTTTCAGAGTCAACCTTCCATTCGGCGGCATTCATGAGCCCGTCGTTAGTGCTGTCGATCGGCAGGTACATCCAGTAAGGATCGGCTACATGGATATTCACCGGCATGTGGAGTTCGGCGCACTTTTCAAATAGTGGTTTTAAGCGGGGATCATCAAAATGCATCCCTTTTCCGGGTACCTGAACCGATTTCGGCACACCCTTGCCCTTATCACTGAGTTCACCGACGCCCTTCGCTCCTCTTTTAAAACATCGCTCCAGTTCTTTTACCGCAGCGGCTCCGAATCCGGGCTTGTCGTACCCTTCGTAGTCGAAGCCACACCAGAGTTCGAAGCGATCACCGTATTTGCCATATGCCGAAACAAGCGAATCGAATTTATTTCCCGTTGCGCCGGTAAGGATAATGGTCCTGTCGATCCCCATCCTGTCCATCGTTTCAACCCAGGCTTTAATTTCTGCCTCGCTGGAAGCATAAGGGTGGGAATGCATGTCGATCAACTGGTAGCGGCTTCTATCAGGGATTGTAACCGGGATCTTATAGACAGAAACCGGCTTATAGTCTTTCAGCAATATCCTGTCGGCTTCACTCTGGCACAGAGATATCCCGTATGTGAATGTTATTATGATTATGAGAAGGGTATATTTTTTTATCATGATTTGCCTGTTATTTCATACTTACCAGTTTCAACATATGAATGATGGTCTCTTTGACCGCTTTGATTGCCGGCGGAAAAGCTTTTCGCAGATCGATCTCATCGCTATCCTGCATGATATGCCTGAGTTCCTGCATAAAAGCATTTTTGGATTCAGTTGCCAGGTTGACCTTCACGATCCCGTTGATTATCGCTTCCCGGAGCATTCCGTCCGGTATTCCCGAGCTGCCATGCAAGACAAGCGGAACATGGGTTACTTCACTTATGCGGCTAAGCAAGCCGATATCAAGCCTTGGTTCTTCCCGGTAAAATCCGTGTGCTGATCCGATTGCCACTGCCAATGCATGAACACCGGTTTTTTCAACAAATTCAAGAGCCTCCTGCGGGCCGGTAAAACCTTTTTCATCCTGGTTCTGCCCTAACTTGGCCACATAGCCAAGCTCCGCCTCGACATTCGATCCTGTCATCGCTGCCATTTCGACAACCTGCTTCGTGATCCTGATATTATCTTCAAAAGGCTTTTCACTGGCGTCGATCATGACACTATCGAAGCCTGCTTCCAAACATTTCGCAATCATCTCGAGGGAGGATCCATGGTCGAGATGAAGCCAGCCTTCAACATGGAATTCTTCCAGGCCGGCGCGTGCCAGCTTAACGGCTACACCCATGCCCATGTACTCCAGGGAACGCTCGGAAAGCTGCAGGATCACAGGCTCTTCAAGTTCTGCAGCAGCCCCCAGTATCCCTGCCAGCGTTTCATAATTATAGAAATTCGCCGCCAGGATGGCACGCTTTTTTTCACTGAATCCTATTAATTTCTCCTGCAAATTCATGCCCGGTCAGATATCCATTTTAATATTGAAATTTTCCAAAGCCAGTTTACGGACCGTCTGCCGGTTTGTGAACGCCCCCGTGCCACCTGCTTTGGTAGTAGAAACAGCACCTGTCAGTGCCCCGAATTTCAGGCATTCCGAAAGAGCGGCCCCTTCGGTGAACTTCCTGATAAATCCCGCATTGAAGCTGTCCCCTGCCCCGATACAATCAACAACATTTTCATTGAGGAATGCCGGCTGATGTATGATCTTTTCCCCATCCCACATGAAAGCCCCGTTACTTCCATCCTTTACCACAATGATCAATTCCGGGGCATATTCCCTGATCTTACCGACACCTTCTTTCATCGACGCTGCCCCCGTCAGGCTTAAGAATTCAGTAAGATTCGGCATGAACACGTTCACGAACGGCAATAATTCAGAGAGGGTGATATCCCACTTTTCCGCCGGGTCCCATTGAGGATCCAGCGATGTGGTGAGGCCTTGTTTTCTGGCTATACGAAACAATTCCCGAAGTTCATGGCGAATGCCCGGCTGAAGAAATATTGACGAAAGGTGCAGATGCCTTGCTGTTTGAAGAAATGTTTCATCGATATCACTCAAAGCCAATTCTTCCATAGCGCCGGGATAAGTGACCATTGCACGGTCCTGGCCAAAATTCAATACGATGGTGGCGCCGGTATTTGAAGTTTCCGACCGGATAATATGAGAGGTATCGACCTGTTTTGCTTCGAGGCTATCCATGACTTTTGAAGCGAAAGAATCCCTTCCGATCTTCCCGATAAATGCTACGCGGGAGCCGAGAACACTCAGGTTGCCCGCAAAGATCGCCGAGGAGCTTCCCATGGTGATGTCCAGTTGCCGGGCAAGGATCTCCTTCCCCATTTCCGGGAAGCTGTCGATCCGGTTCAGGATGATATCGACATTTAACTCTCCGACAACAATCACATCAAAAGTTTTTATTCTATTCATAAACAGGTATTCAGATCTTTCAGGTTAAAAGCTTCAAAGTATTTATCCATGGCGCCTTCTATTTTGGAAAGCACTATGTGATCCGCCTTAATGCCGCCGGATTCCAGGTTTTCGTACAATTGCCGCCTGGCATTTATCACTTCCGGGTTTTGCCAGATGTACCTGCAGCCGGTCCTGATCAGCCACGTTTGCCGCTCAGATGATATGGAACCAAAGCGGGAAGAATCTTCGCCCGGTTGAAGCCATTTCTTCCAGCGGCCGGAATTTATGACTGCTTCACGAAGTGAATTACCGATTTCCGAAATCTTCATGTTTTGGCCGGTCATCAAGGTTTCTTCTATCCCTTCCAATTCCACTAATCCGTCATATTCCATCCCTGTGAATTCCGGGCCGACATTGGCCGCACCCATCCCCGAAAGAGGATAATCACCAGGGTTGGTCACGTCATCTGTATAATGTCCTTTTATAAAGCTGCCGTATTCCCTGGCAATACCAGTAAGTTTACTGGCGGTTTGCGGATCGAAAGTGGTTGTATGCAGGTCGGTTCCGACTTTACCCACTATAAAACATGGCCAGACATCTTCCAGATCGGCATCTTTCAATCCTTTCTTCAGCAACTCAAGGAAGGTCCTGAAGGTCTTTATATCGGCCAGCCCGCCATGAACTTCCTCTGTACCGACTTCATATGCAATCCGGCCATAACCCCCAAACCGGCGGAATTGCTCTGCATGATGAATAAGATCGATAGTCCGTTTGACAACGAGTTCGACCGGGATCTGTTTTTCTTTTGGTATATTGATGTCCACGGTCGGATCAACATGGATAAGATCATAACCGGCAGCGATGGCCGATTCGAAAGACTTCTTCACCCAATCTGATGTCCGTTCGAATTCCCAGTGTTCTGCCGTATGCTTATCTTTCAGCCATGGGCCGCCATGATCTACTGCTATGATGACCGGGACGTGCAGGTTGATTTTTTTTGCTTCCTGGCGGATAATGTCTACAAATTCCTTCTGTGTCAGGCCGGTGTATCCCCTGTCGGTATCCACCTGGTTAAGCGTGGCGGCAAATTTCAAGGGGCTGTTCCAGCGCCTGGCAGCCTGCAGGGCGGCCCTGATCACAGAAATCGAATTGGGGCAGGCAGCAAAAATCGTGCGTTTTATCCCGTCTGATTTTTCGATTTCACCGATCCTGCGAAGGATCAGTTCCATCAAAGGGATATCCATTGCTTTTGCCCGTTTCCTGAGTTCCGCGTTCATCGTATTGGAAGATTGTACGGATAAATGACCACGCCTTCGACGACCCGCGAGATTGCACCGCTTGCAGAGGGTGAATCAGGGCTCAGGCCTGATTGGAGGCATTTGAAAAATCCCAGCATCTGGGCAGGTATTATGCTGCAAACCGGCAGAAATTCCTCGTTCCAGCCTGACCTCCTTGTCAGACAAAACGATCTCCTTGTCCAGGTCAAACCCGTTATTACGGGATTCCATCAGACCTGCCTGGTAAAGTGCCCTTTTACCCTTCTTCATCGAATTGACAAGGTCTTTCTCATATTTCAGCACATAGGGTTGATTCGAAAAGAGGTAAAACACGAGAGTTTGTTCGTCTGTCACTGCTTTAGGGCCATGCCTGAATCCAAGGAACGAATCGCTGTTGCATATGATATGCCCATCTGTAAGTTCCTGCAGTTTTAATTGTGATTCCGTTGCGGTACCCAGCAAAGGGCCCGAACCAAGAAAAACCGCGCGTTTGAAATCCATCGATGCAATTTCACGAAAATCGGCAAATTGTTTGAGAAGCTTAATGCCGTAAGAAGACAGGATATCTATTTGTCCTTTAAGCTTGCCGATCTCTTCAAGCCTAGCGATCAGGAGGCCTGCCAGGAGCATCCCTGAATAGCTGCTGGTCATAGCCAGGCTTTGATCGTTGGCTTCGGCAGGAAGGACTAAAACATACTTCCCCGAATTCGTTTTCAAATTAGCCAGCCGGCCATTAACATCGCATGTGATGATCAGGTGGAAAACCCTTGTGCATACCTGGTCAGCAATCCTCGCAGCGGCTACACTCTCAGGACTGTTCCCTGAGCGGGCAAAAGAAATGAGCAGTACCGGCATTTCCCGGGATAAGTAATCAAGCGGGTGGGTAACCAGGTGGGTTGTGGGGACACTTGCGACATACGTGCCGAAGCTTCGGGTAAATGCACCCTGGAGCGATAAACCTATGAAGGCGCTTGATCCGGCGCCGGTCAGGATGGCCTGGAATTTCCCGTGACCGGTTATTTCAGACAGGAACGACTTTATTTCTGATCCGGCGGCGCTAACGCTTTCATAAATCATTTGCCAGACTTTTGGCTGCCTGTTAATTTCTGTTGCCGTGTAAAAAGCGCCTATCGAGCGAAGCTTATCTTCAGAATAACCCCAGGTTTCCATAATTGAAAAATTAATATTTAATCTTTCATTATATTGCTCTACAAATATAAAAATGTTATAAAACATTTCGAATCTAATATTAATATTTTCTTTTTATTATTATTTTTGAAAATTACTCATATAACTAAATTTAAAATGGTCCGTTCCACGAATAAATCCACCCTTGAGCGCCGGATTCAGATCCTTAAATTACTTTCGGCAAGTGACCGTGTACTTGTTCCTGCACTGAGCAAAAAGTTCGGTGTCAGCGAAGTGACTATACGGCACGATCTTGACCAGCTGGAACAAAAGAAACTTTTAGTAAGGGCCAGGGGTGGCGCCATGCGAATCGATCAAGTCGTCGGCCTTGACCAGCGCCTGGTTGAAAAAGCCAGGCTTCATTACAGGGAAAAAAGCCGGATTGGAAAAGCAGCAGCGATGCTGATCGGGGATTCCGATACGATAATCCTGGATTCGGGGACTACGACGCTTGAAATAGTCAAAAACATCCCTGTTGAAATACACAACCTTACGATCATTACAAACGCCTTGAATATAGCCAATCACCTGGTTTCGGCCGAAAATATAAACCTTATTATTCCGGGAGGTACACTGCGCAGGAATTCCATTTCACTTGTCGGGCCCGTGGCTGAGAAAAATTTCAGGAACTTTTACGTAGATAAAGCTTTCCTTGGCGTCGACAGCTTCAATACGCGTCATGGCATATCCACACCGAACATTGAAGAAGCTTCCCTGAACCAGGTCATGATAGAAATTTCAAAAGAGATCATTATTGTAACAGACTCATCAAAATTCCTGCGCAGGAGCCTGGCCTCAATCTGCGAAATAAAATCAATACATACCGTAGTGACGGATACTGGAATTTCCGCGGATGACCGGAAATGCCTGGAAGATGCCGGGATTAAGCTGATTCTGGTCTGATACCAGCTTTTTAATCACGGAAAAAGATTGTTAATATTAAGGTGTTAATTGTTAATAACTTTACCTTGACAATTATATGGAATCCTTATAAATTGCGTTTTTTTTGAATAAAGTGTTTGAAATGCGCAGCCGGGGGGCTGCAACTTTCATGACTTTGGGTTTTAATCCGGCAAGTGACCACCATCAACTACCGGATTTTTTTATGGCTTGCGAAGTCCCTGATTTTATAAGATTAAGATGAGCTATCTCGTGTTTTACTATTAATAGGTTTTTTTCAACATGAAGTAGCGGTGAATATTGAACCCGAAATAGATATAACCGTCTTTTACCACTCCGTTGGATTCCGTAATAAATGCCTCTTCAAAGTTAGCTTGTGAGTTTGTAAAGAATAGCTGGAAAACATGTTCGCCGACTTTTATATCACACCCTGCCGAAACCGAGTTGATATGGCCGTACATGTGCTGGTCAGGAAATAAATAATGGTACTCGGCATTCAGGGAAATCATTTTAGAAACCCTGAAACTGACCCCGGTTCCGAGAGAATATAAATTGTTGCGGTCCTGCGGTGTGTCGACAAGGTTTTTATGTATCCATGTAGGAGCTATCTGCAGAGTAAAAATTTCGCCGAATTTACGGGCCAGCATCAGTTCTGTGCAATATGACCACCTGGCAACTTTAACATCCTCCTGCTTGGGGTTATCTAGCCTCACACTGTTGTATGCCGCATTGCAGAAAACAGTGACCGACAGCGGGATATTTCTTTTTCCCTTGCTTTGCATGAGTGCACGAACCTTAAAATAACCGTCAAAGGTTTTATTATAGGTACTCCTGCCTATTCCAATCCCCACATATTTATTGATCCCATATTCAAGACCAAGCCTGGTGCTGGCTGCATCCAGACCATAAAATTCATAAAAATTTGTGTTTATCGAGCCGAAATGATGCGAAACAAGAAGTACCAGAGCTCCGTTGGGCGGGAGTTCCATGGATTGCCCGATTACTATCCTTGAAGCCTTAAAAGTCTGCTTTATAACAATTGTCGTATCCGGCTTTTCATTCTTTACATTTCCCGTTGTCTGTGAAAAAAGCAACAGGGAATTAATTATACAGAGGGCTGTTATAAAAATTCTCATGGTTGATAGATTAGAATGATTGATTGAATGCCAGTGATTAAAAATGATTTATTTTGGAGGTTCATTGAGATTGACCCATCGCCTGAATTTCGCAATATCGCAATCCGGCAGTTTCTGTCCCCCTCTCGGCATAGGTACAACGCTTGGAGCGTGGGTGACAGCAGGGATCAGCAGCCCGGTCAGCGCATCAGTTTTGGCGCCTTCATAAGTATCCAGTATGTGTCCGCCAAATGCGTTGTTCGTGCTATGACAGGGCAGACAGTTAGCGGAAACTATCGGGTAAATGTCATAAGAATACGTCACCTGGACCGTATCACAGGCCGGATAAAGCTCCTCTGAATTATAATTTTTGCACCCCGGCGGAAAAAGCAACAAGAAAAATACTGACAGAGGAATTAATAAAAGGAAATAAATCCTAAGTTGTACAGGTATTTTCATATCTCACTTTTTTGTAAATATTTATTACGAATATAAGAATAATAATCAGTTACAAATAAATATCAGGAAATTTCATCTTCAAAGCTTTAGAAAATATATTTTTTATCGTCGTTCCTTTCAATTCCGAATATATAATTCCACTCACCCATTCTTCTTTTTTCGTATAATAAGCGAAATTGAAATCCGTTACCAGCCCCGATCCCTTTTATCTCCGGAATGTTGCAATCCTCAGAAAGTATCATCAGGACCCGGGATGATTTATGGTAAAAATCCGGCAGCTGCTGAAACAGTTTTTTATAATATTCGAAATCCCTTCCGCAGTACCAGGCCATTTCCGCATAATCGACAGGATCTTTTGCGTAATATGGAGGAGCAATAATAATGTAATCAAACTCCGTCTTCGGGATCTTTTCAAACATGTCAGACTCTATGACTGTAATGGCAATTTTGTTCATCAGCGCATTTTCACGGATACCACTAACGGCCACGGGATTAATATCTGAAGCAATTACGGCAGCTCCCCTGGAGGCTGCATATAATGATATGATCCCTGATCCTGCACCCAGTTCAAGAAAAGTTTTCCCGCTAAGATCAAAGTGCCCGATAAACCGCAGAAAAAGTTTGGTGCTGAAGAACAGTCCGGGGTGGAAAACTCCCGGCTTTACCAGTATCCGAATATTCCGGTATCTGAACTTCCTGGTTTTTGAAAGATATTTCCGGTAAAGCGGCTGGATCACCGGCGTCAGGTATTTTAGCAGCCTTATGCTCATTTTGAATAAAATCCCTCCTTTTCCGGCCGGCGGTAATAAAGCAACTTTAGCAAAGCTTTGATCCCATAAGGAAACCTGTACCATCTGAGCTTGTAACGTAGCCTCCCCGGAATATTCAGTACAATCTTCCCGAACCGGCTGATATGAAAGTTAGTGATACTTGGATAAGAAGACATCAGGACAACTTCGAAATTACGGATATACCGGACCATGGAAGGCTTGAGCCAGGGCAAACGGTTACCGCGGCGCAGGTCAAAATCTTCCCAGTAATCTGAAACCCATTCATTGAGCGTGGTGGGAAAGGAAAATCCATAGTTTTCCAGGTTTTTATAAATAGCAGATCCATCGGATGGAACAGGACTGAAAAGATAAATTATGACCTCCGTCCTGGGATTCAATTTTTTCAGGGTGCGGATAAAGCGGACGTCATCCTGTATCTGCTTCATCATTTTTCCCGGGACGGGATCCGGAACACCCAGGACAAACGACAACTGCGGAATAATATCAAAAAGCCTGAATCTCTTCACAACTTCAATTGTATCGCCTGTATTAAATCCGGTACCTTTGTTCATCTGTCCAAGCAGGGCGTTATTGCCTGATTCCGCGCCCATAAATACCAGGCAGCATCCTGCTTCCCTTATCAGTTCAAGTTCTTCGTCCGAATAATGGTTCATCGTATCGATCCTGCCTTCAGCCCACCATTTCAAGCCTTTCCCTTTCATTAATTTACAGAATTCGATGGTTCGTGAATGCGAACAAAAGAAATTACTATCATGGAATTCGATAGCGTCGATATTATACTTCGCTTTAAATTTCAGGATATCATCAGCCATTTTTACTGCAGATTTTCCTTTCCAGGCCGAATTATAAACGGAAGCCACACCGCAGAAACCGCATGTATGCGGGCAACCGATGCTTGAGTGGTAAGAAAAGGTCCTGTCTCCAATAAAAGTTTTGGCGATATATTTTTCTATCGGGTAAAACTGATCGATATAGTCAAGTGGAAGCTCCGGAAGCGCATCCTGGTCCGGGACTTTATCCATCGGGTTGACCACCAATCGGCCACCGGGCAATGAATAAACCAGGTTCCCGATTTCAGGCAGGCGGTCGGATTTTTCTTCCCGCAAAAAGCGGATAAGCTTTGGAAAGGCGACATCACCCGGGCCGCGGATGATGTAATCGATAAGGCCTGACTCCATGCAGACCCTGTAATGCAGGGATGGAAAATATCCACCCCAGATGGTGATCACTTTAGGGAATTTTTCACGGATGGCTTTCGTAAACCCTATAGCCTGCTTTAATTGCGGACCTGGCATAACCGTACTTGCAAAAAATACAAATTCACCGGTAGACAGGTAGCCGGCAATTTTTCCCCAGGGATCTTTCTCGAGGTTCCCGTCAATAAAAACAAATTCCTCTTTGCCAAAAACCGAAGCCCCAATCTGCAGAATGGATAATGGCAACCTGTGATTGTGAGAAGCGCTGCGCGGGTTAAACAGGATTATTTTATTTTTCCTTCCCTTCAATATTTTATAATTGTCATTCATGACCTTTGATGGGGCGTCCCGGCAAATTCTTTTATTCGCAGGATCAATCTGTAAGCAATGGAAAAAATCACATAATATGGAAACAGGAAAATCCTTCTGAGTTTGGCCCTTGTTAATTTTCCCGGATGCTTTAAAATATCCTTCAGGTAAAAAATAGCCTGTCTTGATCTGAAGTACTTATGGATATAACGGTGAAGCAAGCTTATAATAGCCTGATGAAAAGGTACTTTTAAACAGCATGGATCCAGGTCATCCGAATCTTCCCAGTTTGATTTTGTATCCATCATTTTTCTTTACCGAATCGTAAAATTTTGTTCCGGGCAAAGGGTATGTTACCGATATCCCGATATCATCAGGCATCAGGTCAGTGAGCAGATCGATTGTCTTACGAATATCTTCCTTTGTTTCACCGGGGAAACCCAGCTGAATGAAGAATGCCTGGTCGATGCCCGCTTCCCTAAGGACTGGCGAGACCTTACGGATCTGTTCCACGGTGATCCCTTTATGCATTGCATCCAGGATTTTCTGCGATCCTGATTCGATTCCCAGCCATATCTTCCTGCATCCTGCTTTTTTCAGCGATTGGACCTGGTCATTTTCCAGTAAAAGATCCACCCGGGATTGGATCGAAAAAGGCAAATTTATATCGTACAGGCGGACCTGCTTTGCAAATTCTTCAGTCCAGGCAGGTTTCAAGGCCGAAAATATCATCGGCAAACCATATATGGTCGGGCATGAGCGTGTTCTGAAGAAATGACCATCTCTTTCACCACATTCTGCGGGCTCCGGCTGTTATAATGGTTCCCGTAAATCGGTTTTGCACACCAGATGCAGCCGTAAGGACAGCCCCTGGTGGTTACCATATTTAAGGTAAAAGAACGGTTCTTCGATTTCCAGACCCTTCTGTATGCCTCAACATCCAGAAGATCCCAGGCAGGAAATGGGAGTCCGTCAGGATCAGCAATAATTTCCCTTGGCCCGGTAATCCTCGTCTTGCCATCCATGTTAAAAGCCAGTCCATCAATACTTTCAAAAGATTTTCCGGTATTGTTGATCAAGGCATCGACAAGTTCTTTCAAAGTGATTTCCGCTTCGCCAAGTATCACAAAATCAGCATTATTTTCAAGGTAATGGATGTAGTTATCATTTGCATCCGAAGAACTGATAATGACTTTGGCGCCGAACTGATGGCCAAGTTCTGCCATCCTTATAGCGACCTTTCTCATGTTTGCAAGGCACATTTTTGTCAGGTAGCTGAATCCATCATCATAGATGACAAGGATATCAGGTTTTTCAGCTTCCAGCACCGGTATTATCGCATCGGGACTATGCCGGAACATGGGATCATGGAAATGCACATGGAACCCGTTTTCTTTTAAAATGGAGGCTGCATAAAGTGTTCCCAGCGGGGCGTAAGGCTGGCCGATCCTTTTTTGTTTCGGATCAAAATCAAGCATGTAGGAATGAGTGAGAACGATCTCCGCCATATCACCAGGTTAGTGAATTAAGTCAACTTTATGAGCTATCTGATATTCGGAAATTTTCAAACTATACTTTTCTAAAACTTTATGCTGGAATCCATTAGGGTGATATTTCGAAATATTTTTTTCACTCTTGAAGTTCAACTTGAATTTTGTGGGCTCGGTAGATCCGAATTTCTTTTTTGATCTTTTCCGGTACATTTCCATAAAATATGAATCCAGCCGGTCACTCAGCCTTCCACGTAGCAATAATTCGGGGATCTTCTTGAGAAAAGGGGATGAAGCCCTGCTACATTCGGAAAGATCAATCACTAAATTTGGGAAGAACTGAAAGATCCAATTATTTGCCACGAAGAATTTATCGCATAATTCCCGATTTCTGGCCGGGATCAGAAAAGCAATTTCAGTGGCTGTAAAAATATTTTTATCGGGAATTTCCAGATTGTTTGTATCAATAAAATAGTTGATGCAAAAATATTTTTTTGAATTCAAAAGGAATACTTTCTTGAAAACCATCAGCATAGTCCTGCAAATCCACAGTCTTCCGGGTTCTGTTATGATAAAAAAATCGATATCATCTTTATGGGAAAATATATTTTTTGACAGGGAACCTGAGATCATAACTGCTTTTACAAAGGGATGAAAATAGATCAGGGATGAAATAAGGCGTGATATCCGGTGATATTTTACCGACCGGTCCATTTTACTTATCCTTTCATTAATTGAAGAACCTCCGTTTACGAGGAAATAGTACCCCGATTCAATTCCGATGAGGTTCGCTGAAAGAAGTTCATCAAGCGACTGTTCGAAATCCCCGCTCCTCGTTTTTCTGCCTGTAAGGCCGAATAATTCCGATTTATTCAGCGGATGGCCGAAAATGTCAAAGTAAATGAGAGTCCGTATGATAGCTTTCTGGATATCGGTCATTCTATTTATCAATCAGCAAAGTTCGATAAATTTCATAATAATTCCTGCAAGTATCCTCAATAGTCTTGAAAATCACAGGGGCATAATCCGGGTTTCTGTCGTTTAAAATTCCAATAATTTGATTTTCAAGCTCCTTTTTGGTCCCGCCGGTCCTTAATTTTTCATTTTTGTCCGACCACGCTGTCCCTACAGGATATGATACAACGTATGCCCCGGCGGCAAGCGCCTCTGTTATGATCAGCCCCTGGCCTTCAAACAATGAAGTATGCAAAAGTATTTTACTCTCTTGCATTTTCTTTATTGTCTTTTCGTATGGTAACTCTCCTAAAAGAGTAATTCGGTCCTGAAGATGATTGTCGAGAATATAATTTTCAATTTCTTTTCTTTTGTTTCCTTCGCCAATGATTCCGCAGTTCAGTCCGGGAAAAATCTTTATCAGTGAGCTTATGATATCAATAAAGTCAGAATAATTTTTTATTTCGTTCAGACTCCCGACCCCGAGAATATCGATACTCCGATTTGCATTATCTTCCATAAAGTAATAAGGGTCGATGCCGAAAGGGATAACGTTTCGCAAGTTGTTATTTAAGAATCCGGGAATTGAATTTGCCTGGAACTCCGATATCGTAACAATGTCCGGCTTAAAAAGACGGATTATCGCCAGGTACCTGTTCTTTTTCTTTACGTCCTGTCCCATGGCTGTTGCCAGGACAGGGACTCCCTTTATCCATCCGAAGAGCAATCCAAGAAGTGTAGTTTCATTAAGGAAGAAGGTATGAATGATGTCTATTCCATTCTTTTTCCAATATTTGTACAGGTAAAGAAAAATCCTGATCCACAGGAAAATCCTGACCGCTTTACACTTTGATCCGCCGGAAGCGAAAACCGGAATGCCCTTCCAGACATAGTGTCCTGAAACGAAGGGATAATGAAATGAAATAATATGAATGTTTATTTCCGGATACAAAGAATTTAGTTTTCCGAGAAATAACTGAAGGGAAGGTATCGTTACCGAATCCTTATCATCCGCAGCAAACCCGGGAGTGAGAATGACAAGGTTAATTTCTGATTTCATAAAGATTCCAATTACCCGGAAGTTTTTCAATTAAGTCCAATCCATTGTCTTTTTCGGCCTTTTCCCAGTTTAGCATGGGATTCATATCTTTCCACTGACGGTGAGTGTCTTCATAATCGAACAGTACCAAAGAGCCGGGTTTGAAATGGTCCACCCTGGTTGACCATATGTTAATAATCTCATTGTTAATTTCATAGGCCCTTAAACCCATATCGATATTAAAAGTATAAATAGTTTTACCGGGATATGATTTCATTCGCCCGGCAATTTCCCTGACAGTGCGGCTATTCTCATAAAATGGCCTGAATGCCCGGTAAAACAGTGCCATCTGTATCAGTAAAACAATAACAATCACAGTATACGAAATTATTTTCGTGGATTTAGTCAAGAAGTTCCATGACCTGAAAAAAGAGCAGGAGTATAACACGATCACGCAGGGAAAGGTCAGGAGTAACAAACGCAGGTTTTGAGTCGCGAATCCCGCCAGGAATAATGCATATGCGAGGATTATGACTACCGTCATCTTTAAAAACGGCATTTTTAATGTCAGACGATCCACGAAAACCACAAACAGGATCCCGGTAAAAATGTACCCGGGATGCAAAAAGTTCGCAAATACAGCAAAAATATTAGGGATGGTATACGACAGGTTTCCATCGGGAGTGACAAATGTGCGATGAAAATAGTTTTCAACTGACCAGTCAGGAATAAGAATCGGGCCCGTTAAAGCTGGCGAGCCCTGAATTTCAAGTATTATGTTTGGCAGGAAGACAACAATGATTGTAAAAAGAGCGAGGAAGAAAGAAATGGGGTCAAATTTCCGGATAAACCGGATGAGCGAATCCAAAGCGGGAACAAATATGATCGCCACTGATGCGTAACGGGTATCAATGGCAAGAGCGGCGAAAAGCGTTAAAAGGACAAAATGACGGTTCGAACCTTTGTCTTTGAAAAGGAGGAAATAATATAAAAACGCGGTCAGAAAGAACATGGTCATGGAATCCGACATGACGACAGAAGCATAGCGCAATACGAATGGCGAAAACGAGAAAAATATAACCAGGTAAAGGGCGATTTCTTTATTTTTCTCCGGAAACAGGAAGAGAAGAATTTTCCGGAGAAAAAAGAATGTCAGGCCGAAGGAAAGTATGCTGATGAATTGCAGGGCAAAGACATCAGGCAGGATAAATGAAACCAGGGCTCCGGACAATGGATATAATATCGGCCAGAAAAAAGTGCCGGGCAATTGACCGCCCGAAAAATAGTCGTGCAAGGCACGGGAATACCTTAGGTACTCAAAAGAATCCTGGCCGTACAATCCATTGAAACCAACTACAAGGTTGAATATTAACAGTAAAAAAGCAATCAATATCCACAAATGAAATTCAGTCATTTCACTTTTCCACTGTAACCTTTTCTTCATGAAAATATTCATCTGCCGGGATGAGCTAAATATTTCAAAAATAAGAATTAATTTGTACTTTTCCCATCTTCAACCAAATCATTAGGGTTATATGGGCGTTATCATCGATACCGAAAGTAACAGGACAGCTTTGCATTTTGGAAAATAGTACCTTTGGGCATGCGAAAGGTCATTTTATTTGCTTCTCTGCTTATTTTCCCAATCCTGTGTCCGGCCCAGATGAGCCGGATCGACAGTTTAAAAGCTATGTTGAATTATGCCCTGGATGACATTAGAAAGGACACGGCGCGGATTGCGCAACTGGAAAGAAATATTCAGCTACTGGCAAAAAACCCTGATATCGAAAAGAAATTGGGCGATATTGACATACTGACAAAGGACATCGCTTTACAGAAACTTTATTTGGAAAGGCAAAGGATTGCCATTTATGCGGCGTTGAGCACCGGATTTCTTTTGCTGGTGCTGGTAATCGGGCTTTATAACCGAAATAAATATATCAGGAAAACAAAGAAGATCATCGAAGAAGAAAAAGATCGATCCGAGAAACTCCTGCTGAGCATTTTGCCTGAAGAAACCGCAAGAGAGCTTAAAGAAAAGGGAGCGGCCACTCCAAAACATTATGGGGTCGTTTCGGTCATGTTCACCGACTTCAAAGGATTTACAAATATTGCCGAGAAGCTCACCCCCCAGGAACTTATTGAAGAGCTCAATTATTGTTTCTTTGAATTCGATAAGATCATCGAGAAACACCGCCTGGAAAAAATAAAAACTATCGGAGACGGATACATGTGCGCAGGGGGCATCCCTGTTGCAAACCAGTCCAATCCTTTAGATATTGTCAGGGCCGCACTGGAGATAAAAGCCTTTATGGATCAGCTCAAAATAGACCGCGAAAAGGAGGGCAGGAATTACTGGGAGATAAGAATCGGCATTCATACCGGTCAGGTTGTAGCCGGAGTTGTTGGCAAGAACAAATTTGCTTACGATATCTGGGGCGATGCGGTAAATACAGCAAACGCAATGGAATCAAGCGGCATAACCGGCAAGATAAATATCTCCGGAAAAACTTATGAATACATAAAAGAGCGGTTCTCCTGCACATATCGTGGCAAGGTCAATGCGAAGAACAAAGGCGAAATAGACATGTATATTGTTGAAAAAGAAATCTGATTATTATGATAATTCCTTTCTACCAGGTTGATGCATTCAGCGATCGTCTGTTTGGCGGCAATCCCGCCGGGATTTGTCCGCTGGACAAGTGGCTTCCCGATGAGGTCATGCAAAACATCGCCATGGAGAACAATCTCTCTGAAACCGCATTTTTCGTCAGGGAAGACAGCGGTTTTCATATACGCTGGTTTACGCCTAAAGTTGAAGTGAATTTATGCGGCCATGCCACTCTTGCCTCGGCACATGTGTTGTTTAATCATCTGGGGTATAATGAAGATATGATAACTTTCAGGTCAAAGAGTGGGACTCTTAATGTGACCAAAGAAGGCCAACTGATTATCCTTGATTTTCCGGCCAATATGCCACGGCGAACAGACTTGCCAGAAGATTTTGTCCAGTCATTTAATATTACACCGGTTCAATGCTATCGCGGAAAGGAAGATTATCTTCTTTTATATAAATCACAACAGGAGATCGAAGCGTTAATTCCTGACTTCCGCAGGATGGAAAAGATTGACGCACGGGCTGCGATAGTTACTGCACCGGGCAAAAATGCCGATTTTGTTTCGCGATTTTTTGCTCCCCGTGTGGGTATTGACGAAGATCCGGTCACCGGGTCAGCGCATACTGTACTGATCCCTTTCTGGGCCCAAAAACTTGGCAAGATTGAGATGAGCGCTCAACAACTATCCCGTCGGGGTGGCACCCTGTTCTGCCGCCTGCGCGGTGACCGGGTCGATATTGGCGGGAAAGCGGTTACTTATCTCAAAGGAGAGATCACTTTATAGTCGTTAGTCGTCAGTCGTCAGTCGTTAGTCGTCAGTCGTCAGTCGTCAGTCGTCAGTCGTCAGTCGTCAGCCATTTTTTTAAGATTTTTTTCGATAGATAACTTTAGAGAAAATGAATAACATTCATAGTTTTTTGTGTTTGTCAATTTTCTGATACTGACGACTGACGACTGACGACTGACGACTCTTAAAATTCCCCGCAGAGCTCAAACAGCCGTTCTATTTGAATCAAATCCCGGCTAAAGGTGCAATCCTGCATCTTCCTGTGCTCAAAATATTTTCCGGTTATACCTTCAACTTCCTTGCTTGTAGCAAGCCAGACAGGCGTATCTGCACCCTGGTCGGGCGTTTCATGACCGCCAAAACCCATTGAATTGCTTAACGCCGAATTTACGTCACCGGGGTGGCAGGCATTGACCGATATTTTCAGAGGCGCCAGCCTGGTGGCAAATGCCACCGTCAGCATCCTGTCAGCCTGCTTCGACTGGCGATAGGCCGAATTATTGTCATAATGCCTGCGCTTGAATTCGAGGTCGGACAGATCAAGTCCGCCCGCCCAGTAACTGGCCACATTGACGATCCTCGAAGGCGCCCCTTCTTTAAGTTGAGGAATAAATGCACTGATCATCCAATAATAGCCCAGCACACTGGCAGCAAACTGCATTTCAATGCCTTCGGCCGTTTCCGTTCGTTTACGGGGCGTAGCGGCAGCATTATTGACAAGGGCATGGACTGGTTCCCTGATGCCCGAAGCCAGCTCAAGGATCTGCTTCTTTACAGACAAATCGGCGACTGCATAACTAATGTCATCGGACCCGGTTTGCCGCCGGATATCTTCTTTTACTTTTACAGCCTTTAATTCATCCTTCACAACCATCATGACCCTGTAATCACCTGTGGCTAAAAGCTGCCTGGCTATTGCTTTTCCTATGGCGCCGGTGGCGCCGGTTACGAGCGCAAGTTTTTTGAATTTCATAACATTGATCGTCAGTCGCTCAAATATAATTATTTTCGTTGTACAGATTCTAATTTATCGAAACGACAAATGATCATTGGACTATTCATTTATAGCCTTTTTTTCATCGCTGTGGGGCTTCTGTTCATCTTTAAGAAGAAAACACTGGTGGGCGGAATGTTCTTTCTCCTTGCAGTGATGTTGTCAATTGTAGGGGCAGTAGCCATATCCCTTTATCCAAATATCTGGCCATTATGAACGTAAAAATATTGTTGGTTGCTGTATTAATTACATCCTTATCATTTGTGCTCACAGCGCAGGATAAGCCTTCCTTCATAGGTTTAAAGGCAGGCGCCTCCTTCCCTGTCGGGAAATTCCATTCTAAAGAATTGCCTGATGGCGGATTTGCCCTGACAGGTTTCGGCACTTCGATTGAAGGAGCATGGTTTTTTAAGTCATGGCTTGGCGTCGGCGCTTCAGCAGCCCTGGACCTTCACCCGGTCGATGTTATAGCGCTTGCCCGGGAAAAAGTTTCGGCTGACCATTTCATGAATAGCTTGACGATCCTTTCGGATCCATATATTTCAATTTCAATATATTCGGGGCTGTATTTCCATTTCCCCGTGGTTCAGAGACTTTCCCTCACCGCCAAAGCGCTTGGCGGGGTCATCTACGTACAGACGCCTTATCAGCTCTATAAAGCGGATTATTATTTGATTGGTGAGCATTGGTTTGACGTAACCTCATCCGGTGATTATAAAGCAAGTTTCCTGGCCGGGGCCGGCCTGCGATATGATCTTAATGACTATATCGGGCTGTCGCTGAATAGCGAATTCACTTACAACCAGATGGAGTTCGATTTTATCGAAAGCGACGGTAGCGTGAGGACGGATGAACGGACGGTTTCGTTTGTGAACCTGATGGCAGGAATCGTGATTAAGATTTGAAATTCCAAATTCCAAATTCTAAACAAAAACTCAAAACTCAAAACTCAAAACTCAAAACTCAAAACTACAATTCTTTCTACAGGCTCCTCACCGTATTTAAACAGCCTCATAGGCCTGCCGCCTTTCAGCTCATACTTCTCCCCTTCCACCTGGATCAGAGTCGATTCTCTCAGGCCGATGACAGTTACTTCCCTGTTCACCGCAAGAAATTCCTCGATCCTTTGCTGGCGGGTTTCTCCTCCATGGCCTTCAGGATTGGCATCGAGGTAGTGCGGGTTGATCTGGAACGGCACCAGGTCAAAGGTATCAAAACTGGCGGGCTGGATAACCGGCATATCGTTGGTAGTTCGCAGGGTGGGGCAGGCTACATTGGCTCCTGCGCTCCAGCCCATGAAATGCATCCCATCCAACACGCGTTCCCTGATGACTTTAACAAGATCGAGCCTGTGCAGCATGTATACCAGGTGAAACGTATTACCACCGCCCACTGCGATAGCCCGGGCATTCCTCACCGCCAGCCCGGGATTCTTTTCCCTGTGAATGGAATATATCCCATAACCAAGTTCTTTGAAAACGGCCTGTACGCGCTGCTCATAAATGTCATAGGATCTTTCAATGCTTTCGGTTGCAAGATTCACGCCTGCATAAGGGACGAACAGTATGTCCTTAACTCCTGTCCCATCAAGGAATGCACTGATATAAGGCCTTGGCCAGCCCAGGTAAGGCTCGCCGGCATTGGTAGAATTGCTGATAAGAAGTAGTCGTTTCATAATTTCAGGATAAAACAATTAGTACAAAGTAAAGGATTATTTCTTCCATATGAAAGGCCAGTACTTAACTTTCCAGCCGGTTGCTTTAAGCCAGGATGATTCATAGCTGCGCCTGAATGACCGGAACCATTTATCATGTCCTACGTAAGACTCAAGCCTGATCCAGGGCTTTGTGATTGTCGTGTCCCGGGCATCGCGCCTGGCCATGAAACCAGCAAGAGTTTTCTGTTCATCTTCCAGGCCGGTGGAAGAGATTCCCAGCTCATTCAGCCTTTTCAACAACCTGAAAGCATGATCAAAATCCTTGAGCATAATATAATGATCGAGCATGCCCACCAGGAAAGCCGAATCCTTCTGCTGTATCACGCGATCGAATAAAGGGATAAAGACGACGCCCTGCTCCAGCAGTTTTTCGTTGTAATAATAATCTCTGAGATCCTGGAAAGCTAAGAGATATTCAGTACTGGACTTATGCACGAGCTCATCAAGTTCTTTTTCCATCTTCCGGAAATCAGAAGGCGATTCCAGCAAAACTTTCTGATTCCATGCATCATCATCCCTGATCCCGCAATCCAGATGGGTCATAGAAAGATTTACAGCATCTTCCGTCATCTTGCCGGCAAGGACTAAATCGTTATTTACCCTGGCACTTTCCGCCTTTGACATCAGGTCATTAAATTCCTCAACAATCTTTTCACATTTATTCTGAAGGATATTTTCTTCCAGATAAAAATATTGTGAAGCCAGGCTGTCGTTTTCCGAAAACTGGTAATCCGTCAGCATTCTCCTGACCTGTTTTGCAACCAACTCCGCGCCTTCAAGATCATTGGCCCAGGTTTTTACACGGCCATCCGACAGGAATTGAAGAATGACCCGTCTTGCAGCATATTGCCGGTAATCATACAGATCAGGATAGGGACGAGGCAGGACGAACTTTTCAAGTGCCAGGGCATTATTGAAATAGTACAGGGCAGAAACAAATTCTCCGGTGTTATAATAGCTGAGGCCCTTCTGCATAAGTCCATCGTAATTCGACTGGCGGAAGCTCACTTCAAGATTCTCTTCCCTGACAACTTTTTCGATCCTGTAGCCTGCCATGGACCGCATTGCAACAGCCTGACGGTAAAACTCTTCCGCTTGCGATTCATTTTTCAATGATAAATTCCAGGCCTTATCCAGAAGGTCCAGGTAAATGCCTTTCCTGACCATTCCCATCCAGTCATGAAATTTTTCAGGGCAGGGATATGAAGCGGATGAAAGGCAATGGAACTGTATCTCATTAAGATAAATGAGCGCCTTGTCGTAATTCTTAAGGTCGATATATTTAATGGCCTGGTTTTCAAAGTATTCAAACAGCCATATTTCATAATCATGAAGCCAGGCAGGGACAGGATTGATCTCATCTTTACCCGAAAACAAATTCATTGCATCACGAAAATATTGGGCAGCCAAGGCCGGATTTTCCGTCAGTGCAGACTTCCTTGATATCTCCATGTAAGACTCTGAAATGCCACTTTTCATCCTCCCGGCCAGTTGTAATGCTTTCGATTGGTCTTCCCGAAGGTTCATGAGCCTGGCAAGGTCATAAGCAGAATTATAGTAAGTCAAAGCCCTGAGCTGATTTCCTGTAGTATCGAAAACTTCGCCGCGTTCTATCAAGCCCCGGACAAGGAGCCGGCACCAGGATCGCAGGGTATGGCTATTCACCGGATGATTCCGGCATATTGACCTGTATACGGAAAACAGGCCGGCATTTGTAAAACCAGGACTTGCCAATCCTTCTATGAAATTCACAAAGCGAAAATCTGACCGGTAAGCCAGCCGGTGATAATGATCAAACACTTCCAGGTAGTTTTTAATTAATTCTTTTACAGAGGACATCCCTCCGGAAACATCTGATCCAAACCGGTCATAATTGATGATCGCCGTAAAGCGTTTGCTGGTGCGGATCAACTCCTGGCATTTGGCATCCAGCCCGTCAATATCGTACTGCCCCGGTAAAAAAGCGGATGGAAACCGGCCGGGCTGTATATATTTAATGATGCGCTCCAACTCGGCCTGCCTTAAGATCATTTCGGGCCTGTTGCCGGTCTCTGAGAGGAATCCGTTCTCAACCCAGATCCTTGTCGTGTCGGCAACAAGAGAAGCCGCATAGTACTGGTCGATTTCAAGGATCCGGTCGCGGAATAATTCATAAGAGGCCTGGGTATAATGAAAAATCCCACGTGAAAAGGAAACTGAAAGTGAAAAAGAGGTGTCATTCCTGACTGATGCCATGGAAGTGTAAAGATTGGAATCTTTTTCAAGAGGAATATCTGAAAAAATGAGGCTGTCCGAAACATAGCCGTCATCCTGCAACAAATTGAATACCAGATCGGCTTTTGCAGGTCTTATGGCATTTGAAATATCATAGCCATGATAAAAAAGAGGCTGACATTTAACCGTGACCGGTAAAACGCTGATATCGACTTTCCCGGGAATGCACCTGTCTGTCACATAATTGACCTGGTAATCGAATTGCAATGAAATCTCATTGAAATTTTTCTGCCCTGCAATGGCAATATCCTGGATGATGAGATCCAGATAATAATTGTCGGTACCATCAGCAATACCGCCCGCTTTGGACGATTCATGAAGGATAAAGTGTTCTTTGCATTGAGAAAAGAGAACAGCAGAGTCCATTAATAAAAGAAAAATGACCAGGGTCATCATTCTCAGAGCTAATCTTTTTCCCTTATATATCAAGATTTAAGGTATTTAAATTAAGATGCCGGTTTTTCAACCGGCATCCATCCCGAGTGCCCAAGACAAGACTCGAACTTGCACGAGCGTGCGCTCACTACACCCTGAATGTAGCGCGTCTACCAATTCCGCCACTTGGGCGAAGAAAGTGTGAGTGTGGGTGTGAAAGTGTTTAACAATGGAAGTGTGACTGTGTGTGAAATTGTTTAACAATGGAAGTGTGACTCATTATTAAGTAGTGCCCAGAACAAGACTCGAACTTGCACGACCGAGAGGTCACATGGCCCTCAACCATGCGCGTCTACCACTTCCGCCATCTGGGCTTAAAGCGGGGGCAAAATTAAGAAAATTTTTGAGTTTTGAGGTTTAAATTTTAAATTATATAATGTAACGAAGAATGATTTTTTTGGAGAGTTATACAAGGATCATTATTTTTACAGTCTTATATCATTAAACTCATCATGATTAAATCATATTCTATGTTCAGCAATGATGATTTAAAGCAGATCGCTGCCCACGGAGTGCCAATGGAAAACATTGAAAAACAGCTCAACGATTTCAGGAACGGATATCCGTTTGCCCGCCTGCAGGCTCCGGCGACCAAAGGAAACGGTATCAGGACTTTTACTGAAAAAGAGGTTCATGAACTCATCACGAATTTCGAAAGGACGGCAAAAGATCTGAAGCTGGTCAAGTTCGTGCCGGCATCGGGTGCAGCGTCGCGCATGTTCAAGCACCTTTTCGAATTCCAGCAGTTGCCGGCCGATAAGAAATCGGACCCTAAACTTCTGGAAGACGATGATTTTAACAGCGCAGGATATTTCTTCAAACATCTCGACAAATTTGCCTTTTATGACGATCTCAGGCGGATCATGTCGAGGGCAGGCATTAATATAGATGATTGTTTCAAGAAGAATGATTACCAGTCTATCCTCGATTATGTTATGACTTCAAAAGGGCTTAACTACGGACATCTTCCAAAGGGCCTTATCAAGTTCCATCATTACGGGACATTTTCCCGCACTGCCACGGGAGAGCACCTTGTTGAAGGCTCGCAATACTGCGCCAACAGGTCAAAGCATGTTACCATCCACCTCACCGTATCGCCGGAGCATGTTTCCAATTTCAAGGACCAGATCGCCTATGTGCAGCCATATTATGAAAGCATGTTCGGGGTTCTTTATGAAATCATCTTTTCCGTTCAAAAGTCATCTACAGATACTATTGCGGTTGACCTTAACAACGAGCCTTTCCGGGAGAAGGATGGCTCGCTGGTTTTCCGCCCGGGTGGCCATGGCGCGCTCATTGAAAACCTTAACGATTTGGATTGCGACATTATCTTCATAAAGAATATCGACAATGTAGTCCCCGACCGTCTTAAAGCTGAGACTTACCGTTACAAGAAATTAATTGGCGGTTTGCTTATGCAGATTCAGAGCAAGGCTTTCAATTTACTTCGCGCCCTTGATAAAAAGCCGCCTTCCGAAGAGATCATCAAAGAGGCTGTGCAATTCTGCGAACAACAGGCGGGCATCTCATTTCCGGCAGATTTTAACCGTTGGGAGGAAAGCAAGAAAGTAAGGTTCCTTCATGACATCCTTGACAGGCCAATCAGGGTTTGCGGAATGGTTAAAAATGAAGGCGAACCCGGCGGAGGTCCGTTCTGGGTTAAAAATAAGCAGGGTGATGTTTCTCTCCAGATCGTTGAATCCTCGCAGATCGATCTCAGCAAGCAGGAACAGAAGAAGATATTCGCCTCATCCACGCATTTTAACCCGGTCGATCTGGTCTGCAGCCTGAAGGATTATAAAGGCAAGAAATTTGATCTACATCATTATATCGACCATAGTACAGGTTTCATCTCCATTAAACACAAAGATGGGAGGCAATTGAAGGCGCAGGAGCTGCCCGGCCTCTGGAACGGCGCCATGGCCAATTGGATCACGGTTTTCGTGGAAGTACCTATTATTACGTTCAATCCGGTGAAGACGGTAAATGACCTGCTTCGGGAGCAACATCAAAATTAAGTGCTGAATTATGGAAGATGCCATCACTTTAAGAACCCTCGGAAAATCTGATTTAAGAATCACACCCATCGGCCTGGGATGCTGGCAATTCAGCCAGAGAGGCAATTTTGCCGGAAAATTCTGGCCCATGCTTGAAGATGCTCAAATCAAAGAAATTGTACGAATTGCCATTGAAGAAGGTATTAACTGGTTTGATACCGCTGAACTTTATGGAGGCGGTGCTTCTGAGATGAACCTGGCTAAATCTCTGGTTGCACTCGGGAAAAAACCCGGTGAAGTGATCATCGCAACCAAGTGGTGGCCGATGTTCCGGATAGCATCCAGTATCTTAAATACCATCGATAAGCGACTGGCCTGCCTTGATCCTTATCCCATCGACCTTTACCAGGTCCATCAACCCTGGGGCTTTTCATCTGTCGAAAAAGAGATGAAGGCCATGGCAAAACTGGTTAAAGCAAAGAATATCAAATATGCCGGCGTCAGTAACTTCTCAGCGATGCAGATGCGTAAAGCATGGAAAACCTTACAGAAAGAAGGCATCAACCTGGTTTCAAACCAGGTGCAATATAATCTTCTTAACCGGAAAATTGAATCCAACGGGATAATGGATGCCGCGAAAGAACTCGGCATCACTATTATAGCTTATTCCCCTCTGGCGCAGGGGCTTGTCACCGGCAAGTTTCACGACAATCCCGAACTGATCAAAAACGCGGGTTACCGGAAATATTATCCGGGTTTCAAGCATAAAGGGCTAGAGAAAAGCCGTCCGGTCATCGAACTTGTTAAAAAACTCGCATTAAAATACGAAGTCACACCTTCACAAATCGCTTTAAACTGGCTGATCAATTTCCATTACGGTACTGTTGTTGCCATTCCCGGCGCCACAAAGGCAAAGCACGTGAAAGAAAATACCGGCGCAATGAAATTCAGGCTGTCGGAGGAAGACATGATGATGCTGGATGATGTGAGTTAAAAAGTCTGAGTTGGATAGTCCCCTGCTGCCTACTTGCTCTTATCTGGTGGAACCGGAATTGGAGGCACGCCCTTATAATTCTTCAACTGCTCTAAAATGACCTCGATAGCCGTGTTAAGCTGTGCATCAATTCCTTTATATTCCTGTGCAGGATCATTGTCGACTGTTATATCCGGTTCAACCCCTTTTCCTTCAATGATCCATTCGCTGGTGTCGGCAGAATAAGAGGCAAACTCTGGCTTCCGCAGATCCATCCCGTCAATGAACGGCAACGATCCCCGGATGCCCACAACGCCGCCCCATGTCCTCATTCCGATGACAGTGCCCAGGCTATGCTTCTTGAAGGCGTAGGGAAACAAGTCACCATCAGATGCGGAATACTGGTTGATCAGCATCACCATCGGGCCGAGCATCATCTCGTCAGGCGTATGACCTGGTATTACCACATTCCTGGCCATATTCGACCGTGTAATCTCCCTGCGCAGGCGCTCGATGATCATCGGTGAAACATTTCCGCCGCCATTTCCACGATCATCAATGATCAGGGCCTTTTTAGACAATTGAGGATAGAAATATTTGGCGAATTCATTTAAACCCGCAGCACTCATGTCAGGAATATGGATATAACCAACTTCGCCATTGGTTTTAGTATTGACATAATCAATATTATGCTGCACCCAGTTATAATAATAAAGACTCGGCTTCCTCACTTAACGGGATGACAATCACTTTGCGGCTGCCAATGGTTGAAGCAGTGCTGTTCACAGTCAGTTGAACCTGCTTGTCAGCTTTGCCAAGCAGCGCTTCATACAGATCAAGCATTTTATCGGTCGGTTTTCCATCAACGGAAAGGATAAAATCTCCTTCTTTCATGTCAACCCCGATTTCAGTCAGCGGCGAACGTAGCGACTGGCTCCAGTTCTGGCCTTTCAATATCTTATCGATCTTAAAGAAGCCTGAAGCATCCTTGCTGATCTTAGCACCGAGCAAGCCCGTTTTAATCCTTTCAGGAGCAGGTTTATCACCTCCCAATACATAAGCGTGGCCTATGTTAAGCTCGGCGATCATCTCCCCTATCAGGTAATTCAGGTCATTGCGGTTATTGACATAGGGCAGCATCTGGCCATACTTCACTTTCATCGCCGGCCAGTCAACACCATGCATATTCGGTACGTAAAAGAAATCCCTCATCTGCCGCCAGGCCTCATCAAATATCTGCTTCCATTCCATGGATTTATTTACCCAGGTTTTCATATCAGAGACATCGACAAATTTTGTGAGAATGATTTTGGCATTAGGCAGGTCAATGACGGCATATTTATTATCCTGAGCCACCAGCATCTTTTTCCCGTCAGCCGAAATACTGAACATCATACCCTTTCCCAGCTCGGTTTCCTCTTTCTTCTTCAGGTCGTAAAACTTAAGTGTAACACCGTCTCCGCCTGCCATCATCTCATTATAATACACTTTACCATCTAATGCGGTAATATTAAAATAATTGGACGGGCGGATCGACATGCTGACAATCCGGTCGCTGAGTCCAAGCGTATCAATCTTGGTTATTATGACTTCAGCAGGCTTATCTTTATCTCCCGTCCCTTCCTTTTTCTTTGACTCAGCTTTTGCCGGCTCATCCTTCTTAATTTCAACCTCGTTATTTTCCGGAGTAAATGGATTCGGGGTGCCTGATGCAAGAATGGCCATATAGATCCTGTCCATGTTCTGGTAAGCATAATTCCATTCAGTCTGGCTGTAAATCGGGTTAAAATCCCTTCCCGAAGCAAAGAGCAGGTACTTCCCATCCAGACTGAAAGCCGGATCACTCGAAGAATACCAGTCATCGGTCACTGCATATTTTCCGCCGGTTTCGGTATCAAATAGCAATATCTTGCCGAAATTATTGGGTAATTGCGTGACATAAGCGATCCACCGGCTGTCGGGCGACCAGCAGAAATCGTTAAATTCCCAGACTTTAGATTGATCCACGAGTTTTACATCTTTGGTTTCAATATTGACATACTGCAACCTCAGCTTCTTGTCGTTCCAGAGTATTTTTTTGCTGTCGGGCGACCAGCGGATGGTAAATTTGTAAGTATCCGCATTGCTCGTAAGCTGCACAGGATCTGAGCTGCCATCCTGGGCCTGCAGGTAAATCTCATATTCACCGTCCTTGTCGGATAAGTACGCTATATATTTTCCGTCCGGAGACCATGCAGCTTCACGGTCATGGGCGCCGGGACTTTCAGTCAGGTTGCGGGTGACGCCTTCTTCTGCAGGTACCGTAAATACTTCACCCCTGGCTGAAAAAACCACTCTTTTCCCATCGGGCGACACATCGGCATTCCTGATACTTTTAGAAGCATCTTTAAATTCATTTCTTCCCCCGCTAAAATCTTCAGCAATAGTGAATGCTGATTTTGGAAATATTTTCCGTCTGCAGGTCGAAGATATAGAGATAACCTCCATTCTCATAAATGATCGCATTATTTCCCAGTGATGGAAATTTGATGTCATAATCGGCATAGCTGGTGAGTTTGCGGGTCTGGCGGGTCCCGGTATTATAGACGAACAGGTTCATGGTCCTGTCGCGGTCAGACAGAAAATAAATATTATCGCCATGCCACATAGGGAAAATATCCTGGGAATCGTTGTTGGTGATATCCGTAATTTCTCCGGTGACAAAATCATAGATCCGGATATCATCGGCCATGCCACCCTTGTAATATTTCCAGGTCCTGAACTCCCGGAATACCCTGTTAAAGGCCAATTTAGTTCCATCGGGAGAATACGAGCAGAAACCGCCTGTGGAAAGTGGCAGTTCGGTGGACAGTCCGCCATTCACGGAAACCATAAATAACTGGCCTATGAAATCATTAAATGTTTGCTTCCTGGAACGGTAAATAATGTTTTTCCCATCCGGGGTCCAGGTCATAACTATATTATTGGGGCCCATCCGGTCGGAGATATCATCCCTATTCAGGGTGGCGGTATAGGTGAGCCTCACCGGCACGCCGCCTTCAGCAGGCATTACGTAAACTTCTGTATTTCCATCGTACTGGGCAGTAAATGCCAGTTGCTTCCCATCCGGCGAATATCTTGCGAACATCTCAAACCCCTCAGAGTTAGTGAGTTTACGAGCCATTCCGCCGTTCCTGGATACGGTATAAAGATCACCGGCGTATGTGAAAACAACCTGGTCACCATGAATGGCAGGAAATCTTAAAAGTCGTGCTTCGTCCTGCGCCTGAGAAAAAAATGGCAGGATCATCAGAACAAAAAGAAAAATTTTGATCTTTTTCATTAGTCAGATATTTAGATAAATTTTTGCGCTAAGGTATTATGAAAGTTTGAAAAATGAAGTGTCTTCTTTCAATAGATCGGGGTTTGCCAACAAAAGGCACATTCCGGTTAACGACTCGTACATATGAATTGACGGTCAGATCACTTTCAGCACTTCAGGACGGCGGTTAAGGTATAGCAGGTATGCCCCGTCGACCTGATATTTCATAGTTTTAAGAAGCCTTGCATAATCATTAATCTGGATACGGTGCTCATCCCTTGGCTTGCCGGTCTTATAATCGATAATGGTCACCTTTTCCTGTTGCATCAGTACCCGGTCAGGGCGATACAGTTCGCCCTCAGCCGTCAGGATTTCAGGTTCGTTCCTGACTTGATATGCAGGATCGAAAAAGCGCGAGATTTCAGAATCCTGCAGGATGCCTGAAAGCAAAACAGACATTTCTTCTTTCTGGACCGAAGTAATCAGGCCATCGACAAGCATTTCCCGGAGGACAGATTCCGCCTGGCCAGCCAGTTTGATATGCGACATGACATAGTGCACAAGGTTGCCCCATTCGCGGTTCTTCTCAGGCTCTTCCATGTCCCAGGCCTGCGGGGCATGCCGTCGCAACAACATTTTTATGCCGGCCCTCCTGATAGCAGGTTCTTCTTCAGAGATTTTTACTTCCAGTTCATCCGCTAAGGTCCGTTGCCATCTTTCGCCATACTGATATGACTCACGGTCATTTTTCCAGGTACCTTCCGTCATAAAAAACCTGCTGAATAATTTAGGGACAGAAGGCGTCCCATCGGTTTTTTCCGGGAAATCTTTTGTCAGTACATACAACCGCTCTTCTGGCCGGGTCATTGCAACATACAGCACATTGACCATATCCACCATGGACCGGTTCATCTCATCTTCATAAACACCGCTGTATATCGTTCCTTCCAGCGTTTTCTGCGTCGGCAGGTATGCTGTTTTCAACGGTTTTGCCAATTCTTCGTCAAGTTGGACCCAGAGGTTCTTCTTCGTAGGGCGGAGCTTCTCATCGGCATATGGGAAAATCACCGCCGGAAACTGCAGTCCTTTGGCTTTATGGATAGTCATGATCCTGACAGCGTCGATTCCTTCCGGTATGACCACCGATGCTTTGTCGCTCTTTTCATCCCACCATTCCAGGAATTCGGTCAACCCTCCCCGGTGATCTTTCACAAACTCGAGCACAGTGTCCTGGAAAAAGCGCATGTAACTATCATTAAGGCTGCCTAAATTAAAGTGTACTGAAAGATACTGGGTCAGGCCGAAAATCTCCAGGCTCCTAAGACGGGCATAATTAAAAAAAGAGAAATGTTTTGAAAGCAGTTCATGGAAACTTTCTGTTTGCCCGGCCCCTCCGGCCTTGAAATGATCTTCCAGGCTGACCCCGGCCATCAGTCCTTTATCGATGATATACCAGAGTATATGAGCCATCGATATGCCATCTGAAGGATCTGTAAGATGGTTCATCCAGGCAACCAGGAAGTTCACCTGTTCTGATTGGGACAATAGAAGTGACTCTGAAGAAATAACCGGAATCCCGTTGCGGATAAGAAAAGTAGCAATTTTAGATGCTTTTTTGTTTTCACGGCAAAGGATTGCGATGTCCTTTAAAGGAAAATGATCTTCCTGCAGTTCACGGATTATTGAAAGTATTTTATTATGGACGAGGTCTTCATAATTTCCATCTTCATCCTCGCTTTTGGCGATACTGTCAATCCTGACCATCCCGTTTTTATCCGTCTTGGCGGTTTCCTGTTCAGCATGCCTGAAAACCTTGCCATAATCATCCGGTAATGATCCGGCTACACAGGTGAAGAAGCTGTTATTAAAATTCACGATGACCGGGCTTGAGCGGTGATTCTGCCTTAAATTCTCTTCCTTGTAATGGCTGACCAGGGCGCGTTCCCTGCTGTCAAGCAAAGGATCGGGCTTATTCCGGACCAGTTTCGGAAGCAATTCAAACTGCTCGGCATCTCCCGAACGCCAGCGGTAAATGGCCTGTTTGGCATCGCCCACCACCAGGTTCATCCGGAAAGAAGCAAGTGAATTCTCGATCAACGGCAGAAGGTTGTGCCACTGCAGGATGGATGTATCCTGGAATTCATCGATCAGGTAATGATGATATTTTTCACCCAGACGTTCATAAATAAAGGGTGCGGGCTGCTCCTGGACAATCTGGGAGATGCGCCGGTTGAATTCGCTGATCGGAAGCTTATTGCTCTCAAGGCAAATAGAATCCAGCGTTTTCTCAATCTCACTGAGAAGCGCAGTGGAAAACAGGTAGTTAAGCAGCAACTTGCACAAAGTGTAGCGGGGCAATTCATTCTCTATCATCCCGGATATACCTTTTCCGAGCGGAATGACGCGTGAGGCTATCACGTTGAAAGCCGCATTCTGTTCCGCCTGTGCTTTCGGGTTCATCCATCCGCCGGAATCAAGGGCGTTTTTGACGCACACTGCCAGGCATGATCTTTTCGAACTTCCCGAGAGCCAAATTCTGAAGGTAAGGCAGGATGCCCCTGCTCTGCCCGGTAAATGACTGCTGAACGAGCCGTACACCTTCAACCAGGGCAACTGCATCTGCGGCAAGCTTTTTCAACGTACTCTCCCAGGTTGATTTCCATGCCGCCAGGTTTTTCCTGACATTCATGAAAGTATCCAGGTCATAGCTCCTGATTTCATTAATTGCTGAAATGCCTGACTCCGACAGTAACGTGCCTCCGAACAGTTTAAGATCCTTTTCGATCTGCCAGTTCATCTCATCGCCGGCTTTTTTCTCGACGAAATCCACCATAACGCTGGTCAGCCGATCATCGCTCCCCACCCGGCTGATGAGCAGATCGACAGCTTCGGAGAGCAATGCTTCTGTGTCCAGCTCTACTTCAAAATTCATCGGTATCTTCAGGTCGTGGGCAAATGTGCGAATGACGCGGTGAGTGAAGCTATCAATTGTGCTTATCGCAAATTCGGCGTAATTATGCATGATCAAACGCAAAACCAGCGCAGCCCTTGATTTGACCTGAATAGCAGACAGGCCAAGTTGTCCGGTCAGTTGAGGCAAAAGGTACTTTACAGCGTCCCGGTCCTTGTTATTTTCATAGTCAGCCAGGAGCAGCAGGTTTTTGATGACCCGTTCCTTCATCTCGTTGGCTGCCTTATTGGTAAATGTAATTGCAAGGACCTGGCGGAATTGCTCGGGATTTTGAAGGACGATCTTCAGGTATTCCCTTACCAGGGTAAAGGTTTTCCCCGACCCGGCAGATGATTTGTAAACTATGAATCTTGCGGATTCATTGGCCATATTTACCGGCAGGGAGGCGTCGGAGACCGCGTTCACTTTTTCTTTGAATTTTATATTCTCAGGCCTAATTTAATACGATCCTCTTAACAAATGAGCAATTGTCAATGGTCAGGCAGACGATGTAGATGCCGTCTGCAAATCCATTTTCTCCCAGGTTAAGAGTCCTTCGATACAAACCACGTCCCTGGCGGGTTTCGGCAAACCGCTTCATTTCGCATCCGTAAATCGAATAAACGCAGAGGGAAACATCTGCCTCTTCAGTGAGTTCATAACTGACAGAAATATAATCTTTGCTGGGATTCGGATACACTGAAAAACCAAATTCCTGCCGTTTCACATCCGGCACTGCAACCAGGTTATAACGTACAGAATCAATATATGAAGCAGTGACCACCGGGCCTTCCGCGGTAATCATCAGCATAGGCTCATGATAACCATTTGCCAGCCATTTATATTCGATATAATTCCTGGTCACCGGTATACCCAATCCGAGCGAGTCGCTGTAAAGGCTGTCGTATTCCGTGATTTCGGTTTTGACCCTCAGGGTCTGGAACTGGCCATAAGGCGTAGTAAGGGTACCCCATCCGTCAACCGTATTCTTCCTGAATTTTGAGATCATAAGGTAACCCAGGCCGGTCATAGAGATTTCAAAATGCATATGCGCCGAATCTAAATCTCCGTATTCAAGCGGAAACCGGTAGATCGTATCTATCTGCTGAAACTGTATGGGCAGAGGCACGCCGTCAAGTGTAACGCCATAACCGACCTCCCGGATATCTGAGTTAGAATTCTTTATAAAAAGATAAGAATCCGTCAGTGTCAGGGAGGGTATAGCAGTCAGTGCACCAAGCTTTTGGGCCACAGTCGCCTTGTAATCAGGATAAATAAACTGGTTATTGAAGAAAAACTGGTAAACTGCAGGCGTTTCGCTGACATTGACAAACGTATCGATTTGCTGGGTCACGGGGATCATCTGGTCAAACATCCAGGTCTGATCAGGACCGGCCAGCACATAAGTACTGCTGTCCAGGATGACTGTGTTACTTTTTCTGATGGTATCGCCAGGTACCGGCATATCGCCGGTAGTGATGACGATCTGGGCATTTATCTGCCAGCTTAATAACAAGGTAAAGCCGAAAAGAGTAAAGAAACGGATCATAATTATTTTTAAACAAAGATAAAATGATAAATCTAGTATTTAGCTTTTTTCTGTGCTTTTGAGCCTGTTCTCTTGAAAAGTTCCCTGACATTATTGAATTCCTTCCTGTAAAATATCCCTACTCCCTGGGTATATGGAGATTCATCCGTAAAAAGTGTAAGATCGTTTGAACGGTTAAAAGCTTTGACCCGGAACCTTCCGTCGGGTGTCAGTTTATATTCAACATTGACATCGCCCACAAGTGAGCTGGTTTTTTGTGTGTTTGAGTTGTTGTTATTGGACACACCGATATTTCCATCAATGATGAGCCTGTCATCCAGGAGTTGCGTCGAAAGAGCCACTTCAAACTCATCAGCCGAAGCCTGCGATCCCGGCATATAATTTACCCCGATATTGACGCTATGACTGAACTGGGAGAGCATGTTGCTGAGGGTACTGGAAACAATGGCTGCAGGATTGACGGGGTTTGTACCACTGGAAGTGTTGCTTGAGAAACCGCCCAGAACAAGAAGTGAAATAGCCTGCTGGCTCATCATTCCCTTATCATTTGTATCGAGCACAGCATAGACTGCCTGTTTGGTCTGTTCCGCCAGGTTCGGAAAGGTTATCCCAAAACTTATGTCAGGATTAAACAGGTTCCCTTTCATACGAATGTCGGTAAAAACAACAACTTTCTGGCTGGATTGAGAAGCATCGAGAATGCTGATGCTCAAACCGCTGAGGTCGGTCCTGAGCCTGTACCGAGCGACAATGCTGACTTCTGCATCATTTATATCCCCGGTCCAGCTGATCTTGCTCCCTTCAAGTATCTCGAAACGCCTGCTGACCAATTCCTCCAGCGAAAAGACAAATAAACCTGACTGGATGACGTAAGAGCCGTCAAGGGTCAGGTATCCGTACGGATCTATGCCAAGCCGAAGGTCACCATTGCCTTTTACATTGAGATTCCCTATATCACCCGGAAGGAAAATCTGGATATTAGCATCTTTCGTCACATCCATCCTGATATCAAGGCTTACACCGGTGATCTGAACGTTGGAATTATTTTTTACTTTTATTGTATCCGTCCCGTTTGTGAAGACTATAAAGTCGTTCTGAGACACATCCACTGCATAATTTATCGGGATGAATACATTTGTGCCTTTCTCAGTCTGCGCATCAACTTCAATCGAAATATTGCTGAAAGGTCCGGAAATCCTGACTGTGCCGGTTGCAAAAGCCTTACCGTAGAAGTACTCATTCTGATAACGGTTAAGGTCCATGGCCATGAATTTTACAGGTTTCAGGGTCAGGTCAATGCTCATATCCTTGAAATAATTGTGTTTTATCCCGCCGGTCACCAAAGAGGTATTTGAATTAGGGTCATATACTGTCAAATTGTTAAATTGGATAAGATTCTCAGCAAAAACTACTTCATTGGAAAATGAATAGGTAACATTTAAATAATCAACCTTCAATTCAGCCCTCTGCAGGGTAACCCGGCCCAATAACAAAGGTTTGGCATTAGTCCCCGTGAGGGTCAGTTTGCCGGTGGCAAATCCTGAAATATACGAGCTGAAGCTGCTCAGGAGCGGTTTGAGCATTGAAATATCCAGGTTTTGCGTAATGATATCAAAGTCAAAATTTCTCTTTTTATCAAAAGGATAATAATTGCCGTTCACCCCTAATATTTTGTAAGGAGTTTCCATAGTGCCTTTTGATAAAATATTGAGGTCGATAGAAATTGCCTGTTCAGATTCCAGCCAGCGTGTATTGAATTCGGCATCGCCAAAGACTACATCGTTAAAACTAAAGTCACTGATATTGAGGTCGGAAAAGAAGTTCGTAATATTATTGTTCCTGAAAATTCCGAACCGGCCATTGATAACACCTGAAAATTTAAGCGACAACCCTTTGATGAACGGATTAAAGTTTGCCAGTGACCACTTTTCAAAATTGAGGCTTAAGGTATCATTGATCCGGTGTGAAAGATTGCCATTAACGGTAAAATTTTCCTCATCCTTGAAAATTTTAAGGTTCTTTATTCCAACATGAGCAGAATCAACAGAAATCAAATTGCCACTTTCCACCTTCCAGGTTTCTCCGCCAAGATCCGCCTCTGCGTTTAAAAGGCCTGCCTCTATGCTGCCCATTGGCATGAACCTGACAAAACCATCCATCGAACCCCGGTTCGTCCCGACAGGCATATTTTTGCCCCATTCGAGATTGAACCTGATGCTGTCATTACCTTCGACAAAGCGGGAATTGAAGTTATCCAGGCTGATGCTGGTACTATCGGCATTATCCAGGATGATGACTTGTCCGATACTCAAACCAAGGTCAAATCTGTCATTTACCGTTTTTCCGGAAAAACTCAATTTATTTAACCTGATTCCGCTGACGGTCACCTCATCGACTCCACCTGAAGCTTCCAGTTGATGCGTTCCCGAATCAAAATTCCCTTTCAAAGTAAGGCCCGGTGAAATATCAACAGATGGCAGGAATATCTGTGTGATCGGTCTGATATCTTTAAATTTAATATTAAATGTCAGATATTGCCTGGCCCTGTTCAGCTCCGTCGTATCGGTAACATTTGAAATCTTACTGTACAAAAAACTGCTCAACTGGGGGATCAAATCCTTTAATGAGAATTTCCCTTCAAAATCTGCATCGACGTAATCGGATCTGATCCTGATGCTGTCCGGTCGCCCCGGATATCTGGTTTTGGTCGCCTCAAAATGATTAAGATCATAATCCGTATTATTTTCAAAATACTGAAGACTATCAATGGAAATTTTCCCGTAGAACGAATCAGGGTCAATCCCTTCGAAATCACCGCTGAATTGCCCCGTTAGATCCATATCTTCACTCCTGTCTGACAGATTGAGCTGATATAATCGTGCCGTATCAACATCAACGGTAAAATCAAAATGAGGAATCTCACCGTTGAAATCAATCAATCCATCGAAACTAAGATTGAGCATGGGATCAGAGATCAAAAGCCGTCCGTCGAAAGACTCGCCCAGGATTTTGCCGCCAAAAATAATCTTCCTGTAACTGTATTTCCTGAATTCAAGGTCCTGTATCCAGCCATTGACAGCCAGGTCAAGATTATCGACCTTGGTGCCTTTGCCATTAAGCTCAATTTCCAGGTTCACTGTACCCAGTTCCTCACTGTCGAAAATATTTCCGAGCTGTAAGCCTGTTCCCGTAATATCACCGGAAATAAACGTTTCGCCAGCCGGATTATTTCCTGACAAACTGCCATTTACCTTTATATCACCCGCATCCGTATTGATATCCAGGTCCGTTTTAAAATCATCAGGGTATCCCTCATAGGAGCCGGTTATGGTGGTCATGCCCATTTTTTTAACCTGTGGTGGCAGCACGAGACCGGGATTTTCGAGCGGCAAGTGGAAGTCTTCAATATCTTCCGGGGTTGTCGTCAGTTTGTGAATATCCAGGCTGACATATGTAGAATCAAAATCCGGTAATCCTTTCATGCTTATATTCCCGTCGAATTCGGTAAACTGCCCGAGGCTTATATCCAGCTCCTTTGCTGAAAAATTGCTTACCGGCCCTTCAATCAGGCCGGAGAACAATATCGGGTCATCCATTTTAAATAATCCGGGGGTAAAATATCCGACATCGCTTAATGTGATGAGAGAGCTCCGAATTATGGCATTTATCCTGACACTGTCCAAAAAATCGGATAGTTTATCATAGCCATTATATAAAAAATCAAGATCTAGATCAAGATTGGTCTGGCCGGTAGATATTTGAGCGCCCGTCATCCTGATCCCTGATGAGCTGATACGGGCATCCCCCGATAAATTAAGCAGTTCAATGCCGGAATTTTCCTTGCAGGCAATTTGTTCAACATAAGCGGCAATGGAATCCCCGGCGACGGAAATATCTTTTAAATCAATGAAGATATCGGTAAATGAAAGATTATTAAAATCTATTCCCCGGCTTGTAGAATCAGGCTGACCATATCGATACCCGAATGAAAAATTTTCGATGGCAAGTTCGCTGCAAGAGAAATTCCAGACCGGAGAAGGAACTGTATCAGGTGGTGCAGGGGGACCTGCCTGAAAACCCCGGAGAACATAATCGAGGTTCAGCAGACTATCGCCGGGATAACTCTCAAGGTAAAAACCTCCGCTGTCAATGCTGACATGGCCCAGATTAATTGTGTGATCTTTTAACGAAACCTGGTTAAGCCTGACGTACAGGTTGCCTGCCCTCAACAATATCCGGTTATGATTATCACTTACCTGCAATCCATGGATCTCTATTGATAATAAATCGGATATCCTCAGCCTGTCAAGTAAAACCTCGGTATTTAATTTTTTTGATAGGTAATTCGCAGCCAGCCTTCCTGCCAGTTCCTGGAAAGATGGTGTCCGCAGGACGGAGAACAGCGTCAGCAAGCTTGTGAGCAGTATCACGAAGACTAAAACTGTCAGCCTCAGTATTTTTTTAATAATTTTGCCCGTAATAACAGAATTAATGAGCATCTTTATCCTTGGCATTGAATCTTCCTGTGATGATACTTCTGCAGCCGTCATCCGCGACAGGGAAATACTTTCCAACCTGATCGCCAACCAGGAAGTTCATCGGGCATTCGGCGGGGTTGTCCCTGAATTAGCCTCAAGGGCGCACCAGCAGAATATAATCCCTGTTGTTGAACAAGCCTTGGATAAAGCAAAAGTACATAAAAATCATTTGCACGCCGTCGCTTTTACCCGGGGACCGGGACTGCTCGGATCTCTCCTGGTCGGGACTTCTTTTGCCAAATCATTCGCCATGTCGCTCGGTATCCCGGTCATAGATGTAGATCATATGGAAGCCCATATCCTGGCTCATTTTATAGAAAAACCCGGAATGGCAAATGAAGTTCCCGGTTTTCCTTTCCTTTGCCTGACGGTTTCCGGTGGCCATTCTCAGATAGTACTGGTCCGTGATTATTTCGATTTTACCATAATCGGAAAAACAATTGATGATGCGGCCGGCGAAACTTTCGACAAGGCCGCCAAAATTCTCGGGCTTCCTTACCCCGGCGGCCCTCTGATCGATAAACTCGCCTTGGAAGGAAATGAAAATGCATACACTTTCTCCAAACCTGCGGTACCCGGCCTGGATTACAGCTTCAGCGGACTGAAGACCTCGTTCCTGTATTTTTTACGTGACCGGCTTAAGGAAGATCCTGAATTCATTGAAAATAACAAACCGGACCTGGCAGCATCGATCCAGAAAGTGATCGTAGAGGTACTGCTAAATAAACTGAAGAAGGCATCATTGGATTACCATATCAAAGACATAGCATTGGCCGGGGGAGTCTCTGCCAACTCAAAGCTTCGCGATTCGCTGCAGCAATATGCCGCAGAACTGGGCTGGCGGGTTTTTATTCCTGAGCCTGAATATTGCACTGATAATGCAGCCATGGTAGCCATAACAGGATATTTTAAGTACATCAGGCATGAGTATGGCACCCAGTGGGCGTCAGCGTATGCCAGGGGATCAGGGCGCAGAGGATAGAGAAGGGAGATGGGGAGATAAGGAGATAAGGAGGCATGTAAGCGGTGCTTTTTGGAACCATGGAACTATGGAACCATGGAACAATAGAACTATCGAACCACAAAATAAGTTTCCATGAAGGCAATTATCCTACCAGACTACAACGCCAACATCATCCGGGCAATGAAAAGCCTGCAGGTGAAAGAAGTGGACATTCCGAAACCCGAAAGGGACCAGGTACTCATTAAAGTGGTCGCAGCGCCATGCAATCCGTCAGATATTGCCTTCATGAGAGGCGGATACAATGTCCGCAAACCTGTTCCTGTGGTGATGGGGTTTGAGGGCACCGGGACGATTGTCGAAACCGGAAATGACCCGCAGGCCATGCAAATGATCGGAAACAGGGTCAGTTTCTTTTCACAATACGCTGAAGGAGGCACCTGGGCAGAATATTTTCTAACGCGATATATGAATTGCCTGGCAGTAAGGGACGAGATTGACGATGAGCAGGCAGCATCGCTCTGTATCAATCCTTTTACCGCATTCGCCTTATTCAGCATGGCTGTCGAAAAAAAGGCAGGCGCAATAATACAGAACGGCGCCTCGGGTCAGATCGGCGTTTTTATCCGCACTCTCGCTAAAAAAAACAGGATACCGGTCATAAATATGGTCAGGAAAGAAGAACATATCTTAGAACTTGGCAAAGAAGGGGAACGGTTCGTCCTGAACGTGAGCAACCCGGGATTTGAATCAGATTTGCAACAGCTTGCCCATAAGTACAATGCAACCATTGCTTTTGACGCTGTCGGCGGAGATGTATCCGGGATGATCCTGAATGCAATGCCAGCCGGATCGGAAATCGTCATTTATGGCGGCCTGTCGGGAAAACCTGTCGGCATGATCGATCCGCTCGGCATTATCTTCAAGTCAAAAACTGTCAGGGGCTTTAACCTGGGAGATTGGAAAAACGAGACCGGGGAAGAGAAGTTTCAAAAAATATCCGGTGAATTACAGGAATTACTGATCGCAAGGACACTGGCTACCCGCATCCAGGGCGAGTATTCCCTTGAAGAAGTCCACCAGGCGCTGGAACAGTATATCCGGAATATGTCTTCAGGCAAAATCCTTTTCCGGCCCTGACCTGTTCATTTTCCAGGTAGTTCCTGGAACTTATCTTCATCCCCGACGGGGTATATTAATCTTCTTTCAGGGTCATAATGAAAATAACCTCTGTACGGATAATCCTCGGGAAGATGCTCATTAATATAATTATTCATCAGGTAATCAAACATATAACCGGCAGCCAGCTCCCCGAACCGGCCGGCAAAATTATAGATATCAGCCATGGTAATCGTATCTATCGTGTAATCGAACCGGAGCTTTCCCGATACTATATTTTGCTTCATGAGCCCATTGACCGAATCGGTAAAGTAATCTGACGCAAACAGGATATTATTGCTCTTTTCCGTGTTCAGCCTGCTCAATTCAAACCAGACATTATAATTGATGGCATTTACATCAATCCCCTCAATATTAAAAACCTCATCATAGACCATTTCTTCACCGCTGAAAGGATGGATATATTCTTCCAGCGAAAACTGGGCAACATTGATGATATAAGGCGTACCGCCGTTTTCCATCAATGTGTCGACCGCGTTTTCAAGTAAAACGTTTGCACCGTACTTTTTTAGTGTTTGCGCAAAAACGCGGGTGAAGTCTTCGATTAAAACAGAATCAGAGATGTTTTTCAGAAACAGGCTTTTATCCATAAGCAGGCTGTCTCTGGTGAAAGTATCCATGGAATCAATACCCGGAATTTCAAAAGTTTTAAGATTATACTTGAAGATGTAGGATGGCTTTATCAGGAAAAATTGCTGGCCCTGTTCCGACTCCAGGTAGGCTTTGGCAAGTTTTTCTTCAACCGAGCACCCGGTCAGAAAAAGTATAATCAGAAAAAGAAGGTATTGAATCCTGGGGAACATCATCAATTAGTCATAAAATGGTCATAATACTAATCAAACTCCAGCCTGATCTGCTTTCCCGGCACCTTGGCCGGAGGTTCGGGATTTTCGGGTTCAGGTTGCTCATCGATCGGGATTTCATCGGCCGGGGTTTCATCAGCGGGGGTATCCTCAGCCGGCTGTTCATCCGCTTTTATTTCATCCCCGGGAATTTCTTCGTCGGGAATATCTTTTCCCGGCATCTCCCCTCCTTCCTCTGCCATCGTCGATTCATCTTCACCGGAATGCTCCTCATCCGCCGGGAATGCTTCTTCAGGCTCATAAGGCAGAGGATCGAGCCATTGGATTTTTTCTATCAGGTGGTCCGAAAGTTTCCTTCCTTTTGCCCTGTAGCTCTTTATTGCAATGAAACCGGCCACATCCACCTTTTCATCCGGCCGTTTTCTGCCATTCTTTTCTTCGAAGGAAATTTGCAGCACCGGCAGCCAGTCAAGACTGACTTCCACCAGCCGGGTTTCCTTATGTTCATTGAGGAAATTGACGGCTTTATCAGATAATTCAATGTTGAATCTTTTCAGGTAATAACTCCCGGTGTTTCCGTCAAAATAAATCGCTGAAACTATAGTCCGCGGATCATATTTAAGGATAAAGAACATATCCTCATCGAAATGCGTCGACAGGTCGTAGTTGTAAAGCTTATAAATGCCCGACTTTTGAATCGTCAATATCTTATCATCACCTTCAAAAGCGCCCAGGTAAGAGCCTCTTTCTTCAGCACTGAGACGCTTGACAGATTCATCGAACCAGATGCCGCGCGCGCCTAATGTAGACACGCCCTGCTCTTTCTTTACAATTTGCCTGACCGGATTTTTAGTGAGAATATTCCCGACAGAGCTTCTTCCTTTAATAGCAATCCGGCTGAAATCAAATTCAAATGAGGTCTTTTTCATCCTCGGCTTCGGGCGAAGGAATACCTTGAGCATCTCAGCTTCCCCGTTTGGATTTGCAGACAAATAAACTACCTTAGAACCAGGGGACGCTTTCGTGAGATCATATTCCTTATCCCGCGTGACGCCGACAACGGCGAACCTTTTTACATAATAAGGCCCTTTTTTCCCGTCACGGTAAATCATGTTGTATATCGTCCGTTCATCGTTCTTCTTGAAAACGTTGATATAGACGATATCCTTGCCGGCAAAGAATTTGCTCTCTACTTTCCTGACCAGGCAGGTGCCATCTTCCCTGAACAGGATAATATCATCGATATCGGAACAATCGCATATGTATTCATCTTTTTTAAGTGAAGTCCCGGCAAATCCCTCCTCGCGGTTGATGTAAAATCTCTGGCTGGCGGCGGCTACAGAAGCCGCCTCGATGGTATCGAAACTCCTGATCTCAGTTTTCCTTTCCCTGCCCCTGCCATATTTTTTCCTGATCTGCTGAAAATAAAGAATAGCATAATCTACCAGATGATCAAGGTGATTTTTGACTTCTTCCAGTTCATTTTCGATGGCCAGGATTTGATCGTCGGCTTTTTGTGAATCAAATTTTGAAATCCTTTTTATCCTGATCTCGGTCAGCCTGGCCATATCCTCATTGGTAACTTCCCGGAGGAATTTCTTCGTAAACGGGGCCAGCCCTTTTGCAATAGCCTCGATGACGGCTTCCCAGGTTTCTGCAGTTTCTATTTTCCGGTAAATCTTATTTTCGATAAATATCTTTTCCAGGCTTGAATAATGCCATAGTTCGTGCAATTCCTCCATCCTGATCTCAAGCTCGCGATGGATCAGGTCAAGGGTATTTTGTGTCGATATCCGCAATATCTCCTTTACATCAAGAAACTGCGGCCTGCCGTCTTTGATCACGCAGGCATTGGGTGAGACCGGCACCTCGCACTGGGTGAAAGCATAAAGCGCATCAAGGGTCTGGTCGGGTGAGGTGCCTGGGATCAAATGCACCATGATTTCCGCTTCCGCGGCCGTGTTATCATCGATTTTCCTGATCTTGATCTTTTTCTTGTCACTTGCCTGCACTATTGAATCAATCAGGTTTGAAGTCGTAACGCCGAACGGGATCTCATGTATGACCAGGGTTTTGTTGTCCAGCTTCCTGATCTTGGCCCTGATCCTGACCCTTCCGCCACGGGCGCCGTCATTGTACTTTGATATGTCGGCAAGCCCGCCGGTCGGGAAATCCGGATAAATCTCGAAATCATTCCCCTGGAGGATACTGATGCTGGCATCGATCAGTTCAAGGAAATTGTGCGGAAGTATTTTGGAAGCAAGGCCGACGGCAATACCTTCCACGCCCTGCGCAAGAAGAAGCGGAAATTTTACCGGAAGGGTGACCGGTTCTTTATTACGGCCGTCATAAGATAATTTCCAGGGAGTCGTTTTAGGGTTGAAGACAACCTCCAGCGCTAATTTCGAGAGTCTCGCCTCGATATACCTCGGAGCTGCAGGGCTGTCGCCCGTGAGGATATTGCCCCAGTTGCCCTGTGTTTCAATGAGAATATCCTTTTGCCCCAGCTGCACGAGCGCATCACCTATGGAAGCATCGCCGTGGGGGTGGTACTGCATTGTATGCCCGATAATATTGGCCACTTTATTGAAACGGCCGTCATCCAGCTGCTTCATGGAATGCAGGAGGCGGCGCTGGACAGGCTTGAGGCCGTCGGTCACTTCCGGAACTGCACGCTCCAGTATAACGTACGAGGCATAATCAAGGAACCAGTTCTCGTATAAACCGGATATCTTGATAGTGCGGTGCGCTTCGGGAGCGTCGTTCTCATCCTTTATTTCTTCCATCTGACCTTATCCCGCTTTTTATTTAACCAGCTTTGAAATAGCCTTAAATTCATCTGTCCCCGCATACCGCAACAATTCAAACAGTACCGATTCATAAGTTGTGATGACTGCGCCTGCATTTCTCATTCTCTCGATGGCGACCATTTTATCATTCTGCCGCCTCGATGAAACACAGTCTTCAACTATAACGGGAATGAATCCCCGCTCTAAAAGATCTGTGGCGGTCTGCAAAACACAAACATGAGTTTCGATCCCGGTTATCACGATAAATTTCTTATTTAAAGCAGTAAGACGGCTCATGAAAGCCGGCTCGTCACAACAACTGAATGCAATCTTTTCTATGTGCGATTCACCGGCAAATAACCTTTGGACCGGAGGAATCGTCAGGCCAAGGCCTTTAGTGTATTGCTGGGTCATAAGGATAGGCAGCCGGAGCGCCTGCAATCCCTGAATAAGTATAGATGAATTCATTGCGAGGGCTTCGTGCCCGTAGATAAACGGGAATAGCCTCTCCTGGATGTCAATCACCAGGCCTGCTGTGTTTTCATGTAAAATTCTCATTGTACTTTCCTCCAAAATCTTAGAAGAATAACTTCTGTCGCTAAAAAAACCAGGGCTAAAATAATAAATAACTTCCAAAGCAATGTACCCTGGTTCATATCTTTAATGGTATCCGTAAGGGGTTTCCCTTTATCTGAAAGTATTTCAAAATTTTTAAGGGAATACCGGCTGATCAGGTCATCCAGTTCAGCCTGGCCGGCAAATTTCATGGCCGATTCCTTGCGGTTGTAATTAAAAGCGAGTCCTTTAATTATATCATTATTCTTCAGCAGTTTATAGTGCCCTGCTTTCCTTATCTGGTCATAAACGTGAAGGCTCAGTTTTTGATTGAGGTTTTGCTGGCCCGGTATGAATTCAAGATCACCGGAAGCAGATACAATTTTCAAGGTATTATCACCGGTGATATAAGTATTGCTGAGCTCAATATTATTATCGCGGCCGATAATATAATATAACGGGTCTGTAGCTGCGCTCAGCAATGCAATACGATAAAGGGCAGGGACAAATAGGGCGTGCCTGGCGAAATTGCTGTATTCGTCCTGCAACGGGACAGCCAGGAGGAAAATCCTGCCATTACCGTCCGATTCCCGCGTCATGAAGGGTTTCCCGTTCAACATCGACATGATCACAATTTGTGATGATTGCGCCTGCCGGGTGATCCCGTAAAACCCTTTCACCATAGGCAGGTCGGTGTTATCTAGATTCCGGTCGCCCTGGGGTGTTTTCTCAAAAACATCGGCAAATACCGGGTTTTCCTTGTCGAGTTCCGTAACCCTTGTCTCTTCTTTGTTAAAACCTGTATAGTAATTAGACCCGGCCGATGTCAAAAATTCCTGGTAATTTCCCATGTTTGCCGTTGCCGATGGTATAATAAGAAGGGTCCCGCCATTTTGAAGGAACACTGACAATTCATGCATCAGCCCCGACGAGAGATCATCCAGCTCGTTCAGAATAACGAGGTCATAGTCCTGAAGGCGATTATAATCGATATTTTTATAAGAATTATTAACAAACTCGAAGGCGGAATCTTTTCCGAACAATGAATTAAGATAAATGCTTTCTTCCCGCCCGTTAATGGAAAGTACCGGAATCGACCGGGCGACATTATAGACCAGGAACATCTGATCGTCAAAAATTACCGGGTAATCCGTAATTTCAACTGTCCCGAACTGGATGCCTTCTGCATTATTCGTGAACGGCAGCTCTACGTCGCGGAAAGTACCCGGTTTAACATCAAAGCTGGCAAGTGCCTTCTGGTTCCCGTTAACTGACAGCTTAAGCGGAACTTTTTCATAATTGGTTTCAGATTCATTGACGACCCTGACGATCAGCTTTACGCTTTGATCCACTTGATGAACAGGTGAAACAAACCAGCAACTGTCAATATAAAGATTTTCGGTCTTGACGGCCTTCAGCGGAACAAGCCTCACTGACATCAGGCTGTCTGCTTTTATCTTGTCAAAGTCAAGTATGGGGGTCTGGAAATCCGAAATCAGGTAGCTTATCTTAGTTTGTCCGGGCGTATTAAAATAGCTGTCATTCTGCCGGTTCACGACCGCGGAGATCGTCCTGAAAGCCGGAGTGGCCGAAATATCGTCTAACAGCTGGATAAATTCCTCGCGACTCACCCATCTTTGGTGACGGCCTTCGAATTCATTTGTCGTAAGCATAAAAAGGTCTGTAGACCGGTAAGCTGCCGTGATTTCCTTTGCTTTCAGCTTTGCGTTTTCGAGAAGCGAGCCGGTCGAAGTAAGTGCTTCCATGCTAAAGGAATTATCGATATAAATATTGACCTGGTTCACGGCATCCGGCCTTGCCGCATTTTTCTGCCGCGGTATATAAGGTTGGGCAAAAGCCAGGATCAGGGCAGCAATTGCAAGCATCCTGCTTATCATGACAAGCAGGTGCCGCAGTTTCGACTGCTTCCGTGTTTGCTGCTTCAACTCTTCAAGGAAACGCACATTGGTGAAATAGACCTTCCTGAATTTCCGGAAATTGAACAGGTGGATAATTACAGGGATCGAAACAGCCAGGAGACCCCAGAGCATATAAGGATAAAGAAAACTCATGGTATTAAGGAAAAGGGCAAAAATAAGCATTATAAGGGATAAAAAAGGATGACGTTCGACAAATGACCTTTTCAGCCAAACTTTATTAACATAAAAAATAAAATTTTATTTCAATGTGTTGCCAATTAATAAAGGACAAATATATTTGCATCCGCTTTCATTCCAACAATTAAAAAAAATGGACCAGAAGAAGCTCGAAAAACTGGAAAACATCAAGAATTATCTTGAAAATGATGACATTACAGGCCTTAATAAGTATATCGAAAGGATTAAGCCTACTGTAAAGGATGATGAAGATTTTCTGGATATATTCGAGGAACTCAAAAATAAAAATTACGACCAGGCATTGTTTTTGGCTGAGGAAGTCATTTATGATGTTGACGGTTCTGATTTCGCAGATGATTTCGACAAGGTGGACCTCGATGAATTCAGCGAAAAAGACGAACTGTTGCTGGAAGAGCCCGGCGATGATCTTGAAGATTTTACGGATGATTATAATGACGACCTGATCGAAGACCAGTTTGACGACCTCCCCTATTACGAAGACAAAGAAGAAGATTATTATTGAGATTGATTCCTTGTAAATTTTTTTTAAATTAGCTACGAATTTCACTAAAAACGAAAAAATGAGCGTCTTAAAAGATTTCAAGGAATTTGTCAGCAAGGGCAATGTGATTGATCTTGCTGTAGCAGTCATAATTGGAGGTGCATTCGGAAAAATCGTATCGTCTTTTGTTAACGATATTCTGATGCCACCCATCGGATTACTTTTAGGTAATGTGGATTTCAAGGAGTTAAAGCTGATCATGAAGGCTGCCGCAGGGACCACACCCGCAGTCACCTGGAATTACGGTATGTTCATACAGAATATCATCGATTTCCTGATCATTGCTTTCGTTATTTTCATGATGATCAGAGTCATAGCTAAAATGCAGCAACTGAAGGCAAAAGAGCCCGAACCGGAGCCTGCCCCGCCTGAGCCCACCAATGAAGAAAAACTTTTGACTGAGATCAGGGATTTACTGAAGAAAAAATAATATTAATTATTTTTCAACTCACCCTGCAAATCATTCCCTTAAGGTAAAGCCCTTCGGGAAAGTTAAGTGCGACCGGATGGTCGGATCCCTGTGAGAGGTACTCCAGCACACACGCTTCCCTGCCGGCATCTACAGCCGCGTCAGCAACTATTTTCTGGAAAAGATCCGGTTTTACATAGCCTGAGCAGGAAAAAGTCACCAGGATGCCTCCCGGGCGCAAGAGTTTGAACGCAAGCAGGTTGATGTCTTTATATCCCCTTGTACCGCCCGCAAGCTGGCTGACAGAGGCTACAAACTTTGGAGGATCAAGGATAATCAGATCGAATTGGCGCCTGCTGTCGCGATAAGTTCTAAGAAGATTGAATACATCTTCCTGGCTGAATTCGATCTTATCCATGTCTGCCTTATTAAGCAGGAAATTTTCCCTGGCCAGGTCAAGGACCTCCCTTGAAGTATCGATATTGGTCACGAGGGAGGCCCCGGCCAGACTGGCAGCGATACCGAATCCGCCGGTATAGGAAAATGCGTTCAGAACTTCTTTATTTTCCGCATATTTCATCACAATTTCCCTGTTAGGCCTTTGATCGAGGTAAAAACCCGTCTTATGTCCCTTGTAAACGTCGACCAGGAAATTGAGGCCGCCTTCTTTGACGGAAATCAGAGGCGGAGGCGCGGAACCGGACAACACCGTGATCCTGTCGGGATACCCTTCTTTCTGACGGCTGTTGGAGTCCGACCGCTCGAAAATACCGCTGCAGGGCCATTGATCTTCAAGCTGTCTGACAATTTCATCCTTCCAGTATTCAGCGCCAGCCGATAAAAACTGGCAGACGAGGTAGTCATCATAACGATCGGCTATCACCCCGGGGAGACCGTCCGATTCGGCATAAATCAACCGGTAAGTATTGGTGTTCTCAATGCCGGGGATTTCTTTCCTCAATGCGATGGCCTTCGCAACCCGGCCCTTGAAAAAATCCTGGTCGACATGCTCATCCAGGTTAAAACTCAGAATGCGGACCCTGATCTGTGATTTTGAAGAGAAACTGCCCCTTGCCAGCCACTGCCGGTCACCGGTAAAAACCTCGACGGTCTGACCGTCCACCGGGTTGCCTTCGACACTTTTAACAGCTCCCGAAAAAATCCAGGGATGGCGTCGAAGAACGGATCCTTCACGACCGGAATTTAGTGTTAACTTTACAAATTGATCCATCTTACTGAAAGGTTTCAGGTTTTGCATCAAAAGTACCTAATTTAATTTTATGCCTCATTATTCCATCTATTCGATCGCTTCGGGAAAGACGCATGTCTACCTTATTAAAAACCAGGGTTCCGCCTTGCTGATCGATGCCGGTCACCTCAGATACTCAGATTCAGTAATGGCATCAATAAGGAAATCCGGCACAGACCTGAAGCAGATCAAAGGCATCGTTATGACGCACACGCATAAGGACCATAGCGAGGCGCTTTTAAAATTTAAAGAGCTGACCGGTGCGCCCGTTATAGTGCATGAGAAGGAAGCTTTAAACCTGGAGCAGGGTTTCACTCCTATCCCGCTGGGGACAAGGCTCATACCACGATTTATATCATGGCTGGGCAGGTCCCGCGGATCCCGCTGGCCTTATTATCCGCCGGTCAGACCTGATATCCTCCTGCAGGACAGGTTTGACCTTCATCCCTATGGATTTGACGGCTATATCATTCATACTCCCGGCCATACCGAAGGGTCTGTTTCCCTGGTCCTGAACGAAGGCTCAGCTTTCGTGGGCGACTGCATGGTCGGCCTGGAGCCGAAAAGCATCATGCCTTATTTTGCCAATGATCTCCAGGAACTTTATAAAAGCTGGAAGGTCCTGCTTGGCACCGGCGCCGGAATATTTTATCCTTCCCACGGCAGGCCCGTGACAAAAGAGCAGGTGGAAAGGGAATACAGGAAGAGAGTGAAAAATGAATTTGAACATTAAATATTAATCAAATGGATAAACTTCTGGCAGATTTCCTGGCTTCTCAACCTTTATTTCAAAATCTGAAAAGGGATGAAATTGACAGTCTGGGCCCTTTAATCTCTGAAGAGGAAATTCCTGCCTCTTCATATGTTTTCCTGGAAGAAGAAAAGGCGCATCATTTTTACATTCTCCGGGAAGGATTGCTCAGGGCTGTGATTGGAGGCAAAATGCTGGCTACGATCAGGCAGGGTGAATTCTTCGGTGAAATTGCCGTACTCAACGAAAGTTTTCGGAGCGGAAGCGTCTTTGCCATGGAGAACAGCCGCATTGTGAAGATTGACGGACAGGAATTGTTCAATGGACATTCTGTCCCGGTTGACACATCATTCAAAATCCTCAGGGAACTGATCAAACCGTTAATATCGCTTCATTATACCAATGATTTTTACCGGCGCACAAGCGATATCATCCGCCAGGGCGAATCCGAAAAAATAGAGTTCAAATCCACTCTCAGGTTTAACATTCATACCAGCAAGCCCGGGCGTGAGATCGAGCATGCAGCACTGAAAAGCATAGCGGCATTTCTGAATACATGGGGCGGTATACTGCTCGTAGGCGTTGATGACCAGAAGAACATCACAGGTATTGAAGCCGATAAATTTGAAAATGATGATAAAGCCATGCTTCACCTGACAAACATGATAAAAGAGAGGATCGGGACGCACGTCATGCAATTTATCAATTGTTCCATAGAGCCGTTTGAATCCCGGAAAGTTATGAGGATTGACGTTTCTCCATCAAATCTGCCGGCATATCTCAGCAATAATAATGAGGAGTTCTTTTTTATCCGGACCGGGCCTTCAACGACTGAGCTGAAACCCAGCCGGATCTATGATTATATAGATAACCGCTTTTTCCGGCCCCGTGCCTGAAACAATCACCATAAGGTTTTACGAGGAATTGAATGACTTCCTCCATTATTCCAAAAGGAAGAAGGCATTCAATTTCACCCTTACAGGAAAAAGGACGATAAAAGATATTATCGAATCACTGGGCGTTCCTCACACTGAAGTGGATTTGATCCTGATCAACCATGAGCCTGCCAGATTCGACTATCACCCTGAGAATGAAGATTATATTTCGGTTTACCCTGTTTTTGAAGCCATTGATATCGCCAGCATCAACAGGCTGCGGCCAAAGCCGCTCCGGGAGACGAAATTTGTCCTCGATGTTCACCTTGGAACGCTGGCAAGATATCTCAGGATGCTGGGCTTCGATACTCTTTACCGTAATAACCTGGAGGACCAGGAAATAATAAATATCTCCCTGGCCGATCAGCGAATTATCCTTACCCGCGACCTGCTGATCCTGAAGAACGGCCAGGTAACACATGGCTATTTTGTAAGGGAGACCGCACCGCTGAAGCAGATCAGCGAAATCGTCAGGCGATTTGACCTGAAGGACCGTATGAATCCGTTCCACCGCTGCATCGAATGCAACGGGGTCATTGAAAAAGTCGAAAAAACAATTATCGATAGCAAGCTTAAACCCAATACCCGCAAAGCTTTCCAGGAATTCTACCAGTGCCGTTCATGTGGAAAGGTCTACTGGAAAGGATCTCATTATGACAGGATGATGAAGGTGGTGGAAGGGCTGAAAGTTGCGTTCGTCACTAAATAAAATATCTCTTTCTATATTCCTATAACTGAAATACCAAAGCCGTCCTTAATCCCACCGACCAGGGCTTTTTTGCGGAACTTGATTTTTCGTAGAACGACTGAAAATAATATTTCGCCATTGGTGAGATCTCAAAATAAATGCCTTTTGTCAACTCGGTGGATAAATTGAATCCGCCTGTGACCTGCCAGTTCAAGCCTATTTCATCCGGAGTGATCCTTTGGCTCTCTGTCACAAAATTTTCTTCAAGGCTATTATCATCCGATATTTGTTTCTTATCCAGCAAAACTGATACAGAAGTGCCCAAACAAACGCTGATTTTCAAAATTCCCCTTTGCCAGATGTCATATCCGAAGGTCACAGGAATCTGAAGATAGGTATAACGCATTGTCACATTGGCAGTATCGAATTTTGGTACGCCATCCATGTATTCAATGGCGTTTTCGACTTTCCCCTGTAAAATGGAAACCCCTGCGCCCGAACTAATCGAGAATAGCCGGCGGTGATAAGCTCCTTCAATTCCAAAGTAGTTCATAAACCGCGTATCTTTAAGATCGTTGAACATCCATTCAGGAGCATCATAAAGGCCGGCAGTGAAATACGGCGTCTTCACGACGGGTTTATTACCGAAAGCAGGTATTGTTACCCGGGAATCCGCAGAAACAGAGTCAAATAAATGAGTGTCTTTGTCGATAATTTCTGCTGATATGGATTCTCGTGATGATATGGGTTCCGGGAGCTGGGTAGGATAAGCTGTGATTGTAATCATCGGACTTCCGCCTGCTGAATTTTCCCTGACAGATTGTGATTGGGAAAATATGCCTCGTGTCGTTTTTCTTGCCGGAAAACCCGAAATAGGGTTTATTCCTCCAGTGACCGTTTTGTTTTCTGCCTTTTGTGTTGCTTTTGATCCTGATCTGTGCACCAATGTCCCGTTTTCGGTTTTAAAACCTGAAGGTAAGGCAGTCTCTTCCGTGCCCCGGATTACCATTACTGCAATAAAAGACGAAGTTAAAAAAAGAAGGATGAGCAGTAAGTACACATATCTCCAACCTTTACGGGTTGGAATGCTCTTGGACGATTCATGCCGGGGGGCTAAAATCATGAGTGCATCCTCTCACTAAAAAACTTGTAATTCTAAAAGTATTTTGCAAATATAAAATATTTATTACGAAATGCAAAATAAAAGGCCGCCAATTTGGCAGCCTTATGCATTTTATCGGTTTTAGAACCCGCTTGAGCCCGTTCGGCCTTTCTTATCGCGCTCTGACGACCTTCTTCACCACATTCATACCCTTATCCGTTAATATTCTAAGAGTATAAAGCCCTGCAGGCAAGTCTTTCACAGGTATTGCGATCTTCAGTAACCCTGCATCGGCTGATTGCATGATGCGATGAACATTTTGCCCGGTCAATGTGTACAGCCCTATCTCAACGTTGGTAGATTGTGAAATGATCATTGATATGTTAAGCTGTTCCGAGACCGGGTTGGGGTACACGGAAAACACTTCCCTGTCAATATCTGGATCATCCACTCCCAGGATGCTGTTGCCTGAGAAAGTCAGGATAATATCCACATGCGGCTTTTCAGCAGTAATTTCAAACTTCATATTATCGGAACTGACGCCGGAAAGCTCTCCGCGGACGTAATAAATACCGTAATCCAGTGCCGCGTAATTAAAGTTGCCTGAACTGTTCACCCTGCTGAATCCAATGGCCTCAGTGTTTTCATTCATAAGGATCATGATGATCCTGTCAATCGAGGTCCGTTCCAGTTGGCCATTATTGATCTGGCCGGAAACAGAGCCCGGTCCCGGCGTCATCAGGCCGGCCTGGACAAGATCTATGTTATAGGGGTTTCCGGGTACTCCGAGAGTGACCTGTGTTGCCTCCTGCCAGTTTATCACATCGCCATAATATGTTGGAAGATAATTTATGGAATCGCACGGAACAGCCTGGATCAGGTATGTACCGTCAGGCACCAGGGTAAAGTAATAAACCCCGTTCGAGTCAAGCTGTGCTGCCTCTCCAAAAGGCGTGTAACCAATATTGGGATTCATGATATAAAGCTGGACATATCCCTGCTGCAGCGGAAAATTTCCGGCAAAAACCTGCCCGTAGATCTGCTGATAAACCGTATCGCTGATCACGATAGTCTGGCAGGTCGTGTCAGCGCAAATTGTGCCGATGATGACCAGGCAGGCATCAAAGGTTCCTGGTCCGGGGTAAGTATGAAATGGATATTGCTCCGTGGAACTTCCTCCGTCACCAAAATCCCAGTACCAGCTTGCCGGATTTCCCGATGACTGATCAATGAAATGGTAATTAAAAGGTGGAATGTTTGAACTGTCAGTATAAAAGATAAATGCTGCTTCACAGGGCAGCACATAAACAGTACATATCTGGAAATCCTGCGTGTAGGTGTCGTTTGCCGGATTATATGCAATTTGACCATAATGCGGATTATTGTTGCAATCAACTGTCCTTACATAGATGATCCCGGTATTGTTGGGCAGAACAGGCACATCGTCAAAGTAATATCCGGCTGAGTCAGTCATGACCACGTTATAATAATACACGCCGTTCAACGAGTCGGAAAAGACAGTGACCTCATGGTCAGGAACGGGATTGCCCGAGACCGAATCCGTAACGGTTCCATTAACGTAAATCCAGTTCTGCGACATAACAGAAATGCTCATCAGCATTAAGACAGAATAAAGAACAGACTTTTTCATAATCACCACAGATTACACAGATTAACACAGAGAAAACACAGATAATTCCCAAACTTAACACTTAAAACTTAAACCTTAAAACTTATACATAACAGCTATTCTTAGTCCGACCGACCACGGTTTTCCGCTCCCGGCGGAATTTTCGTAGAACGGCTGGTAATAGTATTTAGCAAGAGGTTCGACCTCAAGACATATATTCTTTGCCAGAGCGGCAGAAGCATTGATGCCTCCCGTAAACTGCCAGCTCATGCTGACCTTTTCCGGAGTCAGCCTGTTGATCCCGACCACGAAATTCTGTCCCGGGTCATAGCCTTCTGAAAGTTGCTTTGAATCCAAAAGTACCGACATCACCGCCCCGAAGCGGACACCGATATTCAGTATTCCCCTTTGCCAGAAATCGTAACCGAAGACCACCGGTACCTGGAGGTAGGTATAGCGCAAGGATATTTTCGTTGAATCGAACTTCTCCAGGCTGTCCCAGACCTTCTGGCTGCTCAGGTATAAACTCGGAATGAAATCGTTCTCGGACTCACTGAAATTAAAAGTGATGGAGTCCAGCTTTTCATAGGATCCCAGGTATTCATTGTATTCTACCGCGTTTTCGACCTCTCCCCGGAAGATTGAGATTCCCGCACCCGTAGTTACAGAATACTGCCCGAAATGATAAGCGCCTTCTATCTCCGTAAAAGTTTATGTATTTTTTTTCATCGGCACTATTAAAAATCCACTCCGGTACAGCATAGATACCTGCAGCAAAATAAGGCGCCTGATCTACCGGGCCCCGGGCTGTGCCTTTCCGTTCGCCTGCCGGTTCTGTGTTTGCCAATGTGTCCGATAAAGGCAGCACATATTTTTTATCGGGTTCTGCATTATTTTTCACCGGATAGCCAGGGAATCCCCGGCCTGTGCGGAAGATACTGTGCTGACAGCCGGTAGTCCATTTTCAGGAGAAATATTAACAGAGGCTGAATTTACGGAATCAGACTGTGATTCGTTCAGTGCCGGAGTTAATGTCCCGGATGGATCTTTACTGACAAATGCGTCATTGTTGGCATTTACAGCAAATATTGAAGTTGCAGTTGAAGTAGCTGTGAAGATGAAGGTAAAGGTGAAGATGAAAAATTGGCCGTAGCCCGGGTCGAAGCAGGATTGGAGGAAGGCAAAGATGCTGTTGACGATTGATCGGCTGAAGCAGGGACAGGTGCCGGTGATGCGGGACTTTCGGGCTGATTCGCAGATATTGCGTTTTCTGGCATCGTTGCTTCTCGTTGCTCCGGTAATATAAAAATGGCCGTCAACGGTCGCGATCACAAGGATAGTGGCATAATACCAGGTAAGGCCAGTACTTCCAGCCCCTGCGGATCCGGAATATCCGCGGAGGCTTCTTCGAGAAAAGCTTTTTTAGCTTTTTCCCGGGGCACGAGCTGGTGCCCTTTTAAAGCCTCCTTTAAAAAATCATCAAAAGAATTTCGATGCTTTTCCATTTATTTGATATTATAAATATTTACAGTTTCATTTATCTTGGCACGGAGCACTGCCCGGGCTTTTGAGAGTTGCGATTTTGAATTGCTTTCAGTGCAGTTCAGCATTTCACAAATCTCTTTATGGCTGTATTCTTCAAACACGTACAAATTGAAAACGGTCCTGTAGCCGGCCGGTAGTTCACTTATCATTTGCAGTATCTGATCCTGGCTAAGCGGCAGATGTGCGAGGTCGTGCTCAAATTGTTCTTCTTCCGGCGGAATAAATCTTTCTTCAATTCTGCTGATATCCAGTAGCTTTCTTTCTTTAGCATGGTCCCGCAGAAAATTAAGTGCCGTATTTATCATGATCCTTTTCATCCATGCTTCCAGTGACCCATCAGGTCTTGACTGAAATCCCCCGAGGCCTTTAATTATTTTAATGAACGCTTCATGCAGTATATCTTCGGCATCCTGCAGATTTCCCGCATATCGAAAGCACAGGCTCAGCAAAGAAGGCGCAAACCGGTCATAAAGCTCCTCAATAGCTTTTGAACGGTTTTGCAGGACATCCTTAATTAGTGAAAGGTCCTCTTTCATCTAGGCATCTTCTCAGCTTATAACACCTGTTTAAGAAAAGGTTGCCCGTAAATTTACAAAAAAAGGCTGCCAATCTTGGCAGCCTTCTGGGTTTTATCAGTTTTAAAGCCTCGGCCTGAAAAATCAAAACTGGTTTTAAAGCTTTATAAAATACCCTGATCGATCATGGCATTGGCTACTTTAAGGAACCCTGCCACATTAGCGCCTTTTACATAGTTGACATAACCATCCGGCTCGGTGCCGTATTTCACGCAGGATGCATGGATATCACGCATAATCTGGTGGAGCCTGGCATCGACCTCATTCCTGGGCCATCCAAGTTTCATGGAGTTCTGTGACATTTCAAGACCGGAAGTAGCGACACCGCCTGCATTTACGGCCTTACCCGGACCGAAGAGAAGCTTATTTTCAAGGAAAATCTCAACGGCTTCCGGCGTGGAAGGCATATTAGCGCCTTCGGCCACACATTTACAGCCGTTTTTCACCAGGTTGCGCGCATCTTCAGCATTCACTTCGTTCTGGGTAGCACATGGCAGAGCAACATCGCATTTAACTTCCCATGGATGCTTTCCCTGGTGGAATTGGGCGCTTGGAAATTCATAAGAGAAGGGCTTCACGATATCCTGGTTCGAAGCGCGGAGTTCAAGAAGGTAATCAATCTTTTCACCTGAAATTCCGTCGGGATCATATATGTAACCATCAGGACCGGAAATAGTGACGACTTTGCCGCCCAGCTGGTTGACCTTGGTTACAGCGCCCCAGGCCACGTTACCGAAACCGGAAATGCAAACTGTCTTTCCTTCGATGGATGAGCCGCGGGTAGCAAGCATTTCCTGTGCAAAATAAACTGCGCCGAATCCGGTAGCTTCCGGACGGATCAGGCTGCCGCCCCAATTCAGGCCTTTGCCGGTCAGTACGCCGGTATGCTCGTGAGTAAGCTTTTTGTACATCCCGTAAAGAAATCCGATCTCTTTGGCACCCACGCCAATGTCACCTGCCGGAACATCGGTCTCAGCACCGATAAGTTTCCATAATTCCAGCATAAACGACTGGCAAAAACGCATGATCTCGGCGTCACTCTTGCCTTTTGGATCGAAATCAGAACCTCCCTTGCCGCCGCCCATTGGTAAAGTCGTCAGAGCATTTTTAAAAATCTGCTCAAATCCGAGAAATTTAAGGATACTCAGGTTGACACTCGGGTGGAACCTTAATCCTCCCTTATACGGACCAATGGCATTATTAAACTGGATACGATAACCCAGATTCACATGCACTTTTCCCTGGTCATCCACCCATGGGATCTTGAAAGTCAGGATCCGGTCCGGTTCAACAATACGGTCAATGATCCCTGCAGCTTCAAACTGCGGATTTTCATTTACGGCATCTTCAATGGATTCCAACACCTCGCGCACCGCCTGCAGGTATTCGGCTTCACCGGGGTGTCTTTTTTCGAGGTCATTCATTATCTTCTCTAAATTCATAAACCTTGTTTTATTTAATATTAATGTTAAAAATTAACACTGTTAAAAAATTAACAGGACAAAATTAGTGCTTATTCTCAAATAAAAAAGAAAAAAACCGGAAGTTTAAAAGAATTTTTTTATCGGCCGGAAACTATTGCCGGCCGGTGATTATGATGCTGTCAGCAACCATTTCACCGGCGTTGAAAGTCCTTATACGGGTAATATGCCCATTACCATCATACGAAATTTCTTTGCCCTGTCGCAAATTATCAAGATATGAAGTCCGGCCGATAATCTTTCCATCCTCATTCCATGATATTTTAGTCCCCGTCCCCCTGACAAAATCCGCTGTGCCGATAAGTGTGCCTGAAGAACTATAATATAGCCATTTGCCATCAAAAAAGCCGTCTTTGTAATTCCCTTCCACGATTTTTTTCCCGTTCTCATCATATTGCCTGCAATTCCCCTGCAAAGTATCATTCCGGTAATTCTTTTCAAGCGTCATCCTTCCATACCTGTCAAATTCCCGCGAGGCACCATCCCGTTTTCCTTCTTTGTACTGATCTTCCGATTCCCTGGTCCAGTTTTCATAATACCTTATGACTTTTCCGTCAAGTTTTCCTTTTTTATAATCGGCTGTGATTTGTAATGAACCGCCTTCGAGGTACCACTTTGCCTGGCCGTCAATCCTGCCACGGCAATCTTTAGGCAGTTCACTTTTTTCATTGCCGTTCTTGTAAAAAGCTTTTTCTGTCCTCCGGCATGAAATAGAAATGCTCATTATAAAAGCCAGAATCAAGGCTAAATGAATTCTGCCTGAAAAGAAACATTTACCTGTAATAGGAAGATTTCTTGAACATAAAATAATCATTGTACTGCAATATATTCCAGTTAAGATTATCATATCCACTATCATCCTTTCGTTCAAAATGATACTGGTTCTGAATCAGGTGTGTTCCAAGATTATTTACACATCCGGCAAAATCTTCTCCAAAGTATAGTAAGGCACTCAGGAAGAAATAGCCGGCATCAAAGCCCGAAAAGGCATAATACAACGGCTCATCCAAATATTTTGCCCGGTAAGCCAGTGTAAACGATTTTACTTCATCAGAATGGCTGTCGACGTAAGATGATGTGAATATACAGGCATTCAGTGCAATCAGATAATCAGATTCGATATTTGTGAATTTCTCCCATTCCGGCAGGCCGATAACCGTGATCTGGTAATCCTTTTTCAATTCGCTTAATTTACTGAGGAGGGTAGCAGGCAAAACCTCATTTTCAGCATAAATGATTACAAGGTTGGGCTGGACCATTGAAGCATATTTGCTGAATCCCTGTGTGCTGTCTGAAGAATAATCAACAACACGGACTATTTTTTTCCCTGTCAGATCATTCTGCTCAATGGCCTGGGTGAATTGCCCGATCAGCTCCGCATTTTGAAATTTGTTGGCAACGTAAAAAATGACCCTGTAATCACTGAAATCCCGTTTGACAAGGTTTGCAACCAGTTCCGGCTGAGATTCAACTGACGGAAGCAACTTGAAAACATAAGGATTTCCTTGCAAAATATCATTTCGCGAAGAAAACGGATTGACGATAGGTATTTTATTTTCCTTCGCAAACTCGGCAACTATTGAAAAAGTGTTTTTAAAAAATGGGCCGAAGATCATATCCATTTTTTTTAATTCCGGGCTCTGAATGGCCTCCAGTGCCTTTGTCGACAACTGGCCGACGTCATATACATGAATTTCGACGTTTAGTCCCTTTAGCCTGAGCGAATCAGCAGCCATCATGAAGCCATGATAATATTGGATGAACCTGAAAGGGGCCAGTTCGCCGATTTTCGACGGATCCAGGTTTGCCTTCCATGAAGAGTCGGCGATCTGCTCAAGGTAAAAAGGCATCATCAAAGCGACATGGAAGGTATCATGCCTGGCTTTCCTTAGTTTTGCACAGTCAGGATCCGCTCCTGGCTGTGCACTGGCGGAAACACTTCCCAGGAAAAAACATCCCAGAATGAAACTGCCTACTGAATTGATTATGAAATTCTTCACTTGCATCAGAATGATCCTGGTTTTATTTAGCTGATTTTATTCCCATTCAATGGTCGCCGGCGGTTTTGAGCTGATGTCATATACGACCCGGTTCACACCGCGGACTTTATTGATGATTTCATTTGATATTTTTGCCAGGAAATCGTATGGCAACTGTGACCAATCGGCCGTCATGCCATCCGTCGACCCGACAGCCCTCAGCACAACCGCATTTTCATAGGTTCTTTCATCGCCCATTACACCCACTGAATTAACAGGGAGCAGGACTGCAAGAGCCTGCCAGACCTGGTCATAAAGACCGTGTTTCTTAAGCCCGCTGATAAAAATATCATCCACCTCCTGCAATATCCTCACCCTTTCCTCGGTGACCTCGCCGAGTATCCGCACGCCAAGTCCGGGGCCGGGGAACGGATGCCGGCCAAGCAGTTCCCGGCTCATGCCAAGAGCTTTGCCGATCTTCCTGACTTCGTCTTTAAAAAGGGAATGCAATGGCTCGACAATTTTCAGCTTCATATAATCGGGTAATCCACCGACATTATGATGAGATTTGATCGTTGCTGAAGGCCCTTTTACCGAAGCTGATTCAATCCGGTCAGGGTAAATGGTTCCCTGTGCCAGCCACTTGACATCCCTTATACGATGGGCTTCTTCGTCGAACACTTCTATAAAAGTGCGTCCTATGGCCTTCCTCTTTAATTCAGGGTCGGAAATTCCGCTCAAAGCCTTATAAAATCTTCTTTTCGCATCCACTCCCCTGACATTCAAGCCCATATCTTTATAAGAATGCAGAACCGAATCAAATTCATTTTTTCTCAATAAGCCGTTATCTACAAAAATGCAATGCAGGTTAGTGCCAATCGCCTTGTCAAGCAGAACGGCTGCTACTGAAGAGTCCACGCCGCCTGACAAGCCAAGCACAACCCTGTCATTCCCCAGCATTTCCTTCAGTTCGTGGATGGTTGATTCGATGAACAATGAAGGCGTCCACGACTGGGAGCAATGGCATATTTCGACTACGAAATTCTTCAGGAGGATCATACCTTCCGTGGAATGATACACTTCCGGGTGAAACTGGATGCCGTACGTCTGTTCTCCTTCCACCTGGTAACCCGCGGCAATCACGTCTCCTGTGCTTGCAATGACTTTAAAATCAGGCGGAAGGCGCAGAATGGTATCGCCATGCGACATCCATACCTGGCACCCCTTGTTCATGCCTTTCATCAGGTCGTTCCCCATATTGATATAAGAAAGATTAGCCCTGCCATATTCCCTGCTCTGTGAAGGAGCCACTTCCCCGCCATCGGATTGTGCCATATACTGTGCCCCGTAGCAAACTCCCAGGACCGGCACCTTTCCGCGGATATGCTCCAGGTTAGGGAACGGTGCTCCCGGATCACGGACCGAGGCCGGGCTTCCCGAAAGGATGACCCCTTTCACCTGTTCCCCTACTTCAGTGATTTTATTATAAGGATGAATCTCGCAGTAAACATTCAGCTCACGGACCCTGCGGGCAATCAGCTGAGTATATTGAGAACCGAAATCGAGAATCAGGATTGTTTCTTCCATGTCGCAAAGATAGAAAAAATAGGTCTGTCATATTATGAGCCGCCGGGCATTCGATGGATCCTCAAGGTCGAAATCAACCAGGGCCAGTTCGGGGCCGTCCCAGGCCGCATTAAAAGCCACTGTGGAACCGAGCATCTGCCTCCAATGACCCGTTATCCTGGATGATTCGTGGATATGTCCATGCATGGTCAGCCAGGGCTGCCTTTCTTCAATAAACCTCATGATAGCAATGCTTCCTACATGGACATCCATCGGGACATGGTCGACCATTATGCCATCCAGAGCAGCCCTGTCCAGGTAAGTCTTATATGGCGGCGAATGAAAAAGGAAAACCGATTTTTCCATTGGTTCATCGTCCGTCAGCTGGCGGAGTTCCTCCAGAATGGTGGCATATTGCAGGTCAACTGACGGTTCCATTGTCCGGAAGCCTTCCTCGGGTGGTATGCAGCCCGGGTCGACATACCGCGAAACATCATAACGTTCCCAGTCTTTAAAACGGAATGGAGTGGGTGGCACGTTGGCATATCCATAGAAAGTGAAGCCGGCGTGGCTGTCCTTACGGTCATGAAGGTAGTGCCAGACCCCGGTCTTACCAAGCTCAAGGAATTTATTTTCCTCAGTGCGCGGGTCGTCATTTCCTAAAATAAGATAAATCCTCGGGTATTCCTCACCCATTTCCTCCATCAAATTATAAAATTGATGATAAAGAAAATCTTCAGTAAAATCATCGTTGATTTGACGATACATACCGTGAGGCAAAAGGTCGCCGCCAAAAAAAACAAGCCGGGGCCTTTGATCACGAATTTCACCCACCAGCTTTTCATAGCGGTCGGTATGACCGTGTAAATCCGATATGAAGAAACATCTGGTCATTTTAGTGGCTCCTGGACCGTAATAGCCTGGCTGAATTGTGAGCAGAGCCTATCATGCTTGCATAGCTGGTCTTTTTGAGGATATCTTCATCGGTGATAATATGAAAATCGATGAGGCTTCCCGGGATAATATATCCCGTCTTAACAAAATTCATTTCTGACAGGCCAAAACCCCAGCCTTCCATCCAGGCTTTCAGTTCACTTTCCTGGCAGGCGTTTCCCCGGAAATGAACAAGCAGATCAATATCGCTTCCGGGGCCGGCTTTACCGCTTTTTGTACTGCCGATAAGATAGATTGCTTCGGCGCCAAATCGTTCCATGTCCATTATGCCGGCTATTTTTTCAGAAACATGATACCTCCATTTCCAGTGCTCATCCGATTCATAAGATAACAGGGAATTGTCGCCGTTTGATTCCTGGGCAGATTCAGCTGAAATTGATAATTCGAGTGTTTTCTTTAAGCGCCTCTGAAAAATAAACCGGCTGATATTATCAGCAATAGTATTGAGTAATTTCTGCTCTTCAGGAAGAAAAGCCGGAATATTCTCAAATATTTTTTGCAGGTAACAAACCTGGATTTCACCTGAAACATGGTTATCGATAATGATTTCCGCACTTTGCATCCAGGGTGTTTCGTTAAAATCGAGTGTGGGATATTTGTTACCCTCGAATACTATTTGAGCTTCACAAATGGTCGGATGCTGGTAACCCGGTGGTATAGCTTCGAGGACAGATTTAAATATCACTGCCAGATCAGCATTTTCATTCTTCAGGGCTTCAATGACCTGATAGATGCATTTCAGCTCTTTGGCTCTTTCAGAAAGTTTCAGGAGTTGTATATCCCTTATGTTCCCTTCCATGGCTTCCTTCCTTCCTTATCTGTTTACTTAATGAATGTTGCAGCAAAAATAGCCCGGTTATTCTTTCCGTCACGCACTTCAAGGAGAAAAGTGCTTCTTCCTGCCGGTAAGCGGTCATCAATGATATAAATGAGCAGATTATTCTTTGGATCGTACTCCATGAGTATCCATTTGCCGTTAATAGTGCCCTTGTAACTGGCTATGCCTGATAATTCATCCGTAATGGCGAACTTCACTTTCTTCTGCCCGGCCAGCTTTATGTAAAGCTCAGGCTGTATGGGCTCTATTTTGGGTGGAATAGTATCCACGGCAATGCTGTAATCGCCGAATTCCCTGGTCTTTGTCGTTACATACCCGCTTTCCCAGCTCCCGCCCGCAGAAGTGAACCCTTTTCCGTCGTTGTTTATCTTCACCACGAGCGCTTTGGCCCTCAGGTTTTCCGGCAGGTTCACCGGCTTCAGCGACAACGTGATATAATCCTGGACAGGCGTGTATTTATTATGAATGCGGTATACCGGCGAAAATGTTTTGGCCACCTGTTTAGCCGAATCCAGGCGGAATTCGAAGGAATCGTAGAAAGCGCCCTTGGGGGCCTCGAGAACGACGGAACCGTTGGCGTAATAATTCGGGGTATCGTAATTGAAATGCTTGACAGTAGTTACAGGCCACCCACTGCCCTTCGGGGGAGGGCTGTTGATTTCCATGACTTCCATCTGGGAAGGCGTTTCGGATTTCACCCTGAAAGAAAGCACTGCCGTATTGCCGGCCACATCTTTCACTTCATACCTGACCCGGTGGTAAAGGTCATCGTCGAACCTGAAAACGCCTTTGTTCCTGTCTTCGTCATATATATCCAGCCTGTTGCCGGGATCGATCTTTGTGCGCTCCAGCCTGGCATCGTCCTTCATGTATTCGTCGTAATCGATCAGGCTGTTCACATAGCGGGTCTCATCGAAGGAAAAAGTCTCCATGCGAAGCTGGAAAACCTTTGCCGAATCGATGTAAAGGGCGATGGAATACGGGCCGTTCTTGTTATCCGCATCGTTTTGCCGGTCGTAGGCCTGTATGGCGAAAGAAAGATTCCCGCTCACCCGGATGGCGGGGTTGCCGGCCAGCCTGCAGCCGTTTTCCGCATTTTCAACCAGGAAGCGGACCGGCATGACCGACCCGTTGACGCCGGAACGATTGTCCTCCGGGTAGATTTTTATGGAACTGATCGTCGGTTTAAAGGTATCCATGACGCTGTAACCGAACAGCAGCGGGTTGATCGGTTTTTCCGAGCCCGCGTCGCGCATTTCGAAATGAAGGTGCGGCCCGCCGGAAGAGCCCGTATTACCCGAATAAGCGATGATCTGCCCCTTTTTCACCGGGAATGCCCCGGCTGCAGGAAAAAGTTCGACCTCGAAATTTTCAATTCTGTATTGCTCCTTCCTGACGTAGTTCCCTATAGTATCGTTGAACCTGCTCAGGTGCCCGTAAACTGAGACATACCCGTTGGCGTGGGTCACGTACATCACTTTGCCGAAACCGTAACCGGACACCTTGATCCGGGAAACGTACCCGTCTGCCACGGCATAGACCGGTGCGCCTTCAACTCCGTTGGTTTTGATATCTATTCCGGAATGAAAATGGTTTTCCCTCAGCTCTCCAAAATTCCCCGCTAAAAGCATCCTGAAATCGACTGGCGGGCGGAAATAGCCGGTCGGGTACGTGTGCTGTGAGCAGAGATCAGCAGAAAATACCAGGAGGAATAACAGTATTACCGGCAGAGTGCGTAATGCACATGGCAGGGAGTCGGGGATGCCTGAAATTATTGGCTTGCAGGTTATGGACTTGTCTCTTGTTAACATATTTCTTCCTGGATTATTCAATATCAGAAAACTCATTTGACAACGGGCGGATCTTTATCAGCTGATCACCATTTGATTCATTTCGATAGACGATCTCCCTGGAAACCGAAGCCCTGTCAATTACTTTCCACAGCCTTTCCTCAATGACCGGCAGATCGCCGGCTTTCGTTTCCCCGATGAAAATGTACAGAGGTTTTCGCGATTTTTCCAGGATTTTATGAATATCTACAAACGCATCCCAGTAATAAAATCTGTCGGACCATGATACGTACTGGTAGCTTACCGGAAATTTTGCTTTCAGGTATGGGACGAAAGATTTCCCTATTTTTCCACTCATCTTAAATCCATCATAATGAGCAAATTCGATGAATGGCGTACCATAGTAATTGCCTGAAAGGATAATCGGACTGCCCGGTTCATAAACAGACATGACTTGCCTGTACTCCACTTCCTGCAATTCTTTTTTTTGACTGTACTGCTGGTTAGCAGATCTTATTTTTTTGCCCTCTGTATAAGAAATAAAAGCAACAATGACTATAATTCCAATGATCGTGACAGTCCTGAAGATCAGTGACTTTTCGGCTTTTCCAATTCTTATGATGAAGAGAAAAAGCAGGGAGATCAACAAAAATTTAAAGACATAGAACGGGATGAAATAATACAATTCAAAATGTTTTAAGACCAGTATCATGCATAGTATGACTGCCAGAGGCACTGCAAGAAAAACCCTGGTAATTCTTTTCAATACCGGAGATAGCGGTTTTTTGAAATATTTGAATGAAAAAATGATGCCTGATACCAATGAGATAAAAACTATTATAAAGAATGCCTGGTCATCCCGGAATAACTGGGAAAGACGTTCGGGCACCAGCGTAAAATCGATAAATCCTTTTGGCCCTTCGCCATATTTGCCGGTATGTGAAAGGACATTTCCCACCCAGTTCCAGAAATGGCCGTTATTGAAAACCACCGGGTATCCAAAAACGGCGAATGAAAGCAGGGAGTATGCGATTAGCTTTAACTTCTGCCGGAAAGTCGCATTAAGCATGATCAAGGGGATCAGGACAAGCGGAAAGAATGAAATTTTGCAGGCAGCGCCGAAACCGCAGACCAGGCCAAATATGACCAGCGTTTTATCCGGCGGATATTCCCGGTCTTCGCTGGTAAAAATATAACCGATAACAGCAATACTTAAAAGCAAGACAGGCAGGATCATCATCGCTTCCGCATTCAGTCTCCCGGTAAGGATCATGATCTCTGCCGTACAGGGAATGCCCATCTGGAGCAGCAATGCTGCAAGCCATGAACCCGTGACCTTCCAGGTATACCACCCACCCAGGAACAGCGTCAGTGATATCATAAAAATCATTAAAAGGCTGGTCGCATGAATATACTTCTCAGGATCATTGACGACGTCTCCGACAATACTCCCGGGCTGAAAGATGCCTATGGCGGCCGAAGTAACAGCGAATAAAGCCTGAAGCGGTGTCCCGGGATTAGCAGTATACTGCATGCTCAGGCTGCCCTGGCCCATCATGACCCCGTTGTACAGATAGAAATATTCCGGGTCGACGCTTCTCATAAAGAATTTGCCTATATTGTAATGGATTACGACGGCGTTGACCATGAAAACCACGGGAATGATGAGGAAAAATGCCTTAAAATAAAATCTCTTCGATACCGACCTGAATATCGCTGCAACAGGACCAAAAAAATCAGAGATTACCTGTATTATCCGTGTCATCCCCGCGATATTTTATTTTCTGGATTTTATATAATTGCCATAAGAACCGCAAACTTCCGCCGAAAAATCAATCCCATATCCTATAATCTTTTCCCAGCCTTTTTCATTAAGTTGCATCAGGTCACCCACTACTAATTTCAGCTTCACCAGGCCGAAAATGATCCCTGCGTTAAAACCGTCTCCGGCACCAATGGTACTAACAATCTTTATGATTTTAGCCGGGCTGTGAAACCTGATTTTTTCGGTAATCAGATCTGCTCCATGATCACTGCAAGTATAAATCAAATTCTTACATCCGAGGTCATTCAGCCTGTCAAATACCTGATCCCCCGTCCTTGTCCCGAAAATGTTAATAAAATCTTCATCCGATCCCCTCACAATATCTGCCAGTGATATGTTTTCCCTGACCAGACGCATTAATTTCCTGATTTCATTCAAGTGATTTTTACGGATGTTCGGGTCATAAATGATAAAAGCTCCTTTTTGCTTTGCTTTTTTAATGAAGGAGATGATTTTTGAACGAATAGCCAAATCCAGTGAGTAAAACGACCCGAAAAGCACTACATCTCCGGCCTCAGCTTCCGGCCACAAGATGTTCAGCCTGCCATCCGGGTAGTATTTATAGAATGAATAATCTGCATTGCCCTCATCATCGAGGAAAGCAAGTGAAACGGGCGTCCTGAAGCCGGCAACGGGCTTTATGAAGGAAGTCGAAACGCCGTTTTCTTCAAGGAAATGAAGTATAATCTTCCCCACCTTGTCATCACCCAATTCAGTGATCATCTTCACCTGAAGTCCGCACCGGCCAAGTGAAACGGCAGTATTGAGCATCGAGCCGCCGGGACTGGCCGCGACCGGCTGTCCCCCCCGGAAGATGATGTCATATATCGTTTCGCCGATGGTAAAGACCGAACCCATGAGTTAAAAGTTCAAAGTTCAAAGTGCAAAGTGCATAGTGCAAAGTTGGGGATATAAAGTGAAATAGTTGCTATCAGAAAATTAAAAAAGGATGTACGAATAAAGTCTATTCGTACAACAAAGATTTGATTTAGCTAAAAACAGGCAGTATATTTGCACTAAATCTAAATTACAACTAAAATTTAAAACATTATGAAAAGATTGGTACTTGGTGTATTCATTGCCGCCCTGACTACTGGTGTCATGGCACAGCAATATCCGACAGTTGCTTTTAATGGAAAGGATCAGCCTGTTACAAGAGCTGACGAATTTGTCTGTCCGCCGAACCCGGTATTCAGCCAGGTGTTTCCCACTGTTGAAGATGGTGAATATTGTCAACTGGGTTATTTTTATTATATTGTAGCTGATGATTACGCCGCAACAGGGCCTTTTTCAACCATGCGTTTCTGGGGCGGCGATTTTTATGGTTGCTCTTTGGCTCCCACAGAAATGTTTGATATTAAAATCTGGAATGGTGACCCCAGCGCCGGCGGAACCCTGGTTAATTCTTTCACCCTGGCCGGAACCGTAACGCCAACGACTGTCATTTTAGGTAGCACGGCGATTTATCAGATAGACATTGATTTTGGCACTTCAATCACTCAGTTAAATGGATGGATCGGGATTACCAGAAATGGAGCCACCTGTTCCAATGGATTTGCCTGGGCAACATCTGGCTCTGGGAATTCCATGTCATTTGGTGGAGGTGCATGGGCTCCTGTAGATGACGCTTTAGTTTTCTGCCTGGGGGGAGGAGGAATTACAGAAACTCCGATATCAAACTGGGCATTATTCATCGGCATCGGGCTGATACTGGCTTTTGCCGTCATCAGGTTCAGAAGGGTATCGTAGATCTCGGATTTTTAATCCGTTAAATTTTAAATTCTATTTATAGAAAAATTTCTTAGTAATTGGTTAAAAGCTGCCTGGTATCCCCGGGCAGCTTTTTTTCTTATTACAAATATGGAGCGGAAAACGGGAGGACGGGAGGACTGTAGGACTGTAAGACGATAAGATAGGAAGACTGGAAGACGGGAAGAGGGGACTGGGAGACGAGGGGACTGGGAGACGGGGAGACGGGGAGACTGTAAGACTGTAAGACTATATGACTATAGGACTGTAAGCAGCGACCGGAGACCGCCGACCGGTTAGTATTTTTTAGAATTAGATCACATAATTAGGAATTCATATCGAAACCGCTTATATTTATGGCGGGATATGGATGGACGGGATCGGATGGTACTGATCCAGGAATTCATAACGCGACTGATCAATATCCTGCCGCATTTACCACCATCCCGGGCAGTAGAAGAGGGTGAGATAGGCGATTGAAATCAGGTTGATAAATATATATCTCAGCAATATAGGGCAGGAATGACGTCAATGATTATATACATGCGTTGTATACAATTTGTAATACTGTCTTAATGAAAACATTAATACCATTAGCATTATTAACGATTTTACTGTTTGGATGCAGTGAAAAGAACAATAATTCTAATCCTGATGGTCAATATAAATATTACCCTCTTAGGATTGGAAATGAATGGAAATATTATTCTGAAACTCAATTAACCTTGAACGGCAATACAGATACAAATAGATTTTATTCTTATTGGAAAGTTACAAATGATACCTTAATAAATTCAGAAAAGTCCTATATCATTGCAAGAGTTGATTCAAACTTTAATGGAACAAAATGTCAATGCAAAACATATTATGCTAACAGGGAAGATGGATTATACGCACTCGGATATTACAATACTTGTTCCGGACCACCCTGGTTTAAATCAAACAGTTTTGCTATCTATGAGGGAATATTTCATTCATTTTTCATGAATCCCTTTATTACTGATTCTGTTATTATTGTCGATTATCCGTTGTTTCTTCTAAAATATCCTATCGAAATCAATGATAGTTGGAGATCTTATGAATTTGGACCTCTTTTCTATGTCAGTAGAAAATGGATTGAATATGAAAATGTGGTGATCAATAGCAGTTCTTATTATTGCTCCAAACTAAGTATTTACAATGATTCAATTACTAGCTTTCCAACGACATATCAATTTATCAACGAAAAAGGCCTAATTAAAGAGGAATTTTATAACGAATTTAATTCAGGAGGTGAAACAGGGCACATTCATCGATTTTTTACACTTGAGGCTGTTAATTTTTAATACAAACTGAATACAACGGACGCGCAGCGCCCAGCATGGGGAGTAGAAAAGTCATTAGTCATTAGGCTTTGGGTGCTAGTCTTTGAATTTGAGTTAATTTTATGACTGTCGGCTAATGACCAGCTATAAACGAATAAAAGGAACAGTCAGTGCGCTCCGCTCAAGCATTATGGGCAAGACAAAATATTTGATTAAATGCTTATAGAAAAAGATTCAATATTATTCTATTTACCAAAAAATTTAAGGATTGGGGATCTTCTAATTCTTGACTCACTTAGATTTTCCATCGAAATGATAGATTACAACTATCAAAACTTTCTCGAAGAAATTCTGAAAATTTCTTATCGAGATAGTAAAATCGGTAAACCATTTAAGAAAGATATCATTCCTATTTTTATCAACTGTTGGAGCGTAATTGATAACTTTCAAAGATTTATTAAACTTTATCAAATACTTCCTTCAAATAATAATCATGCCTTAATAAAGGATTTATTGAAAATCAACTCATTGAGAAACACTTTTCAACACTTGGATGAAAGAATCAAGGAATGTCTATTTGAAAATGAAATGCCTTTTTATGGAGTCATTAGTTGGGAAATGAATTTCGGTGTTGACGATCAAATGAGTAAATTCTTCATAATAAGCGGATTATTTATTTCGCATAAAAAATTTGTGATGAAAATCCAAAAAAGTTATCATCCTCTAAACGAAATTGTGAATATATCTCTTCAAACTTATGTAAATAAAGGCACCATGAAAAATCCTATTTTTAGTAAAATCGAATTTAGTTTATCAGATTATTTAGAGAAAGCTAGATTAATTATTAAAAATTTCGAAATCAACTTGGAAAATCAGTTTCTGGAACAAGGAGTCACTAGAACTAATTGGTCGAAAAGAAGAGATGTCATACTTAAATTTAATTGCTGAGTTTAATATTTGATATGCCTAACCACCCTGTATCACCCGTCCCCTCCCGATTCCCGCCTCCGCAGGAATGACGGACTGCGCAGGACGAAAGTGAAACGGCGCAGCACTCCTTAAAAATTTTTCAATGGTGTGCCGCGCCGTCTTGTTTTTCCCAATCCCAACGCGTCATTCCCGCTTCAGCGGGAATCTGTTTGCCTTAGTTTTATAAGCCGATCAACAAAAACAAACACGGTTGCCGCATAAGCGACCTTAGCTGGCGCGGTCCCCGATCCGCGAAATGCGGAGAGGGGATCCCGAGGATCCGCCAGCTGGCGGAGACGAGGGAAGCGTCAGGTTCAGTCGCGGTGCGGCAACCAGGCCCGCCCGGCCTCGAGGGCAAGAAAAGAGCGGAAAAAGAGATTCGAACCCGCGACCCTCAGCCAGGGATCCCGAATACTCGGGACTACCGACTGAGCTACCTCTGTAATTCTCATCAGAATTGGAAGCGCCAGGTTCAGTTGCATCACGTAAGAAGGCCTGCCAGCGGATTCCTGCTTTCGCAGGAATGACGGACTACGAGGGACGAAAGTGAAACAGCGCGGCACTCCTTAATTTTTTTCAATGGTGTGCCGCGCCGTCTTGTTTTTCCCATTCCCAACGCGTCATTCCCGCGAAAGCGGGAATCTGTTTGTTAATACGTCATTCTTTTGCAAAATGGGAAACGGTTTGCAATTTTCATTATTATTCGCTATATTTACGCCTTGAGCTATTTCTACCGAGCGTTGCGCCCTGATAATTGTAATAATTGCGCGAAAATGAAAATTAAGTTTTAATCTTCACAAATATGAAACCAGTAAATGAATCCCGGTTTGTCAGAGTATTATTAAGTATCTTTCTGATATTGGCATCATTACTCTCCTTCAATCAGGTAGTATATCATGATATCAATCCTGATACGACTATAAGCGAAAATAACGGACATTATGACCTGGATTTTATCAGTGATGACTCCATAGATTTTAAACTGCGCCTTCGATTCATTGGGACATATGGTTACGGCGAAGTCGCAGCATTAATTAATAACGACAGTTGTTTTGTATCAGGTTTTAATTTTGAAGGTTGCTATGAAGGATATAGGTATATCTTATATGATACAATAAATTATAACGATACCGGTGGCAATTACGGGCTCTGGTACGATCACCAGGATTTTAATCTGGCATTTGCTGGTTCTACATTTTGCATGTCAGGGCCATTTATGGGGAGAGATGACTCATTCCTGGGACTAAAATGGATCTATCACAGTATACCATATGTTTGCTGGGTAAGGCTTGATGTCGCCAATGATGCCAGCTGGTTTACTGTAAAAGATTATGCTTATGGCCCTTACACGGTGATTGCCGGATCACAAACATCGACTTCTTTGAACGAATTAATAAATAAAGAACTGTTTCAGGTTTATAGGAATGAGAATAACATCATAGTAAAGACTAAAGATGATGTGAATCTGAAGCAATGTAAATTACTTAACTTGCAATCTCAGGAATTTCCGATAATTGTTCAAAATGATGAATTGATAATTTATAACCAACGATTCTCACCAGGGCTTTATTTATTGTATTTATCAACGGATCACGGTACTTATACAATCAAGATCATTATCAACTAAATTTTCAAGCGCAACTATCATGAGTGATCGCACCATACCCTGCCGGCGGATTCCTGTTTGCCTCAGTTTTATAAGCCAATCAACAAAAACAAACACGGTTGCCGCATAAGCGACCGCAATTATTGTCGGTTGTCAATTCCGTATTGTCAAATTTCGATTTAATGACTCGTGACTCGTTCTAAAAAAAGTTTACACGTCAAACATTAATTTGAAAATCGGCAATAGACAATTGGCATTCGACAATTTATCTGGCCCGCCCAGCCTCGAGGGCAAAAATAACAGAGTGAAAGACGAGAAGACGGGAGGACGAGAAGACTATAGGACTGTAGGACGGGAAGAGGTGAAGAGGGGACCGGAGATAAGGCTGTATCCAAAGTGCTTTTTTGTTTCTCGCAGATGGTCGCAGATTTCCGCAGAATCCTCATCATCAATAAATTATTATCCGCGTAATCTGCGATTAAATCAGCGAAAATCTGCGAGAAATATAAACTTTGCAACTTTTGAGATGACCTCCTTTTCTTATGGTCGTAAATCAATCAATCAATCAATCAATCAATCAATCAATCAATGTAATGTAAGAAAACCAAAAATGTTTTCATGTATATTTACACTTTAGAAGTTCTAAGAACCGACGACCATGCGTTATTCCTTTTGTAATTAAAAATTAAGTGCCATGAATAAATTGACTTCAGCGGATGCAAAAAAGATTGGTGATGATATTGGCATCAATTGGGAAGAGGTAAGCCTGAATGAATTTACCAAAGGAATAAATGTTGAATTTGAACATGGGTCAAAATATCCGAAAACCAATGTTACAAAGAATGACAAAAAGATGACGGGAAAAGTTGCCTGGGCTCATCTAAAAGAGTTTCCGGATTATTATACGAGATTAGCAAAAATGGAAAAGGAAGCCGCTGGATATTGGAAAAAGAAAGCGCATAAGTAAGTTTTTCACCAAAAATTGTTTACATTCTATCATTAGGGACCGATTGTCAGCTCCGATGATTATTCAGGGTAGCTCAATTCGCCATTTACAATTTTAGCCGGTGAAGTGTAGGGATGTTCCACCGCTTTACCGATCCCCATTATGTGCATGACTAACCAGCCCCGGAGCTTCAAATAATCCGAGACGAGTGAACGGTGACAGCGCCACCACAGACTCTCTGCACACATGCAGGCAACACGTTCTTCAGATGCCAGCTGTTCCAGTTCCCTGATGGCCTTTTTGAATGCATCGGTTTGCATATAATCCGCATAACCCCTGAAGGCAGCAAGATGCCAGCCAGTGTTAATGGAATCAGGTTTTGCCTTCCTTCGTCCTCCAAGTTCTTTAAAATGAATGTACTTTATCCCATTTTCAGGCAACGAATTTTCAAGGGCTTCTTTATTAAAATGGGGATAACGTCTTGATCCGGGATAACTTCTTATATCCGCAACGCATTCAATCTGAAACGATTTAATCAATTCAATGAAGTCTTCCAGTCTATGCGTAGAATGACCGATTGTCCAGATAATCCTTTTTACTTCAATTTCTTCCATATCGAATGAAAAAGGCCGGTTAAACTCTGAACCAACCACAAGCAGTTCTCTGTCAAAGATAATACGAAAAGCCACTCCGGGTTTTAAATTCTGATTTATAGTTTCAATTTTTTGTTGGAAAAGTTTTGGTAGAATTACCGGTATTTCTTATTTTTATAGTTTATCGGTCATTGTTCTATTATTCAACCAAATACAAACAGAAATGGAGACATTAAACCTATCCCGGGACCCCGGACTTTCTCCATGGTGGAAAAGGGGTGTTTTCCTTATCCTTATTGTTGAATTTGCTGTGTTGATCTGGGTGTCAACAGGTACATATTTCCGGAATGTTGGACCACCAGTTCCTGAAACCATTATTGATTCTGCCGGTTCAGTGATATTCGACAAATCGGATATTATTGGCGGACAACAGCTCTTCCTGAAAAAAGGACTCATGAACAATGGGACTCTATGGGGGCATGGAGCATATCTTGGACCGGATTTTTCTGCGGCCTATCTGCACAATCTTGCAATCGAAACAAGAAACTTTCTGGCAATGAAAAACTTCAGCAGGACGTATGTGACAGCTTTCTACGGATCAACAGCAGGGCCTTCAGAAACAGTCATATGATTTCCTGAGCAAAAACCGGTATGATGAGGCATCACATGCTCTTTGCTTCACCGAGCCCGAAATTGAATCATATAAAAACCAGATTGGTTACTGGCAACGCTATTTTTCAGGTTCTACAGCCAGCCGTGGCATTCCTGCAACATTGATAAACAACGCCGGGGAAATCAAGATGCTCACGTCCTTCTTTGCATGGTCAGCCTGGGCCACCACGGCTCATATCCCCGGGAAAGATTATTCGTACACAAATAATTTCCCGTATGAACCTATAATCGGTAATGGTCCTTCCAGTGCTGCAATCATCTGGAGTGCGCTTAGCCTGATCACATTGCTTGGGGGTACTGCCTTGATCCTGTTTTCTTTCGGGCGGTTCAATTACTTAGGCTGGCGGGGAGTGGAAGGAAATTATCCACCCCAGTTAATACCTGGAAAACCCACCAGGACAGAGTTAGGTTCATTGAAATTTTTCGTTGTGGTTCTCTTTTTATTACTGATGCAAACATTGGTGGGTGCTGGCCTTGCACACTACATTGCCGATCCAAAAGGTTTTTTCGGAATCGATCTTTCCATTTGGTTCCCCACGAATATCTTACGATCATGGCACCTGCAAACGGCCATACTCTGGATCGCCACAGCATATATAGGAGGAGGTCTCTTTGTTGCATCCGCAATATCAAGAAAAGAACCTAAGGGACAAACCTTCCTCATTAATTTCCTGTTCATTGCCTTATTGATCCTAGCTGTTGGAAGCCTGTCGGGGGAATACCTCGGAGTTAAAGGATTACTGGGACGTTTGTGGTTCTGGTTTGGGAATCAGGGCTGGGAATACCTTGAGATTGGTCGTGGCTGGCAATTCCTCCTGGCAATCGGTCTGCTTTTGTGGGCGTTTATGCTTTATAGAGTTGTAAAACCAAAAGCGGGCTTAAAAGAAGAAAAAGAATTGACCACGCTTTTTTTACTTGCAGCACTTACAATCCCGGTTTTTTACCTTCCAGCGTTTTTCTTTAATACCGATACCAATTTCACGACCGCCGATACCTGGCGGTTTTGGATCATTCACCTTTGGGTAGAAGGATTCTTCGAATTGTTTGCCACAGTAATGGTGGCGTTAATGTTCTATAAACTGGGACTGGTGACCCATCTTACTGCTACAAGAATTATTTACCTTGATGCAGTCCTGTTCCTTGGAGCAGGAATACTTGGAACCGGACATCATTGGTACTGGACAGGGCAATCTTCCACTTCAATGGCGATCTCGGCAACATTTTCAGCAATGGAAGTTGTCCCGCTCATACTCCTTACACTTGAAGCCTCCGATTTCGCGAAACTTATGCATTCAAGGGTCGATGAAGTGGGAAATAAAGCCGCATTTCCTCATAGATGGACATTCTATTTCCTGATTGCAGTCGGTGTATGGAATTTTATCGGGGCGGGAATTTTCGGCTTCCTGATCAATTTACCTGTGATAAGTTATTATGAAGTCGGGACGAATCTTACGCCCAATCATGGGCATGCAGCATTGATGGGGGTCTTTGGGATGCTGGGAATTGCATTTGTTGTATTTGCTATTCGCCAGGTGGCCGCAGACAGTCACTGGCAGCGTATTGAAAAATTTGTCAGGATTTCATTCTGGGGGCTGAATGCCGGGCTTGCAGGCATGGTTATCCTGCAATTATTTCCCAGTGGCGTTCTGCAATTTGCAGATGTGATAAAAAACGGATACTGGCATGCACGAAGCCTTGAATTTTCGAGCCATGTCCCGATTACAACTCTTGCCTGGTTAAGGTTCCCTGCTGATATCATTTTCATAGTATTGGGAGTGTTGCCATTACTTTATGCGGTTGTCTCAACCTGGTTCTCAGTACGCAAAACGTGAGTGATCTACTTTTTTTTCGGAACTTTATCCCCTTCCTCCCTGGCTTCACTTATACCGATCGCTATTGCCTGTTTGCGACTTTTAACTTTACCGCCTTTACCGGCTTTGCCTGATTTTAATTTTCCGGTCTTAAATTCATGCATGACCTTTTCAATTTTTTCCTGTGCTTTTTTGGAATATTTAGCCATAATCAATGTATTTTTAAGTTTGTTATTATCCGTGGTTTTTGTTCCGGATCATTTCCCGGCAAATTTGATAAGTGCTGTATTAAACTTCTCAGTTTCCTCCAGGAACAAGCTGTGGCCGCTTTTCTGAAAAGGAATGAGTTGCGAACCGGAGATTCCGGCTTTCATCTGTTCAGCCAGATCAAAAGAACAGATTTTATCCAGTTTGCCGTGCATGATGAGTGTCGGGATTTTAATTTTCGTTAAATCCTTTCTAAGGTCAGTATCCCGTAAAGCGATTAAACATTTTGCCGTTGCATAAGAAGATGCACTTATGCAGATCCCATTCAGCCAATTGCCGATCCCTTCACTTAATGAGGTTTTAGTGGCAGAGAAAATTTTTGCAAAATCGGACAGAAGTTTAGGCCGGTCCTTATAGTTCAGTTCAACCAGGGCATCAACCGCACTTTTTTCCAGATTGTACGGAAAATCTTTGCGTTTTGTCCAGATCGGTGCTGCTGCACCAAATAAAGCTAACTTTGAGACATGGGCTGCCTTATATAATGAAACATACCGGATAGCAATGGAACCGCCCATGGAAAATCCGCCTAAAACAGCTTTTTTTATGTCCAGGTGGTCCATAACTTTTTTGATGTCCCTGGCATGCACATCATAATCATACAACCCATAAGGCTTGCTCGATTGCCCAAAACCCCTTAATGTAATGCCAATTACACGATAATCATTGTTTATCAGATCGTTGTACTGGTATTCATACATTTCATCACTCAGGGGCCAACCGTGAATAAGCACAACCGGTCTCCCCTCACCTGCATCTGTAATATGGAGGTATACGTTGGGTTCAACTTTAATATATTCTTCCGGGGTCAATCCTGCTTTCTTTTTATCCTGTGATTTTTTCATTGTTTTCAATTTTAATTTCTGTTGTTGGCATAATAAAGAATGGGCGCTTACAACCCGAGGGTGTTTTACCCTTTATAAAAGTCATACAAATTGTCCGGAATTGTATTACATAATTTTTGAAAAGGTTTACATCATTCACACATTTTTATGTGATGGGAAGTAATTTAGAAAGAATGCGTGAATCATGCAAGATATTTCCAAAATCATGTAACGCTATTCGATTTTATTCATATCACCTTTGTAAAATAATTGTCAGATCAAGAGGGAGAATAATAAATCAGACGTATGGAACTCTCTAAATACAAAGAGAAACGAAATTTTAATAACAGCCCTGAACCCAAAGGTGGCAAGACTGATATGGAAAAGTTGCGCTTTGTAATTCAGAAACATGATGCTTCGCAGTTACATTATGATTTTCGTTTGGAAATGGAAGGTGTGCTTAAGAGTTGGGCTGTTCCTAAGGGCCCATCTACCGACCCTGGAATAAAGCGCCTTGCCATTTTGGTAGAAGACCATCCGTACGATTACAGAAATTTTGAAGGAATAATTCCAGGCGGTTATGGTGCCGGTACTGTTATCGTTTGGGATGAAGGTTTTTACGAGCTTGCTGATGCTAATGGGAAAGATAAACCAACACAGGAAAAAGAATTACTTAAAGGAATTTACTCCGGGAAGCTTCATTTTGTATTGCATGGAAAAAAGCTGAAGGGTGAATATTCTCTTGTAAAAACTCAAGGCAATGGCGAAAATGCATGGCTGTTATTTAAGGTAAAAGATAAATATGTTTCAAAAGAAGATATAACGTTGAAAGATAAATCTGTTATATCAAAAAAAACTTTAGCACAGCTGGAAAAAGTAAAATCAAAGAGGGATAAAATTGTTCCCCCAGGAGGAAAACGCTCCAGGTTTCCAACCAATTTATCGCCAATGCTTGCTACCCTGATTGATAAACCATTTGATCAGGAAGGCTGGCAATATGAAATTAAGTGGGATGGCTATAGGACAATTGCGTTTTGCAAAAAAAATAAAGTTGAATTAAAATCCAGGAACGATAAATCCTTTAACGAAAGATTTTATCCTGTTTACAAAGCAGTTCAGGATTGGAATATAAATGCCGTGGTAGATGGAGAAGTGGTAGTGGTTGATGAAAACGGCAAATCGAATTTTGGTGCTTTGCAAAACTGGCGAAGCGAAGCGGATGGAGAAATTTACTTTTATGTCTTTGATTTGCTTTGGATGAATGGAAAAGACCTTACACAAATACCTTTGAGTGAAAGAAGAACCAGTTTAAAACAAATTATTCCTGAAAATAGCATCATTCGCTTTAGCGATAATTTTGAGACTAGCGGAATAGATTTTTTTGAAACCGCAAAGAAGATGGGATTGGAAGGAATTATGGTAAAAAAATCTGACAGTATATATTCAGCAGGAAAACGTTCAAGGGATTGGTTAAAAATTAAAGCCAATAAAAGACAGGAAATGGTCATTGGCGGATATACCAGAAATGACGATTCATCAAAATCATTCAGTTCATTATTGCTTGGCGTCTTTGAAAAAGGGAAATTGATTTATAAAGGTAAAGCTGGATCTGGGTTTAGCGATAAGCAACAAATAGAACTACTTCAACAATTTGAACCTTACATAATTAAAGCTTCACCTTTTGCAAAAATACCGGAAATGACTAAATCATCACGCTTCCGGCACAATCCACAACATGCGACAACAGTATGGATGAAACCAGAATTAGTTTGCGAAGTGAGCTTTACTGAAATGACAACTGATGAAATCATGCGAAATCCAACGTTTGAAGGCATGCGTCGTAAAACTTTTTTAAATCCCACTGATAAAATCCAGGTTCATATAATCAATGGTAATAAAATAACATTCAATAACCTGAATAAAATTTATTGGCCAGAGGAAAAAATCACGAAGCGTGATGTGCTAAACTATTATTACCAGGTTGCACCTTTTATTCTCCCCTATTTAAAAGACAGACCACAATCCATGAACCGATATCCAAACGGCATCACCGGCGAAAGTTTTTATTTTAAGGATGTCTCTGGAAAAACACCTGAATGGGTGGAAACATTTGAATATAAAAGCCCTTCTGACAACAGGGTCAGAAACTATCTGGTAGCAAAAAACGAAGCAAGCCTTTTATACATGGCAACTTTAGGTTGTATTGAAATGAATCCCTGGCACAGCAAAGTGGAAACAGAAGATTATCCTGATTGGTGCATCATAGACCTGGACCCTGCGGAAAATACTTTTAATCAGGTTTTAGAAGCAGCAAATGTGACCAGGGATATTTTGGAAAGCATGGGTGTAACATGCTATCCTAAAACAAGTGGTTCAACCGGCATGCATGTTTACATTCCGATGGGTGCAAAATACACTTATGATCAATCAAAAGAATTTGCACGGGTAATTGCCACATTAGTGCAAAGAGAAATTCCCAAATATACCAGTATCGAAAGAATTGTAAATGCACGAAGTGGTAAAATGTACATTGATTTTTTACAAAATCGTCCGCAGGCAACCATTGCTGCGCCATACTCTTTAAGGCCAAAACCCGGTGCAACTGTTTCCATGCCTTTGCATTGGGCTGAAGTTAAGAAAGGTTTAAAAATGAGTGATTTCACCATATATAACGCTATGGGCAGAATAAAAAACGAGGGCGATATTTTCAAGCCCGTCCTCGGTAAAGGAATTGATTTAGAAAAAGTAATAAAACAATTTAAAGGGCTGAATAAATAGTGAATATGCCAGATAAAACGGTGGTTGTAATGCAGTTATCCAATCGGGAAATTAAAAACAATTAAACATAAGATTATGAGATCAATATGGACAGGTTCAATCAGTTTCGGGTTAATTAATATTCCGATAAAATTATTCCCAGCAGTTCAGGAAAGTTCTCTTGATCTGGACATGCTGGATAGCAAAGACCATTCTAACATTAAATATTTGCGTGTTAATGAATCAACCGGAAAGGAAGTTGCTTATGAAAAAATTGTTAAAGGATATAAGCTGGAAAGTGGATATGTGATTTTAGAAGATGAAGATTTTGAAGCAGCCGATGCCGTTAAAACCAAAATGATTGAGATACAAAATTTCGTTAATGAAGAGGAAATTGACAGCCTTTATTATGAACAGCCCTACTATCTCGAGCCCGAGAAAACATCAATGAAAGCGTATGCCTTGTTGCGGGATGCTTTAGCATCATCAGGTAAAGTTGGAGTAACAACATTTGTGCTGCGAAATAAAGAAACCCTGGCAATACTAAAGCCATATAAAAATGTGATAGTGTTAAATCGAATACGCTTTAGCCAGGAGATTAAAGAGCCTTCTGAATTAAATCTCCCGCCTGTATCAAAAACTAAAACCAAAGAAATGGATATGGCAATTAAATTAGTGGAGCAGCTAACCGAAAAATTCAACATTGAAAAATATAAGGACACATACACTGCCAAACTTTTAAAGCGAATTATGGCAAAATCAAAAGATAAAAAAATCACCCCTCCAAAAATGAAATTGATACACAGGCAGAGTGATAATTTAATGGATATGTTAAAAGCAAGTTTAAAAACTAAAAAAAGTAAATCAGCTGGTATGGATCGCATGAAAAGGTCCAATCAAGATTCTCTTCCAGCATCCTGATCTCATCCTATTCATGTTGCAATGCCTCAAGCAAAGTCCTGGCAGCCTCTTCGGAAGATGCCGGGTTCTGCCCGGTAATCAGCAAACCATCCTTTTTAATATATACACCCCAATCGGGTCCGTTGCTGTAATGAGCGCCTAAACTTTTTAAGGTGTCTTCCAGTAAGAAAGACACCACCTTGGTTAATTTTACTGCTTCTTCTTCCGAGGTATGAGCAACTTTGTCTATTAATACATAGTCACTGTAAAATCTTTTAGTTGAAGCAGATTGATTGTCCGGAGCCTCGCTTTTGGGGTCAACAGGTGGCTGATCTCCTTTTGGAGAAGCAATAGTTATATCTGCGCCTGCATCTGCTAAAACATAATAAGGCGCAACGAATTCCTCGATCCAGAACCCGGTTTTTCCTCCGGTATCGGCTAATTCGCCATGAGATGTGAGAACGAATAATACTTTCTTATTTATTTCCATTTCTTTTCATTTTTTAATGACGTATTCCCTTTAAGGTGTTTCGGCAGTTACATCCTGCGCTGATAAGGTTAAAATTCTTCTTTGACGATTGATTTAGCAGGAACATGCAGATTGGCAAGATATTTTTCCATTGAATCCATCATGGGAGGAGGTCCGCATATATAGAAGATTTTGTTTATTCCACCACTCTGCGCTTTGATAAAAGCTTCGGTGATATGCCCATGTGCATAATCATCGGCTTTTTCTTCAGATAAAATGTTGATGAAATTTTTGCCTAATAATTTTTCAAATTCACGCTTAAGAATGATGTCGGCTTTGGTTTTATTGGCAAAAATGAGTTTATTCTGCCCGATTTAATTTTTTGACTTAAGAAACCTGAGGATAGAAATAAACGGAGTTACACCCGCTCCACCGGCAATAAAAACCTCTTCCCCCTTATAAGCAATTGTGCCGAATATGTCATGTAAAATCAATTCATCATTCATCTTTAACTGAAGGAGTTCATTGGTGACACCTTTGCGTGAAGGATAGGTTTTAATATTGAATTCCAGGTAATCATCATCAGGCAGGCAGGTGAATGTGAAAGGCCGTTTTTCTTTCAGCCTGCCGGTTTTATTCACAGAAACGTCAGCAGCCTGCCCGGGTGTAAAGTGGCCGCCAGAAAAGATGAGATGCATGTGTGTGGTAGTCTAAAAACCGGAACGGCCTCTTCTTTCTATATCCTCCGTAAACCAGAGCGGAAAACGGGATTCGAACCCGCGACCCTCAGCTTGGGAAGCTGATGCTCTACCAACTGAGCTACTTCCGCGAATAATGGCCCCAAAATTAAATTATTTTCACCTTCCTGGCAAGATTATTCCTCCCGGAGGACAAATTTCTTACTTTTATAAAAATTTTATACCATGGATCCGGATCCGAAAAGATCGTTTTTATATAAGCGTTTAAAGAGTTTTAAATATGCGCTCAGGGGCTTTTCCGGCGTAGCCATCACCCAGCCGAACTTCATTATCCATATGATTGCCATAGCCGTCGTATTTGTTGTAGGATATGTCATGAAAATCCATCTTATGGAGTGGGGACTGGTTGTCCTGGCTATTGGCCTGGTGCTCATAGCCGAGATATTCAATACCGCCGTCGAATGGCTGGGCGACCTGATCAGCCCCGACTATAATGATAAGATCAAATGGGCAAAAGACGCCGCGGCGGGCGGTGTGCTGGTCGCAGCCGGAACTGCCGTCCTCATCGCTATCATCGTATTTGTGCTGTAAAAACGGGGGAGTACCGGTAAAGGTTTCTCACAGATTACACAGATTTAAACCACAGATTTACACAGATTTAATCCACAGATTTGCACAGAATTCATCTGTGATATCTGTGGTTGTCATCTGTGAAAATCTGTGAGAAAAAATTTTTAATCTGCAAACTGTAAATCTATCACTTTCGCTCCCATCATCGCCGGGATGACAGGAAACGTCTCCGGGAAAAAGCAGTACTCTAATCCTTTCCTGCCTTCGATTTCGAGCAGCCTTATAAAATGGGATGAGCGTGAAACCGTCATCATCAGGTTGCGCAATGAATGTTTCCATAAGTCGATTGCAGCCTGGGCAGAGTCATCCCAGGGTATAAAACCATAGGAATTGACCAGCAAATCCGCCATGGCGCCGGCGAACAGGCTGTCTTCGAGGGAAAAGCTGTCCTTCCAGCCCGCACAAAGGATCAGCACATCCTGCCCTTCCCTGCCGAGCCAGGCACACATCGCCTCAAGATTTACGAAGGAAGCCAGGAAAACATTGCCGAAAGGCGCCGCCATTTGTATGGCCTTTGTGCCATTCGTCGTGCAAAAGATAATGTCCTTGCCCCTGATGGAAGGGCTTTTGAACTCGAGCGGTGAATTACCGAAATCTGCGAACGGGAGTTTGATCCCGTCCTCCTCGCCTGCAACAAGCCATCCCTGTTGCTTCTTTTCAAATGCTTCATCCCTGCCTGCCACCGGGACCAGAGATTTCGCACCATAGCCCAATGCAGTGCACATCGTGGTCGTAGCCCGGAGAATATCCACTACCACCACATTCCTGCCAGGCTTAGGAACTACAGCAGATAGTAAAGCCGGTGAAAAACAGACCTCGATAGCAGGCCCAGGCATAGTTAATCTGATGGTTTACTCAGGTTTATAAAATGGTATCCTGACAATAACCGCTTTTAACAGCTTATCGCGAATTTTAATGTAAATGTGATTTCCGATGGCTGCGTGGGCTGTTTCAACATAACCCATCCCGATGGGGATTTTTAAAGAGGGAGACATGGTTCCGGATGTCACTTCACCAATGATTTTTCCTTTTTCATCACATATTTCATAGTGTTGGCGGGGAATTCCCATATTTATCATTTGAAATCCCCTGAGCATTTTCTTCACACCCTCCAGCTTCTGTTTCTCAAGTGCAGGACGGTTTATGAAGTTATTCCCTTCGGTGAATTTCGTGATCCAGCCCAGCCCGGCTTCGATAGGCGAAGTCGTATCATTTATATCATTCCCGTAAAGGCAAAAGCCCATTTCCAGCCGGAGCGTATCGCGGGCTGCAAGGCCTATCGGCTTGATGCCAAATTCGGCCCCGGCTTTCATGACAGCTTCAAATATAGCCGGCCCGTCAGCATTGGACATATAAATCTCAAATCCGCCGGCGCCGGTGTAACCGGTATTCGACAGGATGATCTGCTTGATCCCTGCCAGGACCACATTCTTAAAAGTGTAATAAGGAATTCCGCCCAGATCGGTTTTGGTCAGCTTTTGCAAAACAGCCTGAGCCTTCGGCCCCTGGACGGCAAGCTGCGATATCTCATCCGAAGCGTTGTATATCTCAGCGCCGTGAATATTGTTCTTTTCGACCCAGGCCCAGTCTTTGTCAATGTTTGCAGCATTCACCACAAGGAGGTAAGTTTCCGCGTCAATCCTGTAAACCAGCAGGTCATCGACGATCCCTCCCCTGTCATTCGGGAAGCAAGTGTACTGGATCTTCCCGTCATCCAGTTTTGAAACATCATTGGAAGTAAGACGCTGAACCAGTTCAAAAGCTTTTGGCCCTTTGATCCAGAACTCACCCATATGAGAAACATCAAAAACGCCCACTCCATTCCTGACTGTCTCATGTTCCGCATTTATCCCTTCAAATTGCACCGGCATGTTATATCCGGCGAACGAAACCATCTTTCCGCCATTTGCTACATGCAAATCGTAAAACACCGTATTTTTCATCAATTAAACATTAAACATTAAACATTAATCATTAAACACTAAACACTAAACACTAAACACTAAACACTACTCCATAAGTCCTCTCCCGGTCTTCCTGATCCTGCCTTCTTCTTTAAGCTTTAATACCAGCTTATCCAGGATCCCGTTGATAAAAAGCTTGCTTTTTATCGAACTGTATGACTTTGAGATTTCTATATATTCATTAATGGTGACTTTAACCGGGATGGAAGGAAAAACCATCAGTTCTGTCAGCGCCATCTTCATAATGATAATATCCATAATGGCGATCCGCTCGAGTTCCCAGTTTTCCGCCTGCTCTTCGATCAGTTTCCCGGTCTCTTCACTTCGCAGAATAGAATACCTGAATAATTTAAGCATATACTGACGGTCTTCATCGGCCTCATCCCCCTCATCATCCTCTTTAAAAAGAGGAGGAAGATGGTGATCCGGGCCCCAGGACTCTTTATATGATTTGATCGTCTTGATGAGCATGATCAGTGAAATGTCATAATCTTCATCTGACCAATAGATGCTCCGGTCTTCATAATAATTCCTGAGATTTTCAAATTCCGGTAAATAATTCATTACAATCAGGGCTATCAGCTCTTTGTCATCCCGGTACCACGAGCCTTCCCTGGAAATGAACTCATTATAGTCTTTCCCGTTTTTTAATTCGTTAAACAGCTTATGAAAAAGGTTCTCTTCATCCGCCCAGTTAATTTTTAATTTATTGCGCCATCGAAGGAAGTCCTTATTATCTTCGACCTGTAAAATAAAACGGTTATCAATCAGGCGGGTGTTGGGATTCAGGTCTTCTTCGGTAGGATAGAACTTCTTTTTTGCTTCTTCGATCCGGTTGCGGGTAAAATCGACAAGTTTGATGAGGAAAGAAAGCTGGTGGATATAGAGTTCATAAAGTTTATCAGTGCTATTAATCAATTGCTTTTCGCCAAGTGCGATGTCATCGCCTTCTGACTGGAAAAACGCGTATAAAGCCTGTAATACTTTGACCCTCAGATGCCTTCTGCTCAGCATGATTTGAAATGAACTTAGGATATCACGTCGGACAAAGGTAAAACTATTCCTGAAGGCGAATGATTATTTTTTATTTTCTCCTGCAGACAAACGCTTCATGCAACCTTTCTTTCATTTTTCCTGTCTATAAAATGTTTTTAGCCCATAAAGCCTAAAAAAAGCATGAAAATGCTTTGTGAATAAATATTTTTATTTTTGTCATGAACTTGAAGGAATATAAATCGGAACAGATGATGGAAGAGTTTGGAAATAAAGAGATAAGGAAAGAAGAAGTGTTTTCAAGGGTTATCCGGGCAGGAAAGAGAACCTATTTTTTCGATGTTAAGGCAACGCGGTCCGGAGAAAATTACCTGACGATCACTGAGAGCAAAAGGCGATTTGACAATGAACAGGGCAAATTTTTTTATGAAAAGCACAAAATTTTCCTTTACAGGGAAGATTTTGATAAATTTCTTGCCGGCCTGAACGAGGTAATGCATTTTGTAGATACGGGTGAAAAACCTGAAGGTACCGAGGATGAGCCGGCTAACGGTGAAGACACTCATACCGATCTGGATTTCGAGGACCTGGGGGAAGCAGAAAAAGAATAAATCCCCATCCTTCACAGTCTGTTTCTATTGGATTTACGTGTATTTTCAACGCAAGTCGCTATTCTTCTCTTACGTAGTCAAATCATTTCCTTAGTTGATAAAATGTAATAATTAGCGGCAGATCAATGCTGAATTAAATAGTATTTTTGAGCCGAACGAAGAAAATCATTGAACAATGGGCAAGGTCATTGCGATAGCCAATCAAAAAGGGGGAGTGGGAAAAACCACTACTGCCATCAACCTGGGGGCAAGCCTTGCAATCCTTGAACTTAAAACGCTTTTGATCGATGCTGATCCCCAGGCTAATTCAACCTCCGGAGTCGGGTTCGATCCCAAAAATATCAAGACCAGCGTTTATGAGTGTATCATCGATGACCTGGATCCGAACAATATCATCCTGAATACGCAGACTCCAAACCTGGATTTGCTGCCAGCGCATATTGACCTGGTCGGAGCCGAAATTGAAATGATCAACTTACCTGGCCGGGAAAAAATGATGGGGCGGGTCATCCAGAAAATCAAGAATAAATATGATTTTATCCTTATTGATTGCTCGCCTTCCCTGGGCCTGGTCACTATAAATGCCCTGACGGCAGCCGATTCAGTCATTATTCCTGTTCAGTGCGAGTATTTTGCCCTGGAAGGATTAGGCAAATTGCTTAACACGATAAAGATAGTGCAAACCCGGCTGAATCCCGAACTCGACATCGAGGGAATCCTGCTGACTATGTTCGATATCCGGTTGCGCTTATCCAAGCAGGTCGTGGAAGAAGTCAAGACGCACTTTCAGCAAATGGTATTCGACACGATCATCCATCGCAACACCAGGCTGAGTGAAGCTCCCAGTTTTGGCGAAACGGTGATCATGCATGATGCAACGAGCATCGGCGCAGTCAATTACCTGAACCTTGCCAGGGAAATCCTTCAGAAAAACGGGCTCACAAACCTGAGCGAAGCTGACAAAACAATCGATATAGTTAATGACCTCTAAGAAAAAAGCGCTTGGCCGGGGACTGGATGCCATTTTGCAAAGCCCGGAAACTGATATTACCTCCCGTGATATTTCTGGGGATTATGTGGCCGGAGCCATTGCCGAAATAGCCATTTCCAAAATAGCGGCTAACCCGTTCCAGCCCAGAACGAATTTCGAGACCGAAAGCCTTGATGAGCTGGCCCGGTCGATCAGCCAGCAGGGAATTATCCAGCCATTGACGGTAAGGAAAACAGGATACGACCGCTACCAGCTTATTGCCGGCGAACGCAGGCTCAAAGCAGCCGAGATATGCGGCCTCATTTCAGTTCCTTGCTATATCCGCGTCGCCAATGACGAGCAGATGCTGGAGCTGGCGCTTATCGAGAACATTCACCGCAAGGACCTCAATGCTATTGAAATTGCCATCAGTTACCAGAGGCTTATCGACGAACTGAACCTCACCCAGGAAGATATAAGCCAGAAAGTCGGGAAGGACCGGGCTACCGTTTCAAACTATATCCGTTTACTGAAATTGCCGCCTGAAGTGCAATACGCCATCAGGCATGAGCAAATATCAATGGGGCATGCAAGGGCACTGATAGGCATCCCGGAGCAGGGAGACCAGCTTAAAGCGCTTTTAAAGATCGTTGAGAAAGGGCTTTCAGTGAGGGAAACCGAAAAACTCTCCAGGGATATCCAGAACCCCCCGGTCCGGAAGAAAGAGGACACCGAAGGCAGTATCCCGGAAAATCTCCAGAAAGCCGGAGTCCGGTTGCATGAAAAAATCGGAACGCCTGTCAGCATCAGGAGCAATAATAAAGGGCAGGGCTCAGTCGTTATTAAATTCGGTTCGGAATCGGAATTGGAACGAATTTTGACGATGCTGAACGGGGATTAACCTGGTCTAAAACCAACGGGTTGACCTGTTGGTTTAAAAAATATTTGAATGCTGCTCTCATTGAGATTACGAATCTGTTTGACCTTTTTGTTTGTGACTTTGATCACCGCCGGTGCCATCTCACAGGACATGCCATTGAAGAAACCGCCGGAAGAGCCGCCAAAACATTCAGTCAATAAAGCGGCGATATTTTCCGCCGTGCTCCCCGGACTTGGCCAGGCCTATAATAAGAAATACTGGAAAATTCCCATCATTTATGCCGGGTTTACCGTAATTGGCTACTTTATTGTCAATAATAACAAGGAATTTCAAAATTTCAAAGAAGCTTATCTGTATGTTGCCAACGGCGAGACTTATCCTATCGATAATCCTTATGTGACAAAGTACAACCAGGATCAGCTCAAACAAGCAATGGATTACTACCGCCGGAACCGTGACCTTTCTTACATTTTCTGCGGCATCTGGTATACGCTCAATATCCTTGAAGCATATGTAGATGCCCATTTCTTTGATTACGATATCAGTGATGACCTTACAATGCATATTAGCCCGTCTGCGGTCAATCTGCCGGCAGCCTCTTTTCAGCCTGCGGCAGGAATTAAAGTCTCATTTAAATTTTGAAAAATGAAGATCATCATTTCAGGTTACGGAAAAATGGGAAAGGAAGTCGAAAAAGCTGCCATTGCCCGGGGACACCGGGTACTGGCCAGACTGGATACTCCTGATGACTGGCAGATACAGGCGAACACTCTCGGCGAGGGAGACGTGGTCATAGAATTCAGCACACCCCGGTCAGCCCTGGAAAATATCAGGCGTAGCTTTGACCTCCATCTCCCCGTCGTTATAGGGACGACAGGCTGGAATCAAAGTGCCGGCCAGGTAAAGAAATGGTGCTCCGATGAAGGTCAGGCTATCTTTGCCGCTTCCAATTTCAGTATAGGGATGAATATACTATTCAGCCTGACAGGGCAGCTTTCCAAAATCCTTGACCGGTTTGATGATTACGAGATCTCACTTGAAGAAATTCACCACATTCATAAGCTGGATGCTCCAAGCGGGACTGCCATCAAACTTGCGGAGATCATCCTGGATGACGTAAGCAGGAAAAAACTCTGGGTAAACCGCAGGCAGGCCAGCCGGGAAGAACTGGAAATCATTTCTGTAAGGGAGGATGAAATACCTGGCATTCATACGGTCAGATGCCAATCGGATTCCGACAGGCTAACCCTCTCGCACGAAGCTACGGGCAGAAAAGGATTTGCAGTTGGAGCCCTGCTTGCAGCCGAATGGCTAAAGGGCAAACAGGGTTTTTTTGAAATGAATGACTTGCTGCATCTTACTTAATTATTATGATCCGCTTAACAAAAATTAACGCGGGTGATTATCCGGCATCTTCTTAAAATTGGTTACTTTCGCAAACAAATCTCAATCCTATGAATTTTTTCCTGATCCTTTCCTTTGTTTTTCTCATCTGTTCAGTTGTCGGTCTCTGGAAAATATTTATCAAGGCAGGTTACCCTGGATGGACAATACTTGTCCCATTTTACAACTTCTATATCTGGCTGAAGATCATTAAAAAACCTTTGTGGTGGTATATTTTTCTTTTGATACCGTTCATCAATGTTTTTACGATCCTGCTCATGATCGTCGAGATCCTGAAGTGCTTTAACAAATTCAGCCTGGGAGCGCAGGCGCTTGGCGTGCTGTTCCCGTTTGCTTATCTGCCCTATCTTGGTTACAGCAAAAAAGAGAAATTCATTGACCCGGATAAAAGGGTTGAAGTCAAGAAAACATGGATCAGGGAATGGGTTGATGCCATTCTTTTTGCTGTTATAGCCGCAACTATCATCCGCACATTTCTTATCGAGGCCTACACTATTCCGACGCCTTCCATGGAGAAGACCTTACTGGTAGGCGATTTTCTTTTTGTCAGCAAGCTGAGCTACGGCCCGCGCGTGCCTATGACGCCGCTTTCGTTCCCGTTCGTGCATCATACACTGCCGCTTACCACCGATACCAAATCCTACCTTGAATGGGTAAAACTGCCTTATTATCGTTTCCCCGGGTTTGGACACGTAAATCGCAATGACGCCGTCGTCTTTAATTATCCTGACGGCGATACATTATCTGTCAAGTTCCAGAGCAACAGGAGTTATTATTCACTGGTCAGGGAGTATGGGTGGAAAAAAGTGAATGCCGACAAGCGTCAATTCGGCGAAATCATTGCAAGGCCTGTGGACAAGCGTGAAAATTATATTAAAAGGTGCATCGCCGTAGCAGGCGACACGCTGCAGGTCATCGACCGCCAGGTTTATATTAACGGGCAAAAAGCCAGTAATCCCGGGATCATGGAGTTTCAGTACCTTATAAAGGCGTCAGGGAATCAGCTAAACCCGCGCATGCTGGACGAACTTGACGTCACCGACAGGGTCTGGCCGGTTGGACCCGGGGAGTTTGTGGCCACCCTGACTGATAATGCAGCCGCACAGATTGCAAAAGTCAAAGGGATCGAATCTGTCACAGAATTACTTGAACAAAAGGGAAAGTGGGACAAGGAAACCTTTCCGTATTCTTCACAATATCCCTGGAACCGTGATAATTACGGACCTATATGGATTCCTAAATCCGGGGTCACTATTGATATTAATTTACAGAATCTCCCGCTTTATGAGCGCATTATCCGTAACTATGAACTTAATGATCTTAAAGTTAAGGATGGCAGGATTTATATAAATGGAAAAGAAGAAAGCCAGTATACATTTAAGATGAATTATTACTGGATGATGGGCGATAACCGCCATAATTCGGCAGATTCAAGGTACTGGGGCGAGGTTCCCGAAGATCATATTGTCGGAAAGGCAGTCTTCGTTTGGTTCTCGCTGGATAATGACAAATCCCTGCTAAATGGAAAAATAAGGTGGGGCAAGTTGTTCCGTTTCGTTAATTAATTTTGTATCACTTAATAAATCAATCAGATGAAAAAAAATCTCTCTATTAGCTTGTTGCTGATCAGCATTTTTGCTTTGATTTCCTTCCAGACTTTTGCGAAAGAATTCAAAGGAGTAATAACATACAAGATCACGGTTGAAGGCTCAGGTGTCACTGATGAAATGAAAACGATGATGCCAAAGACCATGACTATGACCATCAAGGGTAATAAAGCCAGGACGGAAATGATCATGAGTATGGGAAAGACTGTTTCCATCACCGATGGCGATAATAAATCGACGATCACACTGATGGATATGATGGGCCAGAAAATAGCCATGAAAATGGATTATGACCAGATCATGGCCGAAATGAAGCAAAACGATTCAGTTAAAGTTGAAGTCACCAGTGAAACCAAAGACATCATTGGCTATACCTGCAAAAAAGCCGTCATTACCAACCTCAAGGATGATTCAGAACTTATTGTCTACTTCACGGAAGAACTTGGAAGCAAAGAATTAAATTTTGATCAGCCGCAGTTCAAAGACATTAACGGGGTGATGCTTGAATTCGAGATCCCGAGTGAAATGTTCAACATGCATTTTACGGCTGTTTCTTTGGAAAAGAAGAGCGTTGAGGACAGCGAATTCACCATACCTGACGGATACCAGATCAAAACCAAAGAAGAACTGAAAGGAATGTTCGGGGGGGGTTGATTAGGATATGGTTAAAAATACCAACGAGTTAAAACAAGATCCGGAGATTAAACCGAAAAAAGAAAAATCCCGCGATCCGGGAAAAAGGAGAATGCGGACTCCGGCCATGATCAAAGATGGCCGGTTCGCCCGGATCATGGGATTTTTCATGCTGCTTTTCGGGACATTCCTGTTACTGGCATTTACCTCATATCTGTTATCCTGGCGGCTGGACAGCAGCATCCTGGATAATAACGACGCCAGTTTCATGGTCGACAATTCAATCAGCGTCCATAACTGGACCGGTAAATTAGGCGCATGGCTGGCCCACCTGTTTATTAAAAGAGGAATAGGCATTTCGGCTTATTTTATTCTGCTGCTCTTATTCGTTGCCGGCTTCAGGCTGACGACAGGGATCAAAATCCTTCCCTTCACAAAAACTTTGCGGTATTCGATACTCGGAATGATCTGGCTTTCGATAACGCTTGGCTTTGCCTTAAGAAACGACCCCGAGCTCCTGATGCTCGGCGGTGTTTTCGGGTACCAGTCGTCCGAATGGCTGATGGGTTTGCTTGGAGCGCCGGGAACCGTCCTGCTCCTGATCTTTGTATTGGTCAGTTTCCTGATCATCATCAATCTTATTCCAATTTTATTTAAAAAGAAAGTAGTCCCGGTGCCGGCAGAAGAGGATGAGTACACAGGTACGGCAGGCAATGTCCCTAAAGAAGATTTTTACAATACCCATGAGTTCGCTCTAAGTCCTCAGCCTGAAACCAGGAAACCTATTGAGGCAGATGAGGATAACAGCTTTACGGAATCAACCGGCAAGGCATCACCCGATAAAAATATTGAGCTGACCATTGAAAATACTCCTGCGGAGGAAGCCGGCAAACAGATCGGAACAGTTAGCGGGAGCCTGGATACGCCTTATGATCCGACGCTTGACCTGCCCCATTACCGCTACCCCACGCTGGATCTGCTGGCCGACTACCATACCGACTCAGTTCCGGTAACTAAGGAAGAGCTCGAGCAGAACAAGGACCGGATCGTTGAGACGCTGAATAATTATGCGATCCGCATTGACAAGATCAAGGCGACAATCGGACCTGCCGTAACGCTTTATGAGATCATCCCGGCGCCCGGGGTAAGGATCTCCAGGATCAAAAACCTTGAAGACGATATTGCGCTTTCCCTTTCCGCCATGGGCATCCGAATTATCGCACCGATACCGGGAAAAGGCACCATCGGAATCGAAGTGCCCAATATGAAGCCTGAGATCGTTTCGATCAAATCCCTGCTTTCCTCTGAGAAGTTCAGGAATTCCACATTCGAGCTTCCATTTGCCCTGGGAAAGACTATATCGAACGAAAGCTTTATTGCCGATCTTACGAAAATGCCGCATATCCTGATGGCCGGCGCTACCGGCCAGGGCAAGTCGGTCGGGTTGAATGCCATCCTGCTTTCGCTGCTGTACAAAAAGCACCCGAGCCAGATCAAATTCGTCATGATCGACCCTAAAAAAGTAGAGCTCACTCTTTTCTCCAAGATTGAAAGGCACTTCCTGGCGCGTCTTCCGGATTCGGAAGAAGCTATTATCACAGATACCAGGAAAGTTGTCAGGACCCTGAATTCCCTGGGGATTGAAATGGACCACAGGTACGAGCTCCTGAAGGACGCGCAGGTCAGGAATATCAAGGAATACAACACGAAATTCATAGCCCGCAGGCTCAATCCGAATGAAGGGCATAATTTTATGCCGTACATCGTAGTAGTCGTGGACGAATTTGCCGACCTGATCATGACTGCCGGCAGGGAAATCGAGAATCCGCTGACCCGCCTGGCACAGCTTGCACGGGCAACCGGTATCCACCTGGTCATCGCGACACAGCGTCCTTCAGTGAATATCATAACCGGGACAATCAAAGCCAACTTCCCGGCCCGTTTTGCTTACCGTGTCATTTCCAAAATCGATTCAAGGACGATCCTGGATAGTTCAGGCGCGGACCAGCTGGTCGGCAAAGGCGATATGCTGATTTCCACCGGAAGCGACCTGATCAGGCTGCAATGCGCATTTGTAGACACTCCCGAAGTAGATAAAGTCACCGAGTTCATCGGATCGCAGCGGGGATATCCTGAAGCGTTCAACCTGCCAGAATATTATGATGAAAGTGAAGAGTCTGAAAAAGGCGACTTCGATCCGAATGCCCGCGATGAGCTCTTTGAAGATGCAGCGCACATCATCGTGCAGCACCAGCAGGGTTCCACATCGCTCCTGCAGCGGAAGCTGAAACTCGGCTATAATCGTGCGGGCCGTATTATCGACCAGCTCGAGGCGGCCCGTATTGTCGGTCCTTTTGAAGGAAGCAAGGCCCGTGAAGTTCTTGTCGCCAATGAAATGGCTTTGGAACAATTTTTGAAAGATCTTTACAATAAATAACCTGAAATAAAAAATAGCATGCGAACCATCACTAACATTTTGATTATTGCCCTGCTCCTGTCGGTCCAGTTTGCCTTCAGCCAGAAGAAAAGTTCAGAAGATATTTTAAAGCAGGTTTCGGAAAATACGAAGTCTTTCTCTTCCATCCGGATCACATTTACTTATGACATGGACAATCCTTCTGCCAATATACACGAGTCTGAGACCGGTGTCCTGCTGGTAAAAGGCGAAAAGTACAAGCTGGATATTGCCGGGCAGAAGGTTATATCCGACAGCAAGACTTCCTGGACCTATATTGCGGAATCCAAGGAAGTTCAGATCAATACTGTCGATAATAATGAGAATGCCCTGACTCCGACGCGGCTGCTGACGTCGTATAATAAAGATTATAAATCCCGTCTTGTGGATGAAATTACGAAAGACGGCCGTGCTCAATATGTTATTGAACTTAAGCCAAACGCTGAAAAAAACTTTACAAGCGTCGAGCTGAATGTCGATAAGGAATTATTCAGGATCATGAAAATCGCCATACATGATAAAAGCGGCAACACTTTCACTTACATGGTGAACAAGTTCGAAACGAATGTTCCGGTAAATGATTCGGAATTTACTTTTAACCCCAAGGATTACCCTGGTGTTGAAGTAATCGACATGAGATAAATTATTTACCCGGATACTTTTGAACTCCGTGGGGTTATTTTCCTGCCTGGTATTCTAAATATTTATCCAGGAGGCTGATAGTAGTTTCATCCGGCGCTGTGACGCTAGTAGTAAGTGTAAGGGTTTTAAGGTCAGAGTCCCAGAATACGACAGGCATAACATCTCCTCCATATTCGCCATTGGAATCAGCGAAATATTCAGAATCAATCGAATTGCAACTCAGGCAGTACATCAACGGGCCCTTGTTATGGTGCTGATAAAGATGTCCCATGGCCAAATCAGAGAATTCCAGAACAATTTGCCCGCAAAGGACGCCGTTTTCCTCAAATAATTTCTTATCGACAACCGTTGCATCGGCAAAACCGTTTTCAATCTCCGTCCCTTCGTAATAATCGGTCAGCAGGCTTGAAAAATCATCTTCGGAAACATCCAAAGTATCGTCCATTGTCGACATAATGTTGATGAATTTGATGGTCAGCTTGCCGGAATCTTTGCCCGTCAGTTCGAAGGTGTACTCCTTTTTTTCACAAGTAAGGCAGCCGCTCAAAAACAAAACGGAGATAATAACTCCGACCCAAACCAAGTAGTGCTTTTTCATATCATTGATCTTATAATTCATATTTCTTTGAAACAAATTTAGCGATATACTTTAAAAATGAAAGCACTTTGCAATATTTTTAATTTTGTCGAATAATTTAAAAGTATGAAAGCATCTGCAGAAATCAGCTATTACCCGCTTAACCAGGAGTTTGTTCCTCCTATCCGTGAGTTCATCGACAGGATCAACACATATGAAGGAATTACTGCCATTACAAACGGGATGAGCACACAGGTATTCGGCGATTATGATAACCTCATGGATGCCCTAACAAAAGAGATCGGTCAATCGTTCAATCATCCTCATTCCGTTTTTGTCCTGAAGATCATTAACGCTGATCTGAATACAAAAGAAGAAAGATGATCCTGATTTCCGTTTTTCAGGAGTTCTATGAAAATATCATGGCTTCTACGTGGCCTGAAGCGTTAGCAGTCCTTACCGGTTTGCTTAGTGTCTGGTTTGCAAAAAAAGAAAACATCCTGGTATACCCTGTCGGGATCATCAGTGTTCTGATCTACGTTTATCTGTGCTTGACGGTCAAGCTTTATGCCGATATGAGCATCAACGCTTTTTATTTCATCATGAGCGTTTACGGTTGGGTAAAATGGAGCAGGAAAACGGGGGAAAACCTTGCGAGGCCTATAACTTATGCGACGAAACCGGAATGGATATTTTCCATCATCGGCCTGGTGGTATTTTTCATCATACTGGCGTATATTTTAAAAAATTTTACCGACAGTAATGTCCCGGTCTGGGATGGACTGACCACGGCAATTTTCATCATTGGCATGTGGCTGATGGCACTAAAAAAAATCGAAAACTGGCTTGCCTGGATCCTGGGCGACCTGATCTCAATCCCTTTATTTGCCAGCAAAGGACTTATTTTAAGCAGCTTTCAATTCACCATATTTCTTATTCTGGCCGTATCAGGATACATGGAATGGAGGGCAAAGCTGAAGGAGAGTAGGACTGTAAGACTGTAGGACTGTAGGACTGTAAGACTGTAGGACTTTAACAATAGAACAATAGAACAATAGAACAATAGAACAATCGAACAATATTCGGCCTTATCTGTGTTAATCTTTGTCCTTAATCCGTGAAATCTGTGAGAACCTTAACTTTGCCCTTTGAACTTTGAACTTTGAACTTGAAGAGAATCGCCATTACTGGTCCGGAATCGACAGGAAAATCAGAGCTTGCTCGGCAGCTGGCAGATCATTTCCGGACGTTGTGGGTTCCCGAGGCGGCAAGGGAATATCTTGACCATCTCGGCAGGCCTTATGTTTTTGAAGATATAGCGAAAATTGCCAGGCAGCAGCTTGATCTTGAAAACAGGTTGGCTGAAAAAGCGCTGAATTTATTGTTTTGCGATACAGACATGCTTGTTACGAAGATCTGGAGCGATTTTAAATACTGCAGGTGCGATCCCTGGATTGAAGAAATGGTAAAAAATCACCGCTATGACCTGTACCTGCTCTGCAATACCGACCTGCCATGGGAGTATGATCCACAAAGGGAAAATCCAGGGGAAAGGGAAGAATTATTCAGCATTTACCTGGAAGAGCTGATGCAGCTAAAGGTGGAATATGCCATCATTTCCGGAACCGGCCGGGAAAGGACTGAAAATGCAATTTTGGCAGTAGAAAAAGCGTTAAATGATTATTAGGTATTGGGTATTCGTTATTGGTTATTGGTTATTGGTTATTGGTTATTGGTTATTGGTTATTGATATTGTATTTAGTATTGTTATTGATATTGTTATTGGTATTGGTATTGTTTCAGATTCTAGATTGTAAACTGTAAACTGTAAACTGTAAATTGAAAATTCTCTACCTGCCAAGATGGTATCCGAACCGGTACGATCCGATGCCCGGTCTGTTCATTGAGCGGCATGCACGATCCGTGTCACCTTATGCAGATGTTGCGGTGCTTTACGTTCACCAGGATGATAAGATTCAGGGATCGCGAATGGAAGTCGAACGGTTCATGGATGAGGAGCTATTACAGTTTAAAATCTATTACAGGCCTTTCCGGGGCCCGATTCCGGTTATCAGACACCTGGTTAATTTTTGCCGATATCTCAGGTATCATTATAAAGGATTGAAAATGATACGGGAAGATTTTGGGAAGCCTGACCTGGTGCACGTGAACGTGCTGACCCGCCTCGGAATGATCGCCTTGCTTTACAAATGGATAAGCGGGACACCTTACGTCATCACCGAGCACTGGACCCGGTACCTTCCCGATATGGATACTTTCAAAGGCTTGATACGGAAGGCAGTCACAAGGCTGGCGGTCAGGAAAGCCTCTGCGGTAATGCCGGTCACTGACAACCTCAGGAAAGCTATGGAAAGTCATGGGTTGAGCAACCGCAATTACCGGACCATACCTAATGTCGTGGACATGAATATGTTCAACATAAGGAATGAGAAACCCGTAACGGCAAAAGTGAATTTCATCCATGTTTCCTGTTTTGAAGACAGGCAAAAGAATATTTCCGGAATATTGAGGGTTTTAAAGAGGCTTTCGGAATTGAGGACAGACTGGTTTTGCCATATGGTCGGGGAAGGCATTCACCTGGAAAAGCTGGTCAATTTTGCAAAAGAGCTGAATATCGAGGGAAGTTTCGTGCACTTTCACGGGTTAAAAGAAAACGAAGAATTGGCCGGGATGATGGCGGAAGCGGATTTCCAGGTCATGTTCAGCAGGTATGAGAATTTACCCGTAGTAATACTTGAAAGTTTTGCCTGCGGCGTCCCGGTACTGTCCACGGATGTCGGGGGGATCAGGGAACATTTAAACAGAGATCTTGGTCTGCTGATACCGAGCGAGGATGAGGATCAACTACTTGAAAAGATAAATTTCATGCTGGATCATCACGGAGAATATGATAAAAGAAAGATCAGGGAATATGCTAAAAATCATTTCAGCAGGGAAGTGATAGGTTTACAGCTGTTTGAAGTATACAGATCAGTAAATAAAAAATCAAAAGACAAAGACAGAAGAAGAAGACAGAAGAAACAATTGACAACCATATAGTTGCCTTATGAATACTTAATGACAGCCTAATAACCAATAACCAATAACCAATAACCAATAACCAATGATAACCAATTAACCAATTAACCAATAACCAATAACCAATTTGTTCGGAAAGATTCTTAATACTTTCGGCGCCAGGGCGCTTTCCGCAGTGATCAACCTGCTGATAGCTATAATTTTATCCCAGTACCTGGGCCCGGCCGGGAAAGGTTTGCAGAGCCTGATCATCACAACTATCACCTTTGTGCTGGTTTTTGCAAACCTGGTGGGAGGCGCGACACTGGTTTACCTTGTCCCGAGGCATAAACCTTCTTTACTGATCCTTCCCTCCTACCTGTGGACCATCCTCGTCAGCCTGGTCTCTTTTTTTGTCCTGCGACTTTTCCCTAGTGTTGAAGGTTCGTATGTCATCCATATCTGTATACTTTCAGTACTGAATTCGATAGCCGCAATCAACACTTCGATCCTGATAGGAAAGGAAAAAATCAGCACCTCAAATTTGATCAGCCTTACCCAACCCGTTGTCCTCATAATCAGCCTGCTTGTTTTTTTCACCCTGATGCATCAGCCAAGAGTTGAGGATTATGTCTGGTCTCTTTATATTTCGTTCGGGTTCTCGGCGATCGTAAGCCTTGGTTTTTATTTTAAGCATTGCGGAAGGATTATCTTCCACAACTTTAATGAATACCGGCAAATCGTCATTGAGATGGTCCGCTTCGGACTTTTGAACCAGGTTGCCCATATCACTCAAATGCTCAGCTTCAGGCTCAGCTATTTTGTCCTGGATCATTTTCACGGCGAGGCGGTTGTCGGGGTTTATTCCAACGGTATTTCCCTGGCCGAATCGATCTGGCTGATATCTAAAAGCATTTCGCTTGTACAGTATGCAAGGATATCCAATACTGAAAGCAGGCCGGAAGCGGCAAGGCTCACAGTCAGGCTGATCAAATTCAGCGTTGTGGCAAGCCTGATCATCCTCATCCCGTTAATGGCACTTCCCTCCTCATTTTATGTTTTCATTTTCGGGGAAGGATTTTCAGATACCCGTATGGTGATCTGGACGCTGGCTTTTGGGGTCATGGTCTATAATTTCTCCATCCTTACGGGTCATTATTTTTCCGGGACAGGCCGGTATTATGTCAACGCCATGGCATCATCGCTGGGGCTCGTAGCATCGGTCATCCTATACTACTCTCTTATCCCGAAATTCAGCCTTGCAGGTGCAGGCTGGGCAACATCTCTCTCTTACCTCATAACGACAATCATCCTGATGACGCTGTTCAACAAGGAAAATAAAAAATGGTATAAAGATCTTCTTCCTTCGCGGGGGGATTTCAGGCAGCTAAGATCAGAGATGATCAAGGTTATGAAACTTCACATCAACCCTGAATGATCCCAAAGGTTCGACAGGGGCATCCAGCGTTTTCCCTCCTGTTTCACCCGGCAGATAAACAGCGCAGAGAGTATGGGCTACATGGAAAATATGCCGGTGCAGGTCTTTCGGGCATCCCTGCAGTATGCCCGCCAGGACCTCATACCTGACAGTTTCAGGGTTGCTGGCATAATCGTGCCATACAACAACAGTATCTTTATGTGTGAGGTGACTGAATACCTTTTGCGTGTCGTTTTTGACCATCTCAAAGTGGTGGTCGCCATCAATGAAGATAAGGTCGAATTTGCAGTTTAAGGATTGGAAATCAAAGGATCGCGTATTTCCTTCCAGGTGAATGATATTTGGAATATCCCGGGAATAAAATCTATGGAGACCGATGTAACGCGGATTAAAGCCAAGATCCTTCATTTCCGATTCAGACAGGTTAAGCGTATAGCAGAGTTTTGCTACTGAAGCCACATTAGCCACGCTTTCTCCGCGCCAGGTCCCAATTTCGAAATAATTGCAATCCGGAATTTTACGGGCAAGTTTTTTCAGGAGCGCTATGTCTGTCACCAGTGAGCCTCCGTCCAGGAAAGCGAATGGGTCGACGGTTTCGATGAAATCGCCGAAGAATTCCTCCGGTCTGATGACAGGAAGCCCGTGTGGAAATCCGTATTGCTTCACGACCTTTTTTCTCCAGTACTCATCCTCTTCGAGGACTTTATTCAGAAGCCATGGATTACGGATAATTTGCCCAAGGGCAGAGAAAGTTTTAGAAAATCTGGACACAGGTTGGAGATTAGGAAATCAAAGTTAGGATAAAAAGAGACTCAAACCGGGACTCCATCTCAATTCACCGAGATGGAGTCTCTTTTTCTATTAACAACCGGGTATAAATCAGGTAATTTCCGGATAAACATAATGAGACTCCATCTGAAATAGTGGAGATGGAGTCTCATCATAATATTCATTAACTAAAATATATGTACCATGACTTCAAAAAAACTAAAATCTCCGCTCTGCCCTGACAGGTATTATCATATTTACAACAGGGGGAACAACAGAGAAAAATTGTTTTATCATTCTGGCGATTATTTCTTCTTTCTATCAAAGTACAAGGAATATGTCGCACCATTCGTCGAAACATATGCCTTTTGCTTGGTGCCGAACCATTTCCATTTACTGATCAAGACAAGAGATGAAATGAGTGCAGTAAAGTCTGTCGTGCCGAATCAATTGCGAAAGCTCTTCATTTCCTTCACAAAAAGGATCAATTTCATGCAAAAAAGAACAGGTGGATTATTTACAAAAAATTATCAAAGGATTGAGATTCAAAATGAATCATATCTCTTGCATGTGGTGAATTACATTCATAAAAATCCTGTCAAACACAAGGTGCAGAATAATTACGAAAATTATCCTTATAGTTCTTACAGGATAATTATCAGTGAATCAGCCACTCACTTAATGAGAGAAAATGTTCTGTTTTGGTTTGGAGGCAAAAATGAATTCATTCAATATCATCATTCTGACAACATTGATCCAACAATATTTAACCTTCTTAATATGGATGAGGATGAAGAATTAAAATAGACTTTGAGATGGCGTCTCAGAAAATTGAGATGGAGTCTCTTTTTATCAACATTATTTTATTCATAAGTTTCCCGATATAGGCGTAAAATAAAGGTTTCCTGATGCTACTTTTGCATCACAACCAAAAAAAGTGACGGCTGAAAAATATAATGAGGACAGCATAAAATCTCTCGACTGGAGGGAACATATCCGGCTGAGACCGGGCATGTACATCGGCAAACTGGGTGACGGAGCTGCCCAGGATGACGGCATCTACGTGCTGATGAAGGAGATACTGGATAATTGCATCGATGAACATGTGATGGGAAATGGAACCAGGATCGATGTGACGATCAGGGAAAAGACAGTTATTATCAGGGACTATGGCCGTGGAATGCCCCTGGGAAAAGTGATCGACTGTGTTTCAAAGATCAATACCGGAGCAAAATATGATTCCAAAGTTTTCAAAAAAGCGGTCGGCCTGAACGGAGTGGGCTCCAAGGCCGTGAACGCACTTTCATCCTATTTTAAGGCACAATCGGTAAGGGAAGAAAAAACCAAGATTGTGGAATTTGAAAGGGGCGAAATCACCCGGGATCATCAAATTACAGCCTGCGACCTCCCCCAGGGCACCGAAATCACATTTATCCCCGATGAAAAGATATTCGGGCATTATTACTATATCACGGAATACGTTGAGAAACTGCTCTGGAATTATGCTTTCCTGAACAATGGACTTATACTTACCCTGAACGGGGAAAAATTCCAGGCAAAAAACGGGCTGCTCGATCTGCTGAACCTATATCTCAATGGTAACGGAGGGGCGCATTACCCGATCATCCATATTAAAGATGATGATTTTGAATGCGCTTTCACGCACAGCTCCAAGCAATACGGCGAAGAGTATTATTCCTTCGTGAATGGCCAGTTCACCCCGCAGGGCGGCACCCATCTCCAGTCGTTCCGCGAAGCAATAGTAAAAACCATACGGGAATTTTACAATAAAGATTACGATACCAACGATATCAGGGCTTCAATCATTGCAGCCATCAGCCTGAAAGTGCAGGAGCCGATATTTGAGTCGCAGACCAAGACCAAGCTGGGTTCCATGCACATGGAACCTAACGGGCAGAGCATACGTAACTATGTAATGGATATTATCAAGAAGAATCTTGATAATTATCTTCATATGAACCCGGATACCGCTGAAGCCCTGCAGCTAAAGATACTTCAGTCGGAAAAGGAACGCAAGGAAATGGCCGATATTAAAAAATTAGCCAGGGAAAGCGTTAAAAAAGCGAGCCTGCATAACAAGAAGCTGCGCGATTGCAAAGTGCATTATAATACCAATAACGAAGACCGGCTGGGAAGCACCATCTTCATAACCGAAGGCGACAGTGCCAGCGGTTCCATTACAAAAGCCCGGCAGGTCAGCACCCAGGCTGTTTTCAGCCTGAAAGGCAAACCGCTGAACGTTTATGGCCTTACAAAAAAGATAGTCTACCAAAATGAAGAGTTTAACCTTCTGCAATCGGCGTTGAATGTCGATGAAAGCCTGGAAAACCTTCGCTATAACCTGGTAGTTATTGCCACGGATGCCGATGTGGACGGCATGCACATCCGGCTGCTGCTCATGACTTTTTTCCTGCAGTTCTATCCTGACCTCGTCAAAGCAGGCCATCTTTATATTCTCACAACGCCTCTTTTCAGGGTCAGGAATAAGAAAGAAACCATTTACTGTTATTCACCCGAGGAAAAGCAGAACGCAATTACCAAGCTGGGACAAAACGCTGAAATTACCCGGTTTAAAGGCCTCGGCGAAATTTCGCCCGACGAGTTCGGTCATTTCATCGGCCCTAATATGCGACTCGAGCCGGTACTGATGGAAAGAGAAGCCTCCATAAAAGCCCTCCTTGAGTTTTATATGGGGAAAAATACCCCGGACCGGCAGAGCTTTATCATTGAAAACTTAAGGTTTGAAGAGGAAACAATCGAAGAAGAAGTTCTGAGTTCTGAGATCTGAGATCCAGGTTTAAATTTTAAGGTTTAAGGTTTAAGTGTTTGACTTGTTTATTGTCTGGAAATCAAATATTGATAAAAGTTCCCCAACTTAAACCTTAACATTCAAAACTTAAACCTTCTTAAACGCTTTCCCGATCTTCCCAACGATGTCTCCTGCAATAAGCGCCTCCATGCCAAGCTTTTTTGCTGCAAGATCACCTGCAAGTCCGTGCAGATAGACCCCCAGGAGACAGGCATCCCTGGGGTGATATTTTTGCGCCAGCAACCCGGTTATAAGCCCGGTAAGCACATCACCGCTTCCGCCTGTGGCCATGCCGGGATTTCCGGTCGAATTAAAGTGACATACTCCGTCAGGCCCGCATATGCACGTATGGGCTCCTTTCAGCACCACGTAAACGCCATGTTTTATACAGAATTCCCGCTGCAAACGGTTACGGTCAAAATCATTCTTTGCTTTCCCTGCCAGTCTTTCGAATTCCTTAGGGTGAGGCGTGAAAACACTGTTTTTCGGAATAAAAGATATCCAGGTCTTGTTCTCGCCCAGGATTGTCAATGCATCGGCATCAAATAACAAAGGAACGGCGGCATTCTGGATCAGCAGCTTCAGCGCAATCCTGGTTTTCTCATGGAAACCTATGCCGGGGCCAATGCCAATGGCTGTGAACGGCGAAAGATCCGGCAAAGCAGTGAGACAATCATCATTCGGGTCAATAGTCACCATGGCTTCAGGAACGGCTGTCTGAATGACCTGGTAACCCTTTCCCGGCGTGTGCGTATGCAATAAACCGACGCCTGATCTTAAACAGGCTTTCGACGCAAGAACCGACGCGCCCATCTTGCCGTATCCGCCAGTGATCAGGAGCGCATGCCCGAAATTGCCCTTGTGGGCAAATTTGGTCCTGTGCTTTAACAACCCGGCAGCCATTTTCCGTGTAAGAAAGAAATTTTTTATCCCGGTTTGATCAATAAAATCCGTCTTCAGGCCAATATCCAGCACATTCCATTCCCCGACAAGGTTTTCATTTTCCGCGAACATAAAAGCCAGCCTGGGGAACTGGAACGAAAGCGTATAATCTGCCTGCACGACAGCGCCGGCTTTAGTGTCAGTGAATTCATCGCTGAACAAACCTGAAGGCATATCGATGGACACGACCAATGCCTTGCTGCTGTTGATGTGCCGGATAACTTTAGCCGGCAGATCAACAACAGGCTTGCTGAGGCCTGACCCGAAAATTGCATCTATCACCACATCCTCCTGATTAACCAGCGGTAATGCGTCACCTTCTTTAATGTCGAAAGACTTAAGCCCGCGAACTTCCTTAAGGCGATCATAATTGATCTGAAAATCATCAGAACATTTATCAGCATACCTGATCACGTAAACAAGGACATTCGGATTGACCGCGGCTATCAGTCTTGCAATGACCAGTCCGTCGCCGCCGTTATTTCCCAGGCCGCAAAATACCAGGACGCGCCTTTTGCTGTCCACTCTTTTACGAAGCCAGTCAAAGCATTTCGTCGCGGCTCTTTCCATCAGATCGACTGACGCGATAGGCTCATTGGCAATGGTGTAAGCATCAGCTTCACGTATTTTTCCGACAGGCAGGATTTTCATGGCTCAGGCTTTAGTTTTACAAATTTACGATTTCAAAGTCCGATAACAAAAGAAGATGAAAAGAAACTGACCCGGTAAAATGAGGCCGAAATTCATCTTTGCGTTACCTTTGGCGCGAATATGAGCAGCAGATCGAAAAGGAAGCAGTTTCTCCCCTTATTTGAAAACGTGGAGATCATGGATGCAGGCGCAGAAGGAAAAGCCGTGGCAAGGGTCGATAACAGGGTGGTGTTTATCCCATTTGGCGTACCGGGTGATATCGTCGACGTCCAGGTGACCGGTAAGAAGAAATCATTTTTTGAAGCAAGGATTGTAAGTTTTCACAAATATTCGCCATACCGTGTTGAACCTGCATGTGAGCACTTTGGCCTTTGCGGGGGTTGTCGCTGGCAGAATATGAGCTACGACAAGCAACTTTTTTTCAAGCAAAAGCAGGTAAAGGACCATTTCGACCGGATAGGAAAGTTTGGGTATCCTGAAATCAGGCCGATCCTGGCATCAGATGATGTTTATTTTTACCGGAACAAGCTGGATTATACTTTTTCAAACAGGAAATGGTTCACGGGTCAAAAACCTGAATCGAGTGAAAATGTAAACTCAAATGGGTTGGGCTTTCATCTTGCCGGCATGTTCGACAGGATCATCGATATTCAAAAATGCCATTTGCAGCCTGACCCTTCGAATGCAATAAGGCTGTCGGTCAGGGATTATTCATTATCACGGGGATTGAGTTTTTATGATGCCAAAACATGGCAGGGCCTGCTCAGGAACCTGATCATACGAAATACCATCTCCGGCGAGTTAATGGTAATTATGGTTTTTAAGGATGACGAAGAAAAAATAATAAATGATCTTTTGCAATTTGTGAAAGATTCTTTTCCGGCCATCTCCTCCCTGATGTATGTTATCAATCCCAAAAAAAATGATGACATATCGGACCTGGAAATACGGCTCTTCCATGGAAAACCTTATATCATGGAAGAATTACATGCATTCGGTGCCGAAGATCCCGGTTTAAAGTTCAGGATCGGGCCGGTGTCGTTTTTCCAGACCAATGCCAGGCAAGCCGCTAAACTTTACCGGGTTGCAGCGGAAATGGCAGATTTCAAGGGTAATGAGACCGTATACGACCTTTATTCCGGCGCCGGCGCAATTGCCTGCTACATATCGAAATATGCCGGAAAAGTAATCGGGATGGAATATATTCCTGCAGCAGTGTCCGATGCCTTTGAGAACGCGAATTTGAATAGTATTGACAATGTATCGTTTCATGCCGGCGATATTGCAAAAATTCTCGGCAAGGAATTCTTTGAAGCCAATGGCCGGCCTGATATTATCATTACGGATCCACCGCGGGCAGGCATGCATGAAAAGGTCACAGAGCAGATCCTTTCAGCCAGGCCTGAAAAAATTATTTACATCAGTTGCAACCCGGCCACTCAGGCGCGGGACCTCAGTTTAATGTCGGATCATTACGAAATCAAAGCCGTCCAGCCAGTAGACATGTTCCCGCATACGCAGCATGTGGAAAATGTGGTGAAGCTGGCAAGAAAATAATTTTTTGTGCTGTTCATAGTTTTTTACAATCACCTGAAATAATTCTCCTTCCCACTTGCATTTTCCTGAAATACATCAGATAAGGATGAAGCTGAATCAGAATAAGTTATGGATAAAACATGATCCTGAACTCAAGCAACACATTATAATTATATCTTTATCGTAAACTCTTCAATGATAATTTATAATAGAATATCCAAAACTCATCATATGGAATTATGAGTATATATTTATTGCTTATTTTGATCTTCATTTCTAATATCTTTGATCTTTCGGTCAATCTCGGTGGATTAAGATGTATTTTGACAGGAAAATACATATGGTGAAGATTTTATTGAATGCTATGACAATGGATATTTCCTGACAGGAAAGCATGCTGATAAAATTGTTCATTATTGTGGTTAATAAAAACTGATATCAATGGGCAAGTTCTATGGGAAAAAACATTCGGTGCACCCGACTCATACATTTCTTTTTATTACCTAGATATTAACCAATCTGGAGAGATTTTTCTTAGCGGTGCTTCATCGAATAATGATACCTCCACTGATCCATTTGTAATCAAACTTAACGCTTGCGGTGAAAAAGAGTGGTGCCTCGATTTTAGTACTCCTGATCATTTTGATTATGCCTATACAATAGTAGCATTGGAGGATGGGGGATGCGCTGTTTTGTTAAGATATACAGGTATTATATCCTATCAGACAGACCGTATTTGCCTGGCTAAAATTGATACTGATGGAAATATAATGTGGAAAAAATGCTATAACAGTTCGGATACTAATATCCTAAATGAGGATAGCGAGTCTTTATTTTTAACACCGGATAATGGATTTCTTATTTCAGGAAACTGTGATTATTTGGATTCAACTACAAATCTATTCTGGATTAAACCTTACCTGATAAAAACAGATTCATTAGGAAATCTCGAATGGGAGCGTGTTATACATGCAAACGATAGCAACCATATAGGAGGGACTGCAAATTATTCTACGATAAGTCCTTCAGGTCAATTCTATTATACATCTATCAGTCATTACTATTATAATCCGGAAATTGATAAACCTGCCCTTGGAAAACTTGATTTGAATGGAAATGTAATAGGCACATACGATATAATTCAAGGATTTCCCAATGGAGGCATGTCATCCGCACAGTTCATCAATGATTCGACTTTAGCTGCTGATTGCGGATGGGGTAATGGAATGGAGGATTTCGGACATTATCTGGCTTTACTTGACACATTGGGTAATATTATCGACACGATACTTATCAGTCAGGATATTTATAGTGGTGTGCTTCATATATGCCACGATAATAAGTTAGTAGACATGTATAATATTTATCAAAACGATCAATTTGATGTATATCTGCGTAAATTCAATTATGACCTTGAAGACGACACCCTTTACACCCGGCCCTTTACATACGATAGCCTCTGCCCATACCAGATCGTTTCGGATACGATCGTACAGGATAACTGCGAGCTGATTGTGGGGATTGAAGAGGAGACAGGGAGACCGGGAGACAAGGGGAAAGGGGGAAAAGGGGAAGAGGAGAAGAGGGGAGAATTGGAGGTGTGGCCGAATCCGGCGAAAACAATTGTCGATTGTCGATTGCCGAATGTCGATTTTCGAAGTGATTGTTCATTGGTCATTTATGATATTTTCGGGAGGAAAATGAAAGAAATATCCGTTCCCTCCGGGCAGGTGGAATTGCAGATCGATGTAAGCAATTTTGAGAATGGCATTTATTTCATCAAATTTTTCTCGGAACATTACCAGGTCTCAGCTTCTAAATTCTTAATAGCAAGATAATTAAATCGAAAATCGAAAATCGTCAAATCGAAAATCACCCAATCATCCTACAGTCCTACAGTCCTACAGTCCTACAGTCCTACAGTCCTCCCAACCTAAGCCTTCTCTATCTATCTTCCATCCTTTTCAAAATCTCCCTTCTCCTGTCAATCAGATCAGTCAGCTCGATGAGCATATCGGCATTTACTTTCCTTGCCATGGGAAGGATGTATTTTTCAGTCTGATCCAGGTAATCGGAAATGGTAATATCCGTGTGGGTATCCCGGTGGAGATCGGTCAGGTTGCTGATGCGGTCGGCGCATTTAAGGATCAAGGCCCTGATTGAGCCTGTATCGAGTACCCTTTGCATGAATTGATCCTTGGTTTCGTCAGTGCGCCTGGTCACTTCCAGCACGAGATCCACTACCTGCCCCGCTTCATTGTCAATATGACGAATCTCATCCACCTGCGTTTCGGGGATCTCTTCCAGGAGATCGTGGATCAGGGAAGCTTTCAACAGGATGCTGTCGGTGAAATATTTGTAATCCATCAAAATGCCCAGCGTGGAAAAACTATGCCGGAACTGGTTGCCTCCTACCAAACGGCTGATGCCGATCAGGGCGGTGGCTTTCATAATGTACGGAGCAAGGACAAGGTCCCTGAGGGCGTCTAAATCGCTCATAAAATGATTTGGTTTATCGGCAATAAAATTAGAAATTCTTTTAAGGCAAGAGTTCTTAAAATTTGCCCTACGCCCTTCGCTCTATGCCCTACGCCTTATTCACCACAGATTACTCAGATTATCACAGATTAACCACAGATTAATTAAAGTCCTGATTTTTCTTTCTACATAAATAAAACCGTAAAACTGATATCCAATAACGATTAAGAATTTACAGTTTACAGTTTACAATCTAGGATCTAAATCAATATCAATATCTATTGCAATGATAATTGCAACCTGACTGCGTCTACAAGCCGGTCAGCATCCTCATCGCCCCCGTCAATCCTGATCTTCGCCTGTAAATAAAACGCCATCCTGTTATTCATGTGGCTGCGGATAAACGACGGTAGCAGGTCAGGGTGAACGCTCTTCAGCAAGGGATACTGGTTTATCCTGCCGGCCAGCCGCTTTATGATAGTGTCATAAGGCGTGTCAATAAAGACAGTCGTGCCCTTCTGATTCATAAGAGCCATGTTGTCCGAATAGCATGGAGTCCCTCCGCCTGTAGCGATAACAGCATTATCGTCCCCGATATGGTCGAGCAATATTTCGCTCTCCTTTCTCCTGAAGGATGCTTCCCCGAATTTTTCAAAATAACTCAGGATGGAATAACCCGTGGAGATCCCGATCATTTCATCCAGGTCATAAAATCTGTAATTCAAGCTTTCAGCAAGGCGTTTTCCCAGCGTCGTTTTGCCGGCGCCCATGTAACCGATGATAAAGATTAACATGACCTCCTTGTACGAAATTAGCGTTAAATCAATCCTGGAGCTTCACATTGGTAGTAAGACCGGATTTAACCTCGAAAGATCTTTCGACCGTATTAGACGTATGTTCGGCATAACGCGAGCGAAACACGGCCCGGTACCTGCCGGGCATAAGCACCAGTGATTCCTGCTGCTGGTCATTGTCCCTGAAATTGTAAATCAATTCGAGTACGCCATCATTTTCCAGATAAAGACTGCCATAACCCCTGACCAGTTTCTGAATAACCGCGATGCCGGGAACAGGAATGTCAACTGTCGTTATATGGCTTTGAAGAATATCGATATCATATGCATAAAACCGCGGCAAACTCAGTATTTCAAGATCATACGTCCCGGTGATATATTTTTCAGGTTGATCCAGGTCCTGAATATTCAGGGTTTCCATAGTCCCCTTTTTCCTGACAATGGTCTTTAAAGCTTTCAGGTTGGCATTCTGGGAATTCATCTTCAAGAGCAGGTAGCCCTGGGGGACACTCACCGGGATTATTGTATGTTTGCCCGGAATAAGCTTTATGCTGTCCACCTCGACAGGGGGGATCGTATGGACTACGATATCATAGGTCATCAAAGGGTCAATAAGCAGGGTATCAGGCAACCCATAGCTATTCAGTGTGTGGATGTAATTATAAACTATCTTTCCGGAATAATTATCATAAAAAGTCATGTTTATATTGGTCTCCGTTGGCCGCTTGTTGGCATCCAGCAGGTTGACCTGGCATGTCGTCGGTTTAAGCACCCTGGAAACAACCACATTCAAGGCACTGCTGAACTTATCCTCGCTGGTAGCGTCAAAATATGTTCCGACGCAGTTGAAGGCTTTTTCAAAATTCGTCCCGATTCCAATGATAAATGGCTTAAGCACAAATCCGTTTTTCTGAAGCTTTATGGATGCCTCGCAGACATCACCGTTACATTCCTCGATACCATCGGTTATCAGGACAATGACATTGCGGCAATTAGTACAGGGAGTAAAATCATTGATGGATTGTTCCAGTGAATAAGCGATCGGAGTCGTCCCTTTTGGCACGACATTAGTCAGCTTGCTTTTTATCTTATCAAAATTATCCTTTCCGAAAGGGACCTCCAGCTTTGAATCCTCGCAAACCTGGGGTGGAAAATTAAACTGGTGGCCGTACAATCTCAGCCCTACTTCCAGGTCCGGTACAGATTTCAGGCTGTCCAGCACCTTTAAAAGGATATTCCTTGCGATATTGATCTTCAGATCGCTTTGCCACCTGCCATACATGCTTTGTGAAGCATCAAAAACAAAAAGAATCCGGGTCAGCGTCTTTTTAGTCTGCGGGGCTTCCTCCTTTGATTTTTCCTGTGAATAAACTGAACAGGCGATTATCATGGAAACCGACAGTAAAAATATTTGCCGTAATATTTTAGCCATGACCGGAGTTTTATTCAAATATAGATAAATACGCAATAACCAATAAAAAATTGTTGATAAAATGAAATAGATATACCCTGCCGGCGGTATTTGCGTTACTAATTTTGACAGGATAAATTTCAGGTTCCCGCCCGGTTAAATATATAACATGAATAAAACCAGGATTTTTTTCAGGATTAATTTTTCCCTTTTATTCTTTTTTCAGATAATAACGGCCATTGCGCAGGAATCTGCAGTTAAACCTGCAAATCCCGCTGATAGATGGGCCGACTCAGTTCTCCTGACACTGACGGCAGATCAGATGATCGGCCAGTTGATGATAGTGAGGGCCAATTACCCCGGGAAGGATTACGATACTTTAATAGACCGGTATATCAGGGATTATGATATCGGCGGGGTGACTTTCTTCGGCGGTCATCCTACCCTCCAGGCGCGCCGGACCAACCACTGGCAAAAACTTGCTAAAACCCCGTTGTTCATTTCCATCGACGGCGAATGGGGACCGGCGATGCGGCTCGACAGCATCATGGGCTTTCCATACCAGATGACCCTGGGAGCAATTGACAATGACAGCCTTATCTATCAGATGGGGCTTGCGGTTGCCCGTCAGTGCAAGCGGTTAGGTATCCAGATGAATTTTGCCCCGGTGGTTGATATCAATTCCAATCCTGATAACCCCGTGATACACATGCGTTCCTTCGGCGAAGACAAAGAGGCAGTCGCTGAAAAAGGGCTGATGTATATGAAAGGCATGCAGGACGGGGGGCTCATTGTCACTGCCAAACACTTTCCGGGCCATGGCGATACTGACGCCGATTCCCATTCCACCCTCCCGGTCATTAATAATTCCAGGCAAAGGCTGGATTCCATGGAGCTGTATCCTTTCCGGCGCATGATTGAAGCGGGGGTCGACGGGATTATGATCGCACATCTTTTTATCCCGTCTGTCGAAAAAACGCAGAACACCCCGTCAACACTGTCAAAGCCGGTGGTGACCGGCCTGCTCCGGAACGAGCTTGGATTTAAGGGGCTTATCATCACAGATGCACTGGATATGAAGGGCGTCACTAATAATAACGAGCCAGGCGATATCGAAGTGAAAGCCCTGCAGGCCGGGAATGATGTCCTTTTGCTGAGCGCCGATGTGCCTGAAGCCGTCAGGCATATCAAGGCGGCCATTGAGCATGGCGACCTTCCTGACAGCCTTATCCGCGAACGGTGCCGGCGGATCCTTACCTACAAATACAAGGCGGGGCTGAAAACCGTCAAACCGGTCAATATCAATGGATTATATGACGATTTAAATGGCCCCGGAGATGAGCTTTTATGCCGGAAATTGTTCGAACAGGCCGTCACCGTTACCAGGAACAATAAGAACCTTATACCGCTCACAAACCTGGATACGTTCCGGATCGCTTCCGTTTCGATCGGATATGACAGTATAACCCCGTTCCAGGACCGGCTGGCCTGTTATGCCCCCGTAAGTCTCTTTTCCCTGAAAAAAGACCCTTCTGATCCTGATATTTCATCCTTGAAAGCCGAATTAGAAACCTTCAACCTTGTCATCATTTCATTACAAAACACGAGCAGCAGGATAGACAATAAATTTGGCATTTCCGACAAGATCCTGGCTTTTACGGGTGACCTGTGCAAGAATAAGAAAGTCATTCTCGATCTGTTTGCTTCGCCATATTCCCTGAAACTTCTCGAAAAGCTGAGCCAGCCTGAAGCAATAGTCATCTCTTACCAGGATCATCCTTTAATGCAGGATATTTCGGCCCAGGTCATTTTCGGCGGGGTTCCGGCAATGGGCGAACTGCCCGTTACGGCAGGGAAATCCTTCCCTGCAGGGACCGGGATCAAAACAGTGGCGATCCGGTTGAAATACACCATCCCGGAAGAACTGGGCATCGACAGAAAATATTTATCACCTGTCGATTCACTGATCAATGACTGCATAAAGAAAAAAGTTTTCCCGGGTTGCCAGGTGTGGGTATCCAAAGAAGGGAAAGTATTTTACATGAAATCTTTTGGATATCACACCTATTCAACAGACACGCCTGTAAATGACTTCGATCTGTATGACCTGGCTTCGGTGACCAAGGTCGCCGCCTCCACCCTGTCCGTTATGCGGATGAAAGATGAGAATAAGATCGATATCGACAAGCCCTTGCAGGATTACTTGCCTTACCTGGTGAACACGAATAAAGGCGGGATCATCATCCGTGAAATGATGGCCCACCAGGCGAGACTTTTGCCCTGGATTCCCTTTTATAAATACACATTAAAAAACCACAAACCAGATACTTCCATCTACAGCACTTCAATCTCCGAGAAGTTCCCCGTCCGGGTTGCGGAAAACATGTATATCAGGAAGAATTACAGGTACGACATTTTCGACAGCATTATTTCATCTCCCCTGCTTAAAACGAAGACCTATAAATACAGCGACCTGGGGTTTTATTTTTTCCCGGATATCATAAAAATCCTGGTGGATAAGCCTTTCGATGAATACGTCAATGTAAATTTCTATAAGCCTCTCGGTTTGTCGACGATGGGATTTTTGCCCAGGCAGCGGTTTTCGCTCGACCGCATCACGCCTACTGAGCAGGATACATCATTCCGTTTTCAGCTCATACAAGGCGATGTGAATGACCAGGGAGCAGCCATGCTGGGTGGGATTTCAGGCCATGCCGGTCTGTTCTCCGACGCCAATGACCTGGGCATACTGGCCCAGATGCTTTTACAGGGTGGCACTTACGGAAACAAAAATTACATTGAGCCCTGGACAATAAAGGAATTTACGCAGTCACAATATCCCCTGAACGATAACCGCCGCGGTATCGGTTTTGATAAACCTTTGCCGAAATATGATCCGGAGGGGCCATGCTGCAAAAGCGCTTCACAGGAAAGCTTCGGGCATATGGGCTTTACCGGCACCTATATTTGGGTGGACCCGGATAATCAGCTGGTTTATGTTTTTCTTTCTAACCGGACTTACCCTGATGCCGGCAATAACAAACTGTCGGCCATGAACATCCGCCCTAAAATCCACCAGATTTTTTACGACGCTATCAAAAAAAGTGCGACTTTTGCCCACTGATTACTTAAAACCCATCTCTTCATGAAAAACAAAGTTGTCTTCCTGTGGATATTCTCTTTCCTGTTTACTGCATGTATTGCCTATTACCAAAGAACTACGGGCCCCACATACCCGATCAGCGGGAAGAAAGAGATTGCCGGCCGGATGGTGAAATACAAACTTATCAGGACTCATGGAGGTGATGGCGATGCAGAGATCATTATCAAGAAAATAGCTGATAATATTACAGGATCGCTAAAGTATAAGAGATTCGGCACAAATGACGAGTGGGTCTCTGCACCCATGCAAAGAGACGGGATGAACCTTGTAGGATATTTACCCCATCAACCGCCTGCCGGGAAGGTCATATACCAGGTGACGCTGACCAGCGGGGATGAAAGTGTTTTACTGAATGCCGAACCGACTGTCGTCAGGTTTAAAGGCGATGTACCGGCGTGGATCCTGATACCGCATATTCTGCTTATGTTTATTGCCATGATGATGTCGACGCGGACCGGCCTTGAAGCGCTGGCAAGAGAAAAAAACACGCTGCGCTATGCATGGATCACGATGGTGTCTTTGTTTATCGGCGGGCTTCTCCTTGGACCTGTAGTGCAGAATTATGCATTCGGCGAATACTGGACAGGCTGGCCTTTCGGGCATGATCTGACCGATGACAAAACCCTGGTGGCGCTCATCTTCTGGGCTATTGCCGTGTGGCGATTGTTCCGGAAGCCTGAAAACCGCACCTGGCCTGTAGTAGCCATGGTAGTGCTTCTGCTGGTATACCTCATCCCGCACAGTATGTTCGGCTCTTCGCTGGACTACGGGAGCGGGCAGGTCATGACGGGGAAGTAGAGTCGTTAGTCGTTAGTCGTTGGTCGTTAGTCGGTCGGCCCTACGCCCTACGCCCTACGCTATATTCACCACAGATTACACAGATTAACACAGAGAAAACACAGATAAATCCCCAACTTAAAACTTAACTCTTGCATATCACCCTGAACATAATCATCATTGCCCTGACTGCCATCATTTCAATCTACGCCTTCTATAACCATGAAGCCTTTGGCCGTTTAACATTCAATGCATATGCAATCAGGCACCGCGGGCAGGGATGGCGCTTTTTCTCCTATGGGCTGATACATGCCGACTGGATACACCTTTTTATCAATATGTTCGTCCTGTATTCTTTTGGAAATGCAGTCATAAAGGCATATCATTTTTATTTCGACGTTAAAGGGTATATGTTTTACCTGCTGCTGTATATCGGCGGTATAGTCTTTTCGGTCCTGTTCGATTACGGGAAACACAAAGATGATGTGAACTACAATGCTGTCGGAGCTTCGGGGGCCGTGTCTGCCGTGCTTTTCGCCAGCATCCTGCTATACCCGACCGGCTCGGTCTACGTCTTTCCCATTCCTTTCCCTCTTCCTTCGGTCGTTTTCGGCGTCCTTTACCTGGTCTATTCTGCTGTAATGGCACGACGTGGCATTGGCAACATCGGTCACAATGCACATTTCTGGGGAGCGGTATTCGGCATTGCTTTCACCATAGCACTGAAGCCATTTATAGCCGTCGAATTCTGGCAGCAAATAATGCATTTACTTTAACGGCTTGATAGAAACATCAATGGCGCCCACGCCAAATTTGGCCAGGGACGCCAGGTGGCTCTCCGCATGCTCATACTCCTGCACCTTGCGCATGATAGCGTTTTTCAAAGTTCCGTTACCGACTCCGTGAATGAAAGTGACTTTCCGGAAATTTTTCTCCGCAGCGCTTTCTATGCACCTGGTGAAATAATCCATCTGGAATTTTAAGATCTCGTGAGGCGCCAGGTCCTTGAAATTTTCCATCAATTCCCCGATGTGCAGGTCCACCACCGCTTCCCGCGGACCGGTCTGATGCTTTTCGATAAGGGAGGCAGGCTTGATCTCCATGGCTTTCTGGCGGATCAGGGCATCTTCGTCCATCTTCGATTCTTCCATGGTGACGATGGAGCCAAAGCAGCCGTCTGTGCCAGCGAAACCAGCAGCAGCCTTTCTTCCATGAACTGCGAAGCCTTATAATTATTTTCATCGTTAAAACGACGAGGACTTATGTCGAATTCCGAACTGACCGGCATGTAGATCTTATCCGGATCCTCATTGAAAAAAATGACCTGGACGATGCCTTTTGTCCATTTCAGCAATTCATCCCGGTCGATCGTATCGATAAGGATCTTATTCCCGGCAAAGAGGACGTCATAATCTTTTCCGGAAAGCTTCTTCTCCCCTTCCAGAAAAAAGGCATAAAGCACATCCATCTTTGTATAATTTACAAGATATATCTCCACCATCCCCGTAACCATCCATTTCTGGTCGTGCGGTACAAAAGCAAGATAAACTCCCGCCGTGTTCTTAGCGCGGAATGAATAATTGCCGAGCGGGGATTGGCGGTCCGGTGAGTTCGCAGTTCCCGGTTCCCGGTTCCCAGGCTGCTGTACGCTATCTGAACTGCGAACCGCCTCCTGCGAACTGCGAACTGCGAACTGCGAACTGGGAACCGCCCCCTGCGAACTGCGAACTGCGAACTGCGAACTGCCAAAATCTTCATCAAACATCCTCTCCGCCTTCCCTTTGGGATCGACCAGTACCAGCTCGCTTGTCATGGTAGGGATCTCAAATCCGTCCTCTATCATAACATTGACCAGCGTAGGACTGATGATCTTGCTGACAATCCCTCCGCCCCTGGAATTGAGAAATTTGACCTTATCGCCTGTGTTGAATTTCATGGTATTTCTTTTCCGGCAAAAGTAGTACAATAGCAGGTCAATTGGCTGATAAAAAGTCATTGGTCATTGGTCATTGGTTACTGGTCCTTGGTCATTGGTCATTGGTAATTGGTCATTGGTCATTGGTCATTGGTCATTGGTCATTGGTCATTGGTCATTGGTTATTTGAAAGAAGTCCCGAAGGCCAGTCCTGGGAAAGAAGACGGCATTAAATCTAAAGTCCCATGGGGACGACAGAAAGCGAATATTTAATTATTATTTTTCGGTCGTTCCTCTGGAACTCCTGACCGGATTCGCGCCTTTTCCCCGGGACTGACGTCCCGGGCTACTTTCGGACCTCCCTTGCGGGAGAAAGAAGCGATGAGATTGGGGGATTGGGGGATTTGGAGGATTGGATTTGAGGATTTTGCGTTCCGAAGGAACGATTGAAAGTAGCCCAGGACGCCAGTCCTGGGTAAGAAGACGGCATTAAATCTAAAGTCCCATGGGGACGACAGAAAGCGAATATTTAATTATTATTTTTCGGTCGTTCCTCTGGAACTCCTGACCGGAATCGCGCCTTTTCCCCGGGACTGACGTCCCTGGCTACTTTCGGACCTCCCTTGCGGGAGAAAGAAGCGATGAGATTGGGGGATTGGAGGATTGGATTTGAGGATTTTGCGTTCCGAAGGAACGATCGAGAGTAGCCCAGGACACCAGTCCTGGGAAAGAAGACGGCATTAAATCTAAAGTCCCATGGGGACGACAGAAATCGAATATTTAATTATTATTTTTCGGTCGTTCCTCTCGGAACTCCTAACCGGAATCGCGCCTTTTCCCCGGACTGACGTCCCGGGCTACTTTCGGACCTCCCTTGCGGGAGAAAGAAGCGATGAGATTGGGGGATTGGAGGATTGGATTTGAGGATTTTGCGTTCCGAAGGAACGATCAAAGTAGCCCAGGACGCCAGTCCTGGGAAAGAAGACGGCATTAAATCTAAAGTCCCATGGGGACGACAGAAAGCGAATATTTAATTATTATTTTTCGGTCGTTCCTCTGGAACTCCAGACCGGAATTGTGCTATTTCCCCGGGACTGACGTCCCGGGCTACTTTCGGATCTCCCTTGCGGGAGAAAGAAGCGATGAGATTGGGGGATTGGAGGATTGGATTTGAGGATTTTGCGTTCCGAAGGAACGATCGAGAGTAGCCCAGGACGCCAGTCCTGGGGGAGAAGGCTAAGATCTGTGTCAGCCTCATTTATAAATTATCACGTTTAAAAAAATAATCTCTTTATCACCTCAAATGGCACTATTTTTGGCATTTAATCGAAAAACGAAATATGAAAACAGGAACAGATTTCATCTGGGCGCTTTTACTTCTCATACTAATAGGATCGTGTCACAAAGAAAAGACTGGTCCCGGAAAAATAAACATAAGATTTGCAGAGATTGTCAATGGACAACCGCTTAAAGCAGATACCCTTATGTATATGAACGAAGCCGGAAACAATTACCTGGTCACCGAAGTGCAGTATTTCATCTCGAATGTCAAATTAAATTATTCTGACGGAACATCTTATAAGATCGGTGACAGCCGGGGAGTTCACTATGTCGACAGCGATATTGACGGCACACACAGATGGAACATCACCGACGAAATCCCTGAGGGAGTGGTCGACTCTGTCGTCTTCACATTTGGCCTGTGGGAGGGGATTAACGTTACCGGATTTTTCACCGATCCTCCCGAATCCAACATGTTCTGGCCCGATGCGCTCGGCGGCGGCTATCATTATATGAAACTAAACGGGAAATGGCTGGATACAAACAACATGCTCAGCCCTTTCAACTTCCACCTGGGCATCGGGCAGAATCTACGATTCAACGGGGCAGGTCACGGGATTTGTGCAGAATTACTTCAATGTGACGCTCAAACTCCCGGTTTATTCATCATCCCTCATCAGCATAAAATCTAACCAGACCACTGAAATCGAGGTTGCCATGAATATCGAGAGCTGGTTCAAAACACCTAATACCTGGGATTTCAATGAAATGCCGGGCATGATGATGATGATGAACCAGGATGCGATCCGAAAAGCCTGCGAAAACGGGGATGATGTTTTTCAATTGCAATGTTATCAATGGAAACCAGGGGGATTTATAAGACTCTTTTCCTGCTTCTGTCAATGCTATGGCTGATCTGCTGCAATGACCAGGATGAAATTGCGCTGACTCCCGTCTATCATGCAACGCCTTACCGGATTGATATTCCTTACGGGTTCCCTACAAAGCTGAATATCCCGGAAGATAATCCCATGACGGTCGAAGGCATTGAGCTTGGGAGATATCTGTTTTATGACGGGAGAATATCGGGAAACAGCGATACGGCAATGCAGATGTGCTGCAGCACCTGTCATTTGCAGGAACACGCTTTCGTTTGCGGCATCGATAACCCGGTATTCACGGGCGGCAGGCCGCACGGCGTGACCGGCATCCCGACTCCCCATTATATGCTGCCGCTCTTCAACCAGGTCTGGAATCATTCGGGCTATCTCTGGAACGGCTCAGTAAGCAAGGATAATCCCGATCCGATGAAAAGGAATATCGAATCGATAGTGTACCTGGCTATCATAGCCCCTTCCGAGATGAACAGCGATACGCTGAAGGCTGTCCATGCCATTCAAAACATCCCCGGATATAAACCGCTTTTTAAAAAAGCATTCGGCACTGAAGATGTTACGATCGACAGGATGGGTAAGGCTATTGCCCAGTTTGTCCGCACTTTTATTTCGGCTGATTCCAGGTTTGACCGGTATTTAAGGGGAGAAACGCAATTAACTCCATCCGAGCTGAATGGCTACGTTTTATTTGTAACCGAAGAGGGAGCAGATTGCTTTCATTGCCACGGCGGCGGAGGAAACCCGCTTTTCACAACGAATCTTTTTTACAACAACGCCAAAGACACTGTTTTCGATGATCCCGGCGGTGACCGCTATTCCGTGACAGGCGATCCGATGGCGCATGGGGCATACCGGGCGCCTTCGCTCAGGAATATTGAACTCACCGCACCGTATATGCACGATGGCAGGTTCAAAACGCTGGAGGAGGTGATTGACTTTTATTCTGACAGCCTTGTATATTCTCCTATGGCCGATCCTCTCATGCATCATCTTATGAACGGCGGCGTGCGGCTGACCACTATCTGAAAAAGCGGATCTGAAAGCATTCCTGCTTTCGCTGACCGACGAAAATTTCATAAAAAATCCGGCCCTTTCAGAACCGGATTCACTTCCATAAAGGTTAGTACTTTGCCAGGTTTTATCAAAAGTGCTTTTTGGTTCTCGCAAATTTTAAAACGCCAGCATTTGATACGATCTCCCTATTCCATCATTAATAGATAGGCGTAATTCCAAGATTCTTCATCGTAAACACCCAGAGGTCCGTGTATTCCTCGATGATCATTTTAGTCGGCATACCGCCGCCGTGACCGGCTTTGGTCTGGATGCGGATCATCACAGGATTTTTTCCGTGGTAATTTTCCTGCAGCGTCGCCATGTACTTGAATGAATGGGCAGGCACAACACGGTCGTCATGATCTGCCGTCGTAGCAAGTATTGCCGGGTATTCAACGCCTTTTTTGATGGAGTGCAATGGCGAATACTTATAGAGATATTCAAACATCTCTTTGCTGTCTTCGCTGGTTCCATAATCGACCGCCCAGTATTTGCCTATTGTGAACTTGTGGTAACGCAGCATGTCCATCACCCCTACCTGTGGCAACGCCACTGCAAACAGGTCCGGACGCTGGTTGACCACCGCGCCGATCAGCAATCCTCCGTTGGAGCCGCCCATGATGGCAAGTTTCTTCGGAGAGGTGTATTTATTGTTGATCAGGTATTCTGCCGCAGCGATGAAATCATCAAATACATTCTGCTTCTTCATCTTAGTTCCGGCCTGGTGCCAATCTTCGCCGTATTCGCCGCCGCCGCGCAGGTTCGCCAGGGCAAACACGAATCCATTCTCGAGAAGGATGAGCCTGCTCATGCTGAACGATGGAGTGAGGCTGATATTGAAACCGCCATAGCCGTATAATAAAGTCGGGTTCTGGCCATCCAGTATGATGCCTTTTTTATGCACCAGGAACATCGGGATCTTTGTGCCATCTTTTGAATTGTAAAATACCTGCTCGACATCATATTTACCTGGATCAAAATCTATCGCCGAATGGTCGTATTCCGTCGATTTATTCCTCCTGACATCATACTTGTATATAGTGGCAGGGGTTGTAAAGGAAGTAACCGTATAGAAAGTCACCGTATCTTTCATTTTACCCGCAAAACCGCCGATAGATCCGATAATCTGCATATCCAGGTCATGGAGGAATTTGCCGGTCAGATCAAATATCCGGATAACATCATGCGCATCTTTCATGTAACTGGCAATGATCTTGCTATCGACGACCGAAACGCTCGTAAGTACATTTTCATTTTCCGGGATGATGGTCTTCCAGTTCTCTTTGGCCGGGTTTTTAAGGTCGATGGCTATCACCTGGTATTTGGGCGCTCCTTCATCGGTCATGACATAAAGAATACCATCTTTATTGGCAATGGGCGAGAAATTATAATCGAAATAGTCCACCAGTTTGATGAAGGGCTTGCCGGCATCCTCTGTCTTCCTGTAATACAGCTTGTTTCCCTTGGTAGATTCAACAGTACTAAGAAAAAGCAATGTTTTGTCTTCCGAAACACCTGCACTGAAGCCCCATTCCGGGTGAGCCGGATCTTCATAAATAAGCTGGTCGGTTTCCTGCTTATCCCCTATTTTATGGTAATAAACCTTACTGTTCGTATTCATTCCTTTAAGCTCACCTCCTTTGGCAGGTTCCGGGTACCGGCTGTAATAAGAACCCGTCGCCGTACCATGATAATCCCGAGAATTTGATCCACATCAGGTGATCGTCGAGTTTCTGCAGGTTGTCGGCATTCATCACAAAAAATTCATTCCAGTCGGAACCGCCGCGCGAAATCCCGTACCCGATATATTTTCCATCCTCCGAAGGAGAAAAATTAGTCAGCGAAACAGTACCATCTTCCGAAAAAGTGTTCGGGTCCAAAACCATTCTTTCCGGCCCGTCAAGAGTTTCTTTTGAATATTGCACAAATTGGTTCTGGATGCCGCTGTTTTTCGAATAATAATATCTGCCGCCTTCTTTATATGGAGCAGAAACTTTAGGATAATCCCAGATTTTGGTCAGCCGCTCCTCTATCTTCTGGCGGTAAGGGATCTTTTCGAGATAAGCAAAAGTAACAGCGTTCTCAGCTTTCACCCATGCCGCAGTCTGTGCCGAGGTATCATCCTCAAGCCACCGGTAAGGATCGGCCACTTTGGTGCCGAAGTAGTCATCGATCTGGTCAACCTTTGCCGTGACCGGGTAATTAAAGTTTTGCCGCTGGCATGAAATCATAAAGATCATCGTCAAGCATACTAAAGTGAATAAATTTCTTTTCATGTTAAAATTATTTAAAGTAAAAGAAGAAAAACAATAAACCTCTTGGTCAGGTGGGCAAAAATAACCAATTTTGGCCGCAATCAGGTATTCAGTTTACAAATTGAAGTTTTGAGCAAACCATGGGTAATAAAATAAAGAATGAAACGGTTTACCGGGTCGATCACGTGCCCGGCGACGAAGTGGATCTGGAACAATCTTTCAGCCAGATGCAATCCTATAAGGAATTTGATGAATCGGGAAATCTGATCCTGGAAATAGGTTATGCGCATGACGGGGAAATTACCGACAAGATCGGTTACCGATACGATGATGACGGCAGGTTGCTTGAGACAATGGTTTATGGCGATGATGATGAAGTCCTGGAGCGCAAGGAAGTCGTCTGGAACAGTGACGGCAAAGTCATCCGGGAACTGACCCATTACCTGGACGGATCATCAGATACACATGAGTACCTTTATGATGGGAAAGGCAAAATTGAAGGTGTTGTAGCGAAAGATGATGAGGATGAAATGGAATTTTCCGAAAAATATTATTATGAAGGAGATAAGATCATCAAAGTGGAACGGATGAATAGTGATGATGAAGTAACATTCCGGCAGGAAGATGAGTATGCGGACGGCAATCTCAAAACCCGGACGACATGGTCTTCAGAAGAAGGGGAACCGACCACGCTGGTGCAGGAATTCAATGCGGCCGGGCACAGGGAGCAGGAACTCCGCTATGACAGGCATGAACAGCTTATCGAGCGGAATATTTATGAAGAAGATGAGAATGGCCGCGTTGTCCGTATCATTGAAGAAAACAGGCAAAGGAAGAATACTACCGAGTTTGCTTATGATGAACAGGGGAATCCCATACGCCAGGCGGAGACGGATATGAACGGCAACCTGAACCATGAGGTTTTCCGGACCTATAGTGCCGAAGGTGATCTTTTATATACGACTGTGGAGGCAGTCATGAAACCGGGCGGTGATAAGCGGGCTTATACGCTTGTTTATAAGAGAGAAAATTATTAAACCGAATTATTGTTCACTTCCTTGCAATCACAAATTTTGCCGTGGCTCTTATCATCTTTTCATCCTTAAAAACCAATATATAAATTCCCGGTGGAAGAGAAGAAACGTCCATTGTCCAGTCCTGCCAGCCCCCATCCCCGGCCCTTCCCCCGACCGGCGGAAGGGTGACTGATATTGCAATCCTACCGTAAATATCATAAATGACCAATGCCAAATCCCTGTTAAATCGTCCATCGTACATCGTACATCGTACATGAATTTGCTCATTCGCAGGGTTCGGCCATATTTCCAGGCTTCCATGCACTCCTGCCTCCCCGCCGTCGTGCTCCTCAATCCCAACAATCAGCTCGCAATCATCCTGCACGATCGTATCCGAAACAATCTGGTAAGGGCAGAGGCTATCGTATGTGAAAGGACGGGTGTAAATGGTATCATCCTGAAGATTTTGATTGAGCTTGGTGAGAAAGCAGTCGAACTGGCCGTTCGGGTATGAGGTGTTGGAACCATAAACAAGCTTTCCGTCGTAGGTTATTTGCAGTATGCTTCCGTAGATATCCTGGTTTATAACGGATGAATTCAGCAAATTACCAAGAGTATCTATTATTACGGCGCGTGCCCAGGCTTCATCCTCCGTATTGCCCCAACTGGCCTCAGCCGCTAAGGTGGATTCATTTAGAAACTTTACGGAAAGTAAAAATCCATTTTTGTAATCTGAAACTACATCATAGACGCCCACAACATTTCCCTGCAAATCCAATTTTGCCAAAGCCGGTGACCTCAGACCATCATCAAATAAGTAATGGCTTAATGAAGAGTAATAATACTTACCATCCGGGCTTACAACTGTATTCCAGGCTGAGCCACCGTCAAGATTGGTATCTTTATAGATTACTGTTTCCCATTGGAAATTTCCTGAAGAATCTACTTTTAATATATAAGGATGCAGAATCCAGTGGTTTGTATCGGTTGGATCTTGATAGTAACAATATCCAGATACTAAAAATCCTTGATCTGGAGTACATATGAGTTCATTAGAGAATTCATCTTGCAGATTAGTATCGCTTGTTCTATAGCATTGCCTCCATACTAGCCCACCATCCGAAGTCAATTTTGCCAGGCAAATCCTTTCTAATGAATAATCTGGATTAGTCAGATTTAGGACAGAAACAATTTCTCCTTTAGGAGTAAGAGCTAAACAGTTTGAATAATCATTATGATTTTCAGTATAAAAAATCCTACACCATTCTTTTTCACCACAAGGATCAAGTTTCATTATAAGTGGGTCTCCCTCAGGGTCATAAGAATGAGTACCTCCACTTAAAAAGATGGCACCCAAACTATCCTGAGCCATATCATGAAAAGCTATTGCATTGATCCCATCCCCAATCGTTTTCTCCCAAAGTATTTCACCATTGATATCGGTTTTAATTAACCAATTGTACTTAGAATAATTGGCGCCTATTTTTCCTGATAAAAGATAGCCATGGTCATACGACTCGATAAAGTATTCCAAAGGAGCATCAATTTCATCATGGTATACGTGAGTCCAGCGTGATTGAGCTGAAAGGTACGTATAATTCAGCAAAGTGATAGTTATTATTAATGCTGTGGATTTTAAGCTAAGCATAAGCAAGAGTCTAATTTGAAATGGTTAATTTTTGAGTGTCAATCATATGATTTCCGTTAAATAGGCTGATAAAGTATACGCCGGCAGCGAATTCATTGGCAGGAATAACGATCTGATTTTGTATGTCTTTCAAAATAATATTCTTTAATTTTTTGCCATGGATATCAGAGATAGTTATCAGTCCAGAAATATTTGGATCTGGTAATTCATATTCCACGATAAAGTAGTTGCCTGCAGGATTGGGAAAAACAACTAAATATTCAGTTGGTTTAACCGTGTTATTGTTCTTTTCGGTAATGGGAGCCGATTTTGCTATATCCGTGATACGAACTGGCTCATCATAATTTAATAACCTTTCTTTAATCAATAAATTAGCCGCATATAATCCGGGAACCGAATGAAAATCGGAAGAGAGTTCAAAAAGCGTCTGAATTTGAAGGCTGTCCAATCCGGTGGTGTCATTTCTTACGTCCCAAAGAATATCAAAGAGATCCTGGTAGTGCTCATGGGTCGCTGATTGTTGTATTGAAAGATTGAATTCAGCGGGAATATTGTTTAGAACAGTAAAGGCATTTGCAGAGTCATCCCGGTCAAGATACATCAATGCCAGTGTATATTTTGCAGACAACGTACTCGCATCCTCATACACAACCATTAAACTATCTGTTGCCAGTCCTACATTTGTCGTATCGTTTTTGAAATAAAGATTAATCTTATTCCAAGCCTTATCAAATTTAGCCAAATGTTCACCGAGCTTTTGCTCGAGAAGTTCCTTGGCCCCGTATGTATTCAGTCCTTCCATAATCTCATCCATCATATATCCGGGAAGAGTATCCTGCCGATTATCTAGAGCGTTTAGGACCTTATTGGATTTGGGCGCCTGTGGATTTTGAGCCAGGATGTCCCTTACCATAGCCGCCGGTAGGACATCTTCTTTTTCAATAGCTGAGATCATAACTGTATCAGATAAATACGGGGATTCATCTAGTAACTCCTGCCGGATTGACAAAGCTTCATCCGGAAAACTGGTTAATATATCAAAATTCAATCCATCGGTATTACCTCCATCAATAATCATCAACAGTGTATCCTGATAAGATGCTATTATAGATGTTTCTTCTGTTAAAGTATTCATTTCTAACGACAATGTAATACTGCCTCCCAAATGAGAGGGACAGGAAGCTTCTTTTGAATATGTTGCATCGCCATCAGGTATAAGTGTTAGATCTCCTGATTTATCCGGAACCAATGAAGGAGCATATGTGCCACCTTGATAAGTATAATCAATATGCTTACACCTAGAATCATTAATATAATTATAACTGGTCACATTCGAAAACCTGTTCCCTGCTGCCAAAGTTGGATCTCCATCACCATCCCTACCTTGATATAAAGCTATCCCTGTATTATAAGTTATAGTCTCATCATATGTTACAACAATATCGGTTTGACAATTTGTAAAATCATTGCATTTCAAGCATACACCATTTCCGTTATCCGCATTTCTATTATCTCCCACGGCCTGAATGCCACGCTTCAATTTAATAAAGTTATTATTATATATTTCATTATAGGTAGTATCCACATTTAGTAAATAAATACCAAAAGTTATAGGGGATAAAGGGGTTAATGCCGCTTCAAATTTATTTTCTTCCACAACAAAGCCTGTTGTAGATTCATCCAGGTATAAGCCTACCTGAGATTCGCCAATCCAAAGCCCATCAGGATCTGTGATATCGAAAGAGTTATTAATAATCATAGGATGATCAATTAATCGCATATGAATTCCGCGCAGGTTGTGAATAAAATCAGCAGAGTCCACAATAATTGTGTTATATCCATAGTAGTTAAATGCGCGGATGCCATAATTCAAGTTCTCGAAACGACAAGGGATTTTCCAGGGACAGGGAAGAATATTTTCACCGCATTCTCCTGCAATAATGCAGTCTGCTCCGTAGCTTTCTATTCCCTTTCCTCTTGAATCATATTCAGGCGATGAGTAATTACCAAAAGTACATCCTTTAAAATTAATGCCGATGACATTATCCAGAAACACATGCGCGTTCGGTTCATCAAGCATATAAGTATACATATCATCCGTAGTTTCGAATTTGGTTTTAATGAATCGGCTTAAATTCAGATGGTTATCTCGGTAAGGATATAAATTAATGTCAGTCACATTATCTTTAAATACTGCATCCGAACAATACACGATGCCGCCGGAAGGGTTGTACCTTCCATACCCGTCAAGAAGAGCCGTTTCAATGGCTGTTTCAGCATATTCGATGCATCCGCTGTTAATTATTTTTACTTTTCCCTGATAATCTGATGTTTGAGGCTCGTACGGGTCGCCCCACACATCGATTCCACGCCATGAAGTACCACAACTTCCGGTGATGAGGCCCCCGTTTAATATCAATTGTCCTCCAGCTGCAATTAAGATATTTGACTCTTCATTCATAGCCACACTACCGAACACCTCCAGTATTGCTCCATCATCAATAAAAATATTCTGGTTCATGATTATATAATCGTTCCATGCTTCATAACCGCTCACACCGTAAGCATTTTCATTGAAATTACAATTATTATTATACACCAGGCGGAATTCAAAATAATCATAAATATCACTATCACAACTATGTAATTGAATCTTGACAGTTGCCTGACAGAGTTCATTCGGATCATGTAACTCCTGAAAATCGATTTCAAATGAACTTGTGCCTCCTCCCATACATATTTTTGAATCCGGTTGAAGGTCGTCTTTCAAGTGAAAGTAATTAGTTTCTTCTTCGGTAATAGAAACGGGGCTTATGTATGCTAGATTTAACTGAGCATTTCCAGAGTTTTCCACTTTGACATTTATTGTTCCCGGGTTCGATTGGATGAAATAAAATCCATGGTTAGTAATTGGTGTCGGTAATGCCGATCCCTCAAAAGCAAAGACCTTCATAATCGGTTTGACAGGTTTCCCTGAATAATCGTCTTCACGTGGCCCGATACGATTATTATGGTCATTCCAATCTTCTTCTACTGAACATGTGCATTGACAATCATCTGGCTTTGGTCCGATACCCCAATTATAGTACCCATCATTGTCTTTATCCCATTTGTTGACTACAGGAACAGGCACAGTCCCCTCGACAAAAGTTATGGGTAGTCTAATCGAGTACATTTCGGCTATGCTATTCCAACTTAACTCATAAGGTATAATCCGACCACCTGCGTAGCTATCTTTGAAGACAAAATGGATGTTTTGAGTGACCGGATCGGTATAGTATTGAATCAAGGACATTACATGATTTAAACCAAGAGAATTATCAGAGATCCAGGTAACCAAAGGACCAGTATTGATAAGCCTGCTCTTTAAGGTATCAAGTGACTGAATTGAAGTTGGGACCTGCCAAACCATACCACATTTAATGATGTATTCTGGATTTCCATAATCCTGGTGGCAACATCCTGTATAAAAATTGTTCAAATAGGGATAATTATCTTCTTCAAATGTACCTGTTATATTCAAATAATGTAAAGCATTCCTTGGACACCCACCGCCACAGCTTCCGCCGCCAGGAGAACAGCATAAAACATCCTGTTCCGCTAAATCATAATTACAAAGCTGATTGAAATACAAATTAGATACCGCTTCCATGGAAGCCACTGGGCCAAACACCCAGCAACTTCCACAACTATCTTGATTACGTAACTCAGTCAACCAACCATAACCATTCGGATTATAATATGGGGTTTCAGGTACATTTGCATCGTGTTTGGATTTCCAATCGAACTCATTACGTAATGTACCACTATTTTTAATGAATTCGCGGGAAGTGATATATTTAAATTCTCCTGAAATAAAATAATCAAAACCTCGAACATTGTATTTATCAAAGCCAAATTGAATTGCCTTGACAGAATAATATTGAGCAACCAATTCATTATCCCCGGCAACCCAATCCCAACCCTTTGATGCTATATATTGATCCATCAATTGAACCTTTTCCAGATCTTTAATACTCTTAGCCTGTAGCTGGAGTTCTGATAAATTTTCATACCGGGTAGTGCTGTAAGACAGTTCGGAGATGGTAATTTCAGCATCAATGATTTGAATGACCAGGGAATGAGGATAAAACTCTTCAAGGTAGCAGGTTTCATCACATGCCTCTTCCAAATTGAATGACAAATTTGTAACAATCATCGGATACGCCTCGTACACCATCCATTCCTGTCCCGACTGGTCTGTAAGAATTACCCTGACAAGGCTTGTGTCGCTGTGAAGGGAAACGGAACCGGAAATGGATAATCCGTAAATCGTGTCGTTTGGTGAAAATGGAAAAATTTCTCCGTCTGATGTAAATGTACTGTCGATCTGGATAGTTTGTGCCTTCGAAGGAATAAGAAAGAAACTGGCAACAATAAAAATGAAGGTACCTAAAATTCAGCCAATTGAATTCAAAGCATTCATAATGAATTGTTTATTGGTTAATAGTGCGGGGGGATAATTATCTCCTAAATATAGTAAATTCTGTTAGTGAAAGCAAGAAAAACGAGATATTTATTTTGATTGAGCGGTATTCGATTTTTAGGCTCGAACGACGGCCTTCTTCTTCCATATCCCGGTGGAATAATACATGAAAGATAAAGAAAGCCCCACGGCCCAGGCGATAGGTATCGCCCACCAGATGCCGTGGTAACCCCATTTTTCCGACATGAAATATCCAACCGGTATCCTTACGATCCAGAGCGCAAAAAATGTGATGAGCATGGGGATAAAAGTGTCTCCTGCGCCTCTCATAACCCCGCCAACCACGAACATTGTCGAAAACAGAACGTAAAAACCGGTGACGATCTGAAGGTACTCTTTGCCTATCATGATAACTCCCAGGTCTTTGGTAAACAGCCTCATGACTGGACCGGCAAAGAAAATCCCGATCAGAGAGATCCCGATGGAAATTGCAGCAGTCATTAAAAAGGTGGATAACAAACCGTGTCTCACGCGTTCCGGCTTCCTGGCCCCCAGGTTCTGCCCGACAAATGCCGAAAGAGCCATAGCGAAATTCATGGCCGGCAGGGATGCAATGGAATCGATCCTGAAAACCACGCTGTAGGCGGCGGCGGCATCGGTCCCAAACCTGTCTACCAGCCAGTACATCGCCAGCATGCTCAGCGCGACAAAAGCCTGCTGGAATCCCACGGGAAAGCCTATTTTCAGGCTCTTATTAAGGATTTCCCTGTCGAACACCGGTTTTCGCCAGGTCAGGTCGATAATCTCATGTGTCCTGTTAAGGTAAATGACAGCCAGGATAAAAGCGACAGCCTGCGAAATGACCGTAGAATATGCCACGCCCTGCACGCCCCATTTGAAGACCAGTACGAAGAGCAGGTCAAGCAGTATATTAAGGACAGTGGAGATGACCAGGAAATACAAGGGGGTTTTCGAATCACCCATTCCTCTGAGCACGGCAGAAATGCCGTTAAAGCCGAATGAGAAAATGGATCCCAGCATGTAAATTTTAAAGTAAGATATGGCAAGCGGAAGGATATCCGGCGGAAGCTTAATAAGCCGGAAAATCGGTTTACTGAGTAAAATGCCCGCAAATGTCACTATGATCGAAGCAAAGAATAAAAATACAAACAGCGTGTCGATGGTACGGATGACATTCTTTATATCCCTTGCCCCGAAATATTGGGCGATAATAATGGTCGCGCCTATTGCGATACCCATAACTATCGAAATCAGCGTGAAAATTAGAGGATACGAAGCGCCCACGGCCGCAAGCGCTTGCTTCCCGACGAAGTTGCCCACTATGATGCTGTTGATGATCGTGTACATCTGCTGGAAAACGTTGCCTAAGAGCATAGGCAGCGCAAACCTGAAAATGACACTGCTTTCTTTACCGACGCTGAGATCCCTCATGGATGATTTATCTGAAGATTGAACGGGAAGGTCGTTCAAAGCCGGCAAAATTAACATATTTATCGTATCTTTGCACCGGCCGGCAGCCCGCTCTGCCGCTTCCGCCGGAGGCGGAGGAGGAAAGTCGGGACAACTCAGGGCGCCATACTTCCTAACGGGAAGGATGTCCCCCCGCCTCGGCGGGGGGATAAACAGACAGTGCCACAGAAAATAACCGCCACGTTTTTTGTGAGGCTCGACCTCTAAAACCGGGGTAAGGGTGAAAACGCGGGGTAAGAGCCCACGGCACGCAGTGGCGACACTGCGGGCGGGTAAACCTTATGGGTTGCAAGGCCAAATATGTTCCGATCAGGGCAACCGTTTTCTTAAAGCATTTGCCCTCATCATGCGGCCCGCATGAATCCCGCGTTAAACCGGGAATCGGAACGGGTAGGCTGCTTGAGCCGGGCGGTGACGACCGGCCCAGATAAATGGCAGAGAGATCCCCGCTTGCGCAGGGACCTACAGAATCCTGCTTACAGGGCTGCCGGCCAGAAACTGACAGAGGCTGCTTCCGGATCACGGGGCAGCCTCTTCCATACAATATATTATGTTTTAACCCGTTAAAATTTCAGCTCTTTTTATTAAGTTAAACCATGTGAAATCAGACCCTTTCCTGTCAACACGATTTTGTTAATAAAATGCTTGATTTTACTGATGTTTTATCACTTTTAAATCAATAAAAATCCGTAAATTTGTATTCTTAATTGATTTTATGTAACTATTTGATTATGACTGCTGAAGAAAAAAAAATACAGGCTCAGGAATATACTGCCGACAACATACAGGTTCTCGAGGGTCTGGAAGCCGTGCGCAAACGCCCGGCCATGTACATCGGCGACATCAGCCAGAGGGGATTGCACCACCTTGTCCATGAGGTCGTCGATAATTCCATCGATGAAGCCCTTGGCGGATTTTGCGACCGCATCGATCTTACTATTCACGAAGGAAATTCTGTTACGGTCGTCGATAATGGCCGGGGTATCCCCACAGGTTTGCACGAAAAGGAAAACAGGTCGGCTTTGGAAGTCGTTATGACCGTCCTTCATGCCGGCGGAAAATTTGACAAGGGTTCATATAAAGTATCGGGAGGATTGCACGGCGTGGGCGTTTCCTGCGTCAATGCCCTTTCGAAAAAGCTTGTCGCTACTATCTACCGTGAAGGAAAGATCTTCCAGCAGGAATACCAGTTCGGGAAACCGATGTATGATGTCAAAGTGATCGGGGAAACTACCCGCACCGGGACATCGGTCACATTTACCCCGGATGATAGCATCTTTATCGTCACTGAATTCGACTATGACCTTATTTCGGCAAGGCTGCGCGAACTGGCTTTCCTCAACAAAGGTATCAGGCTGACCATTACCGATGAGCGTCAGAGTAATGAAGACGGGAGCTTCCTTTCAACTGAATTTTACTCCGATGAAGGCCTGAAGGATTTTATCAAATACCTGGATGTCAACCGTGAAGCTCTGATGCCCGATCCCATCACGATCGAAGGCGAAAAAAACGACATCCCCATGGAAATTGCCCTGCAGTATAATACTTCCTTCGCAGAGAATATCCATGCTTATGTCAATAATATCAATACCCACGAAGGAGGCACCCACCTTGCCGGCTTCAGGAGGGGACTGACCCGCACCCTGAAAGCCTATGCAGATAAAGCTGGCTTTCTTGCCAAATTGAAGTTCGACATTAACGGGGATGACTTCCGCGAAGGCCTGACAGCCATTATTTCAGTTAAAGTGGCCGAACCGCAGTTTGAAGGCCAGACCAAGACCAAACTGGGGAATAATGAAGTCATGGGCGCCGTCGATCAGATGGTTTCCGAATACCTGAGCTACTACCTGGAAGAACACCCGAAAGTGGCAAGGATCATCGTCGATAAGGTGATCCTAGCCGCAATGGCCCGTCATGCCGCCCGTAAAGCGCGTGAACTGGTACAGAGAAAAAATGTGCTCGGCGGTTCGGGTTTGCCCGGAAAACTTTCCGACTGCTCTGAAAGGGATGCTTCCAAATGTGAGATCTACCTGGTTGAAGGGGATTCTGCAGGCGGTACGGCAAAACAGGGCCGTGACCGTAATTTCCAGGCTATCCTTCCATTACGGGGCAAGATCCTGAACGTAGAGAAAGCCATGCAGCATAAGATCTTCGATAGCGAAGAAATAAAAAATATCTTCACTGCACTCGGTGTGACCATAGGCACCGAGGAAGACTCCAAAGCTTTAAACCTGGATAAGCTCAGATATCACAAGGTGATCATCATGACCGATGCCGATGTCGACGGCAGCCATATCGCCACCCTTATCCTTACTTTCTTCTTCAGGTATATGAACGACCTGATTGAGCAAGGGTTTGTTTATATCGCCACTCCCCCGCTGTACCTCATCAAGAGCGGGAAAAACGAGCGCTATTGCTGGACGGAAGAAGAACGGGAAGCCACCGTCAAGGAATTCTCAGGCGTTAATGGCGACAAAAATGTCCATATCCAGCGATATAAAGGCCTTGGCGAAATGAATTCGCAACAATTATGGGATACCACGATGAACCCGGCTTTCCGGACACTCCGGCAGGTAACTATTGAAAATGGAACGGAAGCCGACCGGGTTTTTTCCATGCTCATGGGCGATGACGTGCCACCAAGACGGGAGTTTATCGAAACTCACGCCAAATACGCCAATATCGACGCATAATTTGTCGACGATGACAGGTCCGCCGGCTGGCGGACGCTGTCATGTCAACAATGATAAATTCCTACAAACAAAAATCTTTTACGATGCTGATCCCGAAGGCGTACTTCGGGCCAAGCTGCACGCCGTTGTATTTACGGTAAGCGGGGATATCAGCCATGATTGAGAGGGTCAGCCTCGGCTTGAAAGTAAAGCTCAACTGCGGTGAAACATAAAGTATTTCGCCGCCGGTGACAAGGTAGCGCGTATCTCCCTGCCAGTCTTCCCACCGGTATTCATTGCGGAACTGAAGCGTGGCCGACCATTTCTTTGCAAAGCTTTTCCCAATGAATAACGAAGTGAATATCGCATCGCCAAACCTGTAATCTTCCGAATTATAGCCATTGCGCTCATAACGGCCCTGGAATACCAGTCGCCATTTCTTTTCCCGGAAACCTTTAAAAAAGAAAAGCTGGGCCACAAAGCCGAATGCCCCCGTAGACGGCTGGATCTCCTGCGGATAAGGTACACCGTACTGGTCACGGAATATTTTCCGTGATACCGGCACCTTTGTACCCGCGCCAAGAGTCAGCTCCATGTTGCTTTTGGTCTTCAGCACCGCGTACTTGACGGAAAAAGTGGCATTGGAGAACCCGTACGTCCTGAATGGCTTCAGTACTTCGCTTTCCTGTAATTTATCGACATAATAGCCCAGCTCAGCGTCGACGGTCAGCTTTTTAATAATACCGTAAGAAAGCACCTCGCCGATAAAATCGTACTTTGATGTGGTCCCCTGGTAATCCGATTTTTTTGATCCTTCATAATACGTATCGGAATAACTGTGGCGGTAATAAGTAATTGTCCGTAAAGTTTTCCCGGGAAGCGTACCGGCATACTCGCTGCCTGAGACAGGGTTTCCCGGCGAGCAGCATTGCGCCGTAACTGCCTGCTGAAAGGCTGCAAGACAGGCTATGATCAGAAATAGATATTTATTCAATGAAATACGGGTTTAATTCAGAATAAAATAATTTACCGGCAGATGAGCCTGGTACCGGCAGATAAGCCGTCGCTGTTTTTCAGCCGCGCTATGTAAATGCCCTTTGAAAAACCTGTGACCGGGAGCGACATTTTGCCGCTTTCCCGAACGCGGGATTTCAAGGACCTGCCTGCCGTAAGCATCGAAAATGACGATCTCGGCGCCGTTAAATTCTTTGCCGGTTTCAATATTAATACGATCAGTGAACAGGGTCGGATAGATCCTGAACCCGTCGGAAGCAATCTTCTCTCCCACCCCTGAAGGATTATACAGCAAAGCGCTGTCGATCGCCTGGCGGATCTGATCATCAATGGCAGATGTGTACCCGATGCTCTTAAAAAATACCTTGTGCTCATTGGTACCCACTACCACAATGGTCGGCATTCCCATCCCGCCGTAATAGTTCACCTGCTCTTCCCCGTTACTGAACACCGGGTGCCTGAAATTATTATCTCTTTTCCAGGCCAGGATCTGGTCGCAGGTAAAAGAATTCAAAAATGCGAAAGAATAAATGCGTACCCTTCCCGGGTTAGAAACCTCGTAAGGAGCCGTGATGCTTTCCAGAGCTTTGTGTTCCCAGGATACAGGGCGCACAGTTCAGCATCACATAGTCGAGAATGATCACATTCCCGGCGTCCAGCTCGGCAAACAAGTGGTGATATGCGCCGTCGCAATCGTTCTGCTCCACGTCCATGGCAGTGGCCTGGCTGTAAACAGAGGCAGAATAAAGAAAAATGAAAAGAATAAAAATGGTATTGAAGATATTTTTCATGCTTATTTTTTGCACAAAAATATCTTAAAATCACATTAATATTTCAACATATGAATATTTGTGAATAAATAAAGCTCCCCGCCTGAGCATCGGGGTAACTGTTTTAAGAGGCTGTATCAAAAGGTATTAATTTGTTCAAATTGACTTCGTGTCTTCTTCGTGTCTTCTTCGTGGATCTCTGTGTAACAAATACTTATTAATTACACGAAGTTACACGAAGGCTGCACGAAGTTCCACGAAGGACTTTTGAGACAGCCTCTTATTGCATTTTCGCCTCAAGAGGCAATGAATTGACCCAATCAGATAAAAATTATGATCTTCCGTAAGAGAAAAGATTTTATTTAACTTTGGGTAATGTTTCGGTAAATATTTCATCTCAACCAATTAATAAATCTAATAACTAAATTAAGCATGCCATGAAAGCAAAAACAAAGAGAAAGTTAAAAAGAGCCGAAAAGGATTTACTGGGCAAAGCCAAGACCCTGTTTGACAAAGCCGATGATTTTGTAGAAAAAGAAGCCAAAAAGGTCAAAAAAAGCAAGGCTTTGGGAAATGCCAAGAAATCATTGAAGAAAGTGGAAGGTTTTGTTGAAGACAAGGTGGTAGATTTCAAAAAGAGCGACACAAAGAAAAAGATTGACAAAGCAATTAAGAAGACAGGCAAAGAAGCCGAAAAAACCCTGAAAAAAGCGAAGAAACTCGGCAGAAAGCTGGCTGCCAAGGCCGCTGACCGCCTGGAGGAAATGGCCGGCAAAGCAAAAAAGACGGTTAAAACGGCCAGGAAAGAGACAAAGGCTGTCGTTAGCAGTCCTAAGCCGGTTGTCAGGGCTGCCGCGAAAACCGTGAAAGCGACGACAAAAAAAGTAGCTAAAGCCAAGCCGGTCAAAGCTGCCGTGAAAACTGTCAAGGCGGCGACCAAAACGGTCAGTAAATCAAAACCCGTCAAAGCAGCCGCAAAGACTGTTAAAGCCGCGACTACTGCCGTAAAAAAGGCGACACCCATTGCCGCCGCGGTTGCCACCGTAAAACCAAAACCAGCAGCGAAGCCGAAAGCCAAACCCGCTGCAAAACCGAAAACAGTTGCTAAAGCAAAAGCAGTTGCTAAAGTAAAACCGGCAGCAAAGCCCGCTCCCAAAAAATAGGACAAGAATTTTCCCCTCCCCCTGTCCCCTCCCCGTGCATGTTTTGGACTTCGTGGCCGAATTATTTGCGTGGAGGGGAAATTATAATCGCATGCCTTTTCTTCCCCGGATTCACATCCGGGGCTACTATCTTTCGCCCCGATGGGGCTCCTTCATGGACGATCGAGCATGGACGATGGACGATTTATGATAGCATGGACGATTTAAATGGACGATGGAACATGTTAAATGAAATGTTAAATCGTCCATGTTCAATCGTCCATGATTTTGTTTTCCCCATTTTCCTTCTTATATTTGTACAAATCTCATTTTATGAAAGCATTTATACAAAAACAGATCAGGAGATCGATCAGCACTTCAGTGAGATCACTCATGGCGCTGTTTGTTTTCGTTTGCATGAGCGGGTTTTCCCAGACCCTCACCCAGGAATTCATCAATGCCGGGTATACACTTACCAACCTCGGCAGCATCAACCTGCTCCCTTCCAAGTACGGTGGCCTGACCATCAGGCCGGAAAAGCCGGACACATTGTATATCGGCGGGTATGCGAATGACCCTCCGGGCTTTATTTACAAAGTTGGTCTTGTGCGCGATACGGCCCACCATGTTACGGGGTTCAGCAGCGATGCGATACCGTATGTTGCGGCGCCCAACAATGACGGCGGTTTGTTCTTTGCACCCGACGGAACGCTCCTTTTTCACCAGGTACAGCCAGAATGAAATGGGGCAGGTCCTTCCTAACGGCACGTACCGCAGCGATCCTCTTGGCCCCATCGGTATCGAGTCTTCCGTGGGCAGCATCGTCCTCGTACCTTCAGGATACCCGGGAGCGGGAAATATCATCATCGCTTCCTATTCAGCTTCGATAATCTACAGGGTACCGTACACCATTGAAGTGACAGGGTTTTATACTTTTTTAATGCAGACTGCCGAGGAAGATATAGGAGACCTTGCCGACGGTCCCGAAGGAATCGCTTATATTCCGGCCGGCTCACAGGGCTTTCCCAACCTGTCGATGGTCATCTCCTCGTACGGAGCTAACAGGGTTGTGGTATACGAAGTGGGAGAAGAAGGGCTGCCCATCGTGGCCACGGGAAAAGAAATGGTTACCGGGCTCACCGGAGCCGAAGGTGCGCTTATTGACCCGCTGACCGGCGATTTCCTGTTCTCGACTTTTGGAGGAGGAGACAAGGTTATCCGGATCTCCGGCTTCGAAAAGCCTTCGGGAATCGGGGATCACAATGACAATATCAATGGCAATAACAGTTTCAGGTTGGCGCAAAATCAAGACCGGCCGGAGATCACTATTTTATTTGACCAAAAAGCAAGGCTTGTCAATTCATTCATGACCATTTACAGCATGAACGGACAGCCGCTAATCTGCCGCCAACTTATCGAATCCAATACTACGATAGACATTTCCAGTCTTTCCGCAGGAATGTATATCGTGAAAGTGTCGGATGACAATGGTATTCAGACTGCGAAGTTTATTAGGTAAAATTTAAGTCCCCGGATTCATATCCGGGGCAATTATCTTTCGCCCCGATGGGGCTTGTCGTTGATTCTCCTCCCCCGATTGGGGGAGGCCGGGAGGGGGCGGTAGATCCATGAAATCTATTTATCCACCAGAAAGTACTCCACTGTTGTAACGACCCTTACCATCTTGTAATCCGGAGAATTCTGGTCCCGGTCGGTAATGGTGAAAAGCCCCTGGCTGGCGGTACGGATCTTGCCCACTTTGCTGCCTGAATCCTCGGCGAACTTTTCAGCCGCTTTACGGGCATTGATGGTCGCCTCACGGATCATGTCGGGCTTGATATCGTTGAGGGCCATAAACATGAACTCCGTCCTGTTCTCCCAGTTCTCGGCCATGACAACGCCTTTGCCGACAAGCTCCCCCGACTTCTCCATAGATTTTTTCACCAGGTCGACGTTCAGTGACCTGAGGGTGACGATTGTCGTGGCATTATACCGGTAGGCTGCCGGGGTCTGGGAATTATAGGCTTCTGCCCTTGTATCCATGATCTTTGGAGAAGAAAACGTGATATCCTCCGCTTTGAATCCTTCACTGACCAGGAAATCGCGGACGATCTGGCGTTTCCTGTCGATATTATTCTGCATCTCCGCCAGGTCGTTGGAGGTCTCCCTGAAGCTTATCGGCCAGATGGCCATATCCGCCCTGACTTCGCGCTCGGCAAGGCCTTTAACGCTGACGAACCGGTCGCCGCCCCGAAACCTGTAAATCGAATTGCTCAGGCTGAGCCCTGCGATGACAATGGCGACGGCCAAAGCCACACCGATGATGATCGCGCCGAGAGGGGAATGCTTTTCCATAATGATAGGATTGAATGAACAAAGATAAGAATTCGCTTTGTAAAATCCCAGAAAGCCATTGACTAACGACTAACGACTAACGACTAACGACTCTCATAATCACGGTTCGATACAGCGGATGGAAAGTCCCATTCGTTTACCTAAGTCGTAAATACTACACTGTGAGGAGTTAAAAGTAATTAAATAACCATACAAATTATCCAGCTTATCTCTGCTCCAATAATAACCATCGGTTCCCCTGTATTGAAGTGACCCATTGGTATATAATAACCATCCTGCAGCATGCATTTTTAATGCCGAGTTCCACGGACCGTCCCAATTGGACCAGGCACCTGCCGCGTCTACGTTTTGCCATTCCATCTTTGTCGGGACCCGCCATCCGGCGCCCAGTTCAATTGAGCAGGGATCGTTTGCCTGGATCCAGTCGGAGTCTTCGTCAATAACCATAGTGGACCATGCAGGGGTGACAGCAGTTCCCGTGTGTTTGTAGCCCTGTTTCCTGTTGAATTGCCAGTACCAGCCTGCAGAAGCTTCAGTCGTATCATTCATGGCAGTGGCCTGGCGATCCGCTCCCAGGTTGCTGGTGATCCAGCATTTACTTTGCTCGCCGGGGATACCGCTTACCGTACCGTATGCAACCACCTTTGAAACGGGCGCTACATCACCGGCAACATGGCTGACGAAGAGGGAATCCGTGCAGGAGAAAGCCAGCGTCGTATCGCACAGCGCAACAGAATTTGTGTGCCCCCCGCAGGAATCGTATGCCCATATGTATCGTGTGTAAGCTGTGCCATAATCAAGATCGTCTTCATGCACTGACAGGCCAAGCATATCAATAGCCGTAAAGTAATTATCCGTGGTATTCCACTTATAACCGGCAGCCCCTGTCACGGCCGTCCACTGCCAGGTGATGCTGTTTGTGAAAACCGTGTGGGATCCCTCGGACGGCGATTCAGCAGGCGTCGTTGATTCCGGGCACTGGATACAACGAATGCTTCCACCATACGTTTTTAAGTATAAAGAATCGGCATAGCATTCTGAATTACTGAAACGAAACATCCATGCGCTTGTCGCCGTATATGATCCGTTGCCCCAGTAGCGCCCTCCTGTGCCCCTGGAGGTGACCGCTCCGGTTGCGCCATTGAGATACCCGGCTACATGCAATTTCAGGAGAGATCCCCAGGGTCCGTTCGAACTCGTCCAGTTCCACCCGGGCCCTGAATCGATGTTTTTCCATTCCGTGCCAGTCGGAATTCGCCATCTGCCCCCCAGTTCAATCGCACAGGGATCGTTATGGACGGTCCAGTTCGAGTTCTCGCTGATAATGCTTATCCAGGCAGTATTTGGAGTCCGGGTTGTCCCGTCATGCCTGTATCCCTGCAACCTGTTAAATTGCCAGTACCAGCCGGCCGCCGCTTCCGAGTTGTCGCCTTTGCCTGTCGCCTGCCGGTCCGCTCCCAGGTTGCTGGTGATCCAGCATTTGTCCGGTTCACCCGGGATCCCGCTGACGGTGCCGTAAGCCACTCTCTTATATACCGGTACTGCATTCCCGGCGATATGGATCACGTCCAGCGGGTTTCCGCATCCAAACCAGGTAGCGGTGCCGTCATAATTCCGCCAGCCTTTCCCGTCAAAATAAACCGGTTTATTGGCTGTAAGGTTATATACCATCAAACCGGTGTCAGGATCGGGGATTGCCATGATCTGGCTTCCGGTCAGGCGCGGCTGAAGGTATCCCTTGTCTGAAAACCTGATCTCCAGGCCGGCCGACGGATGAGCCTGTATACTGTCGTCACTGACAGCTACCTGTGCAGCCAGGAAAGAGTTCAGGAAAAGACCTGCTATGACAGATAAAAGTATCTTTCTCATAAAATTAAGTTCATGGTTATTGCTGCTTATTCGATACATCTCACAGTGTTCCCCATAGATTTGATGTAGGGCTGAATGCCGCATGAATAACTGCTGAATTCAAATTCAAAGCCCCAAGCGGGCTCATACTGGTCACTGCTCCAGTACATGCCATTTGTCCCCCTGACTTCCAGTTGGCCGTCGTTAGCTATTAAGTGGCCGGCGGCATGTAATTTCAGGGCAGAGTTCCAGGGGCCATTCCAGTTGGCCCATTGGTTCTCTGCATTTACGTTTTGCCATTCAACCCATGTCGGAAGCCTCCATCCTGATCCCAATTCTATAGCACAGGGATCGTTCGTCGTCATCCATACGGAATCTTCAATTATTTCAGTATAGGACCATGCAGGGACGACTGAAATTCCGGAATGCTTATAGCCCTGTTTCCTGTTGAACTTCCAGTACCAACCGGCCGAAGCTTCGGTTGTATCATTTACCGCGATGGCCTGGTGATCCGATCCCAGGTTGCTGGTGATCCAGCACTTCGAGTCTTCGCCGGGAATGCCAGTCACCGTTCCGTAAGAGGTCGATTTTGTGACCGGGGCCACATCTCCTGCAGTGTGTTGTTTATAGATCACGGTATTTCCGCATGAAAATGCCAGGGTGGCGGATGTCATCATAAGCGGCGCAGAATGGCCGCAGTCGTTATAAGCCCAGGCATACCGGGTAAATGATGTTCCAAAGCCAAGGCCGGTTTCAATTTTCTGGGTCCCTGTCCCCATATCCACTGCCGTGCTGTAATTATAGGATGTGTTCCATTTATACCCGGCAGCACCCGGGACCGTATCCCAGTTCCACGTAACCTGGTTGTAAGAAGGCACCTGGGTGCCTCCTTCCGGGATGCCCGGAGGGGAACCGGACGGGCATCGGATGCATCGGACCGAACAGCCGTAATTTTTGCCGAAAACAGAATCCACATAGCTGTAATCATCCCTCAGCCGCATAAGCCATCCCTGCGATGAATTCGATTGCGCATTGCTCCAATAGCGGCCATCCGTGCCTGCATATGCCAGCGCCCCGTTATCAGGGTTGAGGCGACCGGCAGCATGCAGTTTCAGGTCCGATGCCCAGGCCTGGCCGAGTGTCAACCATCCTCCTTCGGCATCCACATTCTTCCATTCGGTCTCGGTCGGCAAACGCCAGTAGCCCCCGAGTTCCCCGGTACAGGGGTCATTCCCCGGCAGCCATCCCGTGTTTTCACTGATTGTCGTTATCCAGGCCGTATTCGGCGTCCTTGTTCCTTTATACTGGTAGCCCTGCTTCCGGTTGAACTGCCAGTACCAGCCACGCGATGCTTCCGTCGTATCATTGCGCGCCGTCGCCTGTCGCTCCGCTCCCAGGTTGCTGGTGATCCAGCATTTGCTTTGCTCGCCCGGGATGCCGGTAACTGTCCCGTAGGAAACGATCTTGTTCACCGGCGCGATGGTCCCCGCGATATGTCTCACTTCAAGCGGATCGCCGCACTCCAGCCAGGCTGCCGTTCCATCCTGGTTCCGCCATGATTTCCCGTCGAAGAAAACCGGCTTGAAATCCGATAAATTAAAGACCATCAGGCCTGTCGCCGGCTCACCGATCGCCTGGATCTGAGCGCCGGTCAGCCGCGGCACCAGGAAGCCCTTGTCCGTGAAATTCATGTTCAGCCCTGCAGAAGGCTCAGCCTGGGCATCGTCCGAAGATATTGTCACCTGGGCCGTAATAGCCTGGCTGATGAACAGGCTGAATATGAAGAGGAGTATTTTAGTCATGATTTTTATTTTTACAACTTCTTATATCGAATATCGTCTGATCGTCTGTTCGCCTGTTCGTCATGGCCTTATACAGCGGACAGAAGTACCTATTGCTTTGTCATTACTAACCAGGGCAATCCCAAAATTGATAGAATTCATATTCCAGCCGTGGTCGCCGGTTTCCTGGGTCCCGCTCCAGTAATAACCCTGAGAGCCTCTGTCTTCAAGTGATCCATTGGTACTGAGGAGATGGCCGGCAGCATGTATCTTTAAAGCCGAATTCCAGGGACCAGTCCAGTCGGTCCAGTTGCCTGATTGAATCACATTAATCCACTCGGTCATAGCCGGGATCCTCCATCCGGCGCCCAGGAGAATTTCACAGGGATCGTTTTCCGGGAGCCAGTCGGAGTCTTCTGATATGGAGGCGATGGTCCATGCCGGGGTGACCGACGTACCCGTGTGTTTGTAGCCTTGTTTCCTGTTGAACTGCCAGTACCAGCCGGCGGAAGCTTCGGTAGCATCATCCAGGGCAGTAGCCTGGCGATCCGCTCCCAGGTTGCTGGTTGTCCAGCATTTGTCCGGCTCGCCCGGGATGCCGGTGACCGTCCCATAGGAGACGGATTTGCTTACAGGCGCAACTGAGCCGCCAATATGGATCATTTCGAGCGGATCTCCGCAGCCGTACCAGATAGCGGTCCCGTCGTAGTTGCGCCAGCTTACGCCGTCGAAATAGACCGGTTTGCCGGAAGAAAGGTTGAAAACCATCAGCCCGACCGCCGGGTTGGAAATGGCACTGATTTCCCCGGCAGTCAGGCGTGGCTGCAGGAATCCTTTGTCGGTGAAATTCACATCCACACCTGCTGATGCCGCCGGAGGATCGCTGCCGGGATTTATGCCGATCTGGGCAAAAGAAGCATGGGAAACATATAAAAAGACCGCTAAGGACAGTATCCGTGTTCTCATATTATATCATTGATTATGTGTCCGATAAATTGCAAACTGATAGTATCCTGCGTGCCAGGCAGGATGGATGGAGGCGTTTGGTTAATACTTCAAAATACAGATTTCAGGCTGAAGGGAATTTCTGCAGGATATTTAGCTTTTATAACAGAAATTCGATAGATATTTAGTCTTGTGCGCCTGTAATCTTTATGCCTGTAAATATATCAATTTATTCTGCTAAGTCAGGGATTTCAAAATTCCTTTACCTACCTGCTGATGACAAACTTTCTTGAATACAATCCGGTTGCCGTTCTCATCTGCAGAAAATAAAGTCCATCCGTCAGGTTATCAAGTGGTATAGTGTAGGCTTGTCCACCGGAAACCTGGAATATGTTCAACACCTGTTTCCCCTCCATATTCATAATCCGGATTTGGTCGAAATTCCCGTTCCATGAAGTCAGGTCCAGATGTAAAACATCTTTGACAGGATTAGGATATATTCTGATGGCTTTAAAAGACGGATCTTCAATCCCCAAAGGATTCCTTGTGACAGAGATGTCAAGCAGATAGGTTCCTGATGTCCCTGTAAATTTAGGCGATACCAGGAAATAAATGGTTCCTCCATTTGGAGAAACGATGCTATTGGCCATAATGTCATCAAAAGTGTTCGAAAACGTTAAGCCGTCAGTAGAATATGAAAAAATCGCATCCACCGTATAATTCTGTCCATTTCCGCTGTTTTTAGAGTCATTTAGCCGGGCACCGATCGTGTAACTAAAACCTGAACCCAGATCGATCTTATAATAGTCATAATCTACACCGGATCCGGAATTATTGCTGATATTCGCACCGGCTGTGTTAACTGTTGCACTGTTTCCCGAGAAAGTTACCGGCAAATCGGATGCCTGTGCAAATGTGTTGTTAGGTTCCCACTGGTCGGCGCCATAATGGGGCTGCTGAACAATAACTTCAATCGGATTCAGGTAATTGGTTGACCCGGTTAACTGCCAGCTTTGACCTGATCCATCCGGGAGGTATTGCATGGCCATCAGGTATGTTCCGGGATCACAGGTGACATTCGAACTGGCAAATGTCAATCCATCGGTATAATGGTAATATGATGGCAGGTTGATGCCGGTTATTTGCTGAACCGTAAAGACAGCATACCCGTCAAGGTCATACAAAGAAACATCAAATGTTCCGGTAAAGGTAGCAAGGCCTGTGTTGAGTACATCCAGCAGAACTGAAACCGGTTGCCCCTGGATCAGCGTTGTTCCCGGTGTAACGGTCATTGCCGCGTACAATTCGATGGTATTGCTATGATATACCGTCATCTGGGAAAAGTTCGTATAACCCAATGTATCCGATACCTGTATCCAGAGGTTTTCCCCGGCAGGGCTATAAAAAATTCCGATGGAATAGCTACCGGGTAACATTGTAAATAGTCCATTGGAAGTAAAAGTAAGACCATTTGTGTAATAGTAACCAGCCTGAAGTGACATCCCTGTAAAAACCTGGACATAGTCAACAAAAGCGCCATTATTATCAAATATTGCAGCACAATAATCGCCATTGAAATTCTGGGTAGTGTTGTTGAAAATATTGGTGTGTACGGTAAAAGATTGCCCATACTCAATGTTTGACGGTGAGGGTATCACGTAATCGAACAAATTTAAAGTGGAAGATTGTGTTCCTCCTCCGGGACCCTGAATTCCTATTACAGCCTGCTGGCCGCTGTTAAAATCACCTGTTCCGCCGCCTGTTCCCGTACCTTCCGGGTCCAGTGCGTCCACATCAAAATAGCCATCGAACTGTCCCGACCAGCCCCAGTTGAAATGAAAGAAATCGTTGGCATCGTAACCGTCACAATTAAAACAATGACCACCCCCGCTTCCAAAACCGGCATAGAGGACCGGGCGACCGGCATCCAGTTCTGTTTTCAGAAGATTGATCCAATCTGCTTTATTGGGATAGGCAGAACGGGTAAGGCCCTGAACACCCGTATAACCGAAATAGGTTTTCAACGCATATTCCGCGCAGTTCTGTACCGGGCTTTGTGATGAGATCACATACGCTGAACTTCCTCCTGTGCTTGCTACTCCATAGCTCATATCCACACTCACCCCGCAATGATACATCAGTGTGGCAACCGCAGCATTCGGTCCGGTAACTGACAGGGGCATTGAGTTCCAGTCGTATGTTGTGCTTCCAAAATCTGCCGATTGTGTTCCATATTTGGGATCACTATATGAATGAAAGCCTGCTCCATTAGCCGGTGCACCCCAGAATTTCAGGATCTGCGCCATCCCCGTGGCAACACAGCCTGTTACTGTGAGGTTATTATAGTTATTATCGTATGGACACATGGCATTATAATAAGGAGATTGGTCCCATGTGGTCTGTTCGAGGGGATTGACGGTATGAACCGATTTAATCATTGCATTTGATACCGGACCGGATTTAAGTGATTCCCACCGGGATTTGACTTTATCGGAAGCCTGAATGTTATTTTGGATTATTTCTTCAATCTGCTCCCTGTAACCATTCAGCCAATAGGCCACATCCGGCGCAATTCCGGCAGCATTAAAACCAACTTCGTCAGAATATGCAAGTACTGGTTTTACATTGTCATCTCCTGATACGATTATAAAACCCTGGGATAAATTAATATTAAAAATGTAAAAGCATACATTTTCTTTGCCTGTTACCGGGCGATTCATATTACCTGAATATACAGTTTGTACCAATGCCAGATCGTTACTGCCTTTTAACGTTAGTGAGTTAACCCGGCTGGTTAAAAAATTTTGTCCGACAGTCCTGGCTGTCTTCTCATCAATATGTTTTCCATAAGTAAAATTGAAGAAAACAAATGATACGATAAGAAAACTGATTAATGTTTTCATGGATATTAATTTTTAGAAGTTCTTCTTAAAATGAAATCCTAACCTGAATTATTCATAATATAAAGGAAAGGTTTGTTATCTTATTGATGTTCATTATCTTTGAGGCAACAAGGCAAAAAAAGCTTTTCCATGAATAAAGATACAAAAACCTCAAGACCGATCGCATTCATGATTCAAAAAATATTTCTTTTACCCTTTTAACCCTTTCCACGGTTTTCAAAAAAACAACAGAAATGAGTTTTTCTGCAGAGAAGATTTCTTCCGATGGAGGTACCTCTCCGGTCTGATGCGTCTTGATTTGTGTTAAGCAGCCATGTATTTTTGGCGCCAATAACAGGCTATGATGAAAAAATCCCTTGCTTTTACCCTGATTTTTTCTTACTTTTAAGCGTTATTGACCTGTCATCCAGACATCGGCATTAACGGTCCGGTATTTAGCTTCTATGCTATTTAATGAGTTTCTTTTTAAAATGTCCAGGCCACGGCGGTTAACGATGCCACAGAACCTTCAGCCGGCTGGTACCGGCAGTTCAACAAGAAGCAAGGTTATAAGCATGAAGGTACGATCCGTACCCGAACACGGCCTGGATCTCCCCTATCAATGAAAATTCAGCATGGGTCACTCCCCAGGATCCTTGTGCCATTCTAACGGGAACCGGATGGCGGATCCCGACGCTTACGGAATGGGCCAATGTGAATTCAACCGGCGGATGGTACGATTGGAACGGGCCGTTCAACTCAAACCTGAAGCTCCACGCTGCCGGCGACCTTGGCGGGGATAGCGGGAACCTGTTCAGCAGGGGACAATGGGAATTTTACTGGGCTTCCGGCCAGTATGACAATCCAATGGGTTATTACCTGTACTTCAACTCCGCGGAAAGCGCCACCGGCCTTTGCTGGAAGGACTTCGGATCATCAATAGGTGCGTGAAGGAGTAAAGGAAAAACCCAGGGTTCATTGACGAAGGACAATGAATGACTGATGACTTACAAAACTGTCACAATCCCGGAAAACACTTTTCCGCTATCAGATGTGGCCTGGATCAGATAAATTCCCGGATCGGTTCGTTGCATGTCAGTTTTTCATCACTTTAACCTGCAAGATCAACAATGTCGAACCGTTTGAATGGCTCTAAACCGTCCTGAAACGCATCCCCGACCACTCCATCCAACGACTGGAAGAGCTGCTGCCGCAGAATCTGAAATAAAAATCGAGTAAATAAAGCTAATTTTTTGATGCCGGTCATGATGCAATAGGACGAATGCTTACATTTTAATAGAATCAATCCCTTAAGCTATAAAGAATCATTTTGTTGTTTTCTAATCGAAAGGTTTAACCACATGCGTACAATTTGGATGATCAGGAATTTTTGGAGTATTATCCCAAACGCCATCTTCATAACTTAATTGAAGGCTTTTTAGTAAGGACTCCACAGAATGCTGTTTGCCGGCAAGTTGAGTGGAACATGCAGATGATGGGTCTTCATTTTTAGAATGCGGAACAAAACATACCTGAGCACCTTTTTCTTTTAACTCCGTTAAGACACCTTGGTTATAGAAACGACTTAGCTGAATTCTAATAAGTCTCTCACCCCATTTGGTCGGGAATACCCTTTTATTGCCTGAATATGGAGAAGTCTGTTCAGGTATTAATTGTTCCACATCTTGAAAAGCACTTGATAAATCCAATTCACCAATCACCAACTTTACTAATATACCTCTGAAGATTAGCTCCCTTCCGTTTCCCTCAAGAACTTTACCGGGTATTGGGCGTTCTTGAATTAATTGTATTATACGATTTCTGAGATTCCTATTATTGGATAGGGCATGGGAAATTTCAAAAAAATCATTTGCGTACATAAGATTAACGATTAAAAGGTTTCTATATGATATTTTGGTTTTTCTATTTTTTCCAATCGTAACCCAGAGTGCCACATTTACATCTTACTCTTGAAGTCACTGTGTCATAGTATTCCAGTGAAACTGGACCTTTGCAGCCCTTTTCACTACAGTAGAATAAATTTTCAATAAGTTCGATATTCGCCCAAAACGCTTTCAAATCACCAATTTTTGGTTCAAATGTATTATCATGAGATAAAAGATTGCCCAGAATAGTAGAAGTTGCAACTCTGTCTATTGTCACCAAGTTGGCCTTTAGTTCCGTGCTCTTTTTATTAATAGAAGACTTCAAGGCATTAAGCAGCTCATCAGACATTCGTTTTTCATTCAAATCGTTGTACAAAAAATTGGTTTTGACTTTGAGTTCGTAACATATCCTTTTCAAAGTATGCTCTAAATACTGCCGAATCGAATTTCCCAATTGGGCTTCAATACTATTAGCGATTTGGTACTTTATCAATTCCTTTAACTCTGCTGGACTCTTTTCGAGATATGCTCCGGAATCATTGTTCCATTTAACTTCATGTATGATCCAGTTCTTTCTTTTTACCAATTCCTTTATATAGGTGAACCATTCTTTTTCGTGGGTCAACAGAATAATCTGGTAATCACCAAACTTCTCAATTAACAGATTTGCGAACCGCAATCTATGATTGCTATCAAAGCTCGATATTACATCATCCAGGACGATAACCCTATTTATTTGGTTAAATGCCCTGACCGATGCTAAGAAGAAGGCAAGGCCATAACAATTCACATGTGACTCACTAAAATACTTTTGGGGTGGAGATACAATTTCGCCATAGAATTTGTACTGAACCGTAATCCCTTTGAGTTCATCCTCATCCTCAATCGGGATAATCTCAATATCCTGAAAAGATTCTCCCGGATTCATGAATTGATAATACTCATTTATTACTGAGGATAATGCATGTAAGAAACTTTCGAGCCCTTCCTTTTGTTTTTTTACAAACTCATTGTAAATGACAATTATACTATCCTTCTGAGATTCAAGTAATTGTTTCTCTTTGCGTAGGTTTAAAAGAGTTAAGAATGCTGTTTTTGAAAACTCAATTTTTACAAGTATCTCAGATGAAGTTGTGTCGCCAATTTTATTTTTTACAAGTAAAGTCTTAGATTCGATCGATGGTTCTACTATAAAATCATTTTCATTAATAATAAGTTCTAAAGACGTTTTTACTAATTTACCGGATAGCAACTTCAAATTTATTTCGGCAAGATAGGACATCAATTTATTACGGAGTCGATCAAGGGTGCCCTTGATCGTATTCAAAGAACCATCATGAATCATAGGCTCTTCAAGTAAAATGTCTAGACGCTTAATACGCTCATCAATAATTGTTTTTATATTATCCCTTTTTGTTTTAAAGGTGTCAAGTTTCTTTGAAGAAGCTAAAATGTTGTTTATTCTATCTTCAATTGATTCTAATAATTCAGCTTTATCTTTTGGCCGGAGGCAAAGCGGACATTCATCAACCGTATATATTTTATTTGACACCAGATTTTTTGCTGCATTCAACAATTCTTCGAAAAGAGTCTGCTTGATGCTCTCAATATCTATGTATAATTTCTCGAACTCATCATAAAATCGACTGTATTCTTCATCAATAAGGGCTACCTCTGCCTGTAAAATTTTTAGAGTATCTGAGCATCTCTGTAATAATGTTAATTCGCTCACTAGTTTTGTGTCAACCGGTTTTTTAATTTTTGATATAACTGTATCAATATCTTCAAATGAAGAAATCTTAATCCCGGTCGTCAAAGGAGCAATGAGAGTATTAAGTGTTTCAAAAAGTTGAGCTTCTGTAAATACGGTTGTCCCCAACTTTTCCATTAGAATCTTAATCTGCGCCTGTTCTTGATTTTCAAACCCCTTGCTTTTGATCTCAGTTTTTAATGCATTGGCTGATTTCTTTATGACTTCCTTAATTTTAGTAACCTCTCCAAAGCCAATAATTTCAGATAAGTATTTAAGTTTATCTGATTTTGAACCCTTGATAAAATCTTCAAGGTTCCTATATCGAAGAATGAGGTTTTCTTTTCTTGATTCGTTATAGTATTCCTTGAACTCAATACTATCATTTGAAAGAGATGTAATTAGCTTGTCTTTTTTTATAGACAGCGTTTTCAGCGTGTTTAATTTTGAGTCTGAAAATTCAAGTAGGATAGAGGAGTCTTCTGAATCTGTAATATGGAAATTACGCAGTGCCCGTCTGTCAATTTCTTCACCGGAGAGATGCTTAACTTCATCATTGAAGAACCATTCAAGCCCATCAGCAATGCTGCTTTTCCCAGTACCATTATCACCGTACACCAATACTGATCGGCCTTTTAATGGTACCTCAAACGATTCTTTAATGCCCCGGAAGCCTTTAATAGTGATAGAGTTAATCTTTATTTGAGTCATTTGATTCCCTTACTTTTTGAAGTTCGTTCTTCACATTTGTATCGGTCAATTTCCCCTGTTCATAAAGCGATTTAAAGACTTTGGCAACCTTCAGATCGATTTTGGGTAATTGTTCTATTTCTTTAAAAAATTCGTCTAAAATCTGAGAACCAGATTTAATCTCATTTTCCATGATTATTTTAGTTAAAATATTCCCAATCAATATTGAATTTTATTTTGATATCACTTTTTAAAACTTCGAAACCAACTTTGTTATTACAGATAGGATATACCCCGAAATTATTAACAAAATCAAGGATAAAATGACTTTCCATATCCTCTATCCTTAACTCCCAAATGTCCTTAAGAAGCTCATAATTTAAATAGGTAAATTTAAGAGGAGTAACTTTCCGGTAATTAAAAAGCCCAATATTTTTGGATTTCCCTTCAAAATGGCCCGATAATCTACTCCCAATACTATTTGTTCTTTTTTCACTCATACCAATATAAAGTAATCTGGAAGATTTGAATGGGTACTGAACATGCAATTGTTCAGAAAAGATAAAATAAAGACCAACGATCCCAGTCAGAGGTTTGATGATATTTAACTCAAACTCAAGTGGCGTATTGAATAAAATATTCACGGTGTTCATAGTTCAAAGCCTTTATCTTCATTTATAATGTACCCCAATCTTAGGGCAGAAGTCAGGTGCTTTTAAGTTGGTAATTTGTTTGTTTTCTTTCAAAATTAATCATTCTTTTATTATTAGTCGGTTTTGAGATTGGCGGAATTTTATACTCCACATTCTTTAGACCACGAGTTCACTTTTCTTAATTGAATTTATTAATCCTATTTGTACTGATATTGCTGCTAATTACGGGAAATAACTCGCAGAGTTATTCTAGAGATTAACAGCAGAAATAATACAACAAGTAATAACAAATTCAATTAAGAATCTTATATTAGTGGTCTAAAAAATAGAAAGTACTTTAGACGAAACCAAGATTGTTCATGAGAAGCTGGATAAAATGATGGATTTCTAAACCTCACCTCCCTGACCACTCTCCAAATAGAAGTGGGGAAAGCAGGAAAGGTTTATTAATTTCTATATCTTTAGTTGTTTCAAACCTTCCTTTTATGAAAAAAATTCTATTGCTCGTTTTAATTATTACGCTGGCAATCACATCACAAGCCCAGAAAGTTGTTACAGCTACCAGTGAGAGTAAATACGTAAATATTTCTAAGGACCCGCCAAAACCACCATTCTTGGAGATTAGCAGCGGGTCATTACAATTTACTGACACTGATGGCAATCAAAAAATCGATGCAGGCGAAACTGCTTACATCCGTTTTGAGCTTTCTAATTCGGGAGTGGGGCCTGCTTTAAACCTGTTAGCTAAAACCAGGCTTGTAAGTTTAATCAAAGGATTGTCATTCAATGAGGCTATTTCACTGGGGACCCTGGAGCCAGGAAAGTCGAAAACAGTGGAAATACCTGTGACGGGCTCAATGGACTTGCTTGCCGGACAAGCGGATTTTGAGATCGTTATCGACGAGGCAAATGGGTTTGATTCAGATCCGGTTAAAATTGCAATTCAAACTTCGCCATTCCGGTCCCCTCTGTTGAAGATTGTTGACTACAAAGTCAGCAGCCAAAATGGAACTACATTGCAGAAGAAGCGACCGTTTGACCTTCAAATTTTATTGCAAAATGTTGGGCAAGGAATGGCATCTAATGTCAGGGTTAAATTACCGGTTCCGGCGAATATCTATTGCCTCTCTGGCAATGATGATTATTCAGTTGGCAATCTGGCACCTGGTGAATCTAAATTGATAGATTATAGCTTCGTAACCACAGCAGATTATTCTGACAACATCATTGCTTTTACTTGCAATCCGTCTGAGAAATATGGTAAATATATGGAAAACAAGACCATCACCGTGACTATGAACCAGCAGGTTTCAGATGAAAGGTTGGTAGTAGAAGGCAAACAAGACTCACAGGTTGAAATAGCTGTAGGCTCACTGACTTCTGCAGTTGATAAAAATATTCCATTTGCTGAAAAAAAAATTCCTGGTCGCCTGGCTTTGGTGATTGGCAATGAAAACTATTCCCGTTCCGGCTCACTTAATTCTCAGATCAATGTTGATTTTGCCAGAAATGATGCCAGTGTTTTTAGGGAATATGCCTTGAAGACTTTGGGAGTTCAGGATGAAAACATGTTCTTCCTCATCGATGCATCTGCCGGAGAGATGAAAAATAAGATTGACTTGGTGACTGAACTTCTGAAACGGATGGTAAGCAGTTCAGAGCTTATTTTTTACTATTCCGGCCATGGCTTGCCCGACGAAAACACTCACATCCCCTACTTAATACCAGTTGATGTAGATGCCACTAACCTGGCCTATGCCATTAAGTTAAGCGACATCTATCGTAACTTTTCTGCAACCGGAGCTAAGCGTATAACCATATTTCTGGATGCTTGCTTTTCCGGCGGTGGACGTAACCAGGGACTACTAGCTGCAAGAGGTGTGCGAGTTAAACCTGAAGATGCTCCTGTGATTGGAAATATGGTTGTCTTTGCAGCCTCATCCGGTGATCAGTCGTCATTACCTTATCAGAAAGAAAAACACGGCATATTTACCTATTTTCTGCTGAAAAAGATACAAGAAACCGGTGGTAACGTCACTTACGGTGAATTGTCAAGCTACCTGAAAGATAAGGTTGGTATAGTCTCACTCCAGGAAAACAGCAAGATCCAGGACCCTGAGGTGATGGTGAGCCCACTGGTAGAGGAGGTTTGGAAAAATTGGATAATTAAATGAAATCATACTTCATTACAACAATTATCATAATACTTTGCTTGGTGGGCAATGCACAGGAGATCTCCAACATCCATTTTGAGCAAGAAGGAAAAATGATCGATATCTATTATGACTTATCTGGGGAAGGAATTTACGATATTAAAGTTTTTTGTAGCCAAGATGGGGGGGATAATTGGGGAAGTCCTCTTATTAATGTTAGTGGTGATATAGGAAAAAATCAAGTAGCTGGATTTGGGAAAAAAGTAGTATGGGATGTACTGATTGAAAGAGATTCCGTACAAGGTAATATTAAATTTAAAATTGAAGCCTCAAGTGGTGATTTGACCAATGAAAACGAAATCTTTACTGATTTAAGAGATGGTAAAGCTTACAAATGGGTGAAAATAGGTGAACAAATATGGATGGCTGAAAACTTGAATTATATCACTGAATCAGGGAGTTGGTGTTATGATAATCAAACATCAAATTGCAATACGTATGGACGATTATACGATTGGGTAACTGCTAACGCAGCCTGTCCCGCAGGATGGCGCGTACCGAACGATGAAGATTGGAATACTCTGATTAAGTACCTTGGGGGTAAACGTGAGGCAGGCGGAAAGTTGAAAGAAGCCGGGATGAGTCATTGGCAATACCCGAACACAGGCGCGACGAACGCTTCTGGTTTTAATGCAGTTTCTGGAGGCTACCCTAGCTACTATGGCGCTTTTTATGGCTTGGGTAAATTCAGTCATTATTGGTCTTCCTCGGAGTCTAGTTCAGTGAGAGCGTGGTTATACACCCTTAGTTATGGTGACGCTTCACTAGATCGTGGCGAAAGTTATAAAAAGTTTGGTTATTCGGTTCGTTGCATTAAAAATTAAATAAATCAAAAAATAAGGATCATGAAAAAGCACATCTACTTAATTGTTGCATTTATTTTATTTGCATATAATGGACCAGCACAAGGGATTGAATCGTCCTTAAATACTAAAGATGCAATAGTGTTTGAAGGTATTACACTTAGTATTACCCATATGAGTGAATTATTAGGTGAAAAAGTTACCTGGATAGACTGTGCAAATTATTGTCGATCTTTAAATGAAGGAGGCTATAATAATTGGCGAATGCCTTCATTTAAAGAAGCCATTTATTATCGCACTTCAAATTTAATTAAAGTGCCAGATAAATGGGGTAATTGGATTTGGACGACTACGCCATATGATGGAGTAAGAATGAGTGCGCCAGTCCTCGGTCATTATATAATGTTTAATGAAGTAAAGGGGGACTGGGGGGATGGAAATTATGATGAACCCCGTGGTTGTCGTTGCATAAGGTAGATTGAAATAACACATAACATTTAGGACAAATAATTAGTTGTTTTAATGAGCTTATTACTGCATTATGCTGAGTCTTGCCCTTAAATATTTTTTGCTGGTTGTTAAATTCGTAAGAATGGCGAAAATAATCTCAGTATTATTCACAGCACTTCTTGCCGCCATAAATCTCTTTTCCCAAGAGATAACCAACATCCATTTTGAACAGCAAGGAAAAATGATCAATATCTACTACGATCTATCCGGTGAAGGTACTTATGAAGTGAATGTATATTGCAGCCAGGACGGAGGTAAAAACTGGGGTAATCAATTAATAAAGGTTTCCGGAGATGTTGGAAAAGAGCAAAAAGCAGGGATTGGGAAAAAGGTCGTTTGGGATGCACTCGCTGAATGGGAAAAGTTAGAAGGTGATATAATTTTTAAAATCGAAGCCTTACCAGAACAAAAAGGAGAAACTTTTACCGATGTGCGTGATGGAAAGACATACAAATATGTGAAAATTGGTGAACAGGTATGGATGGCGCAGAATTTAAACTATGGTAAATATATTGACGGCAATAAATCTCAAACGGATAATTACCGAATTGAAGGAAAATTTCTGGAACTCCTTCAAAAACTCAAATCATTACAGGGCGAAGAACAATTTGTGACCCCGGAGGATTTTCAAATTAGGATGACTGACCCTAAATATCGCAAATCGATTTATATTAAGGCTAAGCATTCCTTTAAAGAATACGATATACCTTATAACAGCTTTGAGTCATTATTTGAAGATGAATTTGAAAAGTATTGTTACGATAATGATGAAAAGAACTGTGAAATATACGGTGGACTTTACCAATGGGATGAGATGATGAAATATACTTATAAGGAGGCAACCCAAGGGATTTGTCCTGATGGATGGCACATCCCGACTATTGCAGAATATCTCATATTGATTGAAAAAATTGGAGGGAAGACATACGCCGGTGGAATATTAAAGGAAGAAGGATTATCTCATTGGATATCACCGAACGCAGGTGCAACTAATACAAGCAAATTTTCAATTCTTCCAGGAGGTTACCGCAGTATTAATGAAAATTTTGTGAATAAAGGAGAATTTGCGTTTTTTTGGACCTCCAGCATGTCTAATACAGATGAACCCTGGACGATACTTTTGGGAAATAAATATGCAGCCGTCACTACTAAGGACGTAATGCTTAAAGAGTGCGGTTTTTCCTTGAGATGTATCAAGAATTAAAAATAATCTCCATCTAAATAGTTCAATGAAGGAAAATATATGATTCGAAAATTATTCCTGGTCCTATTAGTTTGTATCCCTGGTAAAATAATCTTATCCCAAGAGATCACCAACATTCGCTTTGAGCAGGCAGGAAAGATGATCAATGTTTACTATGATCTTACTGGGGAATGTAGTTATGAAGTTAAATTATACTACAGCCCGGATGGAGGGAAAAATTGGGGAAATCCTTTAATCAATGTGAGTGGTGATATAGGTAATTCTCAGGAGGCAGGCTTTGGTAAGAAAATTATTTGGGATGTCCTAGCTGAAAAAGAATCATTACAAGGTGAAATTAAATTTAAAGTTGAAGCCGTTGGCTCTGATTTTACGGAAGATGCCGGTATATTTACTGATCATCGGGATGGGAAATGCTACAAATGGATAAAAATTGGCAGTCAAATTTGGATGGCGGAAAATTTGAATTATCTATCGTCCTCAGGGAGCTGGTGCTATGATGATCTGATATCAAATTGCAATATTTACGGAAGATTATATGATTGGGAAACTGCGATGACGGCTTGTCCAATTGGATGGCATCTTCCGTCAAGTGAAGAATGGGAGTCCTTGACTCTATATTTAGGCGGGAAGAAAGTTGCCGGCGGTAAGATGAAAGAGACAGGCACATAATATTGGAATTCACCTAATAGAGGGGCATCAAATTCAAGCGGGTTTTCCGCGCTACCTGGTGGAAATCGCAACTTCAACGGCAACTTTGAAGACAGAGGCAATTCAGCTTCTTTTTGGTCCTGGTCAACAGTTAATGCCGCTGACGAATGGAGACGCAAGTTAAGTTCCGAATGGGATGATTTGACCCGATATTACAATGATCGAAGGAGTGGATATTCAGTACGTTGCATAAAGGATTGAACAGTTAATTAAGCAAATAAAATGATAAATATGGCATGTTTAAAAAACTCGCTATAATACCTTTAATGCTTTTCACTTTGATGAGCCTTTATTCCCAGGAGATTAACAACATTCGTTTTGAACAGGACGGCAAAATGATCAATATTTTCTATGATCTTGCCGGGGAAAGCACATATGAAGTTAAGGTTTACTGCAGTCAAGATGCGGGGAATACTTGGGGGCAACCGTTGATAAAGGTCAGTGGTGATGTGGGAAAAAATCAAGTTGCAGGTTTTAAAAGAAAAATAATTTGGGACGTCTTGTCTGAATTGGAGAAGGTGGAAGGTGATATCATTTTTAAGGTTGAAGCATTATCGGGAAATGAAACGGGAACCTTTAAAGATGAACGTGATGGGAAAACTTACAAATGGGTAAAAATAGGTGGACAGGTTTGGATGGCGGAAAATTTGAATTTTAGCCTGTCTTCAGGGAGTTCATGCAATGATAACCTAACTTCAAATTGCGATATTTATGGCCTATTATATGATTGGAAAACTGCTAAAATTGCCTGTCCAACCGGATGGCATCTCCCCTCAGATGAAGAGTGGACGGAACTAACAAACTATCTTGGAGGAGAAAATGTTGCAGGGGGCAAGTTAAAAGAAACCGACACTTTATACTGGAGCACCCCCAATTCAGGAGCTACAAATGAAAGCGGTTTTACGGCCCTTCCCGGTGGCTTCCTTCAAGAAAATGGTTCCTTCTGGCCTGTTGGCTTTGATGGTTTCTGGTTAAATGCCACGGAGCTAAGTACTATCCATATATGGATCCGAGTTCTTATTAAGGACAATGCAACAGTATTGCGCATTCCCGGTCTTAAATCTAATGGTTATAGTATTCGTTGTCTTAAGGATTTATAAAAGTCAAGAATAATAAGTGAGAAGTGAAGAGTAAAATAAAAGAATATAAATGAGATCACTAGCGTTGCGTTTAGATGTTGTGGAAACGTCTGAAACATTGAATTGACGGCCATTTTCAGAGATTTTAATCAAGCAACGATTTAAATTCAATTTATGATTTTTTGAAATGTAACACGTTGATAACCAAAACTAATATTTGAATAAATTATAATAACGCAATGCTAGTGAAATGGGATGGTAAAAATTCTGCTAATATTGTATATTCCGGTTTAAACTGACCCCCCATTCCGGCGAAACTGACCCCCTGTTACGGTGAAATTGACCCCTCTTCCGGGATTAATTATTCCTGCGCAAACTGTACCACCGATTCCTGCCGAAAGTGTATCAACTATTACAGCGCAAAGTATACCACCAGTAGGGTAAGTGATCATTTCGGACTAAACCAGGCCAGTCATTCCGGAGCAAACCAGGCCACTTTTGTGCTTGATCTAATTTCCGGTACCGGAAAATGCTGCCTGTCATTCCGGCGAAATTGACCCCCCTGGTGCCGTTTTTTGGCTGACATTCCGGCATATTTCCCCCTCTGGTTATTATTAAATAATCGAAAAAATAATTAATACTTATTTCGGAGATTCCTCCAATGTGAAAGATTTGGGATCAACCACCGGAAGAATTGCTTTATGCAGAAAAGTGCCTTTGAACAATGTAAACATAATACCCCTTAGCGTAGAAATGCTGATTGAATTCAACGCTATCATGATCTCCTGTGGAAAATCATATGCACCGGATTTACCGGTTGTAAAAATCTCAAAAGAATTAAATTCATAAACAAAACTGACCCTGATTTTAGCAAGAATTGTCTTTTTATCTTCGTGTATGAGTTCAGCCGAGGACAGAACGATAATAGCTTTGTTTTGCTCACTGACCCTGTGTTCAATGCTGAGGTTAGTATGATAAGTGAATATATCCGTTAGCGGTTGGGTTTGACTAAACAAAGAAAATTCAAGTATTTCTATTGCTCTTATTTGAAATCCAACATTGGCAGGTGCAAGATCATTTTCCATAACTCTAATTTGTGCAGGTTGTCTGGGTCAAATAAATTTTATCTTCGACTCCTATTCGTTTTGATTTTGATATAAGGAGGTTCGATTTGGAACTTATGAAATCATTTGGGTTTGGTGAAATTTGAACCCTCAACGTAACTGGCTGAAATTTATAGGACGATTCAGCGAGTCCTTCGATATTAATCAATTTAATACCTAACACTTCTTCGATTTCAAAAAGTGTATCAATAGTGAAATTATGCGTTCCACTCAACCACTTGGTAATTTCAGAGGGATTCTTGCCTATTTTATGGGCAAAATCGGTCTTTTTCCATCCCTTTGAGATGATGGCATCATCAATTTTTGCCGCTACAAGCATTCTATTCCTTGTTCTTTTCAATTCGGTTGGAGAGATTTCATTTAAAATTTCATCCATTTCCGGGCTGCTGTAATTTTCTGCTTTATTCCTTTTCTTCATAAAATTCTAGGTTTCCTATAAAATCTTTGTGATTATTGGTAAACTCTATTTCACGTTCTTTAATTCTCTTATTAATTTCTTTAGCGATATTTCTTAAAAGATAATTTTCATCTTTAAGCTTCTGATCATCCTGAAAAGCGGAGATTGATTTTGCCTTTGGTCCTCCGCCTCCCAATACAACAAGTGAGCTTCCATACCTGATACAGTATAATCTGAGGTTACTTCCCGGTTTGTCAAACAAGGCACAAATACCATCACCCGGATTACCCTCATGTTCTTTAAAATAAATGTTACGGGCACCAGTATCATTTCCTATGACTATTAAACGAGAAGAAAGGTCTTTTAGTTCACTTTTAAATAAATTTTTATTTTCTTCTATAAATAGACCGAAAAGCGTTTTCTTTTCCTTAAAAAGATAAATTGTATAAATGGAAGCTTCTTCTCCACTGTATTTTGGTAGTTTGACAAGCTTGTAATTCATCCTTTCATAAAGTTTTACAAATGTAAAACAATTTTACTTAAAAGTAAAATTATTTTTCACCACTATTTAAGTACTCCCTATTTTACCGACCACCGATTGATTATCTATGTGGTTAAATTAAATCATCTATTTGTTAGGTTATTGCAGACAATTTATAATCCTCTGGAATGTGCAATCCCAGCCAACGCCAGGAAGAATTGCCTTCGCATGGCCTGAATAAAATCCAAGCAATAAAACATATTTTGGTTACCGGTCAAGATGTAACTCGCCGAAGGATTACATTTAACCAACAGGGGGTCAGTTTAGCCGGATTAGGGGTCAGTTTAAACCGGAATATACAATATTATTTCTTTCTGTTAATTATTATCAAAGCAGCGATGATCCCGGGAATCCATCCCGCTAATGTTAAAAGAAACACAATCAATATTGAACCACAGCCTTGATCAATTACAGCTAAGGGAGGAAAGAGTATTGCTAAAATAACTCTTAAAAGTGACATGTCTTCTTTTTAATTGTCCTGTAATAGTTTATATCTAACTAAATGCACAATGCAAAGCATTGAAAACCAATGCTAATGTTGCATTTAAGTAAATGCAAACCAAAAATAACAAAAAAACAATGATTAAATGCAGATGTATAATACTCCCCAAAATTCAGACCACGGGTTAAGTTGAAAAAAGCTCAAAAAGGTTTGAGGTTCATCCCAGCATTATTTCCAGGTGGAAGCAGTAGTTTTAGCTTGCTGATAAATATATTTATCTATTTGTTTGGAATCAGTGCCGGAATTTACTATGTTTACATTGCCATCCGGGAAAAACAAGTCTTACTTGTAAAAATGAAGAAGCTACTGCCAATTGTGAGATTTTTAACGAAGTGCATTAAAAATTGTTAGTCCAATCCCGACGAAGTCGGAGGGTATATACCCCGCCACTTGGGGCGGAATTGGGTCCAGGGCTTGCCTGGGGATCATACCCGTGATTGATGAAAGGTGCAATTGTTTTTATTGCACCATTGGCAGAAATGCTGTGTCCCTTTCGTAAACTGAATTAAACGGAGTCAGCCGAAAATCCGGCAAAGAGTAGGCGAATCATTAATCAGCAAACAACATGAAAACGTTTTTCAGGATCATCTCATACCCGTTTGTTTTGATTCACAAACTATTCATCTGGATTATCGGGATCTTCACCCCCATCCTCAGGGTAAAACTGCATATTTCATCCGAGCCCTATTTCGTAGGTTCTTATGCCAAAATCAGGGTGGAGACCGGGGGCAATGATTTCGACGACCTCGACTTTAATATTGTCGAAGGAGCGCCCGGCGGATATATTTCCCTCTGCAGGGACAGTGAATTCGACAGCACCAAACCCGATATCATGCTTTGCCTCGGCTATCAGCCCGGCACTTACCATCTCGAAGTAAGAAAAAAATCTACCGGCACCGTACTCGAAACGTTTAGCTTTTCCATAGATACCAAATGGGCCGATGAGAAAACAGGCCCGGGCTTGTCTTTTACCGGTATCAGCGAAAATATAAGCTATAACCCCGCATGGGGCGGCGGTCCCTCCACACCGCAAAACCTGAATGTGCTGCCTGCAACCGGTACCAGGAGAATAGCCATCGTACTCATTGATTGTTCAGATGCCAGGTACACCAACGATGCAACAGTACTTACCGGGATCCGCGACCGCTGGATGAACGAGGCGATCAATGGCGTCAACAATGCCGGCCGGACAGAAAGCTCACGCCTGTTCTACCGCGAAGTATCCTATAATATCTACGATCTCTCCGCCACCATTTTTGGCCCTGTCAACCTGCCCAATGCCTGGAGTACTTATTTCAACAATGACGGCGCCCCAAAAAACGGGTTCTGGCAGGCAGCAGTAACCGGTTGCGACAGCGTCGTCAACTATGATGATTTCGATAACCTTATTTTCGTTTCCGAAGCCTTTACCGATGGCGCTGGTAATGTGCTGAACGCATGGCCTTATGGAGGGGCGGGTACTTTCGCCACGGCAGAAGGCAATAAAAATCTGGGCGTGGTTTCTATGCCCAGGGAATGGGGCGCCGCTTTCAGGCCCAGCCGCACCGTGCGATCCACCATCATACATGAACTTGGCCATAGCATCGGCTTACCGGATCAATATACTCCGGAAACGGGAAGAAACGTGGGCAACTGGGAACCTATGGACGCGGAAACCCGCCTCCCTCATTTTTCTATTGCAAACCGCATGATACTGGGTTGGATACAGGAAAGCTGGTTAAAGACCTACAATTTTGCCAACGGAGGAGGAGTGGTCAATGAGACCATATCGTTGAGCCCGGTAGAAAACGGCGCACCTTCCGGGAGCAATAAAACAGGCATCGAAATACGAATCGCCGATGGCTGGAATTATTATGTGGAATACAGGGCGCCGCAAACGGCCCAGATTGGTGACCGGACACTGGATACTCCTGATGCGGTGCTGGTCACTGATGTGGATTCCACACCGGGTGACGCGCCTATCAGCCGTCCCAGCATTTTGCTGGTCAACAATGACCCCGATGGTGACGGCAGTGTATTGATCAACGGGAAGGATTACAAGGAAACCGACAGCAGCGATCCGACCTACCCTACCGATTTCAGATTAAGCGTATCCGGCATCACGGCAAATAAAGCCGATGTAAAAGTGGAGTACGGAATAAACAGCAAACCCGATCCCTCCATCAGGCCATGGCCTGCGAGCCCTGAACGCCAGTGGCAAAGCCCCGATATAGAAGTGCAGAATGCGAGGAACCTGGCAGATCCCGCCAACTGGTTCAATGTGCCCTGGGCAGGTAATCCCAATACCGTGATAGCCGCAGTGAAGAACAATGGAAACCTGGCCGCACCCGGTGTCCGCGTGGAATTTTACGTGAAGAATTATAATGTGGGCGGCACGCCTGAAACTTTCCTCGGGGCAGATACACGCGATATACCTGCACTCGGCACGGTCAATTTCACCACCAGCTGGAATCCGCCCGGAAATGGCCATTATTGCATCATCGTAAGAATACCCGGTTATATTACACCCGGTCCGACACCCGTTCTGGAAATGTCCATCTTCAATAATATGGCGCAATCCAATTACGACCGCTTTATCTCAGCATCCGCTTCACCCTCATCCCGTGAAATGACCCTTATAGAAGTGGGCAATCCTTATGACCGGCCAACCACTGTGTATATCCGCCCCGGACAATCCAATCCTTTGTATCGCACCTATCTGGAACATACCAGCCTCTACCTGGCTCCCGGTGAAACCAAAATGGTAAAGCTGATGTTTGAACACGACCCGGTGAATGTTTATAAGATCCCGGTCTCTCTCGGTAAAACCGGGCACCTGGATCCCGGCAATCCACAGGATAAAGACAAAATAAAAATCAGGGAGATCGTAAATAAATATGGTCAGCTACCTAACAGGGTAGGTGTCGTGGCATATATCGACAATCCTTCCGAAAAACATCCAGCTACGCCGACCAGATTGGGAGGCGTTGAAGCAGAGGTCATCACGGGCAGGAAAACAAAATTCGAACGATTCAATAAAGATGGCAACAATGTGAGCGGTAGCGTAGTGACAGCAGATGACAACCAGAGAGTCAGCTCCGGCAAAGTCATTTTCATCAAGGTGCTGAGTGATGGTAAAGACACATCTACAGAGCATGAAATTATCGATCTCAAACAAAGCACCTTTAATTATCAGTTAAAGGCACCTGAAAAATTGACCCTGTTATCTGTGCAAGCATATTATTTACCGGCGCAGGGATTTGGTGATTGTTACAGTGAGATACGAAAGTAGCGCTGCTGCTGACAGCACATTTTCACCAGGCGGAGTTCGCGTTGGGAACGGTTAACATGGACGAAAACATGGACGATTGAACATGGACGATGGACGATTTAACATTTCATTTAACATGTTCCATCGTCCATTTGACTAATGACTAACGACTGACGATCCCGAAATGTCCAAAATTTCTTTGAAATTTTGATGACATTTCGAGGATCCTCGAAAAACTACCGATCCGCCAATGGCGGATCGTTGTTTTTCGGGACTGACGACTGACGATTTCTATTTGTCTGGCTTATGCAGGAAATTTATAACCCTATTTTATAAGCAATTCCATTCATCACCTCGAAGAACTGCATCCGGAGAACCTGGAGTAAAACCCGATAATAAAATGTATTTTTACATGCCAGTCAGGATGCGGCTGGCCGGAGGGTCACATGTGAAGATAAGATATATAAATAAATATTATGAATCCCGGAGAAATTATCATTTACCAGAATGAAGAAGGAAACATCAGGATCGATGTGAGGCTGGAAGATGAAACCGTTTGGCTGACTCAAGGGCAGCTTTGCGAACTTTTTCAGAAATCGAAAGCTACAATAAGTGAGCATATAAGGAATGTTTTTGAAGAAGGCGAACTGTCAGAAAGTTCAGTTGTTCGGAAATTCCGAACAACTGCCGATGATGGCATACCGGAAGAAAATCGAAAAGGAGCAAAATCTAAAGGAATTGGAAGAAGATATTGATAAACTGAAGAAAACTAATCACTAATAAAGAATGCCCCTGATTCACTCAGGGCGCAAGTTCATTAAATCCGAATTCTATGAAAAAAACACTATTTCTCACCCTGGCGCTGATCCTGGTATTCCACCCCGGGTGCAATAAAGATGAAAATTACACTGTGAAAGATATTGACGGAAATGTTTACACGACAGTTACTATCTGGAACCAGGTGTGGATGGTTGAAAATCTGAAAACATCCCGGTATCGTAACGGTGACCCGGTTGATAGCATTACCGATATAATGCAGTGGCTCAACTCGACCTCCGGTGCATGGTGCTGTTACAATAATGATCCTCTTAATGGCGACCGGTTCGGGTATCTTTATAACTGGTATGCGGTAAATGACTCCAGGAACCTTGCGCCGGAAGGATGGCATGTTGCCACAAATGAAGAATGGACCGCCATGATAGATATCCTTGGCGGCGCCGACCATGCCGGCAGCAAGCTTAAAGCCGCAGGGATCCGGTCAGGCACCGGCGATGATAGCGCATTATGTTTCGCTGATAATGAAGATGCGACTAATGTAACCGGATTTACGGCTTATCCGGGAGGACGGCTGGATGCCACCGGACAGTGGATAGGCGCCGGGGAAAGCGGATTCTGGTGGACACCGGCCCAGAGCGGCTCCGGGGCATTCATGCACCATCTGGACTGCGGTAGCATAGGTGTCGGATCCGGCGGCGCAGGGATGAATAGTGGATTTTATGTCCGCTGTATTAAAAATATTTAAAAGATTCTAAAACACCAGCACGCGCTGCGAAAAGTATATTCCATTATCTGATGCAGCCCGGATCATATAGATGCCCCGGCCGTGTTGTCGCAGGTCTGCCCGGATCGTTCCGCCAATGATCTTTTCTTTACCGTAAACTTCAATAATTTCCCCCATCATATTAAATATTTTTATTCCGGTAACATTTTTACTGACCTGAATAGTAAAGATTCCCGTATTAGGATTCGGGTAAATGGAAATTGTTCCGGGATGGTTTTTCTTTGCATCGGAAATATTCTCCGCCAGGTCCACAAAATAAGGACCGGCATTTGTCTTACAGCCGTTTGTATCGGTTACTTCGAGGTAATAATTTCCTGAATACACATCATGTAATTCAAGGCCTGTGCCGACTGTATCGCTGTTATGATCATACCAGCGATAGGACAGCGGTTCATTTCCATTAACGATAAGACCGGTGATCTGGCCGTTATTTACTCCATAATCTGCCGGTGTGATCACAATTCCCGTATCTATTACAAGCGGGGCGCCCAGGTCAAGGCTCAGGACGATTGTATCAGGACCGGCAATATTATTGCAACCATCATAGACATCATTTCCGGCAACCAGCATCAGGGAATATTCCCCGTTGGATGTGAGCGGCGGGTCAAGGAACAATTTATATTGCTTTTCCATAGTGCCGCCAATCAAACAGGTTTGCCCCTGTACATCCATGATATTATAAGGACCGCCAGGTCCGGTAAACTGAAAATCCGCCGGATCAACCGAACTGCACTTTACATTCTCAGAAAAATCAACAATAATATTTGTCGTCCCGCAGGTAATATTATCTGTCAGGACAGTGTCCAATGCCGGAGGCACATTATCATAAATATCGGCGGTCGATGCGCTGAAATCTAGCGTATAGCCTCCTTCCGGGCTTCCCCAGTTTTCAACTATAAGCACATAGGTTTTGCCCGTTGTGACGGGAAGATCCAGGTTCCACTTGCTGGAACCGGCTTCACCGCAATGGTTGCAGTTCGTCGTACCTCCATCCGGGGTGCTGATGCCAGTGGGGCCGTTATTGGTCGTCGAACCGTAGGCATTACAGCTTCTCTGCATCTCCGGGTAATGGTCGTATATATCAGAGCACCTGTATTCCGAGAGTTCATAGACAGCCCAGTCATAATCGTCATTATCGATGGCCGGATCAATGGTCATCCGTAGCAATCCTCCCGTCTGGACCGTAAAGATATACCAGACGCTGTTCTGTTCCCCGTCAAGGCAACTTCCCGGGCAATCCTGTGTACAATCCCCATTTGAATTATATATCTCATTAGGATAATGTCCGGATCCCGAATAGGAGTTTAGTTCAGTATATACGTCCTGGCATATCGGGATTGCACCCAGGCAATCCTGCACTGTTGGCACCTGTGAATACGATAATGGAAATTGAAAAATAAAGAACGAAAAATAAAAAATGATGGCAAGTGTCCGTGATGATTTGCGTGTAACTGTTTTCATAAGAGGAAGGCATTGATTGAACATCCTCAAATATAATAATTTTTCCCTACCCGCATCATTTACCCAGGACATATATCCGGGGCTCCTTCATGGACGATCGAACATGGACGAGGGACGATTTAACATTTCATGTTTCATGTTTCATGTTTCATGTTTCATGTTCCTTGTGACTGCCGGCTGCCGACCGCCGACCGGGTTCAAGCCCTTCGGGCTTGGTGGCATTGAACAATAAGGATCAAACATTAATCTGAACAACACAAATCATGGCACGAGTGATATAATATTTTCTGGTAAATGCTGATTACCTGATGAGAACTATTTTATCCCTGTAAACTTTCTTTTCCCCTGTCAGCACCAGAAGGTATATTCCGGCCGGCAGATGGCCCATATTGACACGGAAGGAAGTGCCGGCAGGAAAGCTTTCCAGTGCCTGATTCCCAAGATGGTCATAAATCCTTATCTGCCGGATCGCTTCTTCCGATTCAATTATCAGCCAGTCTTTTGCAGGATTTGGATAAATCTTCAGGGATTCTGACGGTTTTGCCGAATCAATGCCCAGGAGGTCCGTCTCACAAATCTGTAAATTACTCGTGGATTCGCAGGTATCGCCATACTGGATGTGTACTGCCGATACGGCATAACAATAATAATCAGAAAGGGTGATGTTCGTATCAAGATACATCCAATCAGAATAAGAATCAGCAACAGGAGTTGATGCATAGTAAAGAAAATCACCGCCGTTGGTTTGCCGGTATATATTGTAAAACCAATATGGATCTGGTAAACTATAAATCTGGCATGAAATATTCCAGTTGTAATCGAGAGCCGGGTTAATCTGGAGGAGGGTCTGCCAGGCGCCTTCAAAATACATCATATTACCATACCCGTTTATTGCCGGGCCATCATCCACGCCGGCAGGGTATCCTGTCGGTGTATTGACATGATATCCCACCCACAATTCTTTCGTAGCATCGAGGGGCATAGGAGTTACAAGTGTAATTGTGTTCCACTGGCCGATCACCGGGTTTGTCAGAATGGAGTCGTAAACAAGTTCCCCCGCACCCTCTCCTTCCCATATCCTGGCGCTGTATGTCGCCATGGGCTCTGCAGGAAAGAATGAAATTTGAGAAATTGCCGCAGGGGTATAATCACTCAGTTGGATGGGAGTCCAACGTGCTGCGACATCAAATTCCACAGCCTCTCCTGTTCCGATTGAATTACCCGAATTTACTCCATCATCCCAATGAATCAACCCGTCAAAACATCCTCCTCCAAGTCCTTCCCAGGTCAGCTCGTTATGATCAATGTATTCATCCAGATAGAGATAACTTATGCCTTGACATTGACGGTATATATGTATATTATCTATAGCCCAGCTTTGAATGTCGGCAGAATTCACCCCAAAAGCCAGGAACCTGATTTTGCAAATGCTGTTCCTATTCATTACATTATAGGCCAGGCAATGGAACCATGTGGAGCCTCTGCTTGAATTATCAAATTGTTTTGCCGTTGCCCAGTTTTGTGCTGTCCAATTCCACACCTGTAACAAAAGCATTTCATTTCCGGACGGCTGATTATTAAGCAGTTTAACATCAAACTCTATACTGATACTTCCGTTGCGAATTCCCAGTACATTTATCGGGTAACTCTCCAGGCTCACTTCGTAATTAGTCAGCGCAGGCTCTCCGCGGAATACGGCCCCGGGCGATGGATTGCCGTCTTGATGATCAACAATCCAGTTCCCTCCGGAACTTACCCATTGCTGTCCTTCAAAACTTCCTGATGACCAATCCTCAAAGAACGGCAAATCATTTCCGAAAATTAAGGTAGCCGTATCGCAGGTATTATCTGAGATCCAGGTATTATAAACAGATTTGGCGCAAAAGAAATGGACTCCGGGCGGAAAGGTATTGATGGGTATTGGGAAGTCGGCTATCTCTAAAGGATCATCCACTATAATGTTATTATAGAATACGTTATCCACAAAGACATTATAACCAATCAATACTATCGGATTTCCGGGAAGGGAATCCGGGGGAAAGATGCTCAGGGTATCGTTTTGAAAGTCAACTGCCGAGGGAGGAGGATAATAATCCCCTGGCTGGGTAAGTCCTTTCGTGCCAACGATGATTAGCAAAAATAGAACAACAAATTTTACAGCATTCATGACAGGAAAATAATCCTCATAAAAATAAGAAATAATAAGATAATAAAATCGATCTAAAGATAACTGGTGCTAAGGAAATTGGTTTTGGCGGAAAACATTTCCGCTTTCTGATGCCTCCTGATGCATTCCTTAAGATCAGAAGTACAACAGAACATAAATGTACAATGGACCATGTTAAATGAAATGTTAAATCGTCCATCGTCCATCGTCCATCATACATGTTCGTGGAGCTGGAGGGATTCGAACCCTCGTCCAAACAGATAGCAGAGGTGCTTTCTACGCGCTTAGCCGCTTGTTGGTTGTCGGATAAGGACCGGAAAACGGCACCCAAACCTTATCGTATCTCCTTTATCTCGTCGCGCCGCCGGAGCGTCGGCACAACCAGCCCGAAATTGCGAGCGCCCTGTGATCCGGCCGGAATCAGGCATCTCCACCGGCAGAACGTCCTGTCCCGAGACCTTGTCCCGGGATGAAGCCACCTCCTTTTACAGATTAGGCAGCGAGAGCGAAGTTATTTTCGCCACTTGAAATTTTGCAGATGATATTTACGAGCGTATCTGCAATGCTCGGCGTGCTTACACAACCACTTACCTGCTGTCAAAACCGGTCAGCCCCGTGCACTCAGTTGGCCAGTTGGCAGTTGGCCAGTCCCGAAAAACAACGAATCTTCGATTCGGTAGTTTTTCGAGGATCCTCGAAATGTTAACAAAAATTCGGAGAATTTTTGGACATTTCGGGATTGGCAGAAAAGTCAACAGTCAACAGTCAACAGTCAGCAGTTTAGTTGCAATAACCGTGCAAAGATAAGGTTTTTCGGGAGGAAAATGATGTTTGCGAGAAACAATGATTACCGGCGTTTGGCACAAGCTCCTGATTAATTCATAATTTAGCTGGCTTGACCTTAAACCTTAAACATTAATCACTATAATTCCATGCGTCTTCTCTGCACAGCCCTCCTCTCCGCCCTAATCTCTCCCTGCCTGTCCCAATCCTATCTCCCGGGATATAAAACGGCTATTGCAGGGGAAAACCTGGTGTATCACTCCCCCCAGCCGGATGCGGACACTTCTCTCCTGGTGCAGGTCAGAGGATTCTAGCCGTTACATCGAATGGGAATCAGCACCTCGTTCCTGGCAACCTTAAAATCGGAATTCGGCAATTTGCCGACAATCTCCCAACCTTCCTGCTTCTGGCCGGCATCGACGTCAACCCGGAAGATCCGCACCGGTGGAAAGTCTATGTCAACGACCGCCATCTTTTTACGATCTTCACCCCTGCCGATACGCTCATTAAAAAACTGACCTGGGACGGACCGGATGGCTCCAGCCTTGTTTTCCAGGTCAAGGAAGTCGATAAATACGGCGACTTCATGGGCTATTTGTTCTGTAATCTTCCTTCATCTTTAATAGAACCCGGAAAGCCGGTGAGGTTCAGGGTGGTGGGCGAAAGCGCCCGAAGCCGGACCTGGTTCATGGTATTCAAGTATGAAACAGTGGATAAGGTCAGCCTGACTGCCGAGCAGGCGGTTTTGCGGGGGAAGAAAGAAAACTCCCAGGTGCTCCGGGCTGAAATCGTCCATTATCAAGCACCGGTGGAAGCCAGAATAACTATCGCCGGCAAAAAGATCAGCCAGACCCTCGGCTTCGGCTATAATTCGCTGTATCTGCCCGTACCGGAGATCAAAGAAGATGCTAAAATACAAGTAGTTGTCCGTGCCGGCAAAACTGTGCTGGCAGATGAATCTTTCCCGGTGAAGCCGGTCGCTTACAGGACTATCTACCTGCTCCATCATTCGCATAACGACATCGGGTATACGGATATCCAGACGGAAGTCGAAAAGAAGCAATGGGCAAACCTTGACAGGGCGGTCGGATTGGGTGATTCTACCAAAAACTATCCGCCCGGTTCCCGGTTTAAATGGTGCAGCGAAATAATGTGGGCCGTGGAATCTTATTATGACAAGGCGAGCCCTGAAAAGAAGGAAGCTTTCCGGGAAGCTGTCAAATCAGGCAGGATAGAACTGGACGGCCTGTTCGCCAACGAGCTCACGTCGCTCTGCGGCCCCGAAGAGCTGGACCGCCTGCTCGAAGCGGGAAGGCGCATCTCACGTGAGTGCGGCACGGAACTTACAAGCGCCATGATCACGGATATCCCGGGCTGGTCATGGGCCCTGGTACCGGCTTTGGCAAACAGCGGTGTAAAATACCTCTCGCTGGGCACCAACCGCGACGCACGAATGGGCAATATTCTCAAAGTCTGGGGCGACAAGCCTTTCTACTGGGTCTCCCCTTCCGGGGAAGAAAAAGTCCTTTGCTGGATGCACGGCGAAGGATATTCTCTCTTCCATACCGGTCTTGCCTACAGTTCCATCCGGAAACGATTGCAGGAGGACCTGGTCTTCGGTTATCTGAGCAAACTCGAAAAGAATAAATATCCTTATGAAGAAGTCATGCTCCGCTATAATATCGGGTCGGATAACGGCCCGGTGGATGAGATGCTGCCTGGAGCCGTAAAGGATTGGAACGAAAAATATACCACGCCGCAAATTATCATTTCAACCGTTGAAGAAGCATTTTCAAATTTCGAGAAGAAGCATGGCGCCGGTCTTCCGGAGGTTTCCGGCGACCTGACCTGTTACTGGGAAGACGGGGCATATTCGACGGCGCGGGAGACCATAATCAACCGCGGCAATGCCAGCCGCCTGACCCAGGCACAGGCGCTCTGGGCAATGTATAACCCGGCGGGCTACCCCGAAGCTAAGATCAGGGATGCCTGGCGAGACGTGCTGCTCTTCGATGAGCACACCTGGGGATCGTGGAACTCAATCAGCGAGCCGGAATCGCCATTCACCCTGCAGCAATGGGATATTAAGGAATCATTCGCCCTTGAAGCAGATAAACAAAGCAAAAAACTGTTCTTTGACGCCCTGACCAGCAAAGTTCTGGGCGGTCCTGCAGCAGATGCCGTGGAAGTGATCAACTCCTGCGGGTGGACAAGAAGCGGCCTGGCCACTGTTTCAGGCGGTACGCCCGGCTCAGAGGTCACGTTAACCGACGCATCAGGAAATGATGTGATCACGCAGGTCATGTCAGACGACAATATCACGTTTATCGCCAAAGACATCCCCGCTTTAGGCTCAAAAATTTACAAAATCAAAAGCCAACCACCCAATCCCCAAATCCCCCAATCCCCCAATCCCCCAATCTCCCAATCCCCCAATCCCCCAATCTTCCAATCCTCCCGCTTCATCCTTAAAATTAATCAACAAACAGGCGCCATTTCTTCCCTCATCTGGAAAGAAACAGGCGAAGAAATGGTTGATACGTCGAAGTATTCGGGGCTTAACGAATACCTTTACGTCGATGGCCGGTTACCCTCAAATCCGCTGAAAGCGCAATTAAAAAGCATTACTCTCCTGGAAGATGGCCCGGTGATGACTTCCCTCAGGGTGGAAACGGAAGCTCCCGGATGCAACAGCATTACGACAACGATCAGGATAATCGGCGATTTGAACAAAGTCGAAGTGATCAATACCTTCGACAAGAAAAAAGTTTACACGCCGGAAGCCGTGCATCTCGCATTCCCCTTTAAAATTCCGGGTGACATGCGGTACGACCTTGCTTATGGTTATTGCCGGCCCCAGAAGGATCAGCTTCCCGGGTCCAATAAAAATTTCCTGGCTATGGAGCACTGGCTGGACATTTCAGGCGACAGGTCCGGGGTGACCGTCATATGCCCTGATGCCCCGCTATTTGAAGCGGGAAATCTGACCATGGATGAAATAGCCTGCGGATGGGTCGATTCCATCGCGCCCACGCAGACATTTTTCTCTTATGCGATGAACAATTACTGGGAAACGAACTTTGCGGCGGCGCAGGAAGGCCAGGTCACTTTCAGATACGTCATCATGCCTCACATGAAGTTCGACGCCGCCATGGCTGAAAAAGCCGCCATTAGCGAGCGTCAGCCGCTGATAACGAAAAAAGGAGGTGGCTGGCAGAAGGGAAAAGCTTCCCTGCTGAAATTAAGGAACAGCGGGCTGGTCATCACATCCGTCAAGCCCGTGAACCAGGGAAAAGAGATCCTTATCACCCTTTATAACACGGGAACTGAAAATGAATTCCCTTCATGGGAAAATAATTTCCGTATGATTTTCCTTTCCGACCCGGATGGTTTGAAAGAACAGGCGTTTGATGAAAATGAAGCCGTCCCTCCCGGGGGGATCAGGTATTTCAAGGTGACCCTGTGATGCAGACCTTGATTTCTACGATCCGAGCTTTAAAATATATTGCAGGCTGATCGTGCGCGGAGGCTGAATATCGCCCGGCCGTCCCATGTATTCCTTGTTCAGCAGGTTTTTGATGATGAGGCTGACCCGTGAGGAAGGCGTTACCTGGTAACCGACCCTGAAATCAAGGACAACCGCGCCATGGTCGTTTTTTTTCCGGTAATTCTTAAGTCCCGGGAAAAATTCCTGTCCCAGTATTTTCTCCACAAAGGCCGCATCGATGCGTTCCATGAAGCTCTGGTAGATGATTGTAAGGCCGGCGTCAAAATTCTTCACGATTACTTCGAGATCGCCTTTGGCTGAGTGCTTATACCTGTATTTAAGCATCTGTTCGCCAAGTGAATCGGAAGAAAGATCCAATGGATTCATGTAAGTATAGCCGGCGTAAAAATTAAATGCGGCTATTCCCGCCCTGGTTTGCCCGTTGATGGAAACATCGATCCCGGTGATCCTTGCCTCACCCACATTTACAGACTTGAAACCCAGGTTTTCCAGTGTCGGTAAGGTATCTCCGCTGTAATTAAATACACCGAAAGTAAATTCCATCATATCCTGGTATTCGGTCCAGAATCCCGCCAGGTCGAGGAATCCGCTCCAGTTCCCGAATTGAAAACCCTGGCGGACGCCCGCTTCAGCGCTCCAGCCGGTCTCGGCGTGGAGATCCGGGTTGGGGAAAATGTTAAGGCTGCCCAGTGAGGTCGACGTATATTTTTCAGCCATCGAAGGAAAGCGGTAGCCCTGGCCGAAAGAGGCACGGACGTAGGTTGCTTCGGCGGCATGGTAATTTATACCGGCACGTAAAACAGGCTTAGATTCATCGTCGGTCCGGTCCAGCGTATATCTTTCCCATCGCAATCCCAGGCTGACAGACAAGCTCTTGTAGATCTGCCCGTCGAACTGGGCATACAGGGCCATAGTGGAGCCCTTATGATCGCCGTACAACTGCGAATTCCCCAGCGTATAAGAACCCGCTGCGCCCGCTGACAGGTGCATCTCATTCATAGTGCGCTGGTACTGGTATTCCCCGTAAAAATAATCCGAGCCGTTGTTCTTATCGGGGGTTTCCGGGAAATCGTTCGTGACCTTATAATAGCGTGTCATCAGGTTATGCCTGCCTTTATAATTATCATAACAATAAACATATGGATCGATATTGAACCGTATGCCGCCCGTATGGGAAACCGACAGCGGGTTCTGCACCAGTGCGCCTGAATCGGCGTCTGTCCAGATCAGGAAGTCGGAAGATTTCTGAAGCTGGAAGCTCGTATGGATCCCCATGCTCAGACCTTTCAGGTGAACGGGGTTGTATCTCAGGCCGGCCGTGACTCTTCCGTAATATTCGTAGTTATCGGTGCGGTAACCTTCATTCGCAAAGCCGTTGATGCCCAAGACTATATCGAACGGCCCGGCTTTGCGGAGGTGCGAAATTTTTATATCTCCAAATAAAGGGACTCCATCCCACCACCAGCTGAGCTCTTTGCGCGCCGGGGGCGTGTACAGGCCGCCCGACACGTTCACTGTCGTTTCCGGCGTGTTGCCGGGAGTGGCAGTCCTGACGTTGATCACCCCGTCGAGCGCCGATGAGCCGTACAGGGCGGATGACGCACCTTTGATGACCTCCACCTGGCCTATAAGCTCCACCGGGATATAATTCCATTTCACGGAATTGACGTCACCCGTCAGCATCGGGAGATCATCCACCAGTAGCATGACCCTGCTGCCGGCTCCGTAGGAATACCCGCTGCCACCGCGTATGCTGGCCTGGCCGTCCAGGACATCTATGCCGGGCAAGAGCCGCAGGGCGTCATCCAGATGCTGTATATTCTGCTTCTCAATAAAATCAGGCTTGATGACCTCCATCGAGACCGTCACGTCGGAAAGCCTCTGCTCGTATTTGGAAGCGGTGATCACGGCCGTGTTCAGCTCCACTATCACGGACCTGAGCCGGACATCACGACGAATATTACCGCCCGGCACGAACTCGATGACCAGCTTTTCAGGCTGGTACCCGATGAACTTGAAGATGATCTCGTGCTTCCCTGGTGTGACGGCTATCCTGTAGTGCCCTCCATCATCTGTCGTCCCGACTGTGATGCTATCGACAAGAATATTTACGCCGGCCAGGGTGTCTCCCCCGAAGGCATCGGTCACACTTCCGCCAATCTCAGCCTGCTGGCCAAGGGAAACCTGTGAAAACAGCAGCAGCACGGTCTTCAAAGAGACAGCCAGGATAAAACACCTGGAAAATATCTTTTTTACACCCATACAGGTGAGATTAACCAATTTTTCCCGGGATCAATTTAATCGGTCCTGATCATTATTCCGTACGACTTGCTGCTTTCCGACCGCAAAATATAGAAATAGGAACCTTCCGGAAGCTTTTGCCCGTTAAAGACCAGCACATTTTCGCCCCTGGCGGCCTCCAGTTTTTCTGCATAAACCTTCTCACCGAGCATTGAATACACCTCAAAGTCAATCCGGCCGGGCTTTTCCGAATAAAATTCCACCCTCGTTTCAGATTGGAAGGGATTTGGAATATTCTGACGGGCAAAAAAAGAAGAATTTGCATTCTCCTTGATGCCGGAATCATCCAGGACCACCAGGGTGAGCGAGGTGGAATCGATGGCCGTAGCCACTTTTATGGGCGGTAAGCCCGGGAATATCACTGCATAGACGTCTACAACGATCCGGAGGGCGTAATCCGCCACCGAGTCAGTCGTGCCCGAAATTAGAGCACAATAGTAACCGCCTGCCATGAAGATATTGTCAGGCGCATTGGTATGCCATGAATATCCCGGTGGCAGGTTGCCGATCTCCTGCAATACGATATGATGCAGGGCGACTTCTGTGGTATCATTCATAATATAGACCTGCGGAGAAACGATCGTCGCCACCTGGCTGTAAGGAAAACCTGCATAACCGATTGCCAGGGTGTCAGGGCAGATAGCCCCGTTATTGTCCGGATCGGGGCATTGCTCCGGGGTTGCCGGTTCGCATTGTGAAAATGAGTCCAGGGCAATGAAAATAAATGGAAGCAGGATGAATAGCGTAAAGATTTTCCGTTTCATAATGTAGATTTAACATGCAAATATAGAAAACAAAATATCAGGCTGTTAAAGATGAATAGCAGGCACATTCCTACTTGCCCTGCTCACCTTCCATCTCTTTGTATTTCTCGTACGCCGGCTGATCATCCAGCACAAAGGCAATTGTCTTAAGTGCCCTGATAATCTCCGGTGACCGGGGATCTTTTTCCAGCGCTTTTTCAAAATATGGCCTGGCTATTTCAAAATCATTTTTAGCTTCCTCCATGAGGATATCATACTGTTTATCTTCGGTAGATTCCTGTGCCGTGCCTACAAGTGTCTTTCCCTTATCGTAATATAAAGCCCCGAGGTTGAACAGGGCGATCGTATTGTCAGGAGCCAGTTCCAAAACTTTCTGGTACGTCTGTATGGCCTTGTCCTTATCAGATTTTTCCAGCAATGATGCGTACCCGATCAAAACGTCGACATCATCAGGCTTTTCAGACAACTCCTGCTCAAAAACATGCAGTGCAGCAACATACTGGCTGGTATCGGTCAGGAAAAGGTCAAGCTTCAAATTTGTGAGGTCCTTCAAAGCCAGGTCATACTGGCCTTGCATTTGTTGCAACCTTTCAGGCGTCAGTTTATCCTTCATGGCTAAAAACCTTTCATGCTCGCTTGCCATGAAGTTCAGCCCCCGCTGATCGTCTTCAAGGGCAAGCTTGATATCTTCAGCTTTATGAATTGCCGCCAAACGGTAAAAAACGTAAGCCATGAGGAAATCAGGCTCCTCAGGTAATTTATCGTTATAAAGCTTTTCAGATTTGGCGAAATATTCTGCCGCTTCCTGTTTCTGCCCTTTATCCAGGTATACCTGTCCAAGCAAATCACAAACCAGGTATGATTCCCTGATCTCATGAGCCGCAAGCAGGTAATCTTCAGCCCTTTCGAGTATTTTCGGATCGCCTTTCCCCTTAAAAACAAGGTCATTATATTCATTGAGCAATGTCAAGCCCTGCTGCAGCAAGGGATGATGAAGGTTCTTTATCTCCGTATCTATTTTTTTCCAGAGAGTGCCGTTATCATGGCCAAGGCCGGCCTTGTAATCCCTGTATGCATGAAGCAAAGCATCCTGATAAAGTTCCTGCTCTTCTTTATCATCACCTGAATATACCTTATTGTACAATTTAACATAAGTAAGGCCACGGTAATAATATGCTTCGGAAAGTATATCCGGAGTCATCGACTTTTCCTGGCTGATCACCTGGTTAAAATATTCCAGGGCTTTATAGTAAGAACCATTATCAAGCTGAGCTTTACCCTGCTGTAGTTTTGACGTCTGGGCGGAAAGCGTCCCCATACAGGTAAAACCGGCAAGAATGAAAAGAATTATACTATGGAAATTACGCATGGTTCAGGAATGATCTGAAAACTTGGTTTAAAACCGAATGAATTAATTGTCGGATGGATCATCCGGGAATTTGATCCAGTGTGCGTATTCGCCACCCAGGCGGCGAAGCGAACGGTTCCAGAGCATTGACGGCGTTGTCCTCAGAATATCGTCCGCTGATATGTTGGAAACCACCCAGGAATTTTTTTCCAGCTCTTCATTTAACTGGTTTGGCGACCAACCCGAATAGCCGACGAAAAACCTGATCTGCTTCGGTTTTACCTGGTCCAGTTCGATCAGCTCCCTGATTCGTTCAATATCTCCGCCCCAGTATATACCCGGGAGAATTTCCAGGCTGTTTTCCACCTTGTCTCCCAAAGTATGGATGAAGAAAAGACTATCGCTCTGGACAGGTCCTCCCAGATATAATTTAGAGTCAAACTCCGGGAAATCCTTGACAATGTCATTGAACCGGGCTTTTATCGGTTTATTGATGATTACGCCGAAAGTTCCCTCATCATTGTGCTCGGCCAGGAGGATCACTGACCGTTTAAAGAAATAGTCCAGGAGGAAAGGCTCCGAAATCAGGATCTTACCACGGGCAGGTTTAATGTCATTGGTCTTTATTTTGAGCAGGTCGTGGATATCTTTCATTTTATGCCTCAATTTCCGGGATGCACCCGAATTGATTACTTTTGACTTTTAAAAATACAAAAATAATACCAGCCTGATGATTTGGCCTGATAACTTTTTAAAGTTTCGTGAATTAAGAAAAGAATTTCCCGTTTTATCATATGATGCCTATGATTATCATTTCACGGGTAATTCCCTGGAATTAAGCTTTTCATTCAGTTTGCCAGGCAAGTACTCTTTTCATCCGCAGGTCAGCATCCCTTATATTGATGAACTGTTCATTCCTTTTAAAAACCTGTCCGCCGGCAAACTCGACAACCTTGTTTTCCATGCCGGAATGATCGAATTGATCAGCTACTGGAAAGCTGCCTGTCCGCCCGAAGTGATTATCAAACCGCGCGGATTGTCTTCCGGACAGGTAAGTTTCTGGAAAAGGATTTACTTCAATGGCCTCGGAGAATTCTTTTATCTGAATTCCATAAAGGTCAATGAAGATGATTTTATGAGGATCACATACGGTGATGAAAGCCTGCCGGCAGCTTTTCCGTTTGATCCGGCTGATGGAAGCCTTATCCCCGTCGGGGGCGGGAAGGACTCTGCAGTTACAATGGGACTCTTGAACAGGGCCGGGGTAAACTGGCTGCCGTTTGCCATCAATCCCGGGCATACAACAAGGGAAGTTATCCGTGCAGCAGGCAAAGACAACCGGAAGATTGTCGAATTTAACAGGAAAATTCACCCGCAATTGCTGGAACTGAACAAGATGGGATTTTTGAACGGCCATACGCCATTTTCTGCATTGCTCGCCTTTTATTCTTTATTGGCTGCCTTTTTGACAGGCAGGGGCGAGATCATCCTGTCGAATGAAGCCAGTGCCAGTGAGCCAACAGTCCCGGGGACTTCCATCAACCACCAGTATTCCAAATCAATAGGATTTGAAAAAGATTTTCGAGTGTACGCCAGATCATTTATTTCACCCGGATTCAATTATTTCAGCTTGCTCCGGCCACTGTCCGAATTGCAGATAGCACGGCTGTTCTCGGAAATGCCTGAATTCTTCCATCATTTTAAAAGTTGCAACGTAGGGAGCAAAACAGGCACCTGGTGCGGGACATGCCCGAAATGCCTGTTCACTTTTATCATTCTTTCCCCGTTTATTAAACCATCCGTCCTCACTGAAATTTTCGGGAAAAACCTGCTCGATGACCCGGCTTTGAAAGACACTTTCGAGCAATTATCCGGCAGGCAGGAAATCAAGCCATTTGATTGCATCGGCACGGTGGATGAGGTCAATGCCGCCCTGGACCGTGCTGCTGAAATGTACGGGGAAGGCAGCCTCCCCTGCCTTCTGCAACTGCACCAGCATGACAGGAGAAGCCAAAGCACTTCGCAAAATGATCTTAAGAAAATGCTGACCAATACTGACCAGGATCATTTCGTACCGGAGAAATACTTTAACCTGCTGGCAAAGGAGCTCCGATGAAGAACCTGTTGTCACCATTACTTTCAGACCGGAAACTGCTCATCCTCGGCTTTGGCAGGGAAGGACAATCGACTTTCCGCTATATCCGGCGCAATTTTCCCGGACTTGCTGTGGGGATTGCCGACCGTGATAAAGATTTAAAACTGAAGACCGGCGATCTTCTCAATGGTACGAATCTCACCATTCACCTGGGTGATGATTACCTGGCATCCCTTGCAAATTACCGGCTGATCATTAAAAGCCCGGGGGTCGGCCTTCCCGCAGACCCGGATATTGATCCCGGGACCATTCTCACTTCACAGACCCACCTGATGCTCCGGGCTTATCACAGGCAGATAATCGGGATTACCGGTACGAAAGGAAAGAGCACTACTTCCAGCCTGATCCATCACCTGCTGAAAACGTCGGGCATTCCAAGCATACTTGTCGGCAATATAGGCCTTCCGCCATTTGATTACCTGGACCAGGTCGGCCCCGAAACAAGGATAGTTTTCGAAATGTCATCCCATCAACTGGAGAATTCCATACTTGCACCTTCTGTTTCGGTATTGCTTAACCTGTTCCCGGAGCATCTCGACCGGTATCCTTCCCTTGAAGATTACTACAATGCCAAAATGAGGATCCTTTCCGGCCAGCTTGAATGGGATATTTTTATTTATAATGAAGATATACCGGGGATCTCAGACCGTATCAACAAGATAAAAGCCAGACGGAAATATTTATCATTTTCTTCAGGATTTCACATGAAAGAAGGTTGTTATTTATCCGGCAATACGATAGTGCTTTGCCAGGATGGGAATGAACGTCCATTTATTGAAATCACCGATGAATTTCCTCTGAAAGGCAAGCATAACCGGATGAATATGATGGCTGCCATCCTGGCTGCCAGGAATGCCGGGGCGGACGATGAGATGATCCGAAAGGGGCTTTCGGTTTTTCACGGACTGGAGCACCGCCTGGAGTATGTCGGATTTTACAGGGGCATTCATTTTTACAACGATTCGATTGCGACTATCCCCGAAGCGACCATTGCTGCAGTAAGGGCTTTGCCTGAGACCGATACGCTGATCCTTGGAGGGTATGACAGGATGCTTGACTATTCAGAGCTTATTGATTTTCTGAACCAGTCGCATATCCGGAATTTTATTTTTCTGGGAAAGGCCGGCAAGCGGATGTACGAAGGATTTCAGGCCTTTAAAAAGAAAGACAAGTGCCTTTACCTTGCGGGTTCTTTTCAGGAAGCATTTGAAGTCATTTTCAGGGAGACAGCTGTTGGAAAAATCTGCCTGTTATCGCCTGCGGCGGCTTCTTACGACAGTTTTAAAAATTTCGAGGAGCGGGGTCATTTGTTTAAAAAAATAGCGAGAGGCGATTAGGCTCCTGCTATTTTTATTTACAAATCAAATTCAATCCGGGGAAAATTATTTTTCTTTCTTTGCCGTTGCTTTTGGCGGCGCCTTTTTCCTGGCGGGCTTCACAGCTTCCTCAACAGGAGTTTCCATTACCGGGGATTCTTTCACGACTTCTTCTTTCTCGACTTTTGGTTTTGCATGGGCCTTTTCCTTTTCGGCCTTGACCGGGATTTCCGGGACCAAAGCTACCGGCGGAGGCAGTACACTTTTTACTTTTCTCTTGGGCCTTCTGACGCCATATGACCCCATCAGGATCTTTCCGCGCCTGGTTTTTTTATCTCCTTTTCCCATAATGTTTATTATTAGCTATTGTACGATTGATGGACAAAGTTAATAAAAACTTTGAGGCTTGCCAAATCAAGAAAAAGATTTACTTTTGCACCCTGAATATTAAAATGGTAATCGGATATGGCTAAAAAGCAGGATAAAACTGAAGGCGGGATCGTTAAAGTTGAAGAGGCATTAAGCAAAACTGAACGATTTATCGAGAGTAACCAGAAGATACTGACTATCGTCATTGGCGTGATTGTAGTAGTAGTCCTGGTATTTTTCGGTTTTAAACGTTTTTATATGGCCCCCCGGGAACAGGCGGCCAAGGAGCAAATGTTCATGGCAGAGAAGTATTTCGATAGCGACTCACTTAATCTCGCGCTTAACGGCGACGGGATGTACCCGGGTTTCCTGGCGATTATAGACGATTATCGCATGACAAAGGGCGCGAACCTTTCCAAGTATTATGCCGGTCTGTGTTACCTGAAAATGGGCAGGTTTGAGGAAGCCATCGATCACCTTAAATCTTTCAAAGGAAAAGACCAGATCATTGCCCCGATGGCCAAAGGCGCGATCGGTGATGCTTATCTCGAACTGAACCAACCTGAAAAGGCTGTCAGTTATTATATTGAGGCGGCTGACCTGAAAGAAAATGATTTCACTGCGCCAATTTACCTGATGAAGGCCGGATGGACCTATGAAATCCTGAAAGATTATAAAAAAGCGCTTGAAACCTACGAGCGCATAAAGTATAAGTACCCCACCAGCAACGAAGCCAGGGAGATAGATAAATATATCGCCCGGGCCAAAGGGATGGTCTAAGTAATCTCCCTTTTTTGTAATTTCGGCTTCTGTATGAAGGAAGCTATCAAAATCGTTTTCCTCGGCACCCCTGAATTTGCGGTAGATTCTCTTAGAATCCTTGTCCATCATGGTTACAATATTGCGGGCGTCGTAACGGCTCCTGACCAACCTGCCGGGCGCGGGCAGGAATTGCAGAGTTCACCGGTGAAACAATATGCTCTACTGCAGGGTTTCAGAGTGCTTCAGCCAGAGAAGCTCAGGGATCCCGGTTTCATTCACGAACTAAGTTCTCTTCAGGCCGATCTTTTTATCGTGGTCGCTTTCCGGATGCTTCCGGAAATAGTCTGGAAGATGCCCCGGCTGGGCACGTTCAACCTGCATGCTTCCCTTTTACCGCAATACAGGGGCGCTGCGCCGATAAACCATGTCATTATTAACGGTGAAACTGAAACCGGCCTGACTACCTTTTTCTTAAAAGAAGAGATAGACACCGGCGAGATAATTTTTCAGGAAAAAATGGAAATCGGTACTGAAGAGACTGCCGGCGAGTTGCATGACAGGATGAAAATTGCAGGTGCGGCGCTGGTTCTGAAGACGACCGAAGCTATTTCAGCAGGAAATATAAAAACCATAGCACAGTCAGAACTGGCCGACTTTTCAGTCCCATTGAAAACGGCGCCAAAAATATTCAGGGAGGATTGCCGCATAGACTGGTCAAAAAGCACCGGTGAAATCTACAATAAAGTGCGGGGTCTGAGCCCCTACCCTGCTGCTTTCACTTATTTCACGTCGCCCTCGGGTGAAACTTTTTTCGTCAAAATCTATGAAACCTTAAAATCCGCTCCTGACAGACATTTTAAGGCTTTAGACATTATTACCGACGGCAAATCAGACCTTGCTGTAGCCACGAATGACGGGATCCTGCATATCAGGGAGATCCAGCAGGCCGGTAAACGGGTTATGAAAATTGAAGAGTTTTTGAGGGGTTTCAGGATAAATTCTGACTGGACTATAGGGTAATAGTCGGATAAAAGCTCGCTTTCCTTACTGTAACAAAGCTTTTAAGGCTCGAGTTATTAACAAAAACCCCCTTTTATTAACTTTTTTCAGCATTTACGGGCTTTTCGCTTGACTTTTTCTGTAGAATGCTTAATTTTGCAGTGTTTTATGTAACGTTAAATTTTAAAAACTTACAAACATGAACAAAGCAGAATTAATCGATGCAATGGCAAAAGAAACCGGTATGACCAAAGCCGATTCCAAAAAGGCCCTTGAGGCTTTTATCAGCAGCACCATGAAGGCACTGAAGAAAAGCGACAGGGTTGCTCTGGTTGGATTTGGTTCATTCTCAGTTGCCAAGAGAGCCGCCAGAAAAGGCAGGAACCCGCAAACTGGAAAAGAAATCAAGATCGCTGCCAAGAAAGTCGTCAGATTCAAAGCTGGTGCCGATCTTTCCAACACGGTGAAATAAGCTTCCTTTTCTAAATGCTTAAAAAAACCGGCCTTGCAGTTGCAAAGCCGGTTTTTTTTATAGTTTGATTTTTCCTTCCGGAACCCAAAACCGGTATGGCAATAAAGCATCCTGCCCTGAATATTCCACCCCTATCCTGGTCCCGGTCAACACCTTATCATTAAGGTCCAATCCCTCATCTTCGAGCCAAATCATATCGCTCAACAGGTCAATGCCTGAATGAGAATAATGAATCCCCAATAATTTCGATACTTTCCCGGGACCCGATCCTGAGCCGGGCCCGAGTTCAGGTTTCTGAACCCTCATCTTCATAATATCCAGTCCTTTCACCGGATAGATTCCCCGGATGAGAACGGCATGGGGGATATTCACTTTATTTGTGACTATGTTGAAAAGGGAATGAATGCCGTAACACAGGTAAACATAAGCTACACCGCCGTGCGAATACATTACTTCAGTCCTGGCTGTCCGCCTGCCCCCGAAAGCGTGGGATGCGCGATCCGTAACTCCCTCATAAGCCTCGCTTTCGATGATGATCCCGGCTGTCAACTTTCCATCGAAATTGGTATAAAGGTACTTTCCGATCAGATCCCTCGCTATCTGAACCACGTCCTGCCTTGTGTAGAATGATCTGCTTATTTTCATAACTACTGATTTATAACTGCCGACTGCCGACTGCCAACTGCCGACTATATTCTCAGTCTGAACTGCTTCTGCCACTCATATCTCATCTGATCATCCCGTACGATCGCTCCTTTGTCTTCCAGCCATCTGATAACGAGCAGTATATGAGCTTCGCCGTAAGCGCTTGCTTCAAAGACCAACTCAGGCAAAGTCATCGGTCTTTGGCTAAGCAATTCTTTTACCTTTAACCTGATTTGGTTGAATTCTATCTCATTGAGGTTCATTTTATTCCGCTCAAGGCAGATATCACATTTGCCGCAACGGGCGACCCCGGCCTCGCCGAAATATTTCAGTAAGATTTGACTCCGGCATAGTTCATCCGAAGTAACATACTCCATAATCGCCTCCATCCGGATCGTGGCAAAGCGCTTCCTCTCATGATAGTTTGCAGGTGAAATCTGCAGGTTTTTCAGATCGAGCCTTTCCACGGGGAAAATAACCTGGGGCTTGCCGGGTCGCCGGGCATAACTAAGTATTCCGGCCTTCTGCAGCTTCTGAAGGTTTGAAATCACTTCGTCTTCCTTTAATCCCGCCCGTTTCGAAAGTTCCGCCTCATTCACCTGGACAAAGTCGGTGAAAACCCCGGAATATGATCTTAACAATAATTTGATAAAAGGATCCAAAGTTTTATTCTCAACCTGGAAGCGGTAGAGATCTTCCCGTTCCGATTCAAAATGGATACGCGATGGCGTTTCCAGGGATTCGTTCATCAAAATATAACCTTCCCTCTCCAGGAACCGGAGAGAATTATAGACAATCACCGGGGCATAGCCGTAATTCCGGCAGAAATTATTAATCTCAAAATCGAAACTTTCATCTTTACCGCTCCCCACAGGCAATTGAATATAATTACACAATGATTGGTATACCTCTTTGATCTTTTCAACCGGGGGGTATTCCTTTTCAAGATTTTCCTGCAGGCGGGCGAGGTCGGCCTGATGAAACAGGGTCACTGCAAATGACCGTCTTTCATCCCTTCCGGCCCGGCCGGCCTCCTGGAAATAAGCTTCGATGCTGTCCGGCAGGTCAATATGAACGACCAGCCTGACATTGGGCTTGTCGATGCCCATTCCAAACGCGTTGGTGGCGACAATGATCCTGATATCTTCCCTGATCCAGGCATCCTGCTTTTTACTCCTGGCTTGCATATCAAGTCCGGCATGATAAAAATCCGCCTTAATGCCATTTTTGCGAAGGAATGTTGCCGTTTCAACCGTTTTCTTCCGGTTTCTTACATAAATAATGCCCGTACCCGGCACTTTTTTCAAAATCCTGAGCAACCTTCCGTTCTTATCTTCCTCCCTGATGACGACATAGGTCAGGTTTTTTCTTTCAAAACTTTTCCTGAAGACATTTTCCGACTTGAATTCCAGGTTTTTCTGAATATCCTTTATCACGTCGGGTGTTGCTGTTGCTGTAAGCGCCAGGACAGGCGCTTCAGGCATATATTTCCTGATCTCGGCGATTTGCAGGTAAGGAGGCCGGAAATCGTACCCCCACTGCGAGATGCAATGGGCCTCATCGACGGCAAGCAGGCACACTTTCAGTTTCTGGATAATCTGCCGGAATTGTTCGGTCTGCAAGCGCTCCGGGGAGAGGTAGAGAAATTTGACATCACCGAAGACACAATTATCAAAGGCCAGCTGTATCTCGTTCCGGTGCATGCCCGAATAAACCGCCACCGCTTTGATGCCTTTTTTCTTCAGGTTTTCAACCTGGTCCTTCATCAGTGCAATTAAAGGAGTGATAACCAGGCAAACGCCATCCATGGCCAGTGCCGGTACCTGGAAACAAACGGATTTGCCGCCGCCGGTTGGCAGAAGCGCCAGGGTATCCCTGCCATCCAGAACCGACTGGATAATCTCCTCCTGCATCGGGCGAAATGTCGAGAAACCCCAATACCGGATCAATATATTCCGGATATTATTCAATAATAATGAATAAAGTTTATTTCTTACAGTCCTACCGTCTTACAGTCTTACAGTCTTACAGTCTTACCGTCCTACTTCATCACTTTTCTCACCGAATCGATCACCGTACCGTCCACCCACTTGATAGCTGCCACTATTTCATCGTCCAGCTCTATTTTTGCCGGTTTTCCACAGATCTTTTCCGCTTCAAACTTGAGTTGCGCTATGGTTTTAAGCGGCAATCCGGAATCTTTGACCTTATCGATCAGGTCCTGGCGCAGCGGGTTAACGGCAATTCCCCTTTCGGTGACGATCACGTCAACCAGTTCGCCGGGGCCGCACAGCGTGGTAACTTCATCGCGGATGACAGGGATCCTGTCGCGGAAAAGCGGGATCGGGAGAATGGTGCATTTGGAGAAGAGGCAGTTCTGCCATCCGCCGATGCCATGAAGCAGGTAACCGTCGGAATGGGTCACCACATTGGCGTTGAAATTCAGGTCAACTTCCGTAGCGCCAAGGATCACCACATCTACCAGGGATGCGAAGTTGCCTTTGCCGTGATAATTATAACTGGTGAACGGACTGGTATTGACATGATTGGGGTTCTCGCGCATCGAGCGGACGCCTTCCATATCGAAAGTCTGACCGTCGAGGATATAATCCACCAGTCCTTCTTCAAGCATCCTGACCGGGTATTTATTGCTGCCGGCTCTGATGAAACGGGCTTTAGCGCCGCGTTCTTTCAGCATCTGGCTGAAATAGATGCCAATTGATAATGCTGTACCTCCCGACCCGGCCTGGTACGAAAAGCCATCCTTGACAATACCGGCCGCATCGCAGAATTTTGCCGTAAGCTCTGCCAGTAAAAGCCTGTCGGGGCTGCGCGTGATCTGGGTCGTGCCGGAAACGATCTTTTCGGGGATCCCGACTTTATCCACCACCACTACATGATCGACATAATTCCCGTGGATCTGCCACGGGATGCATGGGAACGGGACGAGATTATCCGTAACGACAATGACCTTATCGGCATATTGTGAATCTGCAAGGGCAAAGCCGAGCAGTCCGCAAGCGGCGGGCCCGTTCACACCGTTTGCATTGCCGAATGGGTCTGCTGTAGGCGCGGCAATGACGGCGATATCAATCTGCACTTCTCCGTCCTGCATGGCCTGGTAGCGGCCCCCGTGCGACCTCAGGACGCCAAGACCCTGCATCTTTCCCTCCGAGCAAAACCTGCCGAGAGGGCCGTTCAAACTTCCTTCGATCCGGTTGATCGTTCCATCTTCAAGATATCTGATCAAAGGCTCATGACAGGGAAATGAAGCGGAAGGGAACCAGCGGAGGTTTTTAATGCCAAGTTCATGGGCGATATGGAATATTTCGTTCCCCACCAGGTCTCCGTCGCGGAAATGGTGATGGGTGGAAATGGTCATCCCGTCGCGCAATCCTGCGCGAATGAGCGCCTCTTTGAGATTTGGGAGCACTTTATTGCCATCAGCAGGGTAATTGGCGCAACTGGATATCCTTGGCCCGAATTTCCGTCCGTCAGGAATATGTTTGCCGATACCTTTATATGGAATATGCTGTTCGCCGTTGATTACCTGCGGAACTATCCTGCCGGCTGCATTTTTAATAAGTTTATCACACTTTTTCATAATCCTTCCCTCCAGTTTTTAGATAGTTTACCGGTTGCTACGGCCAGGTCGATCACCTTCAATGCCCGTTTGACCACCGGCGGGTCAATCATTTTAGTTCCGAGCGAAACTACTCCCAATCCTTTCTCGGTGGCTTCCTGGAAAGCGATATATATCTTTCTTTGCTTTTTCGATCTCGGCATCCTCCGGCGCATAGTTTTCATGGATAACGGCGATCTGCCTCGGGTGGATACATCCCATACCGTTGAAGCCAAGCGCTTTGGAACGAAGAATAGTGCGTTTTAAAGCTTCCATATCAGCCGACGTCGGAGAATACCGAATCGATCGCCTGGATCCCTGCAGCCTTGCAGGCAATGACAAGCTTGGCCCGGGCAAAGAAAGATTCAGTGCCTTCTTCGGTCCGCAACGTGCCCAGGTCGGCAGTATAATCTTCCAGCCCAATGGCCATGGCGACGATATTGCCGGCAGAAAAGGCTATATCATAACAGTATACCACGCCCCTTGCGCTTTCGATGATCGGCATCAACCAGACTTTTCCTTCAATCTTTTTCTTTTTCTGAATCTCACCGATCTTTTCATTGACCTGCCTGATCTGGTCGGGGGATTCGCATTTAGGCAGGAGGATGAGGTTCACGTTGTGAGGGATGACATATTCCAGGTCTTCCAGTCCCAATGGAAGCTGGTTGATCCTGACCATCCGCTCGGCTCCGTAAAAATCCAGGCTCCTTAAAGCATTCCTGACCAGGAAGCGGGCTTCGAATTTACGGTCGACGGCAACGGCATCTTCCAGGTCAAGGATGATCCCGTCGGGATTATGAATCCCCGCGTTGATCATCAGTTTGGGCGAATTGCCGGGAAGGTACAGCCTTGAAATCCTGTTCCTGTCTTTTTCGGTCCGGTAATTATTCTCAGGCAGAAAAACTGTCAGGTATTCCTTGTCAGTCGTGATAAGTCTCCTGATCACCGCTTCCAGGCGGGCAGCAATAATAAAATCCAGGGAGCCGGAATCCTCGATAAGCACTTTTGCATGCTTAACGCCATAAAAGGCCAGGATCTCTTCAGCCAGTTTCCTGATAGCTTTTCCATAAAGCGCCTGCACCCTGCTTTCAATGTTCAGCTCGATACCTCCGCTTTCAGTCAGTTCCATTGTAACCTGGCAGTCGGACCGGACATCCTTTCCTTTGTTGCCGGCCGTGACCGCCTTTTGATCTGTAAAATCCATATTATTCTTTTGATTTATAGTTTGATTAACAACTTCAAAAATAGAACAAATGCAGGAAATGGATCCATATTTCAGGGAAAATGATTTATATGGCGGATATTTCTGTTCAAACTATTGTAAATTTGATCAGCAATGATGATAAACAAAAATATACTCAGCAACAAGGAGCTAAATGCCATTGTTCTTTATATATTTTCATTTTCAATCATTATTTTCCTCGTAAAACTATTGTTTTATCCCGGTTTACTGGCAGAGCGCAATTTTTTATACTGGGACGCTGAGCATTATTACTGGATAAAAAATAATGGCTATGAAGGTTTCAGAGTCGCCTTCTTCCCCCTGTTTCCTTTGGTATGGAAATTCCTGACGGTGGGTGTATATGGAATATCACTCTTTAATGCAATCGTATTTTTGACATCTTATTACTTGCTGGTACGGCTGCTTAAGATATCAATACCGGAGACTGTTTTGTACCTGAGCATTCCGAGTTTTATATTCTTTTATCTTCCATATACAGAATCTATTTTTTTTGCAGCTTCGACCTTACTTATTATGGGATTAAAGAATAGAAGGACATATCCCGTACTTTTGGGTTTACTGTTGTGTACCTTATCAAGGCCGGCGTTCACCGTACTTATCCCGGCCATCATAATATCTGAATTGCTTTGTGAAACGGCCAATTTAAAACTGTATTTAAGACTGGGATCATACGTTGCGGTTGTTTTACTTGGCGTTCTCGTCGTTGGCCTGGTCCAATATCATTATACAGGTGAATGGTTTGAATTTTTCAATGCCCAGAAGGGATGGGGAAACAAATTACAGATGCCCGGGCTTCCGCTTACATCATGGGGCGGAGGATTAATAGTCCGGTTGGACGGGGCTGCGATGTTATTTGGGACGACAGCCGGAATTGTCCTGGTTTTAAAAATATTTAAAGTGAAATTTTTAGATCAGATCGATTTCCCGAAGGAGGTCATCTTTTCTCTCGGATACCTGGCCGGAATGACGCTGATTGTCTTATTTTTCAGGGGAGGAAGCTTATTCAGTCTTAACCGGTTCGTATTTGCAGCTCCTTTTATCATTGTTGCAACAAACTTCTTTTTCAGCTTAAGATCAGATCTGAATAATAAGAGAATGCTGGTCGCTTTCCTGCTTATTTTCTGTTATTGTTTACTGCTTGGCTCTTATGTGCATATTGTCGCTTTGCTGAAATTCCTGCTTTTATCTTTATATTTATTCCTGGTATTAGGAATCAAATCCATAAATCAGGTAGTTTCCAGGATATCAATGATCTTATTGACCGGCATAAATTTCTTCTTCCAGATATTCTTCTATATTCGGTTTTTACAGGGTGGATGGATAGGATGATCATCCTCTTTAAAAATATTTTCGAAAAAATATCCCAAATAATTGACATTTCGAATCGTTTGTATATAAATTTACCCGGTGAAATAATTAATAACCAAATCCATGGAATTATCGACATCCAGTGCCATTTCGCCGGTCGATGGCAGGTACCGAAAGCAGACCGAGACATTAGCATATTATTTCTCAGAAGCGGCTTATATCAATTATCGAGTTTTTGTCGAGATCGAATATTTCATTGCGCTCTGCAATATCCCCCTGCCACAACTTAAAGACTTTGATAAAGGACTGTTTGAAGAGCTTCAGGCAATAAGCAAAAACTTCACTTTTGAGGATGCTGATGAAGTTAAGCAGATCGAAAAAACTACAAACCATGACGTCAAAGCGGTGGAATATTACGTCAAAAAGCGCTTTGATAAGCTGAAACTGAAGCAATACAGGGAATTTGTCCATTTCGGCCTTACTTCCCAGGATATTAACAATACAGCAATCCCTTATGCCACGAAACTTGCATTGAATGAAGTCCTCCTGCCGATAATCAGCGAAGCGGAGGATGTCCTGATAAAAAGGTCAAGGGAATGGAAAGATATTCCGATGCTTGCTCATACTCACGGCCAGCCGGCCTCTCCTACCAGGCTCGGCAAAGAGATATATGTTTTTGTCGACCGCCTTAAAAACCAGCTTGCACTTCTTAAAACCATACCTTTTGGCGCTAAATTCGGCGGCGCAACCGGCAACTTCAATGCACATAAAGCAGCTTATCCTGAAATTGACTGGGCAGCCTTCGGCGACCAGTTCGTCAGCCGTTCATTGGGCCTTACAAGGCAGAAAGTGACGACGCAAATCGAACATTATGATAACCTGGCCGCCCTGTTTGATAACCTGAGCCGGATCAACACGATTCTGACCGATCTCTGCCGAGATATGTGGACCTATATTTCCATGGATTACTTCAAGCAAAAGATCAAGGCCGATGAAGTAGGTTCTTCAGCAATGCCGCATAAGGTCAATCCTATCGATTTTGAAAATGCGGAAGGAAACTTTGGCATGGCAAATGCCATCTTCCGGCATCTTTCCGGAAAGCTTCCCATCTCCCGCCTGCAGCGTGATCTGACCGATTCCACTGTCATTCGGAATATCGGTGTGCCTGTCGCACATATGTTGATCGCCATAAAATCCCTTATTAAAGGAATGGATAAAGTTATACTGAACGAAGAAAAGATACGCAGCGATTTACAGGACAACTGGGCGGTCGTTTCCGAAGCGATCCAGACGATCCTCCGCAGGGAAAACTATCCTAACCCTTATGAAGCATTAAAGGAACTTACTCGTACCAATAAAAAAATTGACAAATCAACGCTGCATCATTTTATTGATGACCTGAAAATTCCTCAAAAAGTAAAGAACGAACTGAAGAGCATCACGCCTGAGAATTATACCGGGATCGATATAATCTGACGAAGCAAATATCTCTAAATGAAGAAATTTCTCAGGATATTAGCCTACATTAAACCCTATTGGGTGTATGCCCTGCTGAATGTCGTCTCGAACGTCATGGTCATCGTTTTCTCCCTCGTATCCTTTGTCATGCTCATACCGTTCCTTAACCTGCTATTCGGGAAGGAAGAGCTTGTGCTGACCAGGCCTGATATACACCTGAATGCAGAATCATTGATAAATTATCTAAATTACATCATCAGTAAGATCATCATCGAAAACGGGAAAATCGACGCTTTGTTATTTATCTGCCTCTTCCTGTTATTCAGCTTCTTTTTCCGGAACCTTTTCCGCTTCCTGGCCATGTTCTTTCTTGCAAAGGTGAGGGTAAACGCCGTCAGGGATATCCGTAACGAAATCTACCATAAGATCCTTATTCTCCCTTTAGCCTATTACCACCAGAGAAAAAAAGGCGATATCATGTCGCGGATCACTACCGATGTCCAGGAGGTTGACGTTTCGATCATGAATTACCTCGAGATCATATTCCGTGATCCGATTACGATAATCGCCTATTATGTCACCCTGATGATCATGAGTTCCCAGCTGACTTTTTTCGTCACGATCCTTTTGCCCATTACCGGGTACGTAATAGGTGTCATAGGAAGAAACCTGAGGAAAGAATCAAAAGTCGGCCAGGCCCGGTTTGCAGGTCTTCTCTCTGTTGTAGAGGAGACCATTGGCGGATTGCGGATCATCAAGGCTTTCACGGCCATTGGATTTTCGGATATCCGCTTCAGGGACCTGAACAGGACTTATTCAAGGCTGATGGTCAAAATATTTCGCACCCGGGATCTTTCTTCTCCGATGAGCGAATTTCTATCGTCGGTCGTCATCATTATTGTTCTCTGGTACGGCGGCCGCCTGGTGATCGGTGACTCAGGCACCATATCTGCCGCGGTTTTCATTACTTACATCATCATATTTTCACAGATCATCCCACCGGCAAAAACTTTCACGACAGGATATTACAGTATACAGAAAGGTATTGCTTCGGCCGAGAGGGTTTTCGAAATCCTTGATGCGGAAGAAATCATTAAGGAAAAGCCCGGCGCATTACAAATCAATGATTTCAAGGAGCAAAATAGAATACAGGGATGTTTCGTTCAGTTATAAGTCCGATGACGTCCTTAGCCATATCAATGTCGTTATACCGAAAGGAAAGATCATAGCTCTCGTGGGGCCTTCAGGAGGTGGTAAAACGACTTTTGTCGACCTTCTGCCCCGCTTCTATGATACGGTTGGTGGGGAAATCCTGATTGACGGCATTGACATCAGGGATTATCGCATTGATGACCTTCGTTCGCTCATTGGAATGGTAACCCAGGAGTCGATCCTTTTTAATGATACGGTTTACAACAATATAGTCTTCGGGAAACCTGGGGTAACGGAGGACGAAGTCATTGCAGCCGCTAAAGTGGCCAATGCCCATGAGTTTATCATGGCTATGGAAGAAGGCTATGAGACTAATATAGGGGATCGCGGTGCCAAGCTCTCCGGCGGCCAAAGACAGCGTATCAGCATCGCCCGCGCCATATTGAGGAACCCCCCGATCCTGATCCTTGACGAAGCAACTTCTTCCCTTGATTCGGAATCGGAAAGACTTGTCCAGGATGCCTTGTTAAGAGTCATGAAAGACCGGACCTCCATCATCATTGCACACCGCCTTTCGACAATTAAATTTGCCGACGAGATCATTGTCCTTGAAAAAGGCATGATAGCGGAAAGCGGCAATCATGACCAGCTGATCAAAGCCGCCGGCCTGTATAAAAGGTTGTACGATTTGCAGACATTCGCCTGAAAATTTATAACTTTGTTTAAAATTTCCAAGATGGACCTGAGTAAAATATTAGCAATATCCGGAAAGCCGGGACTTCATAAGGTTTTATCACAGACTAAAACCGGATTTATCGTTGAATCCGTTATTGATGGAAAAAGATACCCTGTCTTTGTCCATGAGAGGGTCAGCTCGCTGCAGGAGATCAGCATTTTCACCACCGGTGAAGAAGATCTGCCATTAAAAGAGGTTTTCAGGAAAATGTACGATAAACTCGGGGGCAAACCTGCACCTGACCCGGGAAGCGATAGCGAGACCTTAAAAAAGTTTTTCCTTGAGGCCGTCCCCGAGTATGATCCGGAAAAGGTTTACGTTTCCGATATAAAAAAAGCACTGGGCTGGTACAACCTTTTACTGTCGAAAGATATGCTGGAATTCACCGAAGAGGAAGCTGATGCAGGCAAAACGGGCGAATCAGTTCCTGAAGAAGAAAATAAAGATGCGGAATCCGGTGAAAAGCAGGCGTAGAAAGCCTTTTTACGGCGACAAGGCATGAAAAAAATTGAAAACTTCATCGTAACCGGTCACCAATGGCTGAATTATAAGACATTCATTATTGAACTCAAGGCCCCCGGTGCTTTACCTGAAATTTATCCCGGTAATTTTGCTGAAATAGCCATAGCTAATTCCCCGAAAGTATTTCTCAGGCGGCCATATTCGATTTATGATGTCAACCGGTCGACGAAAAAGCTCAGTTTCTTCATTAAAATAATTGGTGAAGGAAGCAGGTTGCTGGGTGAAGCAAAAACAGGCGAATCGCTAAGTCTCATTTACCCGTTAGGCAATTCATTCTCGGTCCCGGAATCCGGGCACATATTAGTAGTGGCAGGCGGTTCAGGATTGGCGCCATTTCTCCTTTACGGGAAAGAACTAAAAAAAAGCAAGGCAGATATCACCTTTCTTTTTGGCGCCAGGACGGCAGATGAAATCGTGCTTACCGAACAATTCAAAAGCTTCGGAAATGTACTGATCACCACTGAGGACGGCTCGCTCGGCGAAAAAGGCATGGTGACTCAACACAGCCTTTTCAGCAGCAAGAAATTGTCGTATGATTTTATTGCCACCTGTGGCCCTGATGCAATGATGCAGGCTGTCGGCAGGATTGCCATGGAAAGGAATATCAGGTGCGAAGCATCGCTTGAAAATTCCATGGCCTGTGGTTTTGGCGCCTGCCTGTGCTGCGTGGTCGCGACAAACAACGGAAATAAATGTGTCTGTACCGAGGGACCTGTTTTTAATGTCAAAGATCTGAAATGGTAAATCTCAAAGTTAGAATACATGATCTCTGGCTGCAGAACCCGGTGACTGCGGCTTCAGGGACTTTCGGCTATGGCGAAGAGTATGCCGATTTCATGGATGTGAACCGGCTGGGAGCCATTTTTGTCAAAGGTATCACGCTGGAAAACCGTGAAGGCAATCCTTACCCGCGTATGGCTGAAACTGCATCAGGCATGCTTAATTCAGTCGGCCTTCAGAATAAAGGCGTGGATTATTTTATCAACACCATTTATCCCAGGATCAGCAAATTTGAATACACAGATAATCCCAAATGTGAATGGCTCCACCATTGAGGATTATGTTACCGTCGCATCAAAAATAAATGAAGTGAAGGGGATAAATGCCATTGAGCTGAACATATCCTGCCCAAACGTAAAGGCAGGCGGCATGGCTTTTGGCATCAATCCCAAATCGGCCATGGAAGCTACAAAGGCCGTTCGCGATGTTTACAGGGGAACCCTGATCGTGAAACTGTCCCCAAATGTGACCGACATCGCCCTGATAGCAAGGACCGTAGTTGATGCCGGGGCAGATTCTGTCTCGCTGGTAAATACTTTCCTGGGCATGGCCGTTTGTGCCGAAACGCGTAAACCCATACTCGGAACCATAACAGGCGGCTTATCCGGGCCTGCCATAAAACCTATAGCTTTAAGAATGGTATGGGATGTTTACAGGGCCGTAAAAGTCCCCATTATAGGAATGGGCGGGATCATGAACGCAACGGATGCCATTGAGTTCCTGCTCGCCGGTTCCAGCGCCGTTCAAATTGGAACGGCTAATTATATAGACCCGGCGGTATCCGTTAAAATCCTGGATGGCATCGAAGAATATATGACCCTTAACGGTGTTAAATCGGTGGCGGAACTGACGGGCGGAATGATAGTATAAAACTTATTTTCTTATTACATCCCTTTGACCAGCATGGCAGATTCATTCGCCATCTGCATATTATATTCCATTGCCAGGTCCTGGTAATTGATCAGGTCGATGATCGTCCCGATAACGCACAGCCCGCCGGTAAACAAATAAAGGATGCCCATTCCGATCTGGTTGATGAGAAAGCGCTGTACGCCTGCAATGGCAACAAATCCCAGCAGTGTGGTCAGGAGGATGATCTGTGGATCCCTTCTCCTGGTCCGGTATATGTTAGCGAAGTTCATTAATTGTGCATCGGAAAAATCTTTTGTCAGACCCTGAACAAAGATCATCTCACGCCCCTGGAGCTCAGGAAGATACTGAAATAAATTTGCCATGATAATAAGTATTAGTTAGTTAATAATTTCAATGATGATGATTGAGCCATGATCCGAACTGACCTGTAAACCAGAAGGAAAACAGCCGGTATTCCCAGGGGATGCGCCAGGAATGAAGATTTGATGTCGAGGCGTAAGAAATACCCGATAGATCGTCCCAGCCCGCAGCCCGGGCAATAAGGGAATCCAAGGTTATCAAGCGGGCAGAGCGTGTAATGATGACAGGCCGGATTTGATGCAGCCAGGAAAATCAGGGCGGCAATCCAAATCACAGCTTCTTTCCTGCTCCAGATCCAGTTGACAGAGTATTCCAGTGAGATCTTATTCATATTCATAGTCCGGTCATTCCCGCATATCAAATATAAGACAAAATCAAATCAAATCACCAACCGGGGTTAAATTCATCCTGGTATTTAAATCACATTCACTTCCCTCTCCAGTGAAATCCCGAATTTTTCTTTTACGGATCGTTGAATCCGTCCGGCCAGGTCAAGGATTTGCAGGCCGGTCGCTTTTCCGTAATTCACCAGTACGAGCGCCTGATCTTTGTGCACACCTGCATCACCCTCCCTGAAACCTTTCCAGCCGCATTGCTCGATGAGCCAGCCGGCAGCGAGTTTGAATGGCGTCAGCAGTAACTAATCCAGAATCTGGAATCTGGAATTTGGAATTTGGAATTATGGAACCCTTATAGTAAACTATCCCCGGAAACCTCTCCTTCAACTCTTCCAGTTTCGAATTGCCTACGACCGGGTTCTTAAAGAAGCTGCCCGCATTCCCGAGCACAATTGGATCGGGCAGTTTGGAAGACCTGATCTCAAGAACGGCCCGGCGAATCATTTGCATTGTGATCTGACCATCTGACAGGCCCTCAAATTTTTGTTTTAATGCCTGGTAAGATAAGTTAAACACTGGTCTTTTCTGCAGGCGGAAAACCACATATGTTATGACGACCCTGCCTTTCAATGCTCTTTTGAAAATGCTGTCGCGATACCCGAACTGGCATTGGTAGGCCTCATACCTGACAGTCTCACCGGTGCACCTGTTGATGGCTTCCAGGTAACCAAAATGATCTTTTAGCTCTGACCCGTAAGCGCCTATATTTTGTATCGGGCTGCTTCCGACCTGACCGGGTATGCCTGACAAATTTTCCAGCCCGGCCCATCCTTTATCAACGCAATATTTCACAAGCCCATCCCAATCCTCACCTGCCGCCACCCTCAGATAGACTTCATTCTCATCTTCCCTGATGACCTCTCTTCCCCGCGTACTTATTTTGACGACAGTTCCGTTAACATCCCCGGTGAATAAGATATTGCTCCCTCCGCCCAGGATCAGGATCTGTTTTGCGTCGGTCAGATTTTGGCTTATAAAGTGCTTAAGATCATCATTATTATCAACCTCAATAAATTCCTTCGCCACCACTTCAATTCCGAAGGTATTGAACAATAATAAAGGATGATGCAAAAATATCTCCATTGATTCTGCGTTCTTGAAAGCACCAAATTTAAGTAATTGTAACTGAATATTGCTAATTTAGTGCCTTCTGAAATACCGGTAATTCTTATTATCTCATTCTTTTGAAAAAAGTCATCGTATCGGTCATCAACGATCTGAGCACCGACCAGCGGGTCGACCGTGTTTGCCGGACCCTTGCAGAGCTGGGATTTGATGTCGAACTCGTCGGAAGAAAAAAAAGGACTCCATCCCCCTCACCAATAAGCCCTACTCCATGCACCGGATGAACCTTCTCTTTGAAAAAGGCCCGGTATTTTATGCTGAATACAATTTTCGCCTTTTCTTTTTCTTGTTATTTCACCATACTAACCTGCTCGTTTCCAACGATCTGGACACTTTATTGCCAAATTTCCTTATTTCAAGGTTAAAAAATATACCCATCGTGTACGACAGCCATGAGAATTTTACTGAAGTCCCGGAGCTTGTCAATCGTAAAGGCGTGCAGTCAGCCTGGAAATTCATTGAAAAATCTTTTTTCCCCAGGCTTAAGCATGTATTCACGGTCAATGAATCGCTGGCAGAAATTTTCAGGAAAAAGTACGGGGTGGATGTCAAAGTTGTCAGGAACGTGCCGTACTCAAGGGAATACCGGGTGGAAAAAACACGGCTGGAACTTGGACTGCCGGATGACAGGAAGATCATCCTGTTGCAGGGTGCCGGGATCAATATCCATCGGGGCGCCGAGGAGGCCATCATGGCCATGAAATATCTTGACAATGAGCTTCTTCTTATCATTGGTGGCGGGGACGTGATCGAGAATTTAAAAAGAATGGCCGAAAACCACTCTCTTAAAGATAAAGTGAGGTTCATCCCCAGGCTTCCTTTTGACGAACTCTATCAATATACTGTCCATGCCGATATCGGTCTTACTATCGATAAGGACACCAATATCAATTATCGTTTCAGCCTGCCGAACAAGCTGTTCGACTATATCCAGGCAAGGGTGCCCGTCCTGGCCTCGCCCTTGCCCGAAATCAGCAGGATCATTCTTAAATACGACGTGGGCATGCTCATTGATAACCATGATCCACAGCATATTGCCGGCAGGATCAGGGAAATGCTCAGCGACCCGGTCCGTATTGCAAAATGGAAAGAAAACCTTAAATTTGCTGCTAAAGAGCTGTGTTGGGATAATGAAAAAATTGCCCTCACAGAGGTTTATAAAACCTATGCCGGATAAACACCTTCATATTATTTCATTCGACATTCCATATCCTCCGAATTATGGCGGTGTTATTGATGTATATCACAAAATCAGGACGTTACACAAACTTGGGATAAAGATCCACCTTCATTGCTTCGAATATCCGGGACGCGACCGGGCTCCTGAGTTGAATTCATTTTGCGAGGAGGTTTTCTATTACCCGAGGAGAACAGGGCTGCGCTCAGCTTTGAGCCTGGCGCCTTATATTGTGTCCTCAAGAAAGTCTGAAGACCTGATGGCGAATCTGTTAAAAGACGATTACCATATATTATTTGAGGGGCTTCATAGCTGCTACTATATTGATGATCCCCGGTTGAACAAAAGATTTAAAATTTACAGGGAAAGTAATATCGAACACCGTTACTACTTCAACCTCTTTAAAGTCGATGCAAACTTCAGGAACAGGATTTATTTCCTTTCAGCCAGCGCCAAACTCCGTTTATATCAGAAGGTTCTGAACCATGCTGATCTGATGCTGGCCGTTTCGCAACATGATACTGATTACCTGCAGGAACATTTCCCGGGGATAAGCGTTTACCATCTGCCAAGCTTTCATGCAAACGAACAGGTAAGTATCCTGCCCGGAAAAGGCGATTATGCCCTTTATCACGGTAATATTGAGGTCCCGGAAAACGAATTTGCGGCAACTTATCTTATCACGAAAGTATTTGACGGTATTGATATTCCACTGATAATTGCCGGGATGAAACCCCGTGATAAATTCAAAAAGCTGGTGGATTCCTTTGAAAATGTTACGCTTATTGCCAATCCTGACGATGATAAGATGTTCGACCTGATCAGGAATGCACAGGTGAATATCCTGGTGACCTTCCAGGCCACTGGTCTAAAACTCAAGCTGCTCAACACATTATATAACGGAAGGTTTTGCCTGGTCAACGAAGCCATGATCAAAGGGACATCCCTGGAAATTCTGTGCGAAACCGCCAACACGGCTGAAGAATTGCGCACAAAGCTTAAAGCTCTTTTCAGGGAAGAGTTTACCGTGGAAGAAGCCCGACGCAGGGCGGAATATCTGAAAGAAAGATACGACAACCTGGCTAACGGGCAAAAAATGATTTCTCTTATTTACAAAGTGTGAATCCTGCCTCCTTCGCACCGGATAATCCGTGAAGAAAATTCATTCAAAACCAGATAATTGTGCGTCGCCATGAGCACGGCACATCCTGTCTGGCTGATATCGATCAGCAGTCTCATGATCTCCCTGGATGTCTCAGGATCAAGGTTGCCCGTCGGTTCATCAGCCAGGATGATCTCGGGATTGTTCAGCAACGACCTTGCAATTACGACTCTCTGCTGCTCGCCGCCGGATAACTGATGGGGGAATTTCAATCCCTTTGTGGAAAGCCCGACTTTTTGAAGGACATCTTTTATCTGCCCTTTCATCTCCTTTTTATTTTTCCAGCCGGTTGCCTTTAACACAAACATCAGGTTTTCTTCAACATTCCGGTCGCTTAGCAGCTGAAAATCCTGGAAGATGATGCCGAGTTTTCTTCTAAGCCAGGGTATCTCTTTATTCTTTATACCGATCAGGTTGAATCCTGCTACTTTTGCCTCGCCCTCCATGACAGGCAGATCGGCATAAATGGCTTTCAGGATAGAACTTTTTCCCGAACCTGTCTTCCCGATCAGGTAAACAAACTCACCATGCCTGATTTGCAGAGATGCACCGGAAAAGACCAGGGTTTCCCGCTGATATATGGGGACATCTTTGAAGTAAATGACATTTTCGTTTTCCACTAAAAGAGAATGCTTATTGAAGGACGACTTTCTGGGTGGCCTGCTCCTGTGCGTTACCTGCCTTAAAGTAATAAACACCCTTCGGGAACCGGGATACATTCATGGTATTGGAATACGAACTTTCGCCTGCCGGGAGTTTCATGGCAAAAACTACCACCCCCTGTGCATTGGTCACTGTCAGCGTCAACTCTTTGAGCTTCTCCATTCCGGCCACCTCGAAATTAAGCTGCGAAAAGGCGGGATTGGGAACAACTTTCAGTGAAATCTGGTTTTGTGAAATTTCACTGATGCCGGTGCAATCATCGATGGTTATTTTTACCTTATCCGTATTGGAATTGTCACATGGCAGGGAATCATAGGCCGTTAACCTAAGCCATACATATCCTCTGGTAATATCCCCGGAACCGGGCGTATAAACAGGGTCAAGAATTTTAGTGTTATCGAAAGTCCCGTCGCCATCACTTTTCCACAGGACGGAATCCTGGTAAACGGCAGATCCTGACAGCAAAATGGTTTCATTTGAGCAGATAGTCGAATCAGGCCCTGCATTTGCTTTTGACGCTCTTGAAAAAATGACATTGACCGTATCGGAAACTTGCTGCCCGTCAATATACCCTGTTCCTACCATCCAAAGAGTGACATGGCCAGCGGCAATATCGCCGCCACCTCTTAAATAGATCGCCTGTATTTTTGCGGGGTCAAGGAAAAAACCATCTCCGGAAGTGTGCCAGACAATAGATTGAACGTATATTGCATGTGCGTCAGCCATGAAGGAACTCGTCTCACAAATAGTCGTATCATTACCGGCCTCGACCAGGGGCGGCAATAACGGGCCGAAATCGAAAGATGCAATCCTCGTTTTCCAGCCGCTGTTAATATTATATTCCGTCGTATACCAGAAAGTCGTATCGTCGGCCGGGTCGACGGTAAGGCAGGAATAATCGCCCCAGCGGTCAATGCCGGATTGAGAGCCTGTCCCGCCGATAATTTGAACTTCCGAGAGGTTCATTTCACCCAGGGGCGCATCGGCGCGCCTTCCCACATAACGAATCGAAGGATAAGTGGAACCGCTCGCAACGCTGTAGCCAAGGGCGATATCCCCTTTACCATTCATGGCAATGCTTCCCATCCAGCGGTATTCGCCATCTGCAGGGGCATAAGTGCCCTGCTGGTATATAGACCAGTCGTCTGCGTCTTTCCGCAATTCGTACCATCTCACTCCCGTCCTGCCTGCGCCGGCATTGACCGTATGATTTGCCACGAGAGTCTGGTAACTGCCGAAATTACGATACTGAAGACGGAACATCAGCATCTGGCCCAGGTCATCCAGTTTTGTAGAGGTGTTGGGCTGCGGGATGCCGTTGAGATTTGGGTTATATGAAGCCACCTGCAAAGCATTGACCAGGGTAAATGTAGAATTGGCAGGTAATGACCAGTCGACATCGAATTCATAAACTTCAAATTGCTGTGATGATTGCCTGATATATCCAAAATAACATGGGGTGCCGTCCGGAGGGGGCGTGCCGTCAAAGTCAGCCGGTTGCATGCTGAAAGTACCGGAAGGCTGGTCAAAATAAACCATCCGGGCATTCGGGCTGCCGGCGATCATGGAATCACGCTCGAAAGCCGCAACGCCAACGCGGGTATAACTGCCAAACATGTTGAAAGTCGCATAATAGCCATCAGGCCAAACGGCTAGCTTGGGGTAATCATTGAAAGCAGACATCTGAAAAGCATAGCGGTTATAAGAGCCTAAAGGGTCAGACGTCGCCGAAACAGCAACCATCTGCCAGTAACTCCCATCAGAGGTGTTAATGGCAAATTGAGAAGCCATCCACCTGTCTGCCAGCTCATCGTATAAAACCACAGGGTCGCCGTCATTGGTGCCTGTCCAGGGCCCGATGAACCCGTTCCACAAAGTGCTGTTATCGACCGGGCCATATAGCAAATCCCCCTGCTTATCCCAAATGGCAAAAGAAAGGTTAATCATCTGGAAATAATAGTCATGGCCTACATCGCCTTCAGTATCAGGTGGCCAACAACCACAAAGGGCGCCGACGCCGTCAAAATTCAAAACCGGGCCGTTGATTTCACGCGATGCAGGATAAATCTGCTGAAGCACAGGATCGACAAAACTTTCCGGAATATCATCCCTCCTGATCTTGTATGCTTTTTCCATTGATTCATTCTGGATGATGTGATCTTTCCACGACCGGTCGCGTTCGCCGGGAAGAACAATTGGCATATCCCTGAGCGGCGGCGTTATATCGAAATAAGCGGCTTTTGAAACGATCGGAACATTTACATCCTGACCATCCTGTCCCTTGATAAATCCTGCCATCAGCATGGCAGACAGAACTAGCAGATAACGGTTCAATTTCATAGTTTTATTAATTTCAGATAAAAGATTATAAATAAAAATTGATTTCAATGACGGAGAATTTTAAGCTTTCAATTATTCAGAGATGAAAATCGCGCAAGAGGTTATTAAAAATAACATATTTCAAGGCACAAAGATAGCAGAATAAATTAATCGCCACCGACTGAAAAGGTTTCTCCTCCCCTGACGTTTAATTGTGCGCCCGGCTCAATATAGATTGCTTTGCATTGACGGCTGCTAAACCTGTTTTTTAAGGGGAATTTTCCACCTGTCGGCGCCGCAGGTATAATGACATAGCTGGAAGTATCGGGCACAACCCCCGTACGCCAGTTTACCTGATCGCTCCAATCATTGTTCAATCCCAGCCAGTAATCGCTGACATGAATTTCAAAATATTGCGGAAGAATATTGTACCCGGACACAACCAGTGAAACCGGACCCTTAGTGAGGCCTTCCTGCAGTGAAATGGCGGCAGTGCCCGCCGAATTAGTGCTGGCTGTGCCGAAAAGTGTGTCGTTCCGGTAAATGCTGCAGGCAAAATTCCTGCAAATCCCCCCGGGTCCGCTGAGATGAACGGTGACAGAGCTTGCCCCTATGGGAATTAAAGAAGGATATTCTGCTTCGATCCCGTAAGGTTCTTCGGTCCATACAGCCATCATCGGGTCACCCAGTAAATTATTATCATAAAAGCACCAGCGGGTTGCCCCGGGCTCAAATTCTCCACCGCCTCCCTCCAAAGTGTCAATTTCCACAAATGGTGCTGTTTCCGATTTTGATTTAAGGTGGGCCATGCCGATGTGGTACAGGCTGTCATAATATATCGCATCCATGAATTCCCGGTGAAGGTGCTGGGAAGGCCCGTCGGTGGTTCCCTGGTTAAACCAGCCGAATCGGGAATTGCCAATAAATGCGACTGCAAAATTATCAATCCCGATCATCTTCTCAGCAATGCAATAGGGATCGTCGAATCCCCCGCACATGCAACCATGCGTATAAATGATCGTGTAGTTATGGTTGATCCCGTTGACCTGCGAAAAATTAGCATTTGTGATATCACCGTAGTCAAACCTTAAGGCATAAGAATAATTTGCATGTCCGACATGATGGATCCATGGGCGTCCGGAATTGATATGGCTCATTAAGGTATATTTATCCCAGCCATACGTCGGGGAATCATAAAGCGTATCTCTCGGCTGAGAAGAAGGAATGCCATGTGTCGAATACCCGTTATTGGTTCTGTAACCTACCAGTAAACGAAGATAATCTGAGCCATAGGTTATTGGCGGGTTATAGAGAAACTCGCCGGCCAGCAATGGTTTTGTCAGCTCTCCTTCAACAGGGCTCGCCTGGTAAAGGATGGTCTTATGCAGCATATTATGCAGCTCTGTTGTATCCTTGAAAGTCATTCTTCCAATTCCGACTTCCGGGTATAAATCGTCTTCACCGGGCTCCCCCCATAGATTATCGCCATCAGTGTTCCAGTTTCCGTCAAGCGCTGAATAATAAAGGTCAGCCGGAATGCCATTATCTGTATATATTATGTCTGAATGCACATGGCAATAAAATCCCCTGTATGGGACTATTTCAGCATCGCCGCCAATCAGGACATAGTCAATTCCGCTGGCCTCGTACTGACCGATAATATAATTCCTGATTTTCTCCTGGAGATCGGCACCTGTCATGTTTGCTGCAATATATTCCGTAGATGTAATCCTGGTCCTTATTCCACGGGGTTTATAAAAGCTTGCAAGCGTATCAAATTCCGACATGTATTGATTTTTTGTAATGATCAGGTAATCATAATCATTAGTGCGATAAGACCTTCCTGGAAAATATTGCAATACCTGCCCGGGATTCTGGATCAGGCCGGCAAGGATCCCGGCTTTCTTTTCCGACGGGAAAAAGTTCCGCTGATGTTCCTCTGAACCCGGATCTGGCGCTGTCTCTATCGTCACGACGACTCTTTGGAAGTACATGACTCTCTTTTGTGAAGGAATGTACCTGACCGGTGTGAATGCGGATAGCGCAATCCCGCATCCGTTATAGAAATGCGTCGATATTTTGGGATTATAAGATTTGGGATAAGTTGCGGAACTCCGGTAAAAATCCTCATCAATCAACCATTTGCCTTCATCGTCTTTTGATATCGGCTGGATTTCCTGTCTCGGCAACAATTCGTACTCGCCCTGAAGGGTAACGGGTTTTTCAAACGTGACTTTGATAGATATGGCAACTTCTCCGGGCGGGAGCAATAGTTTTACGGGAAAAAACGGAAGGGTAGCTTTGCCCGGCTCGCCTAAAAGATGCGTCCCGTCAAAGCTTATTACCGTGTAAATGCCTGCCCTCTCAATCGAAGGATTATTGAATTCGAAAACTTTGACGATCCTGTCCGCAAACCCTTGTAAACCGCACATCAACAGGAAAATGAACCAGATTATAAATTTTGATTTCATGAAATGAAATTATTGCTATACAATATTATCAATAATTACCATAAAAGTAATATGAATTTGGCAGTCTCTCAAGGAGTCGCTGCCGATACCGGCAATATTTTACCGTTAAAATACAGGTGACCATGAAGCGAAAAGTCGGCAATAAACTCAGCCATCTTTTTTGCAGAAAGGGGCGACCGGTAGCCTGGAAAAGCCTCCTCCAGCATTTCCGTCTGCGCTGAGCCTAATGCAAGGCAGTTGACTTTAATCTGCCTTTCTTTCAGCTCTTCCGCCAGGCATTCGGTCAAAACAGCCAGGGCACCTTTACTTGCGCTATATATGGATAAACCCGGGAATTTAACGCTTCCCTGGAAGCCTCCCATACTGCCTATGTTTACGATATGGGCATTTTTCGAAAAATAAGGAAGAAGGCTTTGAGTAAGTTTGAAAACGCTCTTTACATTTGCCTGGAACATCCTGTCAAAATCAGTTTCGTCCATCTTTTCAAAAGGTTTATTGACAAGCAACCCGGCATTGTTTACCAGTATATCGATCTTCCGCATCCATTTTATGATCCCGGGCAATAAAGAATACAGGTAATTTCCTTCCACCAGGTCGAACGGAAAAATATGAATTTTTGAACTGCTATTGTTTTTCCCGCATTCCATTTCCAGTTTCTCCAGTCCTTCTTTCCCCCTTGATATTGCAACAACAGTATTCTGCTTGTCCTTTGAGAACAGCTTAACCGTCTCAAACCCGATTCCACGGCTTGCGCCCGTTACAATGATATTCATGGTGCAATTTTTGGTAGATCATACAAATTTAGTAATTAGCCGCTATAAGCCGGCTTTTCATATTCGCCGGGACAACTATTTATTTGATAAATTTGCATTAAACTTAATGTATGAAAAAGGTCATTTTATTTATGATCATCATCATACCCGGCGCGTTCTTCAGCGCCGGGGCCCAGGATGACCCCTTTGATCCCATCATCAAGGCAATACAGAAATCCGACGCAAAGAGTTTATCCGCTAATTTCGGTCCTACCGTTGAACTTCGGCTCCCTGACAATGAAAACACTTATAGCGCTTCTCAGATGTGAAATGGTCATGAAAGATTTCTTTAAAAAATATCCACCTGATTCGTTTACCCTGGTTAAGAAAGGCTCTACGGATGCCCTGTCATTGTTTGCGATCTTCAATTACCAGTCAGGCGCCCGGCAATTCCAGGTCTGTATCGATATGAAAAAAACTGACAACCGTTACCTGATCCTGAAGATCAAGTTCGAGGAGAAAAAATAAATACCGGCCAACAGCATGAGTATAGAGGAGATTATCAGAAAGGCGCTTGAAGAAGATATTGGTGACGGCGACCACACTTCTCTTGCCACAATTCCGGAGAAGGCAACCGGTAAATCAAAGCTGCTCATCAAGGAAGAAGGGATACTGGCAGGAGTTGACATAGCAGCGCAGGTTTACCGGCAACTTGACCCTGCCATTCATTTTGAAATCATTATGAGAGATGGATCGCCTGTAAGACCCGGTGATATTGCCTTTTATGTTTCCGGCAGCTCCCTGTCCATTTTGTCAGGTGAAAGGCTGGCGCTTAATTTTATGCAAAGAATGAGCGGAATCTCCACCGCAACTGCAAAGCTGGTCAAACTCATAGAAGGTACCGGGGCAAAAATACTCGACACCCGCAAAACCACGCCACTGCTGAGAGAAATTGAAAAGGCCGCTGTCAGGCTGGGTGGCGGGGAAAACCACAGGATGGGGCTTTACGACATGATCATGATAAAGGACAACCATGTGGATTTTGCCGGAGGGATCGGCAAGGCAATTGACGCAGTGCATGAGTATATGAAATTGAAAAAGGAAGGTTTAAGATTGAAGATTGAAATTGAGGTCAGGAATTTTGATGAGCTTCGGCAGGTAATGAATCACGGAGGCGTTGACCGGGTCATGCTGGATAATTTTAAGATCCCGGATCTTTTAAAGGCGGTGAAAATGATTGACCGGCGATTTGAAACCGAAGCTTCCGGCGGGATAAATATCAATAACATCAGACAATATGCAGAAACAGGCGTGGAATACATTTCAGTCGGAGCCCTGACACATCATATTCAAAGCCTGGATATGAGCCTTAAAGCCTTAACCTAGGTCCTACATGAAGAAATATATTATCAGGATATCGGAGAGAGTAAAAGGCTATGTTACAAGGCTCATGAAGCTGATTCTGCATCCGCTTCTCACAGTTTCAAAGAAAATTTACTTACCGGGATTCGGAGGCGCCTCTCTTTACGATGTGGGCCTTTTTTTTATCCGTGGAATGCAGGAAAGTTCGATCTCCCTCAGGGCTAATGCCATCACTTATTCTTTCATTGTATCTTTTGTCCCTGCCGTATTGTTTTTGTTCACACTCATCCCCTATATCCCGGTAGCCCACCTGAAAGAGAGCATCATGCTGGGATTGCAGGAAATCATCCCGGACGACGCCTTTGTACTTTTGCGATCAACCATAGAAGATATTATATCGCACCAGCAAAGCGACCTGCTTTCCATAAGTTTCCTTGTCTCCCTCTTTTTTGCCAGCAACGGTATCATTGCCATGATGAATGCATTTAACCAGTCTGCCCATTCCATCGAATCACGCACACTTTTGAAAAGGTATCTGGTTTCTTTTTTACTGGTTTTTATCCTTGCTATAAACATGATTGTCTCAGGAGCGGCCCTTGCATTGTCGTCAGTCATTTTCTATTTTATGGAAGAAACAGGCCTGATCGGGAATAATTTTACTGTTTTCCTGATCCAGGCGGGCCAATGGGCAGTCATCCTGCTCACATCCCTGATTGGCTTCTCAAGCATATATTTTCTTGCGCCTGCGAAAAAACGCATATTCCCGTTCTTCTCTGCCGGGTCCATCCTGGCGTCCTTTCTATCAGTCGTGACGTTTAAAGTATTTACCATATTTATCAATAATTTCAGCAACTATAACAAGTTTTACGGTTCACTGGGGACTATGATCATGATCATGGTATGGATCAACCTGACGGCCCTGATGTTATTGATAGGCTTTGAGCTGAATGCGAGCATTTACATGGCTAATAAAAACAAAGCTGTCTGATGAAATTAGCTGGGCCATCGGCAAGATGGATTTTGGTCTGTGGCTTTTTGATTGCCGGACACCTGTCGACCGGACAGCCCGGGACGGGTATACCGTTCTGGGTCATATCCCCCACCAGTAGCTCAGGAGCTGTTGTGGTTGACTGGAGAATGACGCCGCCCGGTGTTGATATCCTGGACAATTCAAGTCCGTCTCTTCGGGCCTGCGCTATCACTGCAGTCAATAAATGCGGTGAGCCTCTTTTTCATGTTAAGCATTCAGGCCAGACAAATGTCCCTGATAATTTATTCATCTATGATCCTGACGGAAATCCCCTGCTTGACAATTCAACGGGCAACGGGCCGGGCCTGAACGCAAAAGCATGGGGGCCGGAATTGCAGGTGATCAATGTTCCCGGATCATATTATGAATGGTTTATTATTTACCCTGAATTTATGCCAAATAACGGCGCCCCTTTAAATGACGGCACCTATTCTCCCGCACATACGCTATATTCAAGGATCAGTTACAGATGCGGCAGCGTCATAGTATTAGAAAGGGACGTTCCGCTCACCGTCTCAGGAACTGCTTATACCTATAATAATTCAAAAGCAATAAGCTTCCTGCCGGGCAACCCTACTCAACTATGTCTGTATACCGCCCGTAGAACGACATCAGGTTCAACTATCTCAATAGACCGGTTTCTGATTAAGCAGACCGGGATTGAATTCGACCGGAATACGGGAAATGTCCCGGCCGATAACTGGGTTCTGTCAGTCGACGGTGCTGCGCTTGAAGTGAGCCCTGATGGCCTGCGAATTGCAATGAATAACAGGGACCAGTCAACCAATGGAGATAATATTTTATTATTTGATGCTGCTGCTTTTGACAATAACCCCGCTGATTATCAGAGTATTTCAATAAATGATCTGATTTTGCAACCGGACAATTTGATTGTTTTTTCAGCGGCTCCGGTTTATCAAATTGCTTCTGACAATCCCGACCTGTATTTTCTAAGTCATATAGAAAGTAAAATATATGACATAGAGTTTTCACCTGACGGAGAGTATTTGTATTTTACCAATGGCGGATTTGTCAATGCAGGACTGACTTGTACGACTTACCTCGGCCAGATTGAACTGGGCCCGGTTAGTGATCCGTCTCCCTATCCTTATAATCTGAGATTGCAAATCCAGGTCCCTCCCGGTCCCTTTGATCCCGTTGACGGAAACGGGGGCAATGAGTCTCAATATCCGGATACTTATCACCCGGTATTTTTCATTAAAAAGACTTATAATAATGCGATTTATTTTATCAAGCGAAATACGCCTTATTTATTTTCTATTCCTTTTCCGGATGAGCCGATACCCCAAAGCCTGGTGCCGGGTGAAATTGACCTTTCCGATGCAGATCATCCCAATATCCAGCTTCAGGGCAAACTCTGGTTTTTACCCGACCAGATCGACGGCTATGATTACATAACCTCTGTAAATCCATCCATCAGCCTTGGAAATGATACGACTATTTGTGAGGGAGATCAGATTGCACTTACACCGGGCGCTTCATTTATTTCCTGGTGCTGGAACGATGGATCGACCGATTCAGTATTGCACACGGGGACGGCAGGGACATACTGGGTGGAAGTAATTGATGAATTCGGCTGCTTTGCTTATGACACTGTTCAGATTGAAACATTAATTGCTCCGTCGGTAAGCCTGGGTGATGATTACAATATTTGCCCCGGTGACTCCGCAATAATTTCTCCGGGAAACGGATTTGCACAGTACCTCTGGCAGGATGGCTCCACCAATCCCGAATTTCTGGCAAGAGATTCCGGAATGTACTGGGTTGAAGTCAGTTCTGCCGTTGGCTGCTCTTCCAGGGATACGCTCGTTATCGGGCTGTCCCCCGTTCCTGAATTCGATTTCGGGCAGGATACCATCGTATTGGAACCTGGCAATCACAATCTGGATTCAGGTCCGGGATTCGACAGTTATTTATGGCAGGACGGATCTCACGGCCGGTATTTTGAAGTTCCTGAAAATGGCCTGTATTGGGTCACGGTAAGCAATGGATACTGTTTTGCCAGCGATACAGTTTACGTGATCCTGAACGACTGCTCAGCAAACCTCCAGATCCCGAATTGCTTTACACCCAACAGTGACGGATACAACGACGTCTTCATGGTTTCTTCCCAAAATCTTAGCTTCTTCTCAATACTGATATATAATCGCTGGGGTGAATTGCTGTTCGAAACTGAAGATCCAAATAATGGCTGGGATGGAAAAGTAAACGGGAACATCTGTCCCATCGGTACATATTTCTACCTGATAAAATTTTCGACCCCCTGTTCACTCGGCATAGGACAATCCGGCGTCAGAAAAGGATCTGTGACCCTTCTGGAATGATCCGGAAAATCCGGTTGCATATCAGGCAGATCAATGAAATTGTTTTTAATCTAATTTTGTCGGTTTCTTAATAATAAGAATTCAAATTCATTATTGATGCCATTTAACAAGATAGTATTCATCGGTGCGGGCTCTATCGGAACAGCGCTGGGCAATTCCCTGTGTAAGAATATTGAAAATGATGTGACCCTGGTTTCCATTGAAGACGAAGTAGTAGCTTCCATTAACGTGGCTCACATCAACCGGAAATATTTTCCCGGCATTTCCCTTAATCCCGCTCTGAAAGCCACCGGCGATACTGAACCCATTGAATCCGCCGGGTCTGTATTTTTGGCGATCCCTTCTGCGGCGACAGTCAGTTATCTTCAAAAGATAAAAGGAATCATTCCGCCTGAAGCAATCATCGTCAACCTTGCCAAAGGTTTCGGGGAGCATAATTGCACAATTATCAGTTGCCTGAAAGAATTTCTCCCGAACCCGGTCTGCCCGATGAAAGGACCGACTTTTGCCCGCGATATCATAAATAACCAGGCTACCTCTTTTACTGTCGGATGTGATGACCCGAAGCTTTTCCCGAAGTTCGGCAGCTTATTCCGGGATACGAATATCTATCTGGATTACAGCACAGATGTCCAGGGTGTCGAGATACTGAGCATCCTTAAAAATATTTACGCTATCGTGGCAGGCATTACCGATGCCAGCTTTGATGCGCCAAACCTGCGCTCTCTTGTCCTGACCAAAGCATTTAAGGAGATGAGAAGCATCCTGCTGGAATTCGGCTGCAATGAACAAACCATGTTCAAGTTCTGCGGATTTGGCGATTTCACCCTGACTGCCCTCAATGACCTCAGCAGAAACCGGACATTGGGCCTGTTGATCGGGAAAGGTTTCTTCACCCGTGAAATGTCGGATAAAGTCGTGCTCGAAGGAAGAATTGCCGTGAACGTGCTGGTGGAAGTCCTGGCAAAAAAGGACTTAAGCAGCCACTTCCCTATCCTGCATGAATTGCATAAAGTCTTTAACGATCACTACGATCTCTCGCAGTTTGTCGACCGGATCATAGCCTTCCCCGGAGATGATAAGTATTAATTTACTTTTGAAATCGTGCATTGTGCATAAGACATATAAAATATAATGCAAATTGCAAATGCACGATGCACTATTGCGAAAGGAATTCTTTGCTAACGGCTGACGAAGTGCTTCGCTTTCTCCAGCACAACGGCTATTCCCCTGGCATTCGTTCCGCCGGCTGTGGCAAAATGAGGCTGCCCGCCTCCCCCTCCGTTTATTTCCCGGGCAAGTTCCTTCACCAGGTTGCCGGCATGCAACCCTCTTTCTTTTACAAGATCGTCGGAAAGCAGGATGCTCAGGTTTACCTTGTCTTCAGAAGTAGTGATGAAAAGGATGAAAAGGCTTCCCGGCTGTTCATTCAGCGAAAAGGCAAGGTCCTTGGCAGATTTGGCATCCAGGTCAAGCTTTGCGGCAATAAACCTTGTGCCATTTATCATTTCAGCGCCGTTAAATAATTCGGCTTTCAAGGCATCAAGCCGGTAACGGTTAAGCTCATCGATTTTTTTCTGCAGTATTTTGTTATCTTCAACCAGGCTTCTGACGCCTTTAGCAATATCATTAGCATTTTTCAGCGCCTCGCGGATTTCTTCAATGACCTCAAGCTTCTCGTAAATATATAATTCCGCCATTTCACCCGTTATAGCCTCAATACGCCTGATACCCGCGGCAATCGCGCCTTCTGAGGTGATCTTAAAAAAGCCTATCTGGCCTGTTGCCGGGACATGGGTGCCGCCACAAAGCTCAATGGAATAATCCGGATCAAAAATAATGACCCTGACCTCTTCCCCGTATTTTTCTCCGAAAAGGGCCATTGCGCCCATCTGTTTTGCCTTTTCGACAGGGACATTGCGCAGTTCCCCGATATTGATATTCTCCCTTATTTTCCGGTTGACAATCTGCTCCACCTCGCGGATCTCTTCATCCGTCATTTTGGCAAAATGTGAAAAATCGAACCGAAGATGATGCTCATCCACCAGCGAGCCTTTTTGCTCGACATGATTTCCCAGTACCTTGCGTAAAGCAGCATGCATCAGGTGAGTGGCACTGTGGTTGTTTGCCGTGGCCTTTCTCTTCCCGCCGTCCACGACAGCCCGTACCTGGCCTGTTGAATTGTCAAGCATTTCCGGCGTTTTATGGATGACAAGCTCGTTCTCTTTATAAGTATCTTCCACCATAATACGCTGATCGCCGGAGTCAAGGTAGCCCCTGTCGCCAACCTGTCCGCCCGAAGCTGCATAAAAAGGCGTACGGCTGAGAACGATCTCAAAATACTCCTGTCCTTTCGCCCTGACTTTGCGGTATTTTACCACATTTACATCGGCCTCCAGTGTATCATATCCGATAAATTCCGTTTCATCCACGCCAGGCTTTATCACGGTCCAGTCGTGCGTATCCACCTGGGCCGCCTGCCGCGAACGGCTTTTCTGCTCTTCCAGGCCTTCCTGGAATCCTTTCATATCAACTGTCCAGCCTTTTTCCGATGCCATGACCTGCGTGAGATCCACCGGAAATCCAAAGGTGTCGAACAATTCAAAGGCAAACCTGCCATCGATCTCTTTTTTGCCGGCATTTTCCTGCAGGTACAGGTCAAATTTCCTGATCCCCTGGGAAAGCGTGCGAAGGAAGGATTGTTCCTCTTCCGCCACTACCTTCCGGATCAGCTCCTCCTGGGAAAGGAGTTCGGGAAAATGCTGTCCCATGTGCTCGGCCAGGACAGGGATCAATTGCTGAAGAAAAGGCTCTTTCAGATCAAGGAATGTATATCCGTACCGGACTGCCCTGCGGAGTATGCGGCGGATGACGTAACCGGCCCCTGTATTGGAAGGAAGCTGTCCGTCGGCAATAGCAAAAGAGATGGCCCGCAGATGATCGGCAATCACCCGCATGGCAATGTCCTCCTTCTCTGCTCTGCCGTATTCCTTTCCTGAAATCTTCCCGATTTCGGCGATGACAGGCTGAAAAATATCCGAATCATAATTAGATTTCTTCCCCTGGATCACCATGGTCAGTCTTTCAAAGCCCATACCGGTATCGACATGCTTCTGGGGAAGCGGAACAAGCTTGCCATCCATCTGCCTGTTAAACTCAATGAACACCAGGTTCCATATTTCAATTACCTGCGGATGGCCTTTATTGACAAGTTCCCGACCCGGTATCTTTAACTTTTCATCTTCCGGCCTGATATCGACATGAATTTCGGAACACGGGCCACAAGGACCGACATCGCCCATCTCCCAGAAATTATCTTTTTTGGAGCCCGGTAAAATGTGTTCCGGCCGGACAATCCTGCTCCATATCTCGGCTGATTCATTATCTTTTAACAGGTTGTCGGATGAATCGCCTTCAAATACCGTTACATAAAGGTTATTTTTGGAAATTCCGTATATCCTGGTAAGAAGTTCCCAGGCCCATTCTATCGCCTCTTTCTTGAAGTAATCGCCGAATGACCAGTTGCCGAGCATCTCGAACATAGTATGGTGGTATGTATCATGGCCGACTTCTTCAAGGTCGTTATGCTTTCCTGAAACCCTCAGGCACTTCTGTGTATCGGCAATGCGCAAATACTTAGGCTGAGCCTGCCCGAGGAAAATATCTTTAAACTGGTTCATCCCCGCATTCGTGAACATCAAAGTGGGATCGTTTTTAACTACCATAGGCGCCGATGGAATTATTTTATGCGCCTTTGATTCAAAAAATTCTAAAAATATTTTCCTGACTTCTGCTGATTTCATTAATTTTCTGATTAATTGCCTGTTGATTAGATTTTTCAATTGAACTGCAAAATTAATTTTATTTATTTTTGCGCTCCGATCCGATACTTAAAAAGGCAGAATTATCGTTGATTCTTATAAATGATGATGTCATAAAATGGGAAAGAAAGTTAAATACGTATTCAACCATAAAACCTTATCTTTTGAACATGCAAGGCTGACTGCCAGGCATTATATCCTGAAAGTCCTGTCATACCTGTCGACGAGTGTGGTTTTGACAGCCGTCTTTGTCGTTATTGGCAGTTATTTCCTCGATTCACCGAAAGAAAGGATGCTCAGGCGTGAAAACAGGCAATATGAACTCCAGATAAAACTGATCAATGAGCGGCTTGAAAAGCTCCAGGTTGTCCTGAATGATATGGCGGACCGTGATGACAATATCTACCGGGTGATCTTTGAGTCTGAGCCCGTCCCCACAGAAGCAAGAAAAGCCGGCTATGGGGGGAGTAACCGCTACAAAAATCTTGAAGGTTACAGAAATACGGACATTCTCACCCAGACTCTTAAAAAACTTGACGACATTACCGCTAAAACCTATGTCCAGACCAAATCATTCGATGATGTTTATGAGATGGCCCGCGACAAAGCGCGGCTTCTTGCAAGCATTCCCGCCATTCAACCAGTCAGCAACCATGACCTCCGCAGGCTCTCTTCCTATTTTGGCTATCGCACGGACCCCTTTTATAAAGTCACGAAATTCCATGAAGGCGTAGATTTTTCTGCTACACCGGGGACTGATATGGTTGCTACCGGAGATGGCGTGGTAATTGAAAGTGGACGCTCTATGTCCGGTTATGGCAACCAGATCATAATCGACCACGGTTTCGGTTATAAAACCATGTATGCACACCTTCAGATGACTAAAGTAAAAGCAGGTGATCATGTTAAACGAGGGCAGGAAATCGGCAAGGTCGGAAGCACGGGGAAATCCACCTCTCCGCACCTGCACTATGAAGTCTGGAAAAATAATCAACCTGTGGATCCGATTAATTATTTCTTCAACGATATCACGCCCCAGCAATATGAAGAAATGCTGATCCTGTCGCAACGCCCGTCGCAAACCATGGATTAAAACTGGTAGCATGGCAGATAAACTATATTATACAATAGGCGAAGTTTCTGCGATGTTCCATGTGAACCCTTCCCTGATAAGGTTTTGGGAGAAAGAATTTCCCGTCATCCATCCGCAGAAAAACAAAAAAGGCAACCGGGTTTTCACTGCAAAAGATATCGACAGTTTCCGGCTTATTTTTAACCTGGTTAAAGAAAAGGGCTATACCATCCAGGGGGCGCGCGAACACCTTGCCAGCCATAAAAGTGAAGCTGAAAAAAATATGGAGATCATCAAATCTTTACAGGAAATAAGAAGTTTACTTACAGAAATCGGCAATGAGCTCCCCTGACCATGCTCTGCCAAAAAACATCAGTAGTACCTGTCATTATTTAGAAATTCAACGATATACTCCTCAACACCTTCTTCCAGGGAGTAAAATTCGTCCTCATATCCTGCTGAACGCAATTTTTCTATTTTAGCTTCCGTAAAATACTGGTATTTGTCCCGGATATCTGCCGGCGTATCAATATAAACGATGTTTTCCGGTACATCCATGGCATGGAAGGCAGCCCTTGCAAGATCAAGGAAAGTCCTGGCTTTCCCTGTCCCCAGGTTATAAATCCCGCTTTTTTCCCCTCTTTTCATCAGAAAAAAGAGCACGTCCACCACATCTTTTACAAATACAAAATCCCTCAATTGCTCACCGTCGTTATACCGGGGATTATGAGACCTGAACAGCCTGACGATTCCTGTCGCCCTGATCTGCCGGTAAGCATGAAAGATTACGGAAGCCATCCTGTTTTTATGATATTCATTGGGCCCGTATACGTTGAAGAATTTCATCCCTGCCCAGAATGGCGGCGCAGAAGGCTGCTCAAGAACCCATTTGTCAAATTCATTCTTCGATTCACCATACGGATTGAGTGGTTTGAGCTTTGCCACTGTCGCGTGATCATCGGAATATCCTTGCTCTCCCATCCCGTAGGTTGCCGCAGATGAAGCATAAATCAAAGGTATGCCATGAATTGTACATGAATTCCAGACAGCTTTGGAGTAATTCAGGTTCAGTTTGTCGAATACTGAGCGATCCATTTCCGTAGTATCGGTCCTTGCGCCCATATGAAAGACGAATTCCACATCACCGGCATGGTTATCGAGCCATCCGGGAAAAACGTCACGCTCAACTTTCTCAAGGTAGGCTTTATGAATGAAATTATTTTCTTTTACAGGCTTTGAGAAGTCATCCACGAGGATAATATCTTTATAGCCCTTATTATTGAGTTTGCCGGTCAGGCAACTACCAATAAAACCCGCAGCTCCTGTTATAACAATCTTGCTCATTTTCAGCCAGGTTATTGTTGTTGTTCAAAATTACGATTAATCCATGGAATCCTTCACTTAACCCCAATTTTTTTGAATACATCTTACTTAATATTATTTATATTTGCTCCCTTTATAATTCTTCTAAATGCAGATAAAACATTAAACTACAAATAACTCTTAAGATGAATCAGAATCATTTTCTTATCAGGCTCACGCTTCTTTCCGCTATGTTCCTTATTGGATTTTCAACTATGGCACAATTCAGTGAAGGCGGAATACCGGCGAGTTTCACAAATCCAAATCTTACGGAGCTATATGTACAGAAGGAATTACAGAAGCCCGACCTTGAAAAGCTTATGCTCGAAGACCAGCTCAATGCTGAAGCCAAGTACCCGGGGCCTGAAAGAATGGGTGTATCTGTCCCTGTTAATCTCGATCTGAAATCGGCAGGAAGCAGTGAAACTCTGCCTGATGGTTCGCATATCTGGAGACTAAAGATCAGAGTTCCCGAAGCCCTTGCATTGGGGGTTTATTACGGCAATTTCCACCTGCCGGAGGGAAGCAGGCTATTCCTCTATAATAAATCCAAAACGCAGGTGATCGGCGCATTTACTTCTGCCAATAATGTTGATTCGCGTTTATTCGCCACTGAATTTATCCAGGGTGACGAGGTTACGCTCGAATACCAGGAGCCTGCCGGCATAACTGAAGAAGCTGTCATTTTCATCTCGGATGTCGCCTATGCTTACCGATTCATCGATTTTCGCTATGATGGGCTTGAGCGTGATCAATCATGGCCCTGTATGATTAATGTCGCTTGTTCAGAAGGCGATAACTGGCGTGAACAGATCAGGGGTATCGCCCGCTTGTCCATAAAGATCGGCTATAATTATTACTGGTGCTCAGGTTCTCTGATCAACAATACCAGCAACAACCGGGTCCCTTACCTGCTGACTGCCGAGCATTGCGGCGAAGGAGCAAACACCGGAGATCTTAACCAGTGGATATTTTATTTTAATTACCAGTCTTCCACCTGCGTTGGAAATTATAGCTCCAGTAATACCATGACCGGCTGTACCCTCAAGTCGAAGGATCCGATCACAGGCTTTGATGGCTCAGATTGGGAACTGGTTCAGCTCAACAGCACCCCTCCATCATCTTACAATGTTTATTACAACGGCTGGAACCGGTCCAATATACATGCTGACAGTGGGGTTTGCCTCCATCACCCTGCCGGGGATATTAAAAAGATTTCCACCTATCTTACGCCTATGGTGTCGTCAACCGAATGGAACGGGACACCGTCCCACTGGAGGGTGAACTGGTCAACAACCACCCACGGACATTCCATCATGCAAGGCGGTTCTTCCGGTTCGCCAATCTTTGATCAGGACAACCTGATCATGGGCGATCTCTCCGGAGGATATACTAATAACTCATGTGACAGCCCGTCACCTGCATTTTATGGCAAGCTCTGGTATTCGTGGGATCAAATGGGAAGTACGCCTATCAACAGGCTCAAGGATTGGCTGGATCCCACCGATAAGGGCACTATCAAACAGCCCGGCCTCTCCTGGGAGATTTTACCTCCCGAGGCTGAATTCATGTCGGATACTAACCATGTCCTCCAGGGTACCGGGGTCCAGTTCACCGATCTGACAACGGGAAATCCCGCATTATCATGGGATTGGTCGTTCCCGGGCGGCACGCCGAATGCATCTGATGTCCAAAATCCTTATGTGACGTATAATCAGAATGGCGTATTCGATGTTACACTGGTAGTTACTAATGCTGATGGTACTGATACTGAAACCAAAACCGGTTATATGACAGTCGACCTGGTGGTGGCGCCTGAAGCTGAATACTCGGCCAGCCAGCTTGTAATTACCGAAGGAGAAATGATAGATTTTACTGACCTGACTGCAAATGAGCCTACGGCATGGGCATGGTCGTTCGAAGGCGGCGATCCGGATACCTCAAACCTGCAAAATCCTGATTCAATCCTGTATTCTACTCCCGGTTTATATGACGTGACCCTGACTGTCACAAATAGCATGGGCTCAGATACCGCATACAGGGACGATTATATCACGGTAAATGCAGGCATGCCGCCGGTTTCCGATTTCTATGCGGATGTGACTGAAATCGTTGAAGGCGATTCGGTGAATTTCTTCGATCTTTCTACCAATGAGCCTTCACAGTGGACATGGACCTTCGACGGAGGTACTCCCGGAGGCTCAGGCCAGCAGAACCCGGCCAATATAGTTTATAATACCCCTGGCGATTATTTCGTCAAGCTGAGGACCAAAAATCCATTTGGCAACAATACAATGCAAAAGGATAATTATATCCATGTCGGGGGCGTCAGCGTTAAAGATCTAAGCAGGAAAGAGGGCGTATTGGTCTATCCCAATCCCAGCCATGGCAAACTGATGGTCAGGCTTATCGGGGGCTCGGATGCGTGGGGACTTGGAGGCACGGTTGAGGTGGCAGTGATTAATTCTTTAGGTGGAATTATCAGGACATTTAATTACGATCCGTTTTCGGGTGATTTGTCAATAGACCTTAACAACGAGCCTGAAGGACTTTATATCATTCGCGTGACATCTGATAACCGGTCGGTTCAGAAGAAATTATCTATTTTCAGATAGAAAGGATCGATTAAAGCCGATGCTGTTTTTTACTGACCACAAAGAACACGGAGGATTTCACCGGGAACGCTATGTGCTGATTGTTCACCTGTGCTTTCTTATTCTGCTGTATTTTACACCACAATCTTTATTCGCCCAGATATCTTATGGTGGGCGGCCGGCAAGCTTTAATGAACTTCAAACGGAAAAAATTCCTGAGATATCGCTCCCTGCCCCCGAATCCGGGGCTATCAGGGATGAAGATATCCGGAATGAAAACATGGGCTTTCCTAGGAGGGTGGGAATTTCTATCAATGCCGGGATTGATGTGATCAGGGATGGAAAGTTAGACGTTCTTCCCAACGGTACGAAGGTTTGGCGCATTATCATCACAAGTAAAGCGGCTTTGGCACTTGGTCTTTATTATGATGATTTTTACCTTCCCGGCAACTGCCGCATGTTCGTATATGATGATGCCCATCAACAAGTCCTGGGAGCTTATACCTTATTTAATAATAGAAAGAACCGGTTATTTTCCACCGGGTTGATATCCGGCGACCGGCTGACAGTGGAAATTGATGCTGATCCGGGTGTTTCCGGTCTTCTTTCGTGCAATATTTCCGACATTTCTTATGTTTACCGTGATATGCCTGATTTCCTCAGGAACCGGGGAACTGCCGATGATTGCGAAGTAAATATCAATTGCCCCGAAGGGGCCAACTGGCAGTTTCAGAAACGCGGCGTAGCCAGGATATATGTGAGATATAACAACGGATTCTTCTGGTGTTCCGGTTCTTTGCTGAACAATACACTGCAAAACAATGAGCCTTTTTTCCTTACGGCTGATCATTGCGGGCCTTCGGTCACACCTGACGAGCTTTCCCAATGGATATTCTATTTCAATTATGAGTCTCCGGCTTGTGCCAATCCGACAGAAGATCCCGCCTCAAACAGCATGAACGGGGCTGAAAAACTGGCTAATGCAAACACAAACGGCTCCGACTTTCTGCTTCTTCGCCTGGCAGATACTATTCCCGTAAATTATGAACCATATTATAACGGCTGGAGCATCGAGAACATAATAAGCACGGAAGGTGTGACCATTCATCATCCCGCCGGCGATATAAAGAAGATTTCAACTTACACGGTCCCCATACAATCCTCGACCTGGAATGGCATACCAGGCACCCACTGGGAGGTATACTGGTCGGAAACGGCAGACGGATGGGGTGTTACAGAGGGTGGTTCATCCGGTTCTCCCTTATTCGACAATACGGGGAAGATAATCGGCGCTTTAACCGGTGGCCAGTCATCATGTGATACAAACGGTGGTGGATTCGGCACCGGCCCTGACAAGCCTGACTATTACGGGAAATTCTCCTATTCATGGGACCAGAACGGCAGTGAACCTGCACAGCAACTTAAATACTGGCTTGATCCTATAAATTCTGGCGTTACAACGCTGACAGGCAAGTACACAAATCTGACCGCAGCATTCCAGGCCAGCGTGACGCTTTTATTAAAGGGAAACTCCGTGGTATTTACAAATCTGTCGTCCGGTTTACCCGATTCATGGGAATGGACTTTTGAAGGCGGCGTCCCGGCAACTTATTCCGGGCCTGAGCCTGGGACGGTCAAATATCCTGAGGCGGGCCAGTTTGATGTCAGGCTTATCGTATCAAACGGGACTGATTACGATACGCTTTGGTTAAAAGACTATATTGAGGTTGTCGGGAAGGTTTATCCAAATCCGACTTCCGGTAAAGTAAATATTTTTCTCGAAGAGGATTTGCCGGCATACGTTAAGATAGATGTTTTTAATATGATAGGGCAGATGATTTACCAGACAGAAGTACCTGACCAGTCGTTCCCATTGGTTTCCGTAGATCTTTCCACGCTAAGTGCCGGGATTTATACCATTCGCATAGAGGTGAACCAGCGATACGTATTTGCCCGTGTTATTGTCAGCGGCCGGTGACATCGAACATCAACATTGAACATCGAGCATTGAACATCGAACATTTAACATTTCATTGAACATCGGACATTGAGCCTTGAACATAGGAAATGAAGTATTAAATTGCGCATCGTCCATGTTCTATGAAATGTTCCATCGCCCATATAAAATGAAATGTTAAATGTTCAATGCTAGATGTTCAATGCTCAATGATTCTGGTTTTTTCTTGCAGTCTGGATCGTTCTGAAAATAATGGCCAGTAGTTCGTCATTTTCTTTGATCAGGCCAGAAAATGAATTTTCCGGGATATTTGAATTAAGGCGGCTCAACATTTTAAGATTGATCTGCGTTTCCCGCAACTCTTTCAACACAATCCCAAGTTTGTGAATAAAATCTTTTTTCGACTCAGCGCTTTGCGCTTCGCCATAATTTAAGGAACAGGCGGTAGCTGACCGGTTTATCTGGTCTTTCAAATGCGGATTTAAGCCTTTATCTTCCAGGATTTCGACATTTTTCACAACATTAATTGAAAATTCAATCATGCGGTTTTCTAGTTCAAATTTATTCATACTATGATTTTTACTATTTATCGGTAAAAACCATCTAAAATACCCGGTCAGATGAAAAAATAATTCAAACAACACTGATTAAAATAAAAAATGAAGCATGGAACATGTAAAATGAAATGTTAAATGCTCAATGTTCAATGCTCAATGTTCAATGCTCGATGTTCGATGTAACAGCTCCAACAAAAAAAACCATCACTCTCGCTCCGAGAGTGATGGTTTTTTAAGATGTAAAGGCAACCGGTGTTTATTCTTCCAGTTTTTTCCTGGCGTTATAGACTTTTTTCGCGCCATAGGCGGCGCCCATCGAAATGAGCATGACTAAACCCGTTCCAATCGGTGCAGGCCCTCCGCCGATAGGGGTTCCACCGCCCGGATCAGGTGGTGGAGGCGGCGGCGGGGATGATGCGCTTACAATGATGACCGGTACAATTATTAATAATCCAATTAAAATCAGGTTTAATATAGCTTTTTTCATAATTAGAAATTTTATCGATTGATTAATTTTTAATAATTGTCGGTAATTATTTAGAAATGTATACCTTATCTGTGTAGATCCGGCCTTCCTTGGTGATGACCTTCACTATGTAGTAGGCTGAAACATCACCGATCGGCACTTTGTTAACATTGCTGTTTTGCAATGACCCGCGGTGCAATTCACGGCCCATCATGTCATACGCCACATATTCCTTCATGGTTTCTTTACCAATATTCACTATGTAAGCATCATGTCCGTAGCCGTAAATCCTGACCATCTTAGGACCTTCAGGTTCGTTTATACCGGTAGGACCAAAGAAGTGAACGATGAAACGGTTTTCCAGTCCCAGTGGTGTGGCATGGAATTCATAGGTCGGGTTTTGCACCAGGTTATGCCATTCCGCTCCTGTTTCAAGGTCTTCCAGATATATTTCAGTGCCATTATCAAAACTTTGTATGTTTTCTGCCGAAATAGTATAATCTGCTTCCGCACCGCATTTAAAATTCATCGGGATACTTACCATGCCGCTCTCGAGAGGTGGTATGGAATTCATGGACAACAACGACTGTTCATGATCGACTGTCCAGATTTCCGCTGCTTCGGGAGTCATGCTCCACCATTTATAAACATCGTGCAACTGGTCATATCCCCACGTTCCTTCCGGCTTGAAGAAGATAAAGGTGGCATCCGAGAATCCGTTACCGGCAAGGTCCAGCCTGAGCTGGTAAGGATAATCATCTTTCAGGAAACCGGCCGTAGAGTGCAGACGCATACTGTTCGTAAATGATGCCGCTGCAGGAGAAGTATTGAGCGTTTCTACAAAAAAGCCCTGTCCGACCTGGATATTCTTTGTCAATGTGCCGCCACCGGTTGTTATGAAAAACAGGTATGCACCTGTTGCCGGGTTATACACCTGGTATTTGTTTGTGATGTTGGCGCTGTTGGCAGTATAGAACAGGCTGAAATCCAGTGATGAGGGATAAGGGTTGCTCAAAAGGTCAAGATTATTTGTGCCGAATTGCAAATTGGCGCTCGACACATTGCCGGTGATCAGCTGGCCCGTCATGGTCAGCGTATGATTGGTTGCATCTGTCGTGCTCAGCATGATACCTCTGGCTGTTTTGACCGGGGCGGTCGGCGAATAAATATTCGTCCAGCTGTTCGAAGGCTCGGCGTACTGGTAAGCATAGGTGCCCAGTCCAATAAGGTCAAAAGCTGAGAGGTAAACTCCGGTGTATCCGTTCGCGGTCTGGAAAGCTGGATCATTGACTGTCGGGCCGACCAGGTGTGCCCAAAACGACCCCGGTGAGGCGGAATTTTTAATGTACGTCTGAACATCGGCGCTCGCGCCTGCTGCATAGGTGATGGTCCCGTTATCAATAAAAGAGCCGACTGAGTTTGTATTGGCGAGAATTCTTATCTGGCTTGGCGATGATAGCGACGTAGCTCCCGTGGCAGTCACTTTGGAATAAGGATTGATGATTAACTGCCCGCCCGCCCTAACAGCAGATGGCTTTAATTCAATGGTATTCAGCACGCCATTTGATTGGTTGGTCGCATTACCCATCTGAAATTCCAGTGTGGCATCGGCATTTATAATAGTTTGCTGAGCAACCGTAAGGGTTTTCGGGCCTGTAGTGGCACCTCCCCTGACTAACATATTAGCACCCGCTGCTATAGTCAATGATTGACAAGTCATATTTACGTTAGAAGAGGTTGGGTAAACGTAATTTGCTAAATCAACAACAGGAATGATCACATTTTGCGTATTTGTTGGAACTGAACCTACCCCTCCGCAACCATCCGACCAGTTGCCGGCGAGATCCCATCTGTTAGTCAAGCCAACCCAAATCATGTCATACACAAATGTCGGGAACGGATAGGCCGTCACACTCCCGTTGATCGTCGGGGTAAAATCCTGCACATTTATACCATCAGGAGCGTAAGTGAAGTTAATATCCGTCGAGATAAATCCTACCGGTGCAATTTCAAAGTCCCCTGTCCCGGATGAAGGATTTGTGATTTTCATGGAAGCGATGGTCTGCCAGGCATTTTGTGTCCAGAATGCAGTATCAGGTGGTGGATAGACCGGGATAGGCTCGCACCCGAATAACTTATAATAATAGCCGTCCTGGGTCTGTGCGCTTGGAAATCCTTCAACTATATTGTATTGAGTGCACAATTTATTGATTTCCAAAGGATCGCCAAGTGACGTGGACCACCTGATAACAAATGTAATATCAGTTATCGGAGTGCTTTGGCTTGGTGGGTTGACGCCTGTCGTTTCCCGCATCTGATACTCAAGGTAGCCAATACTGTTCATAATTAACCGGGCTTCGAAGGCCTGGGAAATTACAAATTCAACCGACAAGCCTAATAATAAGATAGTAAATAATATTTTTTTCATCTGGAATTATTTTTCAGGTTATTAAATATATCATCCATGGAAAATTATGGTAAATGTCTTGTTATTGGAATTCCCAATGTCGTTGCTCCCAAAATAGCGACTAACACCGAACGGTCGGTACCGGCTCCGAAATAATTCACAGTGCCATCCATGTTCATATCGTTGTTAAAATACCCCGCAATTGGTATCCCAAGGGTGGTTGCGCCCAATTGGGAAACCAAACTGGCCCTGTCTGTTCCGGCTCCAAAGTAATTCACAGTGCCATCATTATTGGCATCCCCGCTCCATAATCCGTATACGCCGGTACTAATCTCTTTCATTGCGGCATTGGTGGTAATACTGCTATTCTGCCAGGCCTGAGACTGTGCCGTTTTAAAATTATATGTTGGGGAAGCTGTCGATAAATCTATCGTACTGGAGGAAATAATCCCGAAGTGGTTCCTGTGAAGAACCGCTACATAATATTGATCTTTAGGTATGCTGGTCAATAATGCTCCTGTTGTTCCGTTGATGTTAAGTATATTTCCGGACTGATCCAGGAAGAAAGCTCTTGAATACAGCGTAGTGGCATGATTGTTTTTGTCTCTCAGCTGCACTTCAATCCAGTCAACAGCAGAAGAAGGAATAGTGGATACATTCGTGCCCAGGCCATAGGGATCGGTTGTCGGAATTATTCCAGCCGTATAGAGAGAATTGTTCATAGTTGAACCATTGTAAGGGCCTGCGAGGAAAAGACCAACATTTAACACGATTCCCCTGAAGAAATAATCCGCAACTAAGAAATTTCCCGACCGACGTAAATCCCGCGCCGCTCCTGGTGTACGGATCCGGACCGCTTGCCGCGCCGCCCGGGGCATAGGTCGTGGTAACGCCATTATCGGTTGTAACGCCCACATAGCAATCGGTGCGGGCAAAGCCGGTTGCTCCTGGGCGCCGTTCCACTGTGGCGTGGCCGTCAGGTTACTGCCGCCTGGCACTGCTTCCGTAACGGTCCATGCACTGTTCACCGCATGTGTGGTTCCGGTCCAGAGTCCCGGCAAAGCGTTTGTATAGCCGACGCCGTATGTGTCTGCCGTTCCGGCATTATTAAGAATGAGAGGATTGTAGGATGTGCTTGTTCCGACCGGAAAAGTTACATCTGTTGCCGCAACCGGGCGCTTTAATTCTCCCGTACCGTTAGTCACCACGTAATTTGCCGATGTGGCGGTCAAAGCCTGGTTAGCCGTCAGATTAAAGTTATTCAAAGTGATTTTCCCGCTTGTGAGAGTAAGAACGCTGTCAGCAACCTGGTCGGCCCCGGTCTGGGTATTGGTCAGCGCAACGCCGGCAGCATTGTTAACTGCTACAGCGCAATGAAAGGTCGTCGACTGGCTGCCTGTGATCTCCTGGCCGGATATGCCGTTAAAAGTCAACAAACCAGATGATCCGTTAGTAATTGACCCTCCGTTGTTAATGAAATTACCTTTTAACTGGACGTTACCTTTAATGTCAAAAACTCCTCCATTAATGCTGGTATAATTGCCTTCAATAACCAGCGTTGCCCCGTTTTCAACAGTAATCGTTCCGCCATTATTGCCCATTTGTGTGTAACCGGCCAGAAAGGCCGCCAGAAATAAAGAAGTAAAAAGTATTTTTTTCATAATGATATGATTTATTTCATTTACCCTTATTCTCAAAATTTTCATTTGAAAAGATGTTATTATAATTGCACTTATTACTGCATAGACTTGGACGCTTATGCAAAATAAGACAAAATTCTTTAAAAAAGCAATTAAAAAACAAAATATTTATTAATTTATTATTAATCATCGCAATCATCAACAATATTAATCATTAATTATAACAAAAGTAATCAATCCAATAAAATATTCAATCATAAAATTCAATAAGTAAAAATATTCTGAATTTTTTATTTCAATCTCAATTTTTCCCCTTCCGGTGGATTATCCCCCTCCTTCAAACCGTTCAACCGGCACAGAGCCTTCTTCCTGATGCCGTACTCCTGAGAAATGGAGTGTAAATCCTCTCCTGCCTGAACAAAATGTACATCCTTTGATGCGCTCCCTTTTTTCCTTTCAAGGTATACCTTCTGGCCTGCCAATATCTTGTCATCCTTCGAAATATCATTATAAAACCAGATCTGCCAGGAATAAATACTAAACTCGGAAGCAATTTTATCAAAATCATCCCCCTCTCTTGCGAGAATGAACTTAACCCCATTATTCAGAAAGACGATCCTGTCATGACCTCCAATGCCGGAAATTTCATATACACCGGCGGAGGGTTCTGAGTTCTGAGTGCTGAGTGCTGAGTTTTGAGGTCTGAGTCTTGAGTTTTGAGTTTTTTCTGCTGACTGCCGACTGCTGACTGCCGACTGCTGACTGCCAACTTTATCAAACTGCTCCAGCCCGTTCTCCTCAATAATCTTTATCAATAATTCCGGGTACCTTGGATTCGTAGCGTACCCTGCTTGCTTAAGTCCATATGCCCATCCTTTATAATCAGTTATATCGAGGTCAAACAGAAATTGGTAGCGGTCACGGGATTTCAGGAATTCGGAATGGTCCCGGAAAGATTCTTCCGGGTCATCATACTTGCGAAAACATTCATCCTTCTCCTCATCATCATGGTAATAAGTCATTCCCGCCCATTCATCATGACATTTAATGCCGAAATGGTTATTGGCATCAACAGCAAGCGGACTATTCCCGTTCTCAGATTCCAGGATGCCCTGTGACAGAATTATGCTCGCGGGAATGTGGTACTCTTCCATTTCTTTTACGGCAAGGCCTTTATACCGCTCTATGTAATCTTCAACCCCTATTTTCTCCTGCGAAATTGCCGCAGTCAAACTGATCAAAAACATAGCGCCGGTGATGAAAAAACTTAACCTCATACTTATACTGATAATCACAAAAATAGTTTTGTTTTACAGAGAGTTTTTTTCACAAACTTTGAATTATTCACAAAAGGTTGTTGAATGAATTTTTCACAACAAATTTCACAGATTAACGCAGATTAGGCACAGATTGTGATATCTCTGATGGAAAAAATTATTTACTTTGTACAATCTGTGAGAAAATCAACTTTGCCCTTTATCCTTTATCCTTTGAACTTTGAACTCTGAACTGATCACTAAATATTTTCCCGCATTGAGCCCTGAGCAAGCAGATCAGTTCAGCCTCCTGGGGGAACTATATCATGAATGGAATACCAGGATTAACGTGATTTCCCGGAAAGATATCGGGAATCTGTACGAAAGACATGTGCTTCATTCACTGGGTATCGCTAAAGTGGCCGGGTTCAAACCAGGGACAAGAATACTGGATGCCGGCACTGGTGGCGGTTTCCCGGGTATTCCGCTGGCCATCATGTTTCCGGAATCCAATTTTCATCTTGTCGACAGCATTGCTAAAAAGCTTGCCGTTGTGAAGGCGGTCGCAGAGGGAATCGGCCTTCATAACCTCACTACAGGGCAATCCCGGCTGGAAAATCATGCAGGGCACTATGATTTCGTCGTCAGCCGTGCAGTGGCGACACTGGAAGAAATGACGAAACTGGTCTGGAAGAATATCCTGCCGGATGGATTTAATGAGATTCAGAACGGTATCCTTTATCTGAAAGGCGGTGATATAAAAAGTGAACTCGAATCATTAAAAGGAAAATACAGGGTCTATGATTTGAATATTTTATTCGAGGAAGAATATTTCCTGACGAAAAAAGTTATTCATATCTGGCAATAATATTTCTGCCCTCAGGAATATTTTTTTCAATGCTTTTTGAAAATATTTATCTTCGCTGATCTTTTGAAAAATACTCACGAAATATTTTTAAACTTAAGAATATGGTAGAAGCTATCAGAAAAACATTACGCGATTCAAAAGTCGCACGTTGGACAGCGCTAGGTGTCGTTGCCTTTACAATGCTAACCGGCTATTATTTAGCAGATGTACTTGCCCCGCTAAAAGGACTGCTGGAGGGTCAATTGCAATGGAATAGCTCTGATTATGGATTTGTTACAGGCGCTTACGGCTGGTTTAATGTATTCCTATTCATGTTAATAATTGGTGGGATAATCCTTGATAAAATGGGCGTACGATTTACCGGATTAATGGCCTCCTCAATCATGGTAATTGGCACTGCAATAAAATATTGGGCTATATCTACACATTCTCTTGATGGACAAAATTGGCACATTTTGTTTTGGGATGCGAAAGCGCAGGTTTTTATGGCCGGACTTGGTTTTGCAATTTTTGGAGTGGGAGTGGAAGTTGCTGGAATCACTGTGTCCAAAGTAATAGTTAAATGGTTTAAGGGCAAAGAATTAGCACTTGCCATGGGACTGGAAATGGCTACTGCACGTCTTGGTACTGCTCTCGCTCTGTCCACATCTGTCCCAATAGCCAAAGCTTTTAATAATGTTTCTGCGCCCATATTAGTATGTTTAATAATGCTTTGCATTGGATTTATTGCATTTTTCATCTATACTTTCATGGACAAGAAGCTGGATGCATCTCAGGCAAAATACGATGCTGAAAATAAAACAGTAGACACAGAAGAAGCCTTTAGCATCTCTGATATTTGGAAGATTGTTGCTAATAAAGGCTGGTGGTACATTGCAATACTTTGCGTTCTTTTTTATTCAGCGGTTTTCCCATTCCTCAAGTATGCGACTGATTTAATGGTTCAGAAGTTTAACATTAACGAAGATTGGGCTGGATCAATTCCTGCCCTGCTCCCTTTCGGGACAATTTTATTGACACCGCTTTTTGGAAATTTGTACGATCGTAAAGGTAAAGGTGCGACAATTATGATTATTGGATCATTATTGCTGATTTTTGTTCATGTATTCTTTACAATTCCCTCAATTCATCATTGGTTTATTGCAATCTTACTTATACTTATTCTTGGAGTCGGTTTCTCTCTTGTTCCATCCGCTATGTGGCCTTCTGTCCCAAAAATCATACCTGAAAAACAGCTTGGAACTGCCTATTCATTAATCTTTTGGGTACAAAACTGGGGATTAATGGGAGTACCAATATTAATTGGCTGGGTATTAAACAAATACTGTTTTATTGGTTATTTCGCTATTTTAGGAACAGGGTTTACTACTACTCAGGGAGATAATATAGTAAAGGTAATAACTTCAGATCAACAAGTATTTGATCTAAAGACTGTTGGTTCAATTAGTCGAAAAGATACCACTATTCAGGTAACTCAATTTATTAAGGCAAATGATGGGATAATAGATGGAGTTATTTTATCCTCCGGAGACACAATCCAAAGAATTAATATTTCGGATAAAGCGTTCAGAAAAGTGGAAAAGAAAAAAGAAGTTAAAGTTCCTCTGTATTCATATGAATATTCTAGAAATAATAAAACCTATAAATCAAGAATTGATAATTTCGTCACAGATAAAGGGGAAAGAGTGACAAAATTCAATAACGTTACCTCTTTCTATAATTATACGAGACCAATGATGATTTTTACGGTTCTTGGGATTTTAGGGCTTGTTTTTGCATTTCTGCTCAAAGCAGAAGATAAGAAAAAAGGTTATGGCCTTCAGCTACCGAATATTCAGAAGTAGTCAGCAGTTGGCAGTTGGCAGTCGGCAGTCTACATAGAACAATTGAACAATTGAACAATGGAAATAACCACATAGAAACATAGAACACATAGAAGGCACATAGGTCTATTGTGTTCCTATGTGTCCTATGATCCTATGTGGTGAAAAAAAAAACATTAATATAAAATTCAACGCAACATGAGTGAGGAAATTAAAAAACTGGAACCCAAAGAGATCTGGAAGAATTTTTACTCCCTGACCCGGGTTCCGCGGCCATCCAAACATGAAGAGAAAATTCAGCAATTCATGCTCCAGTTTGGAGATGATTTAGGCCTGGAAACGTTCCGCGACAAGGTGGGCAACATTATCATCCGTAAACCGGCCACGCCGGGGATGGAAGACCGCAAAGGGGTTATCCTGCAGGCTCACCTCGACATGGTTCCCCAGAAGAACACGGCTACGCAGCATGACTTTGAAACCGACCCGATCAATGCAGTCATTGACGGTGAATGGGTCAGGGCCAAAGGCACAACGCTTGGCTCTGACAACGGTATAGGCGTGTCGGCGGCTATGGCAGTACTCGCTTCCAGGGATATTGCCCATGGGCCCATCGAAGCCCTGTTTACCTGCGACGAAGAAACCGGGATGACCGGCGCCGAAGGCCTGAAGCCAGGTGTTTTACATGGTGAGATCCTGCTGAACCTCGATTCTGAAGATGAAGGCGAACTTTATATCGGTTGCGCCGGCGGCGTGGATGTGACTGCAGATTTCAAGTACAAAGAAGTCGAAGTGCCGCCGTTCTATGTCCCTTACCGCATCAGCCTGACCGGCCTGAAAGGTGGCCATTCGGGGCTCGATATAAACCTGGGACGCGGCAATGCCAACAAGATCCTGAACCAGTTGCTCATGGAGTCGGCAGAAAAATTCGGGACAAGGCTGGCTAATTTCGAAGGCGGCAACCTGCGCAATGCAATCCCGAGAGAGGCTTTTGCCACAGTAGTGCTGCCCGAATCGAATAAGGGCGAATTCAAGGAATTTGTGAAAGATTTCGAAGATAATGCGAAAACGATGTTCGGCCAGGCAGACCCGGGGCTCATGATCACGGTCAATAGTACCAAGATGCCTTATCACCTTATCGATGAGAATACTCAGAACCGCCTTTTCAAGGCTGTTCATGAAGCACCAAACGGAATGATTTCCATGATCAAGGACATGCCGGAAGTGGTGGAAACATCTACAAATCTTGCTATTGTAAAATCCGGCAACGGAAACATCTTTGTCGCCTGCCTGTTGAGGAGCTCGGTTGATGACAACAAGATGAAGCTTGCGGAGCAGATGTCGGGGATTTTCAAAGCCGGCGGGGCAAAAACAGAGGTCTCGGGTTCTTATCCCGGCTGGAAGCCCGATATTCATTCCCCCATCCTGGAAACAATGAAAGAAGTCTACCGCGTCCATTTCGGTAAAGTGCCGCTGGTGAAAGTCATTCATGCCGGTTTGGAATGCGGCATACTGGGCGCACAATATCCCCACTGGGATATGATCTCATTTGGCCCGACAATCAGGTCGCCGCATTCTCCCGATGAAAGGGTGCTAATCGAATCGGTAGGATTGTTCTGGGAATTCCTCATCGAAACACTCAAGCACTGCCCGGTTAAGAAGAAAAAGGCATAGGGCTGAGGGCATAGGGCTTAGAGCATAGGGCTGAGAGAGGTGAAGAGGGGAAGAGGGGAAGCACGGAGGCATGGGGGCATGGAACTTTGGAACCATGGAACTTTGGAACTTTGGAACAGTCTTCCAATAAAATTTTGAATTTCCAATTGTTTGTTTGATAGTTTAAGAAATAGTCGTACTTTTGCACCTCCAAAATTAAAGAGTGATGAAAAGAACATTCCAGCCATCGGTAAGAAAGCGCAAGAACAAGCACGGTTTCAGGGAAAGAATGTCGACCAGGAACGGCAGAAAAGTTTTATCCAACAGGAGAGCTACAGGAAGAAAGAAACTGACTGTTTCAGACGAAAATAAGTAATCGGTCCCGGTTATCTGATAAGATAATGACTGAAAAGAAGATAATCTAGGTTATCTTCTTTTTTTTATTCCCTTTGGGATTCGCCAAATTTCGTAATTTCGCAAGTGATCTTAAAATATTTCATCTAATCCCGGGTGCATTATGAATAAGCAAAAGGCATTTGATTTCCGGAAAGTCCTTCCATACGCTACTGCTATTTTAGTTTTCATGATCATTATCATCGTTTATTTTTACCCTGCTTTGGAAGGAAAAAAATTCCAGGCCAGCGATGTGGCCCAGTTCAAAGGAATGTCAAAAGAGATCAATGATTATAGGGCAAAAACCGGCAAAGAAGCTTTATGGACGGATAATATGTTCGGGGGGATGCCTGCATACCAGATTTCGGTGGATTACACAAATAACCTGATGATAAAGATTCATAATATCATCCGGTTAGGATTTCATCTCCCGATCGGCATGGTGATCATCTACTTACTGGGATTTTATTTCCTTCTTACGACTCTCCGGATCAATCCCTGGCTGAGCATAGCGGGAGCCATAGCTTTTGCTTTCTCCTCTTACTTTTTCATCATCTTTGTACCGGGCCATACATCCAAGGCCTATGCAATCGGATATATGGCGCCTGTGCTGGCGAGCATTATTTTGACTTACAGGGGGAAATATGTCCGGGGCGCCATCCTTACGGCATTTTTCCTGGCCCTGGAAATCACCTGCAATCATCCCCAGATCACCTACTATCTTCTCATAATGGTCATGATCTATGGCCTGGCGGAATTGATAAATCATTACCGGCAAAAGCAAATGAAGGATTTTCTCAAAGCTACGGGTTTTCTTCTGGCAGCGGCGCTTATCGCAGTACTTACCAACGCTGCAAGCTTATGGAGCACCTATGAATACAGCAAATATTCGATCAGGGGAAGGACAGAGCTGACCTCGGAAATAGAGAACAGAACCAGCGGGCTCGACAAGGATTATGCAACCAACTGGAGCTACGGGGTGCCCGAAACAATGACTTTGCTCATTCCGGATTTCAACGGCGGATCATCGCAGGGCTCCTTATCGAAGAACTCCGAAACATACAAGGTATTGGAGCAAAACCGTGTCCCAAATGCCGATAAGATCATTCAAGCTTTGCCCATTTACTGGGGAACACAGCCAAATACGGCCGGCCCGGTTTATGTCGGCGCCCTGGTGTTTTTCCTCTTTGTCTTCTCCCTGTTTTATCTTAAGGGTCCGTTAAAATGGTGGGGCATAACTGTCACCGTCCTCTCCATCATGCTTTCATGGGGAAAGAATTTCATGCCTCTTACCGACTTTTTCCTTGACTATTTCCCTCTTTATAACAAATTCCGGTCGGTTACCATGATTCTTGTCATGGCAGAACTGTCGATGCCCCTTCTTGCTTTTATAGCCCTCGACCAGTTCTTAAAAGAAACGGATAAGAAAAAAGCTTTCGGCTACCTGAAAATCAGCCTTTATATTGTCGGGGGGTTATTGTTATTTTTCATCCTGTTTGCAGGCTCGCTTTTCACCTATTCAGGGCCGAATGATGCGGCAATGGGATTACCCGACTGGCTGCTTCCTGCCATCCAGGCTGACCGCTTAAAGCTTTTCAGGTCTGACTCCATACGTTCCCTGATATTTATCCTTTTGACGTTTGGCATGCTCTGGGCTTATGCGAAAGGAAAACTTAAGATAACCTACCTCCTCGTTATTATTCCTTTGCTGGTCCTCATCGACATGTGGCCGATAGATAAAAGGTATGTCAATGACAGCCAGTTCGTGCGTAAATCACAGGTCGACAATCCCTACCAGGCAACCAAGGCCGACCTGGCCATCCTGAAAGATAATTCTCCCTCCTACCGGGTATATAATTTTAATGAAACGTTCGACGCATCTGCAAGGACATCCTATTTTCATAAAAATATCGGAGGTTACCATGGCGCCAAAATGCGCCGGTACCAGGAGATCGTCGATCATTTCCTGATCCGTGAAAGGGCAGGACTGGTGGATTCCTTCAAAGGCAATGCGGGAGCCATCGATAATGCACTCCGCCTTTCGCCGGTGTTCAATATGCTGAATACAAAGTATTTTATCGTGAATGCCAATGCGGATCCCCTGAAAAATCCCTATGCCCTGGGCAATGCCTGGTTCGTGAAGGCTTATGAGCTGGTGGATAATGCCGATGAAGAGATCAATGCGATGGATAATTTCAGACCTGATAGCGTTGCCATCATCGACAAAAAGTTTGCAAACGATATAAGAGGCTTTACTCCTTCAGGCAGCGGAAAATCCTTCATATCACTTGAATCCTACGCACCTAACCGCCTGGTGTATAATTATACTGCGAGTTCGGATCAACTGGCTGTTTTTTCGGAGATTTATTATGCAGATGGATGGAATGCTTACATAGATGGCATGAAAGCACCTCATTTCAGGGCTGATTATATACTTCGGGCCATGATTGTCCCGGCAGGCGACCATAAGCTGGAATTCAGGTTTGAGCCCAGGTCATTTTATGCAGGACAGAAGGTTTCCCTTGCTGCTTCCCTGGTAACAATTCTGCTGACCCTCGGCCTTTTATTTTATTTCATATTCCCAGATCTAGTGACCAAATGGCAGGAAAAGTTAAAAAAGTCCTGATCATAGTTTATTACTGGCCGCCATCGGGAGGATCAGGGGTCCAACGCTGGATGTATTTTGCGAAATATCTGGGAGATTTCGGGATCACTCCGGTGGTTTTAACTGTTTCCCCTGACAAAGCATCCTACAAAGACCGTGACGAGAGCAATCGCGAAATGGTCAGGGATGTCAGGACTTACACGACCAATACTTTCGAGCTGATTAAGTTTTATTCGTTCGCTACCAGCGGGAGCACCACAAAAGGCATCCCTCAGGGGCATGTAGGAGCAAATAAACATGGCGTTTTCGGAAAGATATCGAGTTTTATCCGCGGAAATCTTTTCATCCCTGATGCCCGTGTCGGCTGGAAGTTTTATGCCGTCAGAAAAGCATTTAAAATTATCCGGAAAGAAAAGATCGATCTGATCATCACTTCGGGGCCGCCTCATTCCACTCATCTGATCGGTAAAAAGCTGAAAAAGGAACTGGGCATTACCTGGATAGCCGACTTCAGGGACCCGTGGTCGGAATTATACTATAATAAAGACCTTCCAAGGACGGCCTGGGCCAAAAGGCTTGATGAAAAGCTGGAAAGGCAGGTGCTTGAAAGCTCGGACCTTGTTCTGACCGTCGGCCCCTCTCTTCAGAAATTGCTGTCGGCTAAAATCCCCGGACGGGAAAGCAAGTTTCATTATATTCTAAACGGTTATGACAGTGATGCCATGCTGGAAATAAAGCCTGAGCCGGACGAATTTTTCAAAATTACCTTTATCGGGCAATTCGCTCTTGCGCAGCCTTATGAAGGGATCATACACTCGCTGGAACTTTTTTGCATGGAGCATGAAAATGAAAGCGGCAAACTGAAAATTTGCCTCGCCGGGACTTTTGATGATCTCATCCTGAAAAAATTCCATGAGCTGCCTCTTATAAAAGTGGAATATTATGGAAGGATCCAACACCTGGATGCATTGAAACTGATGAAGAATTCGCAGGTCCTGCTTAACAGCCTGGCAGAAGTCGAGGCTTCCAGGATCCTGATCTCGGGCAAATTAATGGAGTATATTTCGACAGGCAACCCGATATTGTGCATTGGCGATCCTGAAGGTGACGCCGCCTGGCTGCTGAAAACCCTCCCCAATTCAAAAATGTTTTCAAAAGATGATATAACAGGAATTCATCAATTCCTTAACTTTATTTACGGAAAATGGAAATCAGGAAAACCGTTCGTCCATGATGGCGCAGAAAACCTGAAGAACAGCCGTTATGAAACGACCAGGCAACTTGCATCTCTTTTAAAAAATATTTAGGTCATGTTCAAAGACATAAAAAAAGTATTGATCCTTGCTCCCCATCCTGATGATGCGGAATTCGGGCTCGGCGGCACCCTTGTTAAATTATTGGAGATGGGCGCCGATATTCATCTTGTAGTGTTCAGCCTCTGTGAAAAATCTACGCCGAAAGGATTCGAAAAAGGCATTATTGAAAAAGAGCTTATGCAATCCTGCCGGTTTTTGGGGATCAAAACTGAAAACCTTCGCATTTTCGACTATTCCGTCAGGGATTTTCCTGCCCACCGGCAGGAGATACTTGAACAAATGATAGAAATCCGCGAGCAGTTAGATCCCGATCTGGTTTTTGTACCCTGTTCGAGCGATATTCACCAGGACCACAACACCATTTATAATGAAGGGCTGAGAGCCTTTAAGAATTTCAATATGCTTGGATACGAGATGCCCTGGAATAATTTCGGATTCAAGTCATATGTCTTTGTAAATCTCACAGGTGAGCAAATCAGGAAGAAAATAGACTCCCTCGAAATATACAAATCCCAGGCAAGCAGGCCATACAGCAGTAAAGGGTTCGTAGAATCCTTAGCGAAAGTCAGGGCAGTCCAGATCGGGAAACAGTACGCCGAATCATTTGAATTGATCAGGTTTATCGCGCTTTAATCGAATTATACAACATGGCAACGATAAGAGATTTCTTAAAATATTTCCAGGATAAGGGCCTGGAAACGTTCGAAAATCAGGTGGATATGGACCAGGTGATCGTCGCTCCCAGGAATATCATGGAAGCAAAGAATGACCATCTCACCTTTCTGAACCGTAAGTTCGAAAATGAGCTCGGACGCGTTTTAAGCATGACCGGGGCTAAGCTGATCCTGGTTGAAAAAGGCCTTCTGACTGTTGTCAGAAACACAAACCTGCTAATGAATGTTGCCCTGGTAGGCTCGGATAATCCCAAGAAAGAACTGATCGATACGGTGAATCATTTCTTCCCTGAAAAGAGCAGTGTTCCTTTTATTAATTCCGCGGCGATCATCCACAAAAGCTGCAGGCTGGGGAAAAATCTCCATATCGGGCCCAATGCCGTGATCGAGGAAGATGTCATCATTGGCGACGGATGCATGATTGAAGCTAATGTTGTCATAAAAAAAGGCAGCATACTTGGCAAGAACGTCAGGATAAAATCGTGCAGCGTTATCGGAGGGGCCGGATTCGGTTACGATAAAAATGAAAATGAAATTGCTTACGAATTTCTTCCCCATTTCGGGAAAGTGATCATTGAAGATGATGTGGACATAGGCAGCAATACCTGCATTGACCGGGGTTCGCTCAGTGACACCATCATCAGGAAAGGCGTTAAGATCGATAACCTGGTCCATATCGCCCACAATGCCGATATCGGAGAAAATTCACTTGTGATAGCCTGCAGCATGGTTGCGGGAAGTGTCGTGATCGGGAAGAATTGCTGGATAGCCCCCGGCGCTTCCATCAGGAACGGCCTCAAAATTGGCAGCAATTGCACTATCGGACTTGGCAGTGTGCTGACAACCGATATCGGTGACAATACGACGGTAATGGGCGTTCCCGCAATCGGGATTGAGGATTTTAAATATTTAAGGAAACAGCAGAAAGAAATATTGAAGTCAAGAGACAAGAACCACAACGGATAAACAAGCCAGATGCAGACGAGGCATACCGATAAGCAGCTCTATTTCAAAGAACAGGTTTATACCACTGAAAAGTACGTCATTCCGTTTATCAGGAAGGTTGCAGATATCAATGCCGGAATGACTGTTTTGGAGATAGGCTGCGGCGAAGGCGGAAATTTAAAGCCATTCCTGGATCTTGGGTGCAGGGTTACGGGCATTGACCTGTCAGAATCAAAGATCGACAATGCTTTAAAGTTTTTCAGAGATCACCCGAATTCTGACAGGGCCACCTTCATAGTAAAAGACATATATCTGGCAGAGAACGAATTAAATGAAAAATTTGACCTGATCATCATGCGGGACGTGCTCGAGCATATCCATGAACAGGACCGTTTTATGGTTTTTGTCAAACGTTTCCTGAAGCCGGGAGGAAAGTTCTTCATCGCTTTTCCTCCCTGGTATAACCCGTTCGGCGGTCACCAGCAGGTTTCAGGGAACAGGATCCTCAGCAAATTGCCATATTTCCACCTTCTTCCGAAAAGCATTTATAAATTTATCCTGAAAACAGGCGGCGAGCCAAAAGAAAAGGTCGATGGATTCCTGGAAATCAAGGAAACCGGCATCAGCATTGAAAGGTTCAGAAGGATCCTGAGGATGAACGGGTATAAAATAATCCGCGAAGAATTCTTCTTCATTAATCCCAATTATGAAATCAAGTTCGGGTTAAAACCGCGCAGGCAGGCGGCCTTTATTACTTCGATACCGTTTTTCAGAAATTTCGTCGTGACAGCCTGCTATTATCTGATAGAAGTCAATCACTGACTATTATGAAGGTCCATATTTTTAAGGATGAAAATGTCTATGTTCTCTCGCTCCTGGATTTCCTGGGCAGGAATTTCGATCTTTCGGAGCACAGGTTTATTTTCCGGAGTAAAATAACAGGTAAAACAATACCGGTCGATGAATCACAGGTCCAATATTTACCGGGAATCATCAATCTATTTAAAATCAATAGTATAACCAAAAAAGCGAGCAAGGTCTATTTTCACCTTCTGCCCTCAGGACCTGACCTGTTATTCTGGTATTTCCACCGTTCCGTTTTTAAAAAATCGGCATGGATTTACTGGGGAGCTGATGTTTATGCATACAGGAAAGAAAATTTGAGTATCACAAATTATATTAATCAAAAGATGAGAAGGGATATCATTCCAATGATTCCCGAAATCGGGGGATTTTTAGTCGGTGATTTTAACATAATCAAACAAATTTATAATACAAAGGCTACTTATAGGCGGGTTTTCTACCCGATTCCGACGGATTTTGACCTTTGTGATGCTATTACACAAGAAGCTCCATCAAAAAACACCGGGACACTGACAATACTTGCAGGAAATTCCGGAAATGAGACAAACCATCACCTAAAACTTTTCGATATACTGGGCAAGTATAAAAATCAAAATATACAAATACTTTGTCCTCTTTCATATGGGGCAAAAGACAGCAATTACACTACCACTGTAATTGAGAAAGGCTACTCGATATTTGGTGAAAAGTTCAAACCTCTGCTTACTTTTATAAATCCTAAGGATTATATAAGTCTGTTAAATACAGTTGATATTGCTGTAATGAATCATGACCGGCAGCAAGGAATGAGCAGTACCTTGACCTTATTATACTTAGGGAAAAAAGTTTTCCTTAATGAAAAGGTAGTTTCATTTGAATATTTAATTGGAAACAACATTTCAGTTTATAAAATTTCTTCCATTGATTCATTACCCTTTAAGGAATTTGTAAAATTTAATAGAGAAGACGGTTTGAAAAACAAAGAAATATTGTCAAACGAATTTTCTGAAACGACATTTAAATTGCATTGGAAAGAGTTTTTAGATCTGTAAAAATTGAATCATGATAAACGTTACAAAAACATATTTACCAAATATTGATGAATATAAAAGTTATGTCGACCGGATCTTCAAATCAGGCTGGATAACTAATTATGGAGAACTGGTCCAGGAACTGGAGCACAAATTAAGTAAGTTCCTTGACGTCAGAAACGTGATTCTTGTCACAAACGGAACCCTTGCCTTGCAGGTCCTTTATAAAGCCATGGGGCTCAAAGGTGAGATTATTACTACGCCATTTTCTTTTGTAGCCACCACGAGCAGCATAGTATGGGAAGGCTTGAAACCGGTTTATGTTGATATAGATCCGCTAAGTCTTTGCATGGATCCCCGGAAAATTGAAGAACAAATTACTTCCGAAACCCGTGCGATCGTGGCAGTTCATGTTTTCGGCAATCCTTGCGATGTTGAGGCTTTGCAAATGATTGCAGAAAAACATAGGATTAAACTGATCTATGATGCAGCGCATGCATTTTCAGTCAGGTACAAAGGTCAAAGCATCCTGAATTATGGCGACGCTTCAACATTAAGCTTCCATGCCACCAAGATATTCCACACCATTGAAGGCGGAGCGATCATCAGCAATGATGATGAACTGTGCCATAAGATCAGGCTGATGATCAATTTCGGCATTGCCGGATATGATTCGATCACTGAGCTCGGCATCAATGCTAAAATGAATGAATTCGAGGCGGCAATGGGCTTGTCAATCCTTGATCACGTCAATGAAAATATTGCCAGACGAAAAGAAATTTTTATAAAATATTATGATGCATTTAGGGATAACGGCAAGCTGCGCCTGCTTCAATTAAATCCGGACGCCACTATCAATTATTCCTATTTCCCGGTGATTTTCGAATCAGAAGAAAGGCTTCTAAAAGTCAGGGAAGCTTTAAACAAAAGGGAAATCAATCCGAGACGCTATTTTTATCCTTCTTTGGAATCCCTGCCATATATAAATGATGAGCAGCAGGTACTGGTATCTGCATCGATTGCCGGCAGAATCCTGTGCTTGCCGATATTTGAAGACCTGGAAGCAAAGCTTGTCGGGGAAATTATCGGCATAATCAATATGGCAACCGGAAAAAAGTAAGTTATCGTAAACGGCTAATAAATCTTATTTTTGAAGTCTGGAGATAAGTAAAGCCTTTAAAGATTTCTATTCTGAGAAAGATATCCTATTGATATATCTATATATGATATAAATGATGATAGACTTATGGAGTCAAAAAAAATGATCATTTTCGGAGCAGGAGGTTTTGCCAAGGAAGCCTATATGGTTGCTATTTCGGCTGGCTTAAGAGATAAAGTACTATGCTTTATGGAATCTGATGATATATGGAAAAAAAGGAAAGTGCTTGATGTTGAAGTCATGCCTGTGTCATTTTTCGATGCGGAGAAGCATAAGATGTTCGTTGCAATCGGTGACCCGATTGCAAGAAAAAGAATTGTTGAAAGTCTCCCGGCTAATACAGAGTATTATTCGTTAATTCATCCTAATGCGATTATTTCAGAATGGGTGGAAATCGGCGAAGGAAGCATTGTCTGCGCCGGTTGCATCCTAACCTGCGATATCAAAATAGGAAGGCATGCCCATATAAATCTTGATTGCACAATTGGTCATGATTGCCTGATCGGGGATTTCTTTACATCTGCCCCGTCTGCCAATATAAATGGAAATTGTACAATCGGAGAATGCGTATATTTAGGAACAAATGTCTCTTTGCGTGAAAAGATCAGCATTACTGATCATGTTATAGTCGGCATGGGGGGAATGGTCGTTAAAAACATAACAGAGCCGGGCACGTATATTGGATTTCCCGTAAAGAAAGTTTAATTGCAGAATTGTAAATTTTGAACAAGTCGTTGAAAACCTTATTACCTTGGGCATAATCAAGAGACAAGCATACTCCGGAGCCATTTTATCTTACCTCGGCTTCGTCATCGGTTATATAACGTCCGTCCAGATATTTCCATGGTTCCTGACCACGGCTGAAGTCGTGCTGGTAAATGTCTTCCTGTTCCTTTTCCTTGGTAATGGTTCCATCTTCATATGCCGGATAATGACAACTTGCAAAACTCACAAATTCTCTTTTATCGAATATATGTAATGGCTTGATGTTTTAAAATATAATTAAACAATACGAATGATCCAAATCACACGAAAAATATTATGAAATTTTAAGTTGATTTGGAATTTTCTGATACGAATGCCCTTATTGACAAATAGTAATATTCTCCAATAATGATTTTAATAAATGATCCCGTTTTTTAGTACTTTTGCTAGTATCATAATAGATTTTGAATCATAATCATAGAATTTGTTAATGAAACTCCCGGATTAAATCACTGGTTAGTATCGTAAAAATAATGAACACCATGTTAAAAGAACTCGCACAAGACGCTAAAGAAAACCAGTCATTTCAATATCGAAAAGGAATTCCAAGAACTTTAGATTACTTATCTAAGTTCATACCATCTGATAAAAGATCAAGTATTCTTGATATAGGTGCGGAAAGCCCATTGACAATTGCAGTGAAAAAAAGATTCAGCAATATAACTGTTGAAAACACCATAGGAGATCTTGACGAAGTTGATTTCATTATTCCCAAACCGCCAATTAATGGCAGCACATATGATTATATAATTTATAGCCATACTATTGAACACCAGTTTAATCCGCTTCTGACTTTACAAAAGATTCGTAAATTCATGGATGAACATAGTGTACTTTTTTTAATGCTTCCATCGAGAGGTAAACTATTATGGTGCACCAGTCATTTTCATGAAATTGATCACTATAGAATGTCCCTTCTTGTGAAAAGAGCCAATCTTAAAATCTTAGAATACAGAAAAGAAAAAGAAAGAAGGGAGTGGTGGTTCTATTTAACAGGAATAAGGCCATTTATGAGATTATTTCTCGAATATAACGCATTCTATATAATTAAAAAGAATGATTGAAGCATAAAGAAACATATTATGTATGAAATTTATCCACCTGCAAGAATCCGGATTATATTTCTGACCATTCTTTGTCTTTCATTCCAGGGGCTTTTCTCACAAATCATACAAAATGAAGTTGTTGCCACAACTGGCGATATTTATGTCATTGAAGACAATGAAATTGCATGGACACTGGGAGAAAGTATTATTGAGTCCTTTCAATCTGATCAATTCATTATCACACAAGGATTTCATCAACCCTCATTTTGGTTTGATGAGCTACCGGAACAACAAAATCCCGGATTTACGGTGAATGTATTTCCAAACCCGGCAAATCAGTTTGTAAGGATTCAACTCACGGAACCTGAAACTAATGAAAAGTTCCATCTAACCATTTGTGATATCACAGGGAAATTATATTTAGACCAGGCTTTTGATTCAGCCCTGGCAAATAAAATAGATCTTAGCCAAATCTCAGAGGGGATATTATTCCTAACTATCACTCGGTTAAAAGATGGCGGTAAGAAAAGCTTTAAGATTGTCAGATCGGATTAATGACCTACAAAATAATATTGTTATGATACGCAGCTCGCAATTATTTATCGCTTTTCTTTTCCTTTCTTTGTTATGTCAGGGCCAGGTTCCACATGCATTTAAATACCAAGCAGTTATCCGTGACACATCAGGTGTGCTCATTTCAGACCACCTTGTAAGTCTTAAAATCTCTGTTATAAAAAGCGATATCAATGGTGAAACAGTATACAGTGAAATTCATGACGTTTTTACAAATCAATTTGGGATTATAAATTTAGAAATTGGAAGAGGTTTGAATATTGAAGGTGATTTTGACCAGGTACACTGGGGTGAAGATACATTCTTTATCCGTTTAGAGATCGATATGGATGGGGCAATGAATTATGTGTTACTGGGCACTACACAATTGCTTTCTGTTCCTTATGCATTATACGCACAGAGCTCAGGTTCAGATACTTTGAAACCTTTGTGGGAAGAATCAGCAAGAGGAATTTATTATGACGACGGAAATATTGGGATCGGAACTTCAGACCCAGATAGTTCGGCACTGGTTGACTTGACATCAGATTCAAAAGGTTTTTTACCACCGCGTCTAACCCGTCAACAAATACTGGAAATTTCAAATCCTGCAAACGGATTGTTAGTCTATTGCTCAAATGACGACAAGTATTATGTTTTTACGACCAGCACCAGAGTTTGGAAAGAGATATTATTCGGCCCCGGAATTATTGCTCCTCCATTCCCTTGCGGTGACTCAGTAATTACTGTTCACCACATAGCAGGTGCAGTGGCACCGGTTTCTAAAACTGTTACTTATGGCACTGTTTCAGATATTGCCGGCGAGCCTTTAAAATGCTGGATCACCCAGAATCTTGGCGCTGACCATAAAGCATTTTCAGTTAATGATGATACAGAAGCTTCAGCGGGATGGTATTGGCAGTTCAATCGTAAGCAGGGCTTCAAACATGACGGAACGACCAGGACTCCCAACACTGACTGGATTAGCGATATAAGTGAAAATTCGGACTGGATGAATCATAATGACCCATGTTTTCTAGAAATTGGCAATAATTGGCGTCTCCCCACCTTCACAGAGCTTTACAACGTTGATAATGCCGGGGGCTGGGAAGATTGGAACGGCCCATGGAACTCACCGTTAAAAATACATATGGCTGGTTACCTTTTCGAAGACAGTGGAGTGCTTATGCAAAGAGGCGAAACAGGATCTGTTACATGCAGCACTCAGGACAGTGAACAATATCACTGGTACTTATATATTCAAAATGATGTTTCTCAGATGAAAAGCTACTATAAAGGTTATGCCCAGACCATTCGGTGTATAACTGAATAAATCATTATTATAAATCCCCTTAAATTATAAATTTGATTCCACCAATAAATAAAGGTATAATCATTTTTCAACAAAATTATATGTGAATCAAATTCACATAATAACAGTATTTTGCTCACTTGCAGCTTAAAAAATGCTTTAGTTTACTGAGTGAAGTGAAACCAGAATAAAAATGTTCACTTGGGCATAATCAAGAGACAAGCTTACTCAGGCGCTATATTAAGTTACCTCGGCGTCGTCATCGGTTATATAACGACCGTCCAGATATTTCCATGGTTCCTGACCACGGCTGAAGTCGGGCTGGTAAACATATTTCTTTCTTACGCCTATATTTTCGCCCAGGTGGCCAGCCTGGGCACGGGAAGGATAACCATCGTGTTCTTCCCGTTTTTCAGGGACCGTAAAAACAGCCACCATGGCTTCTTCCCGCTGATCATCCTCATTAACGTCATCGGGCTGGTCCTGACTTTACTGACGGTATATTTCCTGAAATCATGGCTCACCAGTGATTCCAACGATGATTCGCCGCTTTTCGGGCAGTACTTCAATTACATGTATCCCCTGGTCATATTCACGCTCTTGTTCCAGTTGATGGATTCATTTAACACGACTTTATTCAACGCCGTCAGGGGAATATTCCTGAAGGAATTCTTACAGAGGCTGATCATACTTGTTGCCGTTGGTTTGTATGCAATGGCGTGGGTGAATTTCGACCAGTTCGTCAAACTGGCGGTCCTTGCAATAGGGATTCCCGCATTCATCCTGATGTTTTACCTGGCGAGAAATAAGGATTTTCGCATAAAACCGGCCTTCAGCCCTTTGATCAGGGAAAAAGGCCGGATGATGGCATATGTGGGATTTAACGGGATTTTCATCGGTTTCTCCAGCATGGTCATTCTCCTGGTGGACCGGATCATGGTGCAACGGCTGATGGGTCTGGGTTCTGCCGGCGTTTACACTACATTGTCCGCTTTCGCCATCCTGGTGGCCATTCCCTCCCGCGCACTGCTCAAGATCTCAGATCCGGTCATTGCACAGTCATGGAAGGATGAAAATATGACGCACCTCCATGACAATTATTACCGCAGCAGCCTGAACCAGTTCCTGCTCGGCAGCCTGTTGCTGATCGGCCTGTGGGGGAACATCGGCAATATCATGCGGATCCTGCCTGCAGCATACGCACCTGGAAAATTTGTAGTATTATTCATCGGGCTGGCATTTCTCTCCGATATGCTGACCGGCACAGCCACATTCATCCTGGCCAATTCGAAATATTACCATTATCAGACGTACTATATCATGATACTGGTCGTATTCATCGTCATTTCAAACTACCTGCTGATACCCGTCTGGGGTCTGACAGGCGCCGCCGTTGCCACGCTCTCCTCCAAAATACTGGCCAATTTGATCCGCCACCAGATACTTTTCAGGAAATTCGGCCTCCAGCCTTACAATTTTAAATTTCCGGCCATCCTGCTCATAGCCGTCATCTCCTACCTGGCACAATATTTCATCCCTGAACAGGGCAATCTTTACCTGGATATCATACTGAGAAGCATGATCATGGGTTCGGTGTTCATTTTCCTGGCGCTGAGCCTGAAAATATCGCCCGACGTAAATGAAAGATACAGGTGGTTTCTGAAGATTATTTTACGGCGTACTTAAAATTCTTCCCGGGGAAGTAAGCCGCATTGCCCAATTTCTCCTCGATCCGGAGCAACTGGTTGTACTTGGCGATACGTTCAGAACGGCAGGCCGAGCCGGTCTTGATCATACCTGTATTCAAGGCTACCGCGAGGTCTGCAATAGTGACGTCTTCGGTTTCGCCGGAACGATGGCTGATCACTGCGGTATAGGAATTGTTATATGCCATATTCACCGCGTTGATCGTTTCAGTAAGGGTCCCTATCTGGTTTACCTTGATAAGGATTGAATTGGCCACACCGGCCTTAATGCCGCGCTGAAGCCTCTCGGTATTGGTCACAAACAGGTCATCCCCCACAATCTGCACTTTCTTCCCGATCCTGTCGGTGATCATTTTCCAGCCGTCCCAGTCGTCTTCTGCCATTCCGTCTTCCAGGGAAATAATGGGATACTTTTTAGCCCAGCCTTCCCAGAAATCGACCATCTGAGCGGGGGTAAGCTTTTCTCCTGTCGACTTTTTAAGATGATAAACTTTCTCTTCGGTAAGAAAATAGCTGGATGCAGCCGGATCCAGGGCGATATAGATATCTTTACCAGGTTTGTAACCCGCTTTTTCAATAGCCTCCAGGACAACCTGGATTGCCTCTTCATTGGATTTGAGGTTTGGCGCAAATCCTCCTTCATCGCCGACGTTCGTGGAATATCCCCTTCTTTTTAAGGACTGATTTAAGGGTATGGAAGACTTCCGCTCCCATACGTAATGCCTGGCTGAAACTAGTTGCGCCGACCGGCATGATCATAAATTCCTGGAAATCGATGCTGTTATCGGCATGTGAGCCGCCGTTGAGGATATTCATCATCGGGATCGGAAGGGTATTTGCATTGACGCCGCCGACATACCGGTAAAGGTACTGGCCGGTTTCCTGGCGCCGCGCCTTGGCCACTGCCAGTGAAACGCCAAGGATGGCATTGGCGCCGAGTTTGCCCTTGTTGGGAGTCCCGTCAAGGTCGATCATCCTTTTATCAATTTCTCCCTGGTCAGTAACCTGGGAACCCACAATTTCTTCCTTAATTACGCTATTTACATTATGAACAGCTTTAAGGACTCCTTTCCCGAGGTACTCCTCCTTATTACCGTCGCGCAATTCGACAGCTTCATGAACGCCTGTTGAGGCGCCTGAGGGTATGGCAGCCCTGCCGGAGACTCCCGATTCGCAAAATACATCTACTTCAATAGTTGGATTGCCCCTGGAATCCAGAATCTGACGGGCGTGGACATCAATTATTGCACTCATACAGGAAATGTTAAATTTTAAATGCTGAATTTTGAATTAATGTACATAAAAAAAGGACAAAGTGCTCCGACTTTATCCTTTTTTTACTCATATTTCATTGATTTATTATGCTTTTGATTCTTCTTCCGATTGTGGTTCTTCCGGTGGTGTTTCTTCTGACGACGGTTCTTCAGCTTCAGCAACCGGGCCTAATTCCTCTGCCTTATCGGTGACATCTTCAGCAATTTGCTCCTGATCAGGTGTGACCGGCTCTTCTGTGACAGCCGGTGCTTTTGCCGGGGTTTCTTTCTTCGTCTTAGCCTTACCGGTTTTCACTTCAGGAGCAGAGGCAACCACCGTTTCCTCTGTAGTCTTCTTCGCAGGTCCACGTCTTCCCCTCCGGGTACCCTTAGCCTTGGCGGAAGTCTTTTCACCCAGATAAATTCAGGTTGAAATCGACCAGTTCGATCATTGCCATTTCGGCATTATCGCCCAGGCGTTGTCCCAGCTTTAATGATCCTGGTATAACCACCCGGCCTTTCGGCGACTTTGGAGGATATATCCCTGAAAAGCTCGGTAACGGCCTCCTTGCTTTGAAGATAGCTGAATACTATTCTCCTGGAGTGGGTTGTATCATCTTTGGAACGGGTAATCATCGGCTCCACATAAACCCTGAGGGCCTTAGCCTTTGCAAGGGTTGTCGTGATCCTTTTATGCATGATCAGCGATGTTGCCATGTTCGACAGCATCGCGCTCCGGTGTGCGCTTTTTCTGCTAAGATGATTGATTTTCTTTCCGTGTCTCATCGCAATTATTCCTTATCAATTTATATTTTGCAACGTTCATTCCAAACTCAAGTCCTTTGGATTTCACCAGGTCCTCAAGTTCGGTCAGGGACTTTTTACCGAAGTTCCTGAATTTCAACAGGTCATTCTTATTGAACTGAACCAGGTCGCCGAGGGTTTCCACATCTGCTGCCTTAAGGCAATTAAGTGCCCGCACGCTGAGATCCATATCGACGAGCTTGGTTTTAAGCAGTTGGCGGATATGCAGCGAATTTTCATCAAATTCTTCCGCGACGGCCTTTTCCTCGGTATCAAGGGTGATTTTTTCATCTGAAAAAAGCATGAAATGATGGATGAGGATTTTCGCCGCTTCCTTCAGTGCTTCTTTCGGCTGGATCGATCCGTCGGTTTCGATTTCCAGGGTAAGCTTTTCGTAGTCGGTTTTTTGTTCGACACGGTAATTATCGATATGGAACTTCACGTTCCTGATCGGGGTGTGAATGGAATCGATAAAGATGGTACTCAGGTCCGCGTTGAGCAGTTTATTCTCTTCGCTCGGAACATATCCGCGGCCTTTTTCGATATTGATCTCCATAGTCATCTTTGTGCCGGGATCGAGATGGCATATTTCCACTTCCGGGTTAAGTACCTGGAAAACTGATAAAAATTTATTGATATCGCCGGCCGAAAACATCCTGGTCGTTTATGACCACGGTGACTTTTTCATTGCTTTCGGTATCGATTTGCCTTTTGAACCTGACTTTCTTCAGGTTCAGGATTATTTCCGAAACATCTTCAACCACTCCTTTTATGGTTGAAAACTCGTGTGCCACACTGTCGATTTTGATGGAGGTAATGGCAAATCCCTCCAGGGACGATAGCAATATTCGTCTCAGGGCATTTCCGATAGTCACGCCGAAACCGGGCTCGAGAGGCTGAATTCAAACACTCCCTTTGACGCATCGGTTTCAACCATGATGACTTTTTCGGGTTTTTGGAATGGTAATACTGCCATATATATATTATTATATTTTGAATGAAAAAGTTCAAATAATTACTTAGAGTACAATTCAACGATAAGTTGTTCGCGGATATTCTCAGGAATTTCTTCTCTCGGAGGATAGTTCATGAATTTACCCTGTTTCTTTTCCTCATCCCATTCCAGCCAGGAATATTTATTAGACCTGCCGGCAAGTGAATCGGTGATCACTTCAAGTGATTTTGCTTTTTCCCTGACGCCGATCAGATCGCCTTCTTTAAGTGAATATGAAGGGACATTGACCACTTCGCCATTGACGATAATATGGCGATGTGAGACCAACTGGCGGGCGGCACGGCGGGTAGGCGCTATGCCGAGCCGGAAGACCACGTTATCAAGGCGGGCCTCGATCAATTGAAGAAGTATCTCACCGGTAATGCCGCTCTTTTCTGGCTGCCTGTGCAAAAGTTTTCCTGAACTGGCGTTCCAGTATACCATAAGTATATTTCGCTTTTTGTTTTTCCTGGAGCTGGATGCCATATTCAGATTCTTTTTTTCTACGGTGTGATGAACCATGCATGCCCGGCGGATATGGTTTTTTATCCAACGACCTGTCGGGACCGAAAATCGGTTCCTTGAATCTCCTTGCGATCTTTGATTTAGGGCCTCTGTATCTTGCCATTTTTATATATATAGATTTAATGATTGCTACAATTCGTTATACTCTTCTTCTTTTAGGCGGACGGCATCCGTTGTGCGGAAGTGGTGTCATATCCTGATTTCCGAAACCTCAATGCCTGCCGTATGAATGGTCCGGATAGCCGATTCACGTCCTGCACCCGGGCCTTTCATATATACTTTCACTTTCCTGAGTCCCTGGTCATATGCCGACTTTTGAACACTCTTCGGCAGCCATCTGGGCAGCATAAGGAGTGTTTTTCTTGGAGCCTTTAAAGCCCATTTTCCCGGCGGAGGCCCATGAAATGACCTGTCCGGCATTATTGGTCAGGGTTATGATGATGTTATTGAAAGAAGCATGAATATATGCCCTTCCGATAGGATCAACTTTAACGATCCTTTTCTTTAACTTTTTTCAGTTGTTTTAGCCATATACTTCTGATTAACAAAATTTATTACAATTATCCTTTCGGTGCTTTCTTCTTGTTGGCAACGGTCTTTTTCTTCCCTTTACGGGTACGGGCATTGTTCTTGGTGCTCTGTCCGCGTGACGGCAGACCGAGACGGTGACGGATACCACGGTAGCTACCAATGTCCATCAAGACGTTTGATATTCATCTGGACTTCGGAACGAAGCGCACCTTCCACCTTAAATTCGTTGTTGATGATGGTACGGATCTTGTTCTGCTCCTCATCAGTCCAGTCCTGGACCTTCTTGTTCCAGTCGACGCCGGCTTTTGTCAGGATATTCTGGGCGGTGCTGCGTCCGATTCCATAGATGTAGGTCAAGCCGATCTCGCCTCTTTTGTTTTTAGGTAATATCGACTACCTGCAATTCTGGCCATATAACGCTATGTTATTGTTATTGTTATTGATTATTGATAATTGCTTATCCTTGTCTTTGTTTGAATTTAGGGTTCTTTTTGTTGATGATGTAAACCTTCCCTTTCCTCCTGACGATCTTGCAATCGGCAGATCTTTTCTTTACTGATGCTCTGACTTTCATGTTAGTCTGTATTTATCTATTGATATCTGAATGTTATTCTTCCTTTTGTCAAATCATATGGCGACATTTCAATTTTCACCTTATCGCCGGGCAGGATCTTGATATAATGCATCCTCATTTTCCCTGAAATATGGGCCGTTATCACGTGCCCATTTTCCAGTTCCACACGGAACATGGCATTGCCGAGGGATTCTATGACAGTGCCATCCTGCTGAATTGATGTTTGTTTTGACATTTAATTCAAATTATATTTATACTAGTTCCTAAGTACCTCTTCAATGTACCGGAAAGTTGAAAGGATATCCGGCTTTATCTCTCCTCACCACAACAGTCAGTTCAAAATGTGCCGAAGGCATCCTGTCAGCTGTCCGGATTGTCCATCCATCGCTTTCCTGCACGACATTCTTTGTACCCAGGTTGATCATCGGTTCAATGCAGATCACCATTCCTTCCCTGCAGTTTGATACCTGTTCCCCTCTTTCCGTAATTCGGAACATCAGGCTTTTCATGCAGATGTCTTCCCAATCCCATGTCCTACCAGTTCCCTCACGACCCGAATATCCGAATGGTTCAACATATTCCTGCACCGCAGATCCGATATCCCCGACCCTCTTGCCTGCCACCGCCATCTCGATTGCCAGGTAAAGTGATTCCTTCGTCCGTTTCAACAACTGAGCACCTCCGGTTCTACTTCCCCAACCGCAAAAGTATACGCTGAATCTCCGTAAAAACCGTTCTTCATGCTCACCGCAATCAACCGAAACAATATCACCATTTTTAAGAACTCTCTCTCCCGGTATCCCGTGCACCACCTCTCATTCAATGAAACACACAGGGTAGCCGGAAATCCGTTATATCCTTTAAAACCGGGTACCGCCCCTTCTGATCCTGATAAAATCTTCTGCGATTTTATCCAGGCTCCTGGTTTTCACCCCGGGTTTTATATTTTTTGCCACCTCGGCAAGGGTTTTGCTAACAATTAAAGAACTTTCCCTTATTAATTCTATTTCTTCTTCGTCTTAATTCCATTGAATATCAGATCATATCTTACATCCGTCATGCTGATTGATGACGTCCCTTGATCCTGCCTGATTTGGTCAGTCCATCATAATGACGCATCAGCAAATGACTTTCTATTTGTTGCAGCGTATCCAGTACCACACCGACAAGGATGAGCAGGGATGTTCCTCCATAAAACTGGGCAAACTTGTGTGTTCACACCCACCTAGCCTGACAAATGCCGGCATAATAGCGACAAAGCCAAGGAAAATAGATCCCGGAAGGGTGATCCTGGACATTACGTTATCAATAAACTCTGCTGTTTTCTTCCCGGGTTTAACACCCGGAATAAATCCGCCGTTCTTCTTCATATCTTCTGCCATCTGGTTTGGATTGACCGTAATAGCGGTATAAAAATAGGTAAACATGATGATCAGGATGAAAAACGTAAAATTATACCAGAAGCTGTTAAGAATCGGTAAATACCCGGCAAAAGCCGATCAATGCTTCGGAATTGGCGAATCCCGCTATTGTTAGGGGCAGGAACATGATGGCCTGTGCAAAGATGATCGGCATAACACCGGCAGCATTCACTTTCAATGGAATATATTGCCGGACGCCACCATATTGTTTGTTCCCGACGATCCTCTTGGCATATTGCACAGGTATTCTGCCGTGTGCCCTGCACCAGCAGGATGGTTGACCAGGATGACAAACACAAGGAACGCAATTTCAACGACAAAGTAGACCAGGCCACCGCCTTTCTTTCCATTCTTGAAACAAATTCACCGAACAAGGCAAAAGGCAACCGGGCAATGATCCCGATCATGATGATGAGGGAAATACCGTTTCCGATACCTTTATCCGTGATCCTTTCACCTAGCCACATGATGAACATGGATCCGGCAGTCAGTATGATGATGGAAGATATCCAGAAGAAGGATACGATGGTGATGATGCATTCGGGTCAAACGGGTAAATAGCTTCAGGCGGGAAGTTGTGAAACAAGTTCGCGATGTAAGCCGGCGACTGGAAGATCAGGATGACCACAGTGAGGTAACGGGTGATCTGGTTGATCTTTTTTCTCCCGCTTTCGCCTTCTTTCTGCAGTTTCTGGAAATAAGGAATGGCCATACCCAGCAACTGCACGACGATGGATGCCGAGATATAAGGCATGATGCCCAGGGCAAAAATGGATGCATTGGAAAATGCCCCTCCGGAGAACATGTTCAGAAGCCCGAGCAAACCGCTCTGAGTCTTGTTCTGCAAGTCGGCACAGCATGCTCGGATCAACACCGGGCAGGACAACATATGAACCCAGACGATATATAACGATGATACCCAGGGTAAACAGGATTCTTTTCCGGAGATCCTCTATCTTATATATATTTCTTAAGGTATTGAATAAGTCTTTTCATTCAGTATGTCAGATTATTGATGCAACACCACCAAGAGCTTCAATTGCTTTTTTTGCTGTATCGGAAAAAGCATGAGCCGTGACCTCCAGTTTTGCCTTCAGTTCACCCCGGCCAAGGATCTTGATCAGGTCATTTTTGACACATACCAGGCCATTGGCATAGAGTATCTCAGGATCAATCACGGTAATATTCTTGTTTTCAAACAGTTCCTGGAGAACATCCAGATTGATGCCACGGTATTCCACCCGGTTGACATTTTTAAAGCCGCATTTCGGCACTCTTCTGTGAAGGGGCATCTGGCCTCCTTCAAAACCAATTTTCTGGCTATATCCCGATCTCGACTTGGCGCCTTTATGGCCGCGGGTGGATGTGCCGCCTTTACCGGAGCCCTGTCCGCGGCCGATTCGTTTGCTGGTCTTTGTCGATCCTTTTGCCGGTTTAAGATTACTTAAATCCATCTTATATTAATATCTTATGATTATTAAATTTCTTCCACTTTTACCAGGTGTTCCACCTTTTTACCATGCCCAGTATCTGGGGTGTAGCTTCCAGTTCGACGCGTATGACGAATTCTTTTAAGTCCCAATGCCTCTAAAGTTCTTTTCTGGCGGATAGTCTTGCCGATGCCGCTTCTGATCTGGGTTATCCTTATTTTTTTCATTAGTCTGATGATTTTTCAACCGTTAACCGTTGAATACTTTATTAAGGTCACGCCGCGGAGCTGTGCAATTGTATGGGCATCACGCATTTTAGCAAGGGCATTGATGGTGCCTTCACCACGCTGTGCGGGTTGGACGATCCTTTTGATTTTGCAAGCACATCTTTCACTCCGACGCTTTCAAACACCGCACGCATGGCACCTCCGGCGATAACACCGGTACCGGGAGCAGCAGGCTTGATATAAACTTCCGCGCCGCTGTATTTGCCTGTCTGATCGTGAGGTACAGTTCCGTTAAGGATCGGGACCTTGATCAGGTTCTTCTTGGCATCATCAATCCCTTTGGAAATGGCTGCAGTGACTTCCTTGGCTTTTCCCAGGCCGTAACCGACTACGCCGTTTTCATTCCCGACCACAACGATGGCCGAAAAGCTGAAAGTACGTCCGCCTTTTGTCACTTTGGTTACCCTCTGGATGCTTACCAGACGGTCTTTAAATTCGATTTCGCTCGACTTGACTCTTTTTACGTTTGCGTTTGCCATAATTCTTTAAAATTTTAAACCTCCTTGCTGGCTGCTTCAGCCAATGACTTCACCCTTCCATGATACAGATAGCCACTACGATCGAACACAACGGATTCTGATACCATGCTCCTTTGCTCTTTCAGCAATGAGTTTCCCGACCATCTTTGCTTTTTCCGTTTTCGTGCCTTTCTTTTCCAGGATGCCTTTTTCATTTGATGAAGCGGCCAGCATGGTCTGGCCGGCCAGATCGTCGATCAGCTGAAATAAATCTGCTTGTTGCTTCTGAAAACACTCATTCTTGGCCTTTCAGGTGTACCATTAATGATCTTGCGTATCCTGTGTTTGATTCTGAGTCTTCGGTAATCTCTTTTATTATTTCTTTTTGCCATTCTTAAATTCATGATGAACCTCCGGATAATTAATTTAATGTTACTTTTCAGCAGCAGCTTTTCCGGCTTTTCTTCTGACCTCTTCTCCCAGAAAGCGGATTCCTTTGCCTTTGTATGGCTCGGGCTTCCTGAACGACCTGATCTTTGCGGCAACCTGGCCGATCAGTTGTTTATCACAGGATTTCATGATGATTGTCGGGTTCTTACCTCGTTCCGTTACTGGTTGTCACTTTGATCTCGGTGCGGCATTTCCATCACGATGTTGTGTGAATATCCAAGGGTAAGCTCGAGCAATTGCCCGGTTGCCTGTGCTTTGTAGCCGACACCGATGAGTTCCTGGGTTATGGTAAAGCCTTCCGACACTCCCTTCACCATATTGGCCAAGAGTGCACGGTACAGTCCATGCATTGGCGCGGTGCAGTCCTCTCGTCGGTGGGCCTGGAAAGGGTGATATTTGCATCCGATACTCAACTTTAATGATCAGGGTTGACCTGTTGATAAAGAGTTCCCAGTTTGCACCTTTGACCGTGACGATATTCTCTTCTGAAACACTCACCTGAACTCCCGCAGGGAGGCTTATCGGTAATTTTCCTATTCTTGACATGCTGAATTCGTCTTTTAACTTATGTAACATAATAACTTCACCGCCAATTTTCAGTTTCCTGGCTTCTTTATCGGTCATTACGCCGTGAGAAGTGGAGATGATGGCAATCCCGAGCCCGTTCAGCACCCTGGGAAGGCTTTCCGATCTGCATATTTACGGAGCCCCGGTTTGCTTATCCTGGTCATGCTGCTGATGGCTGATTGCTTGGTCACCGGATGATATTTCAGCGCTATTTTGATCATGCCGGGCCTGGTTTCTTCTTCGAATTTATAATTCAGGATGATATCCTTTTTCAAAGAGGATTTTTGTAATATCCTTCTTGATGCTTGGACGCAGGGATCTCCACGATCCTGTGGTTTGCCATAACGGCATTCCGGATTCGGGTCAAATAATCTGCAATCGGATCTGTAACATTGCTATCTTATCTTTGATTTAATATATTTACCAACTTGCTTTTTTAACACCCGGCATAAGGCCCTTGATTGGCCATTTCCCGGAAATTTATCCTGGATATCCCGAATTGACGCATGTATCCTTTTGGCCTGCCGGTCAGTTTGCACCGGTTGTGCAAACGGATGGGGGATGCATTTTTAGGAATTTTCTGCAATGCGGTATAATCACCGGCTGCTTTTAAAGCTTTCCTTTTTTCTGCATACCTGTCAACCAGTTTTGCTCTCTTGACTCTCCCTGGCTTTCATTGATTCTTTTGCCATATCTTGAACGATTTTTATATTTACTTTCTAAAGGGTATTCCAAATTCTTTCAGCAATGCATGAGCTTCCTTATCAGTCCGGGCAGAAGTCACGAAAGTGATATCCATACCATTGATCTTGCTGACTTTATCAATATCGATCTCGGGAAAGATGATCTGTTCGGTAACACCGAGCGTATAATTTCCACGGCCGTCAAATCCTTTGTCGCTGATGCCCCTGAAGTCACGGACACGCGGGATGGCAACGGAAATCAAGCCTGTCGAGAAATTCATACATCTGTTCGCCGCGGAGGGTAACCCTGACGCCAATCGGCATATCCCTTGCGCAGTTTGAAATTGGAAATATCTTTCTTCGATTTGGTTGCCACTGCCCTCTGGCCGGTAATCATTGTCATTTCTTCAATACCCGTATCGATAAGTTTTTTATCGGCAATGGCAGTGCCCAATCCCTGGTTTACCGCAGATCTTTTTGATCCTAGGAACCTGCATGACGTTTTTATAACTGAATTGCTTTCATCAGTGCAGGAACGATCTCCTCCTGGTATTTTCTGTTTAAGTCTTGGTGTGTATGCCATTACTTTATAACCTCCCCTGATTTTTTAGAATAACGGACTGTTTTATTTCGTTTTTTCGTCGATTTTTCGGCCGATGCGGGTTGGTTTGCCGCTGGAGTCAATCACTTTCAGGTTTGAAATGTGAACTGGGGCTTCTTTCGTAAGGATCCCGCCTTTCGGGGTTTTATTGCGTTCGGCTTCGTATGTTTTGACACCATGTTTATGCCTTCCACCATGGCCTTTTCCTTTTCGATATCGACCTCAGAACCCTGCCCTGCTGTCCTTTGGAATCGCCGGCAATGACCATCACCGTGTCACCTTTCTTATATGTAATTTCTTTCGCATGATCTTAAATATTATAAGCACTTCAGGTGCCAATGAAACGATCTTCATATACTGTTTGTCCCTCAATTCCCTGGCAACGGGCCCGAAAATACGGGTGCCGATCATTTCGCCGGCTGGATTGAGCAGACACACAGGCATTGTCATCGAAACGGATGTAAGAGCCATCGTTTCTGCGGATCTCTTTTTTGGTCCTGCACGACCACAGCCTTGATGACGGTACCTTTTTTTACAGTTACCTGACGGCAGGGCATTTTTCACCGTGACGACGATCTTATCGCCGATGCTGGCATACCTTTTGGCTGTGCCACCTAAAACCCGGATGCAAAGAACTTCTTTTGCACCGCTGTTATCTGCAACCGTCAGTCTGGATTCTTGCTGTATCATGGTTATTTAGCCTTTTCAATGATTTCTACTAATCTCCAACATTTATTTTTGCTGATCGGCCGGGTTTCCATAATCCTGACCTTGTCGCCGATGCTGCATTCATTCTGCTCATCATGTGCGACCAACTTGGTCGTTTTCCGGACAAATTTCCCGTATTTGGGATGTTTGACCTTTCTTTCGATCTGAACCACAATGGATTTTTCCATTTTATTGCTGACGACCATGCCAACTTTTTCTTTTCTCAAATTTCTTTCCATAAGAACTTTACTTATTTTTTTCCGGCTTCAATTTCCCTTCTTCTGATTTCGGTCAAGCATTCGTGCAACCGTCCTCTTGTATTCTTTCATTTTATGAGGATTATCAAGTGGAGAAACCGCATGGTTCGAGTTTCATCTTGACAAGCTGTTTGTTTTCTTCCTCCAGGCGCTCTTTCAGCTCCTCATTGGTCATTTCTATGATCACTTTCTGTTTCATTCACAATTTTAGATTGACTTCTTCAACATAATCTCTTCGTACAACAAATTTTGTTGCAACCGGCAGTTTCTGGGCGGCCAGGCGCAATGCTTCCTTTGCCACTTCCAGCGACACGCCTTCCGCTTCGAACATAATCCTGCCGGGGGTTACCGGGGCCACGAAATATTCCGGCGCTCCTTTTCCTTTACCCATACGGACTTCAGCAGGTTTCTTGGTGATAGGCTTATCCGGGAATATCCTGATCCAGATCTGGCCTTCACGTTTCATATGACGGGTGAGCGCCTGACGGGCTGCTTCAATCTGCCGTCCCGTGATCCAGCAGGTTCTCCATGGATTTTATTCCGAAGGAGCCAAAAGCAAGCTGGTTACCCCGCTGGGCAGTTCCCCTCTACCTTTCTGCTGCTTCCTGTATTTTGTCTTTTTTGGCTGTAACATGATCTTGTAAATTTCTGATTACTGATAACTGAGCTATTCTTATTATCTCCTTCCTCCTCGGGCCTTTGCCTGGGACGCCTTGCTTGTTTGGCAGTTTCTCTCCGGCCATGGGCACGATCTCGGGTTTACCGTAAATTTCGCCCTTGCAGATCCAGACTTTAATTCCGATCCGGCCGTAAGTCGTATGAGCTTCCGCCTTGGCATAGTCGATATCCGCACGCAAGGTATGAAGCGGCGTCCTGCCCTCTTTGTAAAGTTCGTTGCGGGCCATTTCAGCACCTGCCAGACGGCCCGATATCTGCACTTTAATACCTTCGGCACCCATCCTGCATCGTCGATGCAATGGCCGTCTTGATGGCTCTGCGGAATGAGATCCTTCCTTCAATCTGGCTTGGCAATTGCACCGGCAACGATCACTGCATCCAGTTCCGGCCGCTTGATCTCGGAAATATTGATCTGGATCTCTTTCTTGGTCAGCTTCTTGAGTTCTTCCTTCAGCTTATCCACTTCCTGTCCGCCTTTCCCGATTATTATTCCAGGACGGGCCGTGAGAATGGTAACAGTGACCAGTTTCAGTGTCCGTTCGATTACGATCTTTGAAATCCCTGCCTTGGACAAACGGGCATTGAGATAGTTACGGATATGCTGATCTTCTACCAGTTTGGCGCTAAATTCTTTGCCACCGTACCAGTTGGAATCCCATCCGCGGATGATTCCCAGCCTGTAGGCCTATTGGATTTGTTTTTTGTCCCATTCAGTTAAAATATTATTGTTATTCGATTTAATTCTTTGTTTCAGTTTTTCTTGTCACACGGCTTGTTGCCCAGAGATGAGGGTGACGTGGTTTGATCTCTTGCGGACCCTGTATGCACGTCCCTGGGGTGCAGGCTGGACTCGTCTTCAGCATCCTGCCGCCATCCACCATGATCGTCTTTAATATAAAGGTTGCTGTCTTCCAGCTTTACTCCTTCATTTTTCACCTGCCAGTTGGCAATGGCGGAGAGCAGTAATTTCCTCAACCGGTCCGGCAGCCTGCTGAGGAGAATGTTCCAGCATATGCAAGGCCATTTCCACTTTCTCTCCCCTTATCATTTCAGCGACCAGCCGCATCTTGCGCGGTGAGGTGGGGCAATTCATTCAGCTTTGCGCATATACTGGCTTTTCTGGGCCTCTTTGCTCTTCTCTGCTCTGTTAGACGTTTACGTGCTCCCATGATAATTGTATTATCTCTTACTTTTTACCTTTATCTTTACTTCCCGGATGTCCCCTGAAAATCCGGGTCGGGGCAAATTCTCCCAGTTTATGGCCAACCATGTTCTCGGTGACATAGACCGGGATGAACTTATTGCCATTATGAACGGCGATGGTTTGTCCTACAAAGTCCGGAGAGATCATCGACGCACTCGACCAGGTCTTGATGACGGTTTTCTTCTTGTTCTCCACCAGCATCGAGAACTTTCTTCTCCAGTTTATAATTGATGTAAGGACCTTTTTTAAGCGATCGGCTCATTCCTGTTTCTTTTTTTTAATTAATGCCTATTTTTTTCTTCTTTCAATGATATACTTGTTCGAAGCCTTGTTCTTCGACCGGGTCTTCTATCCTTTGGCAGGACTTGCCTTTCCTTGACCGCGGGTGTCCGCCGGAAGCTCTACCTTCGCCGCCACCCATCGGGTGATCGACCGGGTTCATAGCCACGCCGCGGACCCTTGGACGACGTCCCGAGCCAGCGGTTCTGCCTGCTTTACCATGGCTTTCCAGGTTGTGGTCCAGTGTTGGAAACCATGCCGATCGTAGCCTTGCAGGTCTGAAGGATCATTCGGGTTTCGCCCGAAGGCATCTTGATGATGGCATATTTTCCGTCACGCGACAGCAACTGTGCATAAGATCCGGCACTGCGGGCCATTTTTGCTCCTTCGCCGGGACGCAGCTCAATATTGTGGATGATCGTACCGAAAGGCATTTCACTCAGGAAGAGGGTATTCCCGATCTCAGGCGAGGTGCCTTTCCCGGATAAAACCTGTCTGCCCGACCTTTAATCCGTGCGGGGCAATGATGTAACGCTTTTCCCCATCATTATAATGAAGCAGGGCAATTCGGGCCGTCCGGTTCGGATCATACTCGATTGTATTCACGGTGGCAGGAATGCCTTCTTTGTCACGTTTCCAGTCAATGATACGATACATCTGTTTATGACCACCACCGATGTAACGCATTGTCATTTTGCCCTGGTTGTTCCTGCCGCCGGTGCTCTTGATAGGCTCCAGCAGGGACTCTTCTCCGGTGTTCGCCGTTGTGATTTCGTCAAACGCGCTGATGAGTCTTGTAACGTTGACCGGGAGTTGTCGGTTTATACTTTTTTAAACGCCATTTATCTAGATATTGCTGTAAAAATCAATTGTTTCACCTTTAGCTAACGTAACAATCGCTTTTTTATAATGCAGCAGTTCGCCCTAATGAACACCGCTCGTGGTGTACCGGGTCTTGATCTTGCCTTCGATAATTCATGGTGTTGACGTCAGCCACCTCCACACCATATAATTCCTCGATCGCTTTCTTGATCTGTAGCTTGTTGGCCTTCTTTTGCACGAAAAAACCATACCGGTTGAGCTTCTCGCCGGCATCTGGTCATTTTTTCGGATATGATCGGCTTAAGAATGATTTCCATGTCTCTCAGCTTAATAATGTTACTTCCCTAATAATTTCTTCAATGATCGGCACCGAGCTTTCAGTGATCAAAATGTTGTTGGCATTGAGGATGTCATAAGTGTTGAGCATCTCGGCGCGTGTCACTTTTGTCTTCTTCAGGTTACGGCAGGAAAGCACCATGTTGTTATCAGTGTCCGGCATAACCAGGAGCGTTTTCTTGTCCGAAAGATTGAGGCTCTTGAGCAAGGCCATGAAATTCTTTGTCTTGGGTTCCTCAAACTTGAAATCTTCCAGGATCATGATGCTGTTTTCCTGTGCTTTATATGTCAGCGCTGATTTTCGGGCCAGCTTTCTTGAGTTTCTTGTTCAGCTTGAACTCATAATCCCTTGGACGAGGCCCGAAAACCCTGCCGCCACCCCTGAAAAGAGGCGACTTGATATCTCCTGCACGGGCCGTGCCGGTACCTTTCTGCGTTTGATCTTCCGCGTGCTTCCGGAAATTTCGCAGCGTTCCTTGGCCTTGCTGGTGCCCTGGCGCTGGTTGGCCATAAATTACTTTGACATCAAGCCAGATAGCATGATCATTCGGGTTCAATACCGAAGATCTCATCGCTCAGCGTGACCGTCTTTGCGGTCTTGTCGCCACTTATATTATATACTTCTAGCTCCATCTTTCAATAATTACATATGAACCATTAGCTCCCGGCACCGCACCTTTTACAAGGATCAGGTTTTTTTCCAGTATGATTTTCAATATCTGCAGGTTGATCACTTTAACGCGATGATCTCCCATCTGCCCGGCCATCCGCATGCCCGGGAAAACGCGTGAAGGATAAGAAGAGGCCCCGATTGAGCCGGGCGCCCGAAGCCGGTTATGCTGTCCGTGGGTCGCTTCGCCGACACCACTGAAATTGTGCCTGTTGACCACGCCCTGGAAGCCTTTTCCTTTGCTCGTCCCCACCACGTCAATATATTCACCTTCTTCAAAAACATCCACATTTATAATATCGCCGAATTTCTTCTGGTGATCCACTTCAAAACTGGTAAATTCCGCTGGTGATCCGCTTCGGGGCAGCACCTGCCTTGGCAAAATGTCCCTTCAAAGGCTTGTTGATGTGCTTTGGCTTGGCATCATCAAAAGCCATCTGGATGGCATCGTAACCATCAACTTCCTTGGTCCGGACCTGGGTTACCACACATGGCCCCGCCTGTATGACCGTACACGGGATATTCTTCCCGTTCGCATCATAAATGCTGGTCATACCTATTTTCTTTCCAATTAATCCTGACATGTCTTAACTTTTTTTTCTGTTCAAAACGTAAACCGGCATCATACTTTGATCTCAACTTCCACACCGCTGGGCAATTCCAGTTTCATCAACGCATCGATGGTCTTGGAAGTAGTGCTGTATATGTCAAGCAGCCGCTTGTATGTAGACAGTTCAAACTGTTCTCTAGATTTCTTGTTAACAAATGTTGACCGGATTACCGTGAAGATCTTCTTGTCGGTAGGCAGTGGAATCGGCCCGCTGACAATGGCGCCCGTCGACTTTAACGGTTTTCACGATCTTTTCTGCTGACTTGTCGACCAGGTTGTGATCGTAAGACTTCAGTTTTATGCGAATCTTCTGGCTCACGTTATTCTGATTTAAATTATTTTATGACGTATCCTTTAATCTTATATAAAATATCATCCACCAGTTCTTTGGGAACTGCCTGGTAATGCGAAAACTCCATGTTGCCGGAAGCCCTTCCGAAGTGATGGTCCTCAATGATGTAACATATCCGAACAATTCTGATAACGGCGCTTTGGCATGAACGATCTGGAACCCGAGCATGGCGGAAACTTCTTCGATATGTCCCCTTCTTTTATTGACATCGCTGGCAACATCCCCGACATATTCTTCCGGTGTAGTGATAGTCAGCTTCATGATGGGTTCCAGTAAAGATGTATTTGCCAGGCGGCTGGCATTTCTGAAAGCCTGGGCAGCTGCAATCTCAAAAGCAAGCGCATCGGAATCCACCGGGTGCGTCGCCCCGTCAAGAAGCCTTACTTTCAGGCTGATCAGCGGGAACCCCGCCAGGATACCGTTTGACATGCTGGCTTTAAAGCCTTTTTCGATGGCATGGATATATTCCTTGGGAATAACTCCACCCCTGGTCTCATCAATGAATTGAAGTCCTTTTAAGCCTTCATCGGCAGGGCCCATGGCAATGGTCATGTCGGCAAATTTGCCTTTCCCGCCGGTTTGTTTCTTATAAATTTCCCTGTATTCGATTTCGGATAAGATGGCTTCACGGTATGATACCTGCGGCTTGCCCTGATTGATCTCGATCCCGTATTCCCTCTTCAGCCTGTCGGTGATTATTTCAAGGTGAAGCTCGCCCATGCCGCGGATAATAGTCTGGCCGGTCTCGTTATCATAATAAACGTCGAACGTCGGGTCTTCTTCTTCCAGTTTCCTCAGCGCCAGGTTCATCCTTTCCATGTCATCCTGGGTTTTAGGCTCCACAGCGACATTGATGACCGGTTCGGGAAAATCAATATTTTCAAGAATGATGGGATGCTGCAGATCAGTAAGCGTATCTCCTGTGCGGATCTCTTTAAAACCGACCGCCACGCCAATATCGCCTGCTGCAATTTTTTGAAGCGGGTTTCTTTTGTTGGCATGCATCTGCAAAATGCGCGCGAACCGTTCCCGCTTATTTGTATTTACATTCAGCACAACCTTGCCTTCCTCTACCTGTCCCGAATAGACCCTGAAATAAGCTATTTTACCGACAAATGCATCGACAGCGATTTTGAAAGCAAGGGCAGCAAAAGGTTCGTTTTCATCCGCCTTCCTGGTTTCCTTTTTGTTCGTGAAAGGATTGATGCCTTCAACCGGAGGAATATCGAGCGGGCTTGGGAGGTACCTCACGATTGCGTCAATCAGTTTCTGGACGCCTTTGTTATGGAAGGATGATCCGCAGAGGACAGGAACGATGCGGCCTTCGAGGGTAGCTTTGCGCAGGGCGGAATTAATATCTTCAGGCGTGATCGAATCATGATTTTCCAGGAATTTCTCCAGCAGTTCCTCGCTTTCTTCCGCGGCGCCTTCGATAAGCTTCATCCGGTATTCGTCCACCATCAGCTTCATATCCTCAGGTATAACGGTTTCGAAGTATGCTTGTCCGTACGAAGCTTCTTCCCAGGTATATGCTTTATTTTCTATCAGATCCACGACGCCGGTGAATGTGTCTTCCACGCCTATTGGCAGTTGGAGCGGCACCGGGTTGGCTTTAAGCTTGGATTTGATCTGCTGGAGCACGCGGTAAAAGTCGGCGCCTGAGCGGTCCATCTTATTTACATATGCGATCCGGGGGATACCGTATTTGGCAGCCTGGCGCCACACGGTCTCGGACTGGGGCTCTACCCCGCCGACTGCGCAAAAGATAGCTATGGCGCCGTCCAGGACCCGTAACGAACGTTCTACCTCAACAGTAAAATCAACGTGCCCGGGGGTATCTATAATGTTTATCTTGTATTCGTCGCCGTTCAGTTTCCAGAAAACGGTGGTGGCGGCTGAAGTGATGGTAATTCCTCTCTCCTGCTCCTGGACCATCCAGTCCATGGTGGCAGTGCCGTCATCCACTTCACCTATCTTGTAATTGATGCCGGTATAGTACAATATACGCTCCGTCGTCGTGGTCTTCCCCGCGTCGATGTGCGCCATGATGCCGATATTCCTGGTATGTAATAGCCTGTCGGACATTGTACTATTCCTGTTCTTTACCTTAATATATTAAAACCTGAAATGGGAGAAAGCCTTGTTGGCTTCAGCCATTCGGTGCATATCTTCTTTTTTCTTAAACGCCGAGCCTTCTTCTTTATAAGCGGCCAAAATTTCGCCTGCCAGCTTTTCCTGCATGGATTTTTCATGGCGGCTGCGGGCGAACTTGACCATGTTTTTCATGCCGATCGACTGTTTCCTGCCGGGTCTGATCTCCGAAGGGATCTGGAAAGTGGCGCCACCGACACGGCGGCTCCTGACTTCCACCGAAGGAGTTACATTGGCCAGGGCCTTTTTCCATACTTCAAGACCGTCTTCCTTGCTGCGCTGGGTAACCAGTTCAATGGCTTCGTAAAATATATCGAAGGCGCTGTTCTTCTTTCCCTGTAACATGATGTTATTGACGAATTTGGTCACCATCAGGTCGCTGAATTTCGGGTCCGGAACGAGGATTCTCGATTTTGATTTGCCTTTTCTCATGAGTTAAATGATATAAGATTACTTCTTGGGTCTCTTGGTTCCGTACTTCGATCTCCGCTGCTGTCTTCCGTCCACGCCGGAAGTATCGAGTGCACCGCGGATAATATGGTAACGTACGCCGGGAAGGTCTTTCACCCTGCCGCCCCGGATCAGAACGATACTGTGCTCCTGCAGGTTATGCCCTTCTCCGGGAATGTACGAGTTGACTTCCTTGCCGTTTGTGAGACGAACCCTGGCCACCTTGCGCATGGCAGAATTCGGTTTCTTTGGCGTGGTGGTATAAACCCTCACGCAGACCCCGCGCCTTTGCGGGCAGGAGTCCAAAGCAGGAGATTTGCTCTTATCAATCAATTTAGCGCGTCCTTTTCTGACAAGCTGTTGAATTGTTGGCATACGGTACCGTTTAAGTTATGTTATTCAAAGTTGATTCTTTGTTAATGATCTGGAAATCAATCCAAACCAAACCGTTTCTCGGGAAATTTCAGGAATATATACAAGGTGGGCTCTTACTGAGACCAAACTTATTTTTTGAATAAGTCTGGGGCCTATATCGTCTCACCTTGTCAGGTCCCTAAGTCCTTCTGAACAAGTCAGAAGTACTACCCTTTAAATTCGGGCTGCAAAGGTATAAATTCATTTTGAATTACCAAATGTTTCTGTAATATTTTTTATTTTATCATTAAATTATTTTCCGGATCGACATCCTTAATTTCATATTATTCATCAAATAGAAATCAGATCATGCCTGCCGCGTAATTTACTAGAACCTTCGTTCTATAATTTTCTTTTTGCAAAATTTGATTATCTGCATATCTTTGTTTTACTTTCATCCAGTATTTGTTTATCTATTAACCAATTTTATATGAAGCTATCTACGATTTGTTTCAGGAAAGGGATCGCACTGGCAGTCTTGCTGATCCCGTTGATAATGATTTCATGCGGGAAAAAACAGGCTCCTCCTCCACCACCACCAAAAGTCAAGGTGATCAATGTCCTTCAGACCAACGTCCCAATTCCGGTGACTTTTGTCGGTCAGACATACGGTTATAAAGACATCCCGATCCGCGCCAGGGTCGACGGATTCCTTACGGGGTTGTACTTTACTGAAGGATCTACCGTGAAAAAAGGCGAATTGCTTTACACTATCGATCCGGAACAGTACCTTGCCCTGGAAGCAAACAAGCAGAGCGGACTTGCGGAAGCCCAGACCAGGATGGTCAAAGCCGAGAGCGACCTGAAACGGATCAGACCGCTGGCTGCAATGAATGCAGTCAGCCAGCGCGACCTGGATGCCGCGGTGGCCGATTTCGATGCTGCTAAGGCCAAAGTTGCCGCTGAACAGGCCCAGGTGGATTATTCAAAGATCAACGTCGGCTACACGCGCATCACATCTCCCATCAATGGAATTATCGGCATGACTGAGGCCAAGGTCGGGGAATATGTCGGGAAAGCGCCGAATCCCATAGTACTAAATGAGATTTCAAGCATCGATACGATCCTTGTCAAGTTTTCCATAAGCGAAACCGATTTCCTGAAACTGATGAGGCTGAAACAGGCCAAAATGGCCGATACTTCCAATGCCGCGAGCCAGCAGACAAAAATCAGCCTGGAACTATCCGACGGGACGGTTTTCAACCAGCTGGGCCGTTTCGACTTTGCCAACCGCCAGGTGGATCCCGAAACGGGAACTATATTGTTCCAGGTTTCTTTTCCCAATCCAAACAAGCTCCTTCGGCCCGGACAGTTCGCAAGAATAAAGGTCGTCCTTGAAGAAGTCGAAGGCGGGCTCCTCATTCCACAACGCTGCGTCAAGGAATTACAGGGTGTGCAACAGGTATATGCAGTCAATGCAAATAACGAGATAGAAGTAAAAAACGTTAAGCTCGGACCCAAGGTCGGCGGCATGTGGCTTGTGTTAAGCGGACTTCAACCGGGAGAAACGATCGTTATGGAAGGACTTAACCTTGTCCGGCCGGGAACCAGGGTCGAGGCCGTGAAAGCCGAGATACCCAAAGAACTGATGAATTTTTAACCCTTAACCATTAAAACTATGGCTGAATTTTTTGTGAGAAGGCCGATCGTTGCGATGGTTATCTCGATCTTCATCGTGATCATCGGCGTAATTTCGATGCTTCAACTTCCGATTGCCCAGTACCCCGATCTCACGCCGCCTATGGTGAACGTGACAGCTATGTACACCGGCGCGAGCGCCCTCAATGTCGAACAGTCCGTGGCAACGCCCCTTGAACAGGAAATCAACGGCGTTGAGAACAGCATCTATATGCAGTCCATCAATACCAACGACGGGTATATGACCCTGCGCGTCTCCTTCAAGGTGGGCACCGATCCGGATATGAACAACGTGCTGACGCAGAACAGGGTTTCCTCGGCTACCCCGAAACTGCCGGAAGACGTTAAGAAGTACGGGGTGACGACGAAAAAGTCTCTCGCCTTCCCGCTCATGCTCGTAACGATTTATTCTCCCAATAGGACATACGACAGTCTTTTCCTTTCCAACTACGCCAAGATAAATATCGGTGACAGGCTGGCGCGCGTCACCGGAGTAGGAATGGTAAATGTTTTCGGTGCGGGCGACTATGCCATGCGCATCTGGGTAAAGCCAGACAAACTTGCCAAGCTGGGCATCACGGTGCCCGAAGTGGTCAACGCCATCCAACAGCAGAACGTGATCGTGGCCGGGGGACAATTCGGCGGCCTGCCCGCGCCTCCGGGAACGGAATTCACTTATACCGTCAGGTTGAAGGACCGGCTGCAGTCGGAAGCGGAATTCGGCGATATTGTGATCCGCCAGAATTCAAACGGATCGCAGGTCAGGCTTAGTGATGTGGCCAGGGCAGAAATGGGAACGGAATCGTCCAAAACATTCGTAAGGCTCAATGATATGCCTGCCGGCGCCATCGCGATATACCAGTCGCCTGGATCCAACGCACTGGATATTGCCAACACGATCAAGGCACAAATGGCAGATATTTCTAAAGCTTTTCCCCAGGATATTGAGTATAAGATATCCCTTGACACCACACTTGCCATTACCGAAGGTATAAATGAAATCATAAAAACGCTGTACGAAGCGCTGATCCTTGTTATCATCGTGGTATTCATCTTCCTCCAAAACTGGCGCGCAATGCTCATACCGCTGCTTGCGGTTCCGGTTTCGCTGATCGGGGCCTTCATCCTTTTCCCTGTGCTCGGGTTCTCAATCAATACATTATCCTTGCTGGGGCTTGTTCTGGCTATTGGTATTGTGGTTGATGACGCCATTGTCGTGGTTGAAGCCGTAATGGTCAACATCGAGCACGGGATGAATCCTAAGGATGCCACGATCCAGGCAATGAAAATGGTGACCGGCCCTATTGTTGCCACGACACTCGTTATGATCGCGGTATTCATTCCGGTCGCAGCCGTTCCTGGGATCACCGGCAAGCTATACCAGCAGTTTGCCATTACCATCGCCGTTTCTGTGCTCTTCTCTGCTATTAATTCCCTTACGCTGAGCCCTGCGTTGAGCTCTCTGTTGCTAAGAAAGCCAAAACCGGCCAAAGGGATAGCAGGAAAATTTTTCGGGGGATTCAATAAATATTTCGACAAGGCGAACGTCAAATACGCGAGCTTCAGCCATGTCATCGCCCGTAAGGCATCACGCGGCATGATATTCATTTTGTTCATGTTCGGCCTGGCAGGCCTCTTCGGAAAGTTACTACCGGGAGGATTCATTCCCGAGGAAGATATGGGCTATTTCTTCATCAATGCCCAGCTCCCTGAGGCCTCTTCCCTGTTACGTTCTGACAAGGTCTCCAAAACGATCGAACAAATACTCAAAAGTGAAGAAGGAGTGGAATATTACACTACCGTCACCGGCTACAGTATGCTTACCGGCGGCTATTCCACGAATTCGGATTTCATCTTTGTTTCGTGCAAGGACTGGGCGGAAAGAGGCAAAGAAAACACCGCAGCCAAGATCATCCAGAGGCTGAACGCCAAATTCAGGAACAGTATCCAGGAAGCCGCTACGGTTGCTTTCGGTCCTCCGGCTATTCCCGGTCTGGGAAATGGAGCAGGATTCAGTATCATGATCCAGGACAAGGGCGGAAATACACCTCAGTACCTTGCCGAGCAGACTATGAATTTTATCCAGGAAGCAAGGAAGCGGCCCGAGATAGGAGGCATATTCACCACATACCAGGCCAATTCACCGCAAAGGTACCTGAATCTTGACCGTGAGAAAGCCATTTCAATGGGGCTGAACCTGAAAGATGTCTACTCCACGATCGGGGCGTTCCTGGGGGGCAGCTACATAAACGACTTCAACCGCTTCGGAAGGGTTTTCAAGACCTACCTGCAGGCAGAACCGGAATACCGCTTCAGCGACCAGGACCTTCAATTGTTCTTCGTTAAAAATGCCGTTGGAAAAATGGTCCCTTTAAGCTCTATTGCAACAGTGGAAGATATTTCCGGCCCTGAATTTACGTTCCGTTTCAATATGGACCGTGCGGCAGAAGTAACAGGCGCTCCGGCGCCGGGTTACAGCTCGACACAGGCCCTGGCAGCGCTAGAGGAGGTGGCAAACAAGGTGCTGCCCTCCGATATGGGATATGCCTGGAATGCCATGTCATACCAGGAAAAGGCCGCATCCGGCACCGCAGGGATTGTGTTCGTATTTTCCATTCTCTTCGTCTTCCTGATCCTTTCGGCACAATACGAAAGCTGGTCACTGCCCTTTACAATACTTCTCGGTACCCCGTTTGCACTATTCGGTGCATTCTTCTCGATCTGGCTTGGAAGGTTTTCATCGGATATGTTTGTTCTGAACATTTTCGGCCAGGTTTCACTCATCCTCCTGATATCGCTTGCCGCTAAAAATGCAATCCTTATTGTCGAATATGCCAAGGACGAATTCGAGAACAAAGGATTGTCGCTGATTGAAGCCGCGATCGAAGGGGCAAAACTCAGGCTCAGGCCTATCCTCATGACTTCCTTTGCTTTTATACTTGGCGTTGTGCCGCTTATCACGGCTGCCGGCGCTGGATCCTTAGCAAGGAACGTGATGGGGGTCGCTGTCTTTGGCGGAATGCTCGCAGCAACCATGATCGGGGTATTTATTTACCCGATGCTCTATGTTGTGATCGGCAAGTTAGGCGGATACGAAAAAAAGCGTGAACGGGAAAAAAATATAGCTTCAGAACCTAAATCCCATGAATAATATGAGCAGGTACTTAAAAATTATTCTCCTGGCCGCGTTGATTATCAGCATTGCCGGATGCGCGGTGGGGCCGGATTTCCAGAAACCTGCGGTCAATGCGCCGTCAAAATTCAGGTTTGATTATTCCAACGTGGATACAACGGAAATCTTAAGCTGGTGGGAATTGTTCAACGACCCGATCCTGGATACGCTGGTAAGGATCGCACTGAATGAAAACAGGGATGTGCGGATAGCTGCCGCAAGAATAGAAGAAGCAAAGGCAAATGTGGGCTATACAAGGGCCGATATGTGGCCCTGGATAGGCTATGAGGGAAACATTTCTTCCGGAAACCTGAATACGGTTCTGCAGGACAGGGGTACGGATTATTTTACCACATGGTATGCAGCGCCGGTATTATCATGGGAAATCGATTTCTGGGGCAAATTCAGGCGGGCCACCGAATCAGCCAAAGCTGACATGCTGGCTTCGGAATACTCCCAGCGCAGCATATTGATCAGCCTGATCTCCAATGTGGCCAATTATTATTTCCAGCTCCTGGATTATGATAACCGCCTTGAGATCAGCAAAAGCACCCTTGTCACCCGTAAGGAATATGTCAACATCATCCAGGCAAGGTACGATAAAGGGACAGTTGCTGAAATCGACCTCAACCAGGCACAGATACAGGAAGCTATTGCATCCGCGGCGGTTCCCCAGTATGAACGGGCGATAGCGCAAACCGAGAACGCACTCAGCATCCTCATCGGCAGAAACCCGGGACCTGTTCTCAGAGGGAAAAAGCTGGAAGAACAGACCATTCCTCCCGACATTCCTCCCGGATTACCTTCGGAACTCGTTCAGCGCAGGCCCGACATTCTGGAAGCCGAGCAATATGTCGCGGCCCAGAATGCTATGATCGGCGTTGCGCAGGCTATGCGCTTTCCGTCGTTCAGCATCACCGGACTGCTGGGCGTTGCCAGCCCGGAACTCTCTTCTGCAGCAATCAATGCAGCCTGGTCGGTCAGCGGATCGATTCTTGGCCCGATCTTCAATTTCGGCAAGAATAAAAGAAGGGTCGAGATTGAAAGAAAAAGGACGGAAGAGGCTTACCTGATGTATGATAATGTTGTTTTGCAGGCTTTCAGGGAAACAGAAGACGCACTGGTTTCAGTGACGACTTACAGGGACGAACTTGACGCTGTGCTAAGGCAAAGGACTGCTGCAGCCAATGCAGCAATGCTCTCCAGGGCCAGGTACGATGAAGGCCTTACCAGCTACCTGGAAGTTCTGGATTCAGAGCGCACATTGTTCGATGCCAGCCTGAATGCTTCCGCAACCCTGCAATTCAGGCTGAATGCCTATGTGTATCTTTACAGGGCCATCGGCGGCGGCTGGATTTCAAAAGAAGAAAAGACTGCGGCGGAACAGGCAGCGGCCCAACAGGCTCAGCAACAGCAGGGAAAGAAATAGATGCTCAAAGAAACATACCTCCGCGGCGGGGAATTGGATTCTGATATTTCGAAGATAATTGCTGATTTGAAACAATCCGGCGCCAGGTCAGCAACATGGGAGGGTGAAATGCGAAATGCCGCGCTGATCCTTACGGATCTTCAAAATTACTTCTTTCGTCCGGAATCGCATGCTTTCGTACCTTCAGCGCCAGTCATCCTGGATAATATCCGAAGGCTTATCTGCCTTTTCAGGGAATGCGGGCGCCCGGTCATCTTCACAAAACATACCAATACGCAGGAAAATGCCGCGGGCATGTCGCACTGGTGGAAAGACATGATCGTACCGGGATCTGCCTGGTCTGACATGGTCGATGACTTATTTTCATCCGGAGATATTATCATTGAAAAGCACCAGTATGACGCATTCTATAATACGGATCTGGATGGAATTCTCAGGGTAAATGAGGTTACAAGCCCTGTCATTTGCGGCGTTATGACGAACCTCTGCTGTGAAAGCACTGTCAGGACGGCATTTGTCAAAGGATTCAGGCCCCTGCTGCCCCTGGATGCAACTGCAACCTACAACCGGGAATTTCACATAGCAACATTCCGAAACCTTTCTTTTGGGTTTTCTCCTTTGCTGACTACCGCTGAAGTCATTCAAAAGCTTTTGCCATGAGGAAAAGCAGGATTATCATCGTCGGCTTCGGGCCGGCCGGGATGGCTTGCGCCATCCAGATGAAAAGGATGGGATTGCAACCGCTCGTGATTGAAAAAGACCGGCCAGGCGGCATACTTATAAACGCCAACCTGGTCGAGAATTATCCCGGCTTCCCCGAAGGAATACCAGGAGCCGATCTGGTCCACCTGTTTACCAAGCATGTCGATCAATTTGATATCGGGGTAATTAAAGACAATATCCACCATATTAGCTTCAGTGATGAGATTTTCCACCTTGATGGCATGGATGGTTCTTATGATTGTCAGACACTGGTTGTGGCGACAGGGACAGTTCCTATAATTCCGGCAGATTGCCCCATGGATCTGGTCGCAGAAGGATTGATCCACTTTGACATCAGCCGTCTCAGAGCCGTGGAAGGGAAAACCATCGGCATCATAGGGGCAGGTGATGCAGCTTTCGATTACAGCCTGACTTTGCTCGAAAAGGACAACAAAGTACTCATCTTTAACCGCGGAAATAAAGTCAGTGCACTAAAAGTTCTCCAGGAAAAAATCTTTTTCAACAATGATATAAATTACCTGGAAAATATATCGTTAAAAAGTGTGGAAATGCAGAAAGGAAAAAGGTTAACGGCAATTTTCATTCGTGCATCCATAATTACGAAATATTTAATGGATTATCTTATTTTTGCCACCGGAAGAATGCCCCAGGATAATTTTTTCAGGGAAAATCTGAAAGCTGTTTTACCCAACCTGTTAAAAGAACACCGGCTTTACCTTATCGGTGATATCAAAAATGAGGATTGCCGTCAGGTCTCGGTGGCCGTTGGCGATGGTATAAAAGCTGCAATGGAAATATTCCGGAATGAAAGTAATCAGTAAGACAGAAAAAAGCCCATTGGCTACCGTATATATTGCAAGGAATACGGCGGGCAAAATGATCGAATTCGTTGAATCCACCCAGCCTCCCTTCAGCATCCGGGAGAAATGGGTTTTGATAGTCTCGACATTGTACGGCTGCCCGGTCGACTGCTCCTTCTGCGATGCGGGCGGAAAATACCTGGGAAAGCTTTCGGCTGAAGAAATTTTATTCCAGATTGACTACCCGGTCAGACTCAGGTTCCCCGATGGTATGATTAATACAAAGAAATTTAAGATCCAGTTTTCAAGGATGGGCGAACCTTCTTTTAATCCTTCGGTTCTTGAAGTCCTTGAAATTCTTCCGGACAGGTATAAATGGGAAAAATTTATCCCCTCTCTCTCCACTATTGCACCCCTGGGTACTGAAAAATTCTTTGAACATCTCCTTAACATAAAAAAAAGCCTTTATCCGGACAATTTTCAGCTCCAGTTTTCACTCCATTCTACTTCCCGGGAACAAAGGGATAAATGGATGCCTGTCAAAAAATGGGACTTTGCTCAAATCGCTGATTATGGCAATATTTTTTTTGATCCCGGCGGGAAAAAAATAACATTGAATTTTGCTGTATCAGAAGAAAGCATACTTGATGAATATGAATTGCTTCGTTTCTTTTCACCGGAAATTTTCCTGGTGAAGCTCACCCCGATGAATCCGACTTACAAAGCTCTGCATAATAAAATCAGGTCAGGTATCGGTATTGGAAACGCCATGGGCGAAGAATTATACGGCAGGATATCAAAAGCCGGTTATGAAGTGATCCTGAGTATCGGCGAACAGGAAGAAAATAAAATAGGCAGCAACTGCGGACAGTATGTTCAGGCTTACCTGAAAGCCTTTAAAAATTTGCCCGGTGCGTATTCGTACCAGTTATTTTCAAGCCCGGATTGATTATTAACCTTACTTTTGTCGCCTGAATTTTATGACATGGAATCCCTGCTCAAAGATCTCAACGATGCCCAGCGCGTAGCGGTAATCAATTACCAGGGTCCATCCATGGTGCTTGCCGGGGCAGGATCAGGGAAAACCCGCGTCCTCACTTACCGCGTGGCTTACCTTATCTATAAAGGGATCGATCCTTTCCATATCCTCGCCCTCACCTTTACCAACAAAGCAGCAAGGGAAATGAAAGAGCGCATCACCAACCTGGTCGGTCCGGAAGCACGCAATGTATGGATGGGCACTTTCCATGCAGTTTTCTCCAGGGTCCTTCGAATCGATGGTTACCGGCTTGGATACACGAACCAGTTCACTATTTATGACACTGAAGATTCAAAGAGAACCCTTAGGAATATCATCAAGGAAATGGACCTGGATCCTAAGGTTTACCAGCCCGGTTATGTCCTTCACCGTATATCCGCCGCTAAAACAAAGCTGATCCTGGCCAGGGAGTATAATGACGACCCTGAGATCCGCCTTGCCGACCAGGCTGCGGGCAAACCGCATATCGGCCAGATCTACCTCAGCTATTCGGAACGCCTGAAAAAATCAGATGCGATGGATTTCGACGACCTGCTGGTCAACATGAATATCCTCCTGGAACATTACCCGGAATTACTGCTTAAATACCAGCGGAAATTTGAATATATTCTCGTCGATGAATACCAGGATACGAATTATGTCCAGTACCTGATCCTGAAGCACCTGGCTGCCAACAACGAAAATATCTGTGTGGTCGGCGACGATGCCCAGAGCATCTATGCCTTCCGGGGTGCAAGCATCCAGAATATCCTGAACTTCAGGCGCGATTACCCGGACCACCAGGTTTTTAAGCTCGAGCAGAATTACCGGTCCACTAAAAATATTGTCAACGCCGCCAATAATATCATCATCAATAATAAAGACCAGATAGCCAAGAAAATCTGGACACAGAATGATACCGGCGTGAAGCTGCGCCTGATCAGGGCTAAAAGTGATACGGAAGAAGGGACGCTGCTTGTGAATTCGATTTTCGAACTGAAGATGAACCGGCAGCTGGGAAACGATGCTTTCGCTATCCTTTACAGGACAAACGCCCAGTCCCGGGCCTTTGAAGAATCCTTAAGAAAGCTCAATATCCCCTACAAGATCTATGGCAGCGTTTCATTTTACCAGCGCAAAGAGATCAAAGATGTCCTTGCATATTTCCGTCTCACCATAAATAACAGGGATGAAGATGCCCTTGCCAGGGTGATTAATTATCCTGCAAGGGGAATCGGCCAGACTTCGCTGGAAAAGATCATCGTAACTGCAGGCCAGCGCAAAGTCAGCTCATGGCAGGTCATCGAAAATCCCGAAGGCTATGGCCTCAATGTCAATTCCTCCACCCGTCATAAACTGGGGGAATTTGTCGTGATGATCAAAAGCTTTTCCACCAGGCTGAAATCGAAAAATGGGTATGATATTGCCAGGAGCATCGCAACAACATCAGGTATCCTGAAAGATCTTTATGAAGACCAGACGCCTGAAGGGGTCAGCCGGTTTGAAAATGTGGAAGAGTTGCTCAACGCGATCCATGAATTTTGCGATACGCCCCGATATTCGGCAGAGCCGGGTGAAGAACAGGTCCGGGAAGCCTTACCGCCATTCCGTACCCTCGATGAATTTATGCAGGATGTAGCGCTGATCACCGATGCTGACGATAAAGACAAGTCTGACCGGAACCATGTTTCCCTGATGACCATCCATGCTGCAAAAGGCCTGGAATTCCCGCATGTTTTTATTTCCGGGCTGGAAGAAAACCTGTTCCCCTCCATTCAATCCATGAATAGCCGGGCAGATCTCGAGGAGGAACGCCGCCTGTTTTACGTGGCAGTTACCCGGGGTATGGAAAGCGTAACCCTTTCTTATGCCGAAAACCGTTACCGCTGGGGCGATCTCATCCCCACCGAGCCCAGCCGGTTCATAGATGAAATCAGCGAGGAATTTATAGAAAAGCCCAGGAAAGCTTCGATGTATGGACAAAATATCGATTTCAGGAAAGTTTCAGGCGCCGATTCAACAGAAACTTTATCGCAGGTTACCGGTACCGGCAGGAAATTAAAGAAGCTGAGCACCTTTTCCGGCTCCACTCCTTCCAGGCCCGGTGATACGGACGAGCTGAAGCATTTGCAGCCGGGAATGATGGTGGAACATGACAGGTTTGGCAAAGGAAAGGTCCTAAGTGTTGAAGGCGATGGCAGTAACCGGAAGGCAACCATATTCTTCCAGCAGATCGGCCAAAAACAATTGCTTTTAAAATTTGCGAAACTAAAAATTTTATAATCAAATAAATTTCGTAATTTTGCAGCAGAATTTTCGATTGTTGTCATACCCGGTCAGACTTTCTTTTCATTAAATGATTCCTCACAAAATCAAGTTATTATAAAACCGGTCCGTCAATCGTAAATATTTTCAACAAATCAATATTTCATGGAATATAACACCCAAAAAAGCAAGTTGATCATTGCCGAATATGGCAGGAATCTTCAGCAGATGGCCGAGGATTGCGCAAAGATCGAGGACCGGGAACTCCGCACCCGGACAGCCGAATTCATCGTAAATGTCATGGCCCAGATGAACCCCAAGGTAAAAGAATCAGGCGACTACCGCCAGAAGCTATGGGATCACCTGCATATCATGTCCGACTTCAAACTTGATGTCGACTCGCCATATCCACCTCCGCCCAGGGAAGTCCTGCGTTTTTCCCATAAACAGCTTAAATATCAGCAGGCCAACATCCGGTACCGTCATTATGGCAAGAATATCGAATTAATGATTGATAAAGCAGTCACTTACGAGGATGGGCCTGAAAAAGAAGCGCTCATCCGCACGATTGCCAACCATTTGAAAAAATCTTACCTTAACTGGAACAGGAATTCTGTTGATGATGATGTGATCCTGAAAAATCTTGCTGATCTGTCAGATAATCGCCTTCAATTATCTGAAGAACATAAGCTCAGCCATACCAACGAAATCCTGGCCAGGAACAAGAAAAAGAAATTTATCAAACCCGGTGGAAATCCTTATGGTAATTCCAATGGAAATTCCGGGCAACCCTTTCATAAAATCAGGAAGAAAATCGGATGAGTTCATTCGAAATCTTAGGTGGAAAGAAGCTTAAAGGCGAAATCCGGCCACAGGGAGCTAAAAATGAGGCCCTTCAGATCCTTTGCGCCGTATTGCTGACCCCTGAAAAGATAACGATCAGTAATGTACCTGATATCCGGGACGTCAATTTCCTGATCGAACTGATCAGCGAAATGGGAGTCAGGGTTGAACGGCTATCACCTGACACCTATACTTTTCAGGCCGATCATGTCAATCTCGAATATCTGCGGACCGATCAGTTCAAGCAGAAAGCAGCCAGCCTCCGTGGGTCCGTGATGATCCTCGGGCCACTGTTGTCAAGGTTCAAGTCGGGCTATATCCCTCATCCCGGCGGGGATAAGATCGGCCGGCGCAGGCTTGATACCCACTTTACCGGCTTACAGAATTTAGGCGCCAATTTCGATTTTGATGAAAACGAGCGGATGTACAAAGTGGAAGCCAAAAATTTGAAGGGCTGCTACATGTTACTCGATGAAGCATCCGTGACCGGTACGGCGAACATTGTCATGGCTGCGGTTATGGCTAAAGGAAAGACCGTGATTTTTAATGCCGCCTGCGAGCCTTATATATTGCAGCTTTGCCGTATGCTGAACAGCATGGGCGCAAGGATAAGCGGCGTGGGCTCCAATCTGCTGACAATCGAAGGCGTCGATTATCTCTCAGGATGCAATCATGAGATGATGCCCGATATGATCGAGGTCGGAAGCTTTATAGGACTGGCAGCCATGACCCAATCGGAGCTGACCATTAAAAATGTCAGGCTCGATACACTTGGACTCATCCCGACTGTTTTTGGGAGATTGGGCATAACGATCGAGCAAAAGGGTAAAGATATTTATATACCGGAACATCTCAGTTATGAGGTTGAGACCTTCATGGATGGCTCTATCATGACCATTGCTGATGCTCCCTGGCCGGGATTCACGCCCGACCTGATCAGCATCGTCCTGGTTGTTGCCACCCAGGCCAAGGGCAGCGTGCTCATTCACCAGAAAATGTTTGAAAGCCGCCTTTTCTTCGTTGATAAACTGATCGATATGGGCGCCCAGATCATCCTGTGCGATCCGCACCGTGCCACGGTAATCGGACTGAACCGCGAGCATATGCTAAGGGGAATCGACATGGTGTCGCCCGATATACGCGCAGGAGTGGCCCTGCTTATTGCAGCGCTTTCTGCTGAAGGAAAAAGCGTCATACACAATATCGAACAAATCGACAGGGGCTACCAGCAGATCGACAATCGTCTCAATTTGCTCGGCGCCGATATCAAAAGAATATAAAATAAACCCGCTCAAATCATTTAATTCATCAGGGAGCCTTTCAATTCGGCCATTCCCGAGGGTTTGGCAATGATCCTGAGCCCTGGGTCGAGCAGCAAAAAAGTCGGGGTCGCATAAACATAATAATCCTGGATGATATTTCCATCCCACCCTTTCAATTCCGCTACGTTTATCCAGGGGAGTCGGTTTTTCTTTAAAGCCGTCCGCCAGACATTTTCATCCTCGTCCACGGAAATCCCAATAAATCTTACCTTGTCTTTATACTGACCCTCCAGGATTTTTAATTCCGGGAGAATTGCCTCACAATGCGTGCAATTACCTGACCAGAATATCAGCAACGTCTTCTTCCCCCCGGTATCTGCCAGTCTAACAGGGTTTCCTTCCGAATCACCGATCTCAAAAAGCGGGGCCGCACTTCCTATAGCAAGCTTTTTGAAACCTTCTACCCTCAGCCTTAGCTTCTCTTCCTGCTGGTCACTTACACATTTCTGGCCCAGCACATAGTTTTCGACAAGGTAGGTCAGCACGTCTTCAAAACCATACGCCTGGAAACCGCTGATGAGGTAATTCACGATCATTTCCCTGACCCTTGGGCCGCCTTCAGTAAATTTCATCAGGGAATCGACTGCCTGCATGAAATTCTTTTCCTGGTCCTGGCGTGAGGCACCGGGGCTGATGTACAGTGAAAGATAACTGATCACCTTGACCGGCAAAAAAGGAGTATTCAGGATCAGTGAATCCTTAAGATCGATGCCGTCAAAATAATGACTGCGATACTGCCCTGCCATGGCGGGATCCAATTCACCCGGCCTGATATCAGGAAGCTGGTCAAGCCGGATGATGCGGGTGACCATCTTGTCAGGATATTCCTCCTGCAGGCTGTCAAGATAATGTTTGTAAGATGCAGATAAAAACCCTGCATATGCGGCGGCACGGTCGTAAAATGTGTCGACAGGCGGATAATATTTCAGGAAACCATCTAAAACATCGATCCTGGTCTTTATGTCAAACTTATGACGATAATAATCGAAAAATATCTCGTTCTCCTTTGATTCTTTGACCACTATATTGCCGATATCCATATTCTTATCAGTAACGATACTGACATCTTCCTTATTGAAAACAAAATCCAGCCCCTTGTTTTTATCCTTTTGCAGCCGGTACATGCCCGCCTCACCCTGATCATTCTTAATGAAAACAATTCTGCCTGCAGCATCGGTCATTCCAGAATCCTGACTGATTTGCCGGTCACCGTAATAAAAAACAAGCGAGCATTTCTGATTTGGAAGGCCATCTACCTGAAAACTCAGCCGGTAAGATTTTTGTCCGAATATCAAGCTGCCGAACAAGAGCATAACAATCAACAATGGCGTTTTTCCGATTTTCATACCAGGGTCATTAATATAAATTCAAAGATAAAAATATGTTACGTTCAGCCACATCTGTCAAAATGTCCTTTCACCCTGCGTGGCAAATAATTTGATTGTTGTCTGTTAAGTTTCACTATTTTTGCACCTTTTAACATAAATGGTCTTTTGAAGACCGATACGATGGCAAAAGGCGGATTTTTATATTTACTGAAGAATATTGAATATGATGAGTAAACAAGAGAATGAAAAGGAACACACCAGGAAGGATAAGGCGAAGAAACCGGAGCATGATGAGGAAATCATAAAACATTGGCAGGTAAAATATGAAGATTTGAACGACAAGTATCTTCGTTTATATTCCGAATTTGATAATTACCGGAAACGGACCCAGAAAGAAAAGATAGAATTCAGCAAGTATGCATCGGAGGATGTTATCCTTTCTTTACTGCCCGTATTGGATGACCTGGAGAGGGCACTGGCATCCACCCTCAAAACAGCCGACGGTATGGAAGTTGTTCCCAAGGTCGGGCTCCAGCTGATATATCAGAAATTCATAAATCTTCTTTCCCAGAAGGGCCTTGAGGTTATCCCATCCGTAGGTGAACCGTTCGATGTCGATTTCCATCATGCGGTGACCAATATCCAGGCTCCTTCGGATATGAAAGGGAAAGTCATTGAAGAGATGGAAAAAGGATACAGGCTGAACGGTAAAGTAATCAGGTATTCAAAAGTTGTGGTAGGAAATTAGGATGGCAAAGCGCGATTATTACGATATCCTGGAAATTTCCCGTACGGCTACTCCTGAAGAGATCAAGAAAGCTTACCGGAAGATGGCGCTAAAGTACCATCCGGATAAAAATCCCGACGACCCTGCATCAGAAAGCAAATTTAAAGAAGCGGCGGAAGCCTATGAAGTCCTGAGCGATCCTGAAAAAAGGCAGCGCTACGACAGGTATGGCCATGACGGGGTGAAAGGTCAATCCGGCGGCGGCTTCAATATGAGCATGGATGATATATTTTCCAATTTTGGCGATATATTCGGGGATGCTTTCGGGGGTGCTTTCAGCGATGCTTTTGGTTTTGGAAACCGGGGACGGACCCGCCGGCATGTCAACCGCGGGACTAATCTCAGGGTGAAAGTCAAGCTCACACTGGAGGAAATCGCCGCGGGGGTTGAAAAAAAGATAAAAGTCAGCAAATATATTACCTGCGATCAATGCAACGGGTCCGGCGCCGAAAAAGGCGCCTCCATGAACACCTGCCCGACCTGCCACGGCCAGGGACAGATAAGACGTGTTACCAATACTTTTTTAGGCCAGATGCAAACCACATCGACCTGTCCTACCTGTGACGGAGAAGGTACCGTAATCGGCACAAAATGCAACAAATGCTTTGGAAACGGAATCATCAAAGGTGAAGAAGTCATACCGGTCCGTATCCCGGCAGGCGTATCCGATGGTATGCAACTTTCTATGAGCGGCAAAGGGAACGCAGCTGCCAGGGGTGGCATTCCCGGCGACCTGCTGATCCTGGTGGAAGAATATGAACACGAACACTTCATTCGCGACGGAAATAACCTCGTCTATGAGCATTTTATCAGCCTTCCCGACGCTGCACTGGGCGCTTCGACCGATATACCCACGCTCAACGGAAAAGCAAGGATTAAAATTGAGGAAGGCACTCAAAGCGGAAAAATATTAAGGCTGAAAGGAAAGGGATTGCCCGACCTGAATGGTTACGGCCGGGGCGACCTCCTGGTGAATATCAGCGTCTGGACCCCAAGGAACCTTTCCCGGGAAGAACACCAGATATTGGAGAAATTAAAGGACGCCGAAAATTTCAAGCCAAATCCTTCAAAGAAAGACAGAGGATTTTTTGACAGAATGAAAGATATATTCCAGTGAATTTAATCGAAGTTGAAAACGTCACAAAACGTTTCACCGGCCATACCGCATTGGAAGGAGTAAGCGTTTCGGTTCCGGAAAAGAGCATTTTCGGCCTTCTTGGGCCAAACGGGGCAGGTAAAACCACCCTGATCCGGATCATCAATATGATAACTGCACCCGATGAAGGCCATATCCTGTTCGAAGGCCGCCATATCCAGCCCGAAGATATCGACCAGATCGGCTATCTGCCGGAAGAAAGAGGATTGTACAAAAAAATGAAGGTCGGAGAACAGTCGTTATACCTGGCACAGCTGAAAGGGATGAAACGGCATGAAGCTCAGATCAGGCTCAAAGAATGGTTTGAAAAATTCGATATCGGCGAATGGTGGAATAAAAAAGTGGAAGAATTATCGAAAGGCATGCAGCAGAAAGTGCAGTTTATCATCACTGTTCTCCATCAGCCCAAATTGCTCATTTTCGATGAGCCTTTCAGCGGTTTTGATCCGATCAATGTCAACATTTTGAAACAGGAGATCATCAGATTACGCGACAACGGTTCAACTATTATTTTCTCGACGCATAACATGGCCTCGGTAGAAGAGCTATGCGATAATATTGCCCTGCTCAACCGTTCCCGGAAAATCCTTGAAGGCAATGTAATGGAAATCCGGAAAAAGCATCGCACCGAAACCTACGAAGCCGAACTTTCCGGGCTGAATGTCGCGGATATCGATCTTCCGTCATCCTGCAAGGTCATAGAAAGTTTAGATTCGTCCGGTCACACTATCATTAAAATTAATGGTTACCTCAACCATAAACCGAACGAACTCCTCACATATCTGATGCGGCAGGCTGATGTGCATTCTTTCAGGGAAATACTGCCCACGATGAATGATGTTTTTATTGCCACTGTCAACGCTGCAGAAAAATGAAAAAAATCCGGCTTATAATTCAACGGGAATATTTGACCAGGGTCAGAAAGAAATCGTTTGTGATCATGACTTTCCTGGGACCCATCCTGATGGCTTCGGTCTGGATCGTCCCGCTGCTGCTGGCCACTCGTTCGGAAGGGGTAAAAACTATCGAAGTCCTTGACGAAACGGGCCTGTTTTATGAGCAGTTCAAAGAAACGGCAGACACCAAGTTCCTGTATATAATCGATGATCTCCAGACCGCTAAAAAAAGCTGGCAAAAAGTGAAGATTTTGCCATTCTTTATATACCCAAATCGTCATATTCCACCCCAAATGCCTTCTACCTTTATTCATACAAGAAACCCGGGCTAAGCCTGAAAATGTACCTCCAGGAATCGGCCAATAAGATCCTTGAAAACAGGAAACTGTCGGATGTGTACGGAATAGATGAGAAAACGCTGGCTTCGGTCAAATCAAATATTACGCTGGTGGTAGAAGATATAGAAACAAACAAGAAATCTTACACGGAAATAAGCTGGGCGCTCGGTTTTATCGGGGGGATGCTGATCTACTTTTTCATATTTATGTACGGTGCCCAGGTAATGCGGGGGGTTATTGAGGAAAAGACCAGCCGGATCATCGAAGTGATCGTCTCATCGGTAAAGCCGATCCAGCTCATGCTGGGAAAGATTATCGGTATTGCTATGGTCGGCCTTACCCAATTCCTGCTCTGGGTGGTTCTTACGCTCGGAATCGTCACGGCTTTTACGGCCATTTACGCCGACCAGATCACACAGTATAAAATGGGCGAACAACCGATAACCGATCCCGGAAAACTATTTCCATCAGACGCCATGGGCATGCCCGACACCCAGCAGAGCATGGAAGTACTGGGATCAGACCAGGGTATCGGGCAAATCATCGATGTTTTCTTCTCAATCAATTACGGGGTGATCATTTTTTCCTTCCTGTTCTTTTTCATTGGAGGATACCTGCTCTATGCCGCCCTTTTTGCCGCAATCGGCTCGGCAGTCGACAATGAGGCCGATACACAGCAATTCATGTTACCCGTGACAATTCCACTTATCTTTTCTATTATCATCGGGCTGTCATTTGTATTAAACAATCCCGACGGTAATGTGGCATACTGGCTTTCAATTATCCCGCTGACTTCGCCAATAATTATGATGATCAGGATACCCTTTGGCGTCAATATTTATACCGACCTGATCCCTTCAATGGTACTATTGGTAATTGGATTTCTGATAACGACGTGGATCGCGGCAAAAATTTACAGGACAGGCATCCTGATGTACGGTAAGAAAGTCAGCTACAAAGAGTTATGGAAATGGTTGACTTACAGGCCTTAAAATCGCCCGCCATCCTGTATTTCCGTTCAGGGCTTTTCAAACAATTTGTTCCAGCGGTACTGGTTCCTTTTCTTCCAGTCACCCCTGTGATAAGCATAGCTGACAATCAGCGGCAGGACCGAGGTGGCTTCAGCATAAACCATCTGTTCGAACACTGTTTCAACTTTCCCCCACGACGAAGCTTCCTTAAGAGTAGAACTTGAGCAGGCGCCGTCACGGACATCCGCTACGGTGATCTGAACTGCATACTGGTGCATCGGAACGTCTTTTCCAAGAATTTCGGCACATATGACCGTATCCTGGGCAAAATTCTTCGGGACTCCCCCACCGATCATGAACAGCCCGGTTGTTTTTGCCGCCATTTTTATCTGGGTCAGTTCCAGGAAATCTCTGACTGAATCTATACTTACATGCTTTTCAGGATTTTCCCACTGGTGCTTGACAAGGCCGAAACCGGCGCTGCTATCTGAAAATGCAGGACAGAAAACCGGCACGTCATGCTCAAAACAGGCCTGGACTAAAGAATCCTTTTTTACGGAATGCTTCATAAGAAAACGTCCCATCTCCCTGATAAATTCCCTGGAACTGTAAGGCCTTGGCTCAAGGGAATCGGCTATTATTTTAATCGCTGAATCGCAATTCTGCAATTCTTCCTCATCTATATAAGTATCATAAATACGGTCGATGTAATTCTCACGCAGCATACTGTCGTCGATAAAAGAAGTTCCCCTGTAATGCTTATAACCAAGCGCTTCAAAAAAGTCCATATCGACAATGGAGGCTCCAGTGGCCACGATGGCATCAATCATATTGCATTTGACCATATCGACATAAACCTGCATGCAACCGCCCGCGCTGGTGCTTCCGGCCAGTGTCAGGATGACCGAACAATCCTTATCATTTATCATCCTTTGCAGGATATCAGCAGCGTTGGCGGTTTCGCGGGAAGTGAATGACATTTTTCGCATGGCATCGATGATAGGCGCAGAGTCGAATGATTTAATATCAACATGCTCAATAATCTGTTTAAGTAGTTTCTTCTTTCTCATTTTGGGATATTTATGATTCCAATCGTTTAGAATAAGTAAAAAAAATCAATCCGGGTCAGTTACATCATTAATTAATTATGATTCAATGATTTATTCTTTATGCAAAAATTGGTAACTCAGCAACTGATAGATGAGCTTTGATGCAAGGAAGTCTGACGCTTTATTACCCTGAATCGGGCATAACTCAACCACATCAAATCCAAGCAGTTTCTTCCCGGCGATCAGCTTCCGCATCAGGTTGATTACGTCATAGTAACTCAATCCGCCGGGCTCCGGTGTTCCGGTTGCAGGCAGGATGGAAGGGTCAAAGCCATCCAGGTCGATCGTCACATAAACATGCTGATCAAGCTTCCCGATCACTTCGTCGATCCATCCGGCTTGTCCGCCCACAATATCCTGAGCAAAGAAAATGCGCTCCCTCGCCACATATGGTCTTTCAGTGACATCCATACTCCGGATGCCCACCTGCACGATAGGGCAAAACTCCCTGATCCGGGCCATGACACATGCATGGCTGTAACGGGATCCTTCATATTCCTGCCTGAGGTCCGTATGCGCGTCGATCTGCAGTACACAGATATCCTTAATTTTTTCATGGTAGGCCTGCACCGCGCCGATACTTACCGAATGCTCACCACCCAGCGTAACAACAAACTTACCATCCTGCAAGAATTTACTTACAGTACGATATACCTGCCTGACCATGGCTTCCGGCGATGATCTTTCCAGGATCGGTTCGGCGGTATGGATCCCATTCAGGTAAACTTCGGAATCCGTTTCAATATCATAAAGCTCCATATTGGCGGAAGCTTCGAGAATGGCGCCAGGCCCCTTGTCAGCGCCTTTAATCCAGGTACTTGTCTTATCGAAAGGCACCGGCAGGATAACAACCGGCGAACTGTCATAAGCTGAAAAAGATGGCGGTATTCCTCCGAAATTCATCTGAAATCAAAATTATTTTCAAGAATGATACTACTAAAATAAGACTTTTTTCGAAAGGATCAGTACCCCAGGATTTTTAACATGGATTTATAACTTTGCTCCTTTGCAAAAAGCTTTGTATAGTATTCTCCCTCCGGATCGCGGTCAATGATGATATGCTTGGGTGCGGGGATAAGACAGTGCTGGATCCCGCCGTAACCACCGATGGATTCCTGGTAGGCCCCGGTATGGAAAAGCCCTATATACTGGGGTATACCCGGTCTTAATTTCGGCAGGAATATCGCGTTTGAATGCGCTTCAGAATTATAATAGTCCATACTGTCGCAAGTCAGCCCGCCGAGGAAAACCCGCTCATACTCGTTATCCCAGTTGTTGACAGCCAGAAGGATAAACCTCTGGTTAAGCGCCCAGGTATCCGGAAGTGTCGTCATGAACGAGCTGTCTATCATGTTCCAGCTTTCACGGTCATTTTGCCGTTTCTGATCTATTATCGAATAAAGTACTGCTCCGCTTTCGCCTACCGTAAAAGAGCCGAACTCGGTATAAATATCAGGTTCCTGCACATTGTTCTGATTACAGATGGTCTTAATCTGGGCAATGATCTCTTCTGCCATGTATTCATAATCATAATCAAATGACAGAGAATTCTTCACGGGGAATCCGCCCCCAATATTCAGGGAATCAAGTTCCGGGCATATTTTTTTCAGTTCACAGTAAATATTGACACATTTGGTGAGTTCATTCCAATAATAAGCTGTATCTCTGATACCGGTGTTGATAAAAAAATGCAGCATCTTCAGGGCAAACTTGTTATTGTTCCTGATTTTCTCCTGGTAATAAGTGACAATATCGTTGTACCTGATACCCAGCCTGGAAGTATAGAATTCAAATTTTGGCTCCTCTTCCGAAGCAATCCTGATGCCCAGTTTCACTTTTTTCCGGATGCCTTTTGAAAACTTATCCAGTTCAAAAATGTTGTCCAGGACAGGGATGGTGTTTTCAAAGCCCCTGTTTATCAGATTAATGATATTTTCGATGTACTGCGGGCGCTTAAAACCGTTGCATATTATATAGGTATCTTTATTTAAATGACCATCTTCCAGGAATTGTTCCACAATATGAATATCAAAAGCCGAAGAAGTCTCCAGGTGAATATCATTCTTCAGGGCTTCCTGGAGCACGAACTGGAAATGAGAACTTTTCGTGCAGTAACAATATGTATAGTTACCGTTATAATCTGCTTTCGCCATAGCCACATTAAACCATCTTTTAGCTTTTTGTATCTGTTCGCTTATTTTAGGCAGATAACTGATCTTTAACGGCGTCCCGTATTGCTTAATGATATCCATCAGGGGGATCTCATGAAAATTAAGCTCATTATCAATGACTTCGAATTCACTTGTTGGAAAATCAAATGTCTGCTCGATAAGATCCAGGTACTTTACTTTCATGTCCTTTCAGTTTAAATTGAAAAAAGAATGCAAAGTTAATATAATATACCTGATAGAATTAAAATTTGATAATCCGACTCACCCGGATCATATAAATTTCATCAATGTAAGTCGATCGAATTTTCAATTAATAAAAATTACGCCACATTGGTTAATTACAAATAATATGCTAATTTTGCACCCTCCAAAAAACAGATTGAAAAATCCTAAAATTCTGAAAACATGCAAAGTAAGGGAGCTATTAAGATATTTGCGGTTGCTTTTTCATTAGTTTGTCTTTTCCAGTTATCATTCACCTTTTTCAGCACGAAAGTCGAGAGAAACGCGCGAAACTACGCCAGGAACAGTGAAGCGGTGATTGAAGCTGAAAATCTTGCCAAGGGTGATCCATTATTAAAGAACTTATATTTAGACTCTTTGCAAAAAGTTCGCGAAGAATATTATATCGATTCGATGTCTAACGAGGTCGTCTATAATATACTGGTCAGAAAATATACCTACAAGGAAGTCAAGGAAAGGGAAATCAATCTTGGATTGGACCTCAGGGGCGGAATGAACGTAGTGCTGGAAGTATCGTTAGGCGATATCATTAAAGCCATGGCAGGGCCGAACAGTGTAAACCCAATTTTCCAACAAGCCATGCAAAGGGCTTATGAAAAGGAAAAGACAAGCCAGCGTGATTTCGTCACTTTATTTGGAGAATCCTTTGAAGAAATCGACCCTAATGCGAAACTTGCTTCCATATTCAATACGGTAGAACTTAAGGACAAGATAAGCTACAGCTCCAGCAACGCAGAAGTGCTTAAAGTCATCAAATCTGAGACGGACGGGGCATTTGACCGTACTTTCAAGATTCTCAGGACAAGGATTGACAAGTTCGGCGTGACCCAGCCCAATGTGCAGAAACTTGCAGTTACCGGAAGGATCCTGGTTGAGTTGCCCGGCATCAAGGATCCGGCACGTGTCAGGAAACTTCTCCAGGGTACCGCCAACCTCGAATTCTGGGAAACTTACAACTACTCAGAAATCTATAATTATTTTGCAGAGGCGAATAAACGGCTGGTTGCTCTGGAAGGCTCCGGAAACACAGAGGGGAAAACTGCCTCTGATTCGCTCAAAACCACTGAATCGGCAGGCAAAGACCTGGCCAAGGCGGGAGCAAATGACACAACATCTTCTCTTCTTGAGAAAATCGAGAGCGATACTTCCAAGGCTGCAAAAAAAGAGCGTTCCCGTGAAGAATATGCCAAGGAAAACCCGCTCAATGCTTACCTGATGCCGGCCTTTTACCAGAATGAAGATGGCCAGTATTATCCTGGCCAGAGTGCCGTTGTGGGTTATGCGGCTATCAAGGATACAGCCAGGATCAATTCTATGCTGAGCAAAGTGAACAGCGTTTTCCCAAGAAACCTGAAGCTTGCATGGACGAATAAACCCAGAAAAGACAAGACCGATATCCTGGAGCTTATAGCGCTGAAAGTCACTTCGCGAGATGGTTCCTCCGCCCTTGGCGGCGGAGTGATCGTTGATGCCCGGCAGGACTATGACCAGTCAGGGGGCGTTGAAGTAAGCCTCTCCATGAACAGTGAAGGCGCGAGGGTGTGGAAAAGGCTGACCGGAGAAAATATTGACAAGCAGATTGCCATTGTCCTTGATAATCATGTTTACTCCTTCCCGGTCGTCAGAAGTGAAATTCCCAATGGGATGTCTTCTATCAGCGGGGGCGGGATGACTCTTGAGGAAGGACAGGACCTGGCAAATATTCTTAAAGCGGGTAAATTGCCTGCTTCTGCAAGGATTGTGGAAGAAGCCGTAGTAGGCCCTTCACTCGGGCAGGAGGCCATCAATGCAGGCCTAATATCATTCATCATTGCTCTGATCCTGGTACTCTCGTATATGATATTCTTTTACGCCCGTGCAGGCTGGGTTGCCGACCTGGCACTGGTTGTGAACATCTTCTTCATCTTTGGAGTGCTTGCTTCGATTGGGGCTGTTCTGACCCTGCCGGGTATTGCAGGTATTGTACTGACATTCGGTATCGCTGTCGATGCCAACGTCATCATCTATGAACGTGTCAAGGAAGAAACCAGGGCGGGGAAAGGGATGCGGCTCGCTATATCCGATGGTTACCGGGCTTCTTATTCACCTATTATTGACGGACACGTCACAGCCCTTCTTACTGCCATCATCCTTGACATTTTCGGGACCGGCCCGGTGAAAGGATTTGCTACCACGATGATCATAGGTCTTCTGAGTTCACTCTTCACGGCTATCTTTATTTCGAGGATCATCTTTACAAGGGCGCTTGACAGGAACAGGCAATTGTCCTTTGATTTTGACTTCAACAGAAACTTTCTGCATAATGTCAAAATCAACTGGATCGGATTAAGAAAATATGCCTATATCTTTTCTATTTCGTTGACAATAATAGGCGCGGTTTCACTTGTTTTCAGGGGACTTGACAAGGGTATTGATTTTGCAGGCGGGAGGACCTATGTGGTCCGCTTCGATCACAGCGTTGTTACGGAAGATATCCGGATGGCCCTGGCAAAGCAACTGGATAATAAGGCACCTGAAGTCAAGACATTCGGACCAAGCACCCAGGTTAAAATAACTACGAAATACCTGATAGAAAATAACGGGCCGGAAATAGACTCCGTTATTCAGTCCAAGCTTTATAACGGCCTTAAACCTTTCTATAACAAATCTGACCTGACTTTCCGGGAATTCTCCACTGATATCAGCAAGTCGGGTAAATTGCTGGGGATCCTCAGCTCCCAGAAAGTCACCCCAACTATTGCGAGGGACATTATCATCAATTCTTTCTACGCAGTCGCTTTTGCACTTATCGGCATCTTTATTTATATCTCCATCAGATTCAAAAAATGGCAGTTCGGTTTTGGAGGCCTCGTCTCACTTTTCCATGATGCATTCATTACGATCGGGATGTTCTCCCTGCTATACAGTATCATGCCATTCGGTATGGAAATCGACCAGGCCTTCATTGCGGCAGTATTGACAATCATCGGGTATTCCATCAATGATACGGTTATTATCTTCGACAGGATCAGGGAATATGTCGGTCTTTATCCGAAGAGGGATTACAAGATCAATGTCAATGATGCGCTGAACCACACCCTGGCAAGAACGGTCAATACGTCAGGCACCGTCATGGTTGTATTGCTCGCCATGTTTTTCCTCGGCGGCGAAACCATCCGCGGATTTGTGTTTGCCATGATGTTCGGCGTTTTATTCGGAACATATTCTTCTGTATTCGTAGCGACACCGATAGCTTATGACCTCATGATGCAAAAAATCCACAAGGAAAAGAAATTGGTCAAAACAAAATAAAGAAGTTATTCCTGGATGAAGGCCGGCATGTACAGAATGAAAATTTAAACATGCCGGCCTTTTTTTATTACATTTGCAAGTCCTATAATCCTGGGCATATGCCTGCGACACTTCTTTTTTTTGATATCAGCGGCGGAGAGTTAATGGTTATACTATTAGCGGCATTTCTGGTTTTTGGCCCGAGCAAACTTCCTGAAATCGCCAGAAAAATAGGTAAGGGGATGAATGAAATCCGGCGGGCTTCTGATGAAATCAAGAGAGAGATTGCCAAGGAAACCAGGAAAGTCGAACAGGAAATGAATGTCGAAGGCTCGGTATTTAAAGACCTGAATAAGACTGCGGAAGACATAAAGAAGGATTTTGAAAATGTTTCAAAGCCATTAAATGATAATATTGATAAACCTGCCGGAGAAGTTCCCAAAAGGACCCCTCCCCCGGATATGATTGGTTAATATTGACTTAATCAAATAATTATATTTTTTCTTCGTTAAAAATGTTTGAAGAAACAGGCTCATCTAAAAAATGAAAAAAATATTTCACGTTGTTATAACGGCATTGATTGTAATGGTTGCCTTTAATCAGGCAGCAGGACAGCAAAAACGTACTTTTATCCGGACAGCAGACGATGCTTTTGCAGACGAACGGTATTCCGTCGCTGTGGAGAAGTACCAGAAGGCTTATACCAAAGTCAAAAAGGATCCTTCTGAAAGAGACCGCATATCCTATCAGATGGCAGAGTGTTACCGGAAGATGGGTGACATGAAACGTGCCGATATCCAGTATAAAAGATTGATCAAGAACGGGTACGACAGCAAACAGCCTCTCATCCTCCTGTATTATGCAAATGCCCAGAAAGCTGACGGAAACATCGATGAAGCTAAAAATTACTATGAGCTTTATGATAAGAAAGTGCCGGATGATCCAAGGGGAAAATACGGAATAGAATCCTGCACTAAAATACCTGACTGGAAAGAATATGAATCCAAATATGAAATTGCGGAAGTTAAGGGGATAAATTCGCGCGAAGCTGATTTCGCGGCCTGTTATTCCAGCGAAACCTATAATTCATTGATTTTCACTTCTACACGCGAAGGCACTAAAGGAAAAGCCACAGATGAATGGACCAACCAGAGGTTCAGCAGCTTATTCCAGTCAAGGATGGATGTAAAGGGCGTCTGGAGCGAGCCTGTTTTACTGGATGACCAGGACAAAGGCGGCATAAACACGGAGGCAAATAATGGCGCCCCTATGATGACCAGTGACTTTACAAAGTTGTATTTCACGCGGTGCCCAAATGTAGATGGCAAGAAGAACGGGTGCCAGATATATGAATCCAGGCGTTCCGGGAGATCCTGGGGCGAGCCTGAACTGGTCCCCCTCGGGCTGGATTCTTCAGAAGCTGTGGGCCACCCTACTCTCAGCAAGGATGAGATGGTAATCTATTTTTCTTCGAACCGTCCGGGCGGAATGGGTGGAAAAGACATCTGGGTGGCCTTTCGCGAGAGCACAAGCCAGCCTTTTGGCAGGCCTTATAACCTCGGGCCTGTCATCAATACCCCGGGGGATGAGATGTTTCCGTTCCTGAGGGCTGATACGCTGCTTTATTTTGCGTCAGATGGCCATCCTGGCCTTGGAGGGCTGGATATATTTTATACCGTCCCGGATACGGCCAGGATGTGGTCAAAACCGGTAAATGTCGGCATTCCCATAAATTCCCCCTTCGATGACTTTGCAATCATTTTCAAACCTAACAGCGAAGAGGGATTTTTCTCATCAAACCGGAACGGCAGAAAATCGAAGGAAGATATTTTTTCGTTCATAATCCCACCGGTCGCATTTACACTGACCGGAACCGTGAAGGATGACCGCACGCTGCAATTCATCCCGGGGGCCAGGGTCGATATCGTCGGTTCAGACGGTATTTCCATGACAGCCAGGACATCCGAGACAGGCGTTTACATGTTCGGCAAGAGCCAGATCATGGCCAATACCACCTATGAGATGACCGTTTCAAAAGATAATTATTTTAATTCCAACGGCCGCGTAACGACTGTAGGTTATGAAAAAGGCAAAGATCTCGTGCGTGATTTCATCCTGAGTCCTATTCCCGAGGAGCCGATCGTCCTTCCTGAAATACTTTACGACCTGGCAAAATGGGATTTAAAGCCCCAGTACCAGGACTCGTTGCAGGGACTTATCACGACCCTTGATGAAAATCCCACGCTGATTATAGAACTTGCCTCCTCATACCGACTCAAGGGATACTTATGAGCGGAATGACATATTGTCGCAGAAGAGGGCACAGTCGGTCGTCGATTACCTCATTGAACGCGGTATCGATCCTGATCGCCTTATTGCCAAAGGTTACGGTGAAAGGGTCCCAAGGACATTATTAAAAGATATGACCATTAATGGTTTTACTTTCAAAGCAGGAACCGTGCTGAATGATAACTTTATCGACTCCCTGCCTTCAACTCCTTACAAAGAAGCTGCCCACCAGCTGAACAGGCGGACTGAATTCAGGGTTGTCAGTAAAGATTTTGTACCGAAGCCTAAAAATGTCGAGTTGGGAAAAACGGTGCAAATCCAGATTAATCCTGAAGATAACATACTTAAATATACGACTGCGCCCAAAACAGGCTTTATTACGGCGCCATGCATCATCAACGGGCATACTGTCCAGTTCACATTCGACGCCAAATTAGCCCCACAGATCTCCGTGGATGAAGCCATGAAATTACTGACTACCGGGGCGATCGGCAAAGAGGATTTCAAAGGCGATCCGGATCAGGTCCTGGCAAACGGGACTATTGCCAACCGCGCCATACTGGTCATTAAAGAACTGGCCATTGCAAATGTCACTGTAAAGAATATTGAAATCATGGTCAATTCGAACCTTGGATATCCCATTATGATAGGAAATTCGGTTCTGTCCCAATTCGGGGATTATACTATTGATAGTGCGCAACAGCAGATCATTTTCAGGAAGAAAAAATAAATAATGGCAGATGATTTGAAATATTCCCTGCGCGGTGTGTCGGCTTCAAAGGAAGATGTGCATGCTGCAATCAGGAATATTGACAAAGGAATTTTCCCAAAGGCTTTCTGCAAAATTGTCCCGGACCTTACCGGTGGCGACCCGGCCATGTGCAATATTATGCACGCCGACGGGGCGGGGACAAAATCTTCCCTCGCTTACATTTACTGGAAAGAAACCGGGGATCTGGCAGTCTGGAAAGGCATTGCGCAGGACGCCATCGTCATGAACCTCGATGATCTGCTGTGTGTCGGCGCCACCGGGCCCATCCTGCTGTCCTCGACCATTGGCAGAAATAAGAATCTCATCCCGGGCGAAGTTTTGGCAACCATCATTGAAGGCACGGAGGAATTCCTTGCCAAATTGCGCAGCCAGGGCATCGAAATCCATTCGACCGGAGGCGAAACGGCTGATGTGGGGGACCTGGTGAGAACCATTATCGTTGATTCCACTGTCATAGCAAGGATGAAGCGTGAAGACGTGATCCGGAACGAGCATATTCAACCGGGAGATGTGATCGTCGGCCTGGCATCGTTTGGGCAGGCTTCCTATGAAGATAATTATAATGGAGGAATGGGCAGCAACGGGCTAACCTCTGCCCGCCATGATCTCCTGAATAAGATTTACCGGGAAAAATATCCCGAAAGCCTTGATCCCGGGCTGCCTGAAGAGCTTGCTTATTCAGGGCCGTTTAAAGTTGAAGATCCATCCGGGGTTCCGGGCGTTGATATCGGAAAACTGATCCTGTCCCCTACCCGCACTTATGCACCTGTCATGATGGAAATTCTTTCCATGCACAGGCAAAACATTCACGGATTGGTTCACTGCAGCGGCGGAGGGCAAACGAAAGCGCTAAATTTCATTGACAAACTGAAGATCGTCAAAGATAATCTTTTCCCCATCCCTCCTCTTTTCACGTTAATTCAAAAACATTCCGGTACTTCCTGGCATGAGATGTTCAAAGTATTTAATATGGGGCACCGGTTTGAAATTTACCTGCCGGAGGCCGATACCGGAGATTTGATAAAGATTTCAGAGCGATTCAATGTCGAGGCCAGGATCATCGGGCATTGCGAGAAATCTGCAAAGAAATCGCTGGTCATACGCCATCAGGGTAAGGAGTATAAATATTAGGTGAATAACCCCTACTTTTGCCTACTGATATTAAAATCGAATTATGCTCGGAAAACTGGAGGAAATCTACAAAAAATACCTGGAGCTGGAAAAGCAGATCAATGATCCTGGAGCGATGAGCGACATGAAAAGATATATCCAGCTCAGCAAGGAACATAAAGAGTTGCAGCCGATCATAGCCGCTTACAAGAATTACAGGAATGTCATGAGCTCCATCGACGCTGCAAAGGAGATACTGGATAAGGAAAAAGATGACGAACTCCGTGCCTATGCAAAGGAAGAGCTAATAGAGCTGACAAACCAGCGGGACCAGATGGAGGAAAGCATCCGCCTGATGCTTATCCCGGAAGACCCGCAGGACAGGAAGAACGCGGTTGTGGAAATACGTGCCGGCACGGGCGGCGATGAGGCGAGCATATTTGCCGGGGATCTTTACCGGATGTACTTAAAATTTTGTGAAACCAAAGGTTGGAGAGTCGAGCCGGTCAGCGCCACGGAAGGCACAGTCGGTGGTTATAAGGAAGTGATCTTCGACGTTATTGGAGAAGGGGTTTACGGGCAGATGAAATACGAATCGGGCGTGCACCGCGTCCAGCGCGTACCAAAGACGGAAACCCAGGGACGGGTGCATACTTCGGCGGCTTCGGTGGTGATATTGCCCGAAGCGGATGAATTTGACGTCGACGTCAAGGAAAGTGATATCCGGAAGGATACTTTCTGTTCTTCCGGTCCCGGCGGGCAATCGGTGAATACGACCTATTCTGCCATTCGTCTTACCCACATTCCGACCGGAATTGTAGTCAGTTGCCAGGACCAGAAATCGCAGATAAAGAACTTTGAAAAAGCCATGACCGTTTTACGGACGAGGATATATGAGCGGGAATACAAGAAATACCTTGACGAAATCTCAGGTAGGCGTAAAACCATGGTTTCGACCGGCGACAGGTCGGCGAAGATCAGGACTTACAATTATCCGCAGGGAAGGGTTACCGATCACCGCATCGGCCTGACACTGTACAACTTACAGGAAATAACGAACGGCAATATACAGGAACTGATAGATCAATTGCAGCTGGCAGAAAATGCTGAGAGGCTTAAGGCGGAGTTCAAAGAAGCCGGCAGTTGACAGATTTCATTTTTCATTTTTCATTATTGATTTTTCATTTATAAAGTATGACAAGGCAAGAACTTATCAGCATCATCAGGAAAAAGAAGTCCTTTCTTTGTGTGGGGCTTGATTCGGAGATCAACAAGATACCGCCGCATTTATTAAGGGAGGAAGACCCGGTATTTGAATTCAACAGGCAGATCATCGATGCCACGATCGATTTTGCGGTAGCTTATAAGCCAAACCTGGCCTTTTATGAAAGTTCCGGCTTGAAAGGCTGGATCAGCCTGGAGAAAACCATGTCGTACCTGCACCTGAAAAAAGATCATACTTTCCTGATAGCGGATGCCAAGCGGGGTGATATCGGGAATACATCAAAGCAGTATGCCAGGGCATTTTTCGACATACTGGATGCAGACGCCATTACTGTGGCGCCTTACATGGGTTCCGATTCCGTTCAGCCTTTTCTTGATCATCCCGGAAAATGGGTCATTTTGCTGGCACTTACATCCAACAAGGGAGCGTCCGATTTCCAATATCTTAAAACAGGGAATTCCTGCCTTTTTGAGGATGTTTTACGGACTTCGGCCTCATGGGGCACACCGGAAAACATGATGTACGTTGTCGGTGCGACGCAGGCACAACAGCTTGGAACCATCCGTAAAATCGTTCCCGGTCATTTCCTTTTGGTACCGGGCGTCGGGGCACAAGGCGGAAGCCTGCAGGAGGTTGCGCACTATGGAATGACAAAAGACATAGGTCTCCTGGTAAATGCCTCAAGAAGTATCATTTTTGCGTCAAACAAAGAAGATTTCGCAGAAAGAGCCAGGGAAGAAGCGATGAAGATGCAAAAAGAGATGGAAGCTCTTATGCATTGATCTCCTGTCATTTAAGCCAGCTTATCTTAAAACAAAATTGCTATAATAAAACAACCCCGACATTGTCGGGGCTGCTTTTGCCAAGTCTTACTAGTTTGAGGTGAGATAGGACTTTTGAAGTAAAGTAAACCAATTTAACCAAACCCTCAAAAGCCTCTGAAGTAGGAAATAATTAACCAATTAATCCAAGGCAAAGATATGTCGATATGTTTGCCGGGTAAAGCAATAATCAGTTAACGGTCGATACTAATCAGTTTACGGAAATAAAGCAAATTCTGACTATATTAATTTTTCGCAAGATAAAAGAATTCCATAGCTTTCAAATGCTTTCGAATTATATTAACATCCTGTTAAAATAAGCATTCAGCGGATATAAGGTATGGAAAATGCGCAATGAATATTGCAGGTAATCGGCTTTCATGGTGATATTGTCAGGCACATGATGCATCACAGCATAATTGCGGAATTTAAGCAGATTGATATCGGGGAAGTCTTTTGAAAATCCTTTCGGAGGATTTTTCATTTTCTGATCATCGTCCATTTCCCCGAAGCATTTCACAAAATCCTTATTATAAATGATCTTCTTAAAATCATCGGGTTTGTAAAAGATCTCGTCCCTGATCTTTTTCAGGGTTTCAGCAGGAGGCATATACAATCCTCCCGCCAGCATGGATCCACCCGGTTCAAAATGGACATAATATCCGGCCAACGGCGAGTTTTTCCCGCCCCTTGCGATATAAGCGCCCATATTAGGTTTGTACGGCGACTTGTCGGCTGAAAAGCGGACATCCCGGTAGATCCTGAAAACACAATCCCTGGCCGTTATCATATCAATAAGCGGGTCAATCGTCCTTAAGTGAGGGATCAAATCGTTGATAAAGGTTTCAAATACCTGTTTTGCTGCTTCGTACCTTTCCTTATTAGCCTGGAACCATTCACGGTTATTATTGGATTTCAGATCCTTGAGAAAATCAAATAAGATGGGTTTCATATTTTTTTAACAAAATTATTTTTTTTACGCTTTTGACCGGGTATAAATGGGCAAAAATGTGGATTAATCAGTATAAAAATCCACGATATGAGCACCAGGAAAATTTTGTGGGGACTGGTATGCGTGATGGTGCTGGTTCCCTGTTTTAGTATTGAATGTCAGACAACGGCTGTCGGGGCCAGAAGTGTCTCCCTGGCCGGTATTTCGGCCGGGCTGGAAGATGCCTGGGCGGTAGTGAACAACCCGGCCGGCTTGGCCGGTTACGATCATCCATCCCTGGCAATAAGCCTTGAGCAGCGATATCTCCTGGAGGAGCTGGGATATTATGCCTTAGCCGCAACCATCCCGGCAGGGAAAGGATGCATAGGTATTTCCACAATGTTTTCAGGTTACCGGTCATTTATTGACCAGAAATTCACCTTATCCTACGGGAAGCAATTCGGGGAAAATATATTATCAGGGATCAGCATGGTATATGTCTTTCAAAAAGCCGGAAACGAGGCAAACCCTGTTCACCAGGCAAGTTACGAACTAGGAGCAATCATTAAACTTTCAAAGAAAGTCAGCCTTGCATTTGCAACTTTCAATCCCTTTCAATTATACTATAAAAGCAAGGAGTATGCGACGCTGCCGTCAATTTTCAAACTGGGACTTACGGTTCAGTATTCCCACGTATATTTCATCTATTCCGAAATTGAAAAGGAACTGGAGTCATCCCCCTGCTTGAAAATAGGGATGGAATATATCGCCAGGAAAGTTTTTTTCATCAGGGGCGGAATCCGCATGTTTCCTTTCTCCTGTTCATTTGGCGCAGCAATCCGTCAGCAGCGCTTTTTATTTGAATTTTCTTCCTCCTGGCATCAATACCTGGGTTTCACACCCGACGTCTCACTTCAATATGATTTCAGATGACATATATAGCAGGATTTAAATCAGAAGCACTATTACAAGCCATACTTCTGATCGTCATGATACCCGGATTTGCCAGGTCACAGGAATATCCGGAGCATACAATTGCTTTTGAAGACTATGCCGGTCAATTCATTGAACAGGATGAGACGATCCTGTCAAACATTGAAGAATGGCGGGAAATGATCGATCAATGGCTGGAAAAGCCTCTTTGTATCAACAATGAAGAAGCAGACTGGCTGATGGAGTATGAGATCATCAATCTTTACCAGCTGAATAAACTGAAGGAGTACCGCCTTATTTACGGAGACCTTCTTTCATTATATGAACTGGCATTTATTGATGGGTGGGACATCCAGACAATCAGAAAAGTAGCCCCTCTGGTAACTGCCATCCGGTCGGATAATTATGGGGAATTTAAAAAATTCTCTCTCCGTGCAATCCGGCAGGATATCATCCTGAAAACCTCTTTCAATACTCAAAAAAGCAAAGGTTACGAACATATACCAACGGACGAAAATCCGGAGGGTGAACCGGTATATACCGGGTCGCCGGTTAAGCTTGCCTTGCGGTACGATCTTGAATACAGGAATAAATTTTCGCTTGGACTCAGAATGAAAAAAGACCCCGGGGAACCTTTTCTCATTTCACCCGGCAATTCTTCAGTAAATATCAAAACTCCCGACCTGTTATCAGGATATTTACAAATCAACCGGATCGGGCCGTTACGGTCTGTTATCCTGGGGAATTACCGTGTCAGTTTCGGGTATGGGGTGAATATATCCGGTGGATTCGGCATGAACGGCCGGATCGGGATGCCCGGCATGGCCCATTGCATCAGGCCGCAGACATCATTGAGCGAGGCCGGATTTTTAAGGGGAGCGGCCTTTAGCGCGGGTTCAGGGCGGTTTTCATTCACCGGGTTTGCTTCGATCCGGGATGTTGATGGCACTTCCCTGGTAACGGACAGCCTTTCGGGCAAGCCATTATCGTTCTCATCGATAAACACTTCAGGCCTTCACAGGACTATCAGCGAAATAAGCAGCAGGAAATCGATCAGGGAAAAAGTGATTGGCGGTTATCTCGTTTACCGGAACAACTGGTTAAAAACAGGCATAATAGCCATGTATAACTGTTTTAATGCAGCAGCGTCAAAAAGCGCCAGGCCTTATGCCGCTTTCGGATTTACAGGAAAAGAAAACCTGGTCACAGGGTTGTCGGCGACAATCTGGTTACCGAAAGTACAATTATTCACAGAAGCATCCATGAGCCGGAACAAGGGCGCGGCTATTATGTCAGGGATACAAATGATTCCTGTCCCGGGTACTCTGGTACTTTTCGTTCACAGGAGTATTGCCGTGGGTTATCAAAACTGGCATGGATCAGGGATCAGCAGCAATGCCGGCGAAAAAGGGTCCCAGGTCTCTATCAGGACTGAACTGCCAAAAGGCTGGATGGTTGAATTCATGACTGATGTCTCCAAAACCACCTGGGCCAGCTATGATCTGGAAGCTCCTTCAAGGCGAAGCGAAATCAGGCTGCTGACTGAAAAAAACTGGTCCCGGGCCATGCTGCTGACTTTTACCTTCAGGTATCTGACTGAAGCCGCCAATGATCCTGATAATTCATTCCGGATAAGCCATCCGGTCGAATTTATCAGTTACAGGTTCCGCCTGGAAGGTAAAATTGAAGCGACAAACAGCATAGGATTTAAGAGCCGGATCGAATGCAGTTTGGTCAAAGGGCTTCACCCGGGGTGGCTGTTTTTCCAGGACATTGAATTTGCCTGGACAAGGCTGAAAGCGAAATTTTGGCTCAGGGCAAGTCTTTTCGATGTGGCGGATTTCGGAAGCCGCATTTACGCTTATGAAAATGACGTGCTTTACGATTTCACCTCTTTCAGTTACTATGGCAAAGGAGCCAGGGGAATCTTCATGGCAAGGTTCAGCCCTGCACACTGGCTGGATATATGGTTAAGGATTTCGACCATATATTATATCAATAAGCAAATTGGTTCGGGATGGGATGAGATTGGCGGGAACCGGCAGAACGAAATCGAATTCCAGGTAAGGGCAAAGCTGCCGGGTTAATATAGCCGTTCCCTCTTCAACAAATAAGGCAGGAGAACCTGTTCAAAGCCCAAATTGATATCTGCTTCCACGAAGTCAATCCGGTACTGCCCGCATTTCATTTTCAGTTCGCTTGTAAAAGCCTGGACTGACCGGTTGTATTCGGCTTTCACTTCCAGCGGATTGACTTTGACCTGCCTGCCGCTTTCCAGGTCGATAAACTTGTATGGCCTGTTTTCAAACTCAAAATCGATTTCCTGTTTTTTATCCACGACATGAAAAAGAACGACTTCGTGCTTATTATGCCGCAGGTGCTGAAGTGCAGCAAAAAGACCAGAAGATTCGGAAGAATTCTCGAACATGTCTGAAAAAATCACGACCAGAGAGCGCTTATGGATATTATCCGCGATCAGGTGAAGAGCTGCCGTGGCGGCCGTATCGCGCCTTGTTTCGACCGGTATCGGTTCCAGCATTTTCTCCAGTTCCGAATAGAGGTATTTAAAATGGACCGAGTTTGACCTGGCTGCGGACGAAAAACCGATCGCCTCAGCGAAAGTATATAACCCGACGGCATCCCTCTGCTTTCTCATCAGGTTCATCAGGGCTGCCGCTGCGTAAATCGAAAAGGTGATTTTATTGGGCTGATCGATAGTGGGTTTTTCCCTGACCGGGTAGTACATTGACGATGAATTATCAATCACAAGAATGCACCGAAGGTTGGTTTCTTCTTCGAACCTTTTCACAAAAAGCTTATCGGTCCGGCCGTACAGCTTCCAATCGATATTCTTGATCGATTCTCCGGCATTGTAAAGCCGGTGTTCGGCAAATTCGACAGAAAATCCGTGAAAGGGGCTTTTATGAAGACCGACAATAAACCCTTCTACGACTTGTCTTGCAAGGAATTCAAGCGAACCGAACTGCTGAAGCCGGTTATGATCGATTGAGAAAGCCAATCAGATAATTCTATAAATGTGACTGAAGCTTACCGACGATAATTTGTTTGGGCACTGCACCAACCTGTTTATCAACGACCTGTCCCCCCTTAAAAAACAGCAGCGTAGGAATATTGCGAATACCATATTTAGCAGTAATTCCCGGATTATGATCGACATCTACTTTTCCGACGACGACCTTTCCATCGTATTCACGTCCGATTTCATCCACAATCGGGCCGACCATGCGGCAGGGGCCGCACCATTCCGCCCAAAAGTCAATAATAACCGGTTTATCTGAGTTCAGGACTGTTTCCTGGAAATTCGCATCAGTGATTTCTAAAGCCATATCGTTTGTTTTTTTGTTTTTTTTCTGTCGCCAAAATTAATAAAAATTAGCGCTGATATCTCATTTCCTTCATGTTTTCGTCACATTGCCTGGAAGCCGTTCAATTTGCATTCCACCTGCTCGAAAACTGAAACGGCATGGACAAAACCGGAAGGATTAACACGGAATTTCCTGGGATGAAGATCGAGGTAAAATCCCTCCCCCGCATCCCTGATCCTCAGTCTCATTTCACACTCCCCGGGATTAGCGCGGACTATTTTACTTATCTCTTTGATAAACGAGCTGTCCAGCTTTTCCAATTCCATATTCAGGGTGATTGATTTGCAGAATTTCTCCATAGCTTCTGCCAGGAGGACCATATTTTTTATGCGGATTTCCGGGCGGTTATTTTTCTTATTCGCTTCCACCCGCCCGAATATCAGCACATAGGTACCTTCAACCAGGAGATATTTGAACCGCATAAAATCATCGGAAAATAAGGAAAGACGGTAAGAGTCGCTGAAATCTTCAAGCTCGAAGTTAGCGTACTGGTTGCCGGTCTTGGAAGTACGTATTTCTGCGGCATTGATCATACCGGCGAAAGAAATCGATTTGCCCTGGAATTTGCTCAGGCCGCTGTTCAGGTCCTGGAATGTAACGTTGCAGAAGGCATCGATCTCCGGCTTATATTCATCCAGCGGATGCCCTGAAATGTAAAAGCCCGTGACTTCCCTTTCGAATTTAAGCTGTTGGTGTTTCGACCATTGCGGACAGTCCGGGATTTTCGGATCCTGCAGGTCCAGCGTGAGGTCGTCGCCAAAGAGTGAATGCTGCGATGACTGCTGTTTTTCCTGGTAAAGTGCGGCATGACGGACGATCTTTTCCAGGAAGAAAACATCCTCGGAATTCTCCTGCTGGAAATACTGGGCGCGGTGAACGCCTTCGAAACAATCGAAAGCGCCCGCTTTTGCCAGGGCTTCCATGGCGCGCTTATTCACGGCACGAAGATTTATCCTTTTAGCAAAGTCGAATATGCTTCGGAATGGCCCGTTGTTATCACGTTCCTCAATGATTGCGTTGACGGCAGACTCTCCGATCCCCTTGATTGCCGCCATACCGAACCTGATTCCGCCCTTTTTATTAACGACAAACTGCAGGTCGCTTTCATTGACATCCGGCCCTAGCACCGGGATATGCAGATGCTTGCATTCATCGATAAAGAAAGTGATCTTCTTGATCTCGTTAAGATGCCGGCTTAGCACGGCTGCCATAAATTCTGCCGGATAATGCGCCTTGAGCCATGCCATCCGGAAAGAAACTACCGCATAGGAGGTTGAATGTGATTTATTGAATGCATAACCGGCAAATGCTTCCCAGTCGGACCAGATCTTATTAGCGACATCTTCATCATAACCATTTCGTCTGATACCTGCAATAAAATCCTCCTTCAACTGGTCCATGACCTCTTTTTTCTTCTTGCCCATCCCTTTTCGCAGGCCGTCAGCTTCGCCCCTCGTGAATCCGGCCAGCTTCTGGGAAAGCAGCATGACCTGTTCCTGGTAAACGGTAATTCCATAAGTTTCCTCCAGGATCTCTTCCATCTCCGGAAGGGGATATTCTATCTTTTCCTTGCCATGCTTCCGGTTGATGTAGTTAGGGATATACTCCATGGGACCCGGCCTGTAGAGGGCGTTCATTGCTATAAGGTCTTCAAAACGGTTTGGTTTAAGGTCCCTGAGATGCTTTTTCATCCCTTCCGATTCAAACTGGAAGATGCCGTTTGTATCGCCGCGTGAGTATAGCTTGAATGTTTCCGGATCATCGAAAGGAATTTCCTCAATGTCGATTACTAATCCTTTTGATTTTTTAATATTGGCCAGTGTGTCCTTAATGATCGATAAGGTCTTAAGCCCCAGGAAGTCCATTTTAAGCATGCCGACATGTTCGATCTGGGTCCCTTCAAACTGTGTCGCAAGCATATCCGATTCCTTGGTAATGCTCAGCGGGATCAGGTCGATGAGGTCATTTTTTCCGATGATGATGCCACAGGCATGCGTACCTGTGTTCCGGATCTGGCCTTCGATCCTTTCCGCACCGGTGAGGGTTTCCTGGACAAGGGGCTCGCCTTCTTTTCTCTCCCTTAACAGATCAGGGGATTCATGATAGGCCGACTTGAAAGTAGTTCCCGGTTTCATGGATACCAGTTTGGCCAGGCGATCCGATTCACTAAGCGATAGTTGCTTAACGCGGGCTATATCCCGTATCGCTCCTTTCGGGGCCATTTTACCAAAAGTGATCACCTGTGCCACCCGGCCGGCGCCAAACTTCTCCACCACCCACTTCAGCACGCGTTCCCTGCCATCTTCATCGAAATCAATATCGATATCTGGAAGATTGACTCTTTCCGGATTAAGAAAGCGCTCAAAAAGAAGATTATATTTTAACGGATCAATATCGGTTATATTGAGGCAGTAAGCGACAACTGAACCGGCAGCGGATCCCCGGCCAGGCCCTACTGAGACATCCATTTCCCTTGCTTTGCTCAGTATTTCCTGTACGATAAGAAAATAACCGGGATATCCCATTTTTTTTATTGTCGCCAGTTCAAAGTCGATCCGCTCTTTCAACTTCCCGGTAATATTGCCATATCTCTTTTCCGCGCCCTGGTAGGTCACGTGACGGAGATATTCATCCGTATCAGCAAAGCCTTCCGGGATAGTATAATCCGGCATAAGGGGTTCCCGTTTGATCGGGAAAGATTCTATCTTTTCAACAATCCCGGAAATATTATCAATAGCCTCAGGTATATCACGGAATAATTCCTGCATTTCCTCCTGGCTCTTCAGGTAGAATTCATTATTCGGGAACCCGAAGCGGTATCCCCTGCCATGCCCTACCGGAGTCGTCTGGTATTCGTTAAGCTGCAGGCAGAGGAGCATGTCATGGATCTCGGCATCTTCCTTTTCCAGGTAATAAGCGTTATTTGCTGCAAAAATCCTGACATTATATTTCCCGGCCAGTTTAATGAGTATTTTATTCACATGTTCCTCTTCCGGGAGGCCATGCCGGTTAAGCTGCACATAAAAGTCATCCCCGAATAAACCGTGCCAGTATTGAAAAGCTTCTTCAGCCTGTGTTTCTCCGACATTCAGTATAAGTTCCGGAACCTCGGATTTGATTCCGCCCGTCGTGGCGATCAATCCTTCATGATATTTTTCTATCAGCGCTTTATCGATACGGGGAACGCCATCGTAAAAGCCTTCGAGAAATCCAAGTGAAGACAATCGAGACAGGTTCTGGTAGCCGGTATAATTTTTTGCAAGCAAAACCTGGTGGTGCCTTACGTCAGGGTTATCCTTGGTAAATTTCTTCCTGGCCCTTTCGAGGGCGACATAAAATTCACAGCCGATGATCGGCTTGATATTGTGTTTCACGGCTTCGCCGATAAAGGCAAAAGCGCCGTACAGGTTGCCGTGGTCAGTAAGGGCGATAGCCGGCATCTCCAGTTTTACCGCTTTCGCGATGATATCCTTGACGTCGGCTGTTGCTTGCAGAATGGAATACTGGGAATGAACGTGAAGATGGCAGAAGCTAGTTTTAAGGTTTAAGGGTTCAGGTTTAAGTTCGGGATTTATTTCATTGGTTTGCTGATTGCTGACAGCAGACTGCTGACTCTTGTCTAACGACTGATGACTGTCGACTGACGACTCTCTAAAATGGCGGACCGTTATCTTCTCAGGTGCAATCGGATCCGGGTGGCTGGTGATAAAGGACTTTACCTCTTCCGGGTCAAGCCCCAGTTTTCCTGCAGTCATAATGCCCAGGCGGATCATTTCCAGGAAGCAGCGGGCAGTTGCCTTGACATCCGCGGCAGCGTTATGAGCTTCGGGAAAATCTTCCCCGAACAATTTCTGATGAAGCTCCCCCAAAGTAGGCCATTTGAAGCCGCCGCCCCTGCCACCCGGCAGGGCGCAGTATTCAACCGATTCGAGCTTGGTGTCAAGGTGGACTTTCCCTTCAAAATAATTATCAAGATTGCACCGAAGAAATTCAGCACCGATAATGTTAAGGTCGAAGTCGATATTATGCCCGATGATAACTTTAGTCAAGGCTTAATGCCCGGATAAATTGCTCCAGTACCTGTTTAAGATCTTCTCCCTCACGGAGGGCTATTTCGGTAGTGATGCCGTGAACCCTGGCTGCATTATAAGGGATTGTGAAGTTAACCGGCCGGATGATGAATTCCTTAGCTTCGATCAGGTTTCCGCCGGCATCGTGCAACTGCCAGGCAAGCTGTATCACGCGTGGCCAGTTTTCGAGGTCGGTCACAGGCGCCTCGTAGTTACGCGGCAGGCCGGTAGTTTCGGTATCATAGATCAGGAACATCTGATTTCCTAGGGATTAGTTTTTGTATGATGGAAGGCTAAAAATAGATAATTTGATGCTGATGAAACGGGAGTGTTGATAAAAAGTCAGAAGAAAGTCGACGGTCAGCGGTCAGCGGTTAGCGGTTGGCGGATAGTGGGTAGCGGTTAGCGGTGGGGCGTCAGGAAGCCTGGAATAATAAGACAATTGAACTATTTTTGGGATTAATTTGGAATGTGGAATATATTTCCGATCTTTGCACCCCATTTTCTAAATTCTTTCATACATAACATTTAACAAAATATATGCCAACGAAAATCAGATTGCAGAGAAAAGGTAAAAAAGGGATTCCTTTTTACCACGTTGTCATTGCGGATGGTCGTGCACCACGGGACGGAAAATTCATCGAAAGAATTGGCATTTACAATCCTGTGTCCACACCAGCCGAAATCGACATCAATTTTGAACGCGCCCTTTACTGGCTCCAGGCCGGGGCAGAACCTACCGATACGGTGAACGCACTTTTATCCTTCAAAGGGATTCTTTACAAGCACCACCTGCTTAAAGGCGTAAAGAAAGGCGCCATGACGGAAGAAATAGCAGAAGCCAAATTCCAGGCCTGGTTGCAGGAGAAAAAGGAAAAATTTGTGGCCAAGATCAAAGAAGTTGAATTATCCAGCAAAGACGGCCGCAAAAAACGGATCGAAGCCGAAATGAAAGTCAACGAAGCACGCGCTAAAGAACTCCAGGCAAAACGGGCAAAAGAACTGAAAGCAAAACTTGCCGAAGAAGATGCTGCTGTAGAGGTTGAGGCCGAAGAAAAGGCAATTACGACAGATGAAGCGGCAGATGAAGTAAAGCCAGCCGCTGAAGAACCGGTAGCTGAAGCAAAGCCCGCCGCCGAAGAACCGGCAGCTGAAGTAAAACCCGCCGCTGAAGAACCGGCAGAAGTTAAAGCAGAAGCTGCAACTGAAACGGAACCTGAAGCTGAAGAGCCAGGCGGTGAAGAACCTCCGGAAGAAACACCTCCTTCAGAAGAAGAAACTGAAACTAAAGCTTAATTTTTTCGTAAAATATAATAACAGCTCTTTACTTTCGACCCAAAATTTGATTAATGTTTTAGTGCACTTAACAGATGCAGAAAAAATTAATCTGAGAAAGAGCGGGGCTAAAGAAACCGGAGCAAACGGTGGCTTTAGCCTTTTTTATTAATTTTACACTATGAGTCCGATACCTGCAAAAATCCATGAAGGTTACTTCCTCCTCGGGAAAATAATCCGCACGCACGGTTACAAAGGCGGCTTAAAAGCAATTTTCGACGTCGACGAGCCGCAGGAATACAGGGAGCTGGACATGGTATTTATCGAAGTCAAAGATCAACTTATCCCCTGGATGATAGAGAACATCCATTTTGAAAAAAATAAAGCCAACCTTAAACTGACCGACCTGAATGATATGGAAAGCGCTGAAAAGCTTGTCGGGCGCTTTATTTACCTGCCTGTTGAATTGCTTCCGAAACTGAAGGGGACTAAGTTCTATTTCCACGAAGTGACCGGTTTCAAAGTTCATGACGAGAAACATGGTGATATCGGCTTTATCGACAGGGTGATCGACCTGGCGAATAACCCTCTTTTCGCCATCAACTTCAAGGATAAGGAAATCCTGCTGCCCATTTCCGATGAAATCATCCTGAAAGTCGACCGGAAGAAAAAAGTGATTGAAGTGCGGGCGCCGGAAGGGCTGATCGATATCTACATTGAAGATTGAAGAAGGCGGAAGGCAGCAGTCAGAATAAATGATCCCACCTAATGACCACCTAATGACTCCTTTCTGGCTACATTATGACAACATCAAATAATATCAATCCTCCTAATAAGCACGTCAAAAAACCCGGTACTTTTTACTTCAAGCAATTTAAGGTTGAAGATGGAAGAAGCACGATGAAAGTCGGAACTGATGCGGTGTTGCTGGGTGCTGTTGCCGACATATCAGTTCGGATAAATATACTGGAAATCGGCACGGGATGCGGGGTTATCGCATTAATCCTTGCCCAAAGGTCAAAAGCCGTTATCTATGCTTTAGAGGCCGATCAGGAATCAGCAAAACAGGCAATGGAAAATGTGCGCCAAAGCCCATGGCATGACCGCATCAGGGTCATCAATAAATTGTTGCAGGAGTATGCCGGACAAACATTTGACAGGTACGACCTCATAATTTCCAATCCGCCATTTTTCTCCCGTTCTTTAAAATCTCCCGAGAAGAAAAGAAATATTTCGCGGCATGATGATTTATTAAGTTTTGATGAACTGATCAGTTTGGCCTCGAAGTTGATGCTGCCCCGTGGCAGTCTTTGGGTCATACTTCCAGTGAAAGAAAGCGGTGAATTCATTGAAATTGCCGGGAAATCAGGCATTTTTGTTCATTTTATCCTGAAGGTCATTCCTAAAACCGGAATTAAACATAATCGTGTCATTCTCCAATTGAAGAAAGCAAAGCCAGAGAAGACCGAGGATAAATCCCTGACGATTTTGAATGCAGATAATTCTTATACGAGGGAATACAAAGAGGTCATGAAGGAACTTTACCTGAATTTATAATTTCCAGGATCCCCCCCTGGAAGGCTGTCCCAAAAGGTATTAATTTGTTCAAATTGACTTCGTGTTTTTCGTGTCTTCTTCGTGGACCTCTGTGTAACAAATACTTATTAATTACACGAAGTTCCACGAAGGCTGCACGAAGTTCCACGAAGGACTTTTGTTACAGCCTCAAAACTAAACGCTTTCAGCAAGCATATCAGTCTTTGATATAGCTTACTATCTTTAAAAAACCTTATATCTTTACGGATGAAATTCCTGAGCGGTGAAGAAGTTCTTCCTTGAGATCGTAGTGTTCCTTTGCGGAGCGGTGGTGATGATTTATGAGATTGCCGGCTCACGGGTGTTAGGGCCATATCTGGGCACATCCATTTTCATCTGGACCAGCCTGATCGGGATCATCCTCGGAAGCCTGAGCCTGGGTTACTGGGTGGGTGGAAGGCTGGCCGATCAAAAGCCAACTTTCGGTGCACTGGCATGGATCATTCTGTTGGCCGCCGTCTGTATCGGAATAACTACCCTGTTGGAGAAACCTTTCCTTGCTCATCTGCCTCGTTTTATCAGCGGTCTCAAGTGGCAGTCTGTAACAGCTTCGATCTTTCTGTTTGCCCCGGCCAGCATCTTCCTGGGAATGGTGTCGCCATACGCCGTGAGGCTCAAGATCAAAGAGCTGCAGACTTCCGGAACAACTGTTGGACAGCTCTACGCAATATCGACAGTCGGTAGCATTGCCGGCACTTTTGCAGCCGGATTCTACCTGATCCCGGCTATGGGCACGACAAATATCCTGGTCACAATCACGATTTTGCTGGCTTTGATTTCTATCGCGCTCTTTATTCCGGGGAAAAAAGCAGGCAGCAGCATTCCTCCCGTCATGCTGATCATTTTTGCGGGATATTTATTCTTTAATAATCACTCGATCCGCTCTGTTATTGATAAAGACACGCAATACAACCGTGTCTGGATCTACGATGCCGTTGACCAGGAAACCGGTAAACCGGTTAAATTTATGAGGATAAATAATGAAAGCTCTTCAGCCATGTTCCTCGACGGCGATGAGCTCGTTTTTCCATATACCAGGTTTTTTCGTATTGCCGAGCATTTTACTCCCGGATTTAGGTCCGCACTTATCCTCGGGGGAGCGGCCTGTTCATTCCCGAAGTATTTCCTTGAAAAATATCCTGCAGCAACTATCGACGTCGTGGAAATTGATCCTGAGCTCACCCAGCTGGCCAGGGAGTACTTCCGGTTTAAGGACAATCCCAGAATGAGGATATTTCATGAAGATGCCCGTACCTTTTTAAACCGGGCAAGCTTCAAGTATGATGTAGTTTATGGCGATACTTACAAATCGCTTTATACGATCCCGTGGCATCTTACCACACTGGAAGCTGCACGAAAAACTTATGACATGCTGAATGACGGGGGATGTGCCGTGCTGAATATCATCTCGTCGCTTGGAGGAAATGGCAGTCTTTTCCTCCAGGCAGAACTGGCCACTTACCGTGACGTTTTTCCGTATGTCTATGTTTTTGCGGTGATGGACCCGGCAGACATGCAAATGATCCAGAGCATAATTCTTGTCGCAGTAAAATCAGGTTCAAGGCCGGCCCGGGAGGAAAATGACCCGGAAATTGCCGGATATTTACAGCATGAAGTGACAGGCAGGATATTGACCAGTCTGCCGGTTCTGACTGATGAATATGCGCCCGTAGATTATTATACGAACAAAGCGATCCGATAGGCGGCAGGTCTCTCTTTTCTACAGGAAGTACAGGTAAATTACCCTCCCAGAAGCTCGCTGTAGCGGAAGCAACCTGTGACATGATCATTGATCATTCCTGCTGCCTGCATAAAGGAATAACAAATGCCGGAACCGACAAATTTAAATCCCCTGCCGGCCAGGTCCTTGCTCATTTTATCGGATATGCCGGTCTTTGAGGGAATTTCCGCAAGAGAATCCCATGAATTGATGACAGGTTTATAATTCACAAACGACCAGATATATTTGTCGAATGTGCCGAATTGCTTTTGAACTTCCAAAAAGGCACTGGCATTCGATATGGTCGCCCTGATCTTGGCACGGTTCCGGATGATCCCGGGATCAGCCATCAATCTTTCATAATCGCCTTCATCAAAGGCGGCAATAACGGATGGATCGAAATCTTTAAAAGCCTTACGAAAACTTTCCCTTTTGTTCAGAATTGTTCTCCAGCTCAAACCGGCCTGGAAAGCATCCAGCACAATAAATTCAAATAGTTTCCTGTCATCATGAAGCGGCACTCCCCATTCTTCGTCATGATATTTCATCATCAACGGATCATTGATCCAGCCGCAACGGATAATATTATCGGTGATTTCCATAGCATATTAGTCGTTAGTCGTTAATCTTCACTTTCTTCGCCACCTGTTCATTTATCACATAGACCAGCCGGAAGGTCAGTACATTATTATATTGTTTACGGTCAAAAGTTTCGGTATCATAACGATTATAAAAAGTTCTTTTCCTGATGGGAACCATTGAGTACTCGTATCTGAAATTAAATTTCAGCCTTTGCCATATCCTGATCTGTAAATCAACCAGCACACTGTAGTCGTTCTTATTAAATGCGACAGTATCCGAGTAAGGAGGAACGCCCCTCCATGTTCCACCTCTTTAGAATAAACCAGCCTGCCATAGGAAAAACCTACCCCGACCGTATATCTGTTCGGTCTGTATAATGGACTAAAAGGGGTATTTCAACATAATTCAGTCTGAGATCATATTTACCATTGAGTAACCTCCAGATGCAGAATCCCGTACTGGGCTTCTGATATGAGCCCTTTCTGGTTATAAACAGTTTCTAGAGTAACATCCCATTTTTTTATAGGAAGGATGGCTGCCAATCAGCGATTTGCCCGCCTATCCTGTGGAATCCATATACTTCGTCACCATCCACCTGGGAAATATTCATCCCGCCCATCACAGCCCCCAGGAACCTTTGGGCGGTGAGCTTCGGGCTCAGGGCAGAGAGCAGAATGAGCATTAGCAGGTATCTGGAGATTTTTCTCATTAATAATAATTATAAAAATAAACGATGAAATCAATCGATTATTTTGGTCTGCTCACGCATTCTGTCGTCCCGATGGGACTTTAAATTGAATGTGCCCCTCTTTACCCGGGATTGCATCCCGGGCTACTATCTTTCATCCCCACGGGATTTGGTGTCTTACAGTCCTACACTCCTATAATCTTACAGTCCTATAGTCTTACCGTCTTACCGTCTTACCGTCTTACAGTCTTATCATCCTCTCCGCCAGCGGCCTCCTTCATAGAAAGATTAATCCGCTTACGCTCCAAATCGACTTCAAGGACTTTGACCTGCACCTTCTGATTGATCTTCACCACCTCTTTGGGATCCCTGACGAACCTGTTTGCCAGCTGGCTGACATGAACCAGTCCGTCCTGGTGAACACCGATATCGACAAATGCCCCGAAGGCGGTAATGTTGGTCACAATTCCCGGCAGTACCATCCCCTGCCGCAAATCTTCGATATTTTCGATTCCTTTGGCAAACTCGAATACATCGAATTTTTGCCTTGGATCCCGGCCTGGTTTTGCAAGTTCCTGCAAGATATCGTTAAGGGTGGGCAGCCCGGTCTTATCGTCAACATATTCTGCCAGTATAATCTTATGCCTGGCGTCCTCGTTCTTCATCAGTTCCTCCACGGAAGCACCTGTTTTCTCTGCCATCAGGTAAACGACGCGGTAGCTTTCAGGATGCACGGCACTCCGGTCAAGCGGGTTGGCCGCATTCCTTATCCGCAGAAAGCCGGCTGCCTGTTCGAATGCTTTATCGCCGAAGCGGGTTACTTTTTTAAAATCATCCCTCGAGGCAAAAGGACCGTTAGCTTTCCGATAATTTATAATGTTTTGCGCCAATGCAGGTCCTACGCCCGAAACAAAAGACAGCAGTTCCTTACTGGCCGTATTTACCTCAACCCCGACCTGGTTGACACAAATTGTTACAGTATCTTCAAGGCTCTGCTGGAGGTCGGCCTGGTTCACATCATGCTGGTACTGCCCTACCCCGATGGATTTCGGGTCGATCTTGACCAGTTCGGCCAGCGGATCCATCAGGCGGCGCCCGATCGAAACAGCACCTCGAACGGTAACATCATAATCGGGAAATTCTTCCCGGGCAATTTTTGATGCGGAATAAACCGAGGCGCCGCTCTCATTCACCATTACCGCGATCAGATCCTTATCAAACTTAATATTGCGGATAAAACGCTCGGTTTCGCGGCCCGCAGTGCCGTTACCGATTGCGATCGCCTCAATTTTATAAGCATCGATCAGGCTCAGTATCTTTTTTTCCGACTGCCTGACCTGGTTTTCAGGTGGATGAGGATAAATTGTTTCGTTGTGCAAAAGATTACCCTGCTTATCCAGGCAGACAATCTTACAACCGGTCCGGAAGCCGGGATCAAGGGCAAGCACATTTTTCTGCCCTAACGGGGGCAGCATCAGCAATTGCCTGAGATTATCCGTAAAAACCGTTATTGCATGCTTATCGGCCTTTTCTTTTGCTGCAGCCTTAGCCTCATTTTCCATAGATGGCTGAAGAAGCCTGGAATAGCAATCGTAAATGGCTTCGCCGATTTGCTCCGCACAACCCGGTGTGCTGTTTCTAAGGAAAATATCTTCAAGGATAGTAATGGCTTGTTCTTTCGGGGGTTGAACGCCGGTACGAAGGAAGCCTTCCTCCTCTCCCCTCATCATGGCCAGGAAGCGGTGCGACGGGGCTTTCATTACGGGCTCCTGCCACTCATAATAATTCTGGTAATTGATCCCTTCGAGTTCTTTCCCTTTAACGACATGGGATGATATAATGCCTTCCCTGAAAAACAATTTCCGGATCTTTATCCTGGCAGGCTGGCTTTCGTTTATCCATTCCGCGATGATGTCCCTGGCTCCTGCAAGTGCTTCTTCCTCATCCGCTACGCCTTTTTCGGGATTAATATAAAGAGATGCTTTCCGGTAGGGATCCGGCTCTCTTTTAGCCATAATGATTCTCGCGAGTGGTTCGAGGCCTTTTTCCCTGGCAATCGTTGCCCTGGTTCTTTTCTTGGGTTTATAAGGAAGGTAAATATCTTCCAGCTCGGTCAGGGTCAGGGCATCCATAAGCTGTTCCCTGAGTTGATCGGTAAGCTTTCCCTGTTCTTCTATGCTTTTAAGAATAGCGTCACGGCGCTTGTCCAGTTCCCGGAGCTGTTTCAGGCGGTCACGGATACCTGTAATAGCAACCTCATCCAGGCTGCCTGTCAGCTCTTTGCGATACCTTGCTATGAATGGAACGGTGGCCCCGCTGTCAAGCAGTGCAGCGGTGTTGATTACCTGAGAGGTGGATACATTAAGTTCTTCTGCAATCTTGATGTAGTACTTCTTATCCATTTCATCTCAGAAGAAGTACGTTTCCTTTATAAGCGATAGTAACCGTTTTGCCGGATCTTTGCACATCATAATTGATAAGCCAGACATAGACGTCTCCCGGTGCATCGACGCCATTAATCTTACCATCCCAGCCCTGGTTCATATCCTTACTCACATACATTTGCTGGCCCCACCGGTTATAAATGTACATTACAAAATTGTTTATGGCTTCAGGCGAAGATGCATAGGCCTTAAAAATATTATTGGCACCTCCCGGGCGGAAGGCATTGGGGACCATCACATCAAAAAATATTACCTGTGCCGTATCGGTTTTAAAACAGCAACGATCGTTCTGAACCGTAACATAATAGGTGCCCTTATCATTTATTTGCACAATCTGGGTATTTTCACCGGTTGACCATTCATAAGAAACATAGCCCGATCCTGCATCCAGCAGGATAGGTGATCCGGGGTACATATAAACTGTATCGCCTATATCTACATTCGGCAATTCGTTGACATTTACCGTCTCAGTATAAGGGCCATAAGGTACGCCGTTAAAATATTCCGTTACCTGAACCTGGTAAGAACCCGGTGCGGAGAAAGAGTGGGTCGGTTGGAGGTCGGTCGAAGAACCGGGATTGCCCGCATCGCCGAATTGCCAGGTAATAAAATCGATGTTGGAATTATTCTGAAGGGTAAAAATTGTTGAATCTTCAAAACAAACATTTTCAACATCGAAGTGAGGACGGTCAAAATAGGACTGTACAAAATTCGGAAAACCGAAGTGGCTTTTCTCTCCCAGGAGATCCATTGCGTTTGTTGTAAAATTACAGGCAGCGCCTGGTCTTTTGGGATTCTCGATCACACTTAATGCAGCATTTCCAAATGGCGCTCTTGAAACGTAAATCCTTCCGTCAGTACCCAGCTGCATACCTCCGAAATAGCTGCCATTTGTATCGACCGTAACCGTGTCATAAGAACCGGGGTTGAATATTGAGCCACCGGAATTTACATCAAACTGGAAAAGGTAAGAGGGCGGTGTATAGTTTGGCTGCGGAAGATCGGTAGAGGTAGTGGTTCCATACAGATACCTGGAATCGGAAGAAAATTCGATGCCATAAGCTTCGTTAAAAATCGCCGGGGATGTGACACCATTGGCCACTTTTCCGTTAGATGCATCAAAGTCAAAAATTTCATAAACATCCAGGCCATAAATAGCCTGTGCTAATTTAGTCCCATCGGGGCTGATTTTCATATAACCATTACTTACGTTAGTATCTACTGCCGATTGCACGATCCCGACACCACTTATCTGATAATTGGCTGTATCGACGCCATTTGATGTGACTGAGAAAGCGCAAAACTCATTTGAGTTAAAGTTATGGCCTACCACCCAATAATCCACCCCATTGCTTTTTTTTACCGCAGACAATTTTGAAGAAACTTCAGGCGGCAACAGTACTTTATTCTTCTTGGTAATATCCCCCAAGCCACCGTTTCTATTCATGTTAACCTCATTATATTCAAGCCCGTATAAGATCTGGCTTAAATCCCCCTGGCTTTGCCTGGCACGGTAGGTCGTAAAAATATAGTAGATGGTATCGCTTCCCGGTTTTGGGATAATGATTACCGGCATCGCATATGAGGCAAAACCATGTAATCCGTTTCCGTTGGGCATTATCTGGCCAAGACGGTCATAAACTCTGATCCCGTCAGAGTAAAACAAAATATTTCCAGTGCTGTCGGCTATGATGGCAGGGCTGGTATAGACATTCATTATGTAATTTGACAGGTCAGTAACAGGGTTCTGTGACCTGAAATCCAGGCCGGCATTTTGTCCGAAGAACCAGCGGTCAGCTTCGTGATTGGCCAGCGGGCAATTAGTATTGACGAGTTCGGCTTTGAGGTAACCCTGGCAATATAAGGCCCGGGGGGATGCTAAGGTAACCGCTGACAGCAATAGTATGACAAAGTAATTGACATAGTTTCCGGGGACGCTCTTATTCATGCTGAATTTCAAAATTTAATGTATAATCGCAGAATTATTAGGCTGGCCAAAGATAACAATTTCTTAATATCCACCGTGCAATTGAGTTTTTGATATAGCAAGTCATAAAACAATTGCAGAATCATTTTCTAAGAATATATTTAGCAGTATATGAAACTGAATCTTCATTCTTTACATGAATAAAATAGATACCTTCAGGCAGTTTTCCCAGGTCAACCACTCTTTCTCCATTAATTTCGATATCCTTAAATTCATAAGGCCCCCAGACATTCTGTCCAAGTATGTTACTCACGGTGACTTCAGCTACTTTGGCGACTTGCGGGAATACAAGGCGCATGGTTCCATCACCCGGATTGGGATAAATGCGGCAAATCTGATTGCCCTCGTTGCCCGCTATACCTGAACAAACAGAAAAATCAAAAACAATGCTTATGCTTAATTCCGACTGGCATCCGGATTGATTGGTGACAGTGACCGAATGCGTCTGCACATCAAACCCAATGCCTGTTGTGGCCACCTGTATGGTTCTTTCATTGGATCCATTTGACCAGACATAGGTTGAGCCGGGGTTTCCGGCATCAAGAATAATTGAGTCATAAACGCAGATCGTCGTATCCCCGAAGCCAAAATCAATATAAGGCACCGGCCTGACGTTGATTGCAGCTGAACCCTGTACGGTGTTATAACCGTCACTGACAGTACAGGTATAAATAAATGAACCTGGAGCCTGTGGGATAGATTACATGGATTTTGTTCATGGCGAAGAAAAGCCGTTGGAAGATTCCCAGCTATATGTGTAGCTTCCCGAGCCACCCCCGGCAAGGGCAAAGAGCTGTGCTGAATCGCCATAGCAGATTTCATCAGGCAATACTGATGGATTGACTGCCAGGGCAGATCCGGATATGATAACTGTCATTTGATCAGGGCTTGCAGCCTGGCATCCATAGGTAAGGTCCGTTACAGTCAGAGTGAAAAGCGTTGTCGAATAAAGGTTAAATGTTTGCGGATTGGCGATATTCGGGTTCACCAGTTTACCCGCAGGTTCCCAGTGATAGGAATAAGAACCGCTGCCATTTGAAGCAGAACCCTGCAGCAGGGTGTTAGTCCCATGAGGAATGGTAATATCGTTACCGGCCTCCGGAATTGGCAACTGGTGCACAGTCAGGGTCGTATTTCCCGTAATCGCATTATAACCATCATTGACCATAACCGTATATACGGTAGTTTGTGCCGGTGTTACTACCGGGTCGGGCAGGGTTGAGCCGAAACCCGCAGGATTTGAGCTCCAAAGGTATGTATAACTACCCGATCCGCCCGTAGCCAGGGATTCTAACTGAGATGTCTCACCTGCGCAAATAACCGGCGGGTTCGCGGCGGGAAAACAACCCACGGGCCCTCCTGTAAGGGTGACCAGAACGCCGTCGGTGCTGAAGCATCCTCCGACATTATCAGTTACGGTAAGCGTAAACAAAGTGGATTCGGTAAGATTTACAGTTGTTGGCTGCAGTACGCTTGGATTTACCAGTTTAACGGCAGGCGACCAGGAATACTGGTAATTGCCTGAGCCACCGGAAGCCTGGCCATTCAGTGTTGTATTTGTTCCGTAGGCGATTGTCTGGTCGATTCCGGCATTGGTTGTGGGTGATGGATTCACTGAAACCACGGCCTCACCTGATGTTTCGCCCATGCAATAGATATCCTCGAGGCCGGCAAAGGCATAAGTGGTGGTAGTAGTGGGATAAACAGGCAATATATAAGGGGATGAATTGGCAGCCACAACCTGCGGGCTACCTCCGTTTATCGTATAAGTAATGCTCCACGGTGGTGTGCCCGTTAAATTAAATGTCAGCTCTGCAGGCTGACCGGCGCAAATTGTTGTCGACCCGCTAAGAGTCCCCGAAGTAAAAGGATAAGTATCCGCAAACAGGGCAGTAAATAGCAGGTTCCTGTCACAATGAGGGTCTGCGACATTAGTAAAAGTATATGTGGTCGGTCCGGGTGGATACAGGAATATAGTATCCTGCGGGGCTATAAGATTAGAATCTATAAATGTGTTAGAACCATCATTATAGGTGACTTTGAAAGGTCCCCAGCCTGTGAAATGCATGATGGCATAAGCAGGGCCATTCGTGCACACGATAGTATCCGGGCTTACGAGTTCGGCCGAAGGCTTCTCATAAATGCTGACAGATGTAACGGCAGGGTCGCTGCTCTGGCCGTTTACCGTGATCACACATGAATAATCACCGCCATTCACAAGGGTGACATTAGGTATGACAGGGTTTTGTTCCGTTGAAAGAAATCCGTTGGGACCGCTCCACCAATAGCTGGCGTTTGTAATGGTATCTGCATAAAGATACAACGTTTCCCCGACACAAAGTGGACCATTATTGGATACCGGTGGCGGTAAAATAGAACAGTCGGTGCTCCCGTTCCCCCCGGTCTGAGAAAAAGTTATATCGCAGGGTTGTCGTGAAAAGTTTGTTATCAGCAGGATATAGTACTCGCCGGTCTGACCGTTCGGGATTATGCAATTTTCCGTAGGATTAGGCGAATAGCTGCAACTTACGACTTTGTTTTGTGTGAGCCCCTCCACACATGGGGTATAAGGATCAGTGAAAGGCCCCCAGCATATAAAATCTATGTCCACAAGTGGCGTGCTGTACATATATATAGTGATGGAACCCGGATTGGCAATGAGCATGTGGTACCAGGCAGGCGCCGGCTGTGTAAGCAGGCATCCGTAATATGCGCCCGGTTGGGCATTGCCCGTAGTCCCTGCCGGAAAGCGATATATTGTGCCCGTGCAGAAAGGTTCGGAAGATTCACACATCAAACCCTGCCCGTTCAATTTAACCAGCGATAGTAAAGCTATAACAAGCAGCAGGAATTTATTTCTCTTCATATTTTATGACTATTTCTTGAATTTGTCATTCTTATTCATCCAGGCTGATTTTTCAGCGGCCGTCATTCCCAGGCGCGCTTCGTCTGTCTTTGCTCTCAGGTCTTTGAACAGGCAGGTGATATCATCTTCTTTATTTTTATAATAGCTTTTAAACCAGGTCTGGTCCTTTTCAATATCCGCATCCAGATTTACCACTCTTGAATCGGCATAAGTAAGGTTCATAAAGTAGACCCTTTCAAACTTGCCACCAAGCTTTGTCAGATCGATAGCATAATAATCATAACTATCGTCGGAATAAACCAGGACTGAAAACCTGTCCCCAAAATCCTTCTGGTCAAATGCCAGCGGGGTTTGCTGCCGTTGCTGGCCAGCAGCAGCACTGGTTCCCGACTGACCGTTAGAAACAAAAAACGTTACGGTCATTAACAACATTAACACTGTTCTCATCGCAGATAAGTATTTCGTATTTAAATAATGCGGCCTCTGAATTAAGCCGGCAAAGTTATGCATAATTTCAAATCAGGTTTTTGATTTTGAATGCCTTCACCAAAAAAAGTTAATTCAAAACAATCTTTTGATGATGTATGAATCGCTCATGAATAGCCCTGAGCAAATAAACTCCTTTAGGGAAGGATGACAGATCAGCAACAATTTCATTATTTCCAGGGACAAGATTTCTGAGATCCTTTTCATAGACCACGGAACCCTGAGAGTTGAGGATCTGCAATTCTGAAAACCCCTGGCCATCTTCCAGGTCTATATTGATCAGGCCCGTAGTGGGATTTGGAAAGACTTTAACTTTAGGGAAAGTATTATATTCGTCTATTCCAAAGCAGGCAGCGAAATCGAAGACAACCGTAATGCTGTCATTATATTCGCAACCCAGCTCATTGGTAATCTTCAGATGTAAGGTCCTGATATTAAATCCGATTCCTGTTGTGGACAAGTGAATAGAAGGCTCTGTGCTCCCGTTCGACCAGTAATAAGTAGCTCCCGGGAAAAAATTGTCTGGCTGGAGCAGGACCGTATCGGTCGGGCATGCCGTGATCTGGGGCCCTCCGGCAATTGAAAATACCGGCGTAGGCGCTACGAAAACCGTAATATTTGACGTAAATTCATTATAGCCGTCATCAATATTAACCGAATATATATGGGTTCCCCATATTGTCGGGTTAATGATCAGGGATGATATCTCAACAGTCTCTATTTTTAAAACACTGCCATTCTCATCAGTCCATGTGTAAGTGTAGGGAATAAGATCATTTCCGCCAAAGCCATATGCGGTAATTGTCGTACTTCCGCCCTTGCAAATGGTATCGTCCTGGACTGACAAAGTAATTCCAAGCGGCCCTCCTTCCAGTGATACCATGACAGTATCATACAAGCTCGAACATCCCGAAGTTGCGTCAATCGCCCTTAAGGTAAAAAGTGTGGTCTGGTAGAGATTCTTTGTCGAAGGATTCTGAGCAGTGGGATTGATGAGCAAACTTGCCGGTTCCCAGTAATAATTATAGCTTCCGGTCCCTCCGGTAACGCTGCCGTATATAGTTGTGCTGGTGCCATAAGGAATGATCTGATCGGTTCCGGCGTTGGAAACAGGGATCGGGCTCACATTAACTGTAGTGGATGATGATATTACATTATAACCGTCGCTGATGGTTACGGTATAAACGGTTGTGATAAGCGGAAAAACCAGGGGTGACTGAAGGTCCGATATAAAACCGGGAGGATTGGACGTCCCATGAGTAAGTATAGTCACCTGTTCCGCCAAAACCTGTAGCGACAAGCTGGGAGGATTCGCCTGCGCAGATCGATTGCGGGGTTGCCGAAGCCTGCACTCCTACCGGACCGCCTATCTGTTGCACAAAGTACGGGCCTGCAAGAGTATCGCATCCATATGTATCGGTTACCAGAAGGTAATAATTCCCTGCATAAATATTGAGCAGATCCAGATTTGTACCTACCACGACATTACTCGAGTCGGTCCACACATAGGTCAGCGGATCATTACCGGTAACGACCAGGCCGGTGATCTGGCCGTTGTTCGCCCCGTAATTGGCGCCGGTGATAACAATGGATGCATCATTTACCAGCGGGGCGCCTGTCTGATCCACCACATAAGGCCCGCCAAGTTTCTCACAGGTATGCGGATCTGTTACTTGCAGGTAATAATTACCTGTCGGAACATTATGAAGCTCCAGGGTATTTCCGACTGGATTTCCATTATTGTCGGTCCATAAATAAGAAAAAGGAGGCGTGCCTATTATCTGCAGACCTGTTATGGAGCCGTTGGCAAGACCGCAGGTTGCTGCCTGGATGACCAATCCGAACTCATTGATCACAGGAGCGCCCAGGGAAACATTAAAGACGATCGTATTGCCTATTGCAAAATTATTCACAGGCATCGTAAACAAAATTTAACGGCATGAGCTGCACCGAATAATCCCCATCGGAATTTATCGGACGGTCGATGATCAGGGTATACTTTTTTTCCATATCACCGCCAACCATGCATGCTTGTCCCTGTGCATCAAGGACAGTGTAAGGGCCACCCGGGCCGGAAACCTGGAAATCAGTGGGATCAACAGAATTACACTTTACATTTTCGGAAAATTCAACTATAATTTCCGAGGTACCGCACGAGATCGAATCTGCAAGAACCGTTTCCAGGTATGGCCTTACATTGTCGTAAATACTTGCCGTAGAAGCGCTGAAATCGAGTGTGTAACCACCCTCCGGACTTCCCCAGTTTTCAACGACCAAAACATATGTCCTCCCCTGCTGGACCGGGAGGTCCATATTCCACTTATTGGAACCTGTTTCACCACAATGACTGCAGTTGGTTGATCCACCGTTAGGGGAGCTGATGCCCGTATTACCATTGTAAGTAGTTGAGCCGTATGCATTGCAACTCTTTTGCATCAGGTTGTAATGAGAAAAGATATCCGAGCACCTGAGTTCTGAGAGGTCATAAACTGCCCAGTCGTAATCGTCATTATCAATAGCCGGATCAATGGTCATGCGTAGCAAGCCTGCGACCTGGACGGTAAATATATACCAAACGCTGTTCTGCTCCCCGTCGAGACAGCTCCCGGGGCAATCATAAGTGCAATCGCCCGTCGGGTTGTAGATCTCATTGGGGTAATTACCGGATCCGTAATACGAGTTTTCCTCGACATATATGTCCTGGCAGACAGGTATTGCGCCCATGCAATCCTGCACCGTGGGCATTTGTGCATAAGAAGATGAAAAGTGAAAAACGAAAAATGAAAAATGAAAAATTAAGATCGTGATATAGAAATTCTTTTTAGTAGATGCTTTCATAAGCAAAACAGGTTAATGTTAAGATGCCATATCAAAATTAAATATTTCTTATTTAAAAAGATTAAAAATAAAAAGAAAAGATAATGAAAATCACCATCCCGATGCCAGCACATCAATGATATGTATGGTCTTCAACGGAAGGTTGTGCTTTCGTATATAAGCATCAAGGTGGATCAGGCAGGAAGCATCGGTCGAAACAATGTACTCGGCTCCTGTTTCAAGTGCGTTCTGAACTTTTTGCTGTGCCATTGAAGTGGAAATGGGCTCATTTTTTACGGAAAAAGTCCCTCCAAAACCACAGCAAACCTGAAGGTCTTTCATCTCGATGAGTTCCAATCCCTTCACATTTTCCAGGAGCATCCTGGGTTCATTGCCAAGCCTGTATTCCCGAAGAGATGCGCAGGAATCATGATAGGTCACTTTATGCTCAAATGTAGCGCCGACATCGGTCACTTTCAATTCATTGACCATGTAATCGGTAAACTCGATAATATTTTTTGTAAGTTGTTTGTATTCCATATGAAGCCCCGTGTTATGAAACAGCTCCCCGTAATAATTCCTGACGAAACCGGCACAAGAAGCTGAAGGCACTACAACCGGACGATTATGGTTGAATTCCATGATGAACTTCTCGCCGACGGCTTTTGCATCATCCCAGAATCCGCTGTTGAAGGATATCTGACCGCAGCAGGTCTGGTTTTCATTATAATAAACATCGATATCATATTTTCCCAGTATTTTAATCATGTTAAAGCCGGTCTGCGGATAGATCTGATCAATAAAACACGGAATAAAAATATCGACGGTCACCATATAGCTATTTCTCAACGTGATGTTGAGGCAAAGTTATCAAATAATCGATTTTTCTGATTAAAATCTTTTCAACCGGACAGGCTGCATTTAAACCCCGCTTTCTCCAGGTCTTTCCAGAAATCCGGATAAGACTTATTGACAGCCTCGGGATGCTCCATGTTTACGCTGAATCCTTTCAGTGCAAGGGAAGCAAAGGTCATCACTACCCTGTGGTCATTATGATCATCAAGGAAAATATCGCCGGGCGCCGTCAGATGGCCCGACAGCCTCCATGTCCCCGGATATTCTTCCCGTAAAATTATGCCCGTCTTAAGCAGTCCCTCAGTGAGGGCTTCGATCCTGTCGGATTCCTTTATCCGCAGGCCTTTCAATCCGGTGAAAATACCCGGGATACCCGCCGCGCCGCAGGCAAGGATAACGGGTAAGGCAAGGTCGGGATAACCTGTAAAATCTGCCTGGAAATTCGAAGCTATTGTTTCACCTTTATTGATGCGGATGCCTTCGCTCTCCTCAATCGTTTCAATTCCAAGCTTCCGGAAAAATACGGAAACCTCCTGATCTCCCTGGATGCCGGATTTTCGCAAGCCGGGAAAAAAGAACGTTCCTTTCTCAGCCATCGATAACATGCAGTACCAGAAGGAGGCTGCGCTCCAATCGGGCTCAACAGTGACTTTCGCTTTAATTTCTTTTTTATGGTAAATCCTGATCGTATTTTCCTGCACGATGACCTGTACGCCCAGACCTGAGAGAATGCCTGTCGTCATTTTGATATAAGGCCATGACACCGGCCTGCCTGTCAGTTCCAGGGTCATTCCTTCTTCAAGGGTTGGGGCCAGCAGAAGTAAGGCCGTGACATACTGGCTGCTTATGGAGGCATCAAGGTCGATCCGGCTGCCTGCAATCTTCCTTCCCCTGATAAGCAAAGGCGGAAAGCCAATTTCCTCAAGATAATCAATCTCGGCCCCGGTTTCCCGCATGGCTTCAATCAGTGCGCCGACCGGACGTTGCTTCATCCTTTCGTCCCCGGTCAGCAAAAAATGACCGCTTGTTACCGACAGCAAAGGGATCAGGAAACGCATTACAGAGCCGGCATTCTTTGCATCGATCCGGAGAAGTCCCGTATCGCCCCTGAGCTTGTACTGCCGGATCAGGTCAAGAATGGATGACATTAACAGCGTATCATCAGAATCGGAAAGGTTACTGATCTTAAAAGCATTTCCATAACAATACTGCAGGATAAGCAGGCGGTTGGAGATGCTTTTTGAAGCAGGGAGCCTGATCTCTGCGGAACAACTACGCTTGTTCTTTGTTATCCTGATCACTTTTTAACTTCCTGGTTAAAATATTCTAACGACCTGGTGATTTTCACCCGGTCGACTGATCTGTTCAGGCATGGTTTCCCCAGGCTTTCCAGCAGGGAAAAGCCGATGCCTTCAGATGTATTCTTTTTATCATGGTCCATCATTCCGGTCAAATGGTGGAAGGAGCCATTATCTATTGGTTCCAGGCTGAAAAATGTTTTGATGACGCCGGAGAGATCCTCAAGCTCATTTCCCGGCAATCCTGCAATTTCGCTCGAAAGAAAAGCTTCGCAGATCATTCCGGCTGCAACTGCCTCGCCGTGGAGCATCCCTCCCCTTTCCCCATTATTGCTTAAGCTTTCCAGGGCATGACCGATTGTATGCCCGAAGTTAAGCATCTTTCTTGTCGACCGGTCAAAAGGATCGTCAGAAACGACGCTGCATTTGAATTTTACAGTTTCAATAATAAGTTTCGAGAGATCATCTTTCCCTGGGGTTTTCATATTTTTCACCATCTGCCATAATCCGTTCCCTGAAAGGGCAGCAGACTTGATTATTTCGGCATAGCCTGATTTAAGGTGAGGCTCGGGAAGTGTTTCAAGGAACTCCGGCAGGATGAAAACGGACAGCGGATCATAGAAAAGCCCGGCCTGGTTCTTTACGCCTGAGATATTTACGCCTGTCTTCCCTCCTATAGCCGCATCTGCCTGGCCCATGAGCGAAGTGGGGATATTAATATAACTAATTCCCCTTTTATAGGTTGCCGCTGCGAACCCGCCCAGGTCGCTCACCACGCCTCCACCCAGATTGATGAGCAGCGAATCCCTTGTGGCGCCGTATTCCATCAGCCAAATCCAGATTTCTTCCAGTGTGTATAATTCCTTGGACGCTTCTCCAGGCATAATAGAGAACAAAGGATGTTCATCCAGCCATGAATGGTGACGATTCAGTACCGGTATGCAGGATTCACGGGTATTCAGGTCGGTCAACAGATAAATCCCCCCGTTTTTCAGGAACGGCCGGGCCAGTGCATCGAGTTCATTCCAGGGCTCCGGTCCAACATAGACCGGGTATTTTAAGGAATTACATTTGAAATAATTATCCCGTTCCACGGTTAAGGATTAATCTGTTATCATTCAATCAGCCGCTAAAAGCAGCCAGGAGAAGATCGATATCCTGGAAAGGAAGATTAAAAAGATCGCTGATCGGTTTACTGGTCAGGATTCCTTTAAATATATAAACTCCCTTGCTGATTCCACGATCGCGGCGTATCAGGTTATCGATCCCGCCTTCCTCGCCGATGCTAAGCATCACCGGTGTAAAGAAATTGCTGAGTGCGTAGGAAGCAGTATGAGGGACCTGGGAAGCAATATTAGGCACGCAATAATGTATCACATCGTATTTCTTGAATACCGGGTTCTGGTGGGTTGTGATCCGCGAGGTTTCCACGCATCCGCCCTGGTCGATGCTGACATCAATGATAACCGCACCGGGCTTCATTCCTTTTACCATCTCTTCGCTGATGATCACAGGGGTATGTCCCTCTATGCTATGTACGGCTCCGATGACTATATCGGCCGTACGCAGGGCATTCATCAGCACCTTGGGCTGGATAATGGAAGTGAATATCCGGCTCTGGATATTCACCTGGAGCCGGCGCAGGCGGTAAATCGAGTCGTCAAATACCTTGACCGTGGCGCCCATTCCTATTGCAACCCTGGCGGCATTTTCCGAAACGGTACCTGCTCCGACTATAACCACTTCCGTCGGGCTGATCCCGGAAAATCCACCCAGCATATTGCCTTTGCCGTACTCCGGATCACTCAGGTAGCGGGCTGCTATCATGATGGCAGCATTTCCGACAATTTCACTGATAGTCCGCCTGACAGGAAAAGAATTGAATTGGTCCTGGATATATTCATGCGCAATGGCCGTAATTTTCTTGCGTATAAGGCTCTTGAAAAATGAAGCCTCCCGGTTGCTCATGTGCAAAGCTGAAAAAATGACCTGCTTTTCCTTCATTAATTCCATCTCTTCTTCTGTCGGAGGCGCCACCTTAAGGATAATATCAGCCTGGAAAGCTTCTTTATCTGAAATAACGATCTGTCCGCCTGCTTCGCTGTAATCATGGTCGTGAAAACGCGATCCTGCGCCTGCATTGGTTTCCACAATAACGGTATGGCCATTTTGAACCAGAAGATTCACTGCCTCAGGCACAAGGGCGACCCTCCGTTCCTGGTTTGCAATTTCCTTTGGGATTCCAATTGTCAACCTGCTTCGCTGCCGCTGTACCTCCAGCATTTCCTCCTTTGGCATCAAACCTTCCGAATGTGAAAACTTAACGTAGCTTTTTTGATTCTGGCCCATTTCAGGATATGATTGATTTAATTAGCTAATAAAGGATGTCACGATTTTCCTGCCTTTATTTTTCTCGTTTTTCTTAATGGTCACGTATACGCAGGATTCCGGCAAAAGTTCGGCAATTTTATCCGCCCATTCCAAAAAACAATAATAGCCGCTGAAAAGATATTCTTCGTAACCAATATCCAGGACTTCTTCCATTTTTTTGATCCGGTAAAAATCAAAATGATAGATCAGGTCGATGCCGCCGGCATCATATTCGTTGACGATCGCAAAAGAGGGGCTTGTCACGTCTTCCTTCACTCCAAGCGCAACACACATGGCTTTAATAAGGGTAGTCTTCCCGGCGCCAAGCTCACCATATAAAGCAAAAACCCGCTCATCAGGATATTCATCCAGGATTTTGCGGGCTATTTCAGGCATTTCTGAAAGACTGCAATTTTCGAAAATGAGATCTTTCATAGGGGAATTATCTTATTCAAAGGTACATCATTTTGCTTTAAGGTATGCAACCGGCACCAGCATTTCTTCAAGAGAGATTCCTCCATGCTGGAATGTATTCCGGTAATAATTAACATAATAATTGTAATTGTTCGGATAAGCAAAGAAATCATTCTTGCGGCAAAAAATATATGTGGAACTGACGTTGGTCCTTGGAAGATAGACATCATGCGGATTCCGGACTTCAAATACCTCCTTTGGATTGTAATTCAGGCTCTTACCGGATTTATACCGGAGGTTCGTCGTGGTATTGCGGTCACCAATGACCTTGATAGGATCCTGCGAACGAACGGAGCCATGATCTGTCGTTATCACAATGTTGATTTTCTTTTCCGCAAGGAACTTTATGATATCGAACAAAGGTGAATTGTTGAACCATGAAACCATCAGCGACCGGTAAGCTTTCTCATCATCGGCCAGTTCGCGGATAATCTCCATTTCAGTGCGTGCATGCGACAGCATATCGACAAAATTATAAACTATTACCGTCAGCTTATTGTTCAGCATATTGGGAAGGGTTTCCAGAAGTTTTCTCCCTGATGTCAGGTTCAGTATTTTATGGTAAGCATATTTAACATCCTTTCCATGGCGCTTCAATTGTTCGCCTAACAATTCTCCTTCAAACTGGTTCTTGGTGCCTTCATCTTCTTCAGCAGTCCAGTACCTGGGGTACTTTCGCTCGATCTCGAGCGGCATCAGGCCGGCGAAAATGGCATTGCGGGCATACTGAGTGGTCGTTGGCAGGATGCTGTAATAGATCTCTTCCTTTTCGATCCTGAAATAATCTTCGAGTATGGGCTGTATGGCTTTCCACTGGTCGTACCGGAGATTATCGATAAGTATCACGAAAAGTGCATCGTTGCTTTCCATCAGCGGGAATATCTTTTCCTTAAAAAGATTGGGGGACATGACCGGAAAATTTTTATCCCTGCCGTTCACCCAATCGATGTACCTCGATTCAACATACCTGGAAAAAACCTGGTTTGCTTCGTTTTTCTGAAACTGAAGCACTTCCTGCATACTTTCGTCACTTGACTTGTCAAGTTCAACTTCCCAGCGGGTAAGGTTTCGGAATATTTCTACCCACCCATTGTGATCAGGGTTATTGGATATTTCCATGCTGATATTACGGAATTCCTGCTGGTACGAAGAGGTCGTTTTTTCGCTGACCAGTTTTTTATTATCCAGGTTCTTTTTAAGGCTCAGCAGGATCTGGTTCGGTTTAACCGGTTTAATAAGAAAATCCGAGATATTCGATCCGATAGCATCTTCCATTATCGATTCCTCTTCACTTTTAGTGATCATGACAACCGGCAGGTTCGGGTATTTCTTTTTAATGATTTCCAGTGTCTCTATACCTGTGAGGCCAGGCATGTTTTCATCCAGAAAAATAATATCATATGGTTTGCTCAGGATCATTTCCAGTCCATCGTCGCCATTGTTTGAAGTGTCCACCTCATAACCTTTCTGCTCCAGAAAAATAATATGCGGCTTCAGTATTTCTATCTCATCATCTACCCAAAGAATCTTGATCTTTTCCATTATTTCATTTTAAATTTTCCGAAAAAACTACATTTGCACTATTGAAATGTAAATAAACCGGTTTTATTGCATTGTTGTGTGAATATTCAATTTTGAACGGATGGAAATCCCGTTACAACGTAACATAAATTTAATACTTTTGTTTTTTCAAAGAAGATTGTTTTTCAAAAAAATCCACCTCGCATGGAGTTCTCAGCCAGCCAGATAGCCGCCGTCATTGGTGGGTTAGTTGAAGGAAACCCGGATGTCAGGATAAGCCGGCTTTCGAAAATTGAGGAAGGGGAGCCGGGTACACTTTCCTTCCTGGCGAATCCTAAATATACGCCCTTTATTTATAGTACCAAGGCATCGATTGTCATCGTGAATAAGGATTTTTCTCCCGACCAGGCGATAATTCCAACCCTCATCCGTGTTGAAGATGCTTATACGGCATTTGCCAGGCTGCTGGAACTATATGACAAGGTTAAAAATGAAAAAAAAGGGATTTCGTCCCTTTCGTTTGTTGCTAAAAATGCCGTCATCGGGAAAGATGTTTATATTGGCGAATTTACCTATGTGGGGGAAAATGTCAGCATAGGCGACGGCACAAAGATTTTCCCCCATGTATTCCTGGGTGATAATGTAAAAGTTGGCAGCAATACGACAATATTTGCCGGGGTGATCATTTATTCGGATAATCTTATCGGGAACGAATGCAAGATTCATGGCGGGGTCGTTATTGGCGGTGATGGTTTCGGGTTTGCTCCCCAACAGGATAAAAATTATAAGAAGGTAGCGCAGATTGGCAATGTCGTTATCGAGGATAATGTTGAGATAGGCTCCAATACTACTATTGACCGGGCTACTCTCGGGTCGACCATTATCCGCCGGGGTGTCAAACTCGATAACCTGATCCAGGTCGCACACAACGTGGAGGTCGGTGAAAACACCGTCATCGCAGCACAGACAGGCATTTCAGGTTCGACTAAAATAGGCAGGAACTGCATGATCGCCGGGCAGGTCGGTTTTGTCGGCCATTTAATAATAGGGGATGATGTTAAAATCGGTGCCCAATCAGGCATTTCCTCAAATCTGAAAGATGGTTCGATCGTAATGGGTTCCCCTGCAATTGATATATCCATCCATAGAAGAGCGCTGGTCCACTTTAAAAATTTACCGGAAATAGTCAAAAGGCTGGACGATCTGGAAAGAAGATTGAACCGACCTTAAACCCGGGTAATGGATAAGCTGTTAATTAATATCTTTGCCGGCTATTATGTTAGATTATCAAAAAACAGTAAAAAAGCCATTTAGTCTTAGAGGCGTCGGGCTGCACACGGGAAATGAAGTGACTATGACTTTCGTGCCGGCACCTATCAATCACGGTATAAGATTTATCCGCGTTGACCTGGAAGGCCGGCCGGAAATCAATGCTGAAGTCGATAATGTCTTTGACACTGCAAGGGGAACAAGCCTTACCGAAAACGGGGCCACGGTTCAGACTGTCGAGCATGTGCTGGCAGCTGTTGCAGGCCTGGAGATAGATAACCTGATTATTGAGGTTGACCAGGCTGAAATCCCGATAATGGACGGTAGCTCGCGATTTTTCGTGGAGACATTGGATAATTGCGGAATACAGGAACAAATTGCTCTAAAGGAGTATTTTGAATTGCGAACTCCTGTATTTTATGAAGAGCCCGAAAATAAAATTGAAATGGTGGCTATGCCGTATTCCAGGTTCAAGGTGACCACCATGATAAATTTCGAGACCAAAGTACTGGGCTCTCAATATGCTATCTTGGAAAAACTGACTGATTTCCGGCAGGAAATTTCCGGGTGCAGGACATTTGTCTTTCTCCATGAACTTGAATATTTGCTCAGCAACCAGCTTATTCGCGGCGGCGACTTAAACAATGCCATCGTATTTGTCGACAGGCCGGTGGACCAGGATGAACTGAACCGTCTTGCTGAACTGTTCAATAAACCGTCGGTAAAAGTTTTAAATGAAGGGGTTTTGAATAACCTGGAACTGCACTTTGAGAATGAGCCCGCCCGTCATAAGCTTCTCGACGTGATCGGTGATCTGTCCCTTCTGGGAAAACCCCTGAAAGCGCACATTATCGCACGCAGGCCGGGACATACGGCCAACACTAAATTCGCCAAACTGATCAGACAACAAATTAATAAAGACCGAAAAATGAGCCAGGTGCCATTGTACGATCCGAACAAGCCACCGATGCTGGATATCAACCAGATCAAGAATATCCTGCCGCATCGGCCGCCATTCCTCCTTATCGATAAAATTATCGAAATGACTGAAAGCCGTGTCATAGGAGTGAAAAATGTAACGATGAACGAGCCATTCTTTGAAGGCCATTTCCCTCATGAACCGATCATGCCGGGCGTGCTGCAGGTGGAAGCCATGGCACAGGCGGGAGGCATACTGGTTCTGAGCACTGTCCCAAATCCCCAGGAATATACCACGCTGTTCCTTAAAATTGACCAGGTCAGGTTTCGCCAGAAAGTCGTGCCCGGTGATACGCTTATCTTCGACCTTAAACTGGTAGGGCCAATCAGGAGGGGCATCTGTCATATGGAAGGCACTGCCTATGTGGGAAATAAAATTGTCATGGAGGCCGTGATGATGGCATCTATCGTGAAAATAGGGACTAATAACATCGTAAATCCGAAAAAATGATCCAACCGTTAGCATATGTTCACCCACAGGCCAAAGTCGCCAACAATGTAATCATTGACCCTTTTGTTACCATTGAAAAAAATGTTGAAATCGGAGAAGGCAGCTGGATAGGCAACCATGCTACCATCATGGAAGGCGCCAGGATCGGCCGTAATTGCAGGATCTTTCCCGGCGCGGTAATTTCTGCCATCCCCCAGGATCTGAAATTCGACGGCGAAGAAACCACGGTCCATATTGGCGACAACACCACTATCCGCGAATTTGTGACCATAAACCGCGGAACAAAAGCCAGTTACCAGACCGTCATCGGAAAGAACTGCTTGCTGATGGCCTATGTGCATGTCGCACATGACTGCGTCATAGGCAACAACGTTATCCTGGCCAATGCAGCAACACTCGCCGGCCATATCGAAATCGACGACTATGCTATCGTTGGCGGGTTGGCGGCCGTTCACCAGTTTGTCAAGATCGGTGCGCATTCCATGATCTCCGGGGGCGGCATGGCCAGGAAGGATATCCCCCCCTATACCAAAGCTGCCCGCGAGCCTCTTTCCTATGTTGGCATCAATTCCATCGGGCTCCGCAGAAGAGGTTTTACCAATGAACAAATCAGCCAGATACAGGAAATTTATCGTATAATTTACCGCAAAAACTATAATGTCTCCCAGGCGGTCAACATTATTGAAGCCGATGTTCCGGCCACACCTGAGCGGGATGAGATCCTCACGTTCATCTCCAGGTCAGCCAGGGGCATAATGAAAGGCTATACGAGCCTGTTCAATAATACGAAGGAGTAAGCAGTTGACTGTTGGACGTTGGCGCTAAGAACCAAGAACCAAGAACCAAGAACCAAGAACTCAGAACTCAGAATTCAGCAGTTTCATTACCCAGAAGCATAAAGCCCCTACGAGCGCAGAAGCCGGTATCGTCAGCACCCATGCCATAACGATCCGGAAAGCGATTTTCCATTTTATTCCTGCAAGATTAGTCGTAGATCCTACACCAATAATGGAACCTGCAATAGTATGCGTGGTTGAAATCGGAATGCCCATTCTGGTGGCCATAAAAATGGTAAAAGCGCCGGCAGTTTCCGCGCAAAATCCATGCACCGGTTTAAGCTTCGTGAGTTTCATTCCCATGGTCTTAACTATTTTCCACCCGCCTAAAGCAGTACCGATTGCCATGGCCAGGTGACAGGATAGAATAATCCATAATGTATCCCAATGGTAGATTGAAATTTGCCGCTCAGGGTCAAACATCCTGGCAGCAACTAACAAAGCTACTATGACTCCCATTGTTTTCTGGGCATCATTACCTCCGTGTCCGAGTGAGTACATGGCCGCTGAAACAAACTGACCTTTTCGGAACACCCAGTCTACTCTCTTAGGATGCCATCTTCTGAAAATCCAGTAGACTGCAATCATGAGCCCAAAGCCAACAACCAATCCAATTAAAGGTGCCAGGGGTATAAACGCAGCAGTCTGTGTTATCTTTTCCCAGCGAATGACACTGACTCCCTTATAGGCAAGGCCGGCTCCTGTCAATCCGCCTATCAAAGCGTGGGATGAACTCGTAGGCAACCCGTACAGCCAGGTTACCAGGTCCCAGACAATGGCACCCAGCAAACCTGCAAATACAACATACAGAAATGCTGAATCCGCCGAATCAATAATGACAATCTTGGAAATTGTATTTGCCACTTTGGGGGCGAATACAAACATGGCAATGAAATTAAAAAAAGCCGCCCAGAAAACGGCAAGCTTGGGAGATAAAACCCGGGTAGAAACAATTGTTGCAATAGAATTGGCAGCATCATGGAACCCGTTTATAACGTCAAAAATGAGGGCTATCGCTACAATCCCGATTACAGTGAGCAACAATGGATCCATCAGCAATTCGGTTATTAGGAATGTTCTATTAAAATAGTCTCGATGGTCGACGCAATATCCTCACATCTGTCAACCGCTTTTTCAAGTCTTTCAAAAATTTCTTTCCATTTTATCAGCAATAACACTTCCCCCTCCTTAAAAAGTCTGGATATGGCACCTCTCAGGATCTCGTCAGCCTGGTTTTCCAGGTCATGAACTCTTTTACAGGATTCAAGTATCTGGTTCTTGTTTCTTATTTTCCTGAGCTCTTTGACGGCAATAATAAGTTCTTCTATGCAACTCTGGATAATTGTTGCAAATTCCACCGCTTCATATCTGATATCGGTCACATCATAGGCCGATATCCTGAAGGCGGCAGCATTGATCTGGTCAGCAAAATCGTCGAGTCGCTTGACAAGCGTATATATATCGTTACGGTCAATGGGTGTTATAAAAGTCTTATACAATAAATCTGTGCAATTCCTGGCTAGCTTATCGGAGTGGCGCTCCAGATCCCTGATCTGCTTCGATAGTTCCATACGTCCCTCTTCATTGTTCATAAGAGTCAAAAACAGGATGCTGATCTGTTTATCCAGGCTGATCAACTGGTCAAAATAATCAAAGAAAGCGTATTCCTTTGGTAAAATTCCTCTAAACATAATTCAAAGTTTAAAGTAGCGAATGTAAAGATCAAAAATCGAATATTAAATGAATGTTAACAAATTACCGGCCTTTGTTCACTAAAACTCAGAACTCAAAACTCAAAACTCAAAAATGAGTCTGCCATCCCAAAAAACTCAGCAGTACAAAGAAGCCGACGACGTAAGCCAGTGCCACGTGCCACCCGTTTTTTATATAACTTATCGTATCTTTTGCTTCGGGGTACATGTTCGAAAGGGCGACGCCGGCCGAGGAACCAAACCAGATCATAGAGCCTCCAAAGCCCACAGCATACGCCAGAATCCCCCAGTCATAGCCACCCTGTTCAAGGCAAAGCTTTGTAAGAGGGATATTGTCAAAAACAGCCGAAACAAAGCCCCAGATAAAAGCAGTATGCCAGGAAGCCGCAGGAAGTTTTTCCACCGGCATCAAAGAAGCAATCGTCACCAGCGCTATCAGGAAAACTGTTCCCTGCCAGGCTTTTTTCAACTCACCCCAGGGAGTTTTCCGGAACAAGGATCCCAGCAAAATGGCAATCCATACCCCGATTGCCGGGAACTTCATGAGGAAATTTGTCACTATCGCTCCGGCCAGGATCATCATAACGATGATTATCTTCCACCAGTCGACCCTGGCTCCTCTTTTTGCATTTTTCACTATCGGTTGGAGCCTGTGCTGTTGTAATGATCCGAAAATACCAAAGATGAAAAAGCTTGCAATTGAGGCGATAAAAGCGTGGACTACCCAAACGGGTTTAATCCCGCTTATCCACATAAGGGTCGTGGTCGTATCTCCCACAACACTTCCGGCACCGCCAGCATTGCTCGCCGCAACAATAGCAGCCATGTACCCGACATGCACCCTGCCTTTGAAGACGACCAGTGCAATGGCCCCTCCTATCATGGCCGCCGCTATATTGTCAAGGAAACTGGAAAGAACCATAATGACAAAAAGCAATACCAGCCCTCCGGTCCAGTTGTCAGGTAAAAACCGGGGTAATATTTCGGGAATTTTTGATTGCGAGAATATCTCCGAGAGAATGGCAAATCCGAACAACAGTCCCGCCAGGTTTAATAGTGTCCTCCATTCGCCATCCCTGGCGGGCGAACCGATAATATGGTCAAACAAGGAGAAAGATGGATCGAAAATTAATTTAAAGATAAGAACCGCTGCCAATCCGGTCAGAGCAACATACATGGTCCTTTTATGAAAAATAGCTACCCCGGCCAGGGTAAGGGCAAAAAGGACAAATTCAATCCAGCTCATTTTATCAGAACGTACTTTATCGAGACGGGATTTAACTTGTCACTGAACATTTTCACCAGGTAAATACCAGAGGGATAAGGTTTTAAATCCAAGATAAACCGCTTTTCCGATCCTGAAAGGTCAATTATTCTGTCACAGATGAGCTCCCTCCCGGTCCAGTCAATTACGGTAAGTTTGAAGAAATCTCCATCTCCTGTTTCTTCTATGTTAACCAGCCCGCTGCCGGGATTCGGGTACAGGCGGAGCCCGGATTCATTGAATTGCTCATTAATGCCGGTGCATGCAGTGAAATCAAATGTAACCTTCTTATGGGCAGTGGTCATGCAGCCCTCAGATGAAGTGACAGTTACATAGAAGGTTTTACTGTCATAACCTATGCCTGTGGTACCCACGCTGATCATTTTCTCTGTCGAGCCATTTGACCATAGATAGCTTGCCCCTTCATTACCCGCGTCAATTGTGACCGTTTCGAATACACAAACGGTAGTATCACCGCCTAAAAGAACCAGCGGCGAGGGATTCACTGTTACCCCGACTGAACCGCTCACATTATTATAGCCATCAGAAATCACCACGGTATAAACTGTACTTTCAAGCGGCTGGACAGTCGGATCTGAAAGCGAAGAAATAAAACCGGGAGGACTTGAGGTCCAGGAATGAGTATAGTAGCCGGTACCGCCACCCTCCAGGGAAAATAATTGCGTGGAATCTCCCGAACATATGGTGCCCGGTGAAGCCGAAGGATTCACGTTCAGCGCACTACCGCTGATCATGATCGCAACAGCGTCCGCCTGACAGCAAGCACACCCGGTTTGCGCATCTGTCACGCTCAGGGTGAACAATGTCGTCTCATACAAGTTGACGGTAGCAGGATTGGCAACATCGGGATTGACCAGTTTATATGAAGGTTCCCAATGATAATTGTAAAGCCCTGATCCCGAACCGGCACTTCCCTGCAGAACGGCAGTCGTGCCATAAATTATCATCTGGTCAGACCCGGCCTCCGGTACCGGAAGCTGATGAACCGTCACGGTAACGGTTGAATGCACGATGTTGTAACCATCGTTTACGGTAACAGAATATGTTGTCGACTGATCCGGAATTACTGATGGATTCTGGATATTTGATGAAAAGCCGGGAGGATCGGATTGCCACAGATATGTAAAATTTCCTGATCCGCCGGAAGCTATTGCCTGTAACTGGCTCGTTTCTCCCCGGCAGATTGAATTGGGACCAGCGGTTGAATTGCAGGATAGAACACCGCCGGTCACGGTAACAAGCACTTCGTCCGATTCATAGCATCCCCCGCTGTTATCGGTGCCGGTCATCGTAAAAAGAGTCGATGAAGACAGGTTGACCGTCATGGGTTGCAATAACTGGGCGTCCACGACTTTATCAGCCGGCTGCCACTGATAGCCGTAACTGCCAGAACCACCGGTAACTTCGCCCTCAAGTAAAGTCGAAGTGCCATTGGGTATGGTTTTATCCGGTCCGGCACTGACAGAAGGATTGGGATTGACCGTAACCAGGGCTTCGCCCGACGGTATCCCGGGACACGAATTATCTTCAAAATAGGTAAATTCGTAGAGTGTCGTCACTGGAGGTGTCACAGACAGGTTGTACGGCATGGAATAAGCTGTGACAGTCTGCGGATCCCCCCCGTTTTCCGTATAGGTTATAATCCAGGGCGGATTACCGGAAAGGTCGAAAGTGATCTCGGCAGTTTCACCTGCACAAATGGTGGAAGAGCCGCTCAATTCACCTGCTGGCTGATATATTATTATCATGGCCTGCCCGCCTGCTGTCCCCAGGCAAAAAACATCCTGAAGCACGGTAAACTCATATAGTGTGCTGACCGATGGGCTGACAGGTATGCTGAAAGGGGAATAGGTGGCAGTCAGGGTCTGTTCATCCGTTCCATTGGCCGTATAAGTTATCGTCCAGGGCGGATATCCGGTCAGAATGAAGATTAATTGGGCTCCTCCCCCGGCACAAATCGTATTATCGCCGCTTAAAAAGCCTGTTGGCAGATCGACTGTAACTAAAGCCTGGCCAGATGCGGTGCCGGCGCAATTTGCATCTGACACCTGGGTGAACTGGTAATGCGTTGTGACCAGAGGAGTGACCGTTAATATATAAGGTGAAGAATAAGCGGTGACAGTCTGCGGATTGCTGCCATTGATCAGGTAAGTGATCGCCCAGGGTGGGCTGCCGGTAAGGTTAAAAACCAGCTGGGCGGTATCGCCCTGGCAGATGGTAGCGTCACCACTCAAAACGCCAATGGGGGGGGTGAAGTTATAAACCTGGAATGTCACACCTGACAGGGCCTTTGTGCAATTCGAATCGGAAACCCCGGTCAGTGAATATGCAGCCGGACCTGGCGGGTATAAATAAATAGTATCAACCGGCCCGGTAAGGCCGGATGCGATGAAATATGCCGATCCGTCATAATAAGTCACTTCAAAAGGCCCGGCTCCTGTCAGATTGACAAGCATAAATGAAGGTGCGCCCGGGCAGGTCGTCGTATCATAGCTAAGCAGCAAGGCATCCGGGAGGTCATTAATGACAACTGTGGTGATGGCTGGAGTGCTGGTCTGACCATAAACGGTAATCACGCATGAGTAATCGCCCGCATTTGCCAGGGTGATATTTGGGATAACAGGATTCTGATCCGTGGAGGTGAAGCCACCCGCGCCCGTCCATTCATAGGTCGCATTTGCAACCGTTTCGGCATTCAGGTGGAGAGTATCTCCGACGCAAAGCGGCCCGTCGTTCGAAACCGGCGGGGGAAGAATGGAACAATCGGTTGAACCTGTTCCGCCAGTTTGTGAAAAGAGAATATTACAGGCTTGCTGGGAGAAATTGGTGATCAGGAGGATATAATATTCGCCGGTCTGACCGTTGGGGATCTGGCAGGTCTCTTCCCAGCTGTTACAGTAGCAGCAGGAAACCATTTTGTCAATTGTCAATCCGTAAGGGCAGGCTGAAGTCGGGTCTGTATATGGTCCCCAGCAGGCAAAGTCAATATCATACTGGGGTACACTGTGCATATATATGGTGAGGGAACCCGGATCACCGATTTTCAAATAGTACCATGCAGGGCATGGTTGGGAAGACAGGCAGCCGTAATATGGACCAGTCTCAGCTGCGCCAGTGGTGCCGGCAGGAAAATCATAAGTAGTACCTGTACAGAATGGAGCTGCTTCAGCGCAGGTGAGACCCTGTGCCTGTGCATTCAACAGGCATAAATACATCAAGCCGGCAAGGATGATTTTTAAATTCATGACCGACAAAACTTTGGCATAAAGTTAAAATATTATTTATTATTTACCAATCAAGGGATGTTTCTTTCAGAACAATTTTAGCAATGCTGAGCGGAGTGGGAGGATTGGCATTGACATATTTCAGTTCGGGGTAAGCTATTACTAAAACTGACCAGGACGGCTCAGTTCCATTCGACTTAATGAATTGATTGAGAGCTTTCTGCAGCTCTTCATCATAATCGAAAAGCAATCGTTTAAATAAAATATCATTTTTACGTTCAGGCGAGGATTGATTAAACTCCGTTTGATATTCCGGTGATTCAAATTCCTCAATTTCAGATTCTAAAAATTCCTCGTAGGTTATCATTTGAAGATGTTATGATTTTTCAAATATAGCAAATTATATATGAAAGTAATGTTCCAGAAGATAAATAAGACCCACGACACAAAGGATAATTAAATAAGTGAAAGGGTTGGCAAAATTGAATGTCCATCCCATCCATGCAATTTTTTTTGGTACAAGAATATGGTGATCCGATGGGTCATAGTACAGAAAGCCCCATTTGTAATGGTTGGGATCGTTTTCCCCCAGCCTGTTGTACTTGTAATGCTTTTTCATTGTCTGATGAATTGCTGCCATAAAAAGTAAAGGTAAGAAGAATCAGGGTGCATTATGATCGGCATGCTATTTATATGAGAATTCAATTTTATCCCCCGGGTTTATTCCATTTTTATCAGTGAATCCGGCATTGACTTCCAACACGTACATGGCCGGTTTTTCAGAAGGAATTGAATAAGTAGATTTTGGCTGAGTGTATTTTTGAATGCTGACGATCTCTTTCCGTGAATTGATATAAATGATATCCAGTGAAATAAATGTATTCTTCATCCAGAATGACCTGGGTTCCTCATCTGGAAAAATAAAGAGCATTCCAGCGGTTTCAGGAAGATTGTATCTGTCCATCAGACCACGCATACGATCTTCTTCTTTATCAACAACTTCAATATCCAGAAGGATTGGTGAAGGGTTTTGAGAAACAAAAATGGAAAGTCTGCCATCTTTTCTGAAAGACGTCGTTGATTTTGATATTGATGGTGATTGACTTGCAGATGGTTTATTTCTTTTTGGATTGTAAATGCTGAATAATAGAAATGCGAAAGCAACAATAATTGCTAAGATTATGATAACCAGCCCGGATAAACTTGGCTTCTTCCAGGGATGTTTCTTGTTTGTCTTCTTTACAGGGGCTTTTTTGGGCATTCCGGCTTTTTTGCCAAAATTAAGTATTTAAATAGAAAAATTGTTTTACTTTTGCACCCTCAATTAGTTCTTTAACTACGGACTGGTAGTTCAGCTGGTTAGAATGACTGTCCCGAACACTCGGGAAGGTCGCCGGTTGAAGAGTTCATTAAAATATAAGGACTGGTAGTTCAGCTGGTTAGAATGCCTGTCCCGAGCACTCGGGAAGGTCGCTGGTTGAAGAGTTCATTAATAATATAAGGACTGGTAGTTCAGCTGGTTAGAATGCCTGTCCCGAGCACTCGGGAAGGTCGCTGGTTGAAGAGTTCATTAAAATATAAGGACTGGTAGTTCAGCTGGTTAGAATGCCTGTCCCGAGCACTCGGGAAGGTCGCTGGTTGAAGAGTTCATTAAAATATAAGGACTGGTAGTTCAGCTGGTTAGAATGCCTGTCCCGAGCACTCGGGAAGGTCGCTGGTTGAAGAGTTCATTAAAATATAAGGACTGGTAGTTCAGCTGGTTAGAATGCCTGCCTGTCACGCAGGAGGTCGCGGGTTCGAGTCCCGTCCAGTCCGCTAACTGTAAGTCAGTGAGTTACATTGTTAACTTGCTAACTTTTTTCTTACCCGGTGTTACATTTGGTGTATTTTTTGGGTCTGTATCTGCCTCTATTGTTAATAACTTCCCACCCCCTTATCGTGTTTTTTATTTTTTTCCGATAAACAAGTATGAAAATTGGCCAATGGCCTGTATTTCAATGTTCGATTTACCAACGCTGGCAGCTCCGAATGGGGCTTCATAAGATCATGCAGGAAGGCAGGCGGGAAATGAGGCAAACACAATACCGGCCTGGAGAAGAGCGTGGGTAGTAGGGCTTCTATTTTTTCTAGTACAACAAAATGTCAGCCAAAATCTGCTCTCTTATTTGAGAGATAACATTACTAAATGACCTATTTGTCTGGTTAAGAACAGCTAAAGTGTTATTTTTATATATAGATGTTCTGTCTTTGTCCTTATAATTTGCAAAATATGCCCCAATCAAATTACTATTAGAATCGTAAATAAATATTTTCAATTCTATATTTGTTACACCCTTATGTACTGGTAGCCCGAATAGCCAAGTAGAAATGCCTACTATTGTACACATAGATATAATTGCATAATTAGTATATCTTGATTGTCCCTTATATTTAACGATTTCTCCTTTCATAATATAATCAGGATTATCGACTTTACGTCCAACGTATTTGAAAACCGAGTTAATACTTAAAAATCTGATACTACTGCATTTGTCACTTGTGTAGCCAAATCACCTGCAAGCGCTTTATTATTTGTGACAGAAAACCCATCAACCGGATTTTTCCTATCTTTTGAAGGCGAATTGTCTATAAATTTTTCAACAGATAACGATTTTTGCACTGTTGACGGGCTTACATCTAATGCCACTGTGGGAATATACGAAATTGTTGAGCAAGATACTCCCAATAAACTCAAAATCAGTATGCCAACTATTAGACAATTATACTTTCTCATCTTTTTTGAATATTTTATGCTTCATGGCCGATGGTTATTAATAATTAATGGATCAGAATATATTTGGCAGTTGAATTAAAACAAAGGATCAATTTTTTAAGGTTTGGCTTCTGATTAGGATTACGAAAGGTACAAAAATATTTATCAACAGACCGAGTATATTTCCCTAAAAACCGGATAAACAAATAAACACTTGTTATGAAAACACTAAAGAATATTTTCCAGGAGATACAGCTAATGGTTGAGAAATGGCTACTGAGGAGGAGGCTGAGAAAGTCGATAGGATGAAAAATTAATCAATAATCCAAGTTATAAAATAAATAAGTCTGCAAGATAATTTGGATATACAAATTACTTATATTTGAAGTGAACAAGCCAAGACTATTTTTATCCCTAATCCTGCTCCTTTCTCTGCCATTACATATGAACCTATGTTCGGTTATATAAGCCCATCGCTTAAATAATGATTAGTAATCTAAATATTTGACAATGAGACACAGGGTGTTTAAAATCAGCGCTGTCATCATAGTGGCAATTGCTTCGAATTGCCTATTTGGACAAGAGGTGACTATTACTTCAGGCGGTAATGCTTCTAACGAAGATGGATCAGTCAGTTATTCGGTAGGTCAAGTTATTTGTGCATTCAATGTTGGTACTAATGGATCCGAGGCACAAGGTGTACAACAACCTTATGAGATTTCTGGCACAACAGGAATTAATGAAGCCGAAAGTATAATCCTTGACCTATGTGCTTATCCCAATCCGACTAATGATTATCTAATACTAAAGGTAGATAATGATGATTACAAAAACTTATCTTATCAACTTTTCGACAACACTTTGAGACTTTTAGAAAATATGAAAGTGAGGGGAAACGAAACAAATATTCCAGTGAGCAATCTTGTGCCAGCCACCTATATATTAGAAGTATGTAGGAATAATAAAAAAATTATATCATTAAAATTCTTAAAAATCAATAGATTATGAAAAGATTATTTACATTTTTAGCAACCGTATTTCTAATCGCAAATGTATTTGCTCAAGTACCTCAAAAAATGAGTTATCAAGCTGTTATTAGGAACAGTGACAATGAACTTGTCGGCAATTCAAGCATCGGGATGCACGGATAAGTATACTCCAGGGGAGTGCCAATGGTTACGCTGTCTATATTGAGCGTCATTTTCCGACTACTAATGACAATGGACTGGTTACAATCGAAATAGGAGGAGGTATAGTTGCGTTTGGCTCATTCAGTTCAATCGACTGGTCAATCTGGACTCTATTTCATAAAAACTGAAACTGACTTAAATGGAGGAGCAAACTACACTATAATAGGCACAAGTCAGCTATTAAGCGTCCCTTATGCATTATATGCTGCATCGTCTGGCGAAGACCCGATCTGGCAGAAGAATGGCAACAATATATATTACAATGGTGGAAATGTGGGTATTGGAACTACGAATCCTGTGGAACTTTTTGAAATTCACGGTCAGGGAGTTTTAAAAGTCTTAAACTCTGGTGCGTTATACGTTGAAAGATACCAAGATCATGTCTTAGTTTTAAGAAATACTGATACAACAGATTCCAATGTTTCAGATATTGTTTTTCAAAGAGGTGATGGCTCAGGTCAAAACGGTTATATTTACACTCATGAAGACAATGCAAATGGTATTGATAGATTGGGTTTTTCTATTGTTGGAGCCGATGGAGTATTTTTGCTGGCGAACGGCAATGTCGGTATTAATACAACCACACCAGAATCGAAATTAACTGTTAAAGGAGGGGATGTCAATATATTGGATATAGGCAGTGGCATTATTATGAAGTCACAAAATGGTCAGTGCTGGCGCGTCACGATAGATAATAGCGGCAATTTAGTTCGTACTGCAATATCTTGTCCATAACTATGTCGGAACTGAAGAAAATGTACCGGATGCTGATGAGCACCCTGGCGAGGACGCGGGAGTGGAAGGAAAGCTGACTGAAGAACCAAAGCCAACGGCCACCAAAGAACGATGCCAAGAACCCTGTCAATCTAGGAACAAAAAAAACACTACTTGTAACTGCAAAAAGAATGATATGGGATTCAATATACCAAGCATAACCCGGAAACCTATGTTTCATAATAGGTATGAAACATTTTAAAAGAAAACCTGCTATGGTTTATCCCAACCCTTCCAAAAATGGCTAATACTTTAAGGAACACGGACCTGAAAATTGGCGATGAAATCAATTACAACGGACGGAAAGCCGATATGTCAGCACTACCCCCGATTATATTGAAGCGGTTTACCTGGATGATGATACATCCGAGATCATCCAATCGTCTGAGTTTGGGAATGTGCAGAAATCGATACCTATAACCAAACAATCATTCCCAAATGCGAGTTTTGGAATGCTGCGTGAAGATGAAATTCCTGACTCGGTTACTCCCGATAACTCTGCTAAACTTAAGTCGAAACAAGTTATCCCCCCGGTAGCATACCCTCCCTATAAAGCAAAGAAGAAGGTTTATAAAGGTATTGGATGCATCTTTTATATTGTAGGATTGATTGTAATAGTAGTTATCATAATCATTTTGGTATCGGATCATAACAAAAGGGAGGAGGGAAAAAAGGCAAAGCCAAAAATAGAATTTGAAGCACAAATTAAAATGATGGCAGATAAATATAAACCAAACATCTATTTTTCAGATTCTTCTTCATTTCATTACACCGCTCAAATTCAAAGATTTATTGAAGATACAAATAAATATGTAATATTTAGTGGATTAATTAAATTAGACGATGTTCTTAAAGATGGTAATAGATACTATATGACAGGAACATTTTTTACACAAAATCGTTATCTCTTTTCATTATCTTTCAAACTTGAATGTAGCAATAGACAAGAAATAGACTTTTATTAAAATCGACCCGTACAGTATTACAAAAATAATTCTCGTTGTCAAAATCTATCAATTTACAAAAAAGGAAGAAAGCGTATGTATAGAGGTAGGCTTATCGACTTTCTGTAAATCGACTTTCTCTGTTTGAAAGATGATATTTGAGAATATTAAATTGCGTTAGACAATAATCTTTTCATATTATGAATTTTCATGAAAATTTGCGTTTTTTATCATAATATAGTATGAATAGGGTCTCTTTGCATAATCGCTCACTTCCTTTAATAGCAATGGTTCTCAACTTATTTGAGTGATTTATAGTCACACCTTTTAAACTATGAGTACGTACTAAATTGACTTCAATTACGAGACATTTTCGTGAATTTTATGTGGTATTTTCTCAACGAAACTTCTCTTTTCTCTGATTGGCGTGGTTTACAGCTATCATACGGAGTACGTTGTATAACGTTTAACAAGGTGTGGTACAGATTAAGACATTGCAAAGAATGAATCCAAAATCTAAAAAATGTACGATAAAATTCGTCCTATTTAGAATTGAAAAATCACAGCTAATCCCTTGAATTAATAGGGCATTCATAAGAAATGAACTTTTGAGTATAGTTGTAATACTTGAAGCTGATACCTGTAATATGAAGTCCAAAAACATCGTAGTATTCATTTTAACCTGGAGAGGTTAAATTCGTACTCATGGCTATGTAGTTTTTGATTATTTGGTTACTGCAATCATCACGCTCATATACCCAAACATCTGTGTATACCCGATCTCCGGGCAATAAAAATCCGATATGTCCCCGTCCAAAAATAAACTGTTGTCGCACCCTAATTGCTGAAATGTGTAGGCGAGATCGTAAAAGTTCACATCCTCTTTGCTGAGAATGAATATAACCTTACCATCCTTATTTATACCGACCCCGTTGCGTTTTTTATACGAAGTTGACTTATCGTCAAACTTAGGGTTAATCTCTCCGTTAATGGTCAGCATCGGCCCGGATTGGGTAGCGTACTTTATATCTTTTGGTATGATACCCGTTGGTATAACTTGCGCCGTTCCATCGGTAAGAATGTAAAACACCCCGTTGGGCTTGATATAGAAGTTTGTGGAGGCACTTCGGGTATTAAGTGGCATAATCTGTTACGCCGTTCTCCACATACAGCCCAAGCGGTCGTAAATCCTCCATGAACATCCCCCCGTTGCAGGCAAATATCAACTGCTTGCCTTGAGATTTGACATATTGGTTCAGCCTGTAAAAATCGCCCAATACTTCACCAACCTTATTCTTATAATACATCACCAGATGAGATACCTTTGGATCGAATCTTACCATGACATAATTATCGTTTTCAAAATATCCGTCCAGATAGATTCTTTTCGGTAGTGTTTGCGGGACGAAAGACAACAGAAGGATCAGGAAAAGGGCGTAGAGTTTCATGGCTTTAATAATTAGGTAGTATAACAAAAGCCAGCAATTCCGGACGAAAATAGCCTATTGATTCCGGAGCAAATTAGTTTAGTGAGTCATGAACAAGGCCATGTAAATATACGAATATTCCGGGGAATTTTTCTTAGAGAGTCTGAAAATCATATTCAATTTTCTTGTTTTTGAAGTTGGGGTGGCCTCATTTTGTGTTTTTTCTTTTTGGCGGTATTTTTATACCTCTCCATGACAGTTCTTTCGTTTACGCCCCTCCCCAAACATAAATTTGAGTAATAACGCATTGCGTCTTCATGCTCCCGAATACACCAGGCGGATTTTCCAAAGTCGTTCGCTGCCGGGTAATATTCCATTAATCCTGACAAGTCAAATGTTCTGCCAATCTTAATGAGGAAGACTTCATGATACCCATCATTGCGGAGATACCAAGCCACTTTATCCGTTCGTTGGACGAGTGTGGATGTCAGTCCTGGTATGCCAGTGCCTTTTGGTTGGAGGGATTCCGGTAGTCTTTTTAAATCCTGTTCCATGATTCTAAGATTAAACTATAGATAATATCACAAAACCGCTATTATCTTGTTGATAATTAATATTTTATCGGATATTTAAAAACTTAGAAAAACTCATCTGTAAGAAATTCAACTATTTACAAAGATTTTAGAATCGTAATACCCTTCCTCTCTTTCCTTCCTCCTTTTTTAACATTAGTTTCTTTAATTATTTCAATATTTCTTCTTTTAACATTTCTTGATTTACCTATATTTAATATTTCTGTTTTTAAAATCGGTGCGCATCCAACAAATTTTGTAAGTTCTTCAATCATTATATTATAGATTATTTCAGGTGAAGTTGTGGTCAAAATTGAATCATGCACAGTGAAAAAGATAATATCGGGATGTTCTAAGCTTATCCGCTTTAGAATGATTATTAAAACAACGTGTGCCTCTATGGTCTGGAGTAATATGGAGAATCGTTTAAAGCTGGTATAGTGGTCGCCCTTATTGTTGCCTCTTATGAGGTTGAATGTCTTATGCACCGTTGGAAACAATTCTGCAAATATTTCTTTTTCCTTTGATTTCACCTTATTTGCACCAAAAAGAATCCGCATCACCGATTTTTTAACCTGATACCGGTCATAATGCAATCCTCTGTTCTTAAATTCGTGTCCCAGGTGTTCATAGAATCTTCCTTCACAAACTAAAGTAATATATAGCTTAACATCTTCATTCTGATTAACTTGTAATGATTTTAGAATCATACGCAAATCTTGACCTTTGGCAAAGGGTGCAATCTTTTGAGGATCAGTAAATAATAGGGTGCTAAAAAAAGGCTGTGAGTTACGAATATCAATATTGGCTAATAATCGTTGGCCGTTACCGCAAATGATAAAAGGTCTTAATTCTTTGGATAAAGATGTAATATTACTATGGCAGCGCCCAGATGTGTCATCGACAATGCAATATTTTTCCTCATTCAGAATCTTATATATGGCAACAAAAGCATATTTAAGTCTTTCAGGATCGCTATAGAAATTTTGCGCAAATGTCATCGCATTGGGGTCGATGGTTAAACCCTGTATCCATTCTTGCTGGAGCAATCCGGGTTTGCGTCTACATAATTTCATGCTCCTAAACCGCCATAATAGTTGCGGGTCGTTTAGATGAAAGGATTTGAATTTACTTTCATAAATTGGATTGATCATGTATCCATAAGACTTACTTCCTACAATATATTGCCCGTCCCTAAGTATTATCTCCGATTTCAGTAAGAATTGAATGTAGCATTCAGCGGAGGGGATTAGCCTTTTCATGTATTGCATTTTTAACTGTGAATATCCTGTATCAACTATCCGAGTGCAGACAAGATGAATCAGATACATTAATCGGGTTATTCTAAATCCTGGGATATTCGGGGGGTGCATTTCTATTCCCATGATCTTATCTATTAGTTTTTCAGGAATTAAAACATAAAATATATTTTCTCGTTTCTTCATCGCGCATCAGATGATGAGGAGTCCACCGGTATCCTTCCAGGGATGCGCACCTGGTACTAATACCGGCGGCCCTCAAATCAATAAGCAGATTACCCGTTCCCAGGTGATGGGGTGACCTGGTACTAAGCCGCTGTCTACTGTTTAATATTTTTGTGATTATCCCCATCACCTCATGTCCTTAGTGTGCTTCAGGCCTTGCCGCTTTGCGTTTATTTGATTCCACCGCTTCTTTCACTGGCCGATAAGTTTGATCACGGGATTCCATCCATTCCAACAGTTCATCTTCGCAAAATCTGAGTTGGCGAGGTCCGAACTTATAGAAGGGAATACCTTCTCCCAATATTTTAGCCTTATAGATTTCCGTATAAATTGACGCCCGGCTTAAGCCCGTTAGGGAGATAGCAGTTTCCATCTTGATGTACTTCTTTTGCATAGCTTCAAGGAATTTAGACGGATCAAAAGTAGGATGATGATAAAATATCGAGTGCCAATTATTAGCATTTAAAAGCGAAAAATTGTCATTATAATGCTTATTTATTTTGATTTGCCTTTTTCTTGTCCCGTAGCAAACAAGGCAAAATGTTGGAACACTGACATTCTTCTTCCTGGTGTCTAAAGAAGCCCTTTGATTTGATTTCGTTTCTATCCATTCCATTACTGACACCTCTCAAGGTGAGTCTAGCTTAGCAGCCTTGCACTCAATAAATTGCTGTTTTCGATTTTCCATCCACAAATGGATGCGATCCTCATGGAATCTGAGGAGTCGTGGGCCGAACTTAATGACGATGTCATCTAATTCGCCTCGGTAATTAAGGATATAGGCAGTTCTTTTTGCGAGACCTGTTATTTCACAGAATCGATCTATGGTACAATATTGCTTTTCCATAGCGTGATTTTTAAGTTATTGATGACAACATGGTATTTTACCATGCGAAACATGAAATGCTAAAATTTGGATAATTGCCAGCAGATTATGCTGACTGGAAGGGAAAATTTAAATAATACAACGGGATAATCCCATCGTCATCAATAACAACCTGTGAAAGAACGTAAACACTAATTGAATGTAAAGTTACGAAAAAGTGCACAACAAAAATAGGATTGTGCAGGATTTCATAATTTTTTTTCATAACAATGCTGTAAATATTACATCAGTATAATTTAATCCTCATATTTTAATTTTATAGCATATTTACGGCTTTCGTTTTCTGCTCATTAGAGGATTCTTTGATATAATTTTCGGTCGTTGTTAACCTTTTATGACCTGCCAGGGCCTGAATTGCGTCTGCAGTGACCCCCCTGCGCACAAGATGTGTTATCGCCGTGTGCCTGAAGATATAACTTGTCAGGGAAACGTCAACCTTCGCTTTAGTGCCAACAATTTTCAAGTAATCGTTAAATTGTTTCCGCTTCTTCTGTATACGATAAGCTATTTGCTGTTCAGTTTTATGAATTTCCCGGTTCAGGATAGGGAAGATGTAATTTTCATTTAATCCCGATATATTTGGGTTGTTACCAGTTAATGGCTTATAATAATCTAATATCACTTTAACTTTTTGGTGTATAGGTATAGTCATGCGATGGTGGATCTTCTGCCGAGTATATGTGATCTCATTGCCCCTGATATTATCCCAGGTTAGCCGCGAGAGATCGGTAAAATTCATGCCAACAGTATAGTAAGAAAAAACCAGATAACGGAAATTGTCATTTTTTTCTTTTAGTTTGAGTAAGGCCTTCATGTCCTCAACGGATAGTGCCCTTTTATTGGGCTTACCTGTTGGTATTTTATACTCATTAAATGCAAACTCTTTTGTATATCCAAGTTTGACTGCCCTTGCGATAGCAGCCCGGAATGTCCTCATGTAAATTGAAAATGTGGATACCTTTATCTTTCTCTGGTTCAGAAAACGCTCATATCTATAAAGAAATGGCAAATCAATTTCATCAAATACAATATCTTTATCGTTTAGAAATGATTTAAGCGTTCTTTGAGCATCCTGATATACTCTAACTTGACCTGTCTTCCCCAACGATTTAAACTCGTCAATGAGAGCCTGAAACCATTGAAAAACGGTGTAATCATTCTTAACGGGGTGTTCTACAATTTGATAGAGTGAATCAAGTGAAATATGCTTCTGTGTCCTGGCCAATTCCGAAATTTTCTTAGAATATTTTGCTTCTGTATCCTTTAATAAGTGATATAATCTCGGCATCCTTTTTTTGTATTTCAAGAATTTTGTCTTCTGACATACCTTCAGGTATTGGTGTAGGTTTATAACAATTCTTTTTATCGTTCCACCTTGAAGCCGGGAGGGAAACTTTTAATGAAACTTTTTTCATTTTTATACCATCTCTAAGCACTAACATTAATGGGTGCTCACCAGTTGCAAGATTCTTGCTTTTATACAAAATCACAGATGCTTTCATGGCGGTGTGCTATTTGGTGTTACATAACCTATTAAAAATTAAAAAATCTTGATAAAGCAAATATAGTTAATTATACTGCATTTTTAAGGGTTGTGTAAAATTAAATATCAACAGAAAAAGAATAAAAACCCTGCCTGTCACGCAGGAGGTCGCGGGTTCGAGTCCCGTCCAGTCCGCACAGAACCCAACCTTTGGAGAAAAATCTCCAGAGGTTTTTTTATTTTATACTAATGTCTTTCTACGTATATATTATTCAAAGTCAGGTAGATAAAAGTTATTATATTGGTTATACTAAAAATCTGGACAGAAGATTATCAAAACACAATTCTGCTAAGAGTGGCTATACAGCAAGGAAACAACCGTGGATCCTGATATATTCTGAAACTTTTATAGAGAAATCAATTGCAATCAAACGGGAACAGTTCCTTAAAAAACAGAAGAGCCGCGATTTCATTCTCAGATTAATGAATGATAGATCAGGATAAATACTGAAATATTTTTACTCGTTAGAATGCCTGTCCCGAGTCCTCGGGAAGGTCGCGGGTTCGAGTCCCGTCCAGTCCGCACAGAACCCAACCTTTGGAGAAAAATCTCCAGAGGTTTTTTTATTTTATACTAATGTCTTTCTACGTATATATTATTCAAAGTCAGGTAGATAAAAGTTATTATATTGGTTATACTAAAAATCTGGACAGAAGATTATCAAAACACAATTCTGCTAAGAGTGGCTATACAGCAAGGAAACAACCGTGGATCCTGATATATTCTGAAACTTTTATAGAGAAATCAATTGCAATCAAACGGGAACAGTTCCTTAAAAAACAGAAGAGCCGCGATTTCATTCTCAGATTAATGAATGATAGATCAGGATAAATACTGAAATATTTTTACTCGTTAGAATGCCTGTCCCGAGTCCTCGGGAAGGTCGCGGGTTCGAGTCCCGTCCAGTCCGCACAGAACCCAACCTTTGGAGAAAAATCTCCAGAGGTTTTTTTATTTTATACTAATGTCTTTCTACGTATATATTATTCAAAGTCAGGTAGATAAAAGTTATTATATTGGTTATACTAAAAATCTGGACAGAAGATTATCAAAACACAATTCTGCTAAGAGTGGCTATACAGCAAGGAAACAACCGTGGATCCTGATATATTCTGAAACTTTTATAGAGAAATCAATTGCAATCAAACGGGAACAGTTCCTTAAAAAACAGAAGAGCCGCGATTTCATTCTCAGATTAATGAATGATAGATCAGGATAAATACTGAAATATTTTTACTCGTTAGAATGCCTGTCCCGAGTCCTCGGGAAGGTCGCGGGTTCGAGTCCCGTCCAGTCCGCACAGAACCCAACCTTTGGAGAAAAATCTCCAGAGGTTTTTTTATTTTATACTAATGTCTTTCTACGTATATATTATTCAAAGTCAGGTAGATAAAAGTTATTATATTGGTTATACTAAAAATCTGGACAGAAGATTATCAAAACACAATTCTGCTAAGAGTGGCTATACAGCAAGGAAACAACCGTGGATCCTGATATATTCTGAAACTTTTATAGAGAAATCAATTGCAATCAAACGGGAACAGTTCCTTAAAAAACAGAAGAGCCGCGATTTCATTCTCAGATTAATGAATGATAGATCAGGATAAATACTGAAATATTTTTACTCGTTAGAATGCCTGTCCCGAGTCCTCGGGAAGGTCGCGGGTTCGAGTCCCGTCCAGTCCGCACAGAACCCAACCTTTGGAGAAAAATCTCCAGAGGTTTTTTTATTTTATACTAATGTCTTTCTACGTATATATTATTCAAAGTCAGGTAGATAAAAGTTATTATATTGGTTATACTAAAAATCTGGACAGAAGATTATCAAAACACAATTCTGCTAAGAGTGGCTATACAGCAAGGAAACAACCGTGGATCCTGATATATTCTGAAACTTTTATAGAGAAATCAATTGCAATCAAACGGGAACAGTTCCTTAAAAAACAGAAGAGCCGCGATTTCATTCTCAGATTAATGAATGATAGATCAGGATAAATACTGAAATATTTTTACTCGTTAGAATGCCTGTCCCGAGTCCTCGGGAAGGTCGCGGGTTCGAGTCCCGTCCAGTCCGCACAGAACCCAACCTTTGGAGAAAAATCTCCAGAGGTTTTTTTATTTTATACTAATGTCTTTCTACGTATATATTATTCAAAGTCAGGTAGATAAAAGTTATTATATTGGTTATACTAAAAATCTGGACAGAAGATTATCAAAACACAATTCTGCTAAGAGTGGCTATACAGCAAGGAAACAACCGTGGATCCTGATATATTCTGAAACTTTTATAGAGAAATCAATTGCAATCAAACGGGAACAGTTCCTTAAAAAACAGAAGAGCCGCGATTTCATTCTCAGATTAATGAATGATAGATCAGGATAAATACTGAAATATTTTTACTCGTTAGAATGCCTGTCCCGAGTCCTCGGGAAGGTCGCGGGTTCGAGTCCCGTCCAGTCCGCACAGAACCCAACCTTTGGAGAAAAATCTCCAGAGGTTTTTTTATTTTATACTAATGTCTTTCTACGTATATATTATTCAAAGTCAGGTAGATAAAAGTTATTATATTGGTTATACTAAAAATCTGGACAGAAGATTATCAAAACACAATTCTGCTAAGAGTGGCTATACAGCAAGGAAACAACCGTGGATCCTGATATATTCTGAAACTTTTATAGAGAAATCAATTGCAATCAAACGGGAACAGTTCCTTAAAAAACAGAAGAGCCGCGATTTCATTCTCAGATTAATGAATGATAGATCAGGATAAATACTGAAATATTTTTACTCGTTAGAATGCCTGTCCCGAGTCCTCGGGAAGGTCGCGGGTTCGAGTCCCGTCCAGTCCGCAAAGCCCAACCTTTGGAGAGAAAAATCTCCAGAGGTTTTTTTATTTTGTACTGATGTCTTTCTATGTATATATTATTCAAAGTCAGGTAGATAATAGTTATTATATCGGTTATACTAAAAATCTGGACAGAAGATTATCAAAACACAATTCTGCTAAAAGTGGCTATAATGCATGGAAACAACCGTGGATCCTGATATATTTTGAAACTTTTATTGAGAAATCAGCTGCAATCCAACGGGAACAGTTCCAAAAAAACAGAAGAACCGGGATTTCATTATCAGATTAATGAATGATTGATCAGGATGAGATTCTGTAATATTGTTACTCGTTAGAATGCCTGTCCCGAGTCCTCGGGAAGGTCGCGGGTTCCCCGCCCGACTGGACGATACCGGTCGTTAGGGCAGGGAGCCCTGTCCAGAATCCAAAATCCAAAAAGCTGTCGGAGGCACTTAAATTAAATAGCGAAAGCGCGATATTTGATATCTGATATTAGATGTTCACATTACTACAAACTTGCCCGTAAATCTTCTGCCTTTACGGTCCTTAATTACCGCGATAAACATGCCTGGAGAATAAGCAGAAATATCTATCAGAATCATCCTATTAACTGGCATAACACCACCGCTTCCCTGCTTCCCTGCCTCCCCGCTTCCCCGCCTTTCCGCCTCCCTGCCAAATATATCATAAACCACCATCTCCACCGCACCATTGGCCGCCACATCCGGCAAAGTCAGCGTGATCCAGTTATGGGAAGGATTTGGCGAGATTTTTATTGTGGATTCATACTCTTCTATGGTGGGCAATTCATCGATATTTACGAACACTCCACAATCAAGGTCTACTGTGTCGGATTGAATTTCATAAGGGCAGAGGCTGTCGTATGTGAGAGGCTGTGTGTAAAGGGTGTCATCTTCCAAATCAGTATTCATTTTCCAGAGATAAATATTCCAATGACCATCGATAAAAAAGTTGCCCGCGGCAAGGATTTTATGATCGGAGGATAAAATAATGTTATCAAGACTAGTATATTTATCATTAAAAACTTGCCTTCTGTTTTTTAAATTGCCCAAGGTATCTGTAATAAATACCTCAGTAAATCCATCCATTATGGGAAAGTAGACTTTCTTCCATCCCACACCTATAATTAAGGTCGAATCATCAAGGCTTGCCAGTGGAGTGCAACTACCCATCACTATTGTATCTCCCATCAGGTTATATTCACCGATAAGACTGCCATATTTATTAAATTTAAATAGAACCGGTGATTGAATTCCATTATTACCGATGGCGTATGAGGTAGAATAAAAAATACCGGAATCCTTTTCTATAACCTGGTGGGCCTCACCATAACCACTGTCCCAAAATAAATCCCATATCTGTACGCCAGTTGTATCGGTCAGTATCCAGAATGGATACGAATCAGGATGATAGGCATACCCGGAAACCAAATAATTATTATCGGTCGTCAAATATAACCATAAACCTTCTTCGTTGTTGATAAGTGGATCCTCCTGAGCCAATCTTTGAATCCAGAGCGGTTCTCCTGATTGATCCATCTTGACCAGGCTGATCCTTGCATAAGTCTCTCCCTCACCGTAATACTCAAGCATTCCGATATAAGATCCATCTGCAAGCTGAAGTATGCCCGTCCCATAGTTCTGATCAGGTGACTGAAATACTTCACACCATTCTATCTCACCACAGAAATTTAATTTTATAAATGTCGGATCATAATTGCCAGAATATTTACTGGTGCCAGCTGCCAGGATCATGCCATTATCACTTGTAAGATAAAAATCTGATAATCCATTGGAGTAATTTCCATTACCAAACTTTTTATCCCAAAGGATATTACCGTTAATATCGATTTTTGTTATCAAACTATATTGGGGCCACCCTACATTGTTATAGGAGTAACCAGCAAGAAGATATCCTTTATCATATGTTTCAGCTAAATCTCTAATTGTAGCATCAATTCTATCATAATAAATTTTGGGCCAATTTTGTGCATAAGTGAAATTGCACGTAAACAATATTCCAATATAGAACATACCTAAACGGAAGGCACCTTTTCTTGACAATTCCATCAGTTGCCCCTTTTACTCAGTTTCTTGTAGTCAATAACTTGATTTCTAACATCCAATGAAATCAGGTAAAGTCCGCAAGGATAATTTTTAAGGTCTATCACAATCTGATCTTTTCCACTCACAATATGATAGCTTTTTAACAAATTGCCTTTCAAATCAATAAGTTTTATTTCACCAGATTTATATTTAGAATCGAGATTATAGTAAGCTACAACATAGTTTCCAGCAGGATTTGGGAATAGCCATAATTTTTCTTCTTCATTAGTCTTAAAATATTCTTTATATTGATCAAGATGAATATTCGAAGATTTAATCATATTGGAGAATCACTTCAAAAGGACTTATCACCGTATCTCCGGTAAAGTTAAGTGCAATTTCAATTTCTTGTGAGAATAATTTAAAAGTTGCAAACAGAACTAACAAGAAAATACCTGATTTTTTGATTAAAGTTTTCATGGTAATTTTGATTTTATTGGTTAGCATCGGGAAAGGACAATTTTTGAATTTTAATCAAAAAATAGATGGAATATGTAATACGTTATGTCATTAACTTTCAGTAATTTAAATTGTGTTTTAATAACATATATAGTTATATGATATTTAATAAAATATCACATTTATGCCAAGGAACAAGCTAATACGATTTAGAGAATATTATGTGATGAGCTGATTTTATAATTGATAGGACGAAAGAGCGAGAGGACAATATTCGATATTCGATATTCGAATATTGGCCGATTGCCATAATTATATTGGATTATCCCCGGAAAGCCACTATATTTGATCTCTTAACCAATCCGATTTATTTTTCTGCCATGAAAAGATCAGCCGTAATCATTTTAACCACCCTGGCCGTCCTGGCAGCTTTGGCCAGCCTCCCGCTGAATCCTGCCAGTGTAAATTGGGATCAGCAGTATACTTTCGACAAGTGCAATGTCTTTGTAATGGAATTCTATGCAAAGAATAACGAACTGATGAAGACAGTGGATATCAGGACATATTACCAGTCGTCAGGGGAGAATTTTGACGTGAAGATGATGACAAAAAGCAATGCTTCGGAGACCATTATTGACAAGAAAAACGAGGTGGCGATACAGATCTTCGGAAAGACCGGCGATCCCGGCACGATGTACAATGCGGGAGGATTTAAATTTCCTTCTGCGGAGGATCTGAAGCAGCTGCAAATCGTTCCCACCGGGGAATCAAGGCAGATCGCAGGATTCACCTGCAAAAAATACACCTACGCTTACAAGAAAATCTTCGGGGAAGTATGGCTGACCGATCAGCTTACACTACCAAACGATATAGGGGTATTCAGGGCATGCAAAATGGCCGCCCTGCACAACACCCTGTCAGTCCAGGGTTTTTTGATGGAAATGACCACGGAAGATGAAAAGGGAGGAAAAACCCTGATGAAAACCGTATCGCTTCAGAATGACGAGAAATATACAGTCGACATGAAGAATGTAAAAATGAATGTGGCTATGAATAAGGTCAATTATTTCATATTCTGATTCCGGGACCTGTGTTTAATGCTATGAAGAAATTTGCTGATATTTCCTACCTTTGAACATTGCTTAAATATTACAATATGAAAAAACTTACACTCTTATCGATCTGCCTGTTCTTAAGCCTTCTCACGATGGCTTCGCGGCTTTTCCTGCTCCCTGCCAGGTTCACCTGAACTGATAAAGGATGCCTTCAGTCATCACGAATTCAGCATCCATTTCTATAATGACCGGTTTGTCATCGGAAGTACGGATTCGCAAATACCCGCGAACAGCATACTGCTTGACGATAATGCCTGGAGTGACAACGCAATTTATTACTTCATACTGTATTTCAATCCTGAAGGGAAAGAAAATTATATTCAGACGGTCACCCCGCTTGCAAAAGTCCTTCACCAGGGAACAGATTTCCTGGTCGTTTCCGCTGATAAACAGAATGCGGCGCTTTTGCGGCCTGCCGTTCACGGGGGAATGATCCGCATCTCCAGGACCCCGGCAAAACTTCCCGCAAAGAAAATCGGTTATAAGCCGGCTACCCTGAACGCCAGGGCCGATATTTTCACCATGATCGCCCAGGTCAATGCCGACACGCTGGAACAGTTCGTTCAGCACCTGCAGGATTACGGGACACGCAATGCATATAAACCGGAGAGCATCCTGGCCCAGAACTGGATACTCGGAAAATTTCAGTCTTACGGCCTCAGTACGGAGCTTTATGATTTCTACATGCCCGGCGGACCGGCCAGCGATAATGTCATAGCGACCCTCACCGGCACGACATACCCTGATGAATATGTCGTACTGGGCGCGCATTATGATTCTTATGCCGGCGGAAATAACGAACCGGGCGCGGATGACAATGCCACCGGGGCCGCCGGAATCCTGGAAGCTGCGCGCATCCTGAGCCAGTACCAGTTCGACAGGACAATCATTTTCGCCACCTGGAGCGGCGAGGAATACGGCCTTTACGGCAGCCAGGCATGGGTCTCTGAAGCCGCGGCCAATGACATGAATATCCTCGGTTATTTTAATATCGATATGGCCGGTTACCTTCAGGAAGGCGATGTGATCCATACCGATATCATCGCCCCTTCCTCGGCAGATGAGCTTAAGCAGTTCTATAAAGATGTCTGCGCCATATACCTGCCTGATTTTCCGACAAATGACGGAGCGCTGTCAAACGGCGACAGCGACCACACATCGTTCAATGAAAACGGTTACCAGGGAATTTTTCCCTTTGAAGATGTAGAGCATTACAGCCCATATATTCATACTGCCGGTGATCTCATCGGGCCCAGCGTGAACAACTTTGAACAACATAAGACTTTCGTCCAGGCTATCATGGCCAGTGTCGTAACAATGGCTGAAGAGCCGGTCGTGCAGGAAAATCTCGTTGCACTGTCTGGTGACCAGCAAGTGAAACTTACCTGGGAAGCGGTGAATGGAACCCAGTTTTACCTCATTTACAAAAACACAGATACCATTCCTATCGCCACTTTAACAGGGACTGAATTCCTTGACACCAATGTTATCAACGGCACACGCTACTCTTATCATATAAGCAACATATCTCAACTCCCTGGCAATGGATCGGTCACCTCAAACCAGGTGACTGTCGTGCCGATGCCCCCTGCCAGCCTTCCTTTTTTTGATGATTTTGAATCCGGTGGCCTGTACTGGGCCATGGAAGATACCTGGGGACTTGAGTCCCTGGTCTATTATTCACCCACCACTGCACTGACCCAAAGCCCGGCCGGTGAATATCCGGCCGACATGAATGCTTCCTCTACCCTGAGGGCGCTGGACTTCACCGGGGCTACCACGGCCCAGATCTCTTTTTGGACCCGTTACGATTTGGAAAAAGACTATGATTTTATGTATCTCGAGGTTTCGGCCAACGGAACGGACTGGAACGAAATCGCCAGCTTCAACGGCGACCAGGATAACTGGGTCGAGCAAACCTATGCGCTTGACGACTATGTCAATGAGTCCAACGTGATCATACGTTTCCACTTCATCAGCGATGCCTTTACACAAGCTGGCGGCATGTATATCGATGACCTGGGGGTTTCGGTTACCGGAGTGGGCATTGACGAAGGGGTTAATTCACCTCTTAAAACGAACCTCGTATTTCATCCAAATCCGGCACGGGATCGTATCACCCTTAGTTTCTGGCTTGAAAGCAGCGGCATGACGAAAATCACACTTTCGGATTCCAGGGGAATGCAGGTCAAAACGCTTGTCAACGGCTGGAGAGAATCTGGAACACACAGTTTCGAACTTGATGTATCGGATCTTCCCGGCGGTATTTATTTCGCTGCGATGGAAAATAACGACATTAAAATCAACCGGAAGCTTGTCATTACAAGGTAGATCGGCATATTTCAATTGTTCTATTGTTCCACCTTATCTATCACCTTATCGCCTCATCTCCATTTCATGACATAAGCGCCCTGATGTCTCACTGAATGGCATGCGATGCCCTTGTCCTGGATAGCCTTCAAAAGCTGGTCGGCTTTGTAAAACGGTACTGAACTGTCGATGATTATTTCCCCGATATCAAGATTCTTTTTTAGTTCTTCGGTACTTACGTTTACATTTCCCGAAAAAATTACCAGATCACAGGGCATGATCCCTGAAAGATCAGATGCTTTCCAATGATTGTCGATTATCGCTATAGTTTTTCCCCTGAAATAAATAAAAGGATAGTTGATCCAGGTTCCGGGAGATGAGTAAGAACTTTGTTCTTCTGCTTTAACTATCTGTATTTCACTGACTTTTTGGTAATTCCTGTTAGGTTTGATTTGAAAATCGATTTTTTCCGGATCATTCATTAAAAGGCTGTCGCCAATAAAAATAGCCCGGCCGTCATGGATAAGGTCAATTGCAGTATGGCCGGTAAGCTGGTATACGGTTATTTCGCTGGTTTTCAACCTTTCATAAAGTTTGAAGGAAGAAATAAATGTGAATAAAAGTAAAGACGAAAGAAGGATCAATGCCCATCTGCGGTCAGATAGCAACCAGCAGGCAAAAATGGAAACAATTGCAACGTAAATTAAAATGACCTGGCCCGGGGTCAGGATGATTGGTTCAATGACTGCACCCGGCCAGGATTGTATCATTTCGACCGATCCCTGCATGAGGCGCAGGCTCCATTTCAACGGCCAGGCGATCCATTGATAGGTCAGCCCTGCTGCACCTACCACCAGTAAAGGAAGGGTAAAGTATGTTATTACCGAAGCCAGGGGAACTACGATTAGGTTTGCCAGCAGGAAATAGACGGGAAACATGTTGAAATAATAGCATGCAAGCGGAAATGTGGCCACCTGGGCGGCTATCGATACGGCAAGCAAAGCCCAGACCCATGTTATCAATCTATTATCCGGGTCTAATAAATCATTTAACGGTTTGAAAAATGCAAATATCCCTAAAACGGCCAGGTAAGAAAGCAGGAACCCTATCTGGGTGATCTCGTATGGGTTGATGCAAAGCTGGAAAAATGCAGAGACGGCAAGGATATTATAATTCTCCGAACTTCTTTTAAACATCCTGCCGGCTGAAATCAGGCTGAACATCAAAGCAGCCCTCATCACGGATGACGGCAGGCCCGTAATGAAGGAGTAAGCCCAGATAAACACCAGGATGAGAATGGCATGCAGCTTTCTGGTTTTTCGGCTTCGTTTAAGGAAATAAAACGTTTTGTCGGCAACGACATACATGATGCCCACGTGCAGGCCTGAGACGGATAGCACGTGTATCACACCGGCATGGCTGAACTCCTGCTTGATTTCATTCTCTACCAATTCCTGCCTGCCCAGTAATAACGCGGAGACCAGCCCAAATTCCTGCCCTTCGATATTAAATTTCTTTAATGTTTCCATGAATTTATCACGGCATAATTCCGCTCCCACCCTGACCGGGTTGCGCGATACCCTTCCCACCCTCTGCCACCGGCCCGGATCAAGGAAAACCTGGTAACAGATCTGGCGATTATAGAGATACTGTTTATAACTGAACATATGTGGATTCTGAGGCGCGGGAATTGTTTGCGGGGTTCCGGAAATCACTATCAGATCCCCATAGCCGAGAGATTTACAAAGCGAATCGTTCTTAAAATAAATCAAAATCTTTGCTTCCATTGGATGCCATTGGTCCAGGCTGTCCATTCCAGCTATGATCAGGGCATTCCCGAGGCAGGTCCTGGTTTTTTCGACCGGGTTGTCATCAATCCTGCAAAGAAAAAGTCTCCCCTTCATAGCTCCCCCGCTCTCATCCATTTTCAGGCTGAGCCTTTGATCCACCGCGGTAATCATGAAGCAGCCGGTAAAAAAGAGCGACAGGCCGCCAGATAAGCCTGAAATCCAGCGTAAACCGAAGCTTGTCCTCAGGAAAAGAAATGCGAAAAGAAGGCAAAGAAAAGAAACGGGGGACACTGAAAAGGGGGACAGGGCTGAATGGCACCAAGCTAAGCAGCAACCCCTTTCTCCGCAACGCCTTACGCAACTCAGACCGGAGTATTGTCATCGACGTGAGAGGTGCGATGCCCGAGCCGAAGTCCGGCGGCGTTGATCTTGGGCCGGAGCCGGTCGGCGATCCGGCGCGGGAGTCGCTCCAACAGTTCCAAGGGCAAGCCTGCGCGGGCCTGGCAGTACGCCGACGCCGGGAACGAGAGCCCGGACAGGCGCGGGAGATGATTGACCGCGGTGTTGCCGTGAAGGACCTGGAGCAGGAACGAGTGGATCGTGGCGACAGGGTCCAACACGGAGGCGCATCACTCGGCGGCAGACGTCGAGGCTCGCGGGGCGGTCGAGTTCTTGGGCGGGGTCTTGCTTCAAGTGGCGAAGGATGCGAATAATCCGGTGATGCATCGGAAGGCCTTATGCACGGGGTGTCGTCAAGCATCACCAGCGTGACACAAGGTCCTTCTTTGCTCAAACCGTTCTGAAGACACGACTTATATCGGTTGACCTGATGCCATTCCGCTCAGTCTCCCTTTTCTTTCCGCTGGGCACATCCGGCCGATCGGGGAGGACCGGCGGCCGAGACGGCGGACGGGCCGCCGCAAGGCCCGCCGCTGGATGATGGAGCGGACGCTCGCCGGGCTGCCGAAGTGCCGCGGGCTTCTGGTCCGCTACGACCAGCATGCCGAGGACCTCCTGGGACTGATCCAACTGGCCTGTGGGCTCCTTTGGAATCGCCGACGACACAGGTTCAAGCCCGCGTGACGGTTCTGAGATGGTTTCTAAGTGCACCGGAAGGACATCTTTCCATGGATACCAAGCCGAGCGCCGCTCCCAGACCTACGGGAGTCCCCGATCTCAACGCTGACTCGTCTCCGTCGTCGCCCCATAGGGTCTGGCGCAGCTTTGCGACCGGCTCGTTGGCGGTCTCATCCTCGCAATGCCTATCCTGATCACGTTCTGGGTCATCCATTGGCTGTAATCGATCCTGGCAGAGAAAGTCATCGATCCCCTGGCGCTCCTGGTGCTTTGGAAGTTCAAATGGACCACCTCCAGCACGGAATTGCCCTACTGGTTCGAGACGTACGCGGCTCCGCTGATCGCCATCATTCTTGTGCTAACGCTACTTTATTATCTCGATTATTTTGCAAATACGCGTCTGCACCGGGCCGTCGGTTGGATCATGACGAATGTGCCGGTGATTTCCTCTGTTTACAATCCCGTGCGGAAGATGTTTCAAGCCCTGGAGAAGCAATCCGGGCAGCAAAGCCCGCGGCGGCTGGTACTGGTCAAGTTCCCGCATCCGGGAGTAAAGTTGCCGGCCTTCGTGACGGCGGAATGTCGCGACATCGAAACCCGAAAAGTCCTCTTGTGCGTGTACGTCCCGACGACGCCGGTGCCGACCTCGGGTTTCTTTCTGCTGGTCCCCGAGGAAGAGGTGACGGAGTTGAATTGGAATTCGGAGCAAACCTTGCAAGCAATCATGTCGGGTGGCCTCTCGACTCCCCCGGATGTCAGTTACTTCACGACCAGGCCTCCTGAGGTATCACCACAGACAACCGTGGAGGGGTCATAAATCATAAACCCGTCAAAACTCGCATCGAGGCCCCGATTCCCTTGGTTCTGCGTGGAATAGGAAAATAGGTATACCGATCAGAAACCCTTCAACCACCTGACGAAACGCCCTTCTCACATCGGCGCCGAAGTGGCGGAGCTTTGGCGCCGAAATACTCGGCGCTGATAGGTCCTTGAGAGACAAAGAATGATGAGCTGCGAGCGTCCGCCGAACGAGCAGCTTGACGACCGTCCCGGCTTTCATAACGAAACATTTTGATCGCGTCGAAACCAAACACCACGGTTGTCTGTGGTGCTATCCCTCCTGCGGACCTCGTCACGAGCGAGGTTTCACCAGGGCCGCACGACGACGGTCAATCGCGCCCGGCCTGATTCGGGACAGTTCGATGATGGCCGGCAAACGAGTCGGTGGCGTCGGTGTAGGTGCGACACGCGGAATTCCCGGATACTTGCCCGGGCATACGTGGCGGGGGTTCCCCGCTGCCGGCCGCAGCTATACCACCGCGGTCGGTGGCGGCGTCTTGGTCCGTTCGTCGTGCGGCGGTGCGTGGTCTGTTTCAAACCACTCGTTCGTCATCATCCGTCGGTGGTGTGGGGAAACTCCGGAGAACCTAGAGTCGTTCGGAAGAGGAGCCAAAGACTGAACACCAAGATAATCAGTTCCGCAAAGAGGGTGAGAATCAAGGCCATCAAGCTGACCATATCGACGGAAGATACCCAATGTCCTGCTCGGCACCCGACGTCTGGACCACAGGAATACCGCCTTAAGGCGCCTTTAGAAAGTAAAATAACAGATTCGCCGCTTCAATGTGTATCACAATCATGGAGAATAGCATACCGACCGTGCTCGCCACCACTCCGGTCCACACCGACCCAATCACGTAGGATTCCGATGGACGCCGTTCCGGATCGATGATTCGCTTGGCAAGCCTTGTATAGCGGTACGACCAAAAGGTGGTAAAAACGAGCATCAGCAGGTTGACGATCGTCAAGGTCCTCGACGAAAGGAAACCCGCTGCGGGAAACCGAAGCGGAACGAGAGAATGTAAGATAATAGGCCATCACAATAATCGGGAGGGAACCAAACACCACCTGGAGCCAGAAACCGACCCAACCCAGGCGGGTGAAAGCCCTGGCAAGACTGCTGCCTTTCGAAGGTTGATCGCTTCTCGGAGTCTCCGTAACATCATCCTTCTCCGTCTTGGTGACTCTCCGTGGAAAGCACGAGAACCGGTAGATTACGCTTAACCAAACATCGGGTCCAGACACAACTAAAGCCCTGATTGGCTCGTGTGGCGGATCCGGTGGGAGGCCGAGGATCACCGGGGCCGAGCCCTCGGTCTCTGTGGGCTGAGGGCTCTGATATTTCAATATGTTCAGGCGTGTGCTCCGCCTGAACGCCGGCCACGACAGAGCAGGGCACCACCAGATCCCCCACATGAGCCGCGGGACCCTTTGATGGGGTACCCTGGCAGTGCCAAAGATTCTGCGGGATTTCTGGCCTTTTCTCTGCTCGAACCCCGCTGAGTTCGATTCTCAAAAGACGCTGTTGTGCAAATATGTATGATGGAGCTGGGCCAAACCCCACGTGGCCTCTCCACGCGCCGTCCAAGACCCGTCGGCCTCCCACAAGGCCCCGGGGCCATCGAATCGCCTGCGCAGCGGGAGGTGCAGAGCGATCCACCGGAGGATCAGGGGGACCGAGGAGGAAGAGGCAGGAGGATCCAGGCGGCGCCCACGAGCGTTGTCCTCCGGGTGCACGCTCCGTCCCCTTGGCCCTGGAGCGCCTTCCTGAGAGAAGGCGGTTCGGTGAGACATCGCCAGACTGCGGGAAAAACGCCTCCTGCTCAAAGTTCCCAGCCCTCGGCTGAGGAACTCAGGGCACGTTCCAGGACCGGAACGCTGAATTCCCGCGAAATCCTTGGCACTGGCGCGATCCCACCCCTTTGATGAAAGAGCCGCGAGCGGTTTTACGCAAACGGCTGATTGAGAGAAGTCGCGGGTTAACTTCGCTATGACCTGTCCCCATTTCTTGGTCCAGGGATAATAGGAATCATGGGTGCGGATGTCCATTGGGTGGTGGCTCAGTTGGTCTCCTCGATAGGCACGTATCTCCCGCATTGAGCGGCGTACTCGGCCGGCGTTTTGTAGCCCAGGGAACTGTGCGGACGTTCGGTATTGTACTCCTCCTTCCCAGCGCCCCACGCTCGGGCGTGGGCCTCGTCCTCGAACTCCTCGCGGTCCAGGAACTCGTCACGGAGTTTGCTGTGGAACGATTCCGCGTAACCGTTCTGCCACGGGCTCGCCGGGCGCGACGTACAACGCACCCGAGCCCGCCCCCTCCAGCCAAGACTGCACCACCTCGGCCACGAACTCCGGGCCGTTGTCGCTTCGGACCCGATGCGGTGGGCCCCGCGTCCCGTCGCGACCCCGACCAGGATGACACGGATCTCTTCGGCCGTCATGCCCCGGCGTGCCTCCAATGCCAGGCATTCACGTGTGTACTCATCGACCAGGCTCAGCCACTTCAAGCTCCGGCCGTCACTGGTACGATCGAAAATAAAGTCCCATGTCCACACATCGTCTTTCCCTCGCGACGGCCGGAGGTGGCACACGTCGCGTCCTGCCCGTGCGGCCGGCGGGGCCTGGGCGTGGCCCGCGGCCTGGCGATCCTCAGCCCCGACACGCGCCACAGCCGACGCACCTCCTTCAGGTTGACCGACCAGCCCTCGCGATCCAACAACGCCCAGATCCGCCGGTAGCCGAACCGCGGGGTGCGCCACCGGCCAGTTCTTCGATTCACGGGCCAGCGCCGCCTGTCGTCGCGGACCACAGGGGCGTAGCGGAGGCTGGAACGGGGCAGGCCCAACGCCCGCGACACTCGACGCTGCGACATGTTGAAATGTTCGCAAATTTCATTAGTGATCAAACGGCGTCGGGCGGAGGTCATGGCTTTTTTTTCAAGGCCTCCTGGAGCATGCGGCGGTCGAGCAGCTCGGCGACCAGGAGCTTGAGTCGGCCGACCTCGGCTTCGAGTCAGATAAGTGAATTTGTTCAACTCATGCGGGGTCTCCTGGAGTGCCTTCCAGCGATAGTAAGTCGTCGAAGCATAGCCGGCCTTGCGGCAGGCCTGGTGGACGTTCAGGCCGGCGTCGAGGTCGGCCTGGATCTCGCGGAGGATCTTGGCGATCTGGTCCGGTCGGGGTCGTTTTCGCATGGGTCGCTCCCTGGCTCTCTGCCAGTTGTACGATTCCCATTAAGACTGGACCAGGTTTTGAGGCCACTACATTCCGCAATATCCCCCTTTTATTCCTTTTGCGTTAACGCCTCGAGTCGCCGCGGCGTCCACACATGTTTAGAACGACCCGAACACTGTGCCCAATATGATCACTGCGGCCAAGGCAAGAATGGCCGCCGACGATGGCGACCATGACAATATCGAAATAGCTCTCACGATGTGTAGATCCGCAGACGGCGAGCAGCGTGACCACGGCGCCGTTGTGCGGCAGGCTGTCGAGCGTCCCGGAGCCGATCACGGCGACGCGGTGCATGAGCGCGGGATCGATGCCCAGATCCGCTGCGAGACGCATATAGGTGCCACCGAGCGCGTCCAGGGCGATCGTCAGTCCGCCCGAGGCCGAACCGGTTAGGGCGGAGAGCACGTTGGTGGCGGTGGCGAGCGAGACGAGCGGCCCGCCCCCGATCGACAGTACCCAGTCGCGCACCAGTCGCAAAGGCAGGCAGCGCCGCGACAACCGCACCGAAGCCCACGAGACTTGCGACGCTGAAGGCGGGCAGCACCGAGGCATTCGCGCCAGCATCCATACTTTCGCGCAATGCAGGCAGGCGCCGGCGATTGAGAGGACAAGCGTCAGGATGGCGGCGGTGAGCGCAACGACCACCGCCCACACGCCCCCCACGGCCGACAGCGAGGTTGCGCCCCAGCGCTGCTCCGCCAGGAAAGAAACGTCGAGGCGCGGCAGAACGAACATCGACATCAGCAGATTGACGCTCACTACGATCACGAGCGGCAGCACGGCGACAACGACGGGCGGGAGGTGTCGCTATGACGGCCACGATGAATCTCGGCCGGATCGAATTCGCGCGCGGTTGTTGCCCGCTCGCGGACGATCTGATCTTCCGCTGCCGCATCGGGAGCGACTCGCGTCCCCGCCATAGCCTTCGCCGGCGCGACGGGCGCTGCCTCGGCGCGGCCGAGCCACCACAGACCCGAATGCGAGCATGATGGCCGCGGCGATGATGCCGAGGCCCGGAGCCGCGAAGGGGGTCGTGCCGAAGAACGGCATCGGGATCGCGTTCTGGATCGAGCAGGCGTACCCGGCAGCGCCGACATGGTGAAGGTCATTGTGCCGAGAGCGATCGTCGCCGGCATCAGCCGTTGGGGGATATCGGCTGACCGGAACAGGCGCCTGCGCCATAGGCGCGAGGATAAAGAAGGCGACGAAGAGACTGACGCCGCCATAGGTGACAATGCCGCCGGCCAAACCACAGCCAGCATCGCACGACTTGCTCCCAGCTCGCTCGGTCATGAAGCGGGCGATGACTCCGACCGAGCCACTGTCCTCCATGAGCTTCCCGAACAGGGCGCCGAGAAGAAACAGCGGAAAGAACTGCGCCAGGAATTGCGCCGCGCCTCCCATGAAGGTCTGCGTCCAGTGGGCGAGAAGCGGCTCGCCCGCCGCCGCGGCCGCGACAAGTGCCGCAACGGGGGCCAGCAGGAGCACGCTCCAGCCTTTATAGGCCAGCCAGATCAGCAGCCCGAGGGCTAAAAGTATGCCGACGAGCCCCATGCGGCATCAGACCTGTTCCAAGCAAGGCATCAAGGTCGAGCGTCGAGCGCTGGCCAAGATCTGACGATGGCGTTCCAGAAAGACCTCTGCACTGCGGCGGCCTTCGTCGCGCAGCATGCAAAGAAAGTCCCATTCGGCGTTAAGCTTGGAGGAATAGCCAAGGTTGGTCATCATCGCACTGTTGATGCGATGGATACGCATTCCGGCCCATCGCCTGCCTTCGCTGTCGCCGGGATCGGCGACCTGACGCAAGACAGCCATCATCCGCAGTTCCTTCAACAAGGTAGCGTTGAAAGAGACCTCATTGAGGCGGTTGAGGATATCGCGTGCGCTGCGTGGTGTGCCCAGTCCGTTCGACCGGGTTGACCTGCACCAAAATTGTATCGCTCGAAGCGCATTCGCGGACGAAGGCGTCATTGTGGGATTGCCTGCATAGCCGCCATCCCAATAGGCGTCGCCATCGATCTCAACAGCTTGGAACATTGTCGGTAAACAGGCAGATGCAAGCAGAACATCCGGTGTGAGCTCGGCATTGTGGAATACGCGGCCACGGCCGGTCCGCACATTGGTGGCGGTCACGAACAGCTTGATGGGCGCTTTCGCCACCCGCTCAAAATCCACGCATTCGGTCAGTATCTCGCTTAATGGGTTAGCGCCACCTGGATTGAGATCATAGGGCGAGAAAATGCGGGCCTGCCAGGTCCAAGGCGAGGAACACGGGCGAGTTGTCCAACGTCCATCGCCCGAGCAGCATTCGAGGGGACTTCGGCGTAACGGGCTGAACCGTGCGGCATGAGAGACACGACTGCCAGAAGCGCTCGAGAGCTGTCTAGCACCCTCTGCTCCGCCTCCGATGTACCATCGACCAGAACCGCAGCATTCATGGCGCCGGCCGACGTACCGGAGATGCCTTCAATCCGGACCCAGGTTCCTTCGAGCAGCCTATCCAGCACTCCCCAGGTGAAGGCGCCATGCGCGCCTCCACCTTGCAGCGCGAGGTCCACCAGAACGGGATCGTGGTCAACCCTTACGGGAGCTTCAGAAGTGGCGATGGACATCTCTCCTCGTGGTTCGGATCTCGTGACGACTGGTCGAGCCTGTCCTAATGTTTAGGTTGACTCGACCGGTGCAGCCCATCAAGGCAGGGCATTGTTGCACGAATAACTCCTGTTTTTCAAAGGATTTGCGGCAAACAACATCCCCAATTGGCGGCTTCTGGGTCGGTTTGTTCGTCGTAACCTCTTGATCAGCAAGGAATTATTCATGCAACAACGCCTCAAGGCGGTGAGCTCGACCGGATCCAAAGGGCTGCAGCTGCTTAGGTACAACCCCAGAGCATGACTCTAGAGACCTGCTGCAGCGCCGGACCTTGCGCCGGACAAGCCCGATTGCTGCCCACCAGGACGGTGGCTGCCACCCGGCGAGGACGGCGGCGACCGTCTTGCTGCTACTTCAACCTGCAGGCGGCGGGGAGGACTGGGTTGCACCTGCGCAGCGCCGCGCGCAGGGCTTCCTCCTTAGTGTCATCGAAGGACGTGCGGATCACCGTGCCGCCCTCGCCCTGCAACGCCGCCAGTACCTTGTCGGTCGTCATCCTGCGGATGAGCAGGAAGAGCGTCGCGTTCCCGGATTGCGGGCTTTGCGCGGCATCCTTCATGAACCTGTCATTGATGCCGACATCGGAGAGCACCGCCGGAGATGGCGCCGGAGGCCGCGCCGATCGCCGCGCCGGCCAGGGGCACCAGGAAGATCATGCCGATCAGCGTGCCCCAGAGCGTCCCGGAGATGGCGCCGGACGTGGTTGGGTTGACGAGCTGATTCAGTTTGACACGGCCATTGGGCTGCTTCACCGCGATCACCGCATCGCCCAGCTCGATCAGGTATTCCTTCTGCATATCGAGCAGCTTCTGGCGGACCTCTTCCGCCTTTTCCTCGGACGGGAACGCGATTTCTACGAGATCGGCCATTTGCGTTTACTCCATAGGCCAACGCTCGATGTTCGTTTCGTAAATCCACCGCCAGTTCCAGTCGTTGCCAGGTAAGGACCTACGAAGCGGACATCTAAATCGACGCACGACTTGATTTACCTTAACCGAATCTTTCCCAGATGGACGCCCTCTGGGACAGCAGCTTCAACTGCAGCCAATGACGATACCACCGTGAAAAACCGCTGGCAACGATTTTCCTGCCTGGACGACCTCCCGCGGTGGGCGTCTTGAAAGTTGGTGGAATCTTTGTACACAAGGGCGAATGCGGGCATCGCTGAGCAAAACCCACCCGTAGGACCGGAGGTCACCATGCCGTCCCAACCGCTGCCGCCCGAGAAGCAGGCCGAGGTCGACGACCTCGCCCGAGCCATCCGCGAGGCTGTCGACGCCGAGATCAGCGAACTCGCCGCCGAGCTCGCCACCACCGACGACGCCCACCTCTTCGGCGACCACGAGTTCAAGATCCGCGCCCTGGCCCACAAGATTGCCGCCAAGGCCCTCGAGCAGCACCTGGCGAAAAAAAAAACGGATACCAAGGCGCCAGCGTGACCTGCCCGCACTGTGGCCAGGCGGCCGAGTTCCATTCGCACCGCCCGCACACGCCCCTGAGCCTCGTCGGTCCGGTCCACTACCGACGCGCCTACTACCTCTGCCGACGCTGCGGCACGGGCCTGTTTCCCTTCGATCACGAGGCGGGCCTGACGACACGCCACCTGACCCCGGGCCTGGAGCGGGTCGCCACGCTGGCCGGCACCGTCGCCGACAGCTTCGAGAAGGGGGCCGAGTTGCTGGAGGAGATGGCCGGCGTGCGGCTCGGGGAATCCACCGTCGAGCGGACCACCGAAGACGCCGGCCAACGTCTGGTCGACGCCGTCGAGGCCGGCGCGACCTTTGGTCCCCCGACGGATTGGCCGTGGCACAAGGACTACGAGGGGCAGCGCTGCGCCTATGTCGAACTCGACGCCACGGGCGTGCGGCAGCAGGGCGAGGGGGGCGGCCCCGCCGAGGGTCGCATGGCCTACGTGGGCATGGTGTGCAATGCCTGCCCCGAGTGGCTGTGGCCGGACGAGCGGCCGACGCCGATGCAGGCCCGCTACCTCGCGGGGTTGGACTCCCTGGAGGACTTCGCGCCGTGGCTTCGCCGACCCGCCGGGCAGGTCGGCATGGACCGGGCCGACCGTTGGATCGGACTCTCGGACGGCGGGGCCGGCCTGGAGGATCGGCTGCGGGAGAACTTCCCACGCGTGGAAGTGATCATCCTCGACTTCTACCACCCGGCCGAGAAGCTCACCGGCCTGGCGCGGCGGTTGTACCCCGCCGAGGAGACCCGCGCCGAGGAGCCAGCGCAGCGGTGGCGGCAGTTGCTCAAGGACGAAGGCGGCGCGGTCCTGGCGGCGGTGCTGAGCGAATGGGACTGGCCGCCGCGCGCGGGCCTGAGCGACGCGGTTGCGGAGCTGATTGGCTACCTGGAGCGTCACGCGCACCGCATGGAGTACCCCGAATACCTGGCCAAAGGCTGGTGCATCGGCAGCGGGGCGGTGGAGAGCGCGTGCAAGACGGTGGTCGGCCAACGGCTGAAGTTGGCCGGGATGCGTTGGGGGGAGGATGGAGCGGACGCACTCTGTCATCTCCGCGCCCTCTACCGCAGCGAGAAGGGCCAGTGGGAGGCCTTCTGGAACCGCGACTTCTCCCACAACTGATCGCCTGTACCACCAACTAAAGTGATGCCCACCGGACCTCCCGAGTGCAAAGGGAAGGTAAACGGTGCCGCGCTCCAGAGCCTTGGACGCAACGATTTGAGCCAGGTGATCGCGCCGCCGACTTGGCCTTCACCCCCTCCCGAGACGGCCCAATTTTCTCGACAGGTGGCGAGCCGGGTCAAGGGGGAGCCCGTGCGGGATCGCTTTTTCCGGTCATCCTTGAGGGTTCATCCGGTGGCAGCGCGCCGCGAGACGAGCCGTAAAATTCGATTTATCCGACCATTTCGTACCCGGTCTCGTGAATTGCGAGGTTCTTCAGCTTGAAGAACTCACCGTCGCGGAATCCATAGGCTTGTTTGAGGCTATCCTGGAATGATTCTCTTGACCCTCAAGGACTTATGGCTACTGCCGTGTCGGTATCCGTGCGGTTGTTCGGGGAATCGCCCTCCTCCGGGGCCACTGCCGTCGCGTAAGTTCTTGGCCTCCATGGAAAAGTTTACCGGACAGCCTCTTACTTCATCGTCTTGATCTTGTTGTTCGTCCCCTCCATGGGGCCGCTCGTGATCGGCACCTCGTAGGAGGCCAGAAGCCCACTGCGGTGCGCCGCCGGTGTCTTGGCCATCTGCTGCAGCATCTTGATCCCGGAAGCCTCCACCCGATTGAGCCAGTCGTTGAGGAACGCCGTCGTGAACCGTTTGCCGGGATGCTCCTTGAACTGAGGGAGAACTTTCTTCATGTTAGTAGGCCACCGCCAGCGACTTGTTCAGGGCCAAGGCCTCTTCCAACCGCCGCTCCTCGTCCCGCTGCTCGTCGGGGTTCTCGGCGTTCTTGAGCAAGAGCCCTTCACGGCGACATCGCGGATCGGCTCCTCGAGACTCTGGAAATCGACCGGCTTGGTCAGGTGGTGGTCGAAGCCCGCTTCCCGGCTGTTCCGCAGGTCCTCCGCGCGCCCGAAGCCGCTCAGGGCGATGCCCCGGACCGGCTGCGTCGTCCGGAGGTGGCGCATGACCTCGAATCCGCTGCCGTCCGGCAGCCCGATGTCGCTGATGAGCAGGTCGAACCGTTCCCGACCCGAGACCTCCCGGGCCTCCTGCACGCTGCCGACGCCGTGACCTGGTGACCGCGGGACCGCAGCAGTGGGACATCGTTCGCAGCGTGTCGTCGTGGTCCTCGACGAGCAGGATCCGGAGGCCTTCCCGGCCGGGGCGGCTCGCCGGACGGGTGGGCTGGCCCGGCGAGGCGGGTGGTGCAATCGTCGGCAGCCGCAACGTGAACGTCGCCCCCTCGGTCCCTCCCCGCTCGACGCGGTGAGGGATCCCTGGTGCATCTCCACCAGCGCCGGGAGATCGCCAGCCCCAAATCCCAGCCCGCCGAAATGGCGGGTCAGCGTCCGCTCCGCCTGCTCGAAGGCGTCGAAAATCCTCATGCAGCGCCTCCGGCTCGATCCCCATGCCGTTGTCGCTGATCCGCACGACCAGCACGCCCGGCATGTCGTCCGCCGTGAGCAGGCCGATCCGCCCGCCCTCGGGTGTGAACTTGACGGCATTGTCGATCAGGTTCCGGAACACCTTGTGGATGCCCCGGCCCGGTCCGCCCGGACGTGGTGGGACCGGGCCCCGAGGTCGAGCGAGACCCCGATCCGCTTCGCCTCGATGTCACCCCGGCAGGCCGCCAGGGCCGCGTGCAAGGCGTCGTGGACGTCGAGGACCCCCTCGTGCAGCGCGATCTTGCCCCGGATGAGCCGGGTCAGGTCCAGGAGGTCGTCGATCAGGCGAGCCTCCGTCTCGACGTTGCGACGGATCATGGCGACCTCGTCGTCCAGTCCCGGCGGGAGGTCACGACGCGCCTCCAGCGCCGTGACGGTCGCCAGGACCGGGGTCAGCGGCGTCCGCAGCTCGTGGCTCAGGACCGCGAGGAACTGCTCCCTGGCCCGGCTCGCCGCCTCCGCCGCCTCCTTCGCCTCGAGCAGCTCCTGCTCCTGCCGCTTGCGACCGGTCACGTCGATCGTGGTGCCGTGGAAGCGGTACGGCTGGCCCGAGGGGTCGTCGAAGACGCCTCCCTTGGCATGGATCCAGCGCGTGCGTCCTTGCGGGTCCACGGTCCGAAACTCGATGTCGTATTCGGCGCGGTCCTCGATGGCGCGAGTGACGGCCTGGCGGGTCCGCGCGATCGTCGGGGTGCAGCCGGTCATAGAAGAGGTCGATCGTCACCCCGGCGTCGGGGGAGACCCCGAAGTGCTCCCGGCACCGGGTATTCCACCTGAGCGAGCCGCTCGGCAGGTCCCAATGGAAGGTCCCGAGCTGGGAGGCGTCGAGGGCCAGGTGCAGCCGCTCCTCGCTCTCCCACAAGGCCCGCTCGGCGCGCTCTGCTCGGTCAGGTCGCGGATGAACCCGGTGAACTGCGGCGGCCCGGCGGCCGGGACTCGGGTGATCGCCAGCTCGGCGGGGAACTCGGTGCGTCGGCACAAGCGCGGGGAACTCGATCCGCCTGCCGATCACGGGGCCCTCGCCGGTGGCGAGGTAGGCCGACAACCCGCCCCGGTAGCGTTCGCGGAGAGGAGGAGGGATGATCAGCTCCGCCAAGCGGCCGGCCGAGGACCTCGTCGCGGCGGTAGCCGAACAGCCGCTCGGCCGACGGGTTGAACTCGACGACCCGGCCCTCGTGATCCATGCCGATGATGCCGTCGAGCGCAGGACTGCAAGATCGCGTCCTTCCGCGCCTCGCTCGCGCGCCACCGCCTCCTCCGCCAGCCGCCGCGCGGTGACGTC